>NZ_LT599032.1:3023955-4223955 GCF_900079725.1 uncultured Dysgonomonas sp.
TCTCTCTCTCTCTCTCTCTCTCTCTCTCTCTCTCTCTCTAGTAAAATAATGCTAACCCCCAAATGTTCAGGAGAAAAAATGTAGTGGTGTATTGCATTATTTTGAATGTAAAGCATGACTGTTTTGTTTGTCTGGAGAGTGCATATAAATCCCCCTTTTATAGCATAATTGAACTATAATTCGATTCTTGTCCTTCTTATCTTTATTTCTACTTTTATCTTTTATGTGAACAAAGGAAATTGATATTGGTTAAAGAATCACACATAATTGATAGAATGTTTTATAAAAATCGTACATTCGATCGGATAAATGTCTTGGAGTCGTGCATTGTTGCGATGATAATGTGTACCGATAAGAACAAGTTGCATTATGAGGTATAAAATTGTATTTCTAAAATCATATAATGCGATATTTTTGCTTTTTCCCTTAATTGGTCCTCTGATAATATCAAAAAAATAAGCCACAGAAATTTACCTCTGTGGCTTTTATAAATGTGAGTGTTTAGTTTTTTTTGCAACGGACAGAATAAAGACGGTATTTACCAATAGCATTATAACGGGTTATTTTTGCTTGGTCATAAAATATCCCTCGCATCCATGCAGCTCCGGTCGTAGGATTAAAAATACTAGCTGTCCAAAAATAAGTGTTTTTGCCGTAGAGACTGCTTTGATTATCATAAACATCCCCTGTTATATACACATCGAAGCCCCCTTCTTGTGCTTTCTTCGAATTGGCATAGCTTAATGTGGAACTAGAAAGTTCTACCAGAGTTTTCGACTTCATGACAGTAGCAATGTTAGTTCCTTGATTCATAGCTGTTTCATCGCCGGGAGTCCAACTTCCGTTAGCCGTAACGGGACTTTGTGTAAGACTGGCTGCATTCTCGACTAAATATTTCTCTAGCTCATTCCATTCTCTGTCGCTGGGTAAATGCCAACCACTGGGGCAAATTCCTTGAACGCGGCCATTTGGCTCTGTGGTTTCAATTTCATTTTCTCCTATTGGTTCTCCAAAATTGGAGGACTGACCTTGGTTTACCCCTCTGTTGCAATTATCTGAACCGACAGCTGTATCCCAATTATATAATAATCCGACCTCCTTTCCTGCCGCAATATTCATATCATAAGTTCCTGACGAACCGGCTATGGTAGAGGAAATTGGGTAAGTGTAGACAACATTTGGGGTAAGATCTATTTCTACCATTTTTGATTTGTTTTTTAAAACATTACCATCAGAGGTAACTCTGGTTGCCAGATTCTGTGTCATCCATATTCCGGCTTCGCCGAATTCGGCATAGTAATAGGTTTTATTTTCAATATGGTCTATTCCATTATCATAGGACATGGTGAAGGTACCGACCGTACGCCCGCCAACCACTGTTGTTCCATTGTCGATAATTGTGCGGACATCCTTTTTTTCCTGAATTTCTTTTTTACGCCAAATGGCCATCCATTCTTCTCCATTCCAAGTATATACCCCCGGATACATTATTTTTCCATCTACACAACCATTGCTGATACTATATACAGTTAACCCTGTGTGTGCAGCCCATGTTCCGGCCGGGTTGTCGGCAATGATATTTGTACCCATTGTCAGTGAATTCAGATCTTTCAATTCTACCCGGGGAAGCCCCAACCCTTTTACAGATGTTTTTATATTAGTTGACTCATCTTCTTTCAGATCAAGTAATGCACCCAAATTGGGATCTTTGTCGCTGCCGATAGTTACTTGCGCGGAAACAAAGGAAGGAGCCACTATGCATAAGCACATGAAGCCATAAGTTAAAATCTTTTTCATAGGTTTTATAATTTTGTATGTTTGTTTTGTGGTAAGCCGTTTGATGGATAGGTAGATAGAAAGAGATACCTTATTTCCACCCATAAAAAATTCTAGAGCCCGTTTTCTCAAACAATTTGGCAGGGAATGAAGACAAATAATGCTATCTCCCAAATAATCAGGAGAAAAAATGTGGTTGTACGTTGCATTAATTTGCCCGTGAAGCATGATTATTCTGTTTATCTGAAAAGCAGACAAAGTTCCTTCTATGTAGAAGAATATTTGAACTATAAATCTATTTCTGTCTTTCTCTTATCTTTTATACTAACAAAGGAAATTGATACTAATCAAAGATTTGTACATAAATAGTAGGGTGTTTTCATAAAAATCGTATATATGATCTATAATTTCTGTTGAATTATGGGTAGAAAGGAGCTTTTTTTGATTTTTGGCAAAAAAGACTTTATGGGATGTCATAATGTTATTCTATAAAAGTCAGATAATACGATATTTTAGTTTTGTGTTCTTTTAGTTTTGATGAGAAAATTATCAAAAGAATTTCATTTCATCGATTCCTGTCGATTCGATATTTTATAGTGTAGCAGGTGTGTTAAAGCCCTGATTAGTGTCAATATCCTTATTTCATCTTACTGAATAAAAAATCCCCCGGAAATAATTGAAGTTCCAGGGGATTTAAAAACTTTATCGTTTATCTACTCTATTTTGAGCTAAAATAAGCTGTTTATTTGGGGCGTACATATACCCATACTGTTTGTCCTCCCACACAGCCGTTAGTCATCTCAAATTCTACATAATATGAAACAGGCATATTAGTAGTGGTGGTGTTGATATATGTATGATTGACGATATAACCGGAACCGCTTGCCGCAGGATATTCAGGATGCTGAGATATAGCTGAACGTTCCCATTTGATTGATCCGGGCTTAACCAGCGAATCTGGTACGTTAAACTTAGCGGCAAACGAAAACGATTGACCACTATTTATATAAAACGGATTCTGCCAGTCGTAATTGGTGAGACTAAGTACCGATACCAAAGTTAGATTTAGTTTCTGAGTATTGGTACATCCGGTAGCACGATCTTTAAGTGTTACTGTATATGTTACAGTAATAGGCACTGTTTCACTATGAGACTCAGACATTGCATTATATATATATTCTGTGATCTCGTCACCGGTACCGCTAGCTGGACCGGTATCAGTGGTTCCTGCCTTTTTAACATAAGGAGGTAATGCTTCACGAGACCAGGTGATATCACAAGGAGTATCAGTTGTTAGCCTATATTCAAACCACGAATCCGTGCAGGAGGTTACATCTGTTTTACTGGTTAGCTTAGGCAAAGGATTAATAGTAACAACTACGGCCCTACGCGGCCCTTCACAATTTTCCGCCGAAGTCAGAGATGCATGGTAAGTTCCGCTTGTATTTATAGCTGTTGTACTTGCTAATGGAGATCCCCCTGAAGCTGCCGCATACCATTTCACAGTCCCGGTTCCTGTAGCCACCAGCGATGCTACCGTTGTGCTGCCACAGAAACTTTGTGCAGAAGCTGTTGGTGCTGCCGGTATTGTATTGATGGTAACTGCTACTGCCCTACGTGCACTTTCGCATCCCGCTGCCGATGTCTGACTTGCATAATATGTCCCGCTTGCCGTTATAGCTGTTGTTGTCGCTAAAGCTGTACCTCCGTTGGCTGTTGTATACCACTTGATATTGGTACCGGTAGCAATCAGGCTGGCTATAGTGGTCGGGCCACAGAAGCTTTGCGTAGAAGCCGTTGGTGCAGTTGGCACTGTATTTATAATAACTGATACCGGAGTACGTGCACTTTCGCATCCCGCTGCCGATGTCTGACTTGCATAATATGTCCCGCTTGCCGTTATGGCTGTTGTTGTCGCTAAAGCTGTACCTCCGTTGGCTGTTGTATACCACTTGATATTGGTACCGGTAGCAATCAGGCTGGCTATAGTGGTCGGGCCACAGAAGCTTTGCGTAGAAGCCGTTGGTGCAGTTGGCACTGTATTTATAATAACTGATACCGGAGTACGTGCACTTTCGCATCCCGCTGCCGATGTCTGACTTGCATAATATGTCCCGCTTGCCGTTATGGCTGTTGTTGTCGCTAAAGCTGTACCTCCGTTGGCTGTTGTATACCACTTGATATTGGTACCGGTAGCAATCAGGCTGGCTATAGTGGTCGGGCCACAGAAGCTTTGCGTAGAAGCCGTTGGTGCAGTTGGCACTGTATTTATAATAACTGATACCGGAGTACGTGCACTTTCGCATCCCGCTGCCGATGTCTGACTTGCATAATATGTCCCGCTTGCCGTTATGGCTGTTGTTGTCGCTAAAGCTGTACCTCCGTTGGCTGTTGTATACCACTTGATATTGGTACCGGTAGCAATCAGGCTGGCTATAGTGGTCGGGCCACAGAAGCTTTGCGTAGAAGCCGTTGGTGCAGTTGGCACTGTATTTATAATAACTGATACCGGAGTACGTGCACTTTCGCATCCCGCTGCCGATGTCTGACTTGCATAATATGTCCCGCTTGCCGTTATGGCTGTTGTTGTCGCTAAAGCTGTACCTCCGTTGGCTGTTGTATACCACTTGATATTGGTACCGGTAGCAATCAGGCTGGCTATAGTGGTCGGGCCACAGAAGCTTTGCGTAGAAGCCGTTGGTGCAGTTGGCACTGTATTTATAATAACTGATACCGGAGTACGTGCACTTTCGCATCCCGCTGCCGATGTCTGACTTGCATAATATGTCCCGCTTGCCATTATAGCTGTTGTTGTCGCTAAAGCTGTGCCTCCGTTGGTTGTTGTATACCACTTGATATTGGTACCGGTAGCAATCAGGCTGGCTATAGTGGTCGGGCCACAGAAACTTTGCGCAGAAGCTGTTGGTGCTGCTACATCGGCAGCTACATTTACTGTTACTGTAACGGAAGCTGGTGAGTAGCAAGCCATCGAATAATCCTTAGCATAGTACTTGCCTTCACCTGCTTGAGTGATGGCGGTACCGGTAATATTGGCATTGGTCGTTGCATTATACCATTTAAGGTTGCTAGTAGCTGATGATACAAGATCATTGAGATTGGTAGTTTTGCCATAACACAAGTTTACGGTATTGCTTATTAATGTAGGTTGAGTAAGGTCTACTACAGCTACTATTACTTCGGTACGGTTCGATATACCACAGCTGAGACCTGATTTATGTTCTAAAGCAAGGTAATAACTTTTGTTGGCATTCAGAATACCGGTATTCAGGCTTGTACCCGTTGTGGCAGTTCCCCCACTCGGCTGATCATACCATTTGACCTCATACTCAGGGTCATCTGGAGTATAAGTTAAGGTGGTTGAAGTCCCTATACAGATTTGTTGTCCTCCAAGAATGGGATTAGCCGGCTTATAGATTGGCGGCAATGCGCCTATAGGTTCCCATTTGGAACCATTCCATACAAAAACACCCTTGCCAAATGGTTCGCAAGGATTCACGTTATAGACTGTTAAACCTATATGAGTGGAATTAAGTGTGAGATCGGTATAGTTATCAGGAAACATGGGGTAGAGTCTGCTTTCGTTTGTCAGGTTGACACGAGGAAGCGCAAGTCCCCGGGTTGAGTTGGCATTTACGGACGACTCCTCTTTTAAATCCAAAATCGATCCTTTATTGGGAGGAACATTGGAGCCGACAGTAACCTGTGCATTAATATTTAAGGTTAAGATAAGTAGTATAAGAAAATATAATACTTTTAGTTTTGTTCGTTTGTTAATTTTCATAAATGTTAATATTTGATATTAGGTTGTTGTTACAGTTGTGATAAGCATCTTTAATTTTCGATATATCTGACAAATAATTTTTGATCTTTTCTATATAAAGAAGAACAATGCCAATTAGGGATCCCACACTATATTGTAACAGCTTACTATCTACGATTTTCCCAAACTGTAGAGTAAAAGGTGAAGACAAAACAAGACCAAATAAATACTGACAATATTGAATCCCTAATGGCTTTGTGTAATTTATTTTTCTGGGTAATCTATAACAGTAGACAATTTGTTTATTAGTATATACAATGGAAAAACAATAATCTTTTATGTAAGAATATGGCCTTATAAGCAGATGTGCGAGATGAATAAACACCTGTAAATAAGCAGCTATCGTAAATATAATTAAAAGTCGAAAATATAAAAGAATAGCATAATCGACAAAATCAGATACATATAGCCTTAATGCCACTTGTCTGATAAATTCATGTTGTATAAATAATAGTATAGCAAAGAATAACAATTTTTGATAAGGTCTTTTCATTTTTAAATAAATAGTTTATTCGATATCTGTCTTCTGATACGAACTTCGGTCAAAATTAGTTTTCTTCGACATAGAAAGGTTTACTTATCTGCAAAACATTGTATCAAATCCGCAAAAAAAACAATGCGAATGTTTTGCAATAAGCTGTAGGATAGCTAATTGAAAGGTGTTGCTTGTGATGTAATCTTAATAGGTTATTTGGGGGATGATGGATTATAGTTTAATGCTATTTTGCGAAACTCTTTAGGTGTTAAATCATATTTTTGTTTAAACAGGCGATAAAAGGTAGTCTTATTATTGTATCCGGCATTTATGTATATATCTTCTATGGATAGATCTGTTTTCTGGCTTAATAAATGACAGGAGTAGTTGAGTCTGAAATCGTTAATATATTCCATAAATGTCATATTCTTACCAGCTTGTATCGCTTCGGTCAGGTATTGCCTGTTAGTCCCTATTTGCGCAGCAACAAACTCCCGGCTTATGGAAGGGTCCAGGTAGGCTTGCGACTCGTTCAGATAAAGCTCTATCTTATCAAATAAAGCTAGATGTGATCTTTCTTTTTCGTTGTATATAATGATATTTTTAAGGCCTTCTTTCTGTTTATCCTGCTCTTTATATTGCAGGAATAGTTTTTTGTTTTTACGCTTTAATATAGCCGAATACCTTATTACGATGATGGCCGTGATGAGTAACAGAAGGCAGGTAATTACCAGCGAGATAATGATATTATGCGTATTTTTTAATTTCAGCGCGTCTTGCTCCGCTTTGCTTCTCAGGCGATCTGTCTGGTATATTGTTTGTAGTTCGTTCAGTTGCTGATGCGCATCCACGATGGCCAGCGAATCGGAATAAGTAGAAATTTTAGCCTTTAGCTCGTAAGCATCCTTGAAGTTTTGTATGCCGGTCAGTATCAATATCTTTTGATCCTGAGATTTCACATAATTGGGGATGTTGGATGTCTCCCGGAAATAGGTTATAGTGGGCTCAATACGATCGAGGGCTTTCTGGTAATTTTTGGTGATGTAATAGTATTTGGCCCATATACCTTCTATATAGTAATAATAGCCATTAGATTTGTCTCCTTCGATAATAACATCAAGTGAGTCCAATGCTGCCTTGGCTTCATCTAACCTTTCCAAGCCTATAAAATTGTTTGCTTTATTAAGGTTTAATAATATCAGTAATGCTTGGTTGGTATCACTATTGTAATACTCTTTTATATAGGTCTGGGCAGAATCGCAATACGCCAGCGATTGTTCATATTTTTGGAGATCGGTAGTCATCTGGGCACCTCTCAGGAATATATAAGGCAGTTGTCCTTTTAGCTGAATATCATATTCACATTTTATCTGCATCATTTTATTAAAAGCAGACTCGGCCTCTTCCATCCGTCCCATAATATTGTAGATATTGGATATCAGTTCGTATGTATAAAGTTCATTCAGCTTATTATCATCTATCTTTTCCAGGAGCTCCGTAGCTTTGTCCAAAGCTGTCTGCTTACTTTTATATTGCATCTCCCATTCTATAAGAGCTATATCCACATTGAAAGACTGATCTTCTTCATCCGTTTTTCCAAAGTGGTATTTTGCTTTTTCTGCAAAAATATATATACTATCCTCCTGTAGCGTGTTCATGGCTGTCAACATCATGTACTTATAGGCAAAGCCTATATAGAGATCATTATCATGACTTTCAGCTTCTTTTTTGAGCAAGTATGACTCTTCAAAACCTTTAGAAGTGAACAGAGAATTTCTACAAACATTCTGGAGCGAGTCTAAGGTAATATTATTAGATTCTCTTGTTTGAACTTTTTTGTGATCACAACAGAAAAAAGTATAGCACATACAAAGTATGCAAATGTATTTGTAAAGTGTCATATAAGAATTAGGCTTCTACACCTCAACGTGGTGCCGATTTGTATTAGTTTGTCTTTATTCTACGAAGATAAAAAAAATAATCAGAATATAGCCGTTAAGTTTTTTATATGAAGCAAATTCATTGGAATTAACTTCCGATAAAGATTCTTATCGGGTTAGAACTACCGGTGTCGTCTATGTTGTAGCTGAAGAGTCATATCGTTTCATTCGAAATTGGCGAAAATGAATCAAAATATTCATACTTATATAAGTTATTATAGGGGTAAGGGAGCTATGGATATGATAAAAAACATAAACTCTTTAACGAATTTGCTCTCTTTATCACTCTATAAAGAAATACTAAAAAAAGCGTTACCTTCGTTTTTTATATAAAATAGGATATTTAATGAGGCATCTTTATCTGTTTATTTTATTTATGATAAGTCTCTCCTCCCTTGCTCAGACAGGAAAGAAGGAGGTCAGGGGCTATGTACAAGGTGCCATATTAGACCAGAAAACGAAGGAGCCGATTGCATCTGCAACCATACGTTTGCTGAATCAGAGTGATAGTGTTTATATTCAGGGTGTTGCATCGGATGATAAAGGCAAGTTCAGACTTTCGGCCTCTCCTCATAAATATATACTTGAAGTTTCATTTATAGGATATAAGAGTTTTTTACAAAATTTTAATACTACAGCAGAGAATCCTAACTATTCAGCAGGGGATATCTATTTGGAGGAGAATACGATTGAATTGGGTGCTGCTGTAGTGGAAGCGCAGGTACCCAGTATCCTGGTGAGAGGTGATACCATCGAATACAATGCAGGTTCATATTCATCGCAGGAAAGTGATATGCTACAGGATATGTTAAAGAATATCCCCGGGGTAGAGGTGGATGCGAATGGTAATATTACAGCTAACGGGAAGGCTATAAGTAAGATATTGGTGGATGGTAAAGAATTTTTCGGGAATGATATACCAATGGCTCTCGCCAATCTGCCAGCCAATATGATAAAGAAACTACAGCTATACAAGGAACAATCCGAGACGGCGAAAGTGACAGGATTTAGGGATAAAGACCCCGAACAGGTACTGAATCTGGTTGTAAAAGAAGAATTGAAGCAAAGTACTTTCGGCGATGTCAAAGGCGGGTATGGTACAGACGACAAATATGCCAATAAGATATTGGTAAATCACATGCGTGGCGATAATCAATTATCTTTTGTAGGAGACATGAATAATGTGAGTGATGATGAGTATATGTCGGGGATGGATAATGGTATAGATAAGAATAAGAATGTGGGTATGAATGCTTACATGCAAGTGTCGGAGAAATTTAAAATAGGGGGAAATGTAAGGTACTCTGACAATGAGAACCTGATGGAAACCAAAACAAATACCCAGACATTCCTCTCTACGGGTGATCGTTTGTCAAGGCAGGATATGTCGTCGACCAACAAAAGGGATAATATGAATGTGGGAATGAATATACAGTGGAGACCCGATACTCTGACCACTATTTTTGCCCGTTCGTATGTTAGCTTTAACAATACGGAGAGTGATCAAACGTCGACAAACTTCTCTTATGTGGCAGAAAAGGATACAACTTCCGGGCAATCCGCCAATCGGTCGAAAGGAGACGGATACAGTATAAATAATTACTTTACCATTGGCCGTAAGCTAAATAATAAAGGGCGGACTGTCAGTTTGTCCTTTAACAACACCTTGCGAAAAGAGAATAGTAAAGGAACCAATTATTCTTATACTACTTATACGGGAGATGCGGGAGATAAGGTAATAGACCAGCGTACCAATACTGACAATAATACCAATAGCTACAATGTATCTATGTCCTATGTAGAGCCGCTTGGAAAAGACTATCGTTTACAATTATCCTACTCTTACGGATCAAATGATTCCGAACGGATACGGGATGTACGAAAAAGAGATGCTGAAGGTAACTATACTCTTATAGATTCGGCTTATGCGCGAAATACGAAGAATACATATATCAATCAGAACATCAGCCTCAATTTTCAGGCTACAAAAGAGAAATACAGATATACAATTGGTTTCAGTGTAGATCCTTCACATTCCCGCAGTAAGATCAGCCTTGGCGATTCTATTATTGATACCCTGAGGCAAAGCGTGGTAAATTTTTCTCCCAGCCTCAATTTTTCTTATACTCCGAACGAGAGGACAAATATAGATTTCAATTATTCGGGTTCGACAAGCCAGCCCGGAATCAGTCAGCTTTCTGCCGATACGGTTATTGTAAATGCCTTGTCGAAATATTACGGGAATCCGAATCTGAAGCCAAGCTATAGCAACAACTTCAATGTCTTTTATCAGAAATCGGATTATGAGTCAAGCCGCTTCCTGATGCTTATGGCGGGATTCAATTATACATTCAACAATATTGTAGACTATACATTGATAGATGAACAGGGGAATAGCATTAATACATACAGGAATGTGAGTGGAAATATGGGGGCAAACATAAATTTCATGTATAATACGCCCTTGAAGAACAAGAAATTCACTGTAACCAATAATTCGACGGGGAATTATTATAAGAATATAGGTTACACCAATGGCGAAAAAGCAATAACGCATAATGTAGTACTTGCAGAACAGGTGTCTGTCAGATTTAAGAACGATAAGTTTGAAACCAATCTGCGGGCAGGCGTGTCATATAATATGACAAGGAATAATCTTACCGATTTACAGGATAGGAATACAACGAACTATACGCTCAATCATTTTGCCCTGTGGAGGCTTCCGTACGACTTTATTCTTACCAGTAGTATCAATTACTCTTATTATTCGGGATACGAAGATGACTTCAAAAATAGTGAGATGTTATGGAATGCATCCATCGCGAAACAATTACTGAAAAAGAAAAGGGGTACGATAAAAGCACAGGTTTTCGATATATTAAACGACAGGAATAATATTACCCGTTATGTAAGTGGTAACTATATGTCCGATTCACGCTCGAATACGATAAACCAGTATTTCTTGCTGACCTTCTCTTATAAATTCAATATAATCAAGGGGAAGAAGGGAGGAGATGAAGTGGACGAAGTATATGAGGGTGGATATTATTAAGGCTGAGCAATAGAGTGGATATACAAAAGCCTCCCCTAATGTCTTTACACTAGAGGAGCCTCCTTATATTAGATTTTTTAGAAATCAACATGATCGGGATCCGGGCCGATGCGTTTATTCTTATTTAATGAATTGATTATTCCAATCTCCTCTTCTGTCAGTTTAAAGTCGAATATATCGAGGTTTTGAGCCATTCTTTTTTCGTTGGCAGATTTTGGTATGGTTACCACCCCTCTTTGATAGTCCCAGCGAAGGATGATCTGGGCAGGAGATTTTGAATATTTTACAGCTAGATCTGTTAGTATCTTTTCTTCGAATAAACCGGTCTGATTTGCAGCAAACTGACTCCATGCCTCTGCCTGGATACCTGCTTTTTTGCAGAAGTCCAGATCGTTTTGCTGTGTGAGGTATGGGTGCAATTCTATTTGATTTACAGCAGGTACTATTGCTGTCTCTTTTAGTAAAGTTTCGAGATGATGTTGCTTGAAATTACTTACCCCGATAGCTTTTACTTTGCCGCTCTGGTAAATTTCTTCGAATTTCTTCCATGTTTCAACAAATTTACCCTCTACCGGCCAGTGTATCAGGTACAAATCCAGATAGTCCAGATTGAGCCTTTTCAGGCTGGCTTCGAATGCTTCCTTTACTTTTCCATTCCGTTGGTCGGCGTTCCACATTTTAGTGGTGACGAAGATTTCTTCCCGTGGAATACCTGAATTTTTGATTGCTTTGCCTACTGCTTCTTCGTTGTGATAATACATAGCCGTGTCAATATGCCTGTATCCTACCTTTAGCGCGGTTTCTACTACTCTTTGTGCCTCGTTGTTGTCTTCGATGCGGAATACGCCCAGGCCAATCCATGGCATTTGTATACCATTATTCAGTTTTACTTTTTCCATTGTTTTTAACTTTATAGATCATTGATCGTGATAGTAATTTAACAATTGAAACTCCGATTAAGTTTAGATAATTTTATCTATGCAGATATGGCTTTTAGCTCTTTGACGTCTTGGAATAAGCAATAAGCAGACAGGTAAGTTGGTGCGAGTTTTTAGTTGTAAAGGTGTTATCTTCCCGATTCTATCATGTTCACGGGATAAAAAGAATATTAACAAAAAGATAGCAGAATTCTCTTATTTTGTAAATTTTCATTATCTAACTCGCAATCCTGTTGCTTATTGAATAATTATTTATATCTTGCATAATCTATTTTAACATACTATATAAACTAATATCATGTCAGACAATTCTGCTAAAATCAAATTCTACGGTGGAGAAGATATCCCACTGGAGTTGCACAAAGTGCGTGTAGTACAGAAATTACATTTAGTTCCCATCGAACGTCGTTTGGAAGCATTATACGAAGCCGGATTCAATACATTCAGGCTCGATACAAAGGATGTATTCCTTGATATGCTTACCGATAGCGGAACAAACGCGATGAGCGACCGCCAAATGGGAGCCATGATGATTGCCGACGATGCTTATGCTGGTTCGCAGAGCTTTGTCCGCTATCAAAAAGCCGTTGAAGATGTTCTCGGCAAGAAGTACTTATTGCCGGTGCATCAGGGACGTGCAGCCGAAAACATTATTTCCAATGCTTTTATCCGTAAGGGTAGTATTGTGCCTATGAACTACCACTTTACAACGGCGATGGCGCACATTACCCAATATGGAGGCAAGATAGAAGAATTGTTGTATGACGAAGCCTACGTAATAAACAGCAAACACCCTTTCAAAGGGAATATGAATCTGGAAAAGCTGGAGAAGTGTATTACAAAACATGGCGCGGCAAATATACCATACATCCGTATGGAGGCCTCCACAAACCTGATTGGTGGGCAACCTTTTTCTATAGAGAATCTACGGGGAGTTCGCGCTATTGCCGATAAATACGGGATCAAACTTGTATTGGATGCCAGCTTACTTGGCGAAAACGCATGGTTGGTAAAACAGCGGGAAGAAGAATTTAAGAGTAGTTCGATGGCTGAAATTATACTTTGTATGACAGGCCTTGCTGATCTCGTTTACTTTTCGGCCCGTAAATTAAGCTCATCCCGCGGAGGTGGTATTTGTACTAATAATCATGCGATATTCAAAGAATTGGAACCACTTGTTCCTCTCTTCGAAGGATTCCTTACCTATGGCGGTATGTCGGTCCGGGAAATAGAAGCAATAGCAGTGGGTTTGTACGAAACACTGGATGAAAGTATGATTTGCCAAAGCCCTCAATTTATCGCCTATTTAGTGAATGCGCTCGATGCCAAGGGTATCCCTGTGGTGACTCCTGCGGGAGTACTTGGCTGCCATGTGAATGCTATGGAAATCTGCTCCCATATTCCCCAAACGGAGTATCCGGCAGGGTCGCTTGCGGCTGCATTCTTCCTTATTTCGGGAATTCGTGGTATGGAACGGGGGTCAGTTTCTAATCAGCGCGATGAATATGGCAATGAGACATATGCCGATATGGAATTGCTGCGTCTGGCTATTCCCCGCCGTGTATTTACCCTTTCCCAAATCAAATATGTGGAAGACCGCATGACCTGGCTCTATGAGAACCGCCATCTGATAGGAGGCCTTAGATTTGTGTACGAACCGCCTGTTCTCCGTTTCTTTATGGGTGGGCTTGAACCGGTGAGCGATTGGCCACAAAAACTATTGCAAAAATTTAAGGAGGATTTCGGAGATAGTTTATAGATATATATATAGGAAAGGATTCGATAATTTTCGGATCCTTTTTTTAATTACTGACAATTTGATGCTAATAAACCTTAAATTAATGAAAGTGTAAATAGAAGTGTAAAATCCGGATATATTTTTTGTTCTAAAACAAGCGCTGAGACACTATTTAAACGAAGTAAATAATCCTTAATAATCCTTACACATAGAGTCATTTTTTTTAACGCGGATTAACAGCGGCTAATCTGAAATCAGATATACATTTGTTCCGTATTTAAACAACATGTTTAACTTTTTTAATTGACAAAAAATTATGAAAAAGATTATTCTTTCAGGTGTTATGGCAATTGCATTAATTGCGTCTACTAGTGTTATGGCTCAAAATGTTACTCCAAAATCGGAAGCATCTAAAGTGAAAAAAGAAGCTAAGGCCGATGTGAAAGCTGCAGAAAAAACTGCACAAAAAGAAACTAAAGTTCTAAAAAACGATGCAAAGGCTGCAAAAGCTGATGTGAAATCAGAAGCAAAAGCTGTTAAATCAGAAGTTAAATCAGAAGCAAAAAAAGTAAAAAGTGAAGTAAAAAAATAAACGAAAGAATACTTACATATTATAATAATACCTCACTAGTATACGCAAGGAAACGGCCTCAATCAATTGAGGCCGTTTTTATGTTTTAATATATTACTTTGCTTTATGTTTGTTGCGTCTGCGGTCATCGTAGACCGAGATCATCCAGAATACACTGCAAACAGAAGAAATTAGTATCACCGGAATATAAAAGGTGGTCGAGCTTAATGCACTCTGTCCTGCTGTTGTGTACAGAGCCAGTCCCACTATGGCGATGAGTCCATACATAACACCGAAAGTGGTGAGCATATTTTTTATGACGGGACGCGCACTGATATTCTTTTTAGGGATCAGAGCCTTTTCCGTTTCTATCTGTTGCATGATTCTGTATTTCAGGCTCTCTCCGGCTTTCATCTTTGTGCCCGACAGAAGTTCCTTTATCTTGTCATCTTGCATATCGTTGTTTTTATTTATTCAAATATATAAAAAATTTTCTTAGGCACATTCATGCCTCATTAGTAGGTTTATGGTGTCGGCAAATCGTTTTCTTGCCCGGTGCAGCTTTACTTTAATATTTGCATCAGTCAGCCCCGTTATCTGTACAATGTCCTTTACCGAGTTGTCTTCAAGATAGTATAGGGTTAGTATCACAGCTTCATCTTTAGGCATGCGCTCCATTGCTCTATCGATAAGCTCTTTTCGTTCGTTTTCTTCTACCTGAGCCATGGTGTCCATGTCGGAGTACGACCCGGTCATGTCTATTTGTTTATAATCGACAAACTCAGTGTTGTGCACATTACCTCTCGTTTCGGTTATTGCGGTGTTATATACAATACGGTAAAACCATGTAGAGAATTTACTGTCGGCCCTGAATGTATGCAAATTGTGAAAAGCTTTGACAAAGGCGTTTTGCACTATATCTTCCGCATCCTGCTTGTTTCCGCAGACACGGAAGGCTATAGTGATAGCCATATCCTGATATGTATCCACAAAGTAGCCGAAGGCGGAAGTATCCCCCTTCAGTACCTTGTATATCTCTTGCTTTTCGTTCATTTATTCAGCGTCGTCGTCAAATTCCTTTTTATCTTTTACCAGCGCATAGAATGTCACATAGGCAATTCCGAGGAATAATAGGATTCCGGAGGCAACTACCCAGAACGCTTCGTCTTCTCCAAGCTCCATAACCCGCGATATGATCAGGGCTATAATCAATCCCAGGGCAATGCCCACACAAAGGATACCATTCCGTAATGATCTGTATTTGTTCGGGGTCGGCTTTGTTTGATCCGGCGGGATGATACCCTGCTTTATTAATTCCATACGTTCCTTGTGCTTCGAAGCGATTGATTTCAGGCCAAGGAACATGCCGAAGCCTATAGGGAGTGCTACTGAAGAAAGGATAGCTACAATTGGTATAATGTTGTGCATAAAGTCCATAATTTCTAATTTTTATATTGTTAATTAATCTGTTTCCGAATATATGACTATACAGTATTACATTCGGTTACAGATTTTAGAAGATTTTTTTTAGTGAAACTTATATTTTTTAGTAATTAATTGATTTATAGTGTTTTTTTTTTGTTCGGATTTTAAAGATATGTTTATTAGTTGTCAAAACCTGACGGATTTGACACTTTTTTCGCTTTTACTTTTCCATAATATTGTCCACTCTGTCAGTAAATGTTTATTGAATATAAATATAGGCAGGCATATGAATCCTGTTGAAAGTGCAAGTATAGTCCAGCCGATATTTCTCTGGGGCTTTTCAGCTAGTTTTTCACCGAATTTATCCCTCCATATCTGAATATAAGGAAAGAAAATATACACCATTCTATAAGGATAACAGGAATGAAAGCCCGTTTTTCGATCAGTTTTCCGAAGGAAAGTGCAACGATTATATTTATAAGAATAATAATAATGAAAGGAGATAAGATGACAATATTCCTGTACTTCTTATTCAGGCTTATATTGTTGTTTTCCATATCGTATCGCAATTGTAATGCACGAAGTTATGAAAATTCGATTTGTATTTAGAACCTGTTTAAATTAGTTTTCCTTCCTCTCTCGAGAGTCCGTCACGAGAGAAAGGCTAAAAAAACTAAACGAATGATTCGTATAAATAGTCTTACTTAAGCACTTTAGGTCTTATATTTTCCTGCGATGTAGAAGGCTTATTATCTTTTTTACCTGTGAAGAAGTTTTTTACTTTAGAGAAGAAACCGGTAACTTTCTTCGCAAAATTTTGCTTTTTCTGGGATACACCCACAGACTCCACAACGGCAGGCTGTAGTATTTGCCAAAAATAATTGAATGTTGAATGATAAGGGTCTCTTTCTATATAGAGGTAGGGTTCACGGGGTTTTGAATTCTCTTTGTTCGGATTGTTTGACCGCAGGAATGCATTTGCGATATTAGTGACAAATTTATTTGAAGACTCCGCGTCATCGCCTTTTAGTATATTTATTCTTAAATCATTGTAGAGGAATTTCATCCCTACAGATGCATTCATACTTGAGGCTTCTGTCCTAAAAGTCAGGTATTTGAGTGTGCCACTCTTTATTTCCGCTTTAGCCAATGGGGTTATAATCCGGTTTAGGTCACGTAAATCGAAGCGATGCAAATGTGCATCCAAAACAAAGCAGTCATAATCGGGGCTGACAGACATATCCCATTTTGCAGTAAAATAGCCTGTCCCCATAAGGTTGCCGTTTGCATCGAGATGCATGTATTGCTGAGGATGTGAAGCTATGTTCGTCAGTCCGTCTATACGAGCATTCATACCCATGAATGAAATTTGTCCCGGTACTGTTCCATTCTTAGGTAATTCTTCATATATAACAGAGAAATTAGAAACATCGGTTGTATCTATAGATATCCGGAACGGAAGATCATATAATTTTGTATAAATAAGAGGTTGGAGTTTAGGCGGTGTATATATCTTTTTATTTTTCAGGTTTTGAAGCATAACGTCTTTCACTACAAGTCGTTTGGCATCCAGTATATTATCAGAGAAATAGCGTTGGTAATCGACGCCCGAAAGGCTGATATTCCCTGTTGTGACATCGAACCAATCCATATGTGTCGGATGCTTATAAGCAAAGTCCATTTTGGGGTAAACAGATGTCATTTTTATACCCGAAAGAGCCAGACTCGCATTTTTCTTGTTTATATCTATCTCTCCTACATCAATTGTATAGAAGCCATCCATAATGGGGAAGTGGAGGTTATTCGTATTAAAGCGGATATCTTCCATGTCTACTTTCCGTGCATCGGCATCGATGAAGAATCCCGACAGGACAAGATTCGTTGTATTTACTGTTTGTTGGTTTTGTTGCTTTCCATCCGGAGAATGCTCATAGTTTATATGTGCGTCTGCCAGATTGAATTTCTTAATTGATAATTTATTTATATACGGGCGCAATGAACAATACAGGTCGGTGCTTGAAGAGTCTTTTTTCTGTGCCTGAATAGTATCGGCGGAATTACTCTTTCTTATATCCACGGTCGGCTTTGTTATGTTGACAGAAGCCATGTCCAGGAATGATTTTCCAGTCACGTGATTCCAATCAATACCGGACAAATTAAAATCCTCCAATTCGGCTTTGAAATTGATTTCCGGCTTTTGGATATTAAATGCTCCATTGGAAAGTGTGAACGTTCCTATAGTTACTTTTTTTCCAAAGATTTTTAATAATTCGTCTATATCCCCACGATTACCTTTCGCTTGCAGATTGTTTTCCGAGGGACTACTTATCTGTTTCGCAATATAGTCTACTTTGGGAGACTCTAGAATAAACTTATCTATTCTGAAATCCTTGTTTAAATCCCATTGTAACGAATGTAGCTGTAAAGCCTGTAATGTCGTTTGCAGGCTATCGTGAGATACCCGGTTGATATAAGATACTTGCACATTCTTTAGGTCTATATTATCTGCAACAAGACTTTTGATAACAGAAATTGTTTTATCGGAAGAAGTTTCATTATCCTTATTTATTGCTGAATTGGCGGTTTTAATGATCTGTATTCGTGGTGAATTAACTTCAAGGGATTTTATCTTCGCTTTTTCTTTATTCAGATAGCTGTCGTTGTCGAACCCTTTCACTCTTATCAGTGGGATATCGATATCATAATACGTTGCCGGAGCTTTATTCCATGTATTTTCCTGAGGGATCAGTTTTACATCCCGCAAAAGTAATAGTCCCGTTAAGGTTGAAATATTAGTATCCTTTATCTTTAACCTGTAATGCTTTCCCGGCAGAATGTTATCGAAATCTTTAAATGAAAGCCCGATATCGTCGCAGGTGAATAAGTATTTTTCTGTCTTTCGGGTTTCTTCATCGATGAGGAATTTTACCGCATAGAAATTCAGTTTCTGCAAGCGGAAATTATCTTTAGAGCCTAAATCATGTATAATAATATTCGCATTTGCCAGATTTATGTTTTTCACAGATAAATAATTCGCATAAGGATTGAATATATCCAGAGCATCATCGGATATTTCTATTTCGTCTTTTTTCGATGAATCCGGCTTACTCTTCTTTTTTACTTTAAAATACCTGATATTGGGCGATTCTATTTTGAGTTGCTCTGCCGAAACGCCTGTATCGTAATTCAGACCATCTATCAGGATTGATTTTATATTACCCGAAAAATAATCTTTTCGCGCATTTACGGTTGATATCGGATTAACTCTTATGTCAGAGATATTGAAGTGTTTACTTTCCGTGTTGAGCGTTAGGGTTGCTATATTGACATTTGAATTATTGCTGGCAATCAGTCCCTTTATATTGGTTGCCTCCATGGCAAAATTATCGACATACCAGAATCTTTTTTGCTTTTCAGATAAGGAATCGATAACAAAATTCTTTGCGTGGAAATCAAATTGCTCTAAAGAATATTCGTCAGACCTGCCGTCTTGGGTAAACGTATAATGGAACTTGGTTTTTTCAATCCCGATTTTCCCTATAGATATGCTTTGGAGGATGGGAGATGTAATACTGTATAAAGACCATGTCTGATCATTATCTGCATTATTTTGCTTCAAAGAATCTCCATCCTGAGCGGTAGATTTATCTTTCACACTATAATATTGAATATCGGTGGAAGAAATATCGAAAGAGTCGGCATTCAGATAATTCAATGCCTTTTCCCGTTTAAATTTAACTCCTTTAATAAATACCGATTTTATAGTTGCATCCAGATACGCACCGGCTTTCTCCGTCCTACCGGCCCAGAAATCATCGGTCGGATGCAAGTGCACGCCTTCTATCTGTACCAGTTCGTCGATTGTGCTCAGTTTAATGTTCCTTGTATTCAGGATAAGCTGGTTGCTGTATAATAATTGCTGAGGTTTGTCTGCCGTAAATTCAAAGTTATCACAATAGAGTAATTTCCCCGATGAATACGAATCCTTATCCAGCCTAAATCCGTAGGCGTTGAAGTTTGCATCGCTAAGTGCGTATTGAACCGGAGAAATGGAGTCTTCAACGATATAATAGATATTAGCATTTCCCAGATTTATTTGCTTCACAGTCAGAACATCTATATATGTCGAAATCATCTGGTATAATGTTTCCCGCTCTTTATTTTGTTGCCCATCCAACGATGATTTGAGAGAAGAATGTAATTGAGGCTGAAAGACTTTTATGTCAGGGGCTTTAAGTTCGAACAGGCTAAAATCCAGGTTTTTATAATTTTTGCGCCATGTAAGGTTTATACCTTTGAAGTGAATCTTATCTATTTTTACTTTGTAGTAGAGGTCGGGCAGACTGTCCCCGTTTTTCCATTTTTCGAAAACAACTGAGTCGGGAATGAGTTCAACTCCGTTAATTATAAGTTCCCCGCTAAAGAATCCGACAGAAAGGTGATCGTATGAAAAACTGTAGAAGCCATTTGTCGCTTTCGAAACCTCTTCCCTGAATTTTTGCCTCAGGCTGTCTTCCAACTGATAGGTCAGATACCAGTTAAGACCAAAACCCCCTGCAATGAGTAATGCAAGTGTGATAAGTATGATCCTTAGTCTCTTCTTCCCTTTTTTAGTCATTAAACAATGCCGTTTTGTTTAGTTATCTTATTATCAACAAATACAGGGAGGATTTGTTTTCCGATTACCGGTCGGATAAAAGTTTAGAGGAAGGTTTCGTCTATAATATCGGAAGCGACGTCTTTCTTCGATTTCAAGCCAAAGTCTTTGCGTTGGCCATTACGGTTAAGTATTGCTATTTTGTTTGTATCGTATTTGAATCCTGCTCCTGCATCATTTAAAGAGTTAAGTACAATGAAGTCAAGGTTTTTCTTCACAATTTTTTTTAAGGCATTGTTTTCCTCGTCATTCGTCTCCAAAGCAAATCCGACAAGAAGCTGGTTCGCCTTTTTCATTTTACCCAACGATGCCGCAATATCTTTGTTCGGAACAAGTGAAATATTAAGTATATCACCGCTCCTTTTTACTTTCTCCGCATACTGTTCTTCGGGGCGGAAATCGGCAACCGCGGCGCATAATATAGCAGCATCCATTGCAGGAAATGCTTTCACGGATGCATTATACATTTCCTCCGCAGATTCTACGTCTATTTGTGTAATATTAGGATGAGTCGCTTTTAACGAAACCGGTCCAGCTACCAAGATAACTTCAGCACCACGACCTGCGCATTCTTCGGCCAGGGCAAAACCCATCTTCCCCGATGAATAGTTGCCGATAAAGCGAACCGGGTCTATCCGTTCATAAGTCGGTCCGGCTGTTATCAGTATTTTTTTTTTTGAAAGAGTTTCCTGCTTTGTAAAGAAATCCTCGACAGCCCCAAGAATTCTTTCAGGTTCTTCCATTCTTCCCTTGCCTATCAGATGGCTTGCGAGTTCTCCGGAAGCAGGTTCGATAATAATATTTCCGTACGAGCGCAGTATTTCAAGGTTGCGGGTTGTCGCGGGATGGGCAAACATATCCAAGTCCATGGCAGGCGCAATCATTACAGGCGATTTCATTGACATATATGTAGTAATCAGCATATTGTCTGCTACTCCATTAGCCATTTTACCCAGGGTAGAGGCTGTTGCAGGGGCAATAAGCATGAGGTCTGCCCATTGGCCAAGATCTACATGGCTATGCCAGGTGCCGTCGTTAGCGGTAAAAAACTCACTGACAACAGGTTTCCCTGTAAGTGCCGACAGTGTGACAGGGGTAATAAACTCTTTCCCGGACGGGGTGATTACTATCTGCACTTCCGCGCCGGCCTTAATCAAAAGACGGGCCAGTGATGCTGCTTTGTATGCCGCGATGCTGCCTGTAATACCTAATACGATATGTTTATCTTTCAGTGTCATATTTCCGATACATTTTAAAAGCAAAGATACGGTTAATAGAAATATGAGTGTTCAAATGGATATAAAATTTATTTAAATCTTAGGGTTGCTGACCTATTTGTTGCTTTTATAGCTTTAACAGGAGTCACCAATTGCTATTAGATAATATCGCGTTAAATATTTCTTTAATCTATTTAACGTATCAAATAGCTATGTTTTAGGGTAGCAAACTATACTTTTCTAATTCTTTTACATACTTTTGCCTAGCAAAAATTTAAAACAATCACTTAATCAAGCAAAAAATGACCGAAATACTAAGACAAAAACTAAGCGACTCGAAGGCAGCCCGATTTACTGTTCTGGGTGTTGTAGCGCTAACCATGTTTTGCGGCTACTTCATAACAGATGTTATGGCTCCGTTGAAACCTTTACTGGAAAGTGAATTTGGATGGCAAAGTTCCGATTACGGATTTTTTACCAGTGCTTATGGCTGGTTCAATGTATTTCTTCTTATGCTTATTTTTGGAGGGATTATTCTCGATAAAATGGGTGTTCGTTTTACAGGCTTAGGTGCATGTATTCTGATGGTTGCAGGATGCTCGTTGAAATATTACTCCGTTGCTTACGGCTCTACTTTCGAGGGAACTCTTTTAGGTGTAAACTCACAGGTTATGCTCGCCAGTATCGGATTCGCTATTTTTGGTATGGGTGTTGAAATTGCCGGCATTACAGTAACGAAAGTTATTGTAAGATGGTTTAAAGGACATGAAATGGCTCTGGCTATGGGGTTGCAAGTCTCGGTTGCCCGTATTGGTACAACACTGGCTTTGTCGGCTGCATTTCCAATGGCAAAATACTTCGGTAATATCTCTGCTCCTATATTATTCGGATTGGTTTTGCTTTGCGTAGGGCTGATTTCTTATCTTGTGTTCTGTGTTATGGATAAGAAACTTGATAAATCTCTCACTGAGACAAATGAAGAGCCGTCAGAACCATTTAAAGTATCGGATATTCTCTTCATCGTCAAAAATAAAGGTTTTTGGTTGATTGCCTTTTTATGTGTATTGTTCTATTCAGCTGTATTTCCATTTTTGAAATATGCAGTGGATTTAATGATTAATAAATATAATGTAGAACCTGAATTTGCTGGTAATATTCCAGCAATACTTCCTTTCGGAGCAATACTTCTTACTCCGCTTTTTGGTGGGATATATGATAAAAAAGGTAAGGGTGCTACTATTATGATTATCGGGGCATTATTATTGATTGTGGTGCATTCTTTATTTGCTGCTCCCATCCTTAATGTATGGTGGTTTGCTACGGCCCTGATGGTGCTTCTGGGAATTGGTTTTTCTTTGGTTCCTTCGGCGATGTGGCCTTCTGTACCGAAAATTATCCCTGAAAATAAATTAGGAACAGCGTATGCTCTTATTTTCTGGGTTCAGAACTGGGGGTTGATGGGTGTTCCGTATGTGATAGGCATTGTGTTGGAAAAATATTGCATTACAGGTCAGCGTATAGTTGATGGAAAAACAGTAAATCTGTATGACTACACTCTCCCCATGATTATCTTCACCTGCTTCGGAATACTCGCCCTCATAGTCGCTTTCCTGCTGAAACGCGAGGACAAGAAAAAAGGCTACGGGCTGGAATTACCAAACATAAAGAAATAAAACAAAAAGTCCGGTTCCTCAAAACAACCGGATTTTTTATTTTGCCGATTTTGAATAGAATAACTTTATATAAATGACTCCCGAAATAGAAACAACTCCAAAAGGACTATACCTGATCTTCGCCACCGAAATGTGGGAACGGTTCAGCTATTATGGAATGAGGGCTCTCTTTGTACTGTATATGACAAAGGCGCTGCTTTTCGATAAAGCGTATGGTGCGCAGGTCTACGGCAGCTATACAGGCCTTGTATACCTCACTCCGCTGATTGGCGGATATATCGCCGATCGCTATTGGGGAAACCGCCGCTCCATCATCGCGGGTGCGTTACTCATGGCAATGGGACAATTCCTTATGTTTCTTTCCGGCTGTTATTTCGAGAATGTGGAGTTGGCTACCACACTGATGTTTTCGGGGTTGGGATTCCTTATATTCGGCAATGGCTTCTTCAAACCTAATATTTCCACCATGGTGGGGCAATTGTACAAGCCGGATGATAAACGGAAGGACTCGGCCTATACGATTTTCTATATGGGAGTGAATACCGGATCGTTCTTTGCACCCATTGTTTGTGGTGTCTTGGGAGATACGGGACATCCGGCCGACTTTAAGTGGGGATTCCTTGCCGCCTGCATCGGTATGTTGCTCGGTGTTGTTGTTTTTATATTCTTAAAAGATAAATACCTCCGAACCCCGGAGGGAGATGCGATAGGTGTCATTCCTAATAGCCGTGACACACGACGTATGGAAGCAGAGAAGAAACCCGAAGGGGACACTCCGGTAGCCGCAGAGGGTAAGTCAACAATCAAACTGGCCATTATATGGAGCGCTGTCTGGATTGGTTTATTTGTTTTGCTTTATACGGTGCTGAATACCGATATCATCGGATCTATTATATTCTCTCTCGCTATTGCGGCACCCGGATATGTAATATCGGACCCGTCACTGACCAAAATAGAGAGGTCGCGTATCTGGGTAATTTATATTATCGCCTTTTTTGTGATATTCTTCTGGTCGGCATTCGAGCAGGCCGGGGCATCGTTGACCTATTTTGCAGAAGAGCAGACCGACAGGTATGTGGAGTTGTTTGACTGGACTATACCGACATCTTATTTTCAGTCGGTGAATGCTGTCGCCATTATCATCTTCGCACCTGTCTTTGTCGCTATCTGGACAAAGCTGAGCAAGAAAGGGAAAGAGCCTGCCTCCCCTTATAAACAATCAATAGGCTTGTTTCTGCTGGCAATCGGCTACCTGATTATCGCCTTTGGTGTGAAAGGTCTTGCTCCGGGTATAAAAGTGAGCATGCTCTGGCTGATAAGCCTTTACACCATACATACATTCGGCGAACTCTGTTTATCCCCGATAGGATTGTCGATGGTGAATAAGCTGGCCCCGATACGGTTTGCCTCTCTGCTGATGGCTATCTGGTATATGAGTACATCGGCTGCCAATAAATTTTCGGGCACATTGAGCAGCTATTATCCCGAGCCGCTTATCGAACTGGCGGCAGTGCAATCGGTGGAAAAAGAAAATACCTTAACCTTGTTACCCGAAGAATTTGAGAAGGATATTACCGAAAAAGACGGGGCAAAAGTCATTCCTTTCGACCGGATAATGTTCTATAAAATAAAGAATAAAACCTTGAAGGCTGAAATACAAAATTCATTGGAAAAACAACAGTTGGAGAATCCGAAAGTATTTATGGGATACAGAATCTCTAACCTTTATGATTTCTTCATGCTCTTTGTATTTATGGCGGGGGCGGCGTCAGTCATTCTGTTCTTTTTGTCAAAGCGTTTGATGAAAATGATGCATGGGATAAAATGACGAGTTTCAGTTAACAGTTATCGGTCAACAGTTAACAAGGAATTGAAATATTAAACTACTTGTAACTCGTAATTGTGAATTGAGTCTAGTAACTTGCAACTAAAAGGATGAGAAAAATAGCTTTTGAGCCAATAGTCAACGAAAAATCGCGGGTATTAATCCTGGGGACGATGCCCAGCGAAGAGTCTTTGCGTAAACAGGAACGTTACGGGCATAAAAGCAACCAGTTTTGGAAGATCATTTTCACTTTATTTGACAAGCCGTTGCCGGACAGCTATGCAGAAAAAAATGCTTTGCTTGAAGAGAATAATATCGCTATCTGGGATGTTATTGAATCATGCGAAGGAACAGGAAGCCTCGATAGCAGTATTAAGAATGAAAAGCCGAACGATTTCAAAAAGTTTTTCAGGAAATATCCTCAGATCAAACATATCTTTTTTACAAGCAAGAAGGCTGAAGAATTTTATAGAAGATATGTCGGCTTCGATGAAAACAGGGCGTTTATAACACTACCTTCTCCCAGCCCTGCTAATGCACGGATGACGCTTGCCGAAAAGATTGAAAAGTGGCAGGTCTTTATTGATACCGTAAAGTCAATAAGAGCGACGGAGCTATGATAAGGTGATAACCTGGTCGCAGACCTATTAATTACTTTGATAATTATAAAAGCTAAAGGTTCTTAGTAAATAAACAGCAGCGTCTTAGTATAGATAAATTAGTTTCAAAATCATAAATCAGATGCAGCTAATTCGTTTTTCACTTATTTTATATACTTTTGTAGCCTTGATTTAAACTATAAGATATGTCTCAGAAAGTACGGGTACGCTTTGCACCCAGCCCTACAGGCCCATTGCATATTGGAGGTGTACGCACGGCATTATACAATTACCTGTTTGCTAAAAAGCACGGCGGAGACTTTGTTCTCCGCATCGAAGATACCGATTCGCAACGTTTTGTTCCCGGAGCCGAAGAGTATATAATAGAGGCTCTTACATGGCTCGGGCTGAAGTTCGATGAGGGTACGCATGTTGGCGGGGCTTATGCTCCATACCGCCAGTCGGACAGGAAAGAGATATATCGTAAATATGTCGATGTATTATTGGATAAGGGGGCTGCCTATATTGCTTTTGATACACCAGAGGAATTAGAGGCTAAACGCGCTGCCGTAGCAAATTTCCAATATGATGCATCTACTCGTGGCGAAATGCGGAACTCTTTGACATTAAGCAGCGAAGAAGTACAGGCTCTGATCGATGCCGGTAATCAGTATGTTGTCCGTTTCAAAATAGAAGCTAATCAGGAAGTATTAGTAAATGATGTTATCCGTGGTGAAGTAAAATATAATTCTTCGGTGCTCGACGATAAAGTATTATTTAAGTCGGCCGATAACCTGCCTACATATCATCTGGCAAATATTGTCGATGATCATCTGATGGAAATCACCCACGTTATCCGTGGTGAAGAATGGTTGCCGTCGGCCCCTTTGCATGTACTTTTATATAACGCTTTCGGATGGGAGGCTACCATGCCGCAATTTGCGCATCTGCCACTATTGCTTAAACCCGAAGGAAATGGTAAATTGAGTAAGCGCGACGGAGATCGTTTGGGATTTCCTGTATTTCCATTGGAATGGAAAGATCCGAAAACGGGAGAGATTTCATCCGGCTACCGTGAGAGCGGTTATTTGCCCGAAGCTGTTATCAACTTCCTTGCGCTCTTAGGCTGGAATCCGGGTAATGATCAGGAGATTATGTCTATGGATGAACTTGTACAGCTATTCTCTCTTGAAAAATGTAGTAAGAGTGGAGCTAAATTCGATTATGAAAAAGGCAAATGGTTCAATCATCAGTATATACAATTGCGCCCGAATGCCGAAATTGCTAATATATATTATCCCCTTCTTGAGGAAAAAGGAGTGGATGTTACTCTCGACTATGTGGAAACAGTCGTGGGACTTGTTAAAGAGCGGGTAAGCTTTGTAAAAGAATTATGGGATCAATCGTTTTTCTTCTTCGTTGCACCTGTTTCATACGATGAAAAGGTAGTAAAAAAACGTTGGAAAGAGGACTCTCCTGCGCAAATGTCAGAATTGATCACTGTGTTGAAGGATATAGACGATTTTTCTGCGCACAATCAGGAAGAAATTGTAAAAGCATGGATAGAATCGAAAGGTTATCATCTGGGGAATATCATGAATGCTTTTCGTCTGGCTATTGTCGGCGAATCGAAGGGTCCGCATATGTTCGATATAACGGCTGTTATCGGCAAAGGTGAGACTGTTGTCCGTTTGCAGAAAGCCATTGAGGAAATCAAAATTTCGTAACCATGTTTTTTTATAATTTCGCCATATATCTGTATGCATTTATCGTTCGCATCATTTCTCCTTTCCACAAGAAGGCGAGAAAGATGATAATCGGGCATAAACAAACCTACAAAATACTCAAGGAAAAGGTTGACCCTAAGGCAAAATATATATGGTTTCATGCTGCTTCGCTCGGTGAGTTTGAGCAGGGCCGCCCGATAATAGAAGAAGTAAAGCGCAAGAATCCCGAATATAAAATATTACTTACATTCTTTTCCCCGTCGGGATATGACGTTCGCAAAGATTATCCATTGGCCGATATCGTTTGTTATCTGCCATTCGATAAGAGACGTAATGTGAAGAAGTTCCTGAAACTGGTGAAGCCTGAAATGGCGATTTTTATCAAATACGAGTTTTGGTATAATTTTGTGAATACCTTACACAAGCAGGGAATACCTATCTATATGGTTTCGGCTATCTTCCGTTCTTCACAGATTTTCTTCAAATGGTATGGAATGGATATGCGCAAGTTGCTGAAAAAATATACGTGCATCTGTGTGCAGGATACCAATTCGGCTGAATTGTTGCGGGATATAAAAGTAACAAATGTCGAAGTATGTGGCGATACCCGTTTCGACAGGGTGCTCGATATAAAGCAACAGGCTAAACAGCTAAATGTTGTTGAGGCATTTGCAAAAAAGGCCACTGCCGAAGGAGAAAAAATATTGGTAGTGGGTAGTTCGTGGCCAAAAGATGAAGATGTGATAATGTCATACTTCAATATGACCACTGACCTGAAGATGATAATTGCACCGCACGAAATAAATGAAGCCCACCTGAAATATATAGAGAGCAATCTTCAACGGCCCTACATCCGTTACTCGAATGCTATACCAGAGATGATGACCGATTACGATTGTCTTATTATCGACTGCATAGGCCTTTTGTCGTCTATTTATCGGTATGGGCAGATCGCGTATGTGGGTGGTGGGTTTGGAGTAGGTATACACAACGTGCTTGAAGCTGCTGTATATGAAATTCCTGTGATATTTGGACCCAACTTCAAGAAATTTCGGGAAGCTCAGGGACTCCGCGAACAGGGAGGAGGGT
Organism: uncultured Dysgonomonas sp.; assembly: GCF_900079725.1. NCBI lineage: Bacteria > Pseudomonadati > Bacteroidota > Bacteroidia > Bacteroidales > Dysgonomonadaceae > Dysgonomonas > uncultured Dysgonomonas sp. The sequence goes on from NZ_LT599032.1 coordinate 3,052,499, forward strand.
ATTCTATCGCTGATACCCAATCATTCAGAGGCTTGATGGACGAATTTCTCCAATATGACGAAACCCTCAAAGCCGCGGGAAAACACGCGGGCGATTATGTCCGTTCCAATAGTGGAGTCGTAGACAGGGTGATGGATGTACTGAAACTGTGAACTCTTCGTTTTCGGGTATATTTTTCTTCTAATAAAAAATATTCTTGTAGATTTGTATTCTAAACCATAGTGTTATGGCGCAAATAAATAAGATATTCAATTCCACGATTAAGATACCTACCCCGGTTTTTTTTATAGTGACTATTCTGGTCATTTGGTATTTTCTGCCCCGTGAAGGCAAATATAAGTATTCATACACCGAGAACAGGCCTTGGCAATATGGTTTGCTGACTGCTCCGTTCAATTTTCATATCCATAAATCCGATAAGCAGGTACAAGCAGAAAAAGACAGCATAATGCGGTCTTATCAGCCATATTATTATACCGACCTTACCATATCAAAGAAGACAGTATCTCAGTTTTCGCAGGATGCTTTAGCAAAGAGCATCCCTTCAGAGTATATAAGCTATGTGAACCGCAAACTCAACGAGGTATATAAGGCCGGTATAATATCGGCTGAGGATTATGATAAAGTTCAGCAACTGAACAAAAAGCAACTTCAACTGGTAAATGATAATAATGTTGCCAGTACCCGCCATCTGGCGTCTTTCTATACACCTAAGCAGGCTTATGAGAAAATAATAAGCGATGCGCCATCCAGTGTCGATATTAGTCATTTGCGAGCTATCAACTTGAATGACTACCTGAATGTAAACGTGCTGTATGACGAAAAGATGTCGTCTAACGAGAAGGAAGAACTGCTCAAGCAGGTAGCATTATACGAGGGAGAAGTCCAATCAGGCGAAAAAATAATAGACCGGGGCGAGATCGTCGATGCCCGTACAAAGAATATACTCGACTCTTACAACCGGGAGGTAGAAAGCAAAGTAGGCACAAAATCCAAGCCCGGCTGGCTGATGTTCGGAGAGCTTGTCATGCTCTCTTTGCTGTTGATGTCGCTGATGGTGTATCTTAAGTTTTACAGATTGCATGAGTATAACAACCGGAAGAACATCATTTTTATACTTATAATGGTCGGGATATTTCCTATTATCACCGGGCTGATGGCCGACACTAAGATGTTTAGCCTGATGTATCTGGTTCCCTTTGCCATACCTACTATACTGATCCGGACATTTATAGATTCGCGGACAGCTATGACCACACATATGATAACTGTACTCATCTGCGCTTTGATGCTTCCATTGGCTCAGATGGCCCAGTTTATTGTCATTCAGGTAATGATAGGATATATGTGTATATTCAGCCTGAGAAATCTTTCGGAGCGCTCTCAGCTCGTATATTGCTCCATTCTCATTTTGCTGACCTATGTGATTACGTACACGGCCTGGATTCTCTGTACAGAAGGAGACCCGTCACTTCTGATAGAGAATGGAAGAATGTATATTTATTTCTGTATCAACTTTGTATTTGTATCTTTTGCATATTTACTGGTCTATATGTGTGAGCGGGTTTTCGGCTTCATCTCCGAAGTGAGCATGATAGAACTATCGAATACCAACAGGCCATTGCTGCAGGAGTTGTCAGAAGTAGCCCCCGGAACATTCCAGCACTCGATGCAGGTATCCACATTGGTGGTGTCGGCGGCACACCGTATAGGGGCGAATGCTACCCTTGTCCGTACAGGGGCGCTTTATCACGATATAGGGAAGATGGTAAATCCTATTTTCTTTACCGAAAATCAGGTAGAAGGTATAGATCCGCATGCCGGACTTACAGAGAAGGAAAGTGCCCGCATTATCATCGGACATGTTGCAGAAGGAGTGAAGATTGCAAAAAAATATAATCTGCCGCAGCAGATTATCGATTTTATACAGACACACCACGGAAAAGGGAAAGCAAAGTATTTCTATAATTCATATGTAAATAGCCATCCGGATGAAGAGGTGGATGAGGCCGATTTTACTTATCCGGGTCCTAATCCGTTTACCCGTGAAACCGCTTTGTTGATGATGGCCGATACTATAGAGGCCGCATCGCGTAGCCTGAAAGATAACAGTAAAGAAGCAATAAGCGGGCTAGTCAACAGACTTGTAGATTCGCAGGTGGCCGACGGGCTTTTCAAGAATGCGCCGATTACATTTAAAGATATAGAGTTAGCGAAAGAAGTGTTTTCCGAAAAACTGGTAAGTATGCGCCATATGCGTGTAGCCTATCCCGAATTGAAGAAGCAGAATGATGAGACATTGATAGAACAATAAGGATTTTAATACTGTAAAAACTAAAATATAGATGAAAAAATTAGTAGTGTTATCAGCATTTATTTTGCTGACATTGGGTATAAGTGCTCAAAGTGCGGGAAGCGGTTATCAGTTTTCGGTTGTAAAAGAAAATCCGATTACCTCTATCAAGAACCAGGGAAACAGTGGTACTTGCTGGAGTTTTTCAGGACTGGGTTTCCTCGAATCGGAAGTTATCCGTATGGGTAAAGGTGAGCATGATCTGTCGGAAATGTATATTGTACGCCGCAATTATGCAGATAAAGCGGATAAGTTTGTAAGAGTAGGGGGTAACCTTAATTTTGCTCAGGGAGGCTCTTTTGCTGATGTGGTTGAAACGTTAAACGAGTATGGAGTTTTGCCTAACGAAGTTTACACAGGTCTTAACTATGGTGAGACAACACATAAGCACGGCGAAGTTGAGGCCGGACTAGCCGGATATGTGAAAGGAATTAATGAGAATAAGAACAAACGCATCTCTCCTGTATGGAAACAAGGATTGAATGGTATTCTGGATGCTTATTTTGGAATTCTTCCTCAAAACTTTCAATATCAGGGTAAATCTTATACGGCAGAGTCGTTGCGTCAGTCTTTAGGCTTAGATGCTAATAATTATATTTCCTTGACTTCGTATACACATCATCCGTTCTATGCTCCGTTTGCTTTGGAGATTCCTGACAACTGGCGTTGGTCTCTGTCTTACAACCTGCCGATAGATGAGCTGATGCAGACTATCGATGATGCGTTGAATAATGGCTATACAATAGCTTGGGCTTCCGATGTGAGCGAGATAGGTTTTACCCGCAACGGGTTGGCTGTTATTCCTGACGACGAAGCTCCTGAAAATGTAGGTTCGGATCAGGCTCATTGGTTAGGCCTTTCTCAAACAGAGAAAAACAATCGTATAAAATCTAAGATAGAAGAAGGACCTGTGAAGGAAAAAGCGATTACACAGGAGATGCGTCAGATAGCATATGATAATCAGGAAACTACCGACGATCATGGTATGCAGATATATGGTATTGCTAAAGATCAGAATGGAAGCAAGTATTATCTGGTAAAAAACTCTTGGGGTGAAGCTGGTGCATATAAAGGTATCTGGTATGCTTCGGAAGCATTTGTCAAATACAAAACTATGAGCATAATGATACATAAGGATGCTCTACCAAAAGGAATAGCTAAGAAACTTACTCTAAAATAATATGATAATAAGAATAATAGGATTTCTGTTTATATCTTCTCTGTTTAGTGCATGTAACGGGTCTAAGCCGGAGAAGGAGGTAAGCGAAAACATAGTCGTTGAACAATCCGAAATTTCAGCAAAACTTAAAAAAGGGAATATACGGCATACAGTCATGTTTAATCTGAAATATGATGCGGATGCTCCTGAAACCGACAAGTTTTTACAGGACGGACAACGTATTTTAAGTGCTCTTCCTATGGTGAAAAATTTCGAAGTTTCGCGTCAGGTAAGCAGTAAGAATGAATATAAGTTCTATTTTTCGATGGTTTTCGATAATCAGGAAGCCTATACCGCTTATAATGAACATCCTGAGCACGTGAAATTTGTAAAGGAACGTTGGGAGACCGAAGTCACAAATTTTCTGGAGGCGGATTTCATTGCTGTCGAATAATCGGTTATTATATATAATATAGTTTAAAGAGGATGGATATATATTCATCCTCTTTTTTGTGAGAATCTTTTTAACCTTTTTGCTCCGTATTAAAAAATACACTAAAATATTTTGCACATTCAAATAAAAATATTTTCTTTGCAAATATTTCGTAATAGCAAATAAATAGAATGGAACCAATTTGTAAATTAAAAGATATATATAAAGCATTATACAACTTTGAAAAACGTTTTGCGGAAGCTAATGGTATCACTATCAACGAAGGGATGCTTCTTTGCTGCCTCAAAGACGGTAAGCCAAGGTCGGCAAACGAGTTGTGTGACTTTGTGGGATTATCTAATTCGCGTGTTTCACGTGTTATTACCACCGTAGAGGACAAGGGATTTATAGTCCGTGAAATGGGAACTGCCGATAAACGCCAGATGATTTTCACTTTGACGGAATCAGGAAAACAGAAAACAAAAGAAATGCAGGCGCAGGGAATGGATTTTTCCGAACTGACTTCTTTAATTTCAAAGTTGCAGGAATAAAAAATTTAACCAATTAATTGCTAATAGCAAATATTTACATCATAAATTATGAAAGTACTAATAATCGGAGGAGTTGCCGGAGGGGCGACAGCGGCAGCAAGACTCAGGCGTATGAATGAGGATGCGGAAATTATATTATTCGAACGGGGAGAGTATGTATCCTATGCCAATTGCGGGCTGCCATATCATATCGGCGGAACGATAAGCGAGCGCGACAGGTTGTTTGTGCAAACTGTAGATGGATTTACCGACAGGTTTAATATAGATATACGTGTAAAGTCGGAGGTGACAGGCATCAATACTAAAAGCAAAACAGTGACGGTGCATAATCAGACCACGGAAGATACCTATATTGAAAGCTACGATAAACTCATCGTATCTACAGGAGCCGAACCTATAAAGCCGCCTCTGACAGGGAGCGATGACGATCGGATATTCTCCTTACGTAATGTTCCCGATATGGATAAGATAAAACGATATATAGACCAGCACAAACCTAAGACGGCCGTCGTCATTGGTGGCGGCTTTATCGGTTTGGAAATGGTGGAAAACCTACAGGATGCAGGGATAAAGGTGTCTGTTGTAGAACGAGGCAATCAGGTGATGGCTCCTCTCGATTTTGCAATGGCAACTATTGTTCATCAGCATCTGACACAAAAAGGAGTATCGCTATATTTCGAGGAAGGAGTCACCGGTTTTGAATCCGAAGGAGATAAACTGAGCGTATTATTGGAAAAAAGTCCCGCGTTGGATGCCGATATGGTTATCCTTAGTATCGGTGTCCGCCCTGAAACAAAGCTTGCACGGGAAGCCGGACTCGAACTCGGCTCGTTAGGCGGTATCAAGGTGAATGATTATATGCAGACGTCGGATAAGGATGTGTATGCCTTAGGGGATGCAGTAGAAGTGTTCAATCCGGTGATCGGCAAGCATGCTCTTATTCCCCTTGCAGGCCCAGCCAATAAGCAAGCACGTATAGTAGCAGACAATATTCTCGAAAATAATAAATATAAGTATGCGGGCACAATAGGTACATCTATAGCCAAGGTATTCGACCTTACGGTTGCCGCCACAGGGGCTTCCTCCAAACTATTGGACAGGGAAAATATACCTCATATAACTTCCTATACACATGGGAGTTCGCATGCAGGGTATTATCCCGATGCTTTGCCGCTGTCCGTGAAAATCAATTTTTCACCTGCTGACGGAAAGTTATTAGGGGCTCAGGTCGTAGGCTTCGACGGTGTGGATAAGCGAATCGACCTGTTTGCACAAGTGATAAAAAAGGGTGGTAGTATTTACGATCTGCAGGAAGTGGAACATGCTTATGCACCGCCTTATTCCTCAGCGAAAGACCCTGTTAATATGGCAGGTTTTGTGGCTGATAATATATTGAGAAAAAAAGTAAATATAATTCAGTGGCACGAATTGCAGAAGCTGAACAAATCGGAAATATTTGTTATCGACACCCGCACCGCCGAAGAACATCAGTTTGGACACATCGCAGATTCGGTGAATATCCCTGTGGACGAGATGCGGAGTCGTCTGCCGGAGATACCGGAAGATAAGAAGATCGTATTATACTGTGCTGTCGGACTGAGAGGGTATATTGCTTATCGTATTCTGGCGCAACACGGATATAAAGACATTTTCAACCTGTCGGGAGGGTATAAGACTTATTCCTGCGCCACAGAAGACTATTCAGCTCTACACACAGCTAATATATCCGGTAAAGAAGAAAATAAACCAGCAATACAACAATTCACCAATATGAAAACGATCGCGATAGATGCCTGTGGGCTGCAATGCCCCGGCCCGATAATGCAACTGAAAAAGAATTATGACCAGATAGAAGCGGGTGACCGCCTCGAAATAAAAGTGACCGACCAGGCTTTCGGTGAAGACCTTAATGGATGGAGCCGTATGGTGGGGGCTAAAGTTCTCGGCATGGAAAATTCAGGAGGAGTGATTACTGCTGTTGTGGAGAAACAGTCCGTAGGCGAAAAGTCTGAAAAGTCGGTTGTTCGCGGAGATAATAAAACACTCATTGTTTTCAGTGATGATCTCGACCGTGCATTAGCCTCTTTTGTCATAGCCAACGGAGCGGCGGCTTCGGGGAAGAAGGTAAGTATATTCTTTACATTCTGGGGACTGAATGTGATAAAGAAGCTCGAAAAACCTGCTGTAAAGAAAGACTTTATGGGTAAGATGTTTGGCCTGATGTTGCCGTCGAGCAGTAAAAAATTAAGTCTTTCAAAGATGAATATGGGCGGAATGGGCAGCAAAATGATGCGTATGATAATGAAAGATAAGCGTATCGACAGCCTCGAAAGCCTGATGCAACAGGCAAAAGATAATGGAGTGGAATTTATCGCCTGTTCCATGTCGATGGATGTAATGGGAATAAAGAAAGAGGAACTGATGGACGATATTACCATCGGTGGTGTGGCTGCCTATCTCGACAGGGCTGAGAATGCTAATGTGAATCTGTTTATTTGAGGAATATTAAATTATCTTTGAACAATGGAAAAATTAATAACCATATTGAAACGAAACTGGACATATGTCGTCGGAGCCGCTTCCGGATCCGTCACAGGTTATCTGTACTGGTACTTTATCGGATGCAGCAGCGGCACATGTCCTATTACGGCTTCGCCAGTAAACAGTATCATCTGGGGAGCAGTGATGGGGGGCTTATTGTTCAGCCTTTTCAAAAAAGAAACAAAGAATGAGCAAGATACTTAATAAATGGAGTATGCTGCCTGTCTATATTAAGGGCATGGTATTTGCAATGCTTATAATATACTTTTTATCATCGTGTTGTGTTACAGGATACTGCCAGATGAGCACTACCGATTATAAACAGGCAACAGAAGAAACAAACAAAAAATAACAGTAGGAAGTTATGAAACATATTTTATTGATGCTGTTTATAGCCGGACTGACATTCAGTTCTTGTAACGGGCAAACAAAAAACAATCAACCAAAAGAACAAATTAAAAAGGATACAAAAATGAAAACAATACATTTAAATAAAATAGACTTTTTGAAAAAAGTAGCGAACTATGAGGCTAATCCGGGTGAATTCAAATATCTGGGAGACAAACCCGCACTGATAGATTTTTATGCCGACTGGTGTGGCCCATGTAAAGCCATTGCTCCCGTACTGGAAGAACTGGCAGCCGAATATGACGGCGAAATTTATATCTATAAGATAAATACGGAGGAAGAACAGGAGCTTGCTGCTTTGTTCGGAATCAGAAGTATCCCGAGCCTGTTGTTTGTGCCTATGGGGGAGGAACAACCTCAGATGGCACAGGGCGCATTACCTAAGCCTGCATTGAAAGAGGCGATAGATAAGGTGTTGTTGAAGAAATGATGTATTTGGGAAATTAGTAATTGAATAATTTAATTCAACAACTGATTCGAATTAATAAAGAGAAGATCCCGTATTTCAAATGAAGTACGGGTTTTTTTATTTTATTGCTGCAAGCTGTCCAGCAGCGCATTGATATTTGCAGTAAATAATCTTACGGCGATTGCCATAACTATGACCCCGAAAAATTTGCGCAAGACGTATACTCCGCCTATACCCAGGATCTTTTCCACAACATTGAGGTATCTAAGCACAAGGAATACGATTATCATATTCAGGAACAATGCAATAATAATATTCGATACATCATATTCTGCGCGCATAGACAATAATACGGTAAATGTACCGGGACCGGCAATCAAGGGGAAAACAATAGGTACAAGTGTCTTAGATCCGCCGGGAGCATCATTTTTGAATACTTCCACACCGAATATCATCTCTATAGATATGATGAATATAACCAGTGCTCCGGCAACGGCAAAGGATGAAACATCGACATTGAATAATTTCAATACCCAGTTTCCGATAAACAGGAAAGCTGTCATTATGATAAATGAGTAGATAGCTGCCTGTAATGGGTTAACATCCCGTCCTTCTCCCTTGAAACTTAAAAATATAGGGATAGAGCCCGATACGTCGATTAAAACGAACAAGACAACAAATGCACTTAATATTTGCGTTAAACTGATATCGAATCCCATAATATTTACTTTTTTTAAGATATAACAAAGGTATATATTTTTGGTTCAAATGCATGAAGTTTTATTCTTTTTGTAGAAGTTTATCTATGTATATAGCCGACAGCTTTTAGCTGTTAGCCGATAGCTCTTTGAAATAATTAATTAGCAGATTTGTAAATTAGCAAATGAATGAAAAAGTGTAACCTTTTAGTCTCTCCAACCTCCCCTAAGGGCAGGACTGTTAAGTTCTCTACTTTGTTCTGTTATTTTCTGCTGTCATCCTGAGTGGAACGAAGGATCTCGACCCTGAGAAACGAGATGTTTCACTCCGTTCAACATGACACAGGGGGTATAAAAAATTAGAACTTAACAGCCCTGCCCCATGAGAGGCTACAGAGAGCGTAAAAGCTAATTATTAATTGCTCTTTGTGTAAGCTTTACATACGCTTTGCTCCTGTGACCGTTGGTTGTTACCTTTTGAAAAAAGATACAAGTTGTTAACTGTTGACTGTTTACTGTAAAAGTTGTTACATGTGTTACCTTTTCGGAAGCTGTAGGGGCAATCCCTTGTGGTTGCCCGGTATTGGAAAAGGCAGGTACCCACAAGGGTACCCCTACGAAAAATAGCAAAAGGTGTTACATGTGTTACTTTTTAACAATTGAGAGTTGCAGCCAGATGAGATACGAGTAGATAAGACGCGAGATACAAGTTGCTAACTGATGACTGTTAACTAAAACACTGTAACCTTTGTTACTTTTTGTGCCTTGGCATCTTTGCGGATGGTCTTTTAATTACAGAGTATGTGTAGTGACGAAGACTTATTGAAAAAAGTAGCAGATGAAAAATCTGTAAAAAGTGTCAACTTTGTCAACTTTTTTGAAAGAGTTATAAGTAAACAAGATCTAAGTTGCTAATGTCTATTGGTTAAAAGCTAAAGAAACTAATAAACAACATAAAAAAACTTTTGTAAGTTTGTGATTGTAAAAATACATTACTTATATGAATAACTACGGATTTGTCCGCGTTGCGGCAGCCAGCCCTTCGCTAAAGGTTGCTGATTGTGATTATAATACAGACGAGATACTTAAACAAATAAATGAAGCGCAGAGTAAGGGTGTTTCGGTCATTGTATTTCCCGAACTGGGTATCACCGCCTATACTTGCGGCGACCTGTTCCTGCAAAGGCTGCTCCTCGAAGAAGCGGAGAAATCGCTGCAACGGATATGTGATGCTACACGCGACTTGCCGGTGACAGTCATTGTCGGTGCGCCTGTCGAAATATCGGGCAGGCTTTATAATATGGCAGTAGTTGTCGCTGCCGGGTATATTCATGGAGCAGTACCGAAAACTTTCCTTCCCAATTATAATGAGTTTTACGAAAAACGTTGGTTCTCGTCCTCAGAGGAATTGAAAGCGCAGTCGGTATCCCTCTGCGGACAGTGCGTGCCTCTCGGTATTAATTTGATATTCAAGATGTCCGGATTCAGCTTTGCAATAGAAATATGTGAAGACTTGTGGACACCGATTCCTCCATCATGCGCGGCAGCGTTGAGCGGGGCAGAACTTATATTTAACCTGTCGGCCAGTAATGAGACTACAGGTAAGCATGGTTATCGCAAAGCTCTGGTGAGTCAGCAATCGGCTCGTTGCATTGCCGGATATGTGTATGCGGCAGCCGGAGCGGGAGAATCTACTACCGATATTATTTTTGCAGGTAGTAGTCTTATTGCCGAGAACGGATCTTTGCTTGCCGAAGCAGAGCGTTTTTCGTTCGACAGTCAGCTCATAACGGCAGATATAGATGTAGAACGGTTGAGGAATGACAGGCTGAGAAACAAGTCGTTCTCTTTGTCTGAATACAGTGTATTGGATAATATACAATTCGGAGAGATCGACATAGATATGAATAAGGAGGGAAAAGAATTTGCACTTAACCGCTATATTTCTCCGACTCCATTTGTGCCTACGCTGGATGCAACACTCAACGAGCGTTGTGATGAGATCTTCTCTATACAAGTGGGTGGTTTGGCAAAAAGAATGCTCCATGTGAATAGTAAGACTGCTGTGATAGGCGTATCGGGCGGACTCGATTCTACCCTTGCCTTACTGGTATTGGTGAAGACATTTGATAAACTGAACTTGTCCCGCGAAGGTATCTATGGTATCACGATGCCTGGTTTCGGAACTACCGACCGTACTTACACTAATGCCATAAAGCTGATGCAGTCGTTAGGTGTTACTATTAAAGAGATATCGATTAAAGATGCGGTTGTTCAGCATTTCAAAGATATAGAGCATGATGCAGGTGTACATGATATAACGTACGAAAATTCACAGGCGCGGGAACGTACACAGATACTGATGGATTATGCCAATAAGGTGAATGGTTTGGTTATCGGTACAGGCGACCTCTCTGAACTCGCCCTGGGCTGGTGTACTTACAATGGAGACCATATGTCTATGTATGCTGTAAATACAGGTGTTCCGAAAACACTGGTGCGTACTCTGGTATCATGGGTTGCTGAAACACAAATGGATAGAGGTTCGAAAATAATTTTGGAAGATGTGGTGGATACACCTGTCAGTCCCGAATTGCTGCCTGCGGCGGCGGATGGAACAATAGTACAGAAAACAGAAGATGTGGTAGGGCCTTATATTCTGCACGATTTCTTTTTGTATTATGTACTTCGTTTCGGATTTTCACCGGCTAAGATCTATTATCTTGCAAAGCATGCTTTCGAGGGACAGTATGATAATGAAGTGATACTGAAATGGCTCCGGACATTTTTCTGGCGGTTCTTCTCCCAGCAATTTAAACGCTCGTGCCTGCCCGATGGGCCAAAAGTGGGTTCGGTAAACCTATCGCCTCGTGGCGACTGGCGTATGCCGAGCGATGCCGCAGTGACTTTGTGGATGAAGCAGTTGGATACATTGCGTTGATTTGTTCGCGTATTTATGATAAAGACCTTAAAATAAAACTACCATGATTGATTTGAAAAAAGTATTTCCCCGATTGAAGGAAACGTACTCCAATGATGATCCTGTAACATTAGAAATGCAGGACGGCAAAACCATTACACTCACGGAGGAAGATAGTCCGGTAATGAAGCCCTTTGCGCAAAACCTCACTATATCCTATGCTTTGGATATGGGTACACATTACCAGTTTGTACCTAATCGTGATTTGTCTGAAGAACTGACTATAGAGATGTTGCATGAAGCCGCATTAGAGAATATGATAGACGAGATCGCCGATAATATTCAGGCGCACGGTGAACCTGCCGATGTGCTGATGATAACAAACGGAGGTAACTATGAAGCGGCAATGCTGATATGGAATGATATATGGTCGCAAATAGAGTCGGTAGTGGGAGGAGAGCTTTATGTAGCTGTGCCTGCCCGTGATGTACTTTATGTTGCCCCTAAGAGTAATCCGGATGCTATAGAACGCTTGAGCAATCTGATAAAAAGATTGTTTGATGAAGATGAAAATGCGCAGGGACTTATGGTGAGGCATATCTATAAGCGGGGAGAGAGCGGCTGGGAGGTAGTTGCTTCTGCGTAGGATCGGTAAAGGTTTGCCAATGAAGAATATAAGCAAGGTTTACAGGTAATGCAAAATTTTTAATCAAATATTCCATTGAAGATAACACTATTGAAAAAAAATGTATATTTGTAGAAGGAGAACTTCGCATTCTAATTCTAAAAAAAATCACACATGGAACTGGAAAACAGAAATGAAAAGAATAAGGTTGTCATTCTATTGGCACACCCTGACTGGAACGAATCGGAAGCAAATAAAGCCTTGCTGGATGCCGTTTATAACCCTGTCGATGTAGATCTGTACAACTTATATGGCGATAAGGAATATACAGTTACGGATTGGGCGAATATCATGGCCAAAGCATCATTTGTCATTTTTCAATTTCCTTTCTATTGGATGTCTGCGCCCGCCAAACTAAAAGAGTGGCAAGACGAAGTGATGAATTCTTTAGCCAAGACTCCTGCTATTGCGGGTAAACCGTTTATGGTAGTCACTACGACCGGATGGAATCAGGAGGCGTACAGGAGCGGAGGCAAAATAGGTTTTTCCGTCGATGAGCTTTTGCGCCCCTATCAGGCTGGGGCTACATATGCAGGCATGGTATGGAAGACGCCTCTGGTTGTATATGGAATAGGGACGCCTAACTCTGCTAAGAATATTTCCATCGGAGTAGAGCAATATAAGACTATCGTGAATCAATTTATACAGACCTCGCAGGAGATCTGGTGATCTGGATAAGAAAAACGGCTGTTCAATCTGAACAGCCGTTTAGATATAATATATGAATCTTTTATTTCAGGTATTTTTTCAGTGTCGCTGCGGACAATAGGATCAGGGCTTTTGTTTCCGGCGTATCGGCTAATCCGTTGAGCATGCCCCAGTCATGGATCGCACTATTGAACCTTACGGTGGTTACATCCACTCCGGCTTCATCGAGTTTCCGCCCATAGGCTTCACCTTCATCCCTCAGTATATCGTTTTCGGCGACTTCTATGAGGGTAGGTGGCAAGCCTTTAAGTTGTTCTATCGATGCTAATAGCGGTGACATATAGATACTCTTGGCATCTTCAGGTTTTGAGATATACTGCCCTGCCATCCAGTCGAGGAGGGATGTTGTGAGGAACCTCTCTTTACCATACAGTTTGAATGACTCATAATCGGTGCTTGCATCGGTGACAGGCCATAGAAGTATCTGTACTTTGATATGGGGTTCGTTATTCTCTTTAGCCTTGATGGTTGTCACAGTAGCCATGTTTCCTCCGGCACTGTTCCCTACCACAGCCAGTCGTTTTCCGTCTACATTAATTTCATCGCCGTGGGTTGCAACCCACTTTGTTGCAGCATACACTTCGTTGACTGCCTGCGGAAATTTAGCTTCTGGTGATAGTGAATAGTTTACAAAGACGGAAGCGTATCCTGATTCTACCACCAAATCGCGTACCAGGCGCTGGTGTGTCGGATAATCGCCTAATACCCATCCTCCGCCATGAATAAAGATGAACACGGGCAGCTTATCCTTTACTCCCTTTGGACGTACGATGTTCAACTTGATCGTGTATCCGTCGGCTGTGATTGTCTTTTCCGATTCGTCGGTTCCCGACAAGTCTACCTTTACAGAAGCCTGTGCTTGTACCAGTACATTGCGGGCATCGGGTACAGGTAGCGATTCTACTGGCTTGTCGGCAGCATTCAATACTTTAAGAAAAGCTTTGGTTTTCTTACTAAGGTGTGGGTCCTCCAGATAGTTAAGAGGCTTTTTTATATCATTACTCATAGCCAATATAATTAAGGGGTTAATTATGTGAAGTAAACTTTTGTATTCAATTACAACATTTACTTGCGACTATTAGTTTTATGATTCCGCTAAAGAGACGATTTAATTACGTTAATTTAACGGACAGATAATGTGATGTTTATTTATTGTAAATCATTCCTATTTATATAATTATGTGACAGTTGAAATTGTAGTTATCTATATTCAATATCAAGATGCTTAATAGATGACGGATGAGATAAGCTTCAAACGATTATTCTTTCACGCCCTTTGTTGAATGCCCCAGTGTTTTTATTGCTGGTACGAAACTGGCTATTACGCCAATGGCAAGTGTTGCCACCCCTGCTATGATGAACGCATTGAGTAAGCCTATTCTTTCGGCGATGAATCCGGTGGCAAGCAATCCCGGTATAGTTGGTAACAGGCTCACACTGTCATATATGGAAAATACACGACCCAGTGCGGCCGGATCTATTTTAGTTTGCAGGATTACCGTAAAGGAGCTCCAGTATATGGAGCCTGCTATCCCGCTGAGGGCAGTTAGTATGACAAATAAGGCAAAGCCTGATGTAGGCAATATACCCATAGCCCAGTATGTTATACCCAGCCCCATAGCTACAATGTTCATACTTAAAACCTTATTTGCGGTTTTCATAAATTTGAGGCTGAGAACTGCTCCCCCTACCAGCATGCCGATACCCCATGCTGTTTCTACCAGTCCCATCTGGTAGGCATTTCCACCGAAGTAACTCGTTGTCATTAATGGATAAAGAGCGGCGATAGGTACTATAAAGAATGTAATTCCTATTACCGAAACCATAAGATAGGTGATTCCCCTGTTCATGAACAGGTGTCTGATTCCCTCTTTCACTTCCAGCCATACATTAGGTTCGATGTCTTCTTTCTTTTCAGGATTCGGTATTTTGACAAATAGTAATGATGTACAAGCTATTGCCGCACCTAAGACATCAAACATCATTACATAAGTCATGCTGAGGAATGATATAAGTACAGCTCCCAGTGCCGGGCCTGCAATATTGCTGATAGACTGTATCATCTGATTTATCCCCGCAATGCGCATCAATTCGCTTTCGGGAGCCAACAATGGGACGGATGCCTGCATGGCGGGCATATGGAAGGCGCTACCTGCCGAACGTAATGCCAGCAGAAGATAGATGAGCCACAACGGGGTCATTTCCAGATAAAAAAGGACGCCTAATGCTGCCGAACAGAGAGCGACGAAGCTATCTGCTAGTATCATTGTGCGTTTTCTGTCCCAGCGGTCTACATATACCCCTGTGAACAAGCCGAGGATAATAAAAGGGAGCAGCACGGCAATCATGGCAGAGGCCAGGACTTCGGGTGAACCTGTTTTTATACTAAGCCAGAAAACAACTGCGAAGCCTACTATAGAACTGGTCAGTGTAGAGAAAAACTGTCCCGACCATATGATAATGAATGTTCTTTTCCAATTATTCATAAATATATTTGCTCTGATATAAAGAGCTGTGTGTTAAACAAACCGGTGTATATCTGCGATTTGTTGTATATTAAACAAATGTATGTGAAAATGGATTTTGCCTTAATTAAAATTAAGGATTGCGAGGAATGAGGAATCCCTCAGTGATAGAGAATGGTGAAAAGACGTACGAGTCTCATTGTAGTATTTTTTTAGTGTTGCAAAGGTACATTTTTTTCTTGAATGTAAATGTTATTGAGTCAAGATATTAGATATCTAATATAGTTGCATAGACAACAAATATTTGATTATCAGTAAGATAAAGTTGTATTTTTAACGTAGTTTCTTTTGAAACTAATATAATACTCATATCTTTGTCCCCTCATTTAACTAATTTTATTAATAATGAACAAAAAATCTCTACTGATAACCATTTTATCTCTATGTCAGGCCTCTTTTATTTTTGCAGGAGGTATATTGACTAATACCAATCAAAGTGCCCACTTTATCAGAATGGTTGCCCGTGATGCATCACTTCAGATTGATGCTGCATATACAAATCCCGCTGGTTTGGTGAAGCTAAATGACGGATTCCATTTTTCATTTACTAATCAAAGTGCTTTCCAGACCAGAACTATTACTTCTACCTTTGCGCCTTTCGCCGGTTTTGGCGGCAGTGCAACAAAAGAATTTGAAGGTACAGCATCAGCGCCTATCATACCAAGTATACAGGCTGCCTATAAAACAGGTAAATGGGTGCTTTCCGGAAATATCGCGGTTACCGGTGGTGGTGGTAAAGCCACATTTGACAGAGGCCTTCCTTCTTTCGAAGCGCAGCTGGCTGTATTGCCCGGGGCTGTTAATCAGTTGGGAGCCGTAGTGGGGCAGGTAATGCCTGGTGCTACGTTGACTGCGAATCAGTATTCCGTAGATGCATATATGAGAGGCTCGTCATTTATATATGGTGCGCAAATCGGAGGATCTTACGAAATAAACGATATGTTTTCTGCATATGCAGGTTTTCGTCTTAATATTGTGAATAACAAATATGAAGGACATTTGAGGAATATTATGATAAATCCTACATCCAATGTTCCTGCTTTGGGAACAGGTGCGATGGTTTCTGCACCCGAGTATTTTAACGGGCTGGCACAGAATCCTGCCCTTCCGGCACAGTATAAACCAACGCTGGAAGGCCTTGCTGCCAAAACTTCTGATATGTACCTTGAATCTTCCCAGTCGGGTTGGGGAATATCTCCGATATTAGGATTTAACTTCAACTATAAGAATCTGAATATTGGTATGAAGTATGAGTTCAAAACTGCACTTAATGTAGAAAATAAAACAAAACGTGATGATACCGGACAGTTTAAGGATGGGGTAAATACAGCTCATGACATACCTGCGCTATATACAGTAGGGGTTTCGTATCAGATAACACCGAAGCTATTGGCGAGTGTGGGTTATCACCATTTCTTCGATTCGGATGCAGGTATGGCAACAGTTACAAATCCTGCAAATACGTCGGAAAAAATTGAAAAGCAAAACTTTATTAATGGAGGGACAAATGAATATCTTGCCGGTATTGAGTATCAGATAGACCGCATGTTTCTGGTTAGTGCCGGAGGACAAATAACCCGTTATGGTGTAACTGACGGATACCAGACAGACCTGAGCTTCTCTTGTAACTCTTATTCTATTGGTTTAGGTGGAGCGGTTAACGTAGCTAAGAACGTGAAGATTAATGTCGGTTATTTCTGGACTACATACTCTGATTATGAGAAAAATTGGGATAATTATAATTATCTGAATGAAGGCGTCGGTAAGGATGTATTCGCGCGTACCAATAAGGTGTTTGCTGCAGGAGTGGATATTTCATTTTAAGGTAAGACATATATCGAAATAATATATTAATAATATAGGAGCAGGAAGGATTTTGATCTTTCCTGCTTTTTTTATATTGACTATAGCAGATAAATCAACTTAATAAAATAATCGGAACGGAAATGAATTAAAGGGGGATAACTAATTCGCTGAGACTAATAAGTTTATTCATTGGTATTTTCTTATTTTTTTTTGTAATTATTTGTGTATCTTACTGATTATGTCTACATTTGCAACCCGAATAAAGCGTGAAAAGAGGCTTGTTTTGGTGGCAAATATTTGATTGTCATTGAAATAGCTTCTGTTTATTGTATTGTTCGATAAAGTAAAATGTATAATAAAAATTGAATTTAAAGTTCTAAAGATTAAAACAAGATGCCTACGATTCAACAATTAGTAAGAAAAGGACGTACTGTTTTGGTTGAAAAGAGTAAATCCCGTGCATTGGATTCTTGCCCTCAACGCAGAGGTGTTTGTATCCGTGTGTACACAACTACTCCTAAGAAACCTAACTCAGCGATGCGTAAAGTGGCACGTGTGCGCTTAACAAACACAAAAGAGGTGAATGCTTATATTCCTGGAGAAGGACATAACTTGCAGGAGCACTCGATTGTACTTGTTAGAGGTGGCCGTGTGAAAGACCTTCCGGGTGTTCGTTATCACATTGTTCGCGGAACATTGGATACAGCCGGTGTTAACGGTCGTACACAACGTCGCTCTAAGTACGGAGCAAAACGTCCTAAACCGGGAGCAGCGCCAGCTAAAGGTGCACCAGCTAAAGGGGGTAAGAAAAAATAATCCCTTGAGGCAATCCCTTTAACCGAGATTTTTAATTAAGTATTAAAACGGTTTAAGTTTATTGGATAGGCTATACATGGGTTGAGTAAATGGTTCGGCGGAACCGTTGAAGACATCAGAAAATTGGCAACCAAAAACAAAAACAAAATTTTTTAAGTAAACAATGAGAAAGGCAAAACCAAAGAAAAGACAGATCCTCCCGGATCCTGTTTTCGGTGATGTAAAGGTTACAAAGTTTGTTAACCACTTGATGTACGATGGTAAAAAATCGACTGCGTTCGATATTTTCTATACAGCATTAGAAATTGTAAAGAAAAAATTACCAAACGAAGAAAAGTCTGCTCTTGAGATATGGAAAGCAGCATTAGATAATGTAACTCCGCAAGTAGAAGTGAAGTCTCGCCGTGTAGGTGGTGCAACATTTCAGGTTCCTACCGAAATTCGCCCTGACCGCAAAGAATCAATCTGTATGAAAAATCTTATCCTGTATGCTCGCAAGAGAGGTGGAAAGACTATGGCTGATAAATTAGGCGCTGAAATTACAGATGCATTCAATGGCCAAGGAGGCGCATATAAAAGAAAAGAGGATATGCACAAAATGGCTGAGGCTAACCGTGCTTTCGCTCATTTCAGATTTTAACAAAAAGGAAAGAGCTATAAACCGATGGCAAAAATTATCGACAATTTAAGAAATACAAGAAATATAGGCATCATGGCTCACATTGATGCCGGTAAAACCACTACCTCCGAACGTATTTTGTTCTACACAGGTCTTACTCATAAGATTGGTGAGGTGCATGATGGCGCTGCCACTATGGACTGGATGGAGCAAGAACAGGAGCGTGGTATCACCATCACATCTGCTGCTACTACAGCGAGCTGGAAGTATAACAATGAGGTGTTTAAAATCAACCTTATAGATACTCCCGGACACGTTGACTTTACAGTAGAGGTAGAACGTTCACTTCGTATCCTTGACGGAGCTATTGCTGCTTACGATGCCGTAAGTGGGGTGGAGCCTCAATCGGAAACAGTGTGGCGTCAGGCTGACAAATACGATGTGCCTCGTATGTGTTATGTGAACAAGATGGACCGTTCAGGTGCAGACTTTTTTGAAGTAGTTCGCCAGATAAAAGAAATGCTGAACGGAAATCCATGTCCGGTACAGATACCTATCGGTGCAGAAGAAAACTTCAAAGGAATCGTCGACTTAGTGAAAATGAAGGCGATGTACTGGCACGACGAAACTATGGGTGCTGACTACGAACTGGATGAAATTCCGGCAGAGTACTTGGCTGAAGCTCAGGAGTGGAGAGAAAAAATGTTGGAAAAAGCTGCCGAATGTGATGAAACGTTGATGGAGAAATTCTTCGATGATCCTTCTTCTATTACTGAAGATGAAATCCTTGCAGCACTTCGTATCGGAACTCTTTCTATGCAGATCAACCCGATGTTTTGCGGTTCTTCATTTAAGAATAAAGGTGTACAACCATTATTGGACGGCGTATGTAAATTCCTTCCTAGCCCTATCGATACATTAGCTATCGAAGGTACAGACCCTAGAAACGGAAATACAATCGTACGTCACCCTAGTCCGGACGAACCTATGTGTGCCTTAGCATTTAAGATCGCTACTGACCCGTTTGTAGGCCGTTTGTGCTTCTTCCGTGTATACTCGGGAGAGTTAGCTGCCGGTTCTTATGTATATAATACCCGTTCTGAGAAAAAAGAACGTATTTCACGTCTGTTCCAGATGCACTCAAACAAACAAAATCCTAAGGATGTAATTGGTTGTGGTGATATAGGCGCAGGTGTAGGGTTTAAAGATATCCGTACAGGTGATACATTGTGTGATGAAAATAACCCGATTGTTCTGGAGTCTATGGACTTCCCAGAGCCGGTTATCGGAATCGCAATCGAACCTATCACTCAAAAGGATGTGGATAAGCTTTCTAATGGTCTAGCTAAACTATCAGAAGAAGATCCGACATTCCGTGTACATACCGATGAAGACTCAGGTCAGACAATCATCGAAGGTATGGGTGAGCTTCACCTGGAAATCATCATTGACCGTCTGAAACGTGAGTTCAAGGTAGAATGTAACCAGGGACGCCCTCAGGTATCTTATAAAGAAGCAATCTCTCAGACAGTAGAACTTCGCGAAGTTTATAAGAAACAATCCGGAGGTCGTGGTAAGTTTGCCGATATCATTGTTAAAGTTGGTCCTACAGATGCAGGCTTCGAAGGTGAACTACAATTCATCGATGAAGTGAAGGGTGGTAACGTTCCTAAAGAATTTATCCCTTCTGTACAAAAAGGTTTCCTTGCAGCTATGAAGAATGGTGTACTTGCCGGATATGCTCTTGATAAACTGAAAGTAGTCCTTGTAGACGGTTCATACCACACAGTGGACTCTGACCAGTTGTCATTCGAACTTTGTGCTAAGTTTGCATTCAAGAATGCTTGTGAAAAAGCAGCTCCGGTATTACAAGAGCCTATTATGAAACTGGAGGTTGTAACTCCGGAAGAAAGTATGGGTGATGTGATTTCCGACTTGAACAAGCGCCGCGGACAAGTAGAAGGTATGGAATCGAGCCGTTCGGGTGCACGTATCGTGAAAGCGAAAGTGCCTTTGGCAGAAATGTTTGGTTATGTAACATCATTGAGAACAATTACATCAGGTAGAGCAACATCAGCAATGACATTCTCTCACTACGAAGTAGTATCTCCTTCGATTGCACGCCAGGTATTGACCGATGTTAAAGGACGTGTCGATCTGATTAAATAATAAAATGCAGACTGCGATTAGTAAATGACTCTTAATCGCAGTCTGAATCTATTTTATATAATAAATTTTTGAATAACTAATTAAAAACAGACAATGAGTCAAAAAATTAGAATTAAACTAAAATCTTACGATTACATGCTGGTAGATAAATCTGCCGAGAAAATCGTTAAAACAGTAAAAGCAACAGGTGCAGTAGTAAGCGGTCCAATTCCGTTACCAACTCACAAACGTATATTTACTGTGAACCGTTCAACTTTCGTTAACAAGAAGTCTCGCGAGCAATTCGAACTGTCTTCTTATAAAAGACTGATCGACATCTACAGCTCAACAGCTAAAACAGTAGATGCGCTAATGAAACTTGAGTTGCCAAGTGGCGTTGAAGTTGAAATCAAAGTTTGATGAATTTTTATACTAGTTTAAATAAATAATTTAGAGAAATGCCAGGATTATTAGGAAAAAAAATCGGAATGACATCCGTTTTCAGTGCCGAGGGAAAAAATATTCCATGCACTGTTATCGAAGTGGGTCCTTGTGTTGTTACTCAGGTTAAAGAGACCGAGAAAGATGGCTATGAGGCTGTGCAGATAGGCTTTGTCGAAAAGAAAGACAAACATACAGCTAAGCCGCAAGCAGGTCACTTTAAAAAAGCTGGAGTAGCTCCTCAAAGACACTTGGCCGAGTTCAAGTACGAAGAGAAGTACAAATTGGGAGACGTTATAACTGTGGACGGGATGTTCTCATTAGACGATCCTTTTGTGGATGTAATTGGAGTATCGAAAGGTAAAGGATTCCAAGGGGTTGTTAAACGCCACAATTTCGGTGGGGTCGGACAGGCTACTTTGGGACAACATAACCGTCTTCGCGCTCCGGGTTCTATCGGTGCATGTTCGTATCCTGCGAAAGTATTCAAAGGAACTCGCATGGGAGGACAGATGGGTAACAAGCAAGTTACAGTACAAAACCTCGTGATTATAAAGATAATCCCAGAACACAATCTTTTATTAGTAAAAGGTTCGATTCCGGGAAGTAAAGGTTCAATCGTTAGAATAGAAAGATAATGGAACTGAGTATATTAGATAAAAACGGTAAAGATACCGGCAAAAAAATAGCGTTGAACGATGCTATTTATGGCATTGAACCTAACGAACACGTTCTTTGGTTAGATGTGAAACAATACCTGGCAAACCAACGTCAGGGTACTCACAAGTCTAAAGAAAGAAGTGAAATGTCGGGAAGTACGCGCAAATTGATCCGCCAGAAAGGTGGAGGTGGTGCACGTCGCGGTGATATCAACTCTCCGATATTGGTTGGTGGTGCTCGTGTATTCGGCCCAAAGCCAAGAGATTACAGCTTCAAATTAAATAAGAAAGTAAAACAACTTGCACGTAAATCTGCTCTTGCTACCAAAGCAAAAGAAAACCAGATCGTAGTAGTTGAAGACTTCTCTTTCGATGCTCCTAAGACTAAGGATTTCGTAGCATTGACTAAAAATTTGCAAGTGGCTGATAAAAAGATACTTCTAGTTTTGCCAGACCAAAATAAAAACGTATATTTGTCGGCTCGTAATTTGGAAAGAGTAAAAGTTGTAAAAGCTTCTGATTTAAATACTTACTCAATACTTAACTGTTCAAGTCTGGTATTGGCTGAGTCATCGGTTGCTGTTATAGATAACCTTTTAAAAGCATAAGGAGGATACTATGGGAATTATAATTAAACCAATATTAACAGAAAAACAAACTGCGATTTCGGAGAAATTCCCGAATCGTTATGGTTTTCGTGTTGCTCCAGATGCAAACAAAGTGGAGATTAAGAAAGCGATAGAAGAACTTTACGGCGTAACGGTTGAGTCAGTGAACACAATCAAATACGACGGAAAACGTAAAAGCCGCTACACTAAAGCAGGTGTAATCAGTGGTAAAACTTCAGCTTTCAAGAAAGCGATAATCACCCTTAAACAAGGTGAGAGTATAGACTTTTTTAGTAATATCTAAATAAAAAATGGCAGTACGTAAATTAAAGCCCACAACACCGGGGCAAAGACACAAAATTATTGGTACATTCGAAGAAATCACTGCAAGTGTACCAGAAAAATCCCTTGTAGTCGGTAAAAAAGCGTCAGGTGGCCGTAACAACCAAGGAAAGATGACAATGCGTTATCTTGGTGGTGGTCACAAAAGACAATTGAGGCTAATCGACTTCAAGAGAACAAAAGACGGAATACCAGCCACTGTAAAATCGATAGAATACGATCCGAACCGTTCGGCTCGTATCGCATTGTTATATTACGCTGACGGAGCAAAAACATATATTCTGGCTCCTCAGGGATTGGTAGTAGGTCAGACAGTGATGTCAGGAGCCGAAGCTGCTCCTGAAGTTGGAAATACATTGCCGCTGGCAAAGATTCCAATTGGTACAGTTATTCATAACATTGAATTACGTCCCGGACAAGGAGCTAAAATGGTTCGTTCGGCAGGTGGATTTGCACAGTTAACTTCTCGCGAAGGAGACTATGCTATCATCAGAATGCCTTCGGGCGAAACACGCAAAATCCTATTGGCTTGTAAAGCTACTATAGGTAGTGTAGGTAATTCAGATCATGCTCTTGAAAAATCAGGTAAAGCCGGACGCTCTCGCTGGCTTGGACGTCGCCCTCGCAACCGTGGTGTTGTAATGAACCCAGTCGATCACCCAATGGGTGGTGGTGAAGGTCGCGCTTCGGGAGGACACCCAAGATCACGTAAAGGATTGTATTCTAAGGGTCTTAAGACTAGAGCTCCTAAGAAACATTCTTCTAAGTACATAATCGAAAGAAGAAAGAAATAATAACCTGATTAATTAAGAAATTATGAGTCGTTCGTTAAAAAAAGGCCCGTATATTAATGTTAAGCTTGAGAAAAAAGTCTTGGCCATGAATGAGTCAGGTAAAAAAGCTGTAGTTAAGACATGGGCAAGGGCTTCAATGATCTCTCCTGACTTTGTAGGTCACACTATTGCTGTTCACAACGGAAACAAATTCATTCCGGTATATGTGACAGAAAATATGGTAGGACATAAATTAGGAGAATTCTCCCTCACACGTACATTCCGTGGACACGGAGGTAACAAGAAAAAATAATTGGAGCAGAAGCCAATAAATTAATTAAAAGAAAACATTAAAATAATGGGTGCTAGAAAAAGAATAACAGCTGAAAAAAGAAAGGAAGCTCAAAAAACCATTTCTTTTGCCAAGTTGAACGATGTACCGACTTCACCACGTAAAATGCGCCTTGTGGCTGACATGATTCGTGGAATGGAGGCATTCAGAGCGCTTGGTGTATTGAAATACTCAAATAAAGAAGCTGCTGCCAGATTAGAAAAACTATTGCGTTCAGCTATCGCAAACTGGGAAGCTAAAAATGAACGTAAAGCAGAAAATGGTGAGCTATTTGTATCATTGATAAACGTAGATGGTGGCGCAATGCTGAAAAGAATGCGTCCTGCTCCACAGGGAAGAGGTTACAGAATACGTAAGCGTTCAAACCATGTGACCCTTCACGTAGATACACTAAATAAAGAAAATCAAAATTAATAGCAGATGGGACAAAAAGTAAATCCAATAGCAAATCGTTTAGGAATCATCAGAGGATGGGACTCTAACTGGTATGGAGGCAAAAATTACGGCAACACACTGTTGGAAGACAGCAAAATCCGTAAATATCTGAATGCCCGTCTAGCTAAAGCTAGTGTATCGCGTATCGTTATCGAAAGAACACTAAAACTTGTAACTATTACAGTTTGTACAGCACGTCCGGGTATCATTATCGGTAAAGGCGGACAGGAAGTAGACAAACTGAAAGAAGAGTTGAAGAAAATTACAGATAAAGATATTCAAATCAATATTTTCGAAATCAAAAAACCTGAACTGGATGCAGTTATCGTAGCTAACAACGTAGCACGTCAGGTGGAAGGCAAAATCGCTTACCGCCGTGCTATTAAAATGGCTATCGCTTCTACAATCAGAATGGGTGCCGAAGGCATCAAAATACAGATATCAGGCCGTTTGAACGGAGCGGAAATGGCTCGTTCTGAAATGTATAAAGAAGGACGTACTCCACTTCATACATTCCGTGCCGATATCGACTATGCACATGCCGAAGCATTGACAAAAGTTGGTTTGATAGGTATCAAAGTATGGATTTGCCGTGGAGAAGTTTACGGCAAGAAAGACCTTGCACCTTCATTTGTTGCGTCTAAAGATGGTGGCCACTCTAACAACAGAGGTGGCGGTGACCGTCGTAACGATAG
The DNA here is from genome assembly GCF_900079725.1 of uncultured Dysgonomonas sp. Taxonomy (NCBI): domain Bacteria; kingdom Pseudomonadati; phylum Bacteroidota; class Bacteroidia; order Bacteroidales; family Dysgonomonadaceae; genus Dysgonomonas; species uncultured Dysgonomonas sp. The sequence continues at coordinate 3,077,583 of NZ_LT599032.1, forward strand.
AGGCGACAGAGAACAGGGAAAAGGTTTCAAGAGAAATAAGAGAAAGTAATTAAAAAAACGTTTGAAGTAAAATGTTACAACCGAAGAAAACAAAATTCAGAAGACAGCAAAAAGGTCGTATGAAAGGTAATGCTCAGAGAGGGCATGAACTGGCTTTCGGTTCGTTTGGCATCAAAACCCTGGAAAACAAATGGATTACAGGGCGCCAGATAGAAGCGGCTCGTATTGCAGTAACTCGTTACATGCAGCGTCAAGGACAAGTTTGGGTTAGAATTTTCCCTGACAAACCAATCACTAAGAAACCTGCCGAAGTCCGCATGGGTAAAGGTAAGGGATCTCCTGAAGGGTTCGTTGCACCGGTTACACCTGGTAGAATACTATTCGAAATCGAAGGAGTATCTTATGATGTGGCAAAAGAAGCATTGCGCCTTGCAGCACAAAAGCTTCCTGTGACTACTAAATTTATAGTTCGCAGAGATTATGACTTAACTCAAAACGCTTAAGAAGTATGAAAATTGCAGAAGTAAGAGAACTTTCGGACAAAGAATTGAAAGAAAGATTAGATGCTGAAAGAATAGCATTAAACCAATTGGTGTTAAACCACAGTGTATCTCCATTGGATGCTCCGACTAAGATTAAAGAAAAACGTCGCGATATCGCACGTTTCTTAACAGAGATCCGCCACAGAGAACTAAAAAATAAATAAGAGCTGATGGAAACGAGAAATTTAAGAAAAGAAAGATTCGGGGTCGTTTTCAGCAACAAGATGGACAAAACCATCACAGTAGCTGTAAAATGGAAAGAAAAACACCCTATTTATGGAAAATTCGTTAACAAAACGAAGAAATATCATGCTCACGACGAAAAGAACGAGTGTAACATCGGCGACACAGTGCGCATCATGGAAACTCGTCCGTTGAGTAAAACTAAAAGATGGAGATTAATCGAAATAATCGAAAGGGCTAAATAATTATGATACAACAAGAATCAAGACTAGTAGTTACTGATAACAGTGGAGCTAGAGAATGCTTATGTATCCGCGTATTAGGCGGTACAAGAAGACGTTATGCGTCTGTAGGGGATGTGATTGTGGTTGCTATCAAGAATGTAATCCCTTCGAGTGATATTAAGAAAGGTGCTGTAACAAAAGCTATCATCGTGCGTACAAAAAAAGAAATCCGCCGTGTAGACGGTTCTTATATCCGTTTCGATGACAATGCTTGTGTATTGCTAAACGCAGCAGGTGAAATCAGAGGAAGCCGTATTTTCGGACCAGTTGCCCGCGAACTCCGCGCAACTAATATGAAAATCGTTTCGTTGGCACCAGAGGTACTATAATCCATAAAACTAAAAAAGCAATGAGTAAATTACATATCAAAAAAGGCGATATAGTTTATGTGAATACCGGTGTCGACAAAGGTAAAACCGGCCGCGTGCTGAAAGTGTTGGTTGAAAAGAACCGCGCTATCGTTGAAGGCCTGAACATGGTATCCAAATCTACTAAGCCTAACGCTAAAAGCCCTCAGGGGGGAATAGAGAAAAAAGAAGCTGCTATTCATATCTCAAACCTTAACGTAGTAGATCCTAAATCGGGAAAACCTACACGTATTGGTCGTAAAGAAGTGAATGGAAAGCTAGTACGTTACGCTAAAAAATCAGGGGAGGAAATTAAATAATGAGCAATACAACAACTCTTAGAACAGATTATAAAGACCGTATTGTAGCTTCTTTGATGAAAGAATTCGGTTATAAATCATCAATGCAGGTTCCTGTATTGAAGAAAATAGTAATCAACCAGGGTCTTGGTATAGCAGTTGCCGATAAGAAAATAATCGAAACAGCGATTAACGAAATCACAACTATCACCGGACAAAAAGCAGTAGCGACATACTCTAAGAAAGACATCTCAAACTTCAAGTTGCGTAAGAAAATGCCTATCGGTGTGATGGTTACACTTCGCCACGACAGAATGTATGAGTTTCTTGAAAGACTTGTACGTGTAGCATTGCCTCGTATCCGCGACTTCAAAGGTATCGAAAGCAAGCTTGATGGAAGAGGAAATTATACATTAGGTATCCAGGAGCAAATCATCTTCCCTGAAATTAATATCGACAATATTAGTCGTATTTTGGGAATGAATATTACCTTTGTAACTTCCGCGAAAACGGATGAAGAAGGGTATGCCCTGCTGAGAGAGTTCGGATTACCATTTAAGAACGCAAAAAAAGAATTGATATAAGATGGCAAAAGAATCAATGAAAGCTCGTGAGGTGAAAAGAGCTAAGATGGTTGCTAAATATGCAGCTAAGAGAGCGCAACTCAAAGCCGAAGGCGATTACGAAGCGCTGCAAGCTCTACCTAAGAATGCTTCACCAGTACGCCTGCACAACCGTTGCAGCCTCACTGGTCGTCCGAAAGGCTTTATCCGCCAGTTCGGAATTTCCCGTATCCAATTCAGGGAAATGGCTTCTAAAGGTTTGATACCGGGAGTGAAAAAAGCAAGTTGGTAAAAAGACAAAGAATGATAAATGAAGAATTATGAATTGATGCGTTCATTCTTCATTTTTCACTCTTTTATTATAAAAACAGTTTTTAAATATTGTCCCGACAGTCGGGATTAATTTAAATCAATTTAATCATGACAGATCCAATAGCAGATTATTTGACGCGTGTAAGAAACGCCATCATGGCTGGACACAGAGTTGTAGAAATTCCGGCGTCAAATTTGAAAAAAGAGATTACAAAAATTCTCTTGGAAAAAGGCTACATACTTAACTATAAGTTTGTAGAAGAAGGACCTCAAGGCTCTATCAAAATAGCTTTGAAATACGATCCTGTAAATAAAGTGAACGCGATTAAGAAATTAATCCGTGTTTCGTCTCCAGGTCTTCGTAAATATGTAGGGTATAAAGATTTGCCTCGTGTCCTTAACGGACTGGGTATAGCTGTAGTATCTACCTCAAAAGGAGTGATGACAGACAAAGAAGCTCGCGAGCTGAAAGTCGGCGGCGAAGTAATGTGTTATGTTTATTAATTAAGGGGAGGATAGTAAAGTTATGTCAAGAATAGGAAAATTACCCATAAATCTTCCGGCCGGAGTAAACATTACTGTTGGCAAGGATAATTTAGTTACAGTAAAAGGACCAAAAGGAGAACTATCGCAAGAAGTTAATCCGGATATCAAAGTCTCTGTTGAAAATGGTGTGTTGTCAGTAACACGTCCATCTGATGAAAAAGCTCACCGTTCTTTACATGGATTGTACAGATCGTTGATCAACAACATGATTGTTGGAGTTTCTGAAGGATATCGCAAAGAATTGGAATTAGTAGGGGTTGGTTACCGTGCGTCAAACAACGGTCAGATCTTGGAACTTTCATTAGGTTATACTCACAACATCTTTTTGATGTTGCCGAAAGAAGTAAGCCTTGAAACAAAATCGGAGAGAAACAAGAACCCGCTAATCATTTTAGAATCTTGTGATAAACAACTGATCGGTCAGGTTTGCTCGAAAATTCGCTCATTCCGTAAACCGGAACCTTATAAAGGTAAAGGTATACGCTTTGTAGGTGAAGTTATCCGTCGCAAGTCTGGTAAAACCGCAGGTAAATAAATCATAAACTGTAGTAATCATGGCAACAAAGACAGATAAAAGAAATAAAATAAAATTACGCGTACGCGGAAAGATCTCAGGAACTACCGAACGTCCGCGTCTGACAGTGTTCAGAAGCAACAAGCAAATATATGCGCAAGTTATCGACGATCTTACAGGTAAGACTTTGGCAGCAGCTTCGTCTCTTAAAATAGCAGACAAAGCTCCTAAAAAAGAAATAGCTGCGAAAGTTGGCGAACTAATTGCTAAGAGTGCTCAGGAAGCTGGTGTAACAACTGTGGTATTTGACCGTAACGGTTACCTGTACCATGGTAGAATTAAAGAATTGGCAGATGCTGCCCGTAACGGTGGACTTAAATTTTAATAGACATGGCAGGAGTTAACAATAGAGTAAAATCGACCAACGATATCGAATTAAAAGACAGGCTAGTTGCGATCAACCGTGTTACTAAAGTGACAAAAGGGGGACGTACATTCAGTTTCGCTGCTATCGTAGTGGTAGGAAATGAAGATGGTATAGTAGGCTGGGGTCTTGGTAAAGCTGGTGAAGTAACGACAGCTATAGCTAAAGGAGTTGAAGCTGCTAAGAAAAACCTTATCAAAGTTCCGGTACTTAAAGGAACAGTACCTCACGAGCAAGTTGCCCGTTTTGGAGGATCTGAAGTACTTATTCGTCCGGCTGCTCCCGGTACAGGGGTGAAAGCAGGGGGTGCGATGCGTGCCGTGCTAGAGAGTGTAGGTGTAACAGACGTATTGGCAAAATCGAAAGGTTCGTCAAACCCTCACAACCTTGTGAAGGCTACTATCGAAGCTTTAGGCGAGCTGAGAGATGCATACACTGTAGCTCAGAACAGAGGTATTTCTATGGAAAAAGTGTTTAAAGGTTAATTTGCAAAGAAAATTATTATGGCAAAGATTAAAGTTAAACAAGTTAAGAGCAGAATCAAGTGTCCGAAAGACCAAAAATTAACTTTAGACGCTCTTGGGCTGAAAAAGTTGAACCGTGTAGTAGAACATGAAGATACACCTGCTATCAGAGGGATGATCAACAAAGTACACCATTTGGTTACTATTGTAGAGTAATTTAGTTTATAAGATAAAAAATATAAAAATATGAGTTTATCAAATTTGAGACCTGCTGAAGGATCAACTAAAACCGGAAAAAGAATCGGACGTGGTACGGGTTCAGGATTAGGTGGCACTTCCACAAGAGGTCATAAAGGAGCTAAGTCCAGATCAGGTTATTCTAAGAAGATCGGATTTGAAGGAGGGCAGATGCCTATCCAACGCCGTTTGCCTAAATTCGGATTTAAAAACATAAACCGAGTAGAATACAAAGCTATCAATCTGGATGTATTGCAACGTTTGGCAGAAACTAAGAACCTTGCTAAAATCGATATTCAGACATTGATCGATGCAGGCTTTATTTCTTCCAATCAATTAGTGAAAATATTAGGAAACGGAGCCATCACTACAAAGGTAGATGTTGAAGCTCACGCTTTCTCAAAAACAGCAGAAGCTGCAATTCAAGCAATAGGTGGAACAGTAACTAAACTGAAGTAAGATGGGATTAGTAAAAACACTGGAAAATATATGGAAGATTGAGGATCTTAGAAAAAGACTCATGATTACCTTCTTTTTCGTGGTGATCTATCGCTTCGGAGTTCATATCGTTCTGCCAGGAGTAGACCCGGAAGCTCTTAATGCCCTTCAGGCTAAGACTTCAGGGGGTATTCTGGACATATTGAACATGTTCTCGGGAGGTGCATTTGCTAATGCATCAATTTTTGCATTGGGTATTATGCCTTATATCTCTGCTTCTATCGTTATGCAGTTGTTGGGTATGGCTGTGCCATATTTCCAAAAGCTACAACGTGAAGGAGAAAGCGGGCGTACCAAAATGAACCAGTACACACGTTATCTGACAGTAGCTATTCTCCTATTCCAGGGGCCGGCTTACCTGTTGGGTGCGTTGGGTGCAGCAGCTCCTACTTCATGGGAATTTCTTATTCCTTCAACCATTATTTTGGCCGGAGGTAGTATGTTTGTTCTTTGGTTAGGAGAGCGCATTACAGATAAAGGTATCGGAAACGGAGTCTCTTTCATCATTTTGGTGGGTATTATAGCCCGTCTGCCACATGCGCTTATCGGTGAATTTTCTTCACGTCTGGCAAGCCAGGGAGGCGGATTGGTAATGTTCCTTGCAGAGATTGTGTTCTTGTTACTTATTATTTGCGGTGCAATTCTGTTGGTACAAGGTACACGCCGTATACCAGTACAATATGCAAAAAGAGTTGTAGGAAACAAACAATATGGAGGTGCACGTCAGTATATACCATTGAAGGTTAATGCTGCTAACGTGATGCCGATCATCTTTGCTCAGGCAATTATGTTTGTGCCTATCTCTATTGCGGGATTCTCTACCGAAAAAGGCGGATTCTGGGGTTCATTTATGGATCATACCAGTGTAGCATACAATGTTGTGTTTGCATTCCTAATCATTGCTTTCACATGGTTCTACACAGCTGTGACTATAAACCCTGTGCAGATGGCTGATGAACTGAAACGTAATAACGGATTTATACCGGGTATCAAGCCTGGGAAGAAAACAGCAGATTATATCGATTCTATTATGTCTCGTATAACATTCCCAGGATCATTGTTCCTGGCTATGGTTGCTATTCTTCCTGCGTTTGCCAGCTACTTTGGTGTGAGTCGTGAATTTTCACAATTCTTTGGAGGAACATCATTGTTAATCCTTGTTGGGGTTGTGTTGGATACATTACAGCAGATCGAAAGTCACTTGTTGATGAGACATTATGACGGTTTATTGAAATCGGGAAGAATCAAAGGTCGTTCTGGTTCAATTGCAGCATATTAAGGAGGTTATAAATGATATTTCTGAAAACAGACGAAGAGATCGAATTGATGCGCGAAGCCAATCGCCTTGTAGGTATGACCTTGGGCGAAATGGCAAAGCATATAAAACCGGGTATCACTCCGGCTCAATTAGATAAAATTGCGAAAGAATTTATACAGGATCATGGAGCCAGACCTTCCTTCTTGGGATATAAGGGTGCTCCGGGCGCTGTGGATTTCCCGGGTGCGATTTGTGCTTCAGTTAATGAACAGGTTGTGCATGGATTTCCAACAGACTATGTTCTTAAAGACGGTGATATTATTTCTGTCGATTGTGGTACGGAGAAAAACGGATTTTGCGGCGATTCGGCCTACACATTTTGCGTAGGAGAAGTTGCCGAAGACGTGAAGGCTTTGCTCAGGGCAACGAAAGAAGCACTTTATAAAGGAATAGAAAAGGCAGTAGATGGTAATCGCATAGGCGATATCGGTGATGCCGTTCAGACATATTGTGAGAAGCGTGGTTATTCGGTCGTTCGTGAACTGGTAGGACATGGTATAGGGCGTAAGATGCATGAAGCACCTGAAGTTCCTAACTATGGCAGACGGGGTACAGGTCCCTTACTTAAAAAGGGGATGTGTATAGCAATAGAGCCGATGATTAACATGGGAAGCAAGAATGTTGTTTTCGAAAGCGATGGTTGGACTATCAGAACCCGTGATCGTAAACCTTCGGCCCACTTCGAGCATACTGTGGCTATTCGTCAGGGTAAAGCTGATATTTTATCAACATTTGAATTTGTAGAAGCTGTTTTAGGAAATAACGCAATTTAAAAACCTTTTATTATATATATGGCTAAACAGGCAGCAATAGAACAAGACGGAGTGATCGTAGAAGCACTATCAAACGCGATGTTTCGTGTCGAACTTGAAAACGGACATGAAATAACAGCGCACATCTCAGGAAAGATGCGTATGCACTATATCAAAATACTTCCGGGAGATAGAGTACGTGTGGAAATGTCACCCTATGATTTATCAAAAGGACGGATTTCATTCAGATACAAATAAAAAACAAACATATGAAAGTAAGAGCATCATTGAAGAAGCGTACTGCTGATTGCAAAATTGTCAGAAGAAAAGGACGCTTATACGTTATTAACAAAAAAAATCCTAAGTACAAACAACGTCAGGGATAATTTATTAATTTTGCAAATTAATCGAAAAAATATATGGCAATAAGAATAGTTGGTGTCGATTTACCACAAAATAAAAGAGGCGAAATAGCCTTGACATACATTTATGGTATCGGACGTAGTTCTGCTAACAAAATCCTTGCTGAAGCAGGAATAGACAAAGATGTCAAAGTAAAAGACTGGAATGATGATCAGGCAGGTAAAGTGCGTGAAATCATCGCTGCCCAGTTTAAAGTAGAAGGGGACTTGCGTTCGGAAGTACAGCTTAATATCAAGCGATTGATGGATATAGGCTGTTACAGAGGTATCCGTCACCGTATTGGTCTACCTTTGAGAGGTCAGAGTACTAAAAATAATGCCCGTACACGTAAGGGTAGAAAGAAAACTGTTGCTAACAAGAAAAAAGCTACAAAATAATTAATTTGATATGGCAAAGAAAACAGTCGCAGCGAAAAAGAGAAACGTTAAAGTGGATGCTACAGGACAAGCTCATGTACATTCTTCTTTCAACAATATCATTATTTCGATTACAAACAGCGATGGCCAGGTAATCAGCTGGTCTTCGGCAGGGAAAATGGGATTCAGAAGTTCGAAGAAGAACACCCCGTACGCAGCTCAAATGGCAGCATCAGATTGTGCTAAAGTTGCATTTGACTTAGGATTGAGAAAAGTAAAAGTGTATGTAAAAGGACCGGGCAACGGACGTGAGTCTGCTATCCGTACTATCCATGCAGCAGGAATAGAAGTGACAGAAATCGTTGACGTTACTCCACTTCCTCACAATGGATGTCGTCCTCCAAAACACAGAAGAGTTTAATCAAAATTTTAAATTTGGAACTTAAATTGTGATTTTGATTGCAAGTTAACCCTCTCTGTAATCGCGGCTGCACAATTTCAGCTTTCATCAATTATTAATTAGAAAAGAAATGGCAAGATATACTGGACCAAAATCAAAAATCGCCCGTAAATTCGGAGAGCCAATATTCGGACCTGACAAAGTTCTTTCTAAAAAGAACTATCCTCCCGGACAACACGGAAACGGAAGGAAGAAAAAATCGTCGGAGTACGGTATTCAATTACGTGAAAAGCAAAAAGCAAAATACACATATGGTGTGCTTGAAAGACAATTCCGTAATATGTTTGACAAAGCACTTTCATCACGTGGTATCACAGGTGAAGTGTTGCTTCAAATGTTGGAATCAAGATTGGATAACATCGTTTTCCGTCTTGGAATAGCACCTACGAGAGCAGCTGCCCGTCAGCTTGTATCTCACCGTCACATAACTGTTGACGGCTCAGTCGTGAATATTCCGTCTTATACAATCAAACCGGGACAATTGATCGCAGTTCGTGAGAAATCAAAATCTCTCGAAGTAGTAAGCGAAGCATTGTCTGGGTTTAACCATAGCAAATACCCTTGGATCGAATGGGATGCAGCATCTATGACAGGTAAGTTTCTTCACCTGCCAGAGAGAGCAGATATCCCTGAAAACATTAAAGAGCAGTTGATCGTAGAGTTGTATTCTAAAAATTAATTAAATTCATGGCTATATTAGCATTTCAAAAACCGGATAAAGTATTGATGTTAGAAGCGGACGATTTCTTCGGAAAATTCGAATTTCGTCCCTTAGAACCCGGATATGGTATTACCGTTGGTAATGCTTTACGCCGTATTCTGCTTTCATCTCTTGAAGGTTTTGCTATCACTTCTATAAAAATCGACGGTGTTGAACATGAATTTGCCACCGTACCGGGAGTTATAGAAGATGTTACAAATATCATTCTGAATCTGAAACAAGTACGTTTCAAGCAGATAGTAGAAGAGATCGAAAACGAGAAGGTGAGTATTACAGTCTCAGGTGCCGAAGTATTCAAAGCTGGAGATATTGGAAAGCATCTGTCAGGATTTGAAGTATTGAACCCTGACTTGGAAATCTGTCATTTAGACAAGAACGCAAGCTTCCAAATCGAATTGAATATTAACAAAGGCCGTGGATACGTACCTGCTGATGAAAATCGCAATCTGTCCGACGATGTTAATGTTATAGCTATTGATTCTATTTATACTCCCATCCGTAATGTGAAATACTCGATAGAAAATTATCGTGTAGAACAAAAAACGGACTATGAGAAACTTGTTATAGAAATAGCAACCGACGGATCTATTCATCCAAAGGATGCATTGAAAGAAGCTGCAAAGATTCTTATCCACCACTTTATGTTGTTCTCTGATGAGAAGATTCTCCTTGAACAAAGCGAAGTAGATGGAAACGAAGAATTCGATGAAGAAATTCTGCATATGCGTCAGCTGCTTAAGACTAAGTTATCTGATATGAACCTTTCGGTTCGTGCCCTTAACTGTTTGAAGTCGGCAGAGGTAGAAACGCTGGGCGAATTAGTGCAATTCAATAAGAATGATCTTCTTAAATTCAGAAACTTTGGTAAGAAATCACTTACCGAACTTGATGAACTATTGGATAGCCTGAGCCTGTCTTTCGGTATGGATATTTCTAAATATAAATTAGATAAAGATTAGTAAGCGACATGAGACATAATAAAAAATTTAATCATTTAGGGCGTACCAGCTCACACAGAAATGCCATGCTGGCTAATATGTGTGTATCTCTGATCATGAGCCCTAATAAACGTATCTTTACGACCGTGGCCAAAGCGAAAGCTTTGAAGAAGGTTATAGAGCCGATGATTACAAAATCGAAAGAAGATACAACACATTCGAGACGTCTGGTTTTCCAGGATCTTAAAATAAACAGCGATCAGACTAAAGCTGCCATAACTGAGTTGTTCCAGAACATATCTCAGAAAGTAGCTGACCGTCCGGGAGGATATACCCGTATCATCAAAACAGGTAATCGTTTGGGTGATAATGCATCTATGTGTTTTATCGAATTGGTAGACTATAACGAAAACATGTTGAAGGAGAAGAAAGCTGCATCGAAAGGTAGAACCCGTAGATCTAAGAAAGCTGCTGACCAACCTGAAGGCGCTGCGGCTCCTAAAGCAAAAGCGAAGGATGTAGTTGCTCCTGAAGCACCGGTTGTGGAAGAAGTAGAAGCATTAGAAGCTGCTCCGGGATCTTTGCCTGTAGTAGATGAAGTGGCTCCTGAAGCTCCTGCTACAGAAGAGAAGCCAAAGACTGAAGAATAAGAGGTTAATACTCTTGTTTATATAATAAAAAAAGTATCCTGATCAGGATACTTTTTTTTGCTTAATAAAAGCTAGCTCTTTTGTCGAATTATTGTTTTTAGAACATCACATAAGTAGCGAATGTGAATGTGAAGCCAAGTAGTTTGTAAAACTCTGTGTAAGGTTGGGAAGTCTGTCTATTCGCTAGTAGATATTTTTACTACTCTACAATTATAAGATGGCTAAATATGTAAAACGTTGCATAACGAATTAAAAAAAAATGAATAAATATTGCAAAGTTCTAATGTGTATTATCTAATTATTTATTAATGAGTATTTTGTGTGTTGTAAAAAATAATCATTTTATTGAAAATTTTACAGAAATACTTTCTCCGCTTTCATCAACAGCTATCAAACGGTGCTCTCCCTTAGCCGGACTATATTCCATTTTGTGGAATCCTTTCGTCTCTCCGATATATTGTCCATCCAGATGCCAAAATACCCGGTTTTGCGAAGAACGGTGAGCCAGTTCGAATATTAATTGGCCGGGAGTGCCATCCAATTGCTTGGGTAAGCTAATGATTGCATTCGGGAAAGGATAGATAAACTCCATCAATCTTATATCAGAGTCTTCCCTGCATTCGGGTGAATATGCAGGCAACGGACGGTATGCCGGGTGTTGCTCTTTGTAATACCATTCCCACGACGGAGGCAATATAAACCATGAAGTATGGATAATGCCTCTTTTACCTGCGCATTCGTCGTATACCTGATACTTCATATCTTCGGACAGATGTACCAATTTGTGGTAAGGGCAAACCGCACCGTTCAGTCCTTTTTTGCTTACCCATACCGTATCGGTTTCTGTATCGGGACAGTTCATGCTTTTCAGGCAGCCGCTTTCGTGGCATATTTCAACTCTTACAAGATCATTTTCCGGTCTGGCAAACCAGCGGCTTTGCGGCAGGACGTTGAATATATCGAACATCACCATACCTGCTGTGCGCGCACCTGTAAGTCCCGGACGGCCTTCTCCGTCGGAGTTTCCCACCCATACGCCCACAACGTATTTGGGGCTGATACCTACTGCCCACCCATCGCGGAAACCAAAACTGGTTCCCGTTTTCCAAGCTATTTTTTGTATAGAAGGGATAGAGCGCCAGTCTATCTCCTCGGGGCGGTTTACGTTTGTCAGAGCTTCGAAGGTTTGCCAGATAGCTCCTGCTGAAAATAATGGAGCAGGACTTCGATCTCCCTTTTCGTTATTATTCTCATTAAAAATATATGAGGGTTGCTTCATATCATAATACCGGCCTTCCTGGTTGAATATATTGAGCTGTTGGGCCATTTGCAGATACATGGTGCTGATGTCCCATAACTTGCCTTCTGCGCCTCCTAAAATGAGCGATAGGCCATAGTTGTCAGCAGTCCGACTGAGTGTGGTCATTCCTGCCCGTTTTAGGAGGTTGTAGAATTTAGGGACGCTATATTTGCGTAGCGAAACTACAAACGGTACATTGAGCGAACGGGCAAGCGCCTCAGAAGCATGTGCAGCTCCATCGTATTGCAGGCTGAAATTCTTTGGCGCAAAGCCATTCAGATTGATCGGTACATCGGGTAAGAGCTGATCAGGTAGTAGTTCGCCTTCCTGTAGCATCGCACAATATAGAAATGGTTTCAGTATACTCCCTGTACTACGTGGAGCCTGTATCACATCTACCTGATTAGCCGATGTGCTTTTTTCGAAGTCTACATTGCCGCAATAGGCCACTACCTCATTCTTTTCTACGTCGAATACTATAGCTGCTATATTCTTTATCCCGTTTTGTGAAAATTCGGCGTTCCACCGGCTGAGAACAGATTCGATACGTTCTTGTTGCGATTTGTCGATAGTAGCTGTTATATGCTTCCCTCCCTGTTCTTTATACAGGCGGGTAACAAGATGTGGCGCTACCTGTGGCAGGGGATGTGGCTGGAAGGGCAGGGGTTCGGATATCGCCAGCTCGTAATCCACCTTATCCAGTATTTCCCGTTGGTACAACAGCTCCAACAACCTGTTTCTTTTAGTAAGCAATTTGTCTCTGTTTTTACCAAAGTGCATCAGGGTAGGAGAGTTGGGCAGTACAGCAAGGGTGGCTGCTTCTGCCCAGGACAAAGTCGCCGCCTGATGTCCGAAATATCGCCACGACGCAGCCTCTATACCTACTACATTTCCACCCATAGGAGCATGTGAGGCGTACAGGTTAAGTATTTCGTTTTTCGAATATGAGAATTCGAGGCGGGTGGCGAGGATCATCTCAATGAATTTTTCGCCAAAGGTTCGGCTTTCTTTACGTGAGAGACGGATAGTCTGCATGGTTATAGTACTGGCACCGCTTACAATCCGTCCGCTACTGATGTTCTGTTTTATAGCACGGGCCAGAGCTAATGGATTTACGCCCCAGTGACGGTTGAAATGCCTGTCTTCGAATTCTATCAGACAGGTCTTGTATTTATCAGGTATGGAATCGGACGTGGGGAATCGCCATTGCTGGTCGTTGGCGATACGTGCGCCCAATAACTCTTCGTGCTTGTCCGAAACCACCGTGCTGTATGGTACATGGAACAGTGGCGATGGCAGACAGAATATATACCATACAAGTAAGACAAGGCACAGAGGAATACCGATTTGGTATTTCTTCTTTGCTCTCTTGTATCGTTCCCATTGGCGGATAAGGAAAGATTTTATAATTTGTAGGTATTGCCTTGCCATTCTTTCTATCTTTTTTCGATTCTTCTAATTTGTTAAAAGTTGACAAACTTGACACATTTTGTACAATTTGGAAGCTGTTATTTTTTTTAATTGTTAATTCAAAACTTTACAAAGTTGACACTTTTTACACTATATTTAATTGTTACTTTTTCTGTTCATTATTGTCTAATTTCCACTGATTATATTATAGATAAAGTTAAGTAAGAATATTACGATTGTAGAACATTCATTTTTTTATCTAACCTATTTAGAGTTAATATTCTGCAAATTCCATATACTTTACTGTAAATGTACAAAAGAAAAGAAAAAGATAAAATGTTTTCTTACTTTTGTATATTCATCAGATTTTGCGGATGGGAAAGGAGTCTTCAAGCTTTAGTATTTGGAAAATACTTGTGCCTACATTTATAGGCATGGGGGTTATCATCTATATGTTCAGCCGTGAATTTAATCTGGATGATCTCAGACAAATCACAATTACGGAACATACTATTTTCTGGATTTTTGTTGCTTTCTGTTTTATGTTGGGGCGCGATACCGGCTTTGTAATCCGTTACCGTTACCTTACCGAAAAGCAATTGTCGTGGAAACAATGTATCAAAGTTACCCTATTAGCCGAGTTTGGAACAGCTGTCACCCCTTCCGTAGTAGGGGGGTCGAGTATGGCTGTGCTATTTTTGGCAAAAGAGAAAATACCGGTCGGGCGCAGTACGGCAATGGTATTTGTGACTTTGCTGCTCGATGAGATGTTTTTCGTAGTCACCTTCCCTATGCTTCTGATATTTATCCCTTTCCATACCTTGTTTGCCGACAATACCGCTTTGGGCTCGGGGGTGTTGGTGCTTTTCATTGTTGCTTACATTATCAAGATGCTTCTGTGCACGTTACTGATAGTGGGGTTATTCTTCAAACCTCAGGCTATTCGTTGGCTGATAATAAAGATATTCAGGCTACCCTTTCTTCGTCGTTGGCACAAAAGTGCGGTTAAAGCCGGAGATGATCTTATTGTAAGCTCAAGGGAGATAAGAGGAAAGGCTTTTTCATACTGGTTTCCGCTGATAATGGCTACTATCTTGTCGTGGAGTTCACGTTATCTGGTAGTGAATGCTATTTTTATGGCATTCTTTCAGGTGCATGACAATCTGTTGATTTTTGCCCGTCAGTTTGTTATGTGGGTTGTTATGGTAGTTAGTCCTACACCCGGAGGAAGCGGGTTTACGGAATTTATATTCAAACAGTACCTGAGCGAATTTATACCATTGGCAGGTGTAGTACCTGTTATAATCCTGCTGTGGCGGCTACTTACTTACTACAATTACCTGTTTGTAGGTGCTGTAATTGTACCGGGATGGGTGAAGAAATCGTTTGGAAAGAAAGAGGATTGATTATATGAGCAACAGAAGGAACAGATCGACCAGAGGAATATTTACACTATGTTTAATAGCTGCATTGCTTTATATATCTTACCAGCGATTCTGGTATACGGAAGAAGAAAAAATAACGATGTTTTATGAAGATAACAGATTCTCTTTCGAATTGCTAAAAGATAAGATATCGACATCAAGTGAAGATGAAGATCTCAGAATAATAGACTCGTTGAAAAAGAAATTATCGGTGCGAAGATATTGGATAACATATGATACGGAGGATACTGCTATAATTCATTTGAATGTTGATTTTGAGAATTATATTCCTCCATTCGAATATCGATATTGTGTAAAAGGCCTTGAAGAATCAGAAAATAAAGAAGGTCCGACCTTAAAGAAATTGAATGATAACTGGGGTATATTCAGATGATATGAAAAAGAGTCTTTGTATATTATTTTCCTTGCTTTTCTTTATCGGCAGTCTCACTGGGCAGACTGTTGATACTATTGAGGTATTCAGTAAAAAGATGGAAAGGGATATAAAGAATCTGGTCATTCTTCCTGCCGGATATAACAGGCAGGACACCATAAAATATCCGGTACTCTATCTTCTTCATGGTGTACAGGCCGATCATACCTCATGGACGAAGGTTATAAGGAAAGAATTGCCTGATGACGTAACCAAATATAATATGATAATCGTATGCCCCAACGGGGAAAATAGCTGGTATCTCGATAGTTCGGTAAACCCTGCTTCACAATTCGAAACATACATAACAAAGGAACTGGTAGAGTCGATAGACAATAAATACAAAACAATACCCTCATCCTTGGCTCGTGCCATATCGGGATTCAGTATGGGCGGTTACGGGGCTTTGCGTCTGGCTATCCTTCATCCCGGTGTTTTCGGTGCATGTGGGTCTATGAGTGGCGCTGTGGATTTCCGTCCCTTCCCAAAGGTATATAAACTGAGTAGCCAGTTGGGTGGTTATGCCACAAATAAAAAACGATGGGATGAAAATGTTATTATCAACATGACTAATAAACTAAAGCCAAAAACTTTATCTATAATTATCGACTGTGGATTTGAAGATCAATTTCTGTATGTAAACGGACAGCTCCATCAGTCAATGCTAAATAAAGGTATTCAGCATGAATATATTGTAGAATCCGGAGGACATGACCGTAAATACTGGAACAAAGCTATTGTAAAACAACTACAGTTTTTCTTCGGCTTTTTTAATAAGAGTAA
The DNA here is from genome assembly GCF_900079725.1 of uncultured Dysgonomonas sp. Lineage (NCBI taxonomy): Bacteria > Pseudomonadati > Bacteroidota > Bacteroidia > Bacteroidales > Dysgonomonadaceae > Dysgonomonas > uncultured Dysgonomonas sp. The sequence continues at coordinate 3,093,764 of NZ_LT599032.1, forward strand.
CTGATAAACCGAATAACTAAATAATCTAACAAAAATGAAAAAACTATTTACAACTTTAACTTTGCTGGTAGCTATAGCCTGCCTGCCATTGTTTTCGCAAACAGTAGATACCATTCAGGTATTCAGTCCTAAGATGAATAAGACTATCAAAAATGTAGTCGTTCTGCCGGAAGGATATGACAAGAGTAATCCCGCGAAGTACCCGGTTCTTTACCTTTTGCATGGCTATGGAGGACGATATGACACGTGGGTAAACGGTACTAAAAAGAGTTTGCCTCAGGATGCTACGCGTTGGCAGATGATCGTGGTTTGCCCCGACGGGCAGAATAGCTGGTACTGGGATAGCCCTGTTGATCCGTCAATGCAATTTGAAACATATGTAAGCTCCGAGTTGATTAAGTATATAGATGAACATTACAATACTGTAGCTTCGCCAAAAGGGCGCGCTGTAACGGGTTTCAGTATGGGTGGTCATGGCGGCCTGTGGCTTGGAATCAATCATAATGATGTGTTTGGTGCATGCGGTTCTATGAGTGGAGGGGTAGATATCCGTCCTTTTCCCAACAATTGGGAAATGAAAAGCTGGCTTGGAAAATATAAAGAGAATGAAGAGCAATGGAATGAACATACTGTTATAGACCAATTGTATAAGATAGAGCCGAACTCACTGGCCATTATAATAGACTGTGGCGTGAATGACTTTTTTTATAATGTAAATGAAGAACTGCACAAGAAAATGTTGTATATGAATATTCCTCACGATTATATTGTACGTCCGGGAGCACATACACATGACTACTGGAACAATGCCGTGGATTATCAAATGATGTTTTTTTCAAAATTCTTTGGACGGAAATAACTATCTTTGAGCTTTAATCATATCAAATCGCTAAAGATTGGGATGAAAGATGTAATTATAGTCGACAGGCAGGATATCACACGTATTGGGATAGAAACCCTTATAAGTGATACCAACAAGGCATCATCTGTTCAGGTCGCCGACAGTAAGGGCGATCTGGTAAAGATGCTTACAACTACCCCCGATGCCGTTGTGATACTGGATTATACACTCTCCGATTTTGGGAGTGTGGACGAACTGCTAAATGTAGGCTACAGATTTTCTCAGTCCCGTTGGCTGTTGTTTTCCGAAGAGTTGAGTTATGACTTTCTCCGTCGCCTGATTATGAGCAGTGAGTCGTTTAGTGTCGTCCTGAAGTCATGCGAACTGGATGAGATAAATATGGGCTTGCTGCATATATTCCGTGGCGAACGTTTTATCTGCGGACGTGTTACGAATCAGCTTTTGCAAAGCCAGAAGCCTGTGACCGAATCGCTGGATCATATTCTTACTGTTACAGAGAAAGAAATACTCAAGGAGATAGCATTAGGACGGACTACGAAAGAAATAGCATCTAACCGCAATCTTAGCTTTCATACGATCATCACCCACCGAAAGAATATTTTCCGTAAACTGGAGGTAAACAATGTGCATGAGGCTATTAAGTATGCTATGCGTGCCGGACTGGTAGACCTCGCCGAATATTATATCTAGTCAAAGGAAAGATAAGGTGTAAGCCTTTTGATATCATCGTCACTAAATTCTTCAAGCAAGCGCAGGCGTTTTAGTGATTCTATCCTGCCTTTCCTTTCTCTGATGTCCACAATGATTTTAGCTTGCTTATAATCTATATAGGGATGTCTGATCAATTCGTTGAAGTCTGCCGAGTTGACTTTCATCTTCTTTACTTGGGGTATAAGTGTAATGTAAGGCATAATTTTGTCATACAATTCATTATCCAGTCCCCAGACCTCTTTCAGTTGTGTGATATCAGCAAAGCCTCCTAACAGGTTGCGATACTTGACTATCCGGTTTGCGAATCCGGTTCCTATCCCGGGTATCTTTTTCAGCGATGTGGTGTCGGCAGTATTAAGTTCTACAGTTCTCCCTGTCTCTAATTTTTTCTGATAGGGATAGTCCGATGCTTTATCTTTATTTTGCTCAGAGGGAGTAGAAACTGTATTACTATATAGAGTATCAGTATTTGTTATTACTCGTACTCCGGAAGGTTTAGCCTCTTCTTTATCTGCTTTTTGTTGTGGTCTGGTAAAAATATATATCCCTCCCGTAAGGGTGATAAGGACAAGCAGTAATATAATGGCGACTCTGTCCCGTTTCTGAAAGTATAAGTAGTCTTTCCAGTTCATCAAGGTTATTTATGTGTTGGAACACCAAAAGTAATAAAAAAAGTCTACGGATATGGCTCCCGTAGACTTTCCTTAAATTTTATATATCGGATATATTATAACCCTCTTTCGCTCAGATATCTCTCAGCTTCTATCGCCGCCTGACATCCTGTACCTGCGGCAGTAATAGCCTGGCGATAGTGCGAATCGGCTACGTCACCCGCTGCGAATACCCCCTCTATACATGTTTTAGGTGTACCAGGTTCGGTAAGGATATAACCTACAGAGTCGAGGTTAAGTTGGTCTTTAAATATATCTGTATTCGGTTTGTGACCAATGGCAAGGAAGAATCCGTCGATCTTGATATCAAATTTTTCTTCGTTTGCTTCTCCCTGATGTTTTACTATATGGGCTCCTTCAACACCGTTTTCACCGAATAGTCCTACAGCATTACACTCAAACAAAATTTCTATCTTAGGATTCTGCATTGCCCTGTCCTGCATTACTTTCGATGCGCGGAGATAAGGCTTGCGTACAATCAGATAGACTTTTTCTGCCAGTCCGGCCAAATATATAGCTTCTTCGCAGGCTGTGTCTCCTCCACCTACTACGGCTACCACTTTCTTGCGGTAGAAGAATCCGTCGCATGTTGCGCAGGCAGAAACTCCCATTCCTGCATATTTTGTTTCATCAGGTAATCCGAGATATTTAGCACTGGCTCCGGTAGCGATAATTACACTATCGGTTTCTATCACTTTTTCTCCATCGATAGTTACTTTACGGGGGTAACTGGTGAAATCTACAGATGTGGCAATTCCAAAACGAATATCGGCGCCAAAACGTGTAGCCTGCTTTTTCAGGTCTTCCATCAGTTCGGGGCCTGTGATACCCTCCGGATAACCGGGAAAATTCTCCACTTCGGTAGTTGTGGTCAACTGTCCTCCGGGTTGTATTCCTTCGTAAAGTACAGGTGATAGGTTTGCTCTTGATGCATAAATAGCAGCAGTATATCCTGCGGGACCTGAACCGATAATCAGGCAACGTACTTTTTCGTTCATGTTGTGAGATTTATATGTTTTGTTTATATTTAATGCAAATGTATAGAAAATATTTATTGACTCAAAGCTTATCTATATCATATTTTTTATAGTATGATAAACAGAATCTATTTATCTTAAATCGACAATTTCGGCTCTGGGAAAGTCCTTTTTATGGAACTGGAATACATCATCGTTCAAGTTGCTCCCCGCTTGGTAATTCTTAATAGTAAGTATGTTTTCTATACCGACTTTATCGGTGACTGTGATCTTTGAGAAGATATTACTTGCTTTATCTATTAATACGGCTATTTTAGTAAAATCTCCACCCTTTTTCTGAGGTATCAGTTCTACCTCATATAATGATTTGCCGTTCATCCTTTTTTCTCCTTTATACGACAGGTTAAATCCTTTTTTATATATATTGAATAACACCGAAGGGCTGATTGCCTGCAATTCTTCACCTGTAGGATTACTTATGTTCACCTCTTCGGTATCTTTTATATATACCCATTGGGTTGTTCCATCAAACCATGTAATGGCATCAGGGATTTCTATCCTGAATTTATTACCCTTCATAAAAGCTTTGCCATCATAACTGTGCATTGACTGAGCTTTTGTGTCTTTCGAATCCAGTGTGAAAGTTGCTGTAACAGCGCCTGCTTTATTATATGTTTCCGATGCTTTGTCTAATATCTCACGGGCATTTTGTGCAGATAATCCTACTGTGAATGTGATAAGGATAAATAATGCGAATAATTTGATTTTCATATCTCGTTCTGTTTAGTATACAAATATAGACAATTAATAAACAGAAAAGTTTAAATATAGCGGAAAGCAATTAGGAATTGTTTCTGAACAATTTTATACTACAATGATTCAACTACCGATTGGAATTATCTTCTAATTAAATGCACTCAACTTCTGTTCCAGGCTATACTCATCGGCAATCAGTACATCACGGGCTTTGCTGCCTTGTGTAGGGCCTACGATACCTGCAGCTTCAAGCTGGTCCATAAGGCGTCCGGCACGGTTGTATCCGATAGAGAATTTCCGCTGAATAAGTGAGGTTGAACCTTGTTGGTGTACGACTATCAGGCGTGCAGCTTCATCAAAGAGCGGATCACGGTCGTTAAGATCTATATTGCCTATTTTATCTTCTCCGCCTTCACCCACATATTCAGGTAATTCGAAAGCATGTGAATATCCTTGCTGGTTACCGATATACTGGGCTATTCCTTCTACCTCCGGAGTGTCTACAAAGGCGCATTGGATACGGACCAGATCACTACCTTGTGAAAAGAGTAAGTCTCCACGTCCTATCAGCTGGTTTGCACCGGACATATCCAGAATAGTACGCGAGTCTATCTGTGATGTAACACGGAAAGCCATGCGGGCAGGGAAGTTGGCCTTTATTGTACCCGTGATGATGTTTGTTGTCGGGCGCTGGGTGGCAATGACCATATGCATACCTACTGCACGAGCTTTCTGTGCTATACGGGCGATAGGCATTTCTATTTCTTTTCCGGCGGTCATAATCAGGTCGCCAAACTCGTCTATAATGATAACCAGGTATGGCAGGAAGCGGTGACCTTTCAACGGGTTCAAACGGCGCTTACGGAATTTTTCGTTATATTCTTTTATGTTACGCACTCCGGCATTCATCAACAATTCGTAGCGGTCGTCCATCTCCTTTGTCAGAGAGTTAAGGGTCTGGGTTACTTTGCTCACATCTGTGATAATGGCTTTTTCTGCATCAGGCAATTTTGCCAGATAGTGCTTCTCTATTGTAGAGTAAATGTTGAATTCCACCATTTTAGGGTCTACTAATACCATTTTCATCTCGGCCGGATGTTTCTTGTAAAGCAATGATGTGATGATGGCATTCAGCCCTACCGATTTTCCTTGTCCTGTAGCTCCGGCAACCAGTAAGTGCGGCATCTTGCAGAGGTCGAACATGAATATCTCATTAGTAATGGTTTTACCCAAAGCAACAGGCAGATCGTATGCGCATTCCTGAAACCTGCGGGAGGCAATCACCGACTGCATGGATACGATTTGCGGGTCTTTGTTTGGTACTTCTATCCCGATTGTGCCTTTACCCGGCATTGGTGCAATGATGCGAATACCTAAGGCTGATAAACTCAGGGCTATATCGTCTTCCAGATTACGGATTTTCGAAATTCGGACTCCGGCTTTCGGTACTATTTCATATAATGTGATTGTAGGTCCTACGGTTGCTTTGATAGAAGTGATTTCTATGCCATAATTTTGCAGGGTAGTTATAATCTTGCTCTTATTGGCATTCTGTTCTTCCATGTCCACTCCTTTGCCTGTGGTGTCATATATTTTCAGCAGTTCGGTAGATGGAAAATGGAAGTTGGACAGGTCTTTCGTCGGGTCGTAGTCCTCCATCTCTTCACCTTCGGGCAACATATCGGTATCTCCATCGAGGGCCGGTAAAACAGGTTCTGCTGGTTTTGGAGGATGTGTCTCTGTATTTCTTACTGGCTGAATAAATTCTTCATCTTTCGGTACAACAATCTCGAAGTCCTGATCTATTTTTACAGTTGTCGCAGTCTTTTTTGGTTTTGTATTTTCTATTGTGCGTATTTCGGAATCTTCGTCAAGGATATCTCTATTGTCTTCATCTTCAGTAGCCTTGTCCTCTTTTTTTCTTTTAAAGAAGCTAAACCAGCTTTTCTTTTCTTTCACAGGTTCTTCTTCCTCTATTTCTTCTTCATAGAAATTTTCAAGTTCAGGATCTATATCCTGTGCTGAATTATTTTTCAACGGATTTTTGAACAGCCCCCGGAAAAACTCCATAGATGCCTTTTTAGTAATAATGAGGAATATAATCAGTAATAAGACGATAATCATCAGTACGCCGGGTATTCCCAGTGCGGCTTCCAGGGTTTGTTCAATGTATTGCCCGTGTGCTCCGCCCCATATAATATGGCTGTCGGGGAAAATCCGGGATAAGGTAAAGGCACTTGTTATAGAACCCCAGATCATGGCGAAAGCCATAAGCAGGAATGTACGGATGGCGGATATGTTTATTACCCGCATCATTTTTAGTCCCATCAGTATAAAATAGACAGGGATCAGTAATGAAAAAATCCCGAACCACTGGTTTATAAATTTCTCTGCTATAAAAGCGCCGGCAACACCTGTCCAGTTGGATATCTGTTGCTTATGGGATATGAGGTCGAAGAAATATCTGTTTACAACCTTGCTTTGGTCGGCGGCTCCGGTAACGAAGAATGATACCTGCCCCAATAATATATATGCTCCGATAAATGCAAGGCATACGCCTAACAGGAATCTGGTGCGTTCTTTTTTTATAAACTCTAAAAATTGAGCGCCTTTACTAGGGGTTTTCTTTTTCTGGACTGTTTTTTTAGCCATATGGTGAAGTGAGACGAATACTCTTTATCTCTTTAATTTTTTGTAATAATATAGAACACAAATATAACGCTTTTTTAGAAAGGAACGACGCAGCCTTTTTTTATCTTTTGTAAAAGAATTTAAAATTAAAAGAATACAAAATTTATAATATCTGGTACTTTTTTATTAAAAAAGCGAATTTAAATTAAACCTTTTCTAATTAATAGAGTCAGACATGTCAGGTAAATAAAAATTAGATATAAGGAAATAATGAAAAGGAATATTCCCCTGCTTCTCTTTTTGTGCATGTTTTTTCAATTGAGTGTACAATCCCAGACGATAAATATAACAGGGACCGTATTTGATGACGGTACCAAAGAAGAAATTGAATTGGCGAGCATCCGTGTGCTGAATGTAAAGGATAGTGCTTATGTGACAGGTGCCGCTACGAATGCAACAGGAAAATTCAGTGTAGCTGTAAAACCGGGGAACTATCTGGTTCATGTTTCGTTTCTTGGCTATCTGGAGCAATATTTTGCTGTAAATACAAGGACGAAAACCGCAATAGGAAATGTATATCTGAAAGAAGACGGTATTTTGTTGAGTGAGGCCACAGTAGAAGCCAAAGCTCCTGAAATAATTATAAAGGGGGATACTGCAGAATATAATGCTGCGGCATATAAGGTACAGGAAAGTGCGGTGTTGGGCGATCTTATAAAGAAAATACCCGGAGCAGAGATAGATTCGGATGGTAAAATAACCGTAAACGGAAAAGATATATCCAAGATTCTTGTAGATGGAAAAGAGTTTTTTAGTGAAGATCCTAAGACCGCATCCGAGAATTTACCGGCCAAAATGGTAGAGAAATTACAGGTACTGGATCAAAAATCAGATATGGCCCTACTTACAGGCTTCGATGATGGTGAAGAGCAAACTGTGATAAATCTGGTAGTAAAGCCCGGAATGAAAGAAGGAGTGATGGGTACGGTATCGGGGGGATATGGAAATAAAGACCGATACGAAGCTAATGGATTTGTCAATGTGGCCAGAGGGGACAACCGTCTTTCGGCTCTGGGCAATTTCAATAATAATAACAATGCCGGCGGTGGCGGTGGCGGCGGACGTGGCTGGGGAAACAACAGAGGACTCACCGAAACAACAATGGGAGGAGTGAATGTTGCCATGGAGCCTTCCAAGAAATTTAAGTATGACGGTGATGCCCAGTACAGGGGTACTGATAATAATGTGGAAACGACAAGCAACACGACATATACAAGCAGTGATATGATTGAAAATAGGACTTCGTCGCAGAACAACAATAATAAGAACATGAATGGCAGGTTCAAGTTTGAATGGGCACCCGACAGCTTGACTAATATCATATTTCGCCCCAACCTTTCATATTCGAAATCGAATCAGTTTTCTATGAGTGAGTCGGAGCGTACAACTGCTTCCAGCGAAAAAGATAACTTCCGCGCTAACTCGGAATCGTCATCCGATGGGCATACCCTTCGGTTGGATGGAAATTTATTGGTAAACAGAAAATTGAATAGTAAAGGGAGATCTGTTACAGTAGAACTGTCCGGCGGATTGTCAGATGGGGATACAGATGGTATCACTTATTCAATAACGGATTATTATAATGCAGGCGAATCGAGAATACAGGATCAGATCTATAACCAAAAAAATAATAGTTACAACTGGCGTGCACGGTTATCTTATCTGGAGCCTATCGGACGTAATAATTTCCTGGAACTGGCCTATAACATAAGAAATACTCATTCCGAAACGGATAAAAAAACATATGAGAAGGATGCTTCGGGAAAATATACGGTTATAGCAGAAGATTATACCCGTAATACAAAAAATGATTTCCTTAATCAGAATATATCGTTAAACTTTCAGGCCCGCCGTCAGAAGTATAATTATACTGTTGGCGTGGGGTTGGAGCCATCGCGTTCCCAAACTTCCGTTACACAGCCAAATATGGAGGAAAATAGAGACAGGGCAAGGAATTTTGTGAATTTTGCTCCGCGTCTGGAACTAAATTATTTGTGGGATAAACGCCATAACCTCCGGATAAGATATAATGGACAAACCAGTCAGGCATCAACAGATCAGCTCTATGATGGTATCATCTCACAGAGTGCAACCGATACTACTCGGGGTAATCCTAATCTGAAACCAAGTTTCGAACACAGGTTGAATATACGTTATCAAAAATACATCCCGGAAAAAGCATCGTCGATAATGAGTTTTGCAGATGTGAGATATACGACGAATGCCATAGCAAGTATTACACGTATCGGAGAGGGTAATAGCCGGAATACTACTTATGAGAATATCGATGGAAATATGACGGGACGGCTCATGTTTATGTACAACACTCCGTTGAGGAACAAGCGCTTTTCTATTAATACACGTACATTCGGTAACTATAACCGTGATAATACATTCATATCGGATCGTGACGGGGGAGACCCTCAAAAGAATACGGCCAATACATATAGTATCAGTGAAGGTCTTGGGTTAAAGTTTAACTCTGATAAATTTCAATTCAATATCAGAGGTAATATTTCTTACGAGAATACCAGAAATTCCTTGTCATCTACACAGAATGAATCGCTTAAAAATCAGGAGATTTATAATTATGGCGGAGGGGGTGATTTTTCCTGGTATCTGCCATATAATTTTGTCCTTGAAAGCGATTTGAACTATTCATCCAATTCGGGATATACCGGAGGCTATCAGGAAAATTCATGGATATGGAATGCTTCTCTGGCCAAAGAGTTTAATATAAAGATTAAGAAAGAATCAGGAGCTGTCAGCCTTCCGGCGACTTTACGCTTTAAGATATATGATATACTTCAGGATCAGAGCAACATCTCCCGTAGTTCGAATGCCAACAATATAACTTATAGTACTTATAATACTATTAGCAGTTATTTCATGGTGGGGCTTACTATTCGTTTCCAATCCTTTAAAGGCGGGGCGAAGAGCAGCGATATGGAAGGTCCTGGTGGAGGACGCCGATTTGGTCCCGGTGGAGGTAGAGGTCCCGGTGGCCCGATGTTCTAACTATATAATCAAATCCGTAACAAATGTTGCGGATTTTTTAGTTATAATATTTTTCTATTGCATATATATAATACCTATATGTAGGTATTGTTATTTCTGTATATACCTAGTAATGGTGATTGCCCGGAAAGTCCGTTTTTTTTAGCTTTGCACCTCAACTAAAAAGCTATTTATCATTATACCGCAAATTAATGCGTAACAGTTATTCGTTAACAGTCAGTAAGTTTGGTTTATTGATTGTAACCGTATTATATCTGGGATCTATCAATTTCTTTCATCATATCCATAAGATTGATGATACTATGATCCTCCATTCGCATCCCTATAAAAAAGGGTGTGATGGTAAACCGGCGCATACGCATACAAAAACAGAATTACAATTAATACAGCATTTATCAGCATTTGAAGTAATAGACTTATCGGCATCTATTGTCGACTTAAGTATTCCTTTTGTTAAACCGGTCGTACTTCTTGCATATTCGAGTGCTGTACTTCATTTTCAGTATCATAGCGGATGTTTTCTTCTGCGTCCCCCTCCTTTTTTATAATCCGGCATCCGGAACCAGACTTTACTTTTACAGATACTGATTAATTTAAAAATAAAAGATGAAAAAACATATAATAGTATTATTTATGCTAATACTGTCTGCAGGAGTAATGCAGGCTAATCTGGTGCGTACCGACGCCAATATTTTCGGACATGTGGTTAATAGTAAGACGGGGCAACATATTTCGTATATTAATATTATCCTTAAAAATACAACAATAGGGGTTGCTACAGATGCAACCGGACATTATACGTTGAAGAACTTGCCCGAAGGAACATTTACGGTGGTTGCTGAAGGTATCGGGTTCAAGCCTCAGGAAAAAGAAGTGGAACTAAAGCGGGGGAAATCGATAGAGGTGAACTTTGAAATAGAAGAAGATGCACTGAATCTTAACGAAGTTGTTGTTACAGCAGGCCGTACTTCTCAAAAAAGGACTGAAGCCCCTGTGATAGTAAACACTATCAGTACCAAGATGCTGGAAACAACTCAGTCGGTCGTATTAGGAGAAGGTTTGAATTACTGCACAGGGCTACGTTATGAAAACGACTGTCAGAATTGTGGCTTTTCCCAAATACGTATGAATGGCATGGAAGGTCCTTATTCCCAGATACTGATAAACAGCCGTCCTATATTTAGCGGGCTTGCCGGAGTTTATGGTTTGGAACTGATTCCGGCTAATATGCTGGAACGTATAGAAGTTGTACGTGGCGGAGGCTCGGTACTTTATGGGTCGAATGCTATTGCCGGAACAATCAATCTGATACTGAAAGACCCGAAAACGAATTCGTTTGAAGCCGGATTTAATACCTCTCTGATTGGTACAGGTATAAGTGGCTCTAATGGCCCGGCAGCCGATTATAATGCAACAATGAATGCAACTCTGGTTACAGAAGATCATAAGACCGGAATTTCGGTATTCGGCAATATGCGTGACCGTAAAATGTTTGATGCGAATGATGATAGTTTTTCCGAAATAGCACCAATGAAAAACACTGTTATTGGTACCCGTATATTTCATCGTCCCGGATACAGGAACAAAATAAGCCTCGACTTCTTTAATATCCGTGAACAGCGCAAAGGAGGGAATAAACAGGACTATCCTGATCATGAACGTGATATCTCGGAATCGGTGAAGCATGATATGGTGACAGGGGCATTGACCTATGAGCAATATCTGCGGGAGAGTGACCTGCTTACTGTATTTGCCTCGGGACAATATCTGGACAGAGACTCATACTATGGGGCTAACCAATCGTTAAGCGACTATGGTAATACAAAAGATAAAACATTTAATATAGGTGCTCAATATAAGGCTTCGGTAAATGATATTTCAACTCTCATAGGAGGAGTAGAACACACAGGTTCGCATCTGACTGATAAGAAGCTGGGATATCCTGAATACAAGGTGAATGATGACGGTGAAATAGAAACAACGCATGTTCCTAATCGTATCGTGTCCGACCAGTCACTTTCTACTACAGGTGCTTTTGCTCAATATGAGATAAAGGTAGGAAAAGCAAAGTTTCTGGCCGGAGCACGTATAGAACATTATTCTATCAACGATAAACAAACAGATAGTGACAAATCGGGGACTGTGCTTGTACCTCGGGCAAGTGTAATGTATGACCTTACAGATTATCTGCAAACCCGTCTCGGTTTTTCGAGAGGTTACCGTGCTCCGCAAATATTCGATGAGGATCTTCATATCGAGACATCGGGTTCGCGTCAGGTGATAAATAAGAATGATCCGGACCTGAAACAGGAAAACAGTTCCAGTTTTACTTTGTCTTTCGATTTCAATAAAAAGTTGGGAGGGATCAATACCAATATCCTGATAGAAGGCTTTTACAATAAATTGCATAACCCCTTCAGGAATGAAATAGGTGAACCGGATGAGAATGGTACAGTGATATATACCCGTATCAATTCAAAAGATGGGGCGTCGGTACAAGGTTTGAATCTGGAACTGAAGGTAATGCCATCGGATAAGCTGAGTGTGAGTGCCGGATTTACGATTCAATCCAGTAAGTATAAGACAGCTGAGGAGACCTTTGGAGAAAAGAACTTTTTCAGAACGCCGGATACATATGGTTTCTTTACTGTGGATTGGGAGTTTGCACGCAATTTTGGTGTGTCTGCAACAGGTAATTATACAGGTAGGATGTTGGTTCCATATTTTGGAGTTGATTTGCCGGAGGGAGAGGCCCGTGATGCCGGGGAACTGCGCAAGTCAAAAACATTTTTCGACGCAGGTCTTAAGTTTCATTACGATATGAGAATAACAGGTGGTGTGACAGTTGAATGGTTTGCCGGCATGAAGAATATATTCAATTCTTATCAAAAAGACTTTGATAAAGGTATCGACCGGGATCCTTCTTATATTTACGGACCAAGTTTGCCTCGCACTGTGTTTCTCGGATTTAAAATAGGTAATTTACTATAATCAATCGTATATATTTAAATGAAAATAAGGTTGCTAATTGTTGGCAACCTTATTTTTTATTTTCTAGAGGATTTATTTCTGAGTAAGTAGCTCGTCTTTGATCTTGTTATCTACTGTTTCTTGCTTTATTGATAGGAACTCGTTGCTATCATTATATATGTATGTGTAAATGCTTGATTTATTAGCCCAGTCTTTTTGCTTGTTATTCCATTTCGTGATGGTTATAACACTCGCTTTGTCAGACTTGTTATATCTGTATTCAAACTTAGCAAGGTTTATCCATCCGCCTTTATCATTCCATTTTTGTATTGTTCTTTCCAGAAGTCTGCCTTTTTCGTCATAGAAGTAAGAGGTTTTCTTGAAAGGGATGGAAGTTTTGTCATCAAGCGTAACATATTCTTTCTTTACGCCTAATTCATTATTTTCCATATTACTGTAAGTTATTACGTCTTTGGCATTAAGATTCATTATTGAAACTAATACTGCGAATACTGAAGTTAAAATAGTTGTTTTCATAATTGTATGTTTTATAGTTATAATTTGTATCTCTTGTTCACAATATAATATACCAATTCTGTGCCAAAATCTTTAGATTGCTGATATATAAAATGTTATATGATTGGTTGTTTTTTGTACTGTAAATATTTTTTACATAAGTGTCCATTTTTGATACAATTCAGTTTTTCTATCTGTCAGGGAAATAAGTAAGGCTACCTTCTCAGGCAGCCTTACATTGTTGTTGTTTTAATCCTAACTTATTTTTGGGTAATGAAGTTATTATCGTTATTCGCCCTGTTTTGTATATTGATTTGTTCTAAAGAGAGAAGTTCATCATTTTCATCATATATGTGGGCAATGAAAGATGATTTGCCTGCCCAGTTGCTTGTTTCTTTATTCCATTCGGTGTAAGTCAAACCTGATACTTTGTTTGCGCTTGTGTATTGGTATTCATATTTAGCAGTGTTTACCCATCCCGTTTCATTGTTCCATACACTTACGGTTTTTTCAGTTATATTACCCTTTCTGTCATAAAGGTAGCACCCTTTGCTTTCGGGTTTCGAAGTTTCTTTGTTTATGGTAACATATTCTTTCTTTACACCTGATTCATTATTTTCTACATTGCTGTAGGTTATTACATTTTTAGCACTTAAGTTCATTGTTGAAACTAATACTGCGAATACTGAAGTTATAATAGTTGTTCTCATAGTTGTATTATTTATTGGTTGTTGTAATTACTATTGTTATCTGGATATATTATGCTGTATATTTATTTTTGAGAGATTAAGTTGTAAGCGGTCTTATTCTCTACCTGAATTTGTTTTGTAGTCAGAAATTCGTCTTTGTCGTTATATATATGAACGGTAATATCGGATTTTTCAGACCATCGTTCATTGTTTTTGTCCCATTTTGTATATGCTACATAGGCTACCTTGTTCGCGTCTCCATATTGATAAGAATATGTTGCTGCATTTTCCCATCCGGTATTCTCATTCCATACGCTTACTGTCTTTTCTACGATATTGCCGTTTTGGTCGTAGTGGTAGTATTCTTTGCTTTCGGGCTTTGAAGTTTCTTTATTGATAGAAACATATTCTTTCTTCACTCCAAACTCTCCGTTTTCTACATTACTGTATGTTGTTACATTTCTGGCATTAAGATTCATTGTTGAAACTAATACTGCAAATACTGAAGTTAGGATTGTTGCTTTCATAATTGTATGTTTTAAGTTATTTGTTTATTATTCTATTAGTGTATTAGATTACTAGTACACTGCAAATCTAAGATGTATTTTTGAGTTGACAAAACTTTTCGGTCACTTTTTTTTAGAAAAATGAAAAATATTTCACAAAATACTCACAAACAGATCGTTGTGTTTTGATTTTTTGTTCAGGGCTTAAATGTTAGGTAGATCGCCAGTGAAAAATAGGGGGGAGTCTTCTTATGGGCTGATAATATATTGATACAAATTGGTGTTTGAGTTATAATGATATTCAAAGATTCTTTATCTCTCTTTAATTATATATCAAAAGGGCAGACACACTCCGTCCTCCCGTTCTTTTGAATATCGGTTGGATCAGTGTGAATTATAATTTCTTATAGATTATAACATCCTGTAATGGATGTCGAAGGTTCTTTAAAATTAGTATACAGATTGCATTATCATTGCAAGCCCTGTATTTCCTGATTGCGGGCTTGTACTTCCAAAGGGGGAATTTGTCGTTGCAATTGCTCCTGTTTCTTTTCCAAGTCGGTGATTTCTGTTGTCATAGTACGTCTTGCTTCCTGCGAAGATTTGCCGTAAGCGCTTCTCAGGTTATCCAGCTTTTCAGATATAGATCTCAAATCTGATTTCATCTGTACTACCCGGAAATATGTGTCGCGAGCGGTTTTATTTTTAAAGTCGGCAAGTTTGTAATATGTATTTTCGTCATTGATTACAAATTCAAAGTCACGTACTACTTTGACCTCCTCTTTAGGCGCTTTTCGGGCAAGAGCGATTAGTTGCGAATAATTTTGTCCTTTCAGCCATGTATCTTTTATAGATGTGATACGAGCCCTGCCGGCCATATATTTTTCATCCTCGCTTTCTACGATTTTCACGGTCTTGTTCGGGATAAAGGTATAGATACATACTCTGCCTTCGGGTTGGAACCTGTCGGAGGCAAACCATCCTACCCCTTTCTCTTCATCCACCACCATCATATAATCATTGTAAAGTGAGTTAAATGGCATATTCAGGCGTTCGGGAGCAAGATAGGTATCGTTATTCATATTGTATCGCGAAACAAACAGGTCATATCCACCCAGGCTGTCGTAATCCTTTGCTGCGAAATAAATAGTAACCCCGTCGGCCATCACATAAGGATAATTAAGGTCGCCTGTCAGGTTGAAGTTGGTCGCCGAGAGTTTCTTCTCATTGCCATACTTGTCCAATAATTTCTCCATTGAATATAAAGTATACGAACCGTTCTTCTCAGGTTGCGCATAGTATATTTTTGTTTCCTTTTCGTTAAAATAGACAGTAGACTCTACCCGTTTGTTGGAAGTAAAAACCTTATCAAAATAATCGAGGCGTCCCGAACTGTGGCTCAGCTTGTAGGCTGACAGGAAGCTCGCTTTATCGACTACCACACTGTCTATTATCTGTATATCTTCAGTGTTGGAAACCACACGGTTCAGACGCGACATCTCTTTGCGCTTCTCTTCGAGGCGGGCACGCGCATCATCATCTTTCTTTTTCAGCATAGATTCATACTTATTGAAAGCTTCTGTAGCTTCGGTAAACCTGAACTCATCAGTGTACAGTTGTCCCAGATAATAGAACGAATCCTGTATCCTTTTTTGTGATGCAAGTAACAGGCTTTTTTCTGCCTGTACTCGGTCGCCTCCTGTTTCGAACAGGCATACTCCGTACCAGTGGTTAATATTAGCGTCGTTGGGCTTAGCCGCATATTCCGTTTCGAATACCGGCAGAGCCTTTGCGTATTCCCCTTTCAGGTAGAGATCTTTTGCTTCCGCCAATGTTTGGGAAAACGCAGCAGATAAGCAACAGAAGGAAAGCACTATATAAATAAATACCGATTTCATAAATTGACTACTGATTATTAATGGTTTCAAAGATAAGAATTTAAAATTATAAGATATTATAAGTGATGTATAGAATTTAACAACGTGTTCTGAAACTATATCCTGTTTTCATCACTTTAATTGCCGAAATAATAAATAGATATGTAATCTTTGTTATCAAAATTTGAGTTACTTTTGCGTCGCAAAATATTAACGCTATACAATTATGAATCTTGCCGGCTTATATACTATATTATTGTTGATCGTATCTAATGTATTTATGACCTTCGCCTGGTACGGGCATCTGAAAATGAAAGAATACTCTTGGTTTGCCGCACTCCCGCTTTTGGGTGTGATACTTATCAGTTGGGGTATCGCATTTTTCGAATACTGTTTTCAGGTTCCGGCAAACCGTTTGGGCTTCCAGGGTAATGGAGGGCCTTTTTC
The DNA here is from genome assembly GCF_900079725.1 of uncultured Dysgonomonas sp. Taxonomy (NCBI): domain Bacteria; kingdom Pseudomonadati; phylum Bacteroidota; class Bacteroidia; order Bacteroidales; family Dysgonomonadaceae; genus Dysgonomonas; species uncultured Dysgonomonas sp. The sequence goes on from NZ_LT599032.1 coordinate 3,110,455, forward strand.
TCTGATGCAGCTCAAAATTATACAGGAAGTTATTACCCTTACTGTTTTCGTTCTTTTCAGCACACTGGCGTTTAAGACCGAAACTTTCAGATGGAACCATATACTGGCTTTTGTCTTCCTTATTGCGGCGGTATATCTTGTTTTTAAGAAGTAGAATCAATCCGATCTCTTATTACGCAGGATAGACAGCACAACCACAACACCCATAATACCGGAGACAACGAACCCGAGAAATCCCAGTATAGATACTCCCCATGCAGTGGGCGGCATACCCGCCAGCACCAGTATGGCCGATCCGATTGTCGATGCCGATATAATCATGGCCACTACCAGATGACTGATTGTATTCCGTATATCGTTAAGGCCTCGTAGCTTGTGCGTAATCTCCAGTTCATTATTATTCACCTTCTGTACTAGTGAGTGGATATCTTCAGGCAATTCTTCGAGCCTGTCGCCCATATCATACAGCTTATCCAGTACTTTATTTGTGAGGTGCTTAGGTGTAAGCCTTTGTTTCATCAGCTTTATGCCATAAGGCTTTACATTTTCTATAATATTAGTCTCTATGCCAAGTTCGCGGCCAATACCTTCGAGAAGAATAATTCCTCTTACCAGCAGGTAGATATATTCAGGCAGGATTGTCTGGTTCTCATTCAGCAGTTTTGAAACGGTTTTTGCCAGTTCCGCCAGATTTAATTCTTTTACGGAAACATTATCCATAATATAGAGCAGCTCATATAGATCCCGTTCCAGCTGCGCCTCGTTCTTTATACTATACTTTACAGCGACTTTCTTTATAACCCTGATAAGCCGTTTTACATCTTTGCGTAAAGCATATATGACGAAATCGCCAAGATATTCTTTATCCTTCGGCAACATCTTGCCAACCGAACCGTAATCTATAAAGGCTATCTGCCCTGTAGGTAAAACGAAGATATTTCCGGAATGAGGGTCGGCATGAAAAAATCCATAGTCGATAATTTGCTTCAGATATAAATCCACAACCGTTTCGGCTATTAGTTTCATATCCAGTCCGCTCTGCAGAATTGTCTCCTTGTCCGATATTTTTATCCCCTCAATAAATTCCATACACAAGATATTGCTGTTGGAAAGTTCCTTATAAGTAAAGGGTATATAGATAGCGTCGTTTCCCTTAAAATTATTCCTGAACTTTTCTATATTAGCCAACTCCTGAGTAAAAGACAATTCGGCGATCACGGATTTCTCGAATGTACACACAATATTGTATAAACCGACTTTGCGTGCGGCATCATAATACTTTTCAAAGATGCGCGCCAGATCTTTCATTATAAGGATATCGGCCTCTATCTTCTCCCTGATTCCTTTTCTCTTTACCTTGATCACCACTTTTTTCTGTTCTTTTTTCAGTACTGCGGTATATACTTGCGAAAGCGATGCCGCGGCAATGGGGTCGGAGTCGATAAATTCAAATATATCGTCGGGTTCTAAAGACAATTCTTCTTTTAATATTTCATATATGTTTATATCTTTCACCTGTACCTGATCTTGTAGTTTCTGTAGCTCTATGGTCAATTCTTCGGGTAACAGGTCGTCACGGTTACTCATCAATTGTCCCAATTTTATATAGGCCGGGCCTAATTCCTCCAGTACCATCCTTATCCGTTCATAGATACTAAGCGAAAAACTCTCCTTTCGCTTTTCGCTATGCTCTATATATGCATCAGGGATCAGCTTTTTAATGTCGGTTTGTGTGACAAGCGTCTCGAACCCGTATTTTGAAAGGATGGCTGCTACTTGCGCAGTTCTTTTTATTTTTTTTATATTATCCATAAATAGAGAAAGTTAGACTGGTGAGAATACAGCCTCTAAGTTAATAAGTTATTTTTTAGAAAGCGGTTTCTTTTAAAAAGGAATAAGGTCAAAAATGTGAAAACAGGGAATTGTATTCTTTAGCCGTATAGTGCTAAAATCTGACACATCTGACACTTTTTTCGTTTTTTTGTTTTGTCATGTTCAATTGTCCACTCAATAAAGGTAACACATGTAACACCTTTTGCTATTTTTCGTAGGGGTACCCTTGTGGGTACCTGCCTTTTCCAATACCGGGCAACCACAAGGGATTGCCCCTACAGCTTCCGAAAAGGTAACAAAGGTTACACCTTTTTCTCTATTTTCTATCTGTCGACTTTTACCATCGTCTCATCGGATTTGTAATCCGATGATTGTATAACCGCGGATTTTAAATCCGCTATTAATAACTTTTGGATTACAAATCCAAAAGAACAAAGGGATAATCTCTGACCCGTATAAAAGACAAAAGGTAACACATGTAACAACTTTTACAGTAAACAGTCAACAGTTAACAACTTGTATCTTGTATCTCGTTTACTTGTATCTTTTTTCAAAAGGTAACAACCAACGGCCACAGGGGCGAAGCGTATGTAAAGCTTACACAAAGAGCAATTAATAATTAGCTTTTACCCTCTCTGTAGCCTCCCATGAGGCAGGATTGTTAAGTTCTAATTTTTTATACTCTCTGCGTCATGTTGAACGGAGTGAAACATCTCGTTTCTCAGGGTCGAGATCCTTCGTTCCACTCAGGATGACAGCAGAAAATAACAGAACAAAGTAGAGAACTTAACAGTCCTGCCCTTCGGGGAGAATTGAATTGCAAATCGACGGAGTTAAAACCGGCAGAGCGAAGCGGTGCTAATGGATGGGCCAATCAATACTTCAAAGAACTACAAGCTAGCAGCTAAACTAAAGGTTAATAGCTTACTATATAGATAAACTATTTCAAAAAAAATAAATTTCGAGGGTTTACCCTAAAAAGGAATTATATTTGCACCCAAATTAAAATCTATGAAAAAAGATATACTTTGGAAAGTAAACCGTTTCGATGAGTTTATGATAAACGAATTATATGACATACTACATCTTCGGTGCAAGATATTCGTCGTAGAGCAGGATGCCCCTTACCTTGATGTAGATTACAAAGATCAAAAAGCTTTGCATCTGCATGGTTATGTTGATAATAAGCTGGTTGCCTATTGTCGCATATTCAAAGCAGGCGATTATTTCGACGAGGCCAGTATCGGGCGGGTAATCGTAGCAGAGGAATACAGAAAATACGGTTATGGAAAAGACCTGATGAAAAAGGCTATCGAACTGGAGGAATCTGTATTTGGTGAAACAAAGATCACAATATCCGGGCAATTGTATCTGAAAAAGTTCTACGAGAGTCACGGTTTCAGGCAAACAAGCGAGATGTATCTCGAAGACGGCATACCGCATATAGAAATGAAGAAACAATAAAATCCTTGCCAAAAATATTGGAATTTAATATTTTATCCCTAAATTTGCAGCCCGAAAATAGAAAGGAGGTTTAATGATCTTTTGAACAGAACATAATTAGTTTATAGTCAGATGCTGCTTGCAGAGCAGTGTTCAGAAGATTGTTATACAAAAGCCGCCTATTATAAAAACAAATGAGGAAAGCATGCCTCACTAATTAAATTGCATTAAACAAAACAAAAAATAAATAAAAAATAAAACGACAATTATGATCATTGTACCATTAAAAGAAGGCGAAAATATTGAAAAAGCCTTGAAGAAATTTAAAAGAAAATACGAAAAAACAGGTGTAGTAAAAGAACTTAGAAGACGTCAGGAGTTCCGTAAGCCATCAGTGGTGAAAAGAGAGCAAAGATTGCACGCTGTATACGTTCAGGCAATGCACCGTTCGGAAGAATAAAATACTATTGTCTTTTCCGCATAAAATTATTAACTTCGTCATTCAGGATTCAAATTCGGACAGATGATGTTACTAATTGACAAATATAGCAGATATCTCCGTTATGAAAAGAACTTCTCTTTACATACGGAGATTTCTTATTCTACAGATCTTCATCAGTTTGTAGGATTCCTGCAAGAACATTTTCCGGAAGTGGATGTGAAAAGCGTAGACAGCGACATTGTCCGCATGTGGATTGTATCGCTTATGGAGGCAAAGATCGCTGCGCGGTCAGTAAACCGTAAGTTGAGTACGCTTAAATCGTTCTACAAATATTTGTTACGTATAGGCGAAGTTCCGGCAAACCCGGTAAAGAAAATTACCGGACCCAAAACACCAAAGCCCATTCCTTCGTTTGTGAACAATGGAGATATGGAGAAAGTGTTGGAGGAATCAAACTTCGACAACACATTCGAATCGCTCCGTAATCATATAATGATCGAATTGTTCTATGTTACAGGTATTCGCCGGGCAGAGTTGATCGGGCTGAAAGATATTGATGTCGATTTCAGTGCCGAAACAATACAGGTGACGGGCAAGCGCAACAAACAACGCCTTATCCCTTTCAGTGATGGGATGAAAACGATACTCGAAGGGTACCTGAATGCAAGGAATCGGGAAGTGGGAAACTTATCCGGTTACTTATTTGTTAAGAATGATGGGCAGCAGCTCTACCCAATGCTTGTGCACAGGATCGTGACGGAAAATCTGAAGCAAATACCGACTCTTTCAAAAACGAGTCCCCATGTGCTTCGCCATTCATTTGCAACCGGCATGCTAAACAATGGAGCGGATATAAATGCGGTAAAAGAATTATTAGGGCATTCAAGCCTTGCGGCTACAGAAATATATACACACACTTCATTCGAAGAATTAAAGAAAATTTATAACAAGGCTCATCCGAGAGCCTAAAAGTAAAGGAGGAAACATTATGAACATTGCAATTCAGTCAGTGCACTTTGATGCAAGCACACAATTAAAAGAGTTTATAGAAAAGAAATTATCGAAACTGGATAAATTTTCTGACCTGATTGTAGATGCTGAAGTAATACTTAAAGTAGTAAAACCGGAAGTTGCGAACAATAAAGAAGCATCAGTAAAATTAAATATAAAAAGCGGGGAGCTCTTTGCAAATAAGACTGCCGACTCATTCGAAGAGGCCGTTATGCAAAATATAGAAGCCCTCGAAAAACAGATACTCAAAGTAAAGGAGAAAACGCAAGCCAAATAATAACAAACATTTATCGATCCGCTTTCTATTCAACGGATAGACGAATATGTACCAAAAGAAAGAACTCGGGAAAAATAAATACATAAAGTATTGTTATTCTAAAAAATAATTTCTAATTTTGTCGCCGTTTCGCTATTAAAAGTCGTAATGGCGGCAAAATTTGTTGTTATGCCTCTTTAGCTCAGTTGGCCAGAGCACGTGATTTGTAATCTCGGGGTCGTTGGTTCGAATCCGACAAGAGGCTCAAGGTATAGAAAAAGAAGTTCTTGTAAACTTGAAATAACTTAAGAGTTTATTGATAAAGCTTCCCGGTTCTCTTCAATAAAAAGGTCAACTCCTTATAATGATATAAGGTAAATTGAAGAGAAAGTTCTTTACTGTTTATGCCAATGTAGCTCAGTGGTAGAGCACTTCCTTGGTAAGGAAGAGGTCACGGGTTCAAGTCCCGTCATGGGCTCTGGTTTATTTTAGTGAATTTATTCAATAGAATTAAATATATACATTTAACTAAATAATAGAAGATTAATTATGGCAAAAGAACATTTTAACCGGGCGAAACCGCACGTAAATATCGGTACAATCGGTCACGTTGACCACGGTAAAACTACTTTGACTGCTGCTATCACTAAAGTATTGGCTGACAAAGGTCTTTCTCAAGCTCGTTCGTTCGATTCAATCGACAACGCTCCTGAAGAAAAAGAACGTGGTATTACTATCAACACTTCTCACGTTGAATATGAAACAGCTAACCGTCACTACGCTCACGTTGACTGTCCCGGACACGCCGACTACGTAAAGAACATGGTTACTGGTGCTGCTCAGATGGACGGTGCTATCATCGTAGTTGCTGCTACTGATGGTCCGATGCCTCAAACTCGCGAACACATCCTACTTGCACGTCAGGTAAACGTGCCTAAGTTGGTTGTTTTCATGAACAAATGCGATATCGTTGAAGACGAAGAAATGCTAGAACTAGTTGAACTTGAAATGAGAGAACTTCTTTCATTCTATGAGTTCGACGGCGACAATACTCCAGTTATCCGCGGATCTGCTCTAGGTGCACTTAACGGTGTTGAGCCTTGGGTTAGCCAGGTGATGGAACTAATGAATGCTGTGGATACTTGGATTCCACTTCCTCCACGCGATGTAGACAAACCATTCTTGATGCCGGTTGAAGACGTGTTCTCTATCACAGGTCGTGGTACAGTAGCAACAGGTCGTATCGAAACTGGTAAAATCAAAACTGGTGAAGAAATTCAAATCATCGGTCTTGGAGCAGAAGCTAAAAAATCAGTTGTTACAGGAGTAGAAATGTTCCGTAAGATCCTTGACGACGGACAAGCTGGTGACAACGTAGGTCTATTGCTTCGTGGTATCGACAAAGAAGAAATCAAACGTGGTATGGTAATTTGTCACCCAGGTAAGATTACTCCTCACACTAACTTCAAAGCTGAGGTTTATATCCTTAAGAAAGAAGAAGGTGGACGTCACACTCCATTCCACAACAAATATCGTCCTCAGTTCTACCTGCGTACTCTTGACGTTACTGGCGAAATCACTCTTCCTGAAGGAACAGACATGGTTATGCCTGGTGACAACGTGACTATCAACGTAGAACTTATCTACCCAGTTGCTTGTAACGTAGGTCTACGTTTCGCTATCCGCGAAGGTGGTCGTACAGTAGGTGCTGGTCAGATTACAGAAATTATTGCATAAGCAATTCCAATCTATATACTAAAGTCGGTTTGCGATATAACCGACTTTAATTTACGGGCGTAGTTCAGTGGTAGAGCGTTGGTCTCCAAAACCAAATGTCGGGAGTTCGAATCTCTCCGCCCGTGCTAAAAAACTCAAGAAGAGTGATGAAAAAAATAATTAATTACATTAAAGATTCTTATAACGAGCTTGTATACAAGGTTTCTTGGCCTACTCGTGCAGAACTGACCAACAGTGCGGTAATTGTCATGATTGCTTCCATAATAATGGCACTAATCGTTTGGGGTATCGATTCTGCATTCGAGTCTATTGTCAAGTTTTTCTATAGTCTTTAATCCTTATCAAAAGCTATGACTGAAATCGAAAAGAAATGGTATGTTTTGCGTGCCGTTAGTGGAAAAGAAAATAAAGTCAAAGAGTATCTTGAAGCTGAGATAAAGAAATCAGACTTAGGAAAGTATATCTCTCAAGTTCTTATCCCTACAGAGAAGACTTATATCATGCGTAACGGAAAGAAGGTTCTGAAAGAAAGAGCTTATCTTCCCGGCTACATTTTGATCGAAGCTGCCCTCATAGGGGAAGTTATCCATGAATTACGTAACATAAATTACGTAGCCGGTTTTTTACCGAATACAACCAACCCTCAGCCCTTGAGCCAGTCCGAAGTGAACAGGATACTGGGTACTATGGACGAACTGGATGAGCAGGAAGTAGGCATGGATGTTCAATACATTGTCGGAGAAAATGTAAAAGTGACCAATGGTCCTTTCTCAGGATTTTCGGGAATCATTGAAGAAGTGAACACTGAGAAAAAGAAACTGAAAGTAATGGTAAAGATATTCGGGCGGAAAACTCCACTCGAGTTGAATTACATGCAAGTCGAAAAAGAGCAGTAAGATTGGTTACGCAACTCTGAATGCTTTAATCTTAAGTTTTAACAAAACTAAAAATTAGAAACAAAAATGGCTAAAGAAATTGCTGGACAATTAAAATTACAAATTAAAGGCGGTGCAGCAAATCCATCTCCTCCTGTAGGACCTGCTCTAGGTTCTAAAGGTATCAACATCATGGATTTCTGTAAGCAATTTAATGCCAGAACTCAAGACAAGGCAGGTAAAATATTACCAGTGGTAATTACTTACTATGTTGACAAGTCTTTCGATTTTGTTGTAAAACAACCACCTGTAGCAATCCAGCTATTGGAAGCTTCTAAGGTGAAGAGCGGATCGGCAGAACCAAATCGTAAGAAAGTAGCTGAAATTACCTGGGATCAGGTAAAAGCTATTGCTGAAGATAAGATGGTCGACCTTAACTGTTTTACAATCGAATCAGCCATGAGAATGGTTGCTGGTACAGCAAGAAGTATGGGTATTACTGTAAAAGGGGCTTTCCCTGATGTTCAATAATTAAACTTCAATTGAGAAATGGGTAAACTTACTAAAAATCAAAAGTTAGCTTTCAGCAAGATTGAAGCAGGGAAACTATATACATTAACCGAAGCATCAGCTCTTGTAAAAGAGGTTACTACAACTAAATTCGACGCTTCTGTCGATTTGGATGTACGCCTAGGTGTAGACCCACGTAAAGCTAACCAGATGGTGAGAGGCGTTGTGTCTCTTCCTCATGGAACAGGAAAACAAGTTAGAGTTTTGGTATTATGTTCTCCGGACGCTGAGGCTGCTGCTAAAGAAGCAGGTGCCGACTATGTTGGATTGGACGAGTATATCGAAAAAATAAAAGGTGGTTGGACTGATATCGATGTTATCATCACTCAGCCTGCTATCATGGGTAAAGTTGGTGCTCTGGGACGTGTTTTAGGACCTCGTGGTCTGATGCCTAACCCTAAGAGCGGAACTGTAACTGTAGATGTTGCAAAAGCTGTGACAGAGGTTAAATCAGGTAAGATTGACTTTAAAGTAGACAAAGCTGGTATCATTCACGCTTCTATCGGTAAAGTATCTTTCACTCCTGAGCAAATCAAAGATAACGCGAAAGAATTTATTGCTACGCTTATCAAATTGAAACCAACTGCAGCAAAAGGAACTTATGTGAAGAGTGTTTGTCTTTCAAGTACTATGAGCCCGGGTGTAAAAATAGACCCTAAATCAGTAGAAAATTAATAAAAAATTGACTGAAAATTATGAGAAAGGAAGATAAAAGCACTATCATAGAAACTATAGCAGCAACAATCAAAGGATACGATCATTTCTATCTTACCGACATTGCTTCTCTAAATTCTGCTAAAACAAGCGAGTTGAGAAGAGAATGTGCTAAGCAGGAGATCAAACTGATGGTTGTAAAGAATACGCTGTTGCAAAAAGCTCTGGAAAGCCTTGAAGGTGATTACGCTGAGTTGGATGCTGCATTGAAAGGAAATACTGCTATCATGTTTTCTAATTCGGCTAATGCTCCGGCTAAGCTGATTGCTAAATATAAAAAAGAAGGAATACCTTCGCTTAAGGCAGCTTATGTTCAAGAAAGCTTCTATATCGGTTCAGAAAATCTGAGCGCACTGGAAAATATCAAGAGCAAAAACGAACTTATCGGCGATGTTATTGCAGCCCTTCAATCCCCTGCCAAGAATGTTATTTCGGCCCTTCAATCGGGTGGAAATACTATCCATGGCGTCTTAGAAACATTATCTAAGAGATAAATTTTAAACAAAAGAATAATAAACAATTTTAATTTATACAAAAATGGCAGATATCAAAGCTATTGCAGAACAACTAGTAAATTTGACAGTAAAAGAAGTAAGCGAATTAGCTGAAATTCTAAAAACTGAATATGGTATTGAACCAGCCGCTGCTGCTGTTGCAGTTGCTGCAGGACCAGCTGCTGCTGCTGAAGTAGTAGAAGAAAAAACATCTTTTGATGTAATCTTGAAATCAGCAGGAGCTAACAAACTACAAGTTGTTAAAGCTGTAAAAGAACTTACAGGACTTGGTTTGAAAGAGGCTAAAGATCTAGTAGATGGTGCTCCTGGTGAACTTAAAAAAGGAGTAACTAAAGATGAAGCTGACGCATTGAAAAAACAATTAGAAGAAGCTGGAGCCGAAGTTGAACTTAAGTAAAGATAAGTCCTGAGAAAGGATATTTGGTTAGGAACCTTCCTCGAAGAAGGTTCTTAACCTTTTTGCGTCAAAAGTAATAAGTTCAATAAAATAGGTTATCCATGTCTTCAACAACAAATCAAAGAGTCAATTTCGCTTCAATCAAAAATCCGCTTCCTTACCCGGATTTCCTTGAAGTACAGTTAAAGTCATTCCGCGACTTTCTGCAACTTGATACCCCTCCTGAAAGAAGGAAAAACGAAGGCCTATACAAAGTTTTTGCTGAAAACTTTCCTATAGCCGATACACGAAACAACTTTGTATTAGAGTTTTTGGACTACTTCATCGACCCTCCCCGCTATACCATTGATGAGTGTATCGACAGAGGATTGACATATAGTGTTCCATTGAAAGCTAAGCTAAAACTTTATTGTACAGACCCAGACCACGAAGATTTTGATACAGTTATCCAGGATGTATATCTGGGACTGATTCCATATATGACTGAGAAAGGTACCTTTGTCATCAACGGAGCAGAACGTGTAGTCGTGTCTCAGTTGCACCGTTCACCCGGTGTGTTCTTCGGACAAACGATGCATGCAAATGGTACAAAGCTTTATTCGGCGCGTATCATTCCGTTCAAAGGTTCTTGGATCGAGTTTGCTACCGACATCAACAATGTCATGTATGCATACATCGACCGTAAGAAAAAATTACCGGTAACTACACTGCTTCGTGCTATCGGATTCGAAAGTGATAGAGATATCCTTGAGATTTTCGACCTGGCCGAAGAGGTTAAAGTTACAAAACAAAATATCAAGAAGGTGCTTGGCCGCAAGCTTGCAGCCAGACTATTGAGAACCTGGATGGAAGACTTTGTGGATGAAGATACCGGTGAGGTGACTTCAATCGAGCGTAACGAAGTTATTCTTGAACGCGAAACAGTACTGGACAAAGACCATCTTGATCTGATTATAGATTCGAACATAGCTTCTATCTTATTGCATAAGGATACGCAAAATATTTCTGATTTTGCCATTATCTACAATACCTTGCAAAAAGACCCGAGTAACTCGGAAATAGATGCAGTCCGTCATATATACAGACAGCTTCGTAGCGCTGAACCGGCTGACGATACCAGTGCTCGCGAGGTCATTAATAACTTGTTCTTCTCTGAAAAACGATACGACTTAGGTGAAGTAGGACGTTACAGGCTGAACAAGAAATTAGGTTTGACTACAAGTACAGATATCCGTGTATTAACGAAAGAAGATATTATTGAAATAATCAAGTTCCTTATCGAACTGATCAATTCAAAAGCTATCGTCGATGATATCGACCACTTGAGCAACCGTCGTGTTCGTACTGTTGGTGAGCAACTTTTCAACCAGTTTGGAGTTGGTCTTAACCGTATGGCACGTATCATTCGTGAAAGAATGAATGTACGCGACAATGAAGTCTTTACGCCGATCGATCTGATCAATGCGAAAACAATCTCATCTGTAGTAAATACATTCTTCGGTACGAATGCACTGTCTCAGTTTATGGATCAAACCAATCCATTGGCTGAAATCACTCACAAACGTCGTATGTCCGCACTGGGACCAGGTGGTCTTTCGCGCGAAAGAGCAGGTTTCGAGGTGCGTGACGTTCACTATACTCACTACGGACGTCTTTGTCCGATCGAGACTCCTGAAGGTCCGAATATCGGTCTGATCTCATCTCTTTGTGTATATGCTAAGATCAACGATTTAGGGTTTATCGAAACTCCATATCGTAAAGTCGCAGACAGCAAAGTAGACCTTTCATCAAACGGTATTGTTTATCTTGCTGCCGAAGAGGAAGAAGATAAACTTATTGCACAGGGTAATGCTCCGTTGAATGACGATGGAACGTTTATCCTTAAACGTGTGAAAGCTCGTCAGGATGCCGACTATCCGGTTATTGCACCGGAAGAAGTTGAATTGATGGACGTATCTCCTACTCAGATTGCATCTATCGCAGCTTCTTTGATTCCGTTCCTTGAGCATGACGATGCCAACCGTGCACTGATGGGATCGAACATGATGCGCCAGGCTGTACCATTGATGCGTACCGAAGCTCCTATCGTAGGTACGGGTATTGAAGGACAGCTTATCCGCGACTCACGTACACAGATCGTTGCAGAAGGTGCCGGAGAAGTAGTATATGTGGACGCAAGTACTATAAAAATCAAATATGACCGTACTGCTGACGAAGATTTTGTGAACTTCGACGACGCAGTAAAAACATATAATATCCCTAAATTCAGGAAAACAAACCAGAATACAACAATCGACCTTCGTCCTATTTGCCGCAAGGGAGAGAGAGTTGTTCTTGGACAAATCCTGACAGAAGGATACTCTACCGAAAAGGGAGAACTAGCTATAGGAAAGAACCTGAAAGTGGCGTTCATGCCATGGAAGGGATATAACTTTGAGGATGCTATCGTGCTAAACGAGCGTATCGTACGCGAAGATGTATTTACTTCTGTACACGTAGAAGAATTCGTACTCGAAGTACGCGATACTAAGCGTGGTGTAGAAGAATTGACTTCCGATATTCCGAACGTAAGTGAAGAAGCTACAAAAGACCTTGACGAGAGAGGTATCATCCGTATCGGAGCCCGCGTAAGTCCGGGAGATATTCTGATAGGTAAGATTACTCCCAAAGGAGAATCTGACCCTTCTCCTGAAGAGAAACTTCTACGTGCCATCTTTGGTGACAAAGCAGGTGATGTAAAAGATGCTTCTTTGAAAGCGTCCCCATCTCTGAAAGGAGTTGTTGTAGGTACAAACCTATTCTCTAAGGCGTCGAAAAAAGGAAAGACCAAACTTTCGAGCAAAGCCTTGCTTCCTAAGCTGGATGAAGAGTATGAAGAAAAAATAGCTAAAGTAAAATCAGTATTGGTAGACAAGCTATTGATCTTAACCGATGGCAAAACATCTCAGGGTGTAAAAGACTATCTTAATGTAGATATCATTGCCAAAGGTTCTAAATTTACGAAGAGTGCACTGGACAATATCGATTACGAGTCAATACAGGTGAGCAACTGGACTGCAGATGAACACAAAAATGAATTGATAAAAGATGTAATTGTTAACTTCCTGCGCAAATATAAAGAGCTTGACGCTGAACTGAAACGTAAACGTTTCGACCTTACTATCGGGGATGAACTTCCTTCCGGTATTGTTCAGATCGCAAAAGTTTATGTGGCTAAAAAGCGTAAAGTACAGGTAGGGGATAAGATGGCGGGACGTCACGGTAATAAAGGTATCGTGTCTCGTATCGTTCGTCAGGAAGATATGCCATTCTTACCGGACGGAACACCGGTTGATATTGTCTTGAATCCACTAGGGGTGCCTTCGCGTATGAACCTTGGTCAGATATTCGAGACAGTATTAGGTTGGGCTGGAAGAGAGCTTGGTGTGAAATTTGCCACTCCTATCTTCGACGGAGCAAGCCTTGACGATATGAACGCATGGACAGACAAAGCCGGAGTTCCTCGTTATGGTAAAGTTCGTTTATTCGATGGTGGTACAGGAGACCGTTTCGACCAGCATGCAACTGTAGGTATTATCTACATGCTAAAACTGGGTCACATGGTTGAAGACAAGATGCACGCCCGTTCTATCGGACCATACTCTCTTATTACGCAACAGCCTCTTGGAGGTAAAGCTCAATTCGGGGGTCAGCGTTTCGGAGAGATGGAGGTTTGGGCACTTGAAGCATTCGGTGCGGCTTACATCTTGAGAGAAATCCTGACTATCAAGTCTGACGACGTTGTCGGCCGTTCTAAAGCTTACGAAGCTATCGTGAAAGGCGAGCCAATGCCACAGCCGGGAATACCTGAGTCTTTGAACGTATTGCTTCACGAAATGCGTGGTCTGGGATTAAGCGTATCGCTTGACTAAATTATAAAAAGCCGTTAGCTGATGACTCAGTTGTTAGCTAACGGACTCTAAATACTCTAACAAAAAGGCTATAAGCAACAGCTAATAGCTAACAGCTTTTAAAGAAAGAAAAGTATATGGCTTTTAGAAAAGAAAATAAAGTAAAGAGTAGCTTTTCAAAAATAACCGTGAGCCTTGCCTCTCCCGAAGAAATTCTGGAAGCATCGAGCGGGGAAGTTTTGAAACCCGAAACTATCAACTACCGTACTTACAAACCAGAACGTGACGGACTTTTCTGCGAACGTATATTCGGACCTGTAAAGGACTACGAATGTCATTGTGGTAAATACAAAAGAATCCGCTACAAAGGTATTGTCTGCGACCGTTGCGGTGTTGAAGTAACAGAAAAGAAAGTTCGCCGCGAACGTACAGGGCATATCCACTTGGTGGTTCCGGTAGCTCATATCTGGTACTTCCGTTCTCTACCTAACAAGATGGGTTATCTGCTAGGTATCCCTACTAAGAAACTGGATTCAATCATTTACTACGAACGTTATGTAGTGATCCAATCCGGTATCGCAGTAGAAGAAGGAGTAGCAGAAAAAGACCTTCTTACAGAAGATGAATATCTGAATATATTGGATAAACTCCCTAAAGAAAATCAGCTGTTGGACGATACCGATCCTAACAAGTTTATTGCTAAAATGGGAGCAGAGGCAGTTTATGATTTATTGTCACGTATCAATCTGGATTCGTTGGCTAACAACCTCCGTCACAAAGCCAGTACAGATACATCTCAACAACGTAAGAATGAAGCGTTGAAACAACTTCAGGTTGTAGAAGCGTTCCGTGGATCGAAAGGCAAGAATAAACCTGAATGGATGATCGTTAAGATCGTTCCTGTTATTCCGCCGGAACTTCGTCCTCTTGTTCCGTTAGATGGTGGTCGTTTTGCTACATCCGACCTGAATGACTTGTATCGTCGTGTTATTATCCGTAACAACCGTCTGAAAAGACTTATCGATATCAAAGCGCCGGAAGTAATCTTGCGTAATGAAAAACGTATGCTTCAGGAAGCTGTCGATTCATTATTCGATAACTCACGTAAGTCAAGTGCGGTTAAAACAGACGCTAACCGTCCGTTGAAGTCACTTTCCGACAGTTTGAAAGGTAAACAAGGACGTTTCCGTCAAAACTTGTTGGGTAAACGTGTCGACTATTCAGCTCGTTCGGTAATTGTCGTTGGTCCTGAATTGAAGATGCACGAGTGCGGTATTCCTCAGGATATGGCAGCCGAGCTGTACAAACCGTTTATCATCCGTAAGTTGATCGAACGCGGTATCGTTAAGACCGTAAAATCAGCGAAGAAAATAGTAGACCGCAAGGAACCTGTTGTTTGGGATATCCTCGAACACGTAATGAAAGGACATCCTGTGTTGCTCAACCGTGCCCCTACACTTCACCGTTTAGGTATACAGGCATTCCAGCCAAAAATGATCGGAGGTAAAGCAATTCAGCTACACCCACTATCGTGTACGGCGTTCAATGCTGACTTCGACGGTGACCAGATGGCCGTTCACTTACCACTAGGTAATGAAGCTATCCTCGAAGCTCAGATGTTGATGCTTGCATCTCACAATATCCTTAACCCTGCGAATGGTGCACCTATTACTGTACCTTCTCAGGACATGGTTCTCGGATTATATTATATTACTAAGATACGCAAGGGAGCTAAAGGCGAAGGCCTTATATTCTACGGCCCGGAAGAAGCAATCATCGCTTATAATGAAGGAAAAGTAGATATTCATGCCCTTATTAAAGTATATGTAAATGATCTGGATGAAACAGGAAACGTTGCCAAACTGATGCGCGAAACTACTGTCGGACGTGTTCTTGTTAACGAGAAGACACCGGTAGAAGTAGGTTTTATCAATGAAGTACTTTCTAAGAAATCGCTTCGTGATATCATCGGTAACGTGATCAAAATAGCCGGAGTTGCCAAAACAGCACAGTTCCTTGATGATATAAAAGACTTAGGATATACAATGGCATTCCGTGGAGGTTTGTCGTTTAATCTTGAGGATGTAATTATACCGGAAGAAAAAGATGAATTGGTTCTTCAGGGTTATGACGAAGTTGAGCAGATAATGAATAACTACAATATGGGATTCATTACCTACAACGAACGTTACAACCAGATTATCGATACATGGACTCACGTTAACTCCAGACTGTCAAATATTCTGATGAAACAGTTATCGGAAGACAATCAGGGATTCAACTCTGTATATATGATGTTGGATTCAGGAGCCCGTGGATCGAAAGAGCAGATCCGTCAGTTGTCAGGTATGCGTGGATTGATGGCAAAACCTCAGAAGAGTGGAGCTGAAGGAGCTCAGATTATTGAGAATCCGATCCTTTCCAACTTTAAAGAAGGTTTGTCAGTGTTAGAGTACTTTATCTCTACCCACGGTGCGCGTAAAGGTCTTGCGGATACAGCTTTGAAAACAGCCGATGCCGGATACTTAACACGTCGTCTGGTTGACGTTTCTCAAGATGTGATCATCAATGAAGAAGACTGTGGAACACTTCGCGGACTTGTTTGTACAGAGTTGAAGAACAACGAAGAAGTTGTGGCTTCTCTTTACGAACGTATCTTAGGCCGTGTATCTGTTCACGATATACAGCATCCGTTGACTGGCGAGTTAATCGTTAAATCGGGTGAAGAAATCAAAGAAGATACTGCAGCCAAAATTCAAAACTCTCCTATCGAAAGTGTTGAAATACGCTCGGTGCTTACTTGTGAATCCAAAAAAGGTGTTTGTGGAAAATGTTACGGACGTAACCTTGCCACAGGGCGTATGGTTCAGCGTGGTGAGGCAGTCGGTGTAATCGCTGCACAGTCAATCGGTGAGCCGGGTACACAGCTGACACTTCGTACATTCCACGTTGGGGGTATCGCATCTAATATTGCTACCGAAAGTAGTATTGTTGCAAAATATGACGGAGTATTGGAAATCGACGATCTACGTATAGTAGAAGCGATTGATGAAACCGGTAAAAAGACACAAATCGTAGTTAGCCGTTTGGTTGAACTTCGATTGGTTGACCCGAATACTAAAATTGTCCTTCTCACTCACAATATACCTTATGGTTCCAAACTTTATTTCAAAGACGGAGCTAAAGTGAAGAAAGATGACCTTATCTGCGAATGGGATCCATTTAACGCAGTTATCATTTCTGAAGCCACAGGACGTATCAAATTTGAAAATGTTATTGAGAATGTAACATACAAAGTTGAATCGGACGAACAAACTGGTTTGAAAGAAAAGATTATCGTTGAATCACGCGATAAAACCAAAGCACCAGAGGCTCATATCCTTGACGAAAAAGGGAATATGATGAAGATGTACAGCTTACCATTAGGTGCTCACATTGTAAAAGATGATAATGACACAATCAAAGCCGGAGATGTACTTGTTAAGATTCCTCGTGCCGTAGGTAAAGCAGGTGATATCACGGGAGGTTTGCCTCGTGTGACCGAGTTGTTCGAGGCTCGTAATCCTTCCAACCCTGCTGTGGTATCTGAAATCGACGGGGAAATCTCATTTGGTAAGATCAAACGTGGTAACAGAGAGGTTATAGTTACATCTAAACTTGGAGAAGTGAAGAAGTACCTTGTTCCTCTTTCGAAACAAATCCTTGTTCAGGAAAATGACTTCGTTAGAGCGGGTATGCCGTTATCAGACGGAGCAACTACTCCTTCGGACATCCTGGCTATTATGGGACCAACCGCCGTTCAGGAATACATTGTAAACGAAGTACAGGATGTATATCGTTTGCAAGGTGTGAAGATCAATGATAAACACTTCGAAGTGATTGTGCGTCAGATGATGCGCAAGGTAGAAGTGATCGATCCGGGTGATACCCGCTTCCTTGAACAACAGGTTATCGACAAGTATGATGTAATGGAAGAAAATGATAGAATCTGGGGTAAGAAAGTAGTATTGGATGCCGGTGATTCTGCCACATTCGAGCCGGGACAGATTGTAACTGCACGCAAACTGAGAGATGAGAACTCTATGCTAAAACGTAGAGACCTTCGTCCGGTAGAAGTGCGTGATGCAATCCCTGCTACTGCCAATCAGATACTTCAAGGTATTACACGTGCAGCCCTTCAAACTCAAAGCTTTATGTCGGCCGCTTCGTTCCAGGAAACTACAAAAGTACTGAACGATGCCGCTATCAATGCGAAAGTGGACAGACTGGAAGGTTTGAAAGAGAACGTAATCTGTGGACACTTGCTTCCTGCAGGTACAGGTCAGCGTGAATTCGAAAAACTTGTAGTTGGTACCAAAGAAGACTTTGACAGGATTGCTGCTACAAGAAAGACTGTTGTAGATTTTGACGCCGTAGAATAATTAATTATTCTTTTATATAGTTAGAAGGAGGGGTGATGTAATGTCACTCCTCTTTTTTTGTTATACAAACTTTAAGCATATCTATTCTGTTTCGTCCCTTCTTTTAAATTAGTTAAGAACTAGAATCCTGTTAAGTCTTTGTCTATACTATTGACCTTTATTTCCTATCAGTCTCTAAAAACTAATATTATGCTATATAACGGTAATATTCAGATGGATTATAAAGCTAGTACATAGATCTTATTTTTTTGTATAAAGTGATCTATAGTAATAAACTGTCAGTCGTCAGTTGATAGCTTATAACTCATTGATTTAAAAACCGACAAAGTCAAATATTGGCCTTATATTTTCAGGATTGGACAGGAGAAGGATGAAGATAGGCTAAAAAGTGTCATATGTATTGCTTTTTCAAGATAGTTGCTTGTTTTCCCTGTTATAGAGTTTTTAGAATGAAAAAATGACATTAAAGGGTGTTTGATTAAGTCATATTGATTCATATTTGGTTATTTTCTAGTTATTATTGTTAAATATTGCGTTTTTTTATAAATATTTGTACATAAATGAAAATTTATTGTACATTTGTCGACTATAAAAATACGATGTGTCATTATGGGTGAATATTTGCATTTTAAAAATCATTTTGAGCTATTTCTGATCATTGTTATTTCACAATGAAAGCAACATTGCAAATATTAAATCATTTTAAAACAATCGTGTGTGTAGTACTAATCTAAAAAGAGTGTGTGTAATATGAAAAAAAGGTTGTTATTGATTTTATCCTGCTTATTTCTAAGTATTGGATACATTGCGGCACAAACAACAAAGATCACAGGAACTGTTGTTGATGATCTGGGAGAGCCCGCCATAGGCGTATCTGTGGTAGTGAAAGGTACTACTATCGGTACTGTGACTGATGTCGAAGGAGTGTTCTCTATTAATCTTCCCGAAGGAAAAACAACATTAGTATTCTCCCTGATAGGGATGAAATCGAAAGAAGTAACTGCTAGTGCAGAAATGAGAGTGGTATTGGAACAGGATGCCAAGGTAATGAATGAAGTTGTGGTAACAGCAATGGGTATACAACGCGATCAGAAGATATTAGGATATGCTGCTACTCAAATCAAATCGGATGAAATATCTGCAGCGAAATCCGGATCTGTAATGAGCGGACTCAGCGGTAAGGTGGCCGGGGTTAATATTTCCACAGCAGGACCTGCCGGGACTTCACAAAAGGTGCTGATTCGTGGTATATCTTCATTTAATGGTAATAATCCTTTGTATATTGTTGATGGTGTGCCAATTACTAACGAACGGTCAGGGACTGACTATGTCGACTTTGGTAATAGCGCCAATGACATTAACTCGGAAGACGTAGAATCCGTAACTGTATTGAAAGGTGCATCAGCAACTGCACTTTACGGTTCGCGTGCTGCTAATGGTGTTATAATGATAACAACCAAAAGAGCGAAAAATGAAAAGCTCACTATATCTTATGACGGTGCATTTACTGCATCAAATGTTCTCCGTGTTATGCAGACCCAAGACCTATATGGACAAGGCTGGGGTGCTTGGGACAGAGCAGAGAACGGTTCGTGGGGGCCACGCCTCGATGGAACTACCCATGAGTGGGGATCAGACCAGTTGGATCCGGTAATGACAAAGCCTTTTTCATATGTGAAAGATAACCTTCGTAACTTTTACAAAACCGGTTCTGAATTAAATAACGTTTTATCGGTACGTTACGGTACAGACAAACTCGGACTTTACGCTTCTTATGGAAATGTAACCAGTAATGGTACCCTGCCTAATAACGGGGATACATATTCACGTAATACAATTTCTTTGCGCGGAAATGCAAAATGGGATAAGTTCTCAGTAGATGTGTCTATCAACTATGCACGTAAAGATATACGCCGGACACAAGAGATGGAGATGGAGCTTTTGCAACATGCAGTTGATGTGGACTATTCAGCAATGAAAGATTACAATGATGAACGTTACAATCTTGATAACTATTATACTTTCTATGCAACTAACCCCTATTGGATGATTGATAACAACTATTATCAATATCAGGACAACCACACATACGGTAAAGTTGAAGCCTCTTATCAGTTATTAAGCGGACTAAAAGCAACTGCACGACTTGGTGGGGACTTCCTGAATTTCGATAGAGAAAACTTTAATGCAAAAAACTCTTTCACTCCGGGTTCTTATAGCGACTTAGGTGGAGCTACAGCACAAAACGGATACTATTCCAATTATAGATTTAACAGAGACCAGTTGGATGCGACAGCATTCCTTACAGCTGACTATAAAATATCCGATTTCACTCTAGGCGGTACTGCCGGATGGAACTTGAATAAGCGTACATACGAGTATACCGGAGGTTATGTAAACGGCCTGGGTGTTCCTGGCTGGTATAATCTTCAGAATACAGGTTCTGCAGCATATGCCGATCAGTATAACGAAGACCGTCGTCTGATAGGTGTATTCGCTCAGGCGGAAATTGGCTATAAAAACCTTGTATATCTCAATCTGTCGGGACGTAAGGACTATTCTTCTACACTTCCTAAAGGTGAAAACAGCTATCTTTATGGAGGAGCCAACCTCTCACTTATCCTTACCGAACTTTTGCCGACACTGAAAAATTACAAAGTAGATTTTCTAAAGGTGCGTACTGCTATAGGACAAACCGGTAATGACGCAGGGGTTTACAGAACTTCTTCATGGTTTGAGCCGGTAGCAGGATCTAACTCTACATATTATTACACTTGGTTGCCTATCAACGGAGTACTGGGATTGACTGAATACAACAGGCTTCCAAGTCAGACATTGAAACCTGAAATTACGACTGAATATGAATTCGGCTTACAAGGTAGTTTCTTCGACAATCGTGTCCGTTTCGATTTTGCTTACTATAATAAACAAAGTAAAAACCAGATTATTTCAGCGACACTAGCTCCTGAGACCGGATACACATCCGAAACTCGCAATGTTGGTCGTTTAGAAAATAAAGGGGTCGAAATAGCAGCCGGATTTACACCTGTACGCACAAAAGACTGGGAATGGGATGTAAATGGCACATTTACTAAAAATACCGGTAAAGTACGTGAGCTTTGGGATGGTTTACAAGAATATACTATTGTTTCATGGCGTGGTATAGAGTATAAGATGAAAGTAGGAGAAAAAATCGGAACCTTCCAGGTACCTGACGTTGACCGTGTGAAAGATGCGAGTAGTCCTTACAATGGATATGCAATAGTTAATAATAACGGATTCCTTACACAGTCTACCAGCGATAAGAAGGTTATTGGCTCATCTCAGCCGGATTTTATCCTGGGATTGAGTACTTCCGTTAAATTTAAAGATTTCAGACTAACTGTAGTAGGAGACTGGCATAAGGGAGGATGGATGGCATCTAATACATCTTATATCACTCACTTCAATGGTAACTCTACACAAACCGTATTTAATGAACGTAATTCTTTCATTTATCCGAATTCGGTGAAAGTAGTGAACGGACAATATGTGGAAAATAATATTCCGTTGATGTCAAACCAATTTAACTACTATGGTAACTATTCATATACTCCAACAGTAAGAGACGAGATGATCATACCTAAAGATTTCTTTAAGATCAGGGAAGTAACACTTTCTTACGATGTGCCGAAGAAATTCTTAAGTTCTACTCCTTTAAGTAAAGTTGTATTAAGTTTTATCGGTCGTAATCTATTCTTGTTTACACCTAAGAAAAATAATTATGTAGATCCGGAAGTGGCAAACATGGGTAATGACTTAAATTCCGAATTCGGTGAAATATCCAGTGCAGCTTCATATCGTACTTTTGGTGGTGCCATAAAGGTTGAATTTTAAATAGAAAAATGATGAAAAAGAAGAATTTAATATACATAATCCTGTTAGTGCTTGCAACAAGCATATCGTTTACATCGTGCGATGATTATCTTGATGTAAATGAGAACTCAAATTATCCTGCCGAGGCTAATCTCGAAAGCTTATTGCCGGCTGCTGGAGCTAGTACGGTTGCCCAGTTAGGATTGAACGGACAACTTATGGGCGACGTATGGTGCCAGTATGTTACTCAGGGAAACTCTACGAATCAGTACAATACAACTGTAAATTACAATCTGACTCAAGAGTCATATAACGCTTTTTGGACCAATGCTTACGCTAATACCCTGAAAGACCTGAAAATTATGATTCCTGTAGCAGAAGAAAAAGGAGCATGGAACTATTGGTTGATAGGTAAAGTTCTCACGGCATATAATTTTCATATACTTACCGATTTGTATGGTGACATACCATTCACTGAAGCTTTGGATATAAAAAAGTATCCGGCGCCAAAATACGATGACAGTAAAACAGTTGTATATCCGGCTATTATTGCTTTATTAGATGAAGCAATAGCTAAAGGCCCTCAGGCTAAGGCTTCTGGTAATCCTATAATAGATACTAAAGATTTCTTTTTTAGAGGAGATATCGATAATTGGGTTTCTTTTGCAAAAAGCTTGAAGCTAAAAATATACATGCGTGATTTTGAAGCTAACAAGACAGAAATAGAAGCTCTTATCAGTGCAGGTGGACTATTGACAAAGAACTGTGCTTTCAGTGTATTTGAAAATGCTACTAACAAAGGAAATCCTTTGTATGAGTATAACATTCGACAACTAAATACAAAAGAAAATATAAGAGCTTGTCATACCTTCACTGAATTTCTGTTAGCGACAAACGACCCGCGTATTGAAAAAATGTACGAATTAACAGCGACAGCAGCAGATGCCATTGCAAATGGAGAAACACTTACTTACAGAGAGATGTATGGAGGTCTGCCTTGCGGAACAAAACCTTCTACGACTGCAGGAGCTGCAGATGCTGTACCTCTTGTAAATTCATCAAGATACAAACAGACTTTTGCTGACAGTGTTTATCTGATGAATGCAGCGGAAGTTAGCTTCCAGGTAGCAGAAGCCCAAGCCAGATTAGGCAAGACAAGTGAAGCAAAAGCAGCTTATGAAGAAGGGGTACGCCGCGCTTTCGATCGCTGGGGATATGATGCGACCGATTTCATAAAAGCCGGAGGCCCTTATGCATTCAATGCATCTTCTCTGGACGCCATGTTGAAAAGTATTCTTACTCAAAAATGGGTGGCTGGAGCAAAGGCTAACTCTTGGGATTCATGGATGGATCGCAACCGTACAGGTATTCCGGCAATCAGTGATGCGGAAAAAGTTCGTGAAAGCAATACTACTCCGGGACTTGCAGAGGGATATGAATTAGGAACTTTAGTAAGCCCGGGAACAACCGTACTTCAGCGTAGAGAAATACCTCGTCGTCTGCCTGTACCTAATGTTTCTGCTCTGTACAATCCTAATGCTCCGGCAACTAAACCTACACAGGAACCTCTGTGGTGGCAGGTTGCAAATGGCAAGTAAAATGAAACATCAATTCCAATTTTAGTACTTAATAAAATAAAATATGAAACAAATAAAATATATTCCATTCTTATTCTTACTGCTTCTGGGATTCTTTTCCTGTGATACATACGGAGATTATGAAATTGAATATTCTTCCATTCACCCCTTAGGCGGTAAATACAGAGTGATAGTAACAGATGAAGCGGGAACGCAGGTATACAAAAACTATTGTGAGATTTCCAATACAATAGATGGTTCTACTACTCAGTGCTGGTTGCGCATAGGAAGTTATTCCCTTAGTGGAGCAAATGCCTACTCAATCAATGGGAAAATCAATTGTGATTTGAATTCCCTTACTTTTTCAGGAACTAATATTGAAAATCTGGCAGGTAATGTAGCCTCTTCTACAAATACATTTACCCTTACAGGCGGAAAGATTACGTTAAAAGGTGCTACTGCTCCGTCAGGTACTGTGGCAGATGCTATATCTTTCACTTTCACAAATTCCCGGTTCCCAGGAAAGACCTACAAGGCCGAAGGCTACCGTTTCACTGGTTGGGATGAAGACTAAAAGTAGCTGATCAATAATAAATTGTAAAATCAAAAAGCCCGGAGTTTTTATTGCCCCGGGCTTTATACTAAAAAGGGGAAACTATGTCCGTATCCATCCCCCTCACCCTCAAATGGACGGGCATCATACAAACACTATAATGCAGTGATGTATCAATCTTGGAAGGGACTGACAGCTTATCTTAAGCCAGTCTCTTTCCCCTTTTTATTTTCTTATTATAGAGTATTTATGTTCTACGCTTATAATGCCTTTACATACAATCCGTTCTTCAAAGGCAGGCATCCTGACCATTCCCACTGATTCCATTAATCTGATGGAAGCTATATTTTCCGAGTCGGTTATTCCATAAATTTCATTTACTCCGGTTATCTTAGAAGAATAATCTAAGAGTAGTTCCAATGTCTCTTTTGCAAAGCCACGGTTCTGATATTCCGGTGAAATGTTGCATCCGATTTCGGCCCCATCATCTTCTATCTTTAGAGCACAGTCTCCAATAAGTTTTCCGGTATTCTTACAGATAATGGCCAGCCCGATCCATTCTCCTCTTTTTTCAAAATCGGGATTGCTGTTTCGATTTACAAAGTCCAGTGTTTGTTCTTTAGTAAACGGCTCCCAATATTGATATTTTGCAACTTCTGCAAGTGAGCGATAAGAGAAAACAGCATCGGCATCAGTTATTGCTATAGGTCTGAGTAAGACCCGTTCCGAGAGGATCAAATTTGATATCTTTTTATTCATATTTGAACCCTAAGTTATTCAGGATGACCGTCTCATTATTCAAAGTATTTGTAATAGTATAGGCAAAGTATTCCCGACGCAACGGATATTCATTCCTCAATTTTTTGAAAATATCAGGAGAAGCCTTTAAACGCGCAAAATCAGCCAATACGTTATATGTGTTCAGGATTGCCTCGTAAATCCGATTATCGCTATTTGAATACTGGTTGAGGTCTATAACAGGATTTACAGGGGCGGGTTCTTTAATCAACGAGATAGGCTGTTTATCCAATCCGTAATAACTCGCAATTGATTCCAGAGACATACGCGTCGCATTTGCTTTTCCGTCGGCAGAATAACCTGCTATATGAGGAGTGGCGATGTCCACCAGATTGAGATATTCCAAATCGATCTGAGGTTCGTTTTCCCAACAATCGATAATAGCGCCCGATATCTTATTCTCCTTAATTGCGTCCTTGATAGCTATGGTATCTATTATTGCGCCACGTGCCGAATTGATTATTATAGGTTTTTTCTTCAGCAAAGAGAAGAATTCTTTATCTGCCAGATGATATGTCCTATATTCACCTTCTTTTATCAGAGGAGTATGGAATGTAATTATATCCGCCTCATCCATTATCGTTTGCAGGCTAACAAAGCTATTGTCTTTTTCCTGTGCCTGTCTTGGAGGGTCGTTCAGAAGAACTTTCATCCCTAATATTTCACAGGCTTTTGCGACCTTCTTTCCTACATTACCTACTCCGACAATGCCTATTGTTTTACCCTTTAAATCGAAGCTTTTCTTTCGGGCAATTGTAATCAGGGAAGACACCACATACTGCATCACAGAACCGGAATTACACCCGGGAGCATTTTTCCAGATAATACCATGTGCGTCACAATACGCTGTATCTATATGGTCATAACCGATAGTAGCGGAGCAAATCAACTTTACATTACTATCTTTCAATATACTCTCTCCAAAATGGGTCACTGTACGGACAATCAATGTGTCCGCATCTTTTATCGTATCCTGTGTAAAAGCTGAACCATCAAGATAAGTTACATCTCCAAAATGTTCAGCAATACCTTTCAGATATGGTATATTTTTATCAGCTATTATTTTCATTTGTCAGTTTATGAAATATATTTTCTATCGGGTCTATTTCTGCTATTTCATGGTCTGCAATAAGCCGGCCTTTATCCAGCAGAATAAATCTGGTGCAGATATCCTTTACCTCATGCAGGATATGTGTTGAAAACAACACGACTTTATTTATAGATAAATCTATAAGCAGATTATTCAGGCTTTCGCGTTGGTTAGGGTCCAGTCCGCTGGTTGCCTCGTCCAGAATCAGGAATAAAGGGTCGTTAACCAAAGCCTGTGCAATCCCTACCCGCTGCCTGTTCCCTTTAGATAGGTTTTTTATCTTTTTCTTATACTCTTTTTGCAGACCTGTTTGTTCCATCACTTCCGATATACTTTCTTTATCTGCATAGTATATTCCGGCCACATAACTGAGATATTCCTTTACATACATATCTTCATATAAAGGATTATCTTCGGAAAGATAGCCTGTTTGCCGCTTTATCTCCAAAGTATTCTCAAAAAGGTTTTTCCCGGAAAAGCTTATCTGTCCGTTATCCGGGCGGATGATTCCTGCCAGAATTTTCATCAGGGTAGACTTTCCGGCTCCGTTAACACCCAGCAGCCCGATAATCTCCCCTTTATTCATAGAGAAGCTTACATCCGATAATGCTATCTGATCTCCATAGTTTTTCGATATATGTTCTACTTGTATCAAAGGCTTCTGTTTTAATAATTAAGGGTATAAAAATAACAAATCTCCCTGACATTCATCAGGGAGATTTGCCTTATTTGTATTAAAATCGTTATGATCTTGCTCTCAGCTCTTTATCAAGTGTATAGATGCCGAATCCGTTATCTTTGATCATTTTCAGAGCATCGATATATCCTTGTGCTGTTGATTCTTCTTCTACCTGCTCGTTTACAAACCATTGCAGCATGCTTTCTGTGGCATAGTCCTTTTCTTCACGGGCTATAGTAACCAGATTGTTAATCATGGCTGTAACTTTTTGCTCATGTACCAAAGTATCTTCAAATGCTGCCAACGGAGATTGCCATGATTGGGCAACTTTTGTGATTGGTTTCAGTTCTACTTTTCCACCTCTTTCAATTACATAATTGAAAAGCTTCATAGCATGTTCCTGTTCTTCGTCGAACTGGTTTTTGAACCAATGAGCGAAACCCGGCTTACCATCTGCGGCAAAATGTGCTGACATAGATAGGTAAAGATATGCAGACCAGAATTCTGCATTGATTTGCGCATTTAATGCGGCTTCTAATTTTTTACTTAACATAATAATGATATTTTTGATGATAGTTATTGTTCTGAACAATTAAGATACAATATTACAAATATAATATTAACTCATCAAAAAATATAGATATTTGTTAATAGGATATTGATAATAACTATAAAGCGGGCTGTCTCAAATACTATAACAAAATATAGATAATTATATTTCTAAAAAATATCAAAAACAATCATTAATGTTTATCGTTTAATTAAGTGAAGAATAGCATTTAATGTAACATTATCTAATAATAACCTGCTTTGTTATTGTAGATACAAAAGTAATAAATAGGTCCGCGACCTTAAATGTATGCTTCAAAAGTTAAAAACTTATCGGCAAATACATTTATCTTTGTACGCATTTATACAAAACTGAACCGAGCCAATAGAATATAAATGAAGAAATACTGGCAAATACTGAAAAAATATTCTCTCAGCCTTATTATCAGCCCTTTCCTTGTACTGATAACGGTAATGAGCGAAACCATACAGCCTCTGTATATGGCTGACATAATCGACAATGGTGTAATGCCGAAGGATCTGTCGGTAATAACCGGTGTCGGCATCAAGATGGTTGCAGTGTCTCTGATAGGATTGATAGTCAGTATCATTAACGTATATGTGTCGTCCCGCGCATCCATCGGGTTTGGCACAGACCTGAGATCAAATCTTTTCAACAAAATACAGCAGCTTTCATTTACTGAAATAGACCGTTTCAATTCGGCATCATTAATTACCCGGCTTACCAACGATATATCACGCATCCAGCAGGTAATACTGATGGGGATGCGGCTGATGCTGCGCTCTCCGCTGATGCTGGTGATGGCTATATTCTTTGTAATCAAGATCAATACCGATTTGGCTTTAATACTTATCGGGGCAGTGCCAGTTCTGGGAATCAGTGTATTCCTCATCCTCCGTAAAGGCTTCCCATTGTTTATGAAGGTACAACAGAAAGTCGATAACCTGAATGCCGTGGTAAGGGAGAACCTGATTAATATCCGTGTGGTGAAATCCTTTGTCAGAGAAGATTTTGAGAGCAAAAAGTTTACCCGTAGCAGCGAAGATCTGCGTGATATGGTTATCAGGGCATCCAATATTGTTGTTACGATGTTCCCTGTCATGCAACTGATAATGAATGTATCTACCATCGTCATACTTTGGGTAGGCGGGGGAAAGGTTATATCCGGTGAACTGAAGGTGGGAGAATTGATCTCATTCGTGAACTATCTGGTGCAAATATTGATGGCTCTGATGCTGCTTTCGATGGTAATAATGGGAATTGCTCGAGCCTCGGCTTCATCGGAACGCATACTGGAGGTACTCGATACAGAGCCTTCATTGGCTGATACTAAAGAAGGCTTGCTGAATAAACACAAGGTGACTAAAGGAGAGGTCACATTCCGCAATGTCTATTTCCGTTATAGCGGAGGAGAGAACGATGTCCTTAAAGACATCAGCTTCCATGCCCATCAGGGGGAAACCATAGCGGTGGTAGGAGCAACAGGTGCGGCAAAAAGTTCAATGCTCCAGCTTATTCCCCGGTTATACGACACTACAGGGGGCGAAGTGTTAATAGACGGGATAAACGTGAAAGACTATAGTCTAGATGAACTTCACTCGGAGATAGGCATGGTATTGCAAAAGAACGAATTGTTTACAGGAACTATCATAGACAACCTCCGTTGGGGAAAACCCGATGCTACGACAGAAGAGGTGGAGGAAGCTGCTAAAGCGGCACAGGCCCACGACTTCATAATGTCCTTTACAGACGGATACAATACACTCTTGGGAAGGGGTGGTATAAATGTATCAGGCGGACAGAAACAACGGATTTGTATAGCCCGCGCCCTGTTACGCAAGCCTAAGATTCTCATTCTCGACGATAGCACCAGTGCTGTGGACTCGGAGACCGAGCAAAAGATCCGCCACAACCTTGATAACCTGCTCCACGCCACAACCGTATTTATCATCACACAACGTATAAACACGATGCAGTCTGCCGACAGGGTTATTGTGCTCGAAGACGGAGAGATAGATGCCATCGGCAAGCCATCCGAACTGATAGAGAGATCGAAGGTATATAAGGAAATATATAACTCACAGCAAATAGCATTCTGAGATATGGCACACGGAGACCACTACAAGCATACAGGAAAACCAACGGAGGGAAGGAAAACATTCCTGCGGCTAATGTCATATCTTACCTGCGATAAGAAACTGCTCTCGGTGATCGGCTTTCTTATTATTGTCAGCATAGTATCCAGCCTGCTGGGTTCATATATGCTTCGTCCTATTATCAACGACTATATTCTGCCAGGTGATTTCAACGGGCTTGTAAAAATACTTCTCGTATTGGCAGGTATTTATCTGGCCGGGGTCGTAGCTACTTATATCCAGTACATTCTTCTGAATAAAATAGGGCAGAATACAGTGACCCGCATGCGTACCGACCTGTTCAAAAAGATGGAACAGTTGCCGATCAAATATTTTGATACTCATCAGCATGGCGACCTGATGAGCCGTTATACGAACGATATAGACCAGATAAGCACCGCACTTACCGACAGCCTGTCCGATATGCTTTCCAGCGCACTGATGCTGGTAGGCATCTTTGCCCTGATGATATACATCAGCCCGATACTAACGTTGGTAACCCTGATTACCGTTCCGCTTATGTTTATCAGTGCCAAACTGATCGTAAAGCGGAGCCGTAAGTACTTCAAGGCTCAGCAAGAGAGACTGGGTGAGGTAAACGGATACATCGAAGAAATGATAAGCGGGCAAAAGGTAATCAAAGTATTCGGACACGAAAAGAAAGTAGAAGCCGACTTCGATGTAATCAATCAGAATCTGAAAGGGAAATCTGAGAAAGCCCAGTTCTATTCGGGTATGATGATGCCCGTAATGCAGAACCTGAACACACTTAACTATGTCATTATTACTATTGTGGGGGCATTGCTTGCCATATTCAGAGGTTTTGATGTCGGTGGACTTGCCGCCTTTCTGCAATATTCACGCCAGTTCGGCCGGCCGATAAACGAGCTTGCGAGCCTGTACAACAGTATACAGGCTGCAATAGCAGGGGCTGAACGTATCTTTCAGGTGATAGATGAAGAACCTGAACAAGCCGATGCACCCGATGCTATCAGCCTCCGTAATGTAAATGGCGATCTGGAAATGAAAGACGTCTACTTCGGCTACAAACCTGAGAAACTTATCCTGAAAGGAGTATCCCTGCATGCTACTCTGGGGACTAAGATCGCACTGGTGGGTGAAACCGGTGCCGGTAAAACAACGATACTCAATATGCTGCCCCGCTTCTTTGATATCAAATCGGGAGAAATAACTATAGATGGTATTTCTACCCGGAATATCAGACGTGAAGATCTTCGCCGGTCGATGGCTATTGTTTTGCAGGATACTCATCTATTTACAGGGACTGTGCGCGAGAATATCCGCTTCGGTCGGCTCGATGCAACTGACGAAGAGGTAGTACAGGCCGCAAAACTGACAGCCGCACATTCTTTTATCAAACGTTTGCCGCAAGGTTATGATACTGTACTCGAAAATGATGGGGCAAATCTTAGTCAGGGGCAACGTCAGTTGCTCAATATTGCCCGTGCAGCTGTAGCCGACCCTCCGATACTACTGCTCGACGAAGCTACAAGTAATATCGATACTCGCAGTGAACTGCTTATACAGAAAGGGCTCGACCAACTGATGGAAGGACGTACCAGCCTGATTATAGCCCACCGCCTGTCTACAATCATGAATGCGGATAGAATTCTGGTAATGGATCACGGACAAATCATAGAGCAAGGCAGCCATAAAGAATTGCTGGATATCAAAGGCAAATATTATTCTTTATATCAGGAACAATTCGAAGAATTTTAATTTTTTTCTACGCGGAATTAAAATTCCTTGTATTCCTTTTGGCCAAAGCCCCAAAAGGAACCAAAAATGCTTTAGCGCCCCGCTTCAAAGGCCGACCCGTAACGGACTAAAAAACGAAACGGAAAAACTCGCACTAAACATTCTAAAATCCGAATTAGCAGATAAGCTCAAACACGTTTCCGTTTTTTCGGATTTTAGCCCCACGGGTACCCCGTCCGTGAAGCTAACGGCGCAGGCTGAAGCGTATTTATTCCAGAAAGAGCTTTGCTCTACTAGGGCGTCAGCAGACGCGCATTAGTTCCGCAGGCGGGGCACCCACACGGAGCAGACGGCGTGGAAAGGGACGGGGCGATAGCCCATTCGTTACTTTCAGCCGGCAAGCCGATTGTGGGTCGCCGAAGGACTTAGCGCTAGCTTTTTGCTTACTTTTGGGCAATGCCAAAAGTGAGGACAAGCCCGGGAGGGCGCGGAAGTCGTGAGCTAAAATTTCAAATAATGAACAAAGATGAAAGTTATGCTTAGTATAATTCAACGTTTTAAGTAGCGATGCAGAAATAAAATTTATTTTGGTTACGCCGAGTCACGAAAAACACCTAATGTAATTGAACTTTTTCATTCAACAGTATAGCCTTTAATGAATAATTGGTATTATTGTAAACTCTAATAATTACAACTAAAATAAACGACTAACAAGTATTATCTTTACTTTTGTATAAAACAAATAACAACATGAAAAAGGTAACATTACTTTGCGGCCTGCTCATCTCGGTCTCAGCCTTGCTTGCTCAGGATTACAACTACAAATTCCGACTGACACTCAAAGATAAAGGACAGACATCCTATACAATAGATAAGCCTGAAGAATTCCTTTCTCCCAAAGCAATCGAACGCCGCCAGAGACAAGGGTTTACTATAGATGCTTCCGACCTTCCAATTTCTTCGGAATATATCAAAGCCATAGAAAATGTCGGAGGAGTTATCGTAGCCAAAAGTAAGTGGATGAAAACAGTAGCTGTCCATTGCAGCGACAGTATGCTGGTAGATAAATATAAAGAACTACCCTTCGTATCCGATGCCCTCTTTGTCTGGAAAGGAAAACCGAAGGCTGAAACAAAAACGGACAGTATTGTGAATTATCCGTCCACAGAAACGGTAGCATTTGGCGACTACTATTCAAAATCAGGTACAAATATCGAGCTGAACAACGGGCAAGTCTTGCATGATGCCGGATTCAAAGGCAAAGGTATGACTATAGCGGTTATCGACGCCGGATTTAATCACTTACCTCAGATAGAGATGCTCAACAATCTGGATATAAAAGGATACAAAGGCTTTGTGTATGAAAACGAAGACCTGTTCAACAATGCTAACCAGCATGGACTAAATGTATTATCCTGTATAGGCACAAACAAGCCTATGCAGTTTGTTGGCACCGCGCCCGAAGCCGGCTTTTGGCTGTTTGGCTCGGAAGACTCCCGCAGTGAATTTCCAATAGAGGAAGATTATTGGGCTACAGCAATAGAATATGCCGATNCGTGAGCTAAAATTTCAAATAATGAACAAAGATGAAAGTTATGCTTAGTATAATTCAACGTTTTAAGTAGCGATGCAGAAATAAAATTTATTTTGGTTACGCCGAGTCACGAAAAACACCTAATGTAATTGAACTTTTTCATTCAACAGTATAGCCTTTAATGAATAATTGGTATTATTGTAAACTCTAATAATTACAACTAAAATAAACGACTAACAAGTATTATCTTTACTTTTGTATAAAACAAATAACAACATGAAAAAGGTAACATTACTTTGCGGCCTGCTCATCTCGGTCTCAGCCTTGCTTGCTCAGGATTACAACTACAAATTCCGACTGACACTCAAAGATAAAGGACAGACATCCTATACAATAGATAAGCCTGAAGAATTCCTTTCTCCCAAAGCAATCGAACGCCGCCAGAGACAAGGGTTTACTATAGATGCTTCCGACCTTCCAATTTCTTCGGAATATATCAAAGCCATAGAAAATGTCGGAGGAGTTATCGTAGCCAAAAGTAAGTGGATGAAAACAGTAGCTGTCCATTGCAGCGACAGTATGCTGGTAGATAAATATAAAGAACTACCCTTCGTATCCGATGCCCTCTTTGTCTGGAAAGGAAAACCGAAGGCTGAAACAAAAACGGACAGTATTGTGAATTATCCGTCCACAGAAACGGTAGCATTTGGCGACTACTATTCAAAATCAGGTACAAATATCGAGCTGAACAACGGGCAAGTCTTGCATGATGCCGGATTCAAAGGCAAAGGTATGACTATAGCGGTTATCGACGCCGGATTTAATCACTTACCTCAGATAGAGATGCTCAACAATCTGGATATAAAAGGATACAAAGGCTTTGTGTATGAAAACGAAGACCTGTTCAACAATGCTAACCAGCATGGACTAAATGTATTATCCTGTATAGGCACAAACAAGCCTATGCAGTTTGTTGGCACCGCGCCCGAAGCCGGCTTTTGGCTGTTTGGCTCGGAAGACTCCCGCAGTGAATTTCCAATAGAGGAAGATTATTGGGCTACAGCAATAGAATATGCCGATAGCGTGGGAGTAGATGTGGTAAATACATCGTTAGGATATAACAACTTTGATAAGCCTGCAAAAAGCTATACCCATAAAGATCTTGATGGTAAAACGGCTCTCATTTCACGGGCGGCAGACAAGGCGTCTCAGAAAGGGATGCTGGTAGTAATCAGTGCAGGCAACTCCGGCGATTCGGAATGGAAAAAGATAACCCCCCCATCCGATGCAGTGAATGTGCTGACTGTGGGTGCTATACAACGCGATTCCACAGTTGTCGGTTTCAGCTCGCGTGGCCTTACTGCCGACCTGCGGATCAAACCTGATGTGATGGCATTAGGACTAGGGGCGGCAACTATCGATGACAAGGGACATGTAAGTTTCAAGGCCGGAACTTCATTTTCATCTCCTATCATGTGCGGGATGGTCGCATGCCTGTGGCAGGCATTTCCAACATTGACTAACCGCGAAATAATAAGTATTGTACGCGAATCGTCCGACAATTTCGAAACCCCCGACCAGGACTACGGATTCGGCTTGCCCGACATGGGAAAGGCAATGTCTTTTGCCCAATCTTTAGCGGAAAAGAAAGAAAAAACAGCAAATCAGGTTAAAGAAGCTTCAAAGAAAAAGTGATGAACAATCAGGCTATATCTCTATATGAACTGAACAGCCTTATAAAAGGAGTGCTTAACGACACCCTCCCCGAAATGGTATGGATCAGAGCGGAGATGAGCGACGTACGGGTCAATCAGAACGGGCATTGTTATCTGGAATTTATAGAAAAAGACCGTGCAGGTAAAACGCTTGTGGCCAAAGCCCGCGGTATGATATGGGCAAATACCTTCCACCTGTTAAGGGCTTATTTCGAAAACTCTACCAAACAGACTTTTTCTTCGGGCCTCAAAGTATTGGTGCAGGTGAGTATCGAATTTCATGAGTTGTATGGTTTCAGCCTTACGGTTCACGATATCGACCCCAGCTATACGTTGGGAGACCAAGCCTTGAATCGGGCTACCATTCTCAAGCAGCTCGAAGAAGACGGAGTCCTTTATCTTAACAAAGAACTGGAATTGCCTCTTCCATTAAATCGCATCGCCATTATTTCTTCTCCTACAGCAGCGGGTTATGAAGATTTTCTCGATCAACTGCATAAGAACGCTTTTGGATTTGTATTTTATACAAAACTTTTTCCGGCCATCATGCAAGGCGACAGGTCTGAAGATTCTATTATTTCAGCTCTGGAGCATATATACGAATATCAGGATTGCTTCGATGCAGTCGTCATCATAAGGGGAGGGGGAGCTACATCCGATCTTAGCAGTTTCGATTCTTATCTCTTAGCTGCCAGTTGCGCTCAATTTCCACTGCCTGTTATTACGGGGATAGGACACGAACGGGACGAAACCGTTTTGGATATTGTAGCGCATACCCGGGCAAAAACGCCGACGGCAGTAGCTGAATTTCTGATCGCGAACCTAACGGAAACAGCAGCAGAGTTAACTGAAATATCTCAGGATATAGTATCTTTGGTTTCGCAACGGCTACAGGATGAAACCGTACGCCTGAGTGTATTCGAGACTAAAAATTCATTCGCCCTGAAAAGCTGGTACAAAGAACAGCTCACAGTCCTTTCTTCTGCCAGAAATGTATTGGCAAAAGGAATGATACGGATACAGCGCGAAAATCAGAATAAGTTTGTATTCCTCGAAGACAATTTGAAGAGAAAATCGTTACAGTTATTGAAAGATACCCAAAGCAAATTTTCCCTGCTGGAGGATAGTTTGAAGAGAAGTGCACAACAGCAATATAAAGAAGAATTAATTAGATTGGAAACGTTGGATAAACAGTTACATTTATCCTCACCCGAAAATATATTAAAAAAGGGTTATACCTTGACTATAAAAGACGGAAAAGTAGTAAAACAAAGCGGGATGCTAAGAAAGGGTGATGAAATCACGACTTTTTTCCCGGATGGAAAAGTAGAGTCTATTGTAAAATGAGGTTATACTCTCTTAAAATAACACTATGAACACAGATAAAAAACCGATTTCTTATTCTTATGCTTTCAGTTTTATGGACGGAATGGCGCATATAATACGCAAGTCGGGTACAGGATTTATAAATAAATACGGAGAACTGGCGGTTCCATGTGTCTACGAAATGGCATATAGCTATTTCGATGGACTGGCAATGGTCCAGAAAGACAAAAAAAACGGCTTCATTGACAAAGCCGGAAATACAGTTATCCCTATCCAATATGAATATGCCGATGCCTTTGCCGACGGTCTGGCAGGAGTTTCCAAAGATGGCAAATGGGGCTTTATAGATAAGCAGGGAAAGCAGGTCATCCCATATTTGTATGATGGCGTAAACTGGTTTTCGGAAGGTCTTTGCGGTGTATTTAAGGATGGTAAAGCAGGGGTAATAGACAAGCAGGGCAACGAAATTATACCTTTTGGCATCTATGAAGAGGTAATGGATTTTAACAATGGCCTTGCCTATGCCTGTAAAGACGGGCATGGCGGATATATCGACCGATCAGGCAATGAGGTTATCCCTTTTGTGTATGATTGCAAAGGCAGCGGTCTGTTTAAAGAAGGTCTTATCTGTATTTCGAAAGAGAATAAATGGGGAGTATTGGACAGTTCAGGCAACGAAGTTATCCCTTTCATCTATGATGATATGGCTGTCGAATTTTCCGAAGAACTCCTTGCTGTAGGAAAAAATGGGAAATACGGCTGTATAGATAAACAAGGAAGTGAAGTTGTTCCTTTTATATATGACGACCTGCGTAATTTCTCGGAAGGGCGCGCGGCTGCACGTATGGGAAATGTCTGGGGTTTTATAAATAAGGAGAATAAGGCGGTTGTGCCTTTTGCTTTCGAAACGGTTTACAGCTATTCCGAAGGACTGGCATTAGTCATGCAAAAAGGGCGCAATGCTTATTTTATAGATAAAAACGGAGAGGTCAATATTGCTTTAAAGAGAAGCTATAATATTCTCGATTATGCAAAGATGGGTTTTCTGGCTCTCGCTGTCGCAGGATTAGTCTTTATGCTAATCAGGGCATTGATATAGAATGAAATAAATAAATGATATGGCAAAGAAAGAACAAACATACGGAGAAGCGATGCAGGAGCTGCAAGACATTATGTACCGCATCGAAAATGAAGAACTTGATGTGGATGTGCTTCTCGAGGAGGTAAAAAAGGCCGCTACACTTATCAAATTCTGTAAAGATAAATTACAGAAGACTAATGTTGAAATACAAAAAATACTGGATAAAATAGAATGAGCAGCAAGAGTGTCATTATCGTTGCAGGCGGCAAAGGTTTGCGTATGGGAAGCGATTTGCCCAAACAATTTATCCCGATCGGGGGTAAACCGGTTTTGATGCGTACTATCGAGGCTTTTCACGCTTACGATAGCAATATTGTTATTATCCTTGTGCTACCTTACTCTCATCAGGTATACTGGAAAGAACTATGTGCCAATTACCATTTCGGGATACCACATACAATTGCGATGGGTGGAGAAACCCGCTTTCATTCGGTGAAAAACGGATTAGGATTGGTTAATGGAGGTATAGTGGCCGTACAGGACGGAGTGAGACCCTTTGCTTCAAAAGAAATGATTGCACGGTGCTTCGATGCTGCTGAAGAATATCAGGCCGTTATCCCGGTGATAGATTCAACGGATAGCCTTCGGGAGATGACTGAGGGTACAAAGAGCAAGATAATAGACCGTTCCAAAATTCGATTGGTGCAAACTCCACAGGTTTTTCATACGGATATATTGAAAAAGGCATATGAAACGGAATTCAAAGATACATTTACCGATGACGCATCAGTAGTAGAATCCATGGGTATAGATGTGCATCTGGTAAGAGGCGAGGTGACGAATATAAAAATTACAACTCCGCTGGATCTGAAGATTGGAGAGTTGATCGTGAGAGTTGAATAGTTTTGTTTTTTAATTAAAATAAATAGGCTGTGAATTTAGACAAGATACCGGAAGGCCGTNGGCGGATATATCGACCGATCAGGCAATGAGGTTATCCCTTTTGTGTATGATTGCAAAGGCAGCGGTCTGTTTAAAGAAGGTCTTATCTGTATTTCGAAAGAGAATAAATGGGGAGTATTGGACAGTTCAGGCAACGAAGTTATCCCTTTCATCTATGATGATATGGCTGTCGAATTTTCCGAAGAACTCCTTGCTGTAGGAAAAAATGGGAAATACGGCTGTATAGATAAACAAGGAAGTGAAGTTGTTCCTTTTATATATGACGACCTGCGTAATTTCTCGGAAGGGCGCGCGGCTGCACGTATGGGAAATGTCTGGGGTTTTATAAATAAGGAGAATAAGGCGGTTGTGCCTTTTGCTTTCGAAACGGTTTACAGCTATTCCGAAGGACTGGCATTAGTCATGCAAAAAGGGCGCAATGCTTATTTTATAGATAAAAACGGAGAGGTCAATATTGCTTTAAAGAGAAGCTATAATATTCTCGATTATGCAAAGATGGGTTTTCTGGCTCTCGCTGTCGCAGGATTAGTCTTTATGCTAATCAGGGCATTGATATAGAATGAAATAAATAAATGATATGGCAAAGAAAGAACAAACATACGGAGAAGCGATGCAGGAGCTGCAAGACATTATGTACCGCATCGAAAATGAAGAACTTGATGTGGATGTGCTTCTCGAGGAGGTAAAAAAGGCCGCTACACTTATCAAATTCTGTAAAGATAAATTACAGAAGACTAATGTTGAAATACAAAAAATACTGGATAAAATAGAATGAGCAGCAAGAGTGTCATTATCGTTGCAGGCGGCAAAGGTTTGCGTATGGGAAGCGATTTGCCCAAACAATTTATCCCGATCGGGGGTAAACCGGTTTTGATGCGTACTATCGAGGCTTTTCACGCTTACGATAGCAATATTGTTATTATCCTTGTGCTACCTTACTCTCATCAGGTATACTGGAAAGAACTATGTGCCAATTACCATTTCGGGATACCACATACAATTGCGATGGGTGGAGAAACCCGCTTTCATTCGGTGAAAAACGGATTAGGATTGGTTAATGGAGGTATAGTGGCCGTACAGGACGGAGTGAGACCCTTTGCTTCAAAAGAAATGATTGCACGGTGCTTCGATGCTGCTGAAGAATATCAGGCCGTTATCCCGGTGATAGATTCAACGGATAGCCTTCGGGAGATGACTGAGGGTACAAAGAGCAAGATAATAGACCGTTCCAAAATTCGATTGGTGCAAACTCCACAGGTTTTTCATACGGATATATTGAAAAAGGCATATGAAACGGAATTCAAAGATACATTTACCGATGACGCATCAGTAGTAGAATCCATGGGTATAGATGTGCATCTGGTAAGAGGCGAGGTGACGAATATAAAAATTACAACTCCGCTGGATCTGAAGATTGGAGAGTTGATCGTGAGAGTTGAATAGTTTTGTTTTTTAATTAAAATAAATAGGCTGTGAATTTAGACAAGATACCGGAAGGCCGTATTTTTCAGAATAATACACGTGAAGATATCAAGCGTTGGGGCAACCAACTCCAATATTTCCATTACATGCGTTCGAGAGGAGGGCATAACTGCGAAGGCGACTCTTTTTGTACCTACTTCAAATATGCCGATAGAGAAGATCTTGCGAAAAAGCTAGCGGAAATAGGGGTAACACTTAATAAGATTGAAGAAGGTTGTATTCCGTTTGACCCTACAGTCTCCTACTCTTTTGACGATCTGGACAAACTGAGAATTACGATCAATCATTTTATTGATCTGGAACAGCCTCAGCATGTTTCTATTTTGAATCATAAGGTACATATATGGGTATTACCCAACAGCTTCGAATTGTCGGTATCAGGAACAAAAGCAGGATTAGCATATAAGGTGTCGGAAGATGATTTTCAGGTTTGCTTAGCATTAGAGAAAATATTTGAATCGCTTGACTGGAGTACGATCATGGATAAGGATATTACACATCAGGTACATTGTATATCCAAGCAATTATATCCAGAACTATTCGAATAGGAAATGACATGATAGATATACTTTCAAATTATTACCTGAATAAGAAAGAACCTCAGAAAAGCTGCTTATTAGCCTTGCGTAGCATTATCCTGAATATGGACAAAGATGTTTCGGAGACTGTAAAATACGAGATGCCCTGTTTTTGTTACAAGAAAAAAATGTTTTGCTATTTGTGGACGGATAAAAAGACCGGCGAACCTTATATTTTAATGGCTGAAGGCAAGCTTCTCAACCATTCTGAATTGGAGCAGGGTAGCCGTTCGCGAATGAAGATATTGAGAATCGATCCGAATGAAGATCTGCCAATCGAAACCATTGAACTTATATTGAATGATGCATTGAATTTGTACAAAAACGGAATAATAAAAATCAAGAAATAAAACCATTTATGGAACACGATATCGACGCGCTATACTACAATGCTGTAGACTTATTGAAAGAAATGATAAAAACACCTTCTTTCAGTAGGGAGGAACATAATGTAGCTGAGGTTGTAGCAGCTTGTATGCGTAAAGCAGGTTATGAACCACAGCGAAAAGGGAATAATCTTTGGATACAGTCGAAAGACTTTGATGAGGCCAAGCCTACAATCCTTCTCAATTCGCATATAGATACCGTACGCCCTGTATCGGGATGGACT
Source organism: uncultured Dysgonomonas sp. (assembly GCF_900079725.1). Lineage (NCBI taxonomy): Bacteria > Pseudomonadati > Bacteroidota > Bacteroidia > Bacteroidales > Dysgonomonadaceae > Dysgonomonas > uncultured Dysgonomonas sp. The sequence goes on from NZ_LT599032.1 coordinate 3,150,825, forward strand.
AAAGATCCTTTTACACCTGAGGTGGATGATGACACATTATTCGGGCTAGGGAGTAACGATGCCGGAGCTAGTTTGGTCTCTCTTCTTCATACATTCTTTATCCTGACTGCGAAGAAACAGGATTATAACCTTATATTCCTGGCCTCGTGTGAAGAAGAGGTTTCGGGAAAGGATGGAGCAGAAGCTATAGTATCCCTTCTACCCAAAATAGAATTCGGTATTGTGGGAGAGCCTACACAAATGAATCCGGCCATTGCAGAGAAAGGACTTCTGGTACTCGATTGCACTGCATACGGAAAAGCAGGTCATGCTGCCCGTAACGAAGGAGAAAATGCGATATACAAAGCGTTGAAAGATGTAGAGTGGTTCAGAACATATCAATTTCCCGAGGTCAGTGATCTGCTGGGTCCTGTAAAAATGACAGTATCGATGATCAATGCCGGAACACAACACAACGTAGTTCCCGACAAGTGTGATTTTGTAGTAGATGTCCGTAGCAATGAATTATATAGTAACGAAGAACTGTTCAACCTGATAGACCGGCAGACCGGATGCGAAGTGAAACCTCGTTCGTTCCGTCTCAATTCATCCCGTATCGCACTGGAAAATCCGTTTGTTCAACGTGCCATAATGATAGGGAAAGAACCGTATGGCTCACCTACCCTATCAGACCAGACATTTATGCCGTTCCCTACTCTGAAGATGGGACCTGGAGATTCGGCCCGTTCGCATACGGCAAACGAATATATCCTGCTCAGTGAGATACGGGAAGGGATAGAATTATACGTGAAACTACTCGACGGTTTACGACTCTGATTCTTCCGCCGATTGCTTCAGCAACTCTTTTAGCTGCTCCTCGGTATGATCGACCTGCCTTAACGGTACGGTTTCCACTACAGCCAGTGATGGGTCTATATCATACATCTGGGTGTCGGAAGTGGTGAGCTTCTTCACCAGATTATAGCAGGCGAGTACGATCTGACGCGACGGATTCATATGCACGTTGCGGAATATACGGTCCACTACCATATATTTGAAATCCCCTCTTTTATCATTTCCTTCCTGCATAGAAGGGTAACGTGTGGTAAGATCGACAAGTCCGTGGCGCTCCAGCTCATTTGCAATTAGTGTTACATACTTATCGGTATGAATACCCAGTTTAAATCCCGCTCTGATATTGATACGGAATACCTTTTTTGGCGCATACACTGTTGTTTCATAACTGAATTCGTATGGCTCATCGGTCCTCTTGATACGGACAAACCAATAAGTATCGGCGCGCTTAGGAGTTCCTTTAAATAAAGAGTACGCTATCTTACTTTCAAGGAAGTTCTTGTTGTTGGCTTTTACAATATATACCAAATGAGTTGCCGCTTTAGGTACGGTTTCATCCTTACTGATACGGATAATCTGATTGATATATTGTTCGTCTACCTGATCGTAAACTGTATAGTGGCGTTTAATCCTGCGTCCGTTATACCATGAGTACATAAACAGCAATAATATACCAGCTATAACGATAGGTACAAAACCACCATGGGCAAACTTCTGCATATTGGCAAGGAAGAAACTGAATTCAATAACCACAAAGAATAAAGTCAACGGAATACTGAACCACAAAGGTCTGTTATTCTTCATAAAATAAAGGAATAGCAGTACGCTTGTCATCAGCATGCTCAAGGTAATAGCAAGCCCGTAAGCCGCTTCCAGTTTCATAGAAGACTGCATGGTAAGAATGATAATGATACACAGCACCATCATCATATGGTTGATAGAAGGGATATATAGTTGTCCTTTTATATTAGTCGGATATTGAATTTTTACATTTGGCCAGATATTAAGGGAGATAGCCTCACTGATGACCGTGAACGAACCGCTGATAAGTGCCTGACTGGCTATAATAGCGGCAAGTGTAGCCATCAGCACCCCAATAAGGCTAAACCATTCGGGCATCATGGCAAAAAACGGGTTGATGTCGTGAGTTACTTTGCCGTGACTGTTAATTATCCATGCTGCTTGTCCCAGATAGTTGACTATAAGTGCTATCTTCACATATATCCACGATACGCGGATATTCTTCAGTCCGCAATGCCCTAAATCGGAATAAAGGGCTTCTGCTCCTGTAGTACAAAGAAATACGGCACCCAGTATAATCATGGTCTGGGGAACGGCAATGAGAAAGTTAATCGCATACATAGGGTTGAATGCCCTCAATACTGTGACGTCAGTGACTAGCTGGCTCATACCCATAACTGCCATCATCGTAAACCATACTATCATCAACGGACCGAAATATTTGCCCAGAGAGCCTGTGCCGAATGGCTGGACCAGAAACAGTAGGAGAACTATAGCTATAGTGACGGGTATAACAGGAATATGCGGGGCAATTGTATTCAGTCCTTCCACGGCAGACATTACGGTCATCGCGGGAGTAATAATTCCATCGGCAAGCAATGTGGCTGCTCCCAGCCCTGCCAGAACATATGCCCAACGGTATTTCTGCCGCACCAAGGCATATAGTGAGAGTATTCCACCTTCCCCTTTATTATCGGCGCGAAGGGTAATGATGACATATTTAAGGGTTGTCTGGATAGTCAGCGTCCAGATGACACAGGACACAGCGCCCAAAATATAATCGGGACGTGTAAGTTGTCCGGCAGGCAAGGCATTGAGTATAGCCCTCATCACATACAACGGGGATGTACCTATGTCGCCGAATACGATACCGATGGCAAGCGTTACACCGAGAGCGCTAAACGGGACTTTATGATTTTCTTTCATGCATTCTCATATTGAAAATTGCCCCAAAAGTACAAGATTATTCCATATAAAAGTACTATCTACGGTTAATTTTTCTTACAGTCTATAGATTGTCTATTCATCTCTTTTCAACTGACTTAAGAACTTCATACTATTTTACGGACAAATAAACTTCAGAGTTATCAACAGTTTTGAAGCACGAAAGTTTTAATATCAGGACTGACGTTTTTGTTTTTAATGTGATAAAAAAATAAAAACCGGATATTGTGTATCCGGCTTTAGGCTCAATTTATAAAGGAGAATATTATTTCATGGTGATATATTCTTTTGCACCTTGTATAAGCAATCCGATACCGCCTCCAAGCAATGCTCCAATGATGGCCATATCTATTATTCCACCTTTATCCCAAACGAAGGAGGTTACTACAATTCCTATAGGTAATAAGACAGCTCCGATAATCAGTGACCTCAATCCTGCACTTTTGCGATAGCCTTTCAGCCTGAACAGGGCGTCATCTATAGCTTCGTTGTTTCCGGGATAGTCGTAAGCCAATAATTCACGGATTTTATCCATATTGGTTATCTTCTTCTTTTTGAACAAGTGAAGTGCATCAGGGTACAAATCTCCCTTGTAATGTGTATTGTCCATAGTTTTGAAAATATTGTTTTGGTTTCTAAAAATAATGTTTGCGTAAGGTAAATGTTTTGATCATAATAGCCAAATAATGGCTAATCAAAAATAAGTTTTATCTTTTTCTGAAAGCTTTATCTATACTGTGAAAGAGAATATGAATAATGAAAAAGAAGTTGTCTAGACTTTTTCAATCTGGTAACATTATGAAAAAATACCCTCTTTGTCATTTTGAACAGAGTAAAAAATCTCTCGAGAAACGAGATGCTTCCTATCGTCAGCATGAAAAAAAGATATGAAAATAAAAGTCTAGACGACTTCAGTATTATAAAATAATGAATAATGCGAATCAGTAGTTGAGTTTAAAGGTTGAATTATACTAAGCATAACTTTCATCTTTGTTCATTATTTGAAATTTTAGCTCACTACTTCCGCGCCCTCCCGGGCTTGTCATCACTTTTGGCATTGCCCAAAAGTAAGCAAAAAGCTAGCGCTAAGTCCCTCGGCGACCCACAATCGGCTTGCCGGCTGAAAGTAACGAATGGGCTATCGCCCCGTCCCTTTCCACGCCGTCTGCTCCGTGTGGGTGCCCCGCCTGGGGAACTAATGCGCGTCTGCTGACGCCCTAGTAGAGCAAAGCTCTTTCTGGAATAAATACGCTTCAGCTTGCGCCGTTAGCTTCACGGACGGGGTACCCGGAGGGCTAAAAGACGAAAAAAACGGAAACGTGTTTGGGCTTATCTGCTAATTCGGATTTTAGAATGTTTAGTGCGAGTTTTTCCGTTTCGTTTTTTAGTCCGTTACGGGTCGGCCTTTGAAGCGGGGCGCTAAAGCATTTTTGGTTCCTTTTGGGGCTTTGGCCAAAAGGAATACAAGGAATTTTTAATTCCGCGTAGAAAAAAAGTATAGTACAATTCAACGTTTAATTCACCAATCAATTTAAATAGCCGATTGATACAAACAACATGGAGTAAGGCAAAAGTGTATGATGCCTTACTCCACGTTGTTTTTCAAGAGCTGTTATTTATGAGATCGACCCAAATAATAAGATAACAGCAGCGACCCTGCCTGCAAGGCAACTAATACCCAAAAGGCATTCTGCCTTCTGTTTTTTCGTTTCAAAGCTTTTAGTTCTTTCGTTTCTTTATCATTCAGTTCAAAATCTTCCATAATCCTCAAGTTTTTATAAATCAGATGTTAATTTAAATGGTTTATCTTATAGAAACAATCGAAATGCTGATTTTGATTAAAAATCGCGTATATTTTTCTTTAATTAAGGATTTAAAGGTATACGTAACAGTACGGATTGGTCATTTTTTTTGAAAAAAGTTTATCTATACAGTAAGCTATTAGCCTTTAGCTGTTAGCTTATAGCTCTTTGAAATGTTGATGGCCCCTACATTGGCTTCGCTTCGCTCTGTCGATTTTGACTCCGTCGATTTGCAATTCAATTCTCCCCTCGGGGCAGGGCTGTTAAGTTCTAATTTTTCATACCCTCTGTGTCATGTTGAACGGAGTGAAACATCTCGTTTCTCAGGGTCGAGATCCTTCGTTCCACTCAGGATGACAGCAGAAAATAACAGAACAAAGTAGAGAACTTAACAACCCTGCCCCGAAGGGAGGCTACAGAGAGGGTAAAAGCTAATTGTTAATTGCTCTTTGTGTTACCTTTACATACGCTTCGCTCCTGTGACCGTTGGTTGTTACCTTTTGGAAAAGGCTGTAGGGGCGGAATATCTTCCGCCCGAAATAGAAAAAGGTCTGCGGGCAGAAAATATTTGGCTCTGCCGATTTTCAATTCGGCCCTACAAGAGAATGCAAAACCTGTTACCTTTGTTACTTTTTAACCACATATGGTTAACAGATGCAAAAACAACATGATGAAAACAATAAAAAAACTGTCAGATGTGTCAGATTTTAACTAAATATAGTTAATAAACGTAAATAAAATGATGGGCGATGAGTTTTAAGTAGTGGGTAATGAGTTGAAAGTTATATGAGATACGAGTAGACAAGACACGAGATACAAGTTGTTAACTGATGACTGTTAACTGAAAAAAGTGTTACTTTTGTTACCTTTTGAAGGAAGATACGAGATGCTCTGCTCAGAATGACAAGCTAATTGTTAATTTTTCATTCTTAATTGTTTTCTGTGTTACCTTTTCGTTCTTCTCCTTTTATCTATCGGCTTATATAAAGATTAGTAGAGCTGCTAATGGAATAACTAAAGCATACTTGCCAAGGTAATATGGTATCCCTCTGGCCTTTTTAGGGGAGTTGTCGCCTAAAGAGAGTTCTCCGGTAAAAGCATAATTATTCCAGTCAGAATTGGACTCTTGATTGAAAGACCAGAAGTCCTCCTGAGTAGAATCAGGGAAATAAAACAGCTCCTGACAGTATCCGCTTAATTTCCGTTTTTTTATTTTTATCTGGTCAACAGTACCTATACAGTTAACATCACAGTGATAAACTATTTCTTCCTCATTTCCAAATTTATTCACCGCTCTGAATTTATAATAAGTATAGCAGTCTTTCATATAGTATTTGCCATTACTGGCTTTGGCAAACTCGAACCGCCCTACTTTTCTCAGTACCTGAACCATCTTTCCCAGATATCTTTTTGCAGGTTGCGATGCCAGAATAGAATCTACGGATTCTATCTCCATCGATTTAATGGTCATATCGCTTTTGTTGATCCGCACTTCTCCATTTGCCCAGCCATCTTTTCCGGCCAGAGGTTCTATATTCAATATTATAAGAGAGCTGTCCGATGTATATGTTCTTGTTGTCTCATTATTGATGCTTTTACCGAACGAGAGCAGGTGCGAGGCATGGTATTCAGCTCCATATAGTTCGGAGGTAGGGGTTACGGATTTTTGTAGTCGTCTGATGTCTACTATATTATATGTATAAGGTATCCGTTCCTTTTTTAAGGATTTCTTTAATACTTTTTCATCCAGAATGGTTGTGTATTTGAGGTATATCTCGTTTTGGAGTGTGTCGGTAGTTTTTGTTTGCAGGAAATGTAACAGGTATCCAACGGAGTGGTCTGTAACCAGATTCTTTTTGGTATTGAGCATTACTTCTTCTAGCAACATGTCTGCATCATACGGGCTGATAACAACCGGACTGAGGGAGACCGGATTCAGTTCCATGACAACAGTTGGCTGCTGCCGTAGGGCGGACTTCGATATGGACCTGGATTTGTAACCAATGCATTGGAAGTAGATGATATCCTCGCTGTCTCCGGGTATAGAAAACTGTCCGCTGGCATTGGTATATGCATATTCTTTCGATGAGGCTCCGTATTGGACGATAACGTCCGGAACAGGCTTTTTGGTATCCTTATCCAAAACAATACCATTGATAGGTGTTTGGGCAAGGGTATATATACATAGAAATAAGAGAGGGAATATAATTACTCTTTTCATCTATTCGCTATTTAGGTTGTTATCAGATAAACGTCGCTAAACAATATTTATTGAGATATTATATGACAAAAATCAAATTTATATCTTTCGGAATCAAAATCAACAACTAAATACTCTTTTTTATACCTTTGTCCTGATTATTAAAAATTGACGATATATGGCATTCAATATTGCGGATATACTACCTATCATTATCATCGTGCTTACTGTGCTTACCAGTATAAAGGGGTTTAATGATATGGCCTTCTTCGACAGGTATAAATTTGAAGTGGGAGCTATATTGGGTAAATCGAAACAGTGGGACAGGCTGTTGACTTCGGCAACATTGCATGGCGATTACATGCATCTCATTTTTAATATGATGACTTTGTATTTCTTCTCCGGTGTAATCATACAATCTTTGGGTATCTGGCAATATTTGACAATTTATTTCTTATCCATCATAGGAGGAGGCTTATTGTCCTTATGGGTTCACCGTAAAGAATATTATTATAGTGCTATCGGTGCTTCGGGTGGCGTTGTAGGCATCTTGTTTGCCGCCATAGCTTTATATCCGGATATGACGCTTGGGGTGATGTTTATCCTTCCCATGAAAGGATGGATCTTCGGAATACTCTATCTGGGATATTCCATATACGGTATGCAGACCAGACAAGGGAATATAGGACATGACGCGCATCTAGGAGGTGCTGCTATAGGGCTTATTCTGGCTATAGTTTTTGCACCGGTAATACTTCAGATCCATACATTATATATCGGAATAATGATAATTCCTTTGATTGTTTTGGCATATCTTGTTTTAAGAAAGAAATAATTGTACATTTGTTATGTTTTTTAACACAAACGGAATGACAAATCAAAATGTCTTAGTCTGTAAAAACTATTTCGTTCATTGAACATAGCACTTATTACTTTGTTATTAAATTATACATATATTTTGTAAGTAAAAAGCAATAATAATGAGCAACGAGAAAGACCTTATACAGTACGACGAGGATGATGCAGTAAAGTTTATACAGAACTATCTTCCCCAGGAAATGAAAGGAAAGTATACAAACGATGAGATAAATTATATCATCGATATTGTGTATGACTTCTATGATGAAAAAGGATTTATGAGCGATGAAACCGATGAAGAATCGGTTGTAAATATCGATGAAGATGAAATTGTCGCCTATGTCCTGAAATATACCAAGAAGGACAAAGTGAATAATTTCTCAGAAGATGAAATAGCCTTTATCATACAGGGAGAACTTGCTTATTGCGATTCAATAGGAATATTTGAATAAAGAAAATATCACAAACAAAAAGTATACAAATAATAATTAAAATTTTATCAATTATGAAACAGTTTTCAATTCTTGCAGCAATATTTATGAGTTGCGCAGTTATATTTTCTAGCTGTGGAGCTAGTGATACAGTAAAAGGTGGTGGTATCGGAGCAGGAGCAGGAGGAGCTCTTGGCGCAGGTATCGGAGCCATTATCGGTGGAGGTAAAGGTGCTGCATGGGGTGCAGGTATCGGAGCTGTAGTAGGAGGTACTGCAGGTGCTGTTATCGGAAACAAAATGGATAAACAAAAGAAAGAATTGGAACAGATCAATGGTGCTCAGGTTGAGTCTATCAATGACGGGCAAGCTATCAAAGTTACTTTCGAATCAGGTATCTTGTTTGCTACTAACTCAAGCACACTGAATTCTGCTTCTCAAAGTGCACTGACAAGCTTTGCAACTTCTTTGAACAACAATCCTGATACAGATGTTCAGATATACGGTCACACAGACAATACTGGTTCTGATGCGATCAATAATCCATTATCTGAAAAGCGAGCACAATCGGTTTATAACTTCCTTCAAACTAAAGGAGTGTCTGGTAGCCGTATGGTATCTCAGGGTTTCGGTTCTACTCAGCCTGTTGCTGACAATAGTACTGTTGCAGGAAGAAGCCAAAACCGCCGTGTTGAGATCTATATCCTTCCTAATGAAAAGATGATCAAAGACGCTGAACAAGGTAAGTAATAGCTTTGTAAATACAATAGATAAGGAGGCTGTTCATAACGAACAGTCTTCATTTTTTTATATAGCTGAATTTTTTGTCTGCTGAAGAAATAGCGAACTTTTTTAACATTCCGGATGTTATATAAATGACTGCTTTAATAAAAGCAGTAGGTTACAGGAGATTTCAAACTTCACAATATTAACAAGTAAATATAAGAAATTATGGGATTTATATGGTCAATTATAATCGGTATTCTGGCCGGATTTATCGCCGGCAAAATAATGAAGGGTAGTGGTTTCGGTCTTATCCTTAACCTTATAGTCGGAGTTGTTGGAGGTTTACTCGGCGGATGGATATTTACGTTGCTCGGCCTGGGTGTAAATGGTATTATAGGTAATCTGGTAATGTCCACAATCGGTGCAATTGTACTGCTTTGGATAATATCCCTGTTTAGCCGCAAGAAAGAATAGAATTACTAATTGATAAATAGAATAATTATGAAGAAAGTATTGATAGGAGCAGCTTTGGGTGCTGCAGCAATTTATGCAGTAAGCAGACTGTACAAACAAGGTAAATTAGACGGGTTTTGCGACGATATGAATAAATTTGCCAGCAAAGCAAAACGAAACCTGAAAAATGTAGCCGATGTAGGCAAGAATCAGGTGGAATATATCAAAGACCGTGTTGAATATGAGTTGAATAACGGAAAAGAGAGCAAATAATACACAGATAAGAAAATATAAGAATGGGTAACTTAGTTGTTACCCATTCTTATTATATATAGAAGATATTATTTCTTCTCTGCTTCCTGTTTCTCTTTCAAGTGTTCTCCTAAGAATGTTTCCATAGCGCGATAGAAATCGAATCTGTTTTCCTCGTTATGAAACCCGTGACCTTCATTATCCTTTACCATGTATTCGGTTTCTATTCCTCGTTTTTTCAGAGCCTCCACCATCTGGTCCGATTCGTCTTTATTTACACGCGGATCGTTTGCTCCCTGTGCGATAAATAACGGAGCTTTTATCTTATCTACATGAAATACCGGAGAAGAACTCGCCAGCAGAACACTATCCTTTTTCGGATCTCCCACCATTTCATACATCATATCTAGCATTGGTTTCCAGTATGGAGGTATCGTATTAAGGAATGTAAACAGGTTTGATACTCCTACATAGTCCACACCGCAGGTGTAGAGGTCAGGAGTGAATGTAAGGCCGGCTAAAGTAGCATATCCTCCATAACTTCCTCCATATATAGCAATCTTGTCGGGGTTAGCTATTCCTTTTGCTTTGAGCCATTCCACACCGTCCGTTATATCGTCCTGCATGGTTTTTCCCCATTGCTTAAATGATATTTCCCAGAACTTCTTGCCAAATCCGGTAGAGCCACGGAAATTCATTTGAAACACAGCATAACCTCTGTTTGCGAGAAACTGTATCTCAGGATTGAATCCCCATCCGTCTCGCGCCCAAGGCCCTCCGTGTGGATTAACTACTACAGGCAGATTTTTTGCAGTCTCCATCGTATATCCCTTCGGAAGTGTCAGGTATCCTTCTATTTCCAGCCCATCACGTGTTTTATATGTGATGCAGTTCATTGTTGCCATGTTGCTTTCATCCAGCCACGGGTAAATATCAGCGATATGTGTCAATATGTCTTTTTCCACATCATAGACATAATAAGCTCCCGGTGTCTTGTCATTGTACGTGCGGACAATAAGCATATTTTCATCCTTGTTCTTGCTGTTAATCCCAAACGGCTTGTTCGCTACCTTCGAAGATATTTTATCATATATACCTTTCAGCTTGTCGTCAAAGAAATGACGTTTGATACCATCGTGCCCCTGATATGCAACCAACTGCAATTTCTTGTCTTTGTTTGAATATGATGCTCCGGATATATCGTATTTCTCGTTTTCATAGAGTACCTCTTCTTCTTTCATTGTCTGAAAATCGAATACGATCAATGCATCTTTATCTCTGCCTATATTCGATGTTGCGTATAGCTTTTGATTGTCAGATGTAAAGAAATATGGGTTGAGCGTTTCTTTGAAACTGGTAGTTATAAGGACTTTGAAAGCATCCTCTTCTTTGTCTCTGTACAGAAGGCTTTGGTTCACTCCATCAAGCGAAAGGGCAACGCGTAATTTGCCATCATGGTCGGTCATCCATCCTTGGATATTGCCCGGATTTTCAGCAAGTATAGTCAATTCTCCCGTTTCAATATTCAAACGGTAAGGATCGAAGATCTGAGGATTTCGCTTATTTAGTCCGATAATAACCTCGCTGTCTATTTCCGGCAGGTCATCAATGATTTGAGTACGCACTTTTTCGAATGCAGTGAGTGGCAGAGGGTTGCTGCCATCTATATTCACGCCATAAAGCTGATAGTTTTCGTCACCTCCGGTATCTTTCAGGAACAGGATGCGATTGTTATTACCCCACAAATATCCGGCAATATCCCTCTCTGTTTCGGAGGTAATTCTTACGGCCGAATCTTGCCCTATTTTCTGCACATAGATATTCATCCTTTTTTCGTATGGAGCAGTATAAGAAAAGTATTTTCCATCAGGCGAAATCTGGTATGAGGCCTTTTCCGGGTTTCTGAAAAAATCTTCTAACGGTAATATTGGGGCCGGAACCGGGGCCTTATTGCACGAGGTAACTAACCCAAATGTTAAACAGAATAAAGCGATAATGCTAAATGTGAATGATTTCCTTTTCATAGTTAAAATGATTATATTACTACTATAAGTACTTGTCGTACAAATGTATTAAAAAATCACAAGATTAGTTTTTTTGTTTAAAAAAGTTCTTTCAGTGCCTTTTGTAGGTAATCCAGATGTCTTAAAACAGACAAATCCGGTTGATTAAGAAATCAATCGGATTTGTCATATCTGTCTTTTTAGTTCTTAAAACTCAACTCCCCATCCTTCATGTCTATTATGATGGGATTCTCCTTATCCACTGTTCCGGCAAGCAGTTGTCTCGATAGTGTATCCAGTACGGTACGCTGTATAACACGCTTAACAGGACGTGCCCCGAACTCAGGATCGTAACCCATTTGCGCAATTCCGGTAATAGCTTCTTCTGTAAATTCCAGTTTCACCCCATTGCCTTTCAGCATTTTCACTACGCCTTCGAGCTGCATGCGGACAACCTGTTCTATCTGTGCCAGATTTAATGGCTCAAACATAACTGTCTCATCGATACGGTTCAGAAATTCGGGGCGCATATTCACTTTTAGCATATCCAACACTTCGCGTTTGGTTTTCTCTACTACTTCGTCGTGGTTCTTTGGTGTTATTCCGGCAAAGTTTTCACGAATCAGGGGAGAGCCCATATTGGACGTCATAATAATGATTGTATTCTTAAAGTTTACTACGCGACCCTTATTGTCGGTCAGTCGTCCGTCGTCTAATACCTGCAATAAGATATTGAAAACATCAGGATGCGCCTTCTCTATTTCATCGAATAAGACTACCGAATACGGCTTACGGCGGATAGCTTCTGTCAATTGTCCCCCTTCGTCATAACCGACATATCCCGGAGGTGCCCCGATAAGCCGGGTAGCACTGAATTTTTCCTGATACTCGCTCATGTCGATACGGGTCATCATATTCTCGTCATCGAACAGGAATTCGGCGAGTGCTTTCGCCAGTTCGGTCTTACCCACACCTGTTGTACCCAGAAATATAAACGAACCGATAGGTCGTTTAGGGTCTTGCAGTCCTGCACGGCTACGGCGTATAGCATTTGATACGGCAGAAATAGCTTCATCCTGCCCCACAACACGCCTGTGCAATTCTACTTCGAGATTCAGTAATTTTTCCCGTTCGCTTTGCAGCATCTTGTTCACAGGGATGCCTGTCCAGCGGGAAACCACATCAGCAATATCGTATGAATCTACTTCTTCTTTTATCATTGCCTGATTTCCCTGCATTTCATGCAGTTGTCCTTGCAATTTACCAATACCATCTTCCAATTCTTTCAATTTACCATAACGTAGTTCGGCAACTTTTCCATAATCGCCTTCGCGCTCGGCTTTTTCCGCTTCGAATTTGGTGTCCTCTATTTCTATCTTGTTCTGCTGAATCTTATTGATGACTTCTCTTTCCGATTGCCACTTGGCTTTCAGGTCTTTCTCCTCATCTTTCAGCCTGCTTATTTCTTTCGATAGCTCTTGTTCCTTCAACTTGTCATTCTCGCGGCGTATAGCTTCACGTTCGATTTCGAGTTGTTTGATCCGGCGGCTCTTCTCGTCCAGTTCTTCCGGTACGGAATCCACTTCCATACGCAGTTTTGCCGCAGCCTCGTCCATCAGGTCAATAGCCTTGTCAGGCAAAAAGCGGTCGGATATATAACGGCTCGACAGTTGCACGGCAGCAATAATAGCCTCGTCTTTGATACGCACCTTATGGTGGTTTTCATATTTTTCTTTCAGTCCCCGCAGGATAGAGATTGCATCGGCCTCGCTCGGTTCATCTACCATTACAGTCTGAAAACGGCGTTCCAAAGCCTTGTCCTTTTCAAAATATTTCTGATATTCGTCAAGTGTAGTAGCACCTATCGAACGTAACTCTCCTCTTGCCAACGCCGGCTTTAAGATATTGGCAGCATCCATGGCTCCCTCACTTTTACCTGCGCCTACCAATGTATGTATCTCGTCGATAAATAAGATAATCTCCCCTTCCGACTTGGTAACTTCGTTCACTACAGATTTCAGTCGTTCTTCGAATTCACCTTTATATTTAGCCCCTGCAATCAGTGCTCCCATATCCAGTGAGTAAATCTGTTTGCTTTTCAAGTTCTCGGGAACATCGCCGCGTACAATACGATGCGCAAGCCCCTCTGCAATAGCGGTTTTACCCGTACCCGGTTCACCTATCAGTATGGGATTGTTTTTCGTACGGCGGCTAAGTATCTGCAATACCCGGCGTATCTCGTCATCGCGGCCGATAACAGGATCCAGCTTTCCGTCTTTGGCTCTTTGAGTCAGGTTTATAGCATACTTCTCCAAAGACTGGTAAGTGTCTTCGGCTGTCTGGCTGGTTACATTCGTTCCTTTACGTAGTTCATTGATTGCCAGTTGCAATCCTTTTTCGGATACGCCTGCATCCTTGAGCATCTGTGCCGCCGTGCTTTTGCCTGATAATACACCTAATAATATATGCTCGAGGGAAACATACTGGTCACCCATCTTCTTTGCATATTCAGCAGCTTTTTCCAGTGCAGCATTACTTTCGCGGCTGAGAAATGCTTCGCCTCCTCCCGAAACTTTCGGGAAAGAATCAACCTCTTTACTCAATACATTTGTTAAATGACCGGGATTAGCCCCCAGTTTCTGAAAGAGGAAATTTACGACATTTTCTCCGGTCATGATGACTCCCATGAGGATGTGAGCCGGTTCTATAGACTGTTGGCCTTTGTCTTTTGTGATCTCAATGGCTTTTTGTATCGCCTCCTGAGATTTGATTGTAAAATTATTGAAATTCATATGTTTAGTTTTTTTTGTTTGCTTATATTTAATAAAACTGTTGTTTAGTATTTGTTGTTCAAAATATTTGCCAAGTTGATATTTTTGACAAAATGTCATATTGTTCGTCGTTTTTAGTCTTACGCAAATGGCGATTTAAAAACTTGACAAACTTGACACTTTTTACATGTTTTTTATCCTGTTGCTTTTTTGAAAATCCTCCGTAACTTCGTCTTAATCAGGGATGAGAGATAACGCTCGCAAAGATGCAAAGGCGCAAAAGGTAACAAAGGTAACAGGTTCTGCATTCTTTTGTAGGGGCGGAATATTTTCCGCCCGCAGACCTTTTTCTATTTCGGGCGGAAGATATTCCGCCCCTATAGCCTTTTCCAAAAGGTAACAACCAACGGTCACAGGAGCGAAGCGTATGTAAAGGTAACACAAAGATCAATTAACAATTAGCTTTTACCCTCTCTGTAGCCTCACTTCGGGGCAGGGCTGTTAAGTTCTAATTTTTCATACCCTCTGTGTCATGTTGAACGGAGTGAAACATCTCGTTTCTCAGGGTCGAGATCCTTCGTTCCACTCAGAAACAACGTTCGGCAGAGCGAAGCGGAGCCAATGACAGCAGAAAATAACAGAACAAAGAAGAGAACTTAACAGCCCTGCCCCGAGGGGAGAATTGAATTGCAAATCGACGGAGTCAAAATCGGCAGAACGAAGCGAAGCCAATGGAGGGGTCTGTAAATACATCAAAGAGCTATAAGCTAACAGCTAAAGGCTATCAGCTCTGATTATATAGATAAACTTCTTTCAAAATACGACTTGTTTCTCCAATAATTTCGTTAAGTTTGCATGTCACTGTTAGGGGTGTTCTTTTTCGGAAAGAGCTGAGATTAAACCCTTGAACCTGATGTGCTGTAATGGGCATCGTAGGAAAACGGTCGTATTTTAGATTTTTAGTTATAACAAACATATATCTATAAGCCGTTTCGTACTATTCGAAGCGGCTTTTTATATTTAATATTATCCGGATATGATTGATATTCAAAATTTAGTAAGGGATTTAAATGCTGTCAGAAGCAAATCCGCGTTGATTCATAACATCACAAATTATGTAGTGATGAACAATACAGCTAACGGCTTACTGGCTGTTGGGGCATCCCCTGTTATGGCGCATTCGCTCGAAGAAGTCGCCGAAATGGCGAGTATAGCATCTGCATTAGTAATAAATATCGGAACTCTTGAGCCTCAGTGGGTGGAAGCTATGCTAATAGCGGGTAAAACCGCTCTGGCTAAAAATACTCCGATCGTTTTTGATCCGGTAGGGGCAGGGGCAACCACATACAGGACGAAAGTGTGTAAACAGATTATCGAACAATGTAAACCTTCCATTATTCGGGGGAATGCGTCCGAAATAATTGCCTTATGGAATGCGAATGTACAGACTAAAGGTGTCGATAGTACCGACTCTTCCGATTCTGCTCTCGATTCAGCAAAAGCTTTGGCTAAGGAAACAGGTGCAGTCGTTGTTGTCAGTGGGCAGACCGATTATATAACTGACGGTGAGGATACGCGCACCGTAGAGAATGGCAATCCGATGATGGCACGCGTAACGGGGATGGGCTGTACTGCTACGGCGGTTGTTGGGGCCTTTGCTGCAGTCAATGGCGATATGCTCGAAGCTGCTACACATGGTATGGCTGTTATGGGTATTGCCGGAGAAATTGCCGCCCGTAAGTCTTCCGGAAACGGAAGTTTACAAGTTAATTTTCTGGACGAGCTTTACAATCTGGATGAAGCGGTAATAAAGGATAATATAAAGTAAACAAAATAGGATGGCGACATTCGATTTGAGCCTCTATCTGGTTACCGACCGTTCGCTTTCACTGGGGCGGCCGTTGGAGACGGCTGTTGAGGAAGCCGTGAGAGGTGGGGTGACGATGGTACAACTGAGGGAAAAGGATGCTTCTACGCTCGATTTTTATAACCTGGCGATGAGATTGAAATCCATACTGAAATCTTACAATGTACCTCTTATAATAAATGACAGGCTCGATATAGCATTGGCTTGCGATGCCGAAGGCTTACATGTCGGACAAAGTGATATGCCCTACGCAGTTGCCCGCAAGCTACTTGGTAAGGATAAGATTATTGGCCTTTCTGTTGAAAGTATTCAAGATGCGATAGATGCTAATAATCTCGATGTAGACTATATAGGCATTTCGCCTGTATTCGGTACACAGACTAAAACAGACACAGCGCCAGCTTTGGGTTTGGAAGGAATACGTGAAATAACCCGCATATCCGGACATCCCAGTGTGGGAATAGGAGGTATCAACCTGACGAATGCGCAGGATATAATACAGGCAGGTGCAGATGGTATATCGGTAGTGTCGGCTATTATGTCGGCTTCTGATCCGCAGCGATCTGCTCGTCAGCTAAAAGAAACCATAAACAAATCAAAAAATAGATAGCTATGAAATGGAGTGAACAGGCATGGAATGCAGCAAAACCCATATACAATAAAATATTGGAGCAACCCTTTATTCAGGGATTGATAGATGGTACACTCGACAGGGAAAAATTCATCTTCTACATTCAGCAGGATGCCCTATATCTTGCCGAATATGGCAAGGTATTGACCGGAATAGCTTCAAAGCTCAGTAACCCTGAACATATAGAGGCTTTTATCCACTTTGCCGGAGATAGTATAGCTGTAGAAAAGGCGTTACACGAAAGCTTCGTCAGTAAAATAGCTTCTATTTCGAAACCTGAACCATCTCCGGGTTGTTTATTATATACTTCATTTCTTTTGAGGCAACTGGCAAGCGCTCCTGTGGAGGTAATTGCTGCGGCTGTATTGCCTTGCTTCTGGATTTACAAAGAGGTGGGAGATTATATCCTCGAACATCAGGTAAAAGGTGAAAACCCTTATCAGGAATGGATAAATACATATGGCGGGGAAGCATTCGAACAATCTGTAAAAACAGCTATTTCCATTTGCGACGAACTTGCGCATAGATGTACTCCGGAGCAACGGCAAGCAATGACCGATGCATATGTCATGTGTTCCAGAATGGAATGGATATTCTGGGATAGCGCATGGCGATTGGAGAAATGGGCGGTATAACATATAATGGAAAGTTGAGGATGGAAAATTGAAAGTTATCATATTCCGTTTTCAATTCTCAACTTTCAACTTTCAATTAAAATATGAAACACTATAAAACAGCACTTACCATTGCGGGAAGTGATCCCAGCGGGGGAGCAGGGATACAGGCCGACCTGAAAACTTTTTCGGCCTGCGGTTGCTACGGAGCAACGGTCATTGTGGCCGTAGTAGATGAAAATACAATAGGTGTAACGGATGTGCATCCTATCCCCGTTCCGTTTGTGTCGGGACAGATAAAATCTGTGTTGGATGATATCGGCGCCGATGCGATAAAGATCGGGATGCTCCATTCTTCGGAGCTCATATTGGCCGTGAAGGAAACATTATCACGATACGATATAAAAAATATTGTCCTCGACCCTGTAATGGTTGCCACATCCGGCGATAAACTCCTACAGGATGAGGCGATTGAAACATTGAAAAGCGAGCTCATCCCTTTTGTCAGGGTTATAACCCCGAATATTCCCGAAGCCGAGATATTGTTGGGCAAAAAGATCCGAAGTCAGGAGGAGTTGCCAAAAGTTATTAAAGACCTTTCGTTTGGGAATAAAGTGTCCGTATTGCTGAAGGCCGGCCACCTGACCGAGGACAAACTGACCGATGTATTCTACAACGCCGAGACCAATGAAATAATAGAACTGAGTTCGCAACGTATCCATACAAAGAATACGCATGGGACGGGTTGTACATTCTCTTCTGCCATAGCCGCATTTTTGGCTCACGGGCTTCCTCTCAACGATGCTATTAGGCAAGCAAAAGAGTATATGAGCAAGGCTATTGAGGCCGGAGCCGATTATGAAATAGGTAAGGGGCACGGGCCTGTACATCATTTCTTTAATTTCTGGGAATAGAGAGTGTCTGCCATATTTATGGTATTTAGGATTATATTTCATCACATTGTAATGAATATTCCATAAGTCTTTTTTACCTTTGAGCTTTAATTTTCAAATGTCATAAACTGATGGCTCAAGACGACTCTCAAAGTAAGAAATTTTCTACCCGCATTATCAGCGAAAAGTTTAATAAACAGGATGTACACGGTGCTATAGCAATGCCTATATACCGTAATGCAGCCTTCGAATTTTCCGATTCGGAAAGTATTGCCGCCGCATTTCAGTATAAAGAGGAGGTGGCATCTCATACCTATACCCGGATAACGAACCCTTCGGTTGAGAATTTTGAACGTAAAATAAAGGCAGCATCCGGTGCTGAAAATGTAATGGTGGTAGCTTCCGGTATGGCAGCTATATCCAATACATTTCTTACAATAGCTTATGTCGGAAGTAATATTGTGACTTCTCCGCATCTGTTTGGAAATACTTTTTCGTTGTTTAAGTTTACGCTTGCGGCTTTCGGGGTTGAAGTGCGTTTTGTGAATACAGATAATATTGAAGAAATAGCATCGGCGATTGATGAAAATACCTGTGCTTTCTTCTGCGAACTGATAACAAACCCCCATTTGGAAATAGCCGATCTGCCCGAAATATCGAAGGTGTTGAAGGTGCGTAATGTGCCGATGATTGTAGATACTACTATCATTCCGTGGTGTGGTTTCGATGCCCGCAAAGCCGGAGTGGATATCGAAGTGGTATCGACTACGAAATATATATCAGGCGGTGCAACTACAATTGGTGGTGCTATTCTCGACTATGGTACTTTCAATTGGGCACAGAATAAGCGATTGGCTATAGTCGCCCATCAAGACGGAATTTCGCGATTTTCATTCAAACTGAAACGTGAGATTGCACGTAATATAGGTGCGGCTATGGATCCCGAGGCTTCCTACTTGCAGGCGTTGGGAATGGAATCGTTGCAGTTGCGTTACGAAAGAATGTCTGCTTCAGCGTACGAGCTGGCACAATTCCTTGCTGGCCGGAAAGAAGTTGTAAAAGTGGGTTATCCGAAATTGGAAAGCTCTCCTTATAAAAAAATATCGGATACACTATTTCGTGGTAATCCCGGCGCTATGCTCACTTTCAGCCTGGAGAGCAAAGAAACATGCTATAAATTTATGGACCGACTACAGGTTATCCGTCGTGCAACAAACTTGTTTGATAATAAAACATTGATAATCCATCCCGAGTCCACAATCTATGGGACATTTTCACCTGAACTGAAAGTAGTGATGGGAATAGAAGATAATCTGATGCGTTTATCTGTCGGATTGGAAGACGTTTCAGATTTGCAGGCTGATATAATACAGGCACTGAATGATTTGAATTAATATCCAATCGTATCAGATGCTTTGGGTGGGGCAGTATAATCAAAATAAATTTTACTACTGCTTTCACTATTAAAAACGTTCATTAATTTACATTAATTGTAAAATATTAGTTACTTCTTTCAAAGAAAAGTAGTACTTTTGTCCTCTAAACAAACAAAATAGCTGAATTCGGCGCTAAATAGCTGATAAAAATGAAGATACTGATAATAAACGGGCCAAATTTGAATTTGTTGGGTAAAAGGGAACCGGATGTTTACGGGAATACTTCTTTCGAAACATACTTCTCCCAGTTGCAACAAACTTATACGGACTGCGAACTATCATATTTTCAATCTAATCACGAAGGAGCGCTGATTGATAAAATACATGAGGTAGGTTTTTCATTTGATGGAATCGTCTTAAATGCAGGAGCCTATACGCATACATCTGTTGCCCTTCATGATGCTATCAAGGCTGTGAATACGCCTGTAGTGGAGGTGCATATATCCAATATCCACACACGGGAAGAATTCCGGCACAAATCAATGATTGCGGCAGCATGCAAAGGATCAGTAGTCGGCTTGGGGCTATTTTCATACGAACTTGCAATAGACTTTTTTCGAAAGACAAAAAAGGCCTGAGAAGATTAGAATTAAAAAAGAACTATATACATTAATTAAATTGCATTTATGACTCAGAAGAAAACGAAAATTGTAGCTACAATTTCAGACATGCGTTGTGATGTTGATTTCATTAAGTCGTTGTACGACGCAGGAATCAACGTTGTTAGAATGAATTCGGCCCACATGACAGAAGAAGGCTTTATTCAAGTAATGACAAATGTACGCGCAGTATCTCCTTACATTGGTATCATGATGGATACTAAAGGTCCGGAAATACGTACAGCTAAAAATGCGTCAGGAGAAAAAATCATTGTAAAAACAGGCGATAAAGTTAAAGTTGTCGGAGATTTGAATTTCCTTTCCACACAAGAGCAAATTGGTGTTTCTTATCCAAGTATCGTACAGGATGTGCCTGTAGGTAGCACGCTTCTCGTTGATGATGGTGAAACTGCAATGAAAGTTATTGACAAAACGGCTGATTACCTTCTTTGCGAAATCCAGAATGATGGAACTATCGGTAACCGTAAGAGTGTAAATATACCGGGTGTTAGCGTAAATCTTCCTTCTATCACAGCAAAAGATAAGAGAAGTATCGAGATCGCAATAGAAAACAAAGCTGATTTCATCGCTCACTCATTCGTAAGAAACAAACAAGACGTTTTGGATGTACAGAAAATCCTTGACGAATATAACAGCCCTATCAAGATTATCGCTAAAATCGAAAATCAGGAAGGTGTTGACAATATCGACGAAATCTTCGAAACTGCATACGGCGTAATGGTTGCGCGTGGTGACCTTGGTATTGAAGTACCACAGGAAAAAATCCCGGCAATCCAGCGTTTGCTTATCCGTAAGTCTATCGAATACAAGAAACCGGTTATCGTAGCAACTCAGATGTTGCACACAATGATCGAGAATCCACGTCCTACACGCGCCGAAGTAACAGATATCGCAAATGCGGTATACTACGGAACTGATGCTGTGATGTTGAGTGGTGAAACAGCTTACGGTAAATATCCATTGGAGGCTGTTCGTACAATGGCTCAGATCTGTGCTACTACAGAGCAATCTAAACTGGACGAAAAAGTTATTCCTGTTCCGTTTAAAGATGAGGAATATGATACTACATCATTCCTTGCAAAACAAGCTGTAAAAGCTGCAACTCAGCTGGGTCTGGCTGCTATTATCACTGATAGTTATACTGGCCGTACAGCTCGTACAATTGCTGCATTCCGCAGTAAATGTCCTGTTTATGCTGTTTGCTGTAGTAATGAAGTTGCCCGTCAACTTTCGGTATGCTACGGAATACAGGCAAGTTATCAGGAATCGACCGGGTTTACAACTCACCAGCATAAGCAATATTTCTTGAAAGCTCTTAACTCTATGTTAGACAAAGGGCTGGTTAAGAAAGATGATCAGGTTGCTTACCTTAGTGGTTCATTCGGAGAAGGTAAAGGAACATCTTTCCTTGAAATCAACGGTGTTGGCCGTGTAGTAGATGCAGGTGATGCTTTTGAGGTGCCTGTAGACTAAGTTTGAAAGTTATAAGTGATGAGTTTGAATGATAAGTTTTGATTTGTCGCTTTGTCAAAATAAAGAAGGATGCTTGATTAAGCATCCTTCTTTCGTTTATTCCACATCCGTTCTGTCGTTAGTCGTGTCGTTGTCCGGCTGCGATACAAGGATGAAGTCGATAGAGTCCTGCGTCTCATTAGCAATGTAATGCTTCATCATGGGTTCTATCAGTATGCCCTGCTGTTCCTTTACTGTCACTTTCTTACCGTCTACATTAAAGATTGCAGTACCTTTCAATACAAAGAAGAATTGCCGTGAGGATGAGTGGAAGTGTAAAGTTTCCCGTGTCCCGGCCGGCATAGTTTCGATTTTCACTGATAAGGAATCTCTGTTCATGAGAATCCAACTGCTACAATTATCGCCCCAGAAATAATGAGGCGCCGATTTTTTATCTATCACTCTGCTCATAATTCTATAAAATTTAAGGTGCAATGTCTTAAAATTAAGAAATATATCGGAAAATATCGTTGTTTTCTAAAAATAATTGCGAAATGATTATCTTTAGCCTGTATTAAGGTTGCAGGTCTATTTCTTGTTTCTTATTTCTTATTTGCAACAGCAATAGTCGGTTACGATGAAATGATGTCGCACTGAATACTTTCTTTTACTTAGCTTATTCAAATTTATTATAATAAATAATGTCACTCGACAAAAACGAAGCCATAGAAAATTATATTCTCTCCCATATAGATGATGAAGGGGATTTGTTGAAACAACTTAATCGGGATGCACATGTAAACCTCTTGAAGCCACGTATGCTGTCGGGGCATCTGCAGGGCAGGATGTTGAATATGTTTTGCCGGATGATGCAGCCGCAATATATATTGGAAATAGGAACATACACAGCTTATGCGACTCTTTGTCTGGCTGAGGGTGCTGCCGATGATGCAGAGATTCATACCATAGAGGTAAACGACGAACTGGAAGATTTTATAATGAAATATCTTCACAAAACGAAACTGAAAGATAAGATACATCTGCATATAGGCGATGCAATGGAGATTATACCCCAAATAGACCGCATGTTTGATATGGTATTTATCGATGCCAATAAGCGTCACTATATAGAATATTACAATCTTATATTTGATAAGGTACGGCGGGGTGGACTCATTGTCGCTGACAATACCCTATGGGACGGGCATGTACTGGATACTCCGAAACCCTCAGATAAACAGACTATCGGAATACAGGCTTTTAATGATATGCTTGCTAAAGATGACAGGGTGGAGAAAGTGATATTGCCTGTAAGGGACGGATTGACTCTGATATGGAAAAAATAGCAGGCTGGTATTTTATCTTTACAGCATAAAGGATAACCATTGTTAACTGTTGACTGATTACTGTTAACTGAAAAGTATTACCTTTGTACCCAAAATAATATAACATGGATACTACCAGACAACAAAAAATAAACCGCCTTATCCAAAAGGAATTAAGTGAAATATTCAGGAAACAGACACAGCAGATGAGAGGTGTACTCGTTTCTGTGAGTACAGTGCGTGTTAGTCCCGATTTGGGATTGGCAAAGGTGTATTTGAGTATTTTCCCATCCGAACAAGGGAAGGAGATTCTTGATAATATTAAAACCAACGTAAAAGCTTTGCGTTTCGATCTAGGCCAAAAGGTAGGTAAGCAGTTGCGTGTGATTCCCGAATTAAGCTTTTATCTGGACGATTCGCTCGATTATCTGGAGAATATAGATAAACTGCTCGGAAAAGATAATAAGACAGAAGAATAAACTTTGAACCTTTCGCTTCACATAGCCCGGCGCTATCTTTTTGCCAAGAAGTCGCATAATGCCATCAATGTTATATCCATGATATCGGTGTTTGGGATATCTTTGGCTACAGCAGCTTTAGTTTGTGTGCTTTCTGTCTTTAACGGGTTCACCGGGGTTGTTTCCCAAACATTCAGCGCATTTGATCCCGAATTGCAGATAACTCCTGTAAGTGGAAAGGTGTTTGATCCTAACAATCCTCAAATGGAGGAAGTGAAGAAGATAGCTGAAATAGCATTTACTTCCGAATCACTCGAAGAAAATGCCCTGTTGAAAAACGGGGATCGTCAGGAACCTATCATACTAAAGGGGGTATCAAAGAAATTTGAAAACCTTGCGGATATCGATAAGTTGATTATAGACGGCCGTTTTCTATTAAGGGAGGATACTTCCGGTGCCGTTGAAGCCATCGGTACTGATTCAATGAATGAGTGGCATATAGACAATGGAGTTGTTGGAGCCGGTCTGGCGATGTTTCTCGGTGTGCGTGCCAACTTTGTCGATCCGGTAGAAATTTATGTACCAAAAAGGAATGTAAGGGTTAATCCGGCTAATCCTTCTACGGCTTTCGACCGTTCCGATGTATTTATAAGCGGAGTGTTTGCCCTGAATCAGGCAAAGTATGACGATCAGATGATGATTGTTTCCATAGACCTTGTGCGCGAACTGTTGAGGTATGAGAACGAAGTGTCTTCTATTGATGTAAAGCTGAAAGATGCAGCTGAAGTAGACAAGGTGCAGGCGAAGATAAAGTCTGTTTTAGGTGATAATTATCTTGTTAAAAACCGCTTTGAGCAGCAGGAGGATCTGTTTCGTATGGTGAGTATAGAGAAATGGGTTACTTTTCTTATATTGGCTATAATACTCGTGATTGCGGTTTTTAATATCGTAGGATCATTGACGATACTTATTATAGAAAAGAATGAAGATATCAGGATTCTGAAAAATTTAGGAGCTGATAATAAACTTATACTGAAAGTTTTTCTGTTCGAAGGTGGTCTGATAACTTTTGTGGGTACTATTGCAGGGATAATACTGGGCCTTATAATATGTCTGTTGCAGCAGTATTTCGGATTGTTACAACTTGGCTCTACGCCAGGGACATTTGTTATGGATGCTTATCCGGTAGTGGTGGAGCCGCTAGATGTTTTGCTCATATTTGTCACTGTAAGTATGATTGGCCTTCTTGCTGTTATCTATCCTGTAAATAATCTGCGCAAACGCTTATAATATCAGTTGCCAGAATTCCACATCGATTAGACTGTCAAATTTTACTCCCGATTCTTTAAAATTACCTATAAGTTCGAAGTTGAATTTACGGTGCAGTTTTTGGCTCTCGGGATTTGGGAGAGAGATGACACCTATCAGGGAATGGATATTTATCTTCTGCGCCCTGTTTATCAATTCCTGATAAAGAATGCTGCCTATTCCGCTTCCGGTTGCTTTGTGGTCAAGGTATACGCTGGTTTCCAAAGTTATATCGTATGCGACCCGTTCCCGCCAGTTATTAAGATATGCATAGCCGATAACAATACCGTCTTGCTCATAAACGAAATACGGAAAATTTTTACCTGTTACCTTTTTTATGCGTTCCTTTATATCCTGTTCACTTACCGGATCGTATTCAAAAGTCACAATGGTTTCCTTTATATAGTAATTATATATATCTGCAATTCTCTTTGCATCATCCGGGGTTACGTCTCTGATCATAAATTACTGTGCTACAAGCGGTGGAATTTCATCTGTCTTATTGGGTATTACAGGGTCTACAGAGACAATGCTGTCGACAACAAATTTAGAGTAACCGCGCCAGGGCAATCTGCCATAATATTCTTTATAGTGGAGTTTTACGTTCTGGCCACTCATGCCCATCAGTTTTATAGCCAAATCCTTATCGTCTATCGAAAATTGAAATTCATTTGACTGGAGACCTTGCATGCCTTGGCCGAATCCGGACTGGATAAGCTCTCCTTCATAGGTTTTGAAGATAACGCCTTTGTGTTTTACATTATTCAATATGCCCGCTTTAACGCCTGAATCGCTGAATGGAACAAAATACCAGACGTATCCGAATATGAGAAGGCCAGCTATAATGATGGCCACGATGGTTGTAATGACTTTTTTTGCTGTCATAATTCTTTATGTTTTATGTTAAAACAATATATAAGATGTTATGTTCAGAAAACAAAGATATTCATATTTTTAGACTATTTTTGTGTTGAGGTACCAAAAGTAGACTTTATGAATATAGAAGAACTAAGGGATTATTGTATATCCGTAAAAGGTGCTACCGAATCTTTCCCGTTTAATGAAATGACACTGGTATTCAAAGTAATGGGTAAAATGTTTGCATATACACGGTTGAAGCCCAAGGATGGGGGATTTAGTGTCGATCTGAAATGTGATCCCGAGAAATCAGCCGATCTGCGGGAAAGGTACCGAGGAGTAGGGCATGGCACTCACACTCAGGGCTTATTGTGGAATAAGGTTTGTTTGGATAGTGATGTACCGGACAATCTGATAGAAGAGTTGATAAAACATTCAGTGGATGAGGTGATAAAGAAATTGCCTAAAAAGAAAAGATACGAATATTTGAATCTATAAAATAAGAGGATAAGATAATGATTATAAAAGATGCTCAGTTTGTAGTAAGTAATACCGATTACCGCAAATGTCCACAGGACGGAAAGCCCGAATATGCATTTATCGGACGGTCCAATGTCGGCAAATCTTCGCTAATTAATATGCTGACAAACAGAAAAGGACTAGCCATGACTTCCTCCAAACCGGGGAAAACACAATTGATAAATCATTTCATAATCAATGATGAATGGTATCTGGTCGATTTGCCCGGATATGGTTATGCTCAACGCGGGAAAGAAGGACGTGAGCAAATAAGGAAGATTATTGATAGTTATATCATAAACAGGGCAGAGCTTACCTGCTTATTCCTATTGTTGGATTCCCGTCATGAGCCACAACAGATAGATATTGAATTTATGAACTGGCTGGGTGAAGAAGGTGTGCCGTTTGTGATTGTGTTCACCAAGATAGATAAATTGAGTAAAGGTGCATTGAAAAAGAATATGGAAGCATATACAGATAGCCTGAAAGAAACATGGGAGGAAATCCCCCCTATATTTTATTCATCTGCCGAACATCGGTTGGGGGTAGATGAAATATTAGGTTATATTGAACAAATAAATAAAAGCTTATAAAAGAAACTGATATTTAAAACCTAAATCGAATACGCTATGCTGTTCGTACCAATGATTAATGTGGCTGATGCCAATGATTACATAAGTGTAATTGAATGTATGCAAGAGGTGCAAGGTAATAAAGTGGCTTGCGTAAACTGGCCCGAACTTTATCCTTCCCGGCCCGAAGTCGCCTTTAAGATAGCCCATAACGGAACACATCTGTTCCTTCAATTCTTTGTGGAGGAAAATGAAATTCTGGCTGAAGCGAGTGAAGATAACGGCCCTGTCTGGAAAGATTCATGTGTCGAGTCCTTTTTGTCGTTTGGAGATTCTCTTTACTATTATAATCTGGAAGTATCTTGCATAGGTAAAGTTCTTTTGGGTTACAGGGAAAATAAAGCGAATTCTGTGCGTGCGACTCCGGCTCTTTTATCTACTATAAAACGATATCCGAGTTTGGGTGCAGAGCCCTTTGGTAAGAGACAGGGGGATTTTAAGTGGAATATGTTAATCGTTGTTCCGGTTTCTGCTTATTGGCAATCCGGGTTAGAGACATTCAGTGGGGTTAAAGCACGTGGCAATTTTTATAAATGCGGCGATAATTTGACTATTCCGCACTATCTTTCATGGAATCCGGTTGAGACTAAAACGCCAAATTTTCACATGCCTTTATATTTCGGGGATATACATTTTGAATAAAAATGCATAATTGAAGCTAATTGTCAAATTTAGAGGGAGATATCGTTTTTATTTTTATGTTAAAAAAGCTTTCATCGAATAGATTTTTTTTTATCTTTGCATGCGTTTGGAGTTGCATTCTTCTTGTACTCCTTTTCAAATATGGATATATTTAAATTTTTATGAAAAATAATTTCTTCGATAGGTTTAAACCTAAAGAAAACAAGTTCTTTCCGCTAATGAGTGAGATGGCTCAGATAATTTTGGTTGCATCTGACCTGATCATCGAGTGTGTCCAAGTTACTAACCACAATGATGCTGTAGAGTACTACAAGAAAATTAAAGAACAGGAACGCAAAGCGGATGCTATCCAAAACAAAATTTTTGAAGAGTTGAACGAAACGTTTATTACTCCATTCGACAGGGAAGATATCAATCATCTTTCGTCTACGATGGATGATGTAACCGATCTGATCAACAGTTGTGCGAAACGTATCATGCTTTACAGTCCGAAGGTAATGCCTGAGGCTGCAACACGTCTGGCTATGTTTGTCCGTGAATCTGCCGGCTTTTTAGTTCAGGCGATAGATGAACTGGATGTGTTGAAAAAGAGTACGGTGAAAATCAAGGAATACTGCGAACAATTAGCTGTTATTGAGAAAAAAGCAGATGACGTATATGAGCATTTTCTTATCGACCTGTTTGAGAATGAAACAGACGCCATCGAAGTTATAAAACTTAAAGATATCCTCCATGAACTCGAACGGGCCACTGATGCCTCCGAAGCAGTCGGGAAGATTATAAAGACAATGATTGTTAAGTACTCATAATCAAACCTAGAAATGACATTACTGATAATAATTATTGTTTTAGCCATTATTTTCGATTTTATCAATGGATTCCACGATGCGGCTAACTCGATAGCCACAGTCGTATCCACAAAAGTTCTTACCCCTACCCAAGCCGTTATCTGGGCTGCATTTTTCAACTTTGTTGCTTATTTTATCGCCAAATTTATTATCGGAGGTTTCGGTATTGCTGATACTGTTTCTAAAACCGTGGATATGAGTTTTATCGCCAATCCTTCGCATGTTATTATTGCCGGGCTGGTAGCTGCTATCACATGGAATCTGATTACATGGTGGCTGGGTATACCTTCGTCGTCATCGCATACACTTATCGGTGGATTTGCCGGAGCCGGTATTGCCGCTTCTGGCTTTCAGGCAGTGCATGCAGGGGTGATAGGCGTTATAGCATTGTTTATTGTTGTGGCTCCTCTGATAGGTATGGTTGGTGGTAATTTTATTACATTGCTGACGCTTCATCTGGTGAAAAAGGTTAAGCCGAACAAAGCAGATCGGTGGTTTAAAAGACTACAGCTTATATCATCCGCATTACTTAGTATAGGACACGGTCTTAATGACTCTCAGAAAGTGATGGGTATCATAGCTGCTGCATTGATTGCATTTTCTCAAACGAACGTAGATGTGCATCCGTGGTTGCAAATGAGCTCGATGGCAGATATGCACGATTGGGTTCCTCTGGTTTGTTTTACGGCAATAGCAGTCGGTACCATGTGTGGAGGATGGAAGATAATGAAAACAATGGGTAACCGTATTACCAAAATTACACCGATAGAGGGCTTTTGTGCTCAGTCGGCCGGAGCATTGACTTTGTTTATTACTGAGATACTGCATGTGCCTGTGAGTACAACGCATGTGATCACCGGGAGTATTATCGGAGTAGGTTCCATAAAGCGCCTTTCGGCTGTGCGCTGGGGTGTAACAAAAGACTTGCTTGTTGCCTGGATTTTGACTATTCCCGTGAGTGCAGTTATGGCTATGCTTTTTTATTACGGACTAGGTCTGTTTATTGCATAGCTCGCTGATTCCCCTATTGACACAAACGTATTTTTTTATGGCAAAAGATCAAATAGAGCACTCCGGTGCTCTGATGAAAAGTGATAAAGTTTACTTTCCGAATCTGAACGGATTGCGCTTTTTCGCTGCTTTTATTGTTCTTTTGGGGCATCAGGAGCAAATGAAGTCTTATTATCTGGGAATGGATCCTTATCTCTTGGTTAAAAATCCGGATTCAGGACAACTGGGGGTTATTTTATTCTTTGCTTTGTCCGGATTTCTTATCACTTACTTATTGTTGATGGAGGAAGCCAAGACGAAAACAGTCTCTGTTAAGGACTTCTATATACGGCGTATTTTACGCATCTGGCCCCTATATTATTTTCTTATTTTGCTTGTCTTTTTTGTGTTGAGGTTTATTCCTTTTTTTGATTTGCCTCATGTCGATGTGGATACAGCTTACTCTCCCCGGAACCTTATATTATATTTACTTATTCTGCCTAATGTGGTGATTCATGCGCTCGAATCGGTAATCCCATATATAGGGCATACATGGTCGATCGGGGTAGAAGAGCAGTTTTATATTTTATGGCCTCTGTTGATGAAGTT
The DNA here is from genome assembly GCF_900079725.1 of uncultured Dysgonomonas sp. Taxonomy (NCBI): domain Bacteria; kingdom Pseudomonadati; phylum Bacteroidota; class Bacteroidia; order Bacteroidales; family Dysgonomonadaceae; genus Dysgonomonas; species uncultured Dysgonomonas sp. Next base: position 3,180,821 of record NZ_LT599032.1, read on the forward strand.
TGTGAAGAAGAAAGAAAGGCTGCTCTTTGGTGTGATAATAATATATTTGTTGGTGAAATTCGCCTTACTTCCATATTTGCAAGAGGCAACAGAAAGCTATTATATATACCTTTTTTCTAAAGTATGGAATAAATTCAGTATCGATTGTATGGCTATCGGAGGTTTGTTTGCTGTATGGCATTACAAGAAGAGAGCTATACTTAAGTACCTGTACAACCCGGTATTGAATTGGTCAATAGTGCTTTTTGTGTGTGCAGTTCTTTTCTCTACATTCCGTTTACCATATGTCAATTATGAGTTTTTTGCAATCCTGTTCGGGATATTGATTCTGAATTTGGCAACAAATCCGCATCCGATAATAAATTTTGAAAATAAGGTATTTAATTATCTGGGCAGGATATCATATGGCCTATATATGTATCATATTATAGCAGTCATCATATCTGTAAAGCTGCTGGACTATATGGGGATTCATGCGTGGGGTGTTCAGACCTGTTTTTCCCTGGGTATAACTGTGCTGATTTCAACTCTGTCGTATTATGGTTTCGAACAACGTTTTATACAGATGAAAGGAAAGTTTTCCAAGATATTGAGCGGGGATAATGTTCATAAATGAGAAAAAGATTATTAAAATATACTTCAGAATTGCTTTATATTCTGAAAAACAATATCTTTGCACCGCTTTTCGAAGCAAAAAATGTTTAACTTTTTAATGATACTGATCAGGACAGGCGCCAGATCGAATTTTGAATGATTGATAATTTAAAAAATGTACAGCCGGTTGTAGATTTCGACTGGGATGCGTACGAAAAAGGAGACTCTTATACAGGTAAGAGCAAAGAAGAACTTGTAGAAACCTATGACCAGTCGCTGAATAAAGTAAACGACAAAGAAGTGGTAATGGGTAAAGTAACTGCTATGAACAAACGCGAAGTCGTAGTTAATATCGGTTACAAATCAGACGGTGTTGTATCAATGAATGAATTTCGTTACAATCCTGATCTGAAAATTGGTGACGAAGTAGAAGTATACATCGAAAGCCAGGAAGATAAAAAAGGACAGCTTATCCTTTCTCACAAGAAAGCGCGTGCTACACGTTCTTGGGATCGTGTTAACGAAGCTCTTGAAAAAGATGAAATCATCAAAGGTTACATCAAATGTCGTACTAAGGGCGGTATGATTGTTGACGTATTCGGTATTGAGGCATTCTTACCGGGTTCTCAGATCGACGTGAAGCCTATCCGCGATTACGATGTATTCGTTGGTAAGACAATGGAATTCAAAGTGGTTAAGATCAACCACGAATTTAAAAATGTTGTTGTTTCACACAAAGCTCTTATCGAAGCTGAACTTGAACAACAGAAGAAAGATATTATTTCGAAACTTGAAAAAGGTCAGGTACTTGAAGGTACAGTTAAGAACATCACATCTTATGGTGTATTTATCGACCTTGGCGGCGTAGACGGACTTATTCACATTACAGACCTTTCTTGGGGACGTGTTCAACATCCGGAAGAAGTGGTTAAATTGGACGAGAAAATCAACGTTGTTATCCTTGACTTCGATGACGATAAAAAACGTATTGCTCTCGGCTTGAAACAGCTTACTCCTCATCCTTGGGATGCTCTTAGCGCTGAACTTAAAGTTGGTGATAAGGTGAAAGGTAAAGTTGTTGTTATGGCTGATTACGGTGCATTTATTGAAATTGCTCCGGGTGTAGAAGGTTTGATCCACGTTTCAGAAATGAGCTGGGCACAACACCTTCGCAGCGCACAAGACTTTATGAAAGTTGGTGATGAAGTAGAAGCAGTAGTGCTTACTCTTGATCGCGACGAACGTAAAATGTCTCTTGGTATCAAACAATTGAAACCAGATCCATGGGAAAATATCGAAGAAAAATATCCTGTGGGAAGCAAACATACAGCTAAAGTTCGCAACTTCACTAATTTCGGTGTATTCGCTGAAATAGAAGAAGGTGTAGACGGACTGATCCATATCTCAGACCTTTCTTGGACTAAGAAAATCAAACACCCTAGCGAAGTAACTGCTATAGGTGCCGACATCGAAGTACAGGTACTTGAGATCGACAAAGAAAACCGTCGTTTGAGCCTTGGTCACAAACAACTTGAAGAAAATCCTTGGGATGTATTTGAGACTATCTTTACTGTAGGTTCAGTACATGAAGGGACAGTTGTTGAAATGGTTGACAAGGGTGCTGTAATCTCTCTTCCTTATGGAGTAGAAGGTTTTGCAACTCCAAAACACTTGGTGAAAGAAGATGGTTCTCAAGCGAAAGTAGATGAGAAACTTGACTTTAAAGTAATCGAATTCAACAAGGATTCTAAACGTATTATCGTTTCTCACAGCCGTGTATTCGAAGACGAAAAACCGGAAGCTAAGGAAGCAGCAGCTGAAAAGAAAGCTAGAAAAACTGCGAAGAAAGAAAAAGACGAAACAGTAAGTCAATCTTCTAATATGGAAAAAACCACATTAGGTGATATCGAAGAACTGGCAGCTCTTAAAGAAAAACTTTCAGGCGGAAGCGACGCTAAATAAGAACTGATATTCTATCTATAGAATAGGGGACGACTGTAAAAGTCGTCCCCTATCTTTTTGTTTATATAGTATTACTTGCTAATTTTATGTATATTTATAAACAGTATTCACTAAAGAATAACATTATGGATGAGCTGGTAACTGTAAAAACGTCTGATTTTGAGGCTGATCTGGCTATTGCAAAATCATATTTGATAGATAATGGCATTGATTGTGTCGTTAATGGGGAGTATATTACAATTTCCTTACCCGAGGGGGGAGGAGCAAGGTTGCAGGTGATGTCCGGTGATTATAACCGCGCAATAGAATTACTCATTAAAGGGGGCTTTGCAAAGCGTGAGGATTATGATTTCCGCGAATGAGTTATTTTAATATATAAAGCAAGGCGGCCATTTATATTAAATGGCCGCCTTGCTTTGCTGATAATATAGTTAATTGGTAGTAGCTTTCACCCTCTCTTCCTGATTCATTGCGGCCAGATTTTTTACCTTCGTAATATCCAGTTTCAATCCTTCGGCAACACGTGTTCCGTATTCCGGATGCGCTTTATAGAATATCGCGCATTGTCGGTATTGAATGCGTTGTTGAGCATTTTTGATATGCCCTACTATATTGCTTATGAGATTGCTTCTGTCGTAGTCTGACATGGCGCGTGAATATAAAGCTCCGGCTTGTACAAAGTCTATATCTCCCAATGGGTATTCGTGACGAGCGGCCATTCCCTGCACATCAATTGCGGGAGGTGTGAATTTTGCATCCGGTGCAGGCCCGTTGAAGGAATTTGGATAATAATTAGGCGCACTTTCCTGGCTCCCGATATTCATATGTCCGTCACGTTGATAATTGTGCATAGGGCATTTAGGTGCATTTACAGGGAGCTGGTCGAAGTTTGTGCCCAACCGGTGCCTCTGTGTGTCCGGATAGCTGAAAAGCCGAACCTGAAGCATCTTGTCGGGCGATGAAGCTATGCCTGGTATGAAATTACTTGGAGAGAAAGCCGCTTGTTCTATTTCGTTAAAGTAATTTTGCGGATTTCTGTTCAATACGAATTTACCTACAGGGATGAGTGGATAGTCGCTGTGGAACCATACCTTGGTAATATCGAAAGGATCGAATTTATAGTTATCGGCTTCTTCCGGTTTCATAATCTGCACATAGGCGGTCCAGGAAGGAAAATCACCTTTCTCAATACTGTTAAACAGATCGCGTGTCGCGTAATCAGGGTCAGTGCCGGCCAGCTCGGTAGCTTGCTGGTCTGTCAGGTTCTTTATTCCCTGATCTGTTTTGAAATGCCATTTTACCCAAACATGCTCTCCTTTTTCATTGTACCACATATATGTATGGCTCGAAAAACCATGCATATGACGATAACCGTCAGGTGTCCCTCTGTCAGAGAAAAGAATTGTAACCTGATGGATACTTTCCGGAGTGAGTGACAAGAAGTCCCAGAATGCATCTGCATCTTTCAGGTTGGAAAGCGGATTTCTTTTTTGTGTATGGATAAAATCGGGAAACTTTATACCGTCTCTGATAAAAAATGTAGGGGTATTATTACCAACCATATCGTAGTTCCCTTGATTAGTATAAAACTTAAGAGCGAAACCACGAGGGTCGCGAGCAGTGTCGGCTGATCCTTTTTCGCCTCCTACAGTGGAAAAGCGCGCGAGCATCTCTGTTCGTTTGCCTACCTGTGAAAGGAAGTCCGCACAAGTGTACTTTGTCACATCGTGTGTTACTTCAAAATAACCGAATGCACCGGAACCTTTGGCATGTACAACTCTTTCAGGAATACGTTCCCTGTCGAAATGAGCCAGTTTTTCTACGGTATGTACATCGGATAGCAAAGTCATCGTGTGTTTTTGGGTGGTGATAGAGGCCTGGTCATTGTCTACGGGATTTCCCTGATTTGTAGTTAGAATCTTTTTGTTTTCTTCCATAATGTAGTGTGTTTAAAGTGGTATATAAGTTCAAATAACTGTTTGATCCGGATGTGTATAGATAGTCTTAATTATTAAAACAATCAGAGCGGTGTTTTGTTTTGGTAATGTTATACTATTTTCAGATCAGAGCTTAACAAAGGCGGATGATGGCTTGGATAAATTATAGGTTATATGTATCTTTAAAAATAACTAATCGTATGATACTATGGGCGAAATGATAACTGTAAAGACTTCTAATATTCCGGGGGAACTGGCTGTCGCGAAATCATATTTAGAAGATAATGATATTTATTGTTTTCTGAAGGATGAGTTGATAAATCAGGTTCATCCCTATGCCGTAGGCGGCATAAAGCTACAGGTAAGGGAAGAGGATGCGGAAGAGGCTATCAAACTTTTGCTTGATGGAGGCTTTGCCCGGAAAGAAGATTATGAAATACCTGAATCCACCTTGTTTTTGGTAAAATGGTATGAGAAAATAACCTCATGGTTTGGGAAGAAATAGAAATGCTATTTTACTCCTGCCGGGTAGTAAGGAATCAAAAAATTACTTTCTAACCATTCCCCTGTATTCCGGGTCGTAATTTTGTATCCACCACTTATACATGAATACTGCGGTGATGCAATATATTCCGGCCTGTATCCACAACGCGATATATTCGAACCAGACGTCGCTTAATGTCGCTCCCATTGTATTTATCTTTATAAAACCGTGAATGCCCGGTGTAGATGGAGCTATATAGGCAATTGCCTTTAGAGGTTCGGGAATTGCCGTCCATGGCCATGATATGCCGGAGATGAATATAAAAAGTACACTGGTGAATACGAACAACATCATGCCAAATTCCCGTTGAGAGCAGAAGTATGACAATGTCATGGCAAAGAATGTTGCAGCTAGCAGAAACGGCATCAGAAATGCAGCTATAGTGAAAGGGTCGCCTATCTGAGGGAATTTGAAAATGTAAGGGATAACTCTCAGTACCCATACAGATATAAGCATGTAGAGCGAGGCATAGCAGAAAGCTTTCCCTATTGTCAGTTTTAATGGATGGACACTTTTACCTTCTGCAGTATGGGAGGCGATGGTAAAACGTTTCTTGTCGTTATGAGTGCCTACGATAGTAGCTATGCCTAATATCAGCGTCTGTTGTATAATCAATATTAAAATCGCCGGAACAAGGAAACTGGCAAAGCCATTTTGCGGATTATACATCGTTACCCACTGGTTTTCTACAGTCTGACGTGTTGCGGCATCTTCTTCCTGACTGCCTCCGCCTGTTTCTGCAACCCGTATATCGGCTCCCATATCGAGGGATACCTCTGTTGCACTTAAGAGCATAGCTTTATAAAACAGCAGACTGCTCATGTCGGAGAATACACTGATCTGTGTTTGTTGCTGTGTGTTTATATTTTTGCTGAAATCTCTCGGGATATACATGATGCCGTATGCCTCTTTCCTTCTCATGGCTTCCCGCGCTTCTTCCATATCGGTTGCATATCCGATAATCTTCACATCGGCTGTAGCATCTACTTTTCGTTTGAATTCACGGGATAAGACCGAGTTGGAATCGTCTACGACTACCACTTTGACTTCATGTACAGTCTCGTTATTATATATAAAACTATATAAAACAGGGTAGGCGAGAGGCACAATGAAGAACAGGAGTATGACGGCTCCATCTTTGAAGACAACCTTTAGTTCATTGATCCAAACATAATATATATCGAGCAGTAATTTCTTCATGCTGTTTTTATATTTTAGTCTTTACTCTTCATATATATTATCCGTCAGCATTTTTCTGATCACACCGAAGAAAAAGACCGCAAGCAATAGAAACATGAGTAAGGCTGCATACTGATACATGGAATATCCTACAGGGACACCATTGAGTGCCTGGTCTACATATATAAGAAAGAAATGACGCAGAGGGAAAAAGTTACTCAACGCACTTAAACTACCATCCATTGCCAACGTGGAAAATGAAAATCCGGTGATAGAGAACGATACCATTCCTATAAGGCTTGCAATACTTAAAGACAAGCGATAGTTGCGGAATATACCCAGCAGGATAACCCCCATTCCCTGTGCAGCCAGAATCAGGCAGAAATAATTCAGGAACATTGGCCAGAATCCACTATGCAGTGGGAACTTATTGATATAATAGAATATTGATATGAAAAAGAAGGCAATACCCGTATAGATAATCGTATATGGCAATAATTTTCCAATGATTACCTTTAATATCGAGTTGTCTCCCATTGCCATCAGATAACGTCCGTTACCGGCTTTTATTTCCGAACCGAAACAGGATACTGTAAACATCAGTATGATTAGCTGCAGTATTCCGGGCATCAGTATATTATTCAGATAAACCGAATAGTTGAGCCAAGGGTTACCCAAGGGGTGCGCATCTATCGTTATCGGTTGTAGTATCGGCATTATTTGGTTTTCTGTAAATCCCTTTGCTTCGGCTGTTTGTAATCCTACCGAGGCGGAGGCCAGCGTAGATATTGTCTTTAAGTCCTGAAACAGGAGAGAGCCGGATATAAGGAATGCATTGTTTGTATAATATACAAGTTTAGGGCGGTTTCCCGATATGGCGTCTTTTGTAAAATCTTTTGGGATGGTCAATATCGCATATATTTCCATCCGCTCCATCTGCTGTCTTGCTTCCCTGAAAGAAAGGCTTTTGTATTTGATGTCTGTTTTCTCAAAAGCATCTAGCTGACGGATCAGCGTACGTGTTGTGGTTGTATTATCAAGGTCTACTACGGCTATAGGGATGCGTGACGGCAGCCCGCTGCTCATCATCCACAATAATATGATCATGGATAGTAAAGGAGCGACAAATATCCCCCAGATACATATCTTGGAGGTAGAGATGCGCAGCCATTCTCTTTTGAATATTGTGAATATACCAGTCTCTTGAGTCATCTTATTTTTTAAGTTATGCTGGCTATTAGCTTTTGGCTTTTGTTGCTTCGCACCATTGGCACATCGGCATATTACCAAATTGGCATATTGATATTTTTATTCTTTTATGATCAGGGACATTCCCGGAAGCACATCTATCGATTTATCATTGAACCGGGCTTTCACTTCAAACGTTTTACGGTCGTATTGCCCTGTAGTTTTTGTCGCTTTCCATGCGGCATATGAACCAAGGTCTTTCACATAGTAGACGGTCATCTCCACTTCCTGATCCAGTGCCGGCACATACGCCTTGAATGTTTTACCCAGATCTTTATAATCTTTCAGGCGGTCTTCGCGGATGTTGAATGAACCCCATTTGTCATCCAGTTTGGCTACATTCATTATTGGGGCTCCTGTTCCTACAAGTTCGCCTTCATTAGGGAATTTCTCGGTTACTTTACCGTCGGTCGGTGATATCAGGAAGCTTTCCGATATGTATGAAGCTACTTCTGCAACTGCACCTTTTGCCCTCTCTAGTAAAGCCAGAGCTGCTTCTTTGTCTTCTCTTTCAGCTCCATTCACAGCCATGTCATACTGTGATTTTGCTGCTTTTTCCGTAGCGATAGCGGCATTAAGCTGAGCTTCTACTTCGTCCCGTTTTTGGGCTGTTACTACACCTTTGTTATATAAATTTTGTACTCTCGTGAACGACTTCCGGGCTATGTCTACGCCCACTTTGGCTTTTTGCCACATTTCATATGCACCTTGAATTTGTTCCACACGCGCACCTTTTATAGCTTTCTGATTCTGTGCGGCAGCACCCTGTTCAGCTGCACTGGCCTGAGCCAGTTTGGCATCTATATCCGGGATGCTAAGTATAGCCAGTGTATCCCCTTTCTTTACAAAGCTACCTTCGTCTACGAGGTATCGGGAGATACGTCCAGGCACTTTACTGGATATGCGGACCTCTGTAACGTCGGCCTCTCCTTGTATGATGTTATCTTCCTGATTGAGGAAAAAGAAGCCATAAAGGCCCACTACAATGATTATTGTTGCGAAAACCAGTATTGGTATAAGTTTCGATCCTGATTTTTTGTTTTCTGTATCCATATTTTAATTAGTTACGAGTTACAAGTAAACAAGTTACGAGTTGCTTGCGCCATTTTTAATTTTTATCTTGCCATTTCTCTTTTATGCTCTCCTTGTAGCCTCCCCTTGGGGAGGTTGGTGGGGTTATAATTTTCGCCCTAACGCTTTATTCAGATATATTTTGCAGAGGATGATATCTATTTGCGCATCTATCTTATCGGAGTGGGCCGCGAGCCATGCTGTATGCGCTGCCATTACATCGGATGCCGCAATTACGCCTTCCTCAAATCCTACATTAGCATATCGCAGGTTTTCATCGGCTTTTTCTGTGTTTTTTTGTGTAGATGCCAGTTTCTTATTAGCTTCGTTCAGCTTATATACCGACTGGTTTATCTGTAATGTGATTTTCTCTTTTGCTTCAGCCAGTTCAAATCGTTTAATGCGGGTTTCAGCTTTTGCTGCATTTAGTTTTGCTGAACTGGAAACAAAATTCAGAGGAACTTTTAGCACCACTCCGACATTCCACATTCCCCCGAATTTTTTCTCAAAACCATCAAATAAATTCGGATTTGTCCAAAGGTAGTTGGCTGTAAAAGCCAGATTAGGCATAAAGTCGGCCTGTGCTATCTTTTCCTGTTTGCCATATATTTTTGTGGCCAGTTCCAGGCTCCTGATTTCAGTCCTGTTGGTTAATGCTTCCTCTATATTAGGTATCGTCTCATTTTCGCCATTGGTGATCAAATTTTCGAGATTTTCATCTTGCAGCGTGATTTCATCGCTGATTTCCAATCCGCATATTTGAGTCAGCAGCATCTTGGCAAGACTAAGCCCGTTTTCTGCTTTGGTAAGTGTCATCTCCGCTTCGTTAAGTTTTACATTTACGGATAAGCGGTCGGCCTTAGTTACAACGCCCTCTTGCTCCATAGCTGAAATGTCAGAGTCCATTTTTTTCATCAGATCCACATAGGCCCCGGCTAATTTTCTTTTATTTGCAACCGATACTACTTGCCAGTATGCATTATCCACTTCTACGATTACATCTGTCATCTGGGTTTCTTTCATTGTTTTGGCAAGTTCTTCGGCGTAAGAGCGCAAATCGTTATAAGCGATTATTTTTCCACCCATAAATATCGGTTGGGTAAGGTTGAAGCCTCCTGCCCAGATATTTTTTATATCTACTTCTCCCATCTTCCAGATACCATCCCTGATGTTATCAGGAATAGGGATGGAAGATATTTCTCCAATAGGTACGGGCAAGGGGATTGCACTGGGTATGGCGGAAGATGAGATCAGATGCAGATTTTTCTGGTTATGCATATACCCTCCCAGAAATTGTATTTCCGGAAAGAATTTGGTTAATGCGTCTTTCTTATTGTAATATGCAATCTTTTCCTGTTCCGATGCTATTTTCAATGCCTTATTGTTTTCTATCGCCAATTGGCGGCATTGCTCCAGACTAAGAAGTTGCTGTGCAGCAATGTTTGTGTTGAAAACGAATATAATAAGGAGAATCGCTCCACAACTTTTTTTAATCATATTGGGTTAATCTAATAAATCAACAATTGATTGCCTATGCAACTATTTGCAAAATTATATACATTTTCTAAATTATGATAATTACAATCACTTTTTACTAATAATTTAACATTTAGTAAAAAAAAAGGTTCATATTGATAGACATTATTTTACAAAGCCTGGACAAGTCTATGTACACATGAAAAATAGTGAACAATAAGAAGGCTAATATGTTTTCAACTTCATAAATTTAGCTACAGAAGTAAGTTGTTAAGATCTATCATTATAGATGCATTGCTGCGGATTTAATTAAAACGGATCTAACAAATCATCCTCATCCACTTATCTTCACTTTCTGATGACGCTACAACGGTTTCTATAAATTGCATACCTCTCACGCCATCTTCTACGGTAGGAAAATCAAGATATTCAGGTTTCGGCTCATTTCCGTTCAGAATACAGCCTAAAGCCAGCGAAAAGTTCCGGTAAATATTAGCGAATGCTTCTATATAGCCTTCGGGATGACCTCCGGGAACACGTGTGCTGTGTTGTGAGAGGGAAGACGTATAGCCTGATCCTGTACGGATTATTTCATTCGGTTTATCAGCCCATTTAAGGATTAAAGTGTTTGGCTCTTCCTGTCGCCACGATAAACCGCCTTTTTCTCCGTAAATACGGATTGTCAGGTCGTTTTCTTCTCCAATGGCTATTTGTGAGGCTGCCAGCATACCTTTAGCTCCTCCTTTGTAGCGGATCATAACTACCCCATCATCGTCCAATATACGATTGGGTACGAATGTGTTTAGCTCGGCACATAATTCATCCACTTCCAGGCCTGAAATGTATTCGGCCAGATTGTAAGCATGTACGCCTATATCTCCCATACAGCCACCCTTGCCGGCTCGCCGGGGATCTACTCTCCATGCGGCCTGTTTGTTTTCTCCGGCAATATCTTCCGACAGCCATCCTTGCGGATATTCCGCATATATACGGCGGATTTTACCAAAATCTCCTCTGTGGACACGATGGCGTGCTTCTTTTATCATCGGATACCCGGTGTATGTATGTGTTAATGCGAATAAAAGCCTAGTTTCCTTAACTTTTTCTCTTAATTGGTATGCCTGCTCCAAAGTGAAAGTCATAGGCTTATCCAATACTACATGGAATCCATTATTGAGGGCCAATATCGCAGGTTCGAAATGTAAGTGGTTCGGCGTTACAATAGCCACAAAATCCATTCGCTCTCCTTCGGGAAGCAAAGCCTCTTTCTCTATCATCTCGGTAAATGTCCGGTATGCCCGGTTCTCAGGAATAAATAATGCCCCGGCTGTAGCTTTCGTGTTTTCGAAAGAGGAGCTGAAGCATCCGCATACCAACTCGATTTGCCCATCGAGAAACGCGGCAATACGATGTACAGGACCGATAAAGGAGCCTTCTCCTCCTCCAATCATTCCCATTCTTATTTTTCGTCCCATGATGCAGGTATTTAGATTGCAATAATTAATATTGAGATATTCGAAAACGCTTTTCAGCGTGTCACTTCGTCTATCAGATAAAAAATAGATTTAAAATTGATGTCGCTGTATTCACTCATTCCTATCTCGCAGGTGCGGCTGGTAGAATACCCGTCTTTGCAGTCGGCAGGAACCTGTTCGGACAGATGCCTTAATCCGTGCTTGTTCAGTTCGGGATAAGTAAAGCCCCTGTCTCCGGCAAATCCGCAGCAGTTACTTTCTACAAAGGCAACCTCTTTCGAGCACATTTTAGCAAGTTGTAGCAACTTTTGTTCCATCCCGATTTTCTTAACAGAGCAAACCGGAAATACAGTTACTACTTCCCGTGGGTTATTGACTTGTAGCTTAGGCATTACAAAGTCGATCATAAACTCTATAGGGTCGTATATCTTCAGGTCTTTATTCGTATAGGCCTCATGGAAAGTATAGAAACACGGGCTCATATCAAATAGCACGGGGTATTTACCTCCCTCAGACGCTTTATATAATGCGTCTTCCAGTTCCTTCGATTTACGTGAGCCTTCCTCTTTCAGCCCTTTACTGCTAAATGCCATGCCACAGCACAGATGGTTGATGCCTTCGGGATAGATAATGGTAAAGCCTGCGCGCTGGAGTAGCTCTTTGGTCTTTTGAGTAAGTTCCACATCTCCTTTTTCATAACCGTTCGATTTGCCCATCGAGCGATTGATGCAGGACGGAAAATAAACGACTTTATCGGCTTGTCCCTCGTTGACTACAGAGTCTTTTATCTTGTGTGCGCCCCTTGGCATATCCTTGTTCCATTTTGGAATGTTCTTTAATGATGCGGTTCTCATTGCTGATGCGATACCTCCCATCAGTGTATCTCCCAATATGGTGTGGAAAGCATGTACGAAGTTGAGTCCGCCCCGCATCAGAGAAGTCGTTCCTGCCATGCGATTACCTATATATGAAGCGACACTTTTGGCTGTATCCGAAGCCTCGTTATGTCGCAGGTCTTTTACGAACTTACCCGTATCTATCTTTACAGGACATATCAGCCCGCAAAGGCCATCGGTTGCGCAGGTTTCGTCCGAATAATATTTTGCGTCATGCAGCATTTGTTTCAGCCGTGCCGGATTCTCTCCTTGTGTTTTTAGTCTTGATATTTCACGGGCAATGACGATACGCTGGCGAGGCGATAAGGTCAGGCCTTCCGAGACACAATTCGGTTCGCAGAAACCGCACTCCATACACTTGTCTACGATTTCATTTACGGCAGGTAACGGTTTCAGGTTCTCGAGATGTATCTTCGGATTCTCATTGATTACCACGCCTGGGTTGATAAGGTGGTAAGGGTCGAATATCTTCTTTATGCGGAGCATTATCCTGTAGGCAGCTTCGCCCCATTCTTTCTCCACAAAAGGAGCCATATTGCGGCCTGTTCCATGCTCGGCCTTGAGTGAACCGTCAAACTTGTTGACAACGATATCCGCAAGTTCGTCCATCATATCTGCATAGCGTTGTACTTCGCTCGGTGTGCTGAAATCCTGTGAGAAATTCAGGTGCAGATTGCCTTCCAGCGCATGTCCGAAAAGTACTGCGTCATGGTATTCATATTTTTTGAACAGGGCTTTCAGGGCAATACATGCTTCCGCGAGACGGGGTACAGGAAAAGCGACGTCCTCTATGATGCAGGTTGTCCCTGTTTTGCGCAGGCCGCCGACAGAAGAAAGCAGACCTTTGCGGGCTTTCCAGTTGAAATTATATTCTTTCGGGTCGGAAGTAAATCTGTATGGTTGTATGGTGGGGATCGTTTCTACAGCCTTTCGCACAGCGGTTTCTCGGGCATCCATATCCGCTTTTTCGTTCGCCTGTATTTCTACCAGCAGCACGCAAGCGGTTTCGGGCATTGTACGGAAATAGTCGGGGGCATCAGGATCGTCTTCTACTGATCGGATACTGTCTCTGTCCAGTAATTCAACTGCTGAAACAGGACTTTCACGCAGAAGCGGAACAGCTTCACATGCCAGTTCGATGGTTTCGAATATCATCAGGGCACAAGCCTTGTATTTCTCGTCGGTAACGGTATGATAGGTGATGTCGGATATAAAGGCGAGTGTCCCTTCCGAGCCTATCATCAGGTGTTTGATGATATCGAAAGGGTCTTGGTAGTCTACCAGAGCGTTAATGCTGTAGCCGGTTGTATTTTTAATTTTGAATTTACGCCTGATGCGTTCGTCTAAAACAGTGTCAGACTTAATATCGTCCCTTAATTGTTCTATTTCCTTTATTATGTCGGGGTGTTTTGCATTGAATGCTTTTTTACTTTCCTCGTCGGATGTATCGAGAATGGTGCCATCGTAGAGTACGATACGGATATCAGCAATTGTTTTATATGAGTTCTGAGCTGTGCCGCAACACATCCCGCTGGCATTATTGGCGGCTATTCCACCAATCATGGCTGCATTTATCGATGCTGGATCAGGACCGATTTTCCGACCGAACGGTTGCAGGTAGATGTTAGCCCTGGCGCCTGTGATCCCCGGTTGCAGCCTGATTTTCATGCCATCATCGTCCAGAATGGTATATTTACGCCATTCGTGAGTTGCTACCATGAGTACTGAGTCGGAAATTGCTTGTCCCGAAAGGCTTGTACCTGCTGCCCGGTATGTTACGGGAAGATTCAAACGTCCGGTTTGGCGGATTACCTCTACGGCTTCCTCTTCTGTATGTACTTGTACTACTATTTTCGGAATCAGCCGGTAAAAGCTGGCGTCAGTTCCGTAAGCTAATAATTGCAACGGATTTGTAATAATGCGTTTGGCCGGAATTGTTTTCGACAATTCGTCTTTTAATTGCTGATAATTAGCAGGTAGCATGGCAATAGTTCTTTAGTTGATTGGAAATAAACAGTTTGAAATAAAACAGATGCAAGTTATAAAACATATTTGAGAAATCGGTGCTAATAGCGGGTGGATAATAGGGTCTCTGGCAAAAATACTTTAGAAAACAAAAACAAAGTTGTATGAAACTGAATTGACTTTATCTAATATAGTAAATGTGATAATAAGTTTTATGTAAAAGGTTCAATTTCATTAGTCATTTTCTCGCAATGGCATAATTCAAATAAATTTGATTCTGCCTTCATTGCTTAACGAAAATGTTCGTTTTTTTTTCAACTACGCGCAATCGAAGATTGCTTGTGTTCCTTTTGCCCAAAGCCGCAAAAGGAACCAAAAACGCTTTAGCGCCCCGCTTCAACGTCCGACCCATAACGGGCTCAAAGTCTAAACAAAAAAACTCGCTCCAGAATTTGTATAATACGAATCAACAGATAAGCTCAAACACGTTTTTGTTTTTAACGTCTTTTTCTCCCTATGGGTACCCCGAACTTTAAGCTAACGGCGCCAGCTGACGCACGACAAGGCTTGGTGAGGCGTCAGCCCTCCGTGCATATGTTCCCTAGGCGGGGCACCCAATCCGTAGGCGTAGGCGAAGAGCAAAATAGGGTAGCTGCTATAGATATCTGATTGTGATACAAATGCCTATTCCAGTATTATTTTGCTCCGTCGTAGCTTCGGTTTTGGGTCGCCGGGGGACGAAGCACTAGCTTTTTGGTTCGTTTTGGGCAATGCCAAAATGAACAATTAGATGAAACGAAGTGGAGACTAAAAGATCGAAC
Organism: uncultured Dysgonomonas sp.; assembly: GCF_900079725.1. Lineage (NCBI taxonomy): Bacteria > Pseudomonadati > Bacteroidota > Bacteroidia > Bacteroidales > Dysgonomonadaceae > Dysgonomonas > uncultured Dysgonomonas sp. The sequence continues at coordinate 3,195,989 of NZ_LT599032.1, forward strand.
ATATAACTTATATACACTTCGTTTCTGTGATTATTATTTCAATTACTGATTGGAATAAATGATGAATGGCTGTTTAAAAAAATACAAAACCTATAAATTCCACCTTATTAGTTCTTTAAATACAAGAAAAAAGACTAATTTTGTGGGTCAAATTTAAGAGCCTGTTTAAATTTTAGCGAAAATTTTTCCGAGGGCTCTTTTATCTAAATCTTAGCTACTTTTTGTATTCCTTTGAGCGTCTTTTTTTACTTTTTTTTGATTTAGCCCGCTAAATCCGCAAGTAAAAATCAAAAAATCCATCTCAAAATAATTATAAAAAAAGTTCAGTTATAAATTTTAAACAGACTCTAACAAACGAAAAAACGAAATACATTATTCATTTTTAAACAAATAAAAACAATGAGAATCGAGAAAATTTTCGCACGTGAAATCTTGGATTCAAGAGGAAATCCTACAATTGAAGTTGATGTAACCCTTGAATGCGGTATCCTTGGCCGCGCTGCTGTACCGTCAGGTGCTTCAACAGGAGAAAACGAAGCTTTGGAACTTCGCGATGGTGACAAAAAACGTTATGGAGGTAAAGGTGTAACTAAAGCCGTAGATAATGTAAACAAAATAATAGCTCCTGCCTTACTAGGCGAATCTTCTCTTGACCAAAGAGGAATCGACAGCAAAATGCTTAAACTGGACGGAACTAAAACCAAATCTAAACTTGGTGCCAACGCTATTCTTGGTGTTTCTCTTGCTGTAGCTAAAGCTGCTGCTAACTATCTTGAACTTCCTTTGTATCGCTATATCGGTGGTACTAATACTTATACACTACCTGTACCGATGATGAACATCATCAATGGTGGTTCTCACTCTGATGCTCCTATCGCATTTCAGGAATTTATGATTCGTCCTATAGGTGCAAAATCATTCAAAGAAGGTTTGAGAATGGGTGCTGAAGTATTCCATGCATTGAAAAAAGTGCTTCACGACCGCGGACTAAGCACAGCAGTAGGTGATGAGGGTGGTTTCGCTCCAGCTCTTAATGGAACTGAGGATGCATTGGATTCTATCCTTAAAGCAATCAAAGATGCAGGTTACAAAGCCGGAAAAGATATCACTATTGCTCTTGACTGTGCTGCTTCTGAATTCTTCAACAGAGAAACTAAAGTTTACGACTATAGCAAATTTGAAGGAAAAGGCGGTGCAAAACGCAAAATTGCAGATCAGGTTAAATTCCTTAAAGAACTGACTGAAAAATACCCTATCGACTCTATCGAAGACGGTATGGACGAAAGTGACTGGGATGGCTGGAAAAAACTTACTGATGCTATCGGTGACAAAGTTCAGCTAGTAGGAGACGACTTGTTCGTAACTAACGTAGACTTCCTTCAAAAAGGTATCGAAAGCGGATGTGCTAACTCTATCCTTATCAAAGTAAACCAAATCGGTACACTTTCCGAAACATTGGATGCTATAGAAATGGCTCACCGTGCAGGATATACAAGCGTAACATCTCACCGTTCGGGTGAAACAGAAGATGCTACTATTGCTGACATCGCCGTTGCTACTAACTCAGGACAGATCAAAACAGGTTCTCTTAGCCGCACAGACCGTATGGCTAAATATAATCAGCTTCTTCGTATCGAAGAAGAACTTGGCGACAAAGCTGTTTATGGCTGGAAACGCGTTCAACGCAAAAAATAAGAAGTCAATTCTTAATATTATAGAAAACCGATGTCTGAAAAGGCGTCGGTTTTTGATTTTTATACGAATCTGCATATATTTGTGCAAGCCTGCATGAAGGGGGCTGTCATAACTTTACCCGGCAGCTTATTTAAGCCTATGAATCGGATCATTTTTATATTGCTTTTCTTATTCTCTATTTCATCTATTAGCGTTTTTGCCCAGAACGATAAGGATACCCCACGCAATGGAGAAGGTATTCATTTATTCTTAAAGAGGAATAAGCGTACGAGTAGTGTGCAATACGAGCAGTTTTTGGAACTAAATAAAGGTAAATTCGGAAGAAATAACTCTCTTCTGAAAGGTGTTTCATATACACTCCCCCCATTATCCGGCAAGCTGAATCCGGAAACTCAGGATAAGCCCCTAGATAAACAAAATAGCAAGACAAAGACTAATGAACTTTTCGGAAACAAGTATCAGGAATATACAGTTAAATCGAATAAGCTGAAAGGTACCTGTTTCTATCTTTCGAGTGGACATGGTGGTCCTGATCCCGGTGCTATCGGGAAGGTAGATGGCTATGAGCTTCACGAAGATGAATATGCCTATGATATAACCCTGCGACTTGCCCGCGCCCTACTCGAAGAAGGCGCTACCGTGCATATGATTATACAGGATGCGATGGATGGTATCCGGGACGAGAGATATCTTTCGAACAGTGATCGCGAAACCTGTATGGGTGACGTGATTCCACTCAATCAGGTGAAAAGATTACAGCAACGGAGTGATAAGATAAACAGTCTGGCAAAAAGGACGAAAGAGAAATATAAAAGGGCTGTCTTTATCCATGTGGATAGCCGTAGTCAGAAACAGCAACTGGATGTCTTTTTTTACTGGGCACCTAAAAGCAGCGGTGGTAAAAAACTGGCAAATACAATGAGAACCACATTCGAAAGCCATTATGATAAGCATCAGCCAAGCCGGGGGTTTACAGGAACGGTCAGTGAGCGTAGTCTCTTTGTATTGGATAAAACGACTCCGGTGGGTATCTATGCGGAACTGGGTAATATTCAAAACAGTTTCGATCAGCGTAGATTTTTAGATCCGAATAACCGTCAGGCTTTGGCAAACTGGATGTGCCGTGGATTTATTACGGATTATGAGAACTGGAAGAAGGGGAAGTAATTCTGTTTGTAAAAAAAATAACAAAACAAATCTTAATTTTTAAAAATATCCGTTATCTTTACTATCGGTCGGATATCTTATAGCAGTGAGAAATCAGGCTCGTTTGATTGATTTAACGGAGAGGTGTTTGTAATGATAGTATTTATACCAGGATAAATTGTGACAATTTCCCTGCCTCCTCCATTGTGCAACCTTTACAAACGCCGGTTATGGGAATCACCGGTATAATACCTAAAAAACATGAACAGAAAAACGCTGAAACGGATTGTGGTCATGCTCGTGACATTAACCATTTTATATGGTTGTTCCTCCGATGACGACAGCCATGTTACCACTGAAAAGCCTGTAGAACCCCTGACGGTCAGCGGGGCAATGGACTGGTACAATGAAACTGTAGGCAGGCTGGAAAAGCAGAAAAGTACAACTGATAATTCTAAAGATATTTCGTACAAGCCATCCGGAAAGCTTGCCGAATTGTTTGCCGACGAACAATGGTATGCCGTAGAGTCACCATTGGATTTCGGAGACCGTAATCTGATGATTATGACCCCCGAAGTGAGTAATTATGCCGATACGAACGGCGATGACAACGTAAAGCAGGTGCTGAAACTGGTTGTGCTCAGAAACAAAGAGACCGGCGAAACGTTTAGCTTTATAATGGCTGTGGTACCCGAACTGGACTATATGCTGCGCAAAGGCGATGAACTGGACAAAGCTACCTATCTGTCGCCCAATTCGGATCTCGATGGTTATGTATTCTTCTATACGTTGGACGGTGAGCTTATAAACGGCTGGCTGTACAAGGGGGGAAAAGTAACAGGAGGTATTAACTTTTCCGGAGAAGGGCCGAGGACAAAGATATTGAGAGCCATGTATATGGAAGTTAGAGTATGCGGATATTATGAGGTCGAATGCGGTGGAGGAGGAATCAAAGCCGACTGCTATAGTTATATTCAGGTTATATATGTAGACGACGGCATAGGAAATCCTTCTTCAGGGGGCGGAGTCAATAATAATGGAAATCCTCCTTCAGGTGGTGGTAGGCCGGGTTCCGGGTTGCCGATAAAGCCATTACCTATAGATGATTATGAGGGGGCGGAAAGAATCCCTGAGACTCGTACCGATTGTGGCGAAAATTCTACACAGAATGCTAATGCAGCAGAGAACGCAATGAATAGCCCTGATGTGATGACGAGCTTAAACGCTCTCAGAGAGTATGCAAAAAACGATGAAAACGAATGGGGTATGCGGATTGATTTCGTGGATGGGAAACCCAAAGCTTATGCGTTGCACGAAGGTGGCACGGGTTCTGTACCAATAAATTTCTTTGAAGATACTGCATATGATTTACATAGTCATCCTAATGAGACCAGGGAAGGGTATCACAATTATACGGGCTTTTCGATGGGAGATATTCATGGTGCTTTACAAATAGGGGGCGAAGCCAGTTTTTATAACTATAAGGGTAGTATAGTTGTTGCCTACGATGGCAGCGAATACCTGCTGGCTATAAACGACCGCGTAAAAATACAGAAATTTTGGGGTAATGATGCAACCAAAGAATTGTTTAAGCCAGGTAAGAGTGCTTATTTCGAAGACTCAAAAATGGATGCTGATTATAGGAAGATAAGAAAGCAATTGGAAGATAATGTATTTTCCAGAGACAATGCGCATGATTATGCCATGTCTTATCTGTTAGACAAATATAATACCGGATTAAAAATATCGAAGAAAGAAAAAGGTGAAAGTAGTTTTAAAGAACTGAAAACAGAAAAGAATAGTATAAAGAGTGATTATAAACCAACAAAATGTCCATGATTATGAAAAAGATAATTTTATTAATAGCATTTATTAGTATAAGCATATTAGGTAAAGCCCAGTGCAATTTACCTTATAAACCCTTATCAGAGTTTAGTAAAGATACCACTGCTTTTATTATTTATAACTTTATGGATAGAAAAGATTGTTATAAGGGGAAAACATTAAAAGAAGTAACAATAGATTTGGGAATACCCGTTATAGACTATACACGAGCAGATATTGAACGAGGAAATTTATTTGGATATATATATATATATATATATGATGACTCTATTGTTAGAAAGTTATGGGATAGTAACAAAGATGATAATGCTATTAGAATTTTTTGGGAAACACCAATAAATGTTCGCCATCCGGATTACAAAAGGCTAATAGGTACTGATTGGGATAAAGCATATGAATATATGAAAGACATGCAGATTAAGGAATTAGAGGTGCCAATTTCCCGTTACAGCAAATACTACGAAAAGTATAAAGAAAAAGAAACAAAGTCATACGACCCCAATAAAAGAAAAGAAGGAGTTTGGTAAACTATTGTAATATTCATAGCAGGGGGGTATTCCTCTGCTAATTCTCCATTGAATTATGAAAAAGATTATAACATTGTTTTTATTGATAATAACTTTTTTAAGTGTGAAGTCTTGATATAATTTGTCTTATAGTCCATTATAGGGCTTTAGTCATCAATATAAACTCTATAAACAGAAAAAATGAAACGAAAATTATTATTGTATTTTGTTATATCCATTTCATTTATAGCACAGGGATTTTCTCAGAAATTGGAAGTTACTTCCCGTTACGAAGACAGGAATGTTGTCTTCGATGCTACGTTCGATGGTACAGGCACCTATACACTTGTCCTGTCATTCTCGGAGTTACAGGGATACAAAAGCCGTTCGGGCCGTCAGGCCATCATCAACATCCCCTCACCTTTTTCCGGTAATTCGATTTACAAGCTGACGGAGATAGATGGAGCCAGAACTTCTACCTATCGTTATTCTTATCAGTATTTTCAGGGAAAATATAATGCTAAACCGGATGAAAATTTTCCATACCTGCTTCCTGTAAAACCGGGAAATAATGTCCGGGTATTCTGGCTTGAAAATTTAGAAGTAAAACTCGGAAAGTCTGTTGCTGACAAGATTTTGGGTGCAACTTTCAGTTATACGGGAGTAGATACGGTGTATGCAATACGAAGCGGGCAGGTTGTAAGCGTAAAGAACGGCACACGCGACAGGATAATACCGGAGGCAGGAACAGTGTATTATGACGAAGCCTCCCAAAGTCTTATAGAGGTAGAGCATAAAGACGGAACTATTGCCCGGTATGTGTGTATGACGTCAGGAAAGAGCCTATTGGAAGAGGGCGACAGGATAATTGCCGGACAGCCGCTTGCTGTTTTTACACAAAAGGATGATAATCAAGAAATGAAAGTGGGAATACATCTTTTTCGTTTGGGGAAGAAATTCGAATATGAGGTGATTATGCCGAAATATTATACCGATAGTGGACTGATACAACCTGAATACGGGAAAGAATATGTTGGTGCTTCTGCAAAGGAAATAGTGGAGAAGGAATTGACGAAAAAGGAGAAGAAAAATCTGAACTTGTAGATGTGTCTGTCTTTATTTTATAGCTGGTAGCTTTTTCTTTATCAATTTTTATTTACTTTATCTATATCTATAGCCTTGACTGTTAGTCGATAGCTGGCAGTTCTTTGAAAGATTGATATGAGGATTTAAAAATTGAAAAGATATAAAAAGCGTCACCTTTGTTACCTTTTAATAGTTACGGGTTACAAGGTGTTAACTGCTAACTGATATATGTGTCACCTTTGTTACTTTTTTAGCGAGCGTTTCTTTAGCACAGGATAAGATAGATAATACAGAGCTAAAAAAAGCGACAGTATAAAATAGTGTAAAAAGTGTCAAGTTTGTCAACTTTTGAATGTAGAGTACTGCATTTACTTATTGTAAGCTGAAAAAGGATACACCTTTTCTGTAAGTTTAAATAGTTTCGTATATTTGTGAAAAACGTTATTATTATGAGATTACTATTAATCAGCAATTCGACCAATCCCGGAGAAGCTTATCTGGATTATCCGAAGTATAATATTAAAGAATTTTTAGGAGATAGACCGGTTAAGGCATTGTTTATTCCTTATGCGGCAGTGACTTTCTCGTATGATGAATATGAAGAGAAAGTAAATAACCGCTTCCAAGATATAGGGCATAGTGTCGTTGGTATTCATCATTTCGAAGATCCGAAGAAAGCGGTTGAGGATGCTGACGCTATTATAGTTGGCGGAGGAAATACATGGAAGCTCGTGCGTATGATGCGAGATAACGGCTTGATCGACCTTATCCAGAAAAAGGTAAAAGGAGGAACACCATATATTGGATGGAGTGCAGGTTCAAATGTAGCTTGTCCTACATTGCGTACGACGAATGATATGCCTATTATCGACCCTAAAGGTTTTGATGTAGCTAATTTAGTCCCTTTCCAGATCAATCCTCATTATCTGGATGATCATCCTTCCAATCATGGGGGAGAGACCAGAGAAGTGCGTATTAACGAGTTTATCACCGAAAATCAGGATATATATGTAGTAGGACTGCGTGAAGCAACGATGCTTAATATTGAAGGTGATGTATTGAAACTGATAGGGAAAAGATCTGCCCGCATATTCAAATATGGCCAGGAACCAAAGGAACTAACCGATAAAGATGATTTTAACTTCTTGATGAAATAAAGATGTTTGTCTGGGGGATTAGTTCTGCTCTTCCAGGCAAACCATAACAAAATCCGGTTCCACTTTGTAATAAGCTGTGAACTGATGCCCTGAACCTGTACGGTACTCCGATGCTTCGAATATACCTTTCTGTCCGGGGATAAACTGTCCGACAAACAGATGTTCCCTGAAATCAATACTATCTGCGTCCAGAAATTTGAACATGGCTTCTTTGGCCGACCAGTGTAGGAGGAGATGTGCCAGTTCGTTATCTTTATCTATATACTCACCTTTCCCTATGACACGGTTTTGTACACGCATTATCTTATCGGATATCTGTTCTATATCGAGTCCTATTGGCTTTTCTCTATTAATGGCTACAGCAACGAATTTTTTGGTATGTGATACACTTATATGGAACGACTTGTCTGTCAGGTAAGGTTTTCCCGACGGGTTGTAATATACCTGCTTTTCTTCACCTGCCAGTTCTTTGATCAATAGCCGGGCAGAGAGTATTTCCAAAACACGGGATTCGGACTTGATGGAATATATGTTCTCAACCCAGTTATGATGAGATAAGGCCGAGAGAAGTTCTTCCCTGGTCTCTTCTATTTTCCATACACCTATCAGTGTAGCTGCGGTTATATATTCCTTGTAGTAAAGCATTACGGTTTCAAAGGTAAAACTTTTTCCATCAACTCAGCAAAGATGGCAGCCATACGTTGCTGAATATATTTATCCTGTCCTTCATCGGGATGCCAGCCAAATTCTTCCCTGTTAATTGTCTCATTATTATGGGCGTATAATATGCTGTATTGCTTACCGGTAACAGGGTGCAGATGGTTTCGTGAAAAGCCTATGTATCTATCGAATTCCACGATGGGGAATCCCCATTTTTCGCCCAGTTTACGAATGGCCGGATTGAAAATGGTACGGGCATCGTGCCAGTGGGTACACATAACGATTACCACAGGCTTGCCGTTTTTTGTACCATAGTATTTAGAGTCTTTGTCGAACTTCAGATTATAGCATTCGGTAATGTAGCGTTTGATCACATAATCGTATGCTGCTGCATAGTTGGAACGGTCGAATGGGACAGGGTAATCTTTGTAATTCAGCTTTAGCCCTGCCGTATCGGCAACATTCTCGTCGTGAACATGCATGATGACGAATGCATCTGTCTCTTCCAACTCTTCTTTGGTATATAGTTCCCCTTTAGCCATTCGGTTTGCAGCATCCGAGATCGCTGTGCCGCCTATGGCAGTATTGATCGGTTTCGCGTTCAGTTGTTTGCACGCAAGTTCGAACCAGCCGTTGTTAGATGAGGCAAAAGATGCTCCGGTCAATAGAATAGTGTATTTATTATTATATTCGCTTTTTCTGGTATCTCCTTTTCTATCCCGGCACTGTGCGTTTGAGAATATCATAAGGATTAGCGATAGGCAAAGTAGTACTTTCTTCACTGCTGCTTATTTTAATTATGTAACTGACATAAAAAGAGGAAAGGAGCTCTATTGTTATAAAACTCCTTCCCCGATATACTTATGGAATATTAGTTGACGTATGCCAATACTTGGTTTTTCTGAACTTTTGCACCTTGCTTAGTTTCTATCTGAATGACCTTACCGGAAGAAAGAGCCTTCACTTCTTCTATGCCATAGTAAGTCTGAACGAAGCAGATAACATCGCCTTCTTTCACCTCTGTACCTATTACAGGAGCAGTAGATACATCATCTACATCCACCTGCCAGATCACCTGGCCACTCACTGTAGCCTGAATAGGTTTTGCATCAGGATATTTCGCCTGGATAGCTTCAGCATCGAATGCAGGTACTTCGATTACCTGACGTGTAACGATAATAGGAGCACCGGCTTTTTCCTTCTGTTTCTCCAAATCTTCGTTGAAACGTTCTTTAGCCAGGCCGGACTTATAGTCACGGTATTGACGGTCATGCATTGCAAGTTCGAACAATTCTTCATCATCCTGACCGTAATCCCATCCGTTGTCGTCCATCTCTTTGCGGTATGTATCCAACGCATCAGGATATTCATCCTGAGGATTACCTGTATAGAATTCAAGATTTTTAGACTTGGCCAGTTCAATGATTTCGTCATCCAGTTTGCCCGGAAGTGTTCCTGTTTTACCCAGAATCATATTCCAACTGTCTTTGTCGATATTGGAGAAACGAGGTTGTCCCTGAGCCATAGCAAAGATATTCATCAGTGCGATGTTCTTCACGTATTGGCTGAATGGTGTTACTAATGGCGGATAACCAAGTTTAGGCCATATATATTCTACTTCCTCGAATAGCTGGACTACGAGGTCGTTCAGTGTTACTTCGGCTTTTCCATTGTTGCGAAGTGCCATATTGATAGCAGAATGCATACCGCGAAGGTCGGCCATCATAGAGCCCATCATACCACCCGGAAGACCACAGCCTACAAGCAGAGAGTTCAGGAATTTATTGGATGGGTCGATCCAGTAGCCTAAGAAGTCGTCGATGAAAGACTGTGTAAGAGCACGAGCTTCCATATATGCATTCATATTGATATCAGGAACAGAGAAGCCGGCATCTTTCAGCATGGCCTGTATTGTGATAACGTCAGGATGTACCATTCCCCAAGCTAATGGTTCGATAGCAGTATCCAGATAATCAGCCCCAGCTCTTGCAACTTCGAGCATAGATGCAACGGAGAATCCGGGGCCTGTATGTCCGTGATATTCGATAGGGATATTCGGATGTCTGTCCTTTAATGCTTTTACAAGTTTACCGAGGAAAGCGGGGCGGCCTACTCCGGCCATATCTTTTAAGCAAATTTCGTCTGCGCCGAAATCGATCAGTTTATCAGCGAAATTTACATAATAGTCAACAGTGTGTATCGGGGAATGTGTGATACAAAGAGCAGTCTGAGAAATCATACCTGCTTCTTTTGCATATTTTACCGACAATTCCAGGTTGCGGGGATCGTTCAGTCCGTCAAAAGAGCGGGAAATGTTTGTGCCCTGAGCTTGTTTTACCTTGAACATCAGATTGCGTACATCTTTCGGAACGGGATACATACGAAGGGCATTTAATCCACGTTCGAGCATATGAGTCTGTATTCCCACCTTGTTGAACGGTGCTGTCCATTCGCGAACCGCTTTGTTTGGATTTTCTCCGTAAAGCAAGTTTACTTGTTCGAAAGCTCCACCGTTTGTTTCAACACGGGCAAAACAGCCCATATCGATGATTACAGGTGCAATTTGTGTTAATTGGTCAACACGCGGCTGGTACTTTCCGGATGACTGCCACATGTCACGATAAACGAGGCTAAATTTAATTTCTTTTCCCATGACTGTTTTTAGAGTTATATTGAAAAAGAGCAGCATAAAACGGCTTATGCAGACTCTAAAATCTATTAATTCATCAACTGTATATCAATCTATTGATTGCCTCACAAATTTAGGTTTTTATATCTGAATAAAAGAATAAAATAATTATTAAAATTATCAATTTGTCATAAAAAAAGCGTAATGTTTCCGTTTTTTATCCGCTACCTGTGAGGCTTGCACAAAGAAGGTAAAAGTGAGCATCTTTTTGTCTGATAAATCTTATTTTTTGATCAATGAGGGTTTTGTAATGAATAGAAGGAATAATTACTATCTCGTTTTATTTCAGCTTGCAGTATATCTACAGTTTGAAAAAGTAACACATGTAACACTTTTTTGCATTTTATTCGGATTAATAGTATTTTTCAATTCCACCGAATCCTGTTATTATCTTATTCTCTTTTGTTTTTTTTGTAAAGTTGTTTAATCGCTTTTCAAATTCTTCCGGTCGTTTCCTTGCTGCTTCAATGTATGCAATCCGGATACGTTTATATGGGTCGGAAAAACGTTGATAGTTTTTCCATGCTATATTATCTTCTTTCAATCTGCCAATGATATCATTTGGAAAAATAAAAGGATCAGACAAGACATCTCGTATTTTATCCTCAAACTTTGGATGTATCATTTTATTTTCCAATAACCATTTAAGTCTTTCTTTGTTGGCCTGCGAGTATGTACTTTTCGAATTTCTGGGCGTGAAACGCTGAATTTTATGCTCTTTATCAAGCGATTTTATTGTACTGTCAATCCATTCGAAACAGAGTGCTTCTTCGACAGCATCGTTGTATATAATACTTTTTTTGCCTGATGATATGCTGGGGAATACAAACCAGATTTCATAGGCAGTCTCAAAGTTTTCGATTAGCCATTTTCGCCAATCTTTTCTATTTTCAAAGTACTTTATTTCTATTGACATAACAGGTTCATTCAAGCTGATTATTATACTGCCTTTACTTTCATAATAACGGAGCGTTTATATGTCAGTATTCTCTCCCGGAGACGCTAAGGCGCAATAAAGGTAACAAAAGTAACAGATGTTTCAGTTAACAGTAAACAGTTAGCAGTTAACAATGCCGCGGCTTCCCATACTGAGAGAAACGAAGTGTCCCGTCAGAGAGTAGTTGGCAACTTTTATCTTATATCTTTCTCCCAAAAAGTAACAAAGGTAACAGTTTTCTATCCTTTTTGCCCTTTGTAATTCCCTTCGTGTGCTTAGTGGTTAAATTTCTTTACCACAAGGGACACAAAGAGTTACACAAAGAACACTATATAAAAAGTAACAAAGGTAACACAAAGAGTAATTAATAATGAATAATTAATTATTAGCTTTTACCCTCTCTGTATCCTCTCTTCGGGGCGGGGCTGTTAAGTTCTAATTTTTATACCCTCTGTGTCATGTTGAACGGAGTGAAACATCTCGTTTCTCAGAGTCGAGATCCTTCGTTCCACTCAGGATGACAGCAGAAAATAACAGAACAAAGAAGAGAACTTAACAGCTCAGCCCTTCGCGGAGAATTAAATTGCAAATCGACGGAGTAAAAATCGACAGAGCGAAGCGAAGCCAATGGAGGGGCCATCAATATTTCAAAGAACTATAAGCCAACAGTAAAAGACTAATAGCTTACTGTATAGATAATTTTTTTTAAAGAAAATAATTTTCGTGCGGTTGCCTTAATAAAGAGTGTCGTGTATAAATAAAAAAGAGATTATAAATCTCTTTATAACCTCTTTTGTCTTATCCTAAATTTTCTTTTGTTTAATTTCTTAACGCTTTATCCATTGCTGCTGCGGCTTTTCTTCCATCACCCATGGCAAGGATTACGGTTGCTCCGCCACGTACAATATCCCCTCCGGCATACACTTCCGGTAAGGCTGACTGCATGGTGTCTTGATTTACAACGATTGTCCCCCATTTAGTAACCTCCAGCCCTTTGAATGTAGACGGGATCAACGGGTTAGGTGAAACACCTACACTCACAATTACCTGGTCTACATCGAACCACTCGGTTGCGCCTTCGATGGCAACCGGTTTACGGCGGCCCGAAGCATCAGGTTCGCCCAGTTCCATTTTTTGAAGAAGCATACGCTGTACACGTCCGTTCTCGTCTCCTTCGTATCTGAGCGGATTGTGCAGAGTATGGAATATTATACCTTCCTCTTTGGCATGTTTCACTTCTTCGATACGTGCCGGCATTTCTTCTTCCGAACGGCGATATACAATATATGCTTTTTCTGCGCCTAGTCGTTTCGCTGTACGTACGGCATCCATCGCTGTATTTCCTGCTCCGATGACAGCAACTTTCTTGCCCATCTGCACAGGAGTGTCACTTTCCGGATTCGAGGCATCCATAAGGTTTACACGGGTAAGGAACTCGTTGCATGACATCACGCCGATAAGGTTCTCTCCCGGAATATTCATAAAATTAGGCAATCCTGCGCCGCTGGCAGCGAATATTCCTTTAAATCCGTCGCTCAGTAAATCCTCACGCGAAATAGTTTTACCTACTATACAGTTGTTGATGAACTTCACACCCATTTCGCGAAGGACATTTATTTCAACATCGACTATCTCGTTAGGGAGGCGGAACTCGGGTATACCATATTTTAATACACCACCGATCTCGTGTAATGCTTCGAATACAGTGACGTCATATCCCAGTTTGGCCATATCTCCGGCAAAAGCCAGTCCGGCAGGGCCTGACCCTACTGTTGCGATTTTGATACCGTTGGCAGGGGCTAATTCAGGTAAGGACATTTGTCCGCTTTCGCGTTCGTAGTCTGCTGCGAACCGTTCCAGATAGCCGATAGCAACAGGCTCTTTTTTCATCTTTTGTATATAGATACATTTTGCTTCGCACTGTTTTTCCTGTGGACATACACGTCCGCAAACGGCCGGCAAAGCACTGGTCTCTTTCAGCACTTTTGCAGCTTCGAGGAACTCTCCCCGCTCAATATTTTTAATAAATGAAGGTATCTGTATGTTTACAGGGCAACCCTCCATACATGTAGGGTTGGCACAATCGAGGCAGCGTGCAGCCTCGAACATTGCCTGCTCCTTTGTCAATCCCAGGTTTACTTCTTCTTTTAATGAATGGCTCCTGTATTCGGCATCCAGTTCAGGCATATGTACACGCGACCTCTCGCCACGCTCTTTGGCTTTCATGCCTCTGCGTAGTTCGTCTCTCCAAGGTTCACTACGTCTTGCCTGTATGTTTTCTTGTTCTGTCATAACTTATATTTCGCTGATCGCTATTGGCTTATGGTTGTTAGTCTTATGGTTTGTTTTTAGTCTTCTGCTTAATTGTATGCTTTCAATCTCATCAACATTTCATCGAAATCAACTTCGTGAGCATTGAATTCCGGACCATCTACGCATACAAACTTGGTTTTACCTCCAACAGTGATGCGGCATGCACCGCACATTCCTGTCCCGTCTACCATTATAGTATTCAGGGAGGCCATTGTAGGTATATTATACTTCTCGGTAAGAAGGGATACGAATTTCATCATAATGGCAGGGCCTATGGTTACACACAGGTCTACCTTTTCCCTATTGACTACCATTTCGATTCCATTTGTAATCAGTCCTTTATACCCATATGAACCATCGTCGGTCATAACAATTACCTCATCGGAATATTCTGCAACCTGCTTTTCGAGGATTACCAGATCCTTTGTACGTGCAGCCAAAACTGAAATTACTTTATTTCCGGCCTTCTTCATGGCTTCTATAATAGGCAGCATGGGTGCAATACCAACACCACCGCCTGCACATATTACGGTGCCGTAATTTTCGATGTGGGTAGCTTGTCCCAAAGGTCCTACAACATCTGTGATATAATCACCTGTGTTGAGGTCGCAAATCTTTTTAGATGATGCACCTACAGCCTGTATAACTATTGTTATTGTACCCTTGGCCACATCAGAAGCGGCAATTGTGAGAGGAATACGCTCTCCTTTTTCGCCTACCCGTACAATTACAAAGTGTCCGGCTTTACGACTTCGTGCTATCAGAGGTGCTTCTACCTCAAACTTTACTACATTTTCAGAGAAATACTCTTTGTCTACAATTTTATTCATTCCAGAATATTAGTTTAAGAGACTATTTAGATTTTATGATTAGTTTTTTAGTGCTATAAACAATTTATCTATTCACTTGTTATATTAAAAATATGGCGAACGGGCTGTTGAAATATCAAAATGTAGCCTTTTCATCGAAAAAATATGTGATTAGGGTTTAAAAAGATTCTTTTGTCAAGATATTTTAAAGCCTGACATGCAAAGTTACGACAAAGTTTATTTACTAAGTCATTATCTGCTATAAAATATCATATAATTTGTTAGTTTAAGTTTTTGTGGAAAAATTCGACAATGTTTCCATAACCTTCTATTTCCAATTTCTTACGGATAACAGACTTCTTCATCTGGATGGTATTGATGCTGAATTCTAATATGATAGCTATTTCGTTATTGCTGAGCCCTGCATATTCAAGGCAACATATACGGATTTCAATTTCGTCGAGCTGAGGATACTTTTTTCGGATTGTATCCGGAACACCTTTATATAACTGGTTCATTATATCAAATAATTTATTCCAGTCAAGATTCTCCTGATTGTATACTATTTCGTTTACTTTTTTCAATAGTTTCTGACCATGTTTCTTTTCCTCTCCTTTCAATTCTGTTTTAAGTAAAGCGACCTTTTTGAAAATATCGAAGTGCTGGAATAAAACTTTTCTGAAGGAGTTTTCTTTCTCATCAATGTTGTTGGCCATTTCCTGCATTTGAAATATTTTTTCCTGAGCAACAGCCAGTGCCGCTCTGTCTTTAATTCTCTTCCGGTAAAAAACAAAACTCATAGCCAGAATAAATATAAACATCAGTAATATAATGAGGAATGCTGTTTGTCTCTGAATAAGAAGCCGGTTGTTTTCGTTCTGTAACAGCTCGATGTCATATTTTTTCTGAACATCGAGAGCTATATGATTATTTGTGTCTTTGAGCATCTTTTTCAGGAGTGCAGTATATTCTTTGTAATCGCTTAATGCCTGTTGATAGTTTTTGTCTTTTTCTGCTGTCTTAGCCAGTAGTTGATAGATTATTAATTTTAACGGGTGGTTGTCATACCCTTCTATCAGCGTCAGTGATTTATTGATATAGAATAATGTGGAGTCTTTGTTCTGTTCATCGTCGAATGAATAAGCTATGTTGAGATAGTTTCTTGCTACCTCTTCATTATCATTTAAGTAAGGTATAGAATGCCTGAAATATGCTCTGGCTTGGTCTCGTTTGCCAATGCTGCCGAGAGCGAAACCCATGTTGCGTATAATAAAAGCTTGTTCTATAGAGTCGTTGTGCTCCTTGGCCAGAGATAAGCCTTTATTGTAATAGTAGAAGCTACTATCCATATCTCCTTTTGTTAGCAGATTGGAACCTATTTTGTCATAGGCTATGATTTCATTCTTATAGTTTCCTGCTTTATTGAAATGTAGAATCGCTTGTCTATATTTGATAATTGCTTCGTCATTCAAAAGTTGATCCTGATAAAGGTCTCCTATGTAAACCTCTATCAGTCCCTTAAGGGCATTGTTGTCGCTCTCCTTTGCGTAAGTTTCAGCATTTAAGTATGTACTCATAGCCATTTGGGTGTCTCCTCGTACCGCCAGAACATATCCGCTGTATAGGGAAGCTATGGCTGTATTTTCCATATCACCTTTGTCTTCGTAATATTTCTTTGTTTCAAAGATTATAGTGTCATTCGTTATATCTTCCAATGTTTTGTCTTTGGCTTGTATATGCAGAAGGATATATTTGTTGTAGAGTTCTTTGTCCAGATCTTTAGGGTCAATCTCATTGTTGAGTATCTGTAAAGCCCCTTTGGGGTTTTGTTCTAAAAGGACTTCTGCCCGGCTTAGTGTTTCTTCCGTTTTTTCGTTCGGGTTACAAGATAAAAATGCAGCGCACAGCATGAATATAACCCCGATATTTCTATACATAATTTCACTCATTTGAAGGATAATTGTTGAAAAAGACTTCATAGTTACTTAAAAAAAGGCTTCAAAACAAGAAATATGGTATAATTTTTCTAAGAAAAAATCTATATAAAATGACATATTTATAAATATAATTATTTTATAATTAAATATATATGTAAAATAGGACTTATAAAAATCTATATCATTCAAAAAAACATTGCATTTGTTTATTTCATCCATTAGTTTTGTATCAGACTTACAGAGAAAGACAACCTTGCAATTCCTTGTGGCTATGAGAAAGATTTATCTGTGTTTTTTGGTTTTGGTTGTTTCATTTATTATAAACACGTATATGTATTCGTTCAATAGTAAGAATAGTTATTACATCCTAAGTGTGAATGATGATGATGTTGACTGGGAAATTACAGTAAAAATCCTCACAGGATCCAATAGACCAAGGATGGCAGATGCCGGCAAGACTGTATCTCTCTTTAAGCCTGTACAGATTTATCAAAGTAATTTTGGTTTAAAAGTCAATCTGTTCATTTACGGAAAGATAAATATCAAAATTGTTGATAATGCAGGTATGCCGGTTTATTTACGGCAATTTACACCGGATGGTGTGAATACTAAAGTTGAAATAAATACCTCCGGATGGAATAGTGGTAGTTATACTATTACTCTATCAGATGCAACAGGAACAAATATTGCTGTCGGAGAATTCGATATACGTTAGGTTTATTAGGCAAAGATACTTTTCCCGCAAGACTTAGCTTACTTACAATTACAATTTATTATTGGGGAAGTCTTTTGCAACAGCTACTTGCAAATAGCTATGGAAAGGGTGAATCTGGACAGATTTGCCCTTTTGCATTTTAGAGACTATTGAATTATAGCGAAATGAACGCTAAAAATCTATCTTAAAAGCAGTTTAAAACAGACTGGAGGTATAACTCAAAACAGTTTCTTAGAAAACAAAGCGGATCCAGCAATACGAAAGAACGGCGATTATGATCCATAAGATTATACCCAGCAGGAATGTGTTCACACCTGTTTCCTTTACTTCTTTCATATTTATGGATGTACCTATAAAAAATAAAGAAATCATCATTCCTTTCTTGCCGAGCCAGCTTAAATGGTCGTTAGTCTCGGCCATTCCCGGTATGTAATTACCTATAATGATAGCAACGACGAATAGGAAGATGAACCAGGGGATATTTATTTTAGATGCTTTGTTTTTATTGAAGAATGCGATACACAAAGCTAAAGGGATAATCCATAACGTACGGGTAAGTTTTACTGTAGTACCTACCTGTAAGGCTTGTTCCCCATATGCGGAGCAGGCGCCGACTACAGAACTGGTGTCGTGGATGGCAATGGCGGCCCAATAGCCGAAATGTGTCTGATCCATTTCCAGTAAATGGCCGATCACGGGGAATATAAATAGTCCCACGGCATTTAATACGAATATCACAGCCAGAGAAAAACTTATTTCGTTGTTTTTTGCCCCTAATACAGGTGCTATTGCAGCTATGGCACTTCCTCCGCAGATAGCGGTCCCTCCCGAAATAAGCATGGTTGTATTTTTCTGTACCTGAAGAAATCTTCCGAGAATAATACCGCAAACCATGGTGACGGCGACAGAGACAACAGTGATCATAAATCCTGTTTTTCCCGTTTGCACAACATCGTGTACCGACATGGAAAATCCCATGCATACAATTGATGCCTGTAGTAGATATTTTGTTAGTTTTCCTGTTTTTACAACCTCTTCTCCTTTATAGAAGATAGCAAGCAATATACCGATAAACAGGGCCAAAGGAGCGGAGAAGAACGGGAAAAGACAGCAGATAGGAATGACGTAATATAATTTACCCAGATATTTTTGCATGATTTTATTCCTCCAGCATTTTAAGTGCTTTGTTCTCGCACCCGGTCATAAATTCGCGTTCACCGGGGCCTTTGTCGTTGATCCCGCACAGGTGAAGGATTCCATGTATGATGATCCGGTGGATTTCTTCGTCGTAATTTGTCTCAAACTGTTCGGCATTGCTCTTTACCGTATCCAGGCTTATGAATATATCTCCCGATATAGTCTCGCCCTCAGTATAGTCGAAAGTAATAATGTCTGTGTAATAATCGTGCTGTAAGTATTGATTATTTATTTCCAGAATTTTCTTGTCGGAGCAAAAAATGAAGGAAATATCTCCGACCTTTTTTTTATAAGAAGCCGCTACGGATTTTATCCAGCTTGTGGTCTCACGCTTTTTTATAGAGGGTAGTTTTACCTCTTCCGCCTGATATATTATCGCCATAACCGATTTTTGATTAGAGAAATGATTTTGCAAAGGTAAATTATAATAAAATCAGGAGCAAGAAAATATCGGGAAAAGCAATATGATTCCGACTACAGGCGCTATAGACGGTATTTATCTGATAATAAATAAACCTTATGCAAGAAGCCGCTAAACAATATAAATAATCATTATCTTTGGTGCATTAATAACATAACTAACGCATTTAATAGTATGAAGAATATCGCAAGAAAAACTCTCGACGAGTTTATTATTGAGAGACAAGAGGATTTCAGGTACTCTACAGGTGAGCTTTCCCGTCTTTTGAATTCTATATTGCTTGCTGCCAGAGTAGTAAGCTATAAGGTGAATAAAGCCGGACTTGTAGATATACTTGGTGCAGCCGGTAATGTGAATGTACAAGGCGAAGAACAGAAAAAGCTGGATGTATATGCCAATGATGTATTTATACAAACGCTGGTTAACCGGGAAATTGTTTGTGGTATTGCTTCCGAGGAGAATGACAATTTTATAACCATACAAGGGCTGGACGAGGGTCATAACAATAAATATGTAGTACTGATGGACCCTTTGGATGGCTCTTCAAATATTGAAGTAAATGTATCTGTGGGGACTATTTTCTCCATCTATCGGCGTATTTCACCAATAGGATCACCCGTGACAATGGAAGATTTTCTCCAGCCGGGGGTCAATCAGGTAGCGGCAGGATATATTCTGTACGGTACATCTACCATGATAGTATATACAACCGGACGCGGGGTAAACGGGTTTACGCTGAATCCGGCTATAGGCAGCTTCTATCTGTCGCATCCCAATATGAGATGCCCTAAAAATGCGAAGATATATTCGGTGAATGAGGGTAACTACGTTCATTTTCCACAAGGTGTAAAAGATTATATCAAATATTGTCAGGAAGAGAAGGAAGATCGTCCTTACTCTGCCCGGTATATAGGTAGTCTGGTTTCCGATTGTCATCGTAATCTGATCACCGGAGGTATCTATTTTTACCCGTCTACTCATAAGTCGCCAAAAGGAAAACTGAGGCTGCTCTATGAGTGCAACCCTATGGCTTTCATTACCGAGCAGGCCGGAGGTAGTGCCACAGATGGTGTAAACCGTATTTTGGAGTTGCAGCCTACCGAACTTCATCAGCGCACACCATTCTATTGCGGAAGCTCGAATATGGTGGAGAAATTGAAAGACTTTATAGCTCAGGCAGAAGAAAAGGAGAAGAAACAGCAATAATATAAAAATATAAAGCTCCCATTGTTTCAAAATTGACAATGGGAGTTTTTCTATATAGTTTATCAATGTTAGAATTGAATTATGAACTCGAAGAAGAAGATTTACTTCAACTTCAATTGTACTTTGCGTCGAAAGACGAGATGCAAATAAAACAACGTAGGAAAGAGAAATACAGAATGATAGGCCTGTCGCTCCTGTGCGGGCTTTTGTTGTTTTTCGATGAAGGCTATCGCCTGCTCTCGTATCTTTTCCTTGGCTCATCTCTTCTCTTTTTTATTATTTATCCATGGTGGTCGGTCTGGTTCTATAAGCGGATGTATAGAAAACATATATCTGAAAGTATGCGGGCAGAATTTCCTTATAATACAAAGCTTTTATTGGGAAGTGATCTTATTGAAATTGAAACAAAGAAAGGCCATCGACATTATGATGTAAAAGAGATGGATACTGTCATTGAAACGGAGCATCATTTCTTTATAGAGATGAGCCGTCAGGTAAGTATTATAATTCCGAAGCACCGGATAAATAATGCAGAGGAAGTAAAGATGCAATTGTTACGATACAAAGAGAATAATCCGTTCTCTTTTGTTGAAGATATGGATTGGAAATGGAAATAGGGGAGTAAGCCTGTTTCAAATATTTCATTATAGATTATAGTTACTTACATATGTTATACTTATCCTGCAACTTTATCTATGTATATAGCCAATGGCATTTCGCTGTTAGCTTATGGTTCTTTGATATATTGATGGCCCCTCCAACCTCCCCGAGGGGAAGCTACAGAGAGGGTAAAAGCTAATAATTAATTATTCATTATTCATTATTCATTATTAATTGCTCTCGATGTTACCTTTGTCACCTTTTAAGAATATATTAATAGTAGAAAATGGTTTTATCTAACGACGAAAATAAACAGTATCTGGCAAAAAGTACACTTTGGCTGATGGCAGTCGGAGCCGGACTGGTTGTCGCAAATAACTATTATAACCAGCCTTTGTTGGGGATGATAGCTAAAGAGTTTGGCGAATCCGAAGCTGCCGTCAGCAGGGTAGCCATGTTTACCCAGATAGGTTATGCGGCAGGGCTTCTGCTCATAATCCCGTTAGGTGACATGTTCAGACGGAAAAAGATAGTACTGATAGACTTTATATTTATCATCCTCTCATTACTTATTTTTGCTTTTAGCAAATCTCTGACCGTAATGATTGTCGCCAGTTTTTTCATAGGGCTTACATCTGTAGTACCACAGATCTTTGTGCCCATAGCCGCCCAGTTATCCGCCCCTGAAGAAAAAGGCAGAAATGTAGGAATAGTAATGAGCGGCCTGCTTATCGGAATATTGGCCTCACGTGTTTTTAGCGGCCTGCTGGGAGAATATCTCGGCTGGCGTGAGGTGTTTTACATTGCAGCCGGAATGATGGTTGTATTGGGTATTCTTATCGCATGGCTGTTGCCTAATATGCAACCGACCTTTAAGGGGACATATAGTCAATTAATGGGGTCTATATTCCGCTACACAAAAGAAATTCCCAGCCTCCGATTGGCGTCGTTACGGGGTGCATTAGGATTCGGTTCATTTTCCATGTTCTGGACCACCCTTACTTTCAGGCTCGAACAGGCGCCGTTCTTTCAGGGAAGCGATGTCGCGGGTTCGCTGGGGCTTGTCGGCATAGTAGGTGCATTGGCGGCGTCGGTTACCGGCTCTGTGTCGGGGAAAGTAAATAAGAATAAGATAATCCTTATTGCCAGCTTGTTAATGCTTCTGTCGTGGGGAATATTCGGATTCTCCGGAAATACTTATATAGGGCTGATTGCAGGTATTATCCTTCTCGATATGGGGCTACAGGGAATGCATGTCACCAACCAGACCATCGTTTTCTCTACCCATCCGGAGGCTTCCAACAGATTAAATACGGTATATATGGTGTCCTATTTCATAGGAGGCTCTGTCGGTACATTCCTCGGAGGCATAGCATGGCAATACTACGGATGGAATGGTGTTGTGAGTGTTGGTGGGCTGCTTATCCTGCTTTGTTTATCCATACATATATTGCTTTGCAACAGGACTAAATACAAGATGTAGGCACTTACAGCTTTTCTGTCCGTTTTATCCTGGACATCAGCAGAGATATTGCCGTACCTATTATGGCAAAGCCGAGTAAAAGGAATGGCATGTACCATACGATTATATCGAGCTGTATATGCCAGAACGCATGTTCTTTGAAGATAATGAACCATGATAAAGGGCACACCACCGAGGTAAATGTAGCCAGAGTCAAAGCGGTATATCTTCGGTCATGCAATTTACGGGTAAGAAACCAGATAATGCCTGCACATATGATGATAATGAATATCAGATATGCGAAACGGAAACGGATGAAAACAGGGGTGAATCCCCAATCCCAGCTATTCTCGCGAAGATAGTATTTGATAACATTGTTCCATACAAACGATAGTGACGAAGGATCACTGTTTGTCCCTTCCTGATCGGAGAACTCGACAAACGATGAACGACGGATAAAGGCCGTTTGCAGGTAGCCTAGTGCTCCGCCCAAATTGCCCAGATAAGTCCATAGCTGAAGAATAAGAATAAGGAATTGTACTAATGCCGCACCCAAAGCGACTAATCCGGCTTTGAAAGAGAATATGAAGAATTCTGCGAACCGTTGCCTTTCCAGATAGGAATAATAAACTATCGGAATAAAGATAGACAGCATCGTTGTAGAACTGAACTCCAACCCGGAGAAGAAGAACTTGACAAGGATGGCAATGAACAACGTAACAAATATCCGTTTATCGGATATAGTCCCCGGTAATGAATGCCTTTTTTCCAGAATGAGCAGTAGGGCAAGGAACGGGACATAAAAGTTCCATAGCGACCACCATAGCCCGTTTCCGCCAAACATAACGATCTTTGGCGAAAGGAATATAAGCAGGAAAGAGATAATGGCAGAAGTAATCCCGAAGTTGCGTAATACCCACCCGATAAAAACGAGGAAGCCTATTGCCATCAATATGGCATTCAGAAAACGGAGTGTCTGATAGTTGGTTTCGTTGCTGAAAGGGAGAACTTTCTGTATCAGGTAATAGAGAGAAGCCTGTCCACCGGAATGGCTCACATAGACACAGTATCCGTCGGGAGCATCCTTCTCGCCAAGATAATACTTAATCTGATCGAACTGGTTTTCGGATACAATGGAATCCCGCAAGCCCAGATCATTGACCCGCAGTTTATCCTTTATGCTATCGGGTCTGAGGTAATTCACACCCATGAATCCGGATGAAGCGAAGAATCCGTCTTTCTCGGCCTTTACCATCCGGCCTATCAGAAGGCCTTCCTCAAAGGTTTCGTACTCCTTGTAATGAATAGGGACGGCCACCTTGAAAAGGTTGCTATAAAAGCTGAAGGTAAGCAGTAGGAATGCGATACCAAAGAAGATGAAACGAGCCTTTCCGGCCTTGTTAGTATTCATAATGCGCTTGTTATTTTCCTAAAAGGTCTTTGAAGAAATACTTTACCTTCCACCAATTGGTATAAAGCTGCCTGTAACGGTAACGGTGTTTGTAGTGGAAAGTCGATTCATAATACAGATTGCGGGTGGCCCATATCGGATAATCTTTTAGCAAGCCCCAGTCGTAATGTTCATCGAAAGGGCAAATCTCATTCAACGAAACTTCAGCTATCTTGTATTTTTTTGCCAGCATGGAATATATACTCTGGTCGTGACGGTTCTCTACAAACCCTTCAAGATTAGGAGAGCGCGATGGTTCATCCGTGATAATGCTGTAATCGTCCAGATACGGTTGATACCAATCCTTTACGAACTGCATTACCAAAGGGCTTTTCTTAAAGAAAATGGCAGTGGATTCGAATTGGGGAGTATGAGTGAAAGTCTTATCGTTACGCACACCGTAATAGTCGAAGATATCGCCTTTCGTCCATTCGTTGTCGCAGCGTATCATTTCGGGCATATCGTTTGTAGGGATAACCTGACCTCTGAAGCCAAGGATACCTGTTTCCGACTTATCCACTATGTCGTAATATTCCAGCATACGTTTGCGCCCGTCCGGATTATAAAAGCAACCTAAATCAGCATACAGCAGCACATCCCCGTCATTCATCCTTTCCAGTGTCTGCAATACCAGATAGGGCTTCCAACACCAGTAGCCGAATCCACGGGAATAAGGAATCAGATACCGCCCCCACTTCTTTTTGAAGTCAGCATCGAGGTCTTTGTCGTTATAGGTATATATTTCATCGAAAACATTCAGGCTCTCAGCGGATTTCCGGTATCGTTCCGCTCCCTTGAACATAGGGTAATTGCCGAATGTGCATAAAACTCTCTTCATTTAAGTAACTGTTTAAATTTTACCGAAATTATCTCTTACATAACCACTTTCATTCTTTGGCATTCTCTTTATGGTTCTTTTGAGCATGTTTTCTACTTTTTCCTTTTGGTTTAGCCCGCTAAACCTGCAAGAAAAAATCAAAAAATCTATCTCAAAATAACTCATAACAGAATACCAATAAAATCTAAACAGTTACTAAGTCGTGTTAATTGTTGAATAAGTCTTTGAACCAGTATTTCACCGCCCACAATCTGCGGTAGAGTTTCCTCAACCTGAAACGGTGCTTATAGTGGTATTTGCTTGTATAATATTTATCGCGGCGAGCCTGTATGGGGTAGGTATCCAACAGGGACCAGTCGCGCTGAAAAATCTCGTTTGTAGAGATCTCGGCTATGCCGTATTTCTTTCCTAGGATGGAATAGATGCTCTGATCGTGCCGATTCTCTTTGAAGCCGGGCAAGTTTGGTACTCGTGATGGAGAATCGGTGGCCAGACTATAATCGTCCAGATATGCCTGATACCAGTCTTTTACGAACTGCATCACCAAAGGGCTTTTCTTAAAGAAAATGATTGTGGATTCAAACTGGGGTGTATGGGTATATGCCTTATCCTCATATACATTATAGTAGGCAAATATATCGCCTTTCGTCCACTCGTATTCGTAATAGAGTGTTTCAGGCATACCGTTATAAGATACTTCCTGACTCTTAACACCGAGAATCCCTGTGGGCGTCTTCTCCACCATATCATAATATTCCAGCAGTCGTTCACGTCCTTTAGGGTTGAAATAGCAACCGATATCAGAATAGAGGAGTACATCGCCATCCTGCATTCCTTCCAGAATTTTGAGAATGAAATAAGGCTTCCAGCACCAGTAACCGAATCCACGGGAGTAAGGGATAAGGTATCTGCCCCAACGTTTATAGAAGTCTTTGTCCAGATCTTTTTCGCAAACGGTATGGATATCATCGAACATATCCATGCTTTCGCACATCTTCCTGAAACGGGGGAAACCTTCTGTTAAATAATAGCTGCCGAATGTACAGACTGCTCTCTTCATTGATGTTGTGTTATTATAGGGTACAAAAATAGGGTATTTATTTGATAAATACCCTATTTTTGGTTATGAGTTACTTCGCCCTTTGGGCAGTTACAAGTTACAAGTTGACGAGATACAAGTAAACAAGGACTTGTCGCTTCGCACCATTTGCTAATTTTCTAATTATTGCCTTACTTCCACCCAGCGGCCTGTGGTACGGCTTTGCTCCGACGGATTGTACATTGGCTCGTTACTTATTGCCGGAAGGTAGAACCTACCGCAATATGCAGCCTGCAACCTGATGCGGAACGAAGATGAGTAACCGGAACCGATATTGTAATAAGTATATACCCTATCGTCTCTTATATCCTGATAATTGAACGAGCCTGCTGTCCTGTTATCTGCTTCGTTGAACAGGCGGGTATTGAATATCTCCCATCCCGAAGGGAATATCTGGCTCAGCGTCATATCGGTCAGGTATTGACCCGATATGTTCTGTACGATTATGTTGGCAAAGAATTCCGTTCCTTGCTTCAGGGAAGTGACATCTATTTCTTTACCATTCTCGTCTACATATTTGACATATAGATTTGTTCCGTTGCTCTGAGCCGGAGTATTATCTACGATCGGCTGAGTACGTCCAAGCAAGCGAACGAAGATTTGTCCCTGTCCTTTGTTCTTAATAGAAACATGAACTTTCTCCTGTGGTTTCAAGGCTATTTCCTGGAATACGTCTCCCGAATTACCCGTCTTTTGCTTCACGCCGTTCAGTTCCCAGTCGTAAGAGATTACACCCTTGCCCATCTTTTCGGCAAGTTTTGACATAGCTATTAATCCAAAGGCGGCCGACTGTGTTGTAATATATCTGCCACTCAGGCTTTCCGATACCTTAAATGACAAGGCCAGCGCCCTTTCAGTTTTTCCTAACAGCAGATAAGTCTCCATTATCATTGACATATCACGTGATGAACTACCATACGTATTGTTGTTGAAAGAATAAGGGCTAACCTGATCGCTCAGATTAGTTATCAGCTGATTTGCCGCATCTTTCTTTCCGGCGAGGGCATAAGCCGCAGCCAATCGCCAACGAGCCTGTGCCGACAACCCGCTCATCTCCTTCAGACGGTTCATAGCTCCCAATTCCGGTTCTCCGGCAAGGGCAAGCGTATATAGGCGATATGCCTGTTGTAGGTCGGCCATCGAATTACTGTAATATGAAGTATAGAGGTCGCCCCTGTTCCATGACTGCGCGGCTTTCTTCTGGAATTGCTTCCATTTGTTTATTACCGATGCCGGAACATCACGCCCTGCCCGTTGTGCTTCTACAAGGAAATGTCCTGCATATGTAGTTACCCATTCATTCGGTACAGTATTACCCGGCCAGTATGCGATGCCTCCGTCTATCAGTTGGCGCGAAGTAATCATTCTTATACCTTCACGAATGTTATTATCCATCACATCTTTCTCCCTGTTGGAGAATGGACGGAATGCCTGCACATACAACAACGGGAACACCCTCGATGTAACTTGTTCGGAGCATCCGTGCGGATAGTCGTGCAGGTATGACAGGTTCTTATTAAGGTCTACACCCGGCATGCGGGATATCTCCAACTTAGCCCAATCCTCGTCTCCGATAGCATCGAAAGCTATGTTCAATTCAGAGGTTCCGTCGGCTGGTACTAAAGCCTGCGACGACAATAGTACAGGTGGATTAGGATTGCGCACTTCTATATCGATGGTCTCTGTCGCCGCTTCTCCGTTGCCAGTAGCCTTGATTATTATCTTTTCAAAGCCTGTTTTCTTACCCACCTTCACTTTGAAGTAAACCATCTTATCGCCTGTCTGGGTAAAAGCTACCGATTTGGTAGTTCCCTCTGTGAACTGGAACAATCCTTTCGACTGTGCTGTCAGGCTTACATTCTTTATCTTCTTGTCCATAGCGAATACATTGACAGGAAGCAATATTTCTTCGTCTGGCCCTGCCACGCGCGGCAAGGTAGATAGTATCATCAACGGATTACGTACAGGCACAGCCTTTTCGGCACTACCATATGCCCCTTTCGGATTTCCGGCAACAACCATTACACGTACCGAACCGAAATATGGCGGCAAGGTAATCTTATGTGTATCGGTCTTTCCTCCGCTAAGAGTAAACGGCCCTAAGTATTTCACCACCGGTTTGAAGCGGCTCATTGTATTATTACCCGGTTTCAGTGCTTCGTCCCCTCCTATGCTCAATAGTGGCCCCAACTTTCCTGTTTGGGCACCTACCACCATATCGAACATATCCCATGTGCGGACGCCGAGTGCCTGACGTGTGTAGAATTCGTCCCATGCGTTCGGGGTACGGAACGAGGTCAGGTCAAGTAATCCTTCATCTACAATAGCAAGGGTATAAGTCATCTCTTTACTGTTCTTTTCGGATACAGACACTGAAAACTCTTTCTCCGGACGGAGTTCATCCGGCATGGTTATCACAGGAGTCAGTTTGGTCTCACTATTCTCTACATTTATATTCAATACGCCATACATGCGGATAGGCAGGTCGTTATCAGTCTGCGAATGCGGCTGAAACAGGCTGGCAAAGATATAGAAGTTAGGCGCCATGTCTTCTGTTACCTTGAATGTATGTTTTGTGTCTTCTTTTGCCGTTGTAGTCACCCATTCACGTGAAATGATGCGGGAACCGTCCTCAAGGCTTATTAACGCCCGTCCATCGGAACTTTTAGGGAGGATAACCGTAACTGTTTCCCCTACTTTATACGATTGCTTATCCGTTGTGAACGAAAGCATAGTCAATCCGCTAGGGTCTTCCTTGTCGGAACGCCCACGCCACGACGGCCAGTCGGCATATAACAAGCGTCCTGAGGTATGTCCTCCCCCGTCAGTAACCATTATCAGATAGCGACCCCATTCAGGATAATCGACACGGAACTTTACTTTCGCCTTGCCTCCACCCGAAGTGGAAATCTTTTGGTCTAGAATGACCTTGGTAGATGTATTGTTGACATATGAGGCCAGATTATCATTCGAATTCCACCACCATGACCAGTTCAGTTTGTATATTTTAACTTCCAGTCCCGAACGATTTACAGGCTTACCTGCCGGAGTGAGGGTAACTATATCTATCATGTTATCCTTATCGGTTTCGAGCCATCCATATTGGGAATCGGTCGGAGACTTGATTCCAATATAAGCCGAAAATGGCGAATAAGCCGCAGTCTGCGTATAGATGCTGGCATCGCCTCCCGATTCGAATACACGCGAAACAATATTCGCCCGAAGCATACCCGGAGCACTTGCCGCCTGAGGCAGATTCGCCCTTACGGTCGCATTGCCGGAAGCATCCAGCCTGCCATCGAAGACAGTGTATGTATCGGACGCAAAGTTTGATGCTGGATTGTTAAACGTATATTGTTCATAACCTTTAAACGGAGTGCGTACTGAACTCAATGTCATCTCCACTTTAGCCGCCAGGTTTACTGCCGGAGCACCATGCAGCCATTGCGACGATAATGAGCCGGAGAATGAACCTGAACCTGCATCAATCATATCACCTACTTCCAGACGGATTTTCAGTCGGTTTGGTTTCACTGTCTCTATTTTCAGTGTTTTATAGAATGTAACACCTCCTACTTTTACCCGTGCCTGCCAGTTACCTGTAATGGCATTGGCATCTGTTGCCATACGGAACGGATAGAAGCCATTTTTACCCGTAGTGGAAGTATATCGTTGAGCCATTTGCCCGCGAGGGGTGTAAAGTTCGAGTGAAACAGGATGTTCTTTTGGTAGAGTCTTGGCCTTATCTTCCAATATGAAGGTTACGAATATGGAATCGCCGGGACGCCATACGCCACGTTCGCCATAAATATATCCTTTGAGTCCTTTTTTTATCTCCTTTCCGCTAACATCGAAGTTGCTTAATGAAAGGGAAAGATTTGAAGTTACTTTCAAATAGCCTTTTTCCTTTTCGCGGGATGCAATTACCACAAATGGCACGCCACCTTTGTAATCTATATCGGCGAACCCGTTTCCATCTGTCTTTCCGCTACCGATACGTTGCATTTGATAGTTATATATGTCTACTACACCGCCCGATATAGGCTGGGTGCTAAGGATATCTGTGAGAGCCACGAACATTTTCTTTTCAGCACCCAGTTTTGCTGTTACTCCGATATTGGATGCCAGCACGACACAACTGTATGTCTTATTCATATAGAAGGTAGGATCACATGGGTTTTCTCTTTCTTCCCAGTTATAATTGTCCCAATCCCAATCATCGGAATAGTAATATCCCGGCCTGTCCCATTTTACTTCGTCCTCTTCCGAGAGTTGGTTGTCGAAGCGTTCGAGCGTTGCTTCTTCAGGTATCTGCGGAGTAGTGCCGCCACATGGATAAAGAGAATACTCTTTCTTCATAGAGAACTCGACTTTGTAGACAGCTCCCGGGTCTTGCTTTATCATTGTAGCCAAATCGAGAGAAAAGTTGTTCCACTCTTCGAGTTTCATTGTAGGATCTTCGTCCAGACGAATACGTTTCTTTAATATAAGACGGCCGAAACGTTTCAGTTCGTCGCTCTCTCCAAAGTCATTAGCTTGCAGATAGCCCAGTATATTGTTTTCGAATATCTTAATCACCTTTACATCTACTGCCCACAGATTAACTGCCTGAAATGGGATTATCAGGTTGTCGGAATTAGGAAGGATATTTCCTGTGCTCAACAGTTTTATCTCCGGACTGTTCTTCTGAAAATTGACACTATAGGTATAATCGTCTTTGAGTGATATGTTGGCAACACTTTTTATCTCCTTGAATATCTTGAGTTCGACACTTGTGCCTCTCGTAGTTTTGTCCAGATACAGTCTCAACACATTTCTGTCTATGTCGAAAGAAAAACTTTCGATAGCCCCGGGTTTTACCAGGCCTTGTATATTCTGGCTGAGCGAGAGCGGGTCGCTAAAGGTAACACGGATACACTCTTGCGGATTGTATTCCATAGCTACATCTATTACTTCAAACTGTGATATTTTAGGGATCACTATCTTTATATCTTCATCTTTTTTCAATCCGATAGCATCTCCTTTTACATGTAGGGTATATTCATTATCTGAATTGCCCCGGTAAAGGCTATCTACTAAAAGGCTGAAGCGTCCTTTTGTTTCAGTCGGTGTAATCTTAATCTTCGCGTCCCCGGCCTTATCTCCGCCCGAGAGTGAAAACATTTTGGTTACATTATCGAGTTGCGCATCATCGGCCAGCAATACGGTTCCCTGCACAGCGTTCCATTTAAGGTCGGTTTCCTTTATCGGAGAATACGGCATCAGGCTGACGCTATAATTTTGTTCCGGAATATGAAAGTGAAAATAAAACTCTTTGAACTCGCTTTCTACTTTCAACACCTTATCCAGCTTGAACCAGGCTTCGTATTCCTGTCCCTGCTTCAGTTCTCCGGCATCGGGAATGAACTTAATGGTACGGGAGCTTGACCAGTAAGCCTTTCCTTTTATTGATGGGGAAAATTTGAATAATTCCTGATCGATCTCCTTGTTCAATTCCACCGTCGGAATATCCTGAGTAAGTTCTATTTGTATTTCTGAGGATGAGGAAACCTTTCCGTATGTAAATGCCGCAATGTATTTTGCAAACTCGGAATTAATTTCACGTGTACCGCCCTTCTTACATGAATTCACGATAAAAAGACACGATAAAAGAAAAACAGGGATGAGGAAAAGATTTTTTTTCATAGCTATATTTATTTGTGTCCGTTGCTATTTTATTATATACTAATTCACAAATATAAAAGAATATTTGCGATTAGCAGAAGGCTGAAAGGAGTAATTGTAGGAAGTGGCCATTTCCGGTGACGAAATGGCTATACGGCTTCATGTAATTTATTAATTACACAAACAGATATAAACTAAAAGCCATCACCAGCATACCTGCTACCAATCCCATGATAGAAATATGGTGTTTTCCGTACTTCTCGGCACTAGGGAGCAATTCATCGAGGGAGATAAATACCATAATTCCCGAAACGGCAGCAAGGATAATCCCGTTCATAGCCGGAGTCCAGAACTGCATGAGGAAGAAATATGCGATCAACGCACCGAAAGGCTCGGCCAGCCCGGAAGCGAACGATAGCCAGAATGCTTTTTTGCGGCTGCCCGTAGCGTGATAGATAGGCACGGCAACGGCGATTCCTTCGGGAATATTATGTATGGCAATAGCAATGGTTATGGGTATGGCAACATCGAGGGAGCCAAGTGCAGATGTGAAAGTCGCGATACCTTCGGGGAAATTATGTATGGCAATGGAAAGGGCGACAACAATCCCAGTACGTTTCAGCGAACGTTTTTTATCCATATCTTCCACACCTTGAATCTCATGTGGATTTAATGACTTGGGAATTGCAAAGTCAATCATATTTATGAGGGCAATACCCGCAAAAAAAGCAAGTATGAGATAGAGCGTCCCCATTTTTTCGCCATAGACCGATACCAGTTCCAGTTTACCTTGCGGCATCATCTCCATAAATGAGACATACAACATAATTCCGGCCGAGAAGCCCAGAGATGCACACAGGAATTTTGTATTCGTATGTTTGGCAATCAGCGCTATAAGGCTGCCTATACCAGTCGATAGCCCGGCAATAGCTGTAAGTATAAATGCAAGTAGTATATTCTGTTCGGTCATTATTCTCCTGAAACGTTAAGATTGCAAAGATAAGGGATTACCGTGAGGTATGGTAAACATTTACAGCATGAAATGAAGAATGTCCGATTAAATTTCTTTTAAGTATAAACAATTTGATAATTTTATGAGTTCAATAACATTAAGTGTTTTCGAGACCTGGGATAAACGAAACAGATTTTGCTTTTACTCCCGTGGCTTAAATGCATTCATATAAAATGACGTATACTATCGCTATGGCAAATAAAAGCAATTACAGAATCCATTTCATACAACATATTCCCTTCGAAGGGCTTGGATATATAGATAACTGGATAAATGAAAACGATTATGAACTATCCGTAACCAGGATGTATGGTAATTACCGATTCCCAGGATTATCTGAATTCGATCTTCTCATCATTATGGGAGGCCCTATGGGCACATACGAAGAAGATAAATATCCGTGGCTGAAAGAAGAAAAAGCATTTGTGAAGGAGGCTATAAATGCAAACAAGGCTGTTGTGGGTATTTGTCTGGGTTCACAAATCATAGCCAAAGCATTAGGGGCAAAAGTATATCCGAATAAGGAAAAAGAAATAGGCTGGCTGCCTGTTACTTTCTCCGATGCCCGGTCGCAAGCCTTATTCACCTCTAAGGATAAATCACCAATCGTTTTCCAATGGCATGGAGATACCTTCGACCTCCCTGTTAACGCAAAGTTGCTGGCCTCGAGTGAAGCATGCAAGAATCAGGCGTTTTTGTACAAAGACAATGTGCTGGCTCTGCAATTTCATCTCGAAGTAACAGAAAAAAGTTATGCGGAAATGCTGGACAACGGGCTGGACGAACTAACTGATGGAAAATATATCCAGACAGAAAATTACATACGAAGCAATACCCATTACATTCCGGAATGTAACCGGATGATTAAGTCCGTGATGGACAAACTTATTGAAAATATATGACACAGAAAACATATAACACAGGTACAGGCGCGCTGATATTCATTATCTGCCTGTCGGCCTCTCTGGTTCCATTCATGGGTTCGGCTCTGAACCTTGCTTTACCATATATAAACAGCGACTTATCTCTCGATGCGGTTATGTCCGGATGGGTACCGACTTCTTATATGCTTTCGACAGCCATATTACAGATACCATGTGCCCGTATCGCTGATATGATAGGGCGCAGAAAGGTTTTTGTATGGGGCGTCATTGTACTCACTGTATTTTCTGTTTTAAGCGGCTTTGCCTCTACGGGAACAAGCCTTATCATATACCGCTTTTTGGCCGGAGTGGGCAGTGCGATGATGTTCGGTACAAGTACAGCCATACTGACCTCATCCGTTCCCGCCGAAAAACGAGGTAAAGCATTAGGTATGGTTGCGGCTTGCGTATATTTTGCGCTTGCGGCAGGTCCATTTATCGGGGGAATACTTACCCAGTACTTCAACTGGCACAGCATATTCTTTGTGTCGGCGGCACTCAGCCTGATTGTAGCTGTCGGCGGTATAGTGATAATTGAAGATGACTGGAAGGAGGAAGGAAAGAGTACATTCGATATTGTCGGGTCTATACTGTTTGCCATAGCTCTTTCATCTTTGATATATGGTTTTTCGGAACTTCCTCATGTCAGCGGATTCATTTTTATCGGTATCGGCATTGTTGTAATCCTTTGCTTCGCTATATATGAGAAAAAACAGGAATTTCCCGTTTTCAATATCAGGGTATTCCTCGGCAACAGGGTATTCCGCTTATCCTCCCTCTCTGCACTGATCAACTATTCAGCAACTTTTGCCATATCCTTTATGCTCAGTCTCTATCTGCAATATGTGCGTGGCCTGTCGCCCCGCGATGCCGGACTGATACTTATCGTGCAATCGGTGGTACAGGCGGTAGCGTCACTTAAATCGGGAAGCCTGTCGGACAAAATGTCCGCGACATTTTTGGCAACCCTCGGTATGGGAATTATAGCTGTAGGATTAGTCGGATTATGCTTTATTACAGAAACTACCAACCTGTATTATCTGGGAGGTATACTTATATTATTAGGGCTGGGATTCGGTATTTTTTCCTCACCGAATACCAATATCATTATGAGCTCAGTAGAGAAGAAACATTACGGATTGGCCTCGGCCACTATGGGAACAATGCGTCTTACAGGGCAGGCGTTCAGTATGGGTATCGCTATTATGGCTATTTCGATAATGATAGGAAATGTGCAGATGTCCCCTGCTCTTTCATCTCAGTTTATAGGCAGTATGCGGATAACATTTGTTATTTGTCTGGTGTTATGTTTGTTCGGTGTATATGCTTCGTCGGCAAGGGATAGGAAGAAAAAAGATGTGTAAAGGTATTCCGGAAAGTTTATCTATGTATATAGCCAATAGCATTTAGCTGTTAGCTTATAGCTCTTTGAAAAAATGAATTAGCAGATTTGTAAATTAGCATATTAGCAAATGAGTAAAAAGTGTTACATGTGTTACCTTTTTTATAGTTACAAGTTACTTCGCTCTGCGGGCAGTTACGAGTTACAAGTTAGTTCACTGTTTACTGCTAACTGTTTACTGACATATCTGTTACCTTTGTTACCTTTTAACCCAATATAGTCAATGAATGTAAAAACAACAAAATGAAAACAATGAAAAGCTGTCAGATGTGTCAGATTTTAACCAAATACAGTCAATAAGCGTGAATATAGTGATGGGTTAGAATTGCGTCTTTGCGTCTCTGCGTGAGAATACTGTTAACTGCTAACTGAGAGTCACTTGCGCAACAGCCAAAGCTAACGGCTAAAAGCTATCAGCTAATAGCTGAAATATGTGTTACCTTTGTAACCTTTTGCTTATTTGCAAAAGATTTCTAAACACAGAATAAAAGGAATAAAAAAGTAATAGGAGGAAAAAAGAAATGAAAAACCTCTTTAAGAAGATAAAGAAAGATTATAATACAATCAACCCCAAACAAAAATCGGGGGTTCTTGAGATATTGAAATATATCGGACCGGGACTACTTGTTACGGTCGGGTTCATTGATCCCGGTAACTGGGCCTCAAATTTTGCGGCAGGATCAGAGTTCGGCTACGCTCTGTTGTGGGTGGTTACACTATCCACCATAATGCTGATTCTCTTACAGCACAATGTCGCCCATCTCGGTATTGTTACAGGATTGTGTTTGTCGGAAGCGGCAAATAAATATTTACCGAAGACCGGTTCACGCATTGTCCTCTGGTCTGCTATCGGTGCATCTATTTCCACATCGCTGGCCGAAATATTAGGAGGAGCAATAGCCTTGAATATGTTGTTCGATGTGCCGATTAAGGTAGGGGCAGTTCTTGTGGCAATCTTTGTATTTGTAATGATGTTCTCCAATTCTTATAAGAAGATAGAACGCTATATTATTTTCTTTGTTTCCATGATCGGTCTTTCCTTTATATATGAACTCTTCCTTGTGGATATTGAATGGGGTGAGGCGGCAAAAGCATGGGTCGTACCGTCTGTACCGCAAGGCAGTATGCTGATAATCATGAGCGTGCTCGGAGCCGTAGTGATGCCTCACAACTTGTTCCTGCACTCGGAAGTTATACAAAGCCGCCAATGGAACTTACAGGACGAAAAAGTAATGGAGAAACAACTGAAATACGAGTTTTTCGATACCTTTTTCTCTATGCTTATAGGCTGGGCGATAAACAGCGCCATGATATTATTGGCTGCATCTACGTTTTTCAAGCAGGGAGTGGTCGTAGATGATTTGCAACAGGCGCATTCCCTTCTGCAACCCTTATTGGGCAGTAATGCCGTTGTTATATTTGCTGTCGCTCTGTTGCTGGCCGGAATATCGTCTTCCATGACATCGGGTATCGCAGCCGGTTCTATCTTTGCAGGGATGTACAATGAACCATACAATATAAAGGACATACACTCTCGCATAGGAATACTTATTTCCTTAGGTGTGGCTTTAATCATTATATTTATGATAGGCGACCCGTTCAAAGGACTGATTATTTCGCAGGCAATACTGAGTATGCAGCTTCCTATAACAGTCTTTCTGCAAGTTCGGCTCACATCATCGAAAAAGGTAATGGGGAAATACGCGAATTCGTTACGAACTAAGATATGGCTTTACGGTATAGCGTCTATTGTGACATTTCTGAATATACTTTTACTCGCAAGTTTTTTTACAGACATCAAATTATAGGATAAGATTGTTACTTTATTACCAAATACCTATCTTTAAGGCCGTAATCCTATCCCATTTTATAAAATAGAAGCATATGAAAAAGATTATATTATTTATCCTCTGCTCTACTCTGATAACAGGAGTATTGACAAGTTGCGGACCGAAGGCAAAAACAGAAACCCCGGCCGAAACGGTGAAAACAGAAAATAAAGCAGAAGCTCCAAAATCTAAATTTGTAAAGCTGGCCGAAGAAACGAATAAGAGCATGCCGATGCCGCTACCCGGAGGTATCAGGATGGATAAAGCGGAAGCGGTATCTAAAAATGAGTTCAAGTATTACTATACATTTACTCAGACTCCGGCTGTTACGGCCGAAGAATTTGTAAGAAGCACAAAGCCTGCTCTTACCCTTGCTTTGCAAAGCACTAAAGGAAAAGATCTGGATATGTTCAAAGATGATAAAATGACATTGGTATATGCATATTATACAATGGACGGAAAACTTTTTGCAGAAGTAAAACTAATGCCGGAAGATTATATTAAATAACAATAAAACTAAATTCAACTATAATGATCAAACATATTGTAATGTGGAAACTCAAAGACGAGGCCCACGGAAACGGCAAGGCTACTAATGCCGGACTGGTAAAAGAAAAACTGGAAGCCCTCAGCGGAAAAATCGACGGCTTACTGAAAATAGAAGTCGGTATTGATTTTCTGGGAGGAGGGAATTTCGATGTAGTACTCTATTCTGAGTTATCAAGCAAAGAAGCGCTGGATACCTATCAGAATCATCCCCTACATCAGGCAGTGCTTCCGTTTATCAGGGAAGCGGTTATGGACAGAAAAGCGGTAGATTACGAGGGGTAAAATGGAACAGGAAGAAATAATAAGGGATATCCGTCAGCGTTGTCGCAAAGCCATGAACGGTATCGCCTCTACCAGTATGCGTCAGCGAGGCATATCTTATAAAGTGAATTTCGGGTTAAACATACAACAGATAAAAGAATTGTCCGGCCGTTACAAACCGGATGCAGAATTAGCTGAAACGCTCTGGAAAGAAGATACCCGCGAACTGAAAATACTGGCTACTTTTTTATATCCGGCTGATACATTCACAGAAAATGTTGCTGATAAATGGGTTACTGAGATTCCGAATCAGGAGATAAGGGAGCAACTTTCCCTTAATCTGTTACAAATCCTTCCTTTTGCCGGCAAGCTGGCTTTGGAATGGGGTAACAGCAAAGACGAGAGTATCCGCACAACAGGTTATTGGCTACTGGCCCGCCTGTTTCTAATAAAGAAAACCGGCAAACAGTCTGCAAATGGTTATACATTTATATGGGATGATGTTATTTCAGATAATATGTTTCTTCGCAATGCAGCGTCGTTGGCATTGAAGCATTTAGGAAGACAATCGAAAACAGATGCCAATATAATACTGGACAAGCTATCTATATATAAAGACGATAGTGACTTGATAAAGCAAGAAGCATATAATAGTCTGGCTTTCGAATTTGAGTATTATAGCCTCCCCAACCCCTCCGAAGGAGGGGCTTCATGAGAGACTCTATACCGGACACCTCCCCAAGGGGGAGGCCGGGAGGGGGCTCGTTTACTTCCCTATAGTATATCTCAGGCCGGCATAGAACTTACGTCCCATTGTAGGGCCCCAAACCATTGTAGCGTCAAAATCATCTCCGAATGGATTTTCGGAAGATATGATAGGATTCTTCTGTCGGAAGTCAGTTATATTTTCTGCACCTACATATACACTCCAGTTTCGGAAGTTCTTGGTCACCTGAGCATTCAGGATAGTAAACGAATCGAATCTGGTATCCCACAGCGGATTTGCTGCATCGGGCGTGGGCATACGTCCGCCACCGTTAAATTGAGATGTGAGGTCGAACACCCATTTCCTTAAAGGTGTTTCATATGAAGCTGTAACCAGTGCCTTGTAATCGCTGATAAGAGGCTTCTTCATCAGTTTGCCGCCATAATTCGTCTTTGCGTCAGTCCAACGGTAAGCTCCCAATAT
Organism: uncultured Dysgonomonas sp.; assembly: GCF_900079725.1. Lineage (NCBI taxonomy): Bacteria > Pseudomonadati > Bacteroidota > Bacteroidia > Bacteroidales > Dysgonomonadaceae > Dysgonomonas > uncultured Dysgonomonas sp. The sequence goes on from NZ_LT599032.1 coordinate 3,234,586, forward strand.
ATTGAAGCCTTTGAATAAAGGATAAGATGCCTCTATCTGGAAGCTATTGGCGTATGACTTTCCTTGCAGGTTATAGAATTGTACTGCATGAGGGTTGCTGTCCACGTCTGTTACTACCTGATTATCGAAGTCGGTACGGTACCATTCTCCGGAAATAGTAAGCTCTTCGCCTTTGACCGGGATATGGAAAGATATGCTTGTACCGTAGTTCCATGCCGATTCCTGCTTCAGATTATCGGCTATCTCTATTTTCCTGCTACTGGCCAGATAGAAACTATTCTCCGGCATAACAAATACAGTCCGGTAGCCTTTGCCTGCCGAAGCTCTCATGTTCAGCCATTCTACTGGCATATATTTCAGATGCAGGCGCGGGGTTACAAACATTTTGTCATGCAGGGAACTATAATCGGTACGCAGACCTGCCAGCGCAATAAACTTGTCATCCTTATTGAATGTATACTGGAGATAACCGCCTGTTGTAGTTTCCTGATCCGGCTGATTGGTAATAGGCTGAGCCAGATATATGGACTGGTTGTATTTATCCCAGTTCATGCTGAGGCCTGCGCTTAACTGATGCGCCTTTCCAAGCCCGGTTTCATACATCAATGAGGCATACAGATTGTTACCGTACACATTATATTTATTGGCTGCATACTGTGATTTCTGGTCGTGGTACGATCCTGTGAATATCAGTGCCACATTGCCATTTCTTTCTTCATCGACAATATAAGAGTTCTTTGTATAAAACTCTCCACGATTTGCATTCACAGTTATTTCATAAGGGTTATCCTTATTCAGTGATGAAGGAGTCAGGGTATGCATAGTCTGTCCGCTGGTACGGTAATCCTGTACAAAACGTACGCCAAATTGAGATGCATAGCGTCCCGACATATAATGCCAGCGATTCATCAGGTTGAACTGATGTTTCTTCGGTGCATCCAGGAAACTATCGTTATTATCATCATGTGAAGCCGACTCATTCGAATAATGAAGGAACAGACCTGTATTCAATTTATCATTCAATATAAAGGCTGCGTCGGCATTTCCTTCATACCGGCCTGCATCACTCGCAAACAGATTCAGACTGAGGGGATCGGCGCTATTCGGTTTCTTGTATTCCACATTCATTTGCCCGGTGATGGATTCATAGCCGTTTTTCACCGATGCTGCTCCTTTGGATATCTGTATGCTTTCCATCCACGGGCCGGGAATATAATCCAAACCATAAATAGAAGCCGGACCGCGAAAGTTAGGATAATTCTCGGTAAGGGTCTGCACATATGTTCCAGCTAAGCCTAAAAGTTGAATTTGCTTTGCCCCTGTCACAGCATCACTGAACGATACGTCTACCGAGGGATTGGTCTCAAAGCTTTCGGATAGATTACAACATGCGGCACGATGCAGTTCCTTGGTTGTTATCTTCTCGGTATTCAAGAGGCTGGTACGGGACTTAATCGTTCCCGGAGGGGTCTTTTCTATAATGACCTCACCCAATTCATTATCTTCATCCAGTGTTATATTCTGCATATCTGCAAAATCGTGGATGTGGACGACCTTATTTTTAAAGCCGATATAGTTCACTTCGAGCATATGATCTTTATGGGGCGTACCGCTTATTTCAAAGTAGCCTTTTTCATCTGTGATCACACTCGTTTTGGAATTTTCCCAATGTACGTTGGCGCCTATCAAAGGCTGTTTTTGAGCGTCATAAACATATCCTTTCAGTATGTCTTTACCGAAAGCCAGTGTGGGAAGAAGTAGTAATATTATAAATAGTTTTATCGTTTTCATTTGATTCTCTTTATTAGTAATGAGTTAATAAGTACTTAGTAGTAAGTACAAAGCATTAAGTACAGGATTATCTGAATATCCTGTATAACATAACTAAGGTAGAGAAATCAAATGATAAGTACCCGGATAAGGGACAAGTAATCCCTCGGAGGAATTTCGGGAGGTGATTCAAACTGAGTATATTCATCGGTATATTCTACCTTTTCGGGTAAAATATTCGAAGTGACAGCCAGTGAAGCATCCGAGATCCACACAAAAGGAGTTGCCACCTGAGGACGGAATGATGAGGCATCTATATCTATAGACAAGCGGGATGCCGAACAGTGTGTTTCGCTTTTAAACGAAGTTTCACACGTGTCGTGATGCGCTGTATCTTTAACAGAACAGCAGCCTGAAACTTCTTCAGTTTGACTAGCCTGTGCGCAGCATACATGTTGTTCGGTCATAAAAAGGGTCTGGCCACTGCAAGTAGTACAGCAGTAGTTTATAATTGTCACCCCTGCACCTGTGAAAAATACAGTTGCGGCGGCAATCAATAATATAAGTGTTTGACCAAACTTTTTCATTTCAACTACAAAGGTAATTATTTTTATATAACAGATAAGTTTTTAAGAAGTTTTAGCAGAAACATACTTATGATGTATTTCTTCTATACAAGTTTATCTATAAATAGAGCTGATAGCCTTTAGCTGTTAGCTTATAGCTCTTTGAAAAATTGTAATTGTATTTAAAAATTGATAAATAAAAAGTATACGAAAGTTGTCAACTTTGTCAGTTTTTCGCCATACTGCCTTTCAAGAGAAAAACTGATTACTCTTTATAATATATATGCTTAACCCTGTTGGATATCGATGTAAATATCTCATAAGGGATCGTATTTATTTTTTTTGCCAAATCGGTTACCGGAAGATTTTCTCCGAAGATGGTAACAATATCCCCTTCTTTGACTTCTACGCCTGTAACGTCTATCATTGTCAGGTCCATGCATATATTACCAACAATAGAGACCTGGTGCCCGTTCACAAGGACAACCCCTACACCGTTTCCAAACTGCCGACTGATACCATCAGCGTAACCAATCCGGATAGTGGCTATTGTAGCATCGTGGTCGAAATGTCCCTTACGCCCGTAACCAACGGTTTCTCCGGCCTTGATGTGTTTTATCTGCAAAATAGTGGTTTTCAGCGTACATACATTGCGAAGCCCGTTCAAGCCACTGGCACTGACACCATACAGGCTGATACCTAAGCGTACCATATCGAGTTGTTCTTCCGGGAAACGTTCTATTCCTGCCGAGTTGAGAATATGCTTCATCACCGGATAATGGCAACTGTCTTCCACTTCTCCGGCTATCTTTTTAAATGTCCTGATCTGCTGAATGGTGAAATCATCAAAGTTCCAGCTTTCACTAGCGGCCAGATGGGAGAATACGGATTGTATGCGTACACCGGTCTGCCCTTTGACGCGATCCATTAATTCAGGTATATCCTCTTCTGTAAATCCGAGACGATGCATACCCGTATCTATCTTTATATGTATCGGGTAGTTGGTTATACCCTGCAATTTAGCCTCTTTAATGAAGGCATCCAGTATTCTGAAATTATAGACCTCTGGTTCTAAAGAGTATGTAGCAAGTTCCTCAAAGCCTCCGACTTCCGAATTGAGGACTATAACAGGAACTTTTATACCTTGTTTACGCAAGACTACACCTTCCTCGGCAACTGCGACTGCAAGATAATCACATTTATGGTACTGGAGCGTTTTTGCTACCTCGGACGAGCCTGTGCCATATCCGTCGGCCTTGACCATACAGATCATCTTAGTTTTTGGATTAAGCTTGGAACGGTAAAATTTAAAGTTATGGACAATAGCATCCAAGTCCACATCCAGTACGGTCTCATGGGTCTTTACCTCCAGCAGTTTATTTATACTCTCGAAAGAGAAGCTTCTCGCCCCCTTCAACAGGATGAACATATCATGGAAATCGTGCCAGATGTTGGAGTGTATAAAGTCTTCGGTAGTATTAAAGAACAAACTTTCGGTGTCTTTAAACATCTCCTTGTGAGCCGATATTTCCTGACCTATACCGATCAGAAGGTCTATTTTCTTATTCAAAACCAGATTGGCGGCCAGATAGTACAACTCGCGCGGAATAAGTCCCGATTGCGGAATGTCGGATATAATAAGTACCTTTTTCTGTTCGCTGGTGGTAGCACGCTGTGCAAGAAAGTCCAATGCTATATTCAAAGAATTGATATCCGAGTTGTACGAGTCATTGATGAGAGTAGAATTATTCTTCCCCTGACGCACATCGAGCCGCATAGCTACAGGCTCGAGAGTCGACATGCGCTCATTTATGTCAGGAAGCGACATATGAAGATAGAATGCTGTAGCCAGTACATGGATCGCATCTTCGATAGAAGCATCGTCAGAGAATGGAATCACCAGCTTAGATGCCATACCCAAAACAGAATAATGAATAGTCGTTGATTTTTCCTGCTTCTCTATTTTCATTATGTACAACGGACTCTTACTTGAACCCCTGCGTGACCATGTTAGACGTTTATGTGACAGACACGCAATTTCCATACATTCATCTATCAGTTCATTTTCTTCTTCGCAAATGATAACATCGCAATTGATAAACAGTTCCAGTTTCTCCAGACATTTCTGCTTCATGGATTTAAAGCCTTCCTGATGAGCCTGTCCGATATTGGTGAGAATGCCTATAGTAGGACGGATAATCGCCTCCAGCTTCGACATCTCTTCCGGTTGGGAAATCCCTGCTTCAAAAATACCGAGTTGCGTATGATCATTCATTTGCCACACCGACAGCGGTACTCCTATCTGGGAATTGTAACTGCGGGGCGAATGGGTTATATTAAAGTCCTGATGAAGTATCTGGTATAACCATTCTTTGACTACTGTTTTTCCATTGCTGCCTGTTATACCAATAACAGGGATATCGAATTGATTGCGATGATATGCCGCAATACGCTGCAATGCAGCCAGGGTATTTGTTACTACAAGGAAGTTCGCATCGTTATAATTCTCCCAGTCCGGCAACATTTGAGAAACCACAAAGTTGCGGACTCCCAGTTCATATAGTTCGTTGATATATTTATGTCCATCGTTATTCTTCGTGGATAAGGCAAAGAATAATGTTTCAGCCGGATAAAACACTTGCCGGCTATCGGTAAGCAATATACTTATGTCGGCATCGTTCAGCTCGGATGCAATAGCATCGAGTATCTTTGCTATTTTATGAATGGAATATTTCATGTCTGTCTCTTCTTTCTTTTTATAGACGGCTCTCTAATTCAGAGGCTTCGTCACTACAGCAAATGTATGGATATTTCTCGTTGAAGGCTTTAATCTTTAACAAAGTTTGCCTTAAAAAATGCTTATACTCATCGGTTTCAGCATTGAAAGGCCGATGATTGAGAGCAAGATGTATCTTGTTCCATTCTTCTATTACCGGATGAGTTTCGGCTCTAAAATACGTATCGGAAAATCGTTCCCATATATAGTTGATCGCCATTGTATTCGGATGCGTCATATCATCATTATAGAATCGGTAATCACGCAGTTCATCTAGAACAATTTCATAGGAGGGAAAGTAGTGCAACCCTGTTGCTTTCTCCCTTAATTTATCAATAGCGAGGAGCAATGTCGATTTGCTAAGTTGATTTTCGTGGGCGCCATCTTTCATGTGGCGGATAGGGCTTATGGTAAACAGGATTTGGAGAGTCGGGTTTATCAGTCTTAGTTCATCTATCAAGGATTTCCAGTCATTCACAATATCATCGACAGAAAGCCGGTATCTGTCAAAATCCGATGCGGGCAGTTTATGGCAATTGCCTACGACCATATTGCTTTTTTTCGACCGGAAGACATATGCCGTGCCGAATGTGATGAACAGAATATCTGCCTGTTGTAAATCAGCAGAAGATTTTTCGATTTTTGTGTTTATTCCTCCAATACATTTATCTATATCTGTATTAGAGAATATACTATGATGGAAAAAGCTATGATAAAGCCCTTTGTATTCGAAAATATCGTTTTCGGTGAATTTCTTTTTTTCGATGAGTAGCCTTAAAGCCTGACTGATCGATTGGGGGTTGTAAAGTACACCAAACGGATTGAGATTTACATTAAATTTATTATCGGCAAGCAATCTTCCTATATTCTCAATAAAGCAGGAACCAATCATTAATATGCTGCTTCTATGAGAAACTGTCAGGTCTGATTTTGGTATTTCTATTTTTGTCCTGAATTCCATTTGTTAGATAAGATATGGTTGCACAAAAATAAGAAAAAGGAAGATAAGAATGGGGTATATTCTAATGATATATTTTATATCTTAAATTATTAGTTTGTATTTAAAATTGAATCTTGTGCCGCTTTAAACTCAGGATATTTTGGGTTAGAATGTTTTTTTTGCGAACGGTTATATAATCTAACGAAACCCTAGCGTTCTTTGAAATCATTTTTATGTAAAACACGTAATACCATCTCTCGTCGCTGACGGGATATCGTGATACTCGACCCATCTTTCATCAATATATACCCTCCGTCGGTTTTCACAAAACTTTTTACTTCATTCAGGTTTATCAGATGGGACTGGTGTACCCGAAGGAAATTTATAGGAGAGAGTAATTCGTCGTATTCCTTAAGAGTCTTTGAGATCAATAATTTCTCGCCACTCTTGAGATAGAAAAATGTATAATTCCCATCCGATTCGCACCGGATAATATTCATAATCTCTACGAATTCAATTTTATCGGACAGAGGCAGGGCTATCATCTTCTTATTATCCTGTTTGCTTCTGTTATTCAGTAAATTAAGCATTCGTGTATTATTTTGTTTACCGCGTATTGTTTCTATCGCCTTATCCACTGCTTTCAATAACTCCATCGTATCTATTGGTTTCACAATGTAATCCAGTGCCGATATTTTGATTGCTTTAACTGCATAACTGGTGAATGCGGTCACAAAAATCACTTCGAAATCAAATTTGGAAAGACTCTCCAGCATAGAGAAGCCATCACCGCCCGGCATTTCCACATCAAGAAAGACTAGGTCGGGTTTTAATTCTACGATATTCTGCCGGCCTTCAAGCGCCGACGAACATAAAGCAACGATCTCAACCGTAGGACAGTATTCAGAGAGAAGCCGCTGTAGGTTTTCACGATTATTTTGCTCGTCTTCTACAATAATTGCTCGTATAGGAATATTTGTCATCTATATCTTAGTTTTAAACGGGTATCGATATTGTAACCATACACCCGGTGATTTTACGATCTGTTTCAATATTCTCTATTTGCAAACCGATCTCGAGTTTCAATTCTTTGTTTAACAGCTTCAGCCGTTCACGGATTGCCTGTAATCCAAATCCTGCTTTTGCCACGTCTTCCGGCACAAAATAACCATTTCCCGTATCTTTTACAGTTACATATAGCACTTGTCCGGTCATGGTAAAGGTCAACTTTATATGTCCACCCCCCTTAGGAACAACCCCATGTTTCACTGCATTTTCAACAATCGGCTGAATCAACATTCCGGGAATTTCCTCGTTCTCCACGTCGATGCTCTCATCTATATCGATAGTATACTTGAAAGGTATACGCAACTGTTCGAGGCGAAGGTATAACTCCAATTGCTCTATTTCCTCTGACAGAGTAATCAGTCTCTTCTCCGATGTTGATAATACCAGACGAAGCAGTTTTGCAAAGTTAACCAAATAGTCATTCGCTTCTTTATCCTTCTTCTGATTTATAAGATTCTGAATGGAACCTAGAGCATTGAAAGTAAAATGTGGATTCATCTGGGCGCGGATAGCTTTTAGCTCAAGCTCCGAAATACGTCTCTTGATGCGTTCGCGGCGTTGGATTACCAGTCGTACGATGAAAAATGTAAGTATTACAGAGAAAAGCGAAGATATAATAATAGGCACCAGAATACCGCTCGAAGCGGTACTCTGATTCTTTTGTTTTTGAATATCTTCTTCTATTACTGATAAGATAAGAATGCCTGAGTCGTTATAGTTACCCAGTACCCTATCCAGAATAGTCCCATCACTTCTCATTATGATATAACATCCTTTTCGGGTGATAACTTTATCATAATAATCACGTAATTTATCGTCGGATACAAAAGTGATATACTCCTGCGCATTGTTACTTTTTTCAAAAAGGGATTTCCTTGATTCGGAAGTTATTACGCAGGGCGTTATTTTATCCCGGAGATAATCATTTTCCTTATCTGATTCTTTATACGGATTCTTCAGTTGAAGGTTAAAGGATTCTGTTAATCCTTCATCTACAAGCAATACGATATAACTATCAGATGCATTTTTCAATGGTATATAGTTCTGAATTGCCAGATTAAGATTTTTAATATTCGCTCCGGGTTCTACTTTTTCCACCTGTTCATGCATAGAAGTTATGCTTGTACGTAATCCGGGTTCAGAGCATTTTCTCAGGAAGTCGTCGTATTCTCTCTGGCTATCCTCCAGATGAAAGCCTGTCATCAGATATTTTAGTGTCTCAGAGGTCAGATAAAACCGTGGATATCCCCAGAATATGGCATCAGCAAAGTAATATTTGGGAATATGTTCTTGAAGATACCTCATTCCGGTAAGCACATCATCATTTGTCTGCCATGCTTTGTAGCTATAATAGCTATTCAAAAACTTTCCATAAGTATAAGGCTGGTATAAGTAGTCGGAAGCAGGAAATATACACCCAAATTCTTTACTCGTCCAGTCTATTTGATACTGTAGAGGCATTGGTTTCATAAAGTCCCCGATATTCTGCTGCGTTATAACATTATGCATGTTTACTTTTTCGGACAAATACCAATAGTTGTATGATAGTTCTGCCGATCTTACCCAATAAGCATTCATTCCTTTGCTATAAGTTTGCAGCAGGATCTGATGTTTGGCTTTACCTTTGTTGAAAAAGTCGTCTATCTGTTGCTGAGTAATTTTGCATATTTCACCATAGTTCCGTAACCCTTTTTCCTCCTTATAAAACTTTACGATTTGGTTAGTATAGGCTGAATTGGCACTGCCCCTGCCTGTAAATAAATAGTCATTTTCTGCAGTATTATATTCTATCTTTATTGAATCATCAGGTGTGAGGTCCAGTGAAAGGCCATTAATTTCCATCCTTTTTGGTGATGGCAGGAAGAATTCAAAGGTATATGAACCATCAGATGACTTTTTTGCAGGCCTGATTCTTTCGTCATTATTAGTTATAAAGATACGATCCTCGGGTATATCTTTTGAGGGCGTATATATCAGACGTACATTCGGCTGAAGATCAAAAGACGCAGAAACTAGCTGTACGAATGTAGGAGCTTGGGTGTTCTGGAGAGTGACCGAATTTCTTAAATCGACAAACCATGATATCAGACTGCCTTCTCCGCTCTTTTCTATCCAGTTGTTGAAGAATCCTTGGGCTGCAGTTTTCAAAATCGCTTCAAAATCTAATGTAAGATCTTGCGGAGGTCCCCCTCCTCCTATTATTTTCACCCCTGTTGTTATCTGTAGTAAATCGCTATACCATTTTTTTCTGTCACGAGTAAATATTCCACTTTCTTCAGAAATGGGGAAAAAGTTAGTACTTACTTTCCCATCTTTTATACTTGCAGAAAGGATAACGTTGTTATCTCTAAATAAATAGAATATGCTTTCACCATTTGCATAACGACTAAAGAAATGAGAGTCATAATAATTATATACCTTAAACGGGCTATATGGGTTTAGATCATATTGATCCTTATCCTGAAAATGTGCAAACCAATTGGTAGGTTTGATTCCAAATCTGACAGAGTCTTTATCCACAGAAAGGACATCGAACTGTACTTCTATCTTTTGTACCTGATCGAAATCCCATATCGAATTATGTCCAACCGCTCCATCTGACACAGTTACTTTAAGCCTGAATGAGTCGCCTTGCCTCAGTTTGTCGAAGGTTCGCACCTCTTTGGCTTGGGCAAACATAGAGGTTAACACCAGCAATAGAATCAATAGTCTCGTTTTCATAATAACAAATTTAATTAATAACTTAAATCTCAAGTCAAATCTATGATTTAATATTATTCTGGAATGTTGTTATTATTATATAGCTATCCGGAGCTATTAAATGGTTATAAGAGGTTATTATCCGAAACAAGTCTTTCCGCATGATCATACCAGTCATATAGCGATGAATAAACCTTATTTATAAAGTCCTGAAAATATTTTTATATTGTAATTTATGGGATTTATGTGTTTTCGGAGTAATGGTATTTATTTAATCAAACTGCTATAAAAAAGAAAAGGTTGTCATCCCGACAACCAATCTTCATTGTTAACCTTAAATCTAATACTATGAAAAACACATTACAAAGATAAGGGGCGTTTGGGAATATTCCAAATAATATCAAGTGTTATTTTAACAGTTTAAATTTGTTTAACGGAGACCTTCGGAATATCTGCTCAAATGTTAAATATCCTTGCGTATTATAAACAAATAAAAAAGGCCTGAAGCCAGGCCTTTTTATATATTTCATTGATTATTAGGTGTTATGGTTATCTGTTTACGATATCCATAGTATCCGAAGCAATCATAAATTCTTCATCAGTTGGTACAACCATCACTTTTATTTTAGAATCCGGTGTGGAGATTACAGCTTCTTCCCCATAGATCTTCACATTTTTATCTGTATCGAGTTTTATGCCCAGAAATTCTAGGTCGAGACATATTTCTTCTCTAAGGTAAACGGCATTTTCTCCTATACCTCCTGTGAAAAGTAAGATATCAAGACCACCCAAAGCTGCCGTATACGCCCCTATATATTTCTTGATACGGTAGAGGAACATATCATATGCTAATTTGGCCTTTTCATTCCCTTCTGCAATAGCGGCTCTGATTTCACGCATATCAGATGAAACGCCTGAAACACCCAGCAGACCGCTATGTTTATTTACGAGAGTAGAGATTGCCTGTGTACCAATATTTTCTTTTTCCATTATGAATGAGATTATACCGGCATCCACATCTCCCGAGCGTGTACCCATTAACAAGCCTTCGACGGGGGTCATACCCATCGATGTGTCTACAGAAACACCGCCTTTAATAGCAGCCAGAGAGCCGCCATTACCGATATGTGCTGAAATAATCCGTTGATCCTCGTATGGAATGCCCAACGATTCACAGGCCTTACGCGAAACATAACGGTGACTCGTACCATGGAATCCGTAACGACGGATGGCATATTTCTGATACAGAGAGTATGGTAGGCCATACATATATGCCTTTGGCGGCATTGTCTGATGAAAAGCTGTATCGAATACACCCACCTGAGGAATATCTCCCATCAGTTCCTTTACAGCATAGATACCGGCCAGATTGGGTGGGTTGTGTAATGGTGCAAGTTCTATGCATTCTTCCATCTTTTTAATCACCTCATCTGTGATGAATACACTGCTGTTGAATTCTTCTCCTCCATGTACTACACGATGTCCTACAGCGTCTATTTCACTTAATGATTTTATACAACCATATTTTTCACTAAGAAGGACTCCGAGAATATATTCTATACCGGCCTGATGCTCGAGTATTTCTCCTTCAAGGACAACTTTATCTCCGTTGGCAGCAGGAAATTTAAGGAAAGAACCTTTCAGTCCTATCTTCTCTACGCCTCCCTGAGCCAAAACCTCCTTGCTTTCCATATCGAAAAGCTTATATTTTATAGACGAACTACCACAGTTCAATACTAATATCTTCATACTGTTAAATTAAATTGTTTGGACCAAGTTGTTTTCCTGTTTCATCATAGACATAGAATCCTCTTCCCGAAGATACGCCTAACTGCTTAGAACGGTACAGGCGCCACAAAATCGGAGCAGCCTTATATTTTTTGTCCCCGTATTCATGGAACATGTCTTCCATCAGCATAACCAGTTTCTCAATGCCTACGATATCGGCAAGGTGAAAGATGCCATAACGCTGGCCGTAAATAATAGTAAACTCTTTGTCTATATCTTCGAGCGACGCTACGTTCTCCATCCAGATATTACACGCCTCGTTCAGCATTATTATCATCAGGCGGAAGCTCACAAGACCACTGCTTTCATGCACCGGAATCGGCGTATATTTAATCATATGGGCAAACAGATATATCTTATCTACCGCCTCTTGTGATGTAAATGTACCCCTTACTACTTCGAGCAAACGGGCATCGGTATGTGTAATCGGAAAATGAAGACTTATGCAGCGTTCTTTATGCGTCAACTCTGCTGCCAACTCACTTATAATGACAGTAGTGGCATTTGTAGCTATAATAGCATCCGGCGCAAGTACCAGTTCCAGGTTTCTGAAAACCTCCTTACGGAGTTCGGTACTGCGTTCACCGTTAGCTTCGTAACGGATACATTCTATCACAAAGTCACATCCTTTGAGGTCACTGTAATTGAGAGAGCCTTTTATACGCCCCATAGTAGCCCGCTTCTCGCTCTGGGTCAAACCCCAGTTTTCAATCTTGGTATCCAGTCCGTGACCAATATCTTTGAGTGCTTCCTGAATTCTTTCTTCCGAAACTTCTATAAAAACAACTTCCATCCCCGACAAAGCCGTAAGACTAACAATATGTCTGCCATCACGCCCACAGCCTACAACTCCGATTTTGGAGAAAAGAGACCTTTTCTTATGTTTATTGCTTAACCCGTATTCTTCAATAGGTTCTATGATTTCTGCCATATATAATTTATTGATTGTTACTTATTCTTTGCCGCTATGGCCTGATTTGCCGCTATGGCTACCATGTTATAAACATCACTCACTGAGCATCCGCGCGAAAGGTCGTTTACCGGAGCTGCCATTCCTTGCAGAATAGGGCCAACGGCTTCTGCATTACCCAAACGCTGAACTAGTTTATATGCAATATTTCCCACTTCGAGTGAAGGGAAAACAAGAACATTGGCATGTCCTGCGACTTTACTGCCGGGTGCTTTTTGCTGACCTACAGATGGTACTAAAGCAGCATCGGCCTGCAATTCCCCGTCGATATTCATCGTAGGGTCAATTTTCTGTGCAAGCTGAGTTGCTTCTATTACTTTGTCTACCATCGGATGTTTTGCGCTTCCTTTTGTAGAAAAACTCAATATGGCTACCTGAGGTTCTTCTCCGACCAATGCACGGGCTGTCTGGCCTGTAGCAACTGCGATCTCAGCCAACTGTGATGCGGTAGGGTCAGGTGTAACAGCGCAGTCGGCTACAACAAGCAATCCGTCTTTGCCGTACTGTTTCTGAGTAGTAAACATTAAAAAAGCACCTGATACCACACTGATTCCGGGTGCTGTTTTTATAATCTGAAGCGCAGGACGAAGCACATCGCCTGTCGTATTTTGTGCGCCGGCTATCTCTCCGTCGGCGTCTCCGTTCTTTATCATCAGGCAACCGATATACAATGGGTCTTCTGCCAGTTTAGAGGCTTGCTCGATTGTCATACCCTTGGCTTTTCTCAATTCGAAAAGGAGATTCGTATAAGCTTCCTTCTTTTCATAGTTCTCAGGGTCAAGGATTGTTGCTTTGTCTATATTTTTCAGGTTCAAACTTGCTGCCAGTTCCTTTACCTCTTTTGTATTCCCTATAAGAATAATTTCAGCAACTCCGTCTGCCAATAACTGATCGGCAGCTGTTATAGTTCTTACCTCTGTTCCTTCGGGAAGGACAATCCGTTGTTTGTTTGCCTTGGCCCTTTCTACAATTTGTTTAATTAAGTCCATATAATAGATGTTTTTACTTGTGTTCTTGTGCAAATGGGATATTACGTCATTTTTTACGCGTGCGCAAATATACTAAAAATGCAAACTAGAGATTGCATTTTTGTGTAAGAATAATCGTTTGAAATGCAAAATATACTAAAAAAGCGAGTGGCAATAAATGCTTGAAAAGATTTTATTATAGGTAAGCGGAAGTAAATATTACCTTAGACCCCGACCCGTTTTATATCTTTTGTATATGTATTTTTATCTATCACTTTATACCCTCTTGATAAATTCTCATTTCGAGAAATATTGTTCAGAAAAGCGAATTGGGGAACCGCCTCTGGCTATCGTAAATTTAATCGGAATAAGGAACGTTCAGTATCCAGTTTCTGATCATATCCTTGTCGAAAATCTTTCCTATAACTCTGTATTTCGAATCATTTAAAGGATTACGTCCTATCAGCGGTTCTGACATTACCCCGATTTTAGGCTTATAGTAGTTGGCATGTACAAAAGACATTTTATCATTTATATAATAAATATAACCTACATGAGAATCCAGCCCGACAATGTATAGTCCCTCGCCCTTCGATTCTATATAGGCTATAACATCTTTCATCGGCTTTTGTTGAAAACGCCTGATATCTGTTGATACTTTTTTTATTAAATATTCCGATGCCTGTTGTGCCCACTTTATACGGGGGATGTTAAAACCCATGTCGCGCAGGCTAGTGGTGATAAAGTAACCGCAGGCAATACTTCCTTCTTTCGGAGTCTGGCTATGTCCGTGAAATGTCCATGGGGTATCGTACCACGACCGGAAGAAATCATCTGAGATAGCTAATAAATATTTCTGTACTTCACTCACAATGCTATCCTGGCTTTCTTTATTGCTTTTGTTGTATGCTTCTCTAAAAGTCTCACGCTTGCCTTGTACTTCTGTTTTTAGCTCAGAGTATGGCTTATGCTTCTCCTCTATTCTCTCTTTCCATAAAGATATAGCCTCTTGTTTACGGGATTCCGCCGAACATGAAAATGGTATAAGGAAAAAAGAGAATAGTAAGATCTGATACATCATAATTAATGCGAATCGGTAGTTAGAAAGCAACAAAGGTAACAACTTTTTCAGTTATCAGTTAACAGTCATCAATTAATGGTACTCTCACGCAAAAGGTAACAAAGGTAACAGATATATCAGTTAACAGTCAACAGTTAGCAGTTAACATCTTGTATCTCGTATCTCGTTTACTTGCATCTTTCTCCAAAAGGTAACAACCAACGGTCACAGGAGCGAAGCGTATGTAAAGGTAACACAAAGAGCAATTAATAATTAAGAATGAATAATTAATAATTACTTTTTGCCCTTTCTGTAGCCTCCCTTCGGGGCAGGGCTGTTAAGTTCTAATTTTTATACCCTCTATGTCATGTTGAACGGAGTGAAACATCTCGTTTCTCAGGGTCGAGATCCTTCGTTCCACTCAGGATGACAGCAGAAAATAACAGAACAAAGTAGAGAACTTAACAGCTCAGCCCTTCGCGGAGAATTGAATTGCAAATCGACGGAGTAAAAATCGGCAGAGCGAAGCGAAGCCAATGGAGGGGCCATCAATATTTCAAAGAGCTATAAGCTATCGGTTAAAAGTCATATATAGATAAAGCTATATGAATAAAGTAACGTCTGATGTTTAAAAACTGATTCACATTACATTTATTCTGTTGTGATTTTAATCATTATCAAACAAATTAGTTTAGCCATAAAATCAAATGTCCAAGTACTTTCCATTCGCCACTGTCCTTATCCAATATAACAATCTTGCCCGCTCCGTTAAGAGGGTTGATATATATGATAAAATGAACGAGAGCATATTTGCTGAAATACGAAACTTTCGATAATTGGAAAAAGCCAGCTCGACCCGGGTATTTTTTGAGAAATGTTCTGTATGCCTTGTCTGGATTACCCTTGCGGAACATTTTACATATATCCTGACTTTTGACGATAGTTACCGAAGGTGAAAAGCCAAGGCTATCTCCCTCCAGCGACACGGGTTCGTAAACTTGTCGGGTGAAACGGAGCATTGCCTCTTGAAACGTCATATCACAGCAAATAAGAGAATCTAAATATTTACCATCTTCATCCCATTGTGTGGAAAGCGCCAAAGCAGACACCATATCAGCTGCTATATCATCAAATAATTCTTTATCAGATAATCCTTCGACCAACTTATCTGTTAACACAATATGGGAAATAGTATCCTGTTTCCATCTATCCATTTGATCTTGGATTACAAGGTGGTATATTTCATAATCCTGTTTTGTCTGACTAAAAGAAAACGTACCGGTAAGTAAAAATGAGATAACAAGTAGTACTATTCGCATATCTTGTTCCTATAAAGTATCTTAATCTATAAACCGTTTTGTTATATCCCCGAAATAATCGATACGTCTGTCTCGGAAGAATGGCCACCAGCGCCTTACCTGTTCTGAGCGTTTCATATCTATTTCCACAATCCGGACTTCTTTTTTGTCGTTCGTAGCCTGCCATAGTATTTCTCCCTGAGGGCCTGCCACAAAGCTGTTTCCCCAGAATGTAATACCATTTGTTTGTCCCGACGGGTCAGGTTCATAACCTGTACGGTTGACAGATACCACATGCAGTCCATTTGCTACGGCATGTCCCCGTTGGGAGATTACCCATGCCCCTAGCTGGCGGTCTTTTTCTTCCTGCGAGTCGGTCGATTCCCAGCCTATGGCAGTAGGATAAATGAGTAAGTCGGCTCCTGCCATTGCCATCAGGCGGGCAGCTTCAGGGTACCACTGATCCCAGCAAACCAGTACACCCAGTTTTCCCAAAGATGTTTCAATGGGTTTGAATCCCAGGTCTCCCGGAGTGAAATAGAATTTTTCATAATAGGCAGGGTCATCGGGTATGTGCATCTTGCGGTATTTTCCGGCAATAGTCCCGTCTTTTTCCATTACTACAGCCGTATTGTGATACAAACCGGGTGCGCGGCGCTCGAAGAGGGAGAGGACAATAACGACTCCGAGTTCTTTTGCCAGTGCTCCAAACTCGTCAGTCGACGGGCCGGGAATTGTTTCGGCAAGGTCGAAAATATTAGTATCTTCTACCTGACAGAAATACAGTGAATTGTGCAACTCCTGCAAAACGATAAGTTGAGCACCTTGTTTTGCGGCGTCTTTTACTTTATTCTTAAGACCTTCAATATTCTTCCGAATGTCGGGTGTATTGGCCTGTTGTATTAATCCTATTTTCATTTTATATGTGAGTTACAAATTATAAATCATATGGCTTTGTACCATTGGCACATTGGCATATTTGCTAATTGGCAAATCAGTAATCAATCCGGCAACTTAATCGTATCGGGTGACATTTCTATATGTTTTTCGAATTCTTCTATTCGCAGTTGTATATCATCTAAAAATTCCTGTGTACAGCCACTTTTCTTAGCATCTTCGTAATATCTTTTCAGTAGAGGCAGGAACAGTATATCATTCCCCGAAAATACCATTGCTGGAACATCGTTCTTTATGCATCTGAATAATAATGCTTTCTGATCTTTCATCTGAATAGTATTTAGATAAAACCTTCGGGATACTGCATTGTAATACAATGTAAGGAGCCATGCTGTCTTATCAGCGGCAAGCAATCCACACCAATAATCTCCCTTGCCGGGAAAGCCTTCTGTAGTTGCTTACGGGCTTCTTCGTCCCTTTCTTTATCATTATAGAACGGTAGTAATACCGCATTATTCATTATAAGGAAATTGGCATATGTCGCGGGTAGTCTTTGATTATCCTCGTCATATGCAGGTTTTGCCATAGGTAAAGTTACCAGTTTATATGGGTTTCCCAGATAATCGGTAAATGTTTTCAGTTGCTCCTCCATTTTGGTAAGAGCATTGTAATGTTCATCCGATGTATCCTCACATTTTACATAAGCTATTGTGTGTTCATCACAAAAACGGGCAAGTGTATCGATATGGCTGTCGGTATCATCTCCGGCAAAGTAACCATGGTCAAGCCATAATACTCTGTCGAGGCCAAAGGCTTCTTTCAGATATTCTTCTATACTTTCTTTCGAAAGATATGAATTTCGGTTTGGAGATAACAAACATTCTGACGTGGTGAGCAGAGTCCCTTTTCCGTCCGATTCTATTGCTCCACCTTCGAGAACAAAATCTTTTTTGTTTATTAGTTCTACATCGGAGGTGAATATCCTTTTTGAAAATAATCCTCTGGTTATCTGATTATCGAAATTAGAAGCAAATTTCAAACCCCATCCGTTGAAAGTAAAATCATATACATATTTTTTACCATCCTTAATAACCGATATGCCGCTATGGTCACGTGCCCAGGTATCGTTTGTAGGTAATTCAACCAGCGTGAGATTGCTAAATAATTCTTTGTGCCCTCTCAATTCAAACTTTACGCTTTCGGCATTATAGCATACTATGATAAGCTTTTGCCTTTTTAGTATTTCTGTCGCTATGTTTACATAGCAGGCGGTTACTTCTTCGATCATATATTCCCAATCGGTACCAATATGGGGCCATGTGAGTTGTATTGCGCTTTGAGGATACCACTCGGGTGGTAAAAGTATAGGGTGAGCCATTCGTTTTTATTCTAAAATGTTTATCAGATAGCAAAAATACAAAATAATTATCTTAATATACCACCTGTAACCATTCGTCCTGAGTGAATAGTCTGACGTCGGGCAGAGAAAAATAGCTGAGGATTCGAGTAGGTACAGAGGTTTGCAATTTCAATATTCTGAACAGGTATGCCTGCATCATTCAAAATAAGTTTGTTTGCCTGCTGCAGATTCAGATGCATTTTCCCGGTCTCAGTGTTCCGGTAACCGATATCCTCAATTTGAAAACCTGCTTCCTGAAAGATTTCTACCACATCTTCACCCACTTCGAAGCGTTCCTGAGATATGCATGGTGCTATGCCTGCAAGTAGGTCTTTGGGATTACAGCCAAAATGTTCAGTCATCTTTATTGCGGTCTTTTCCGCAATCCGGGCAACAGTACCTTTCCATCCGGCATGAATGGTAGCCAATACTTTTTTGTGCGGGTCGTATATCAATACCGGCACACAGTCGGCGGTCGTAACTCCTATGCATATATTTTTCCGGTCAGTGATAAGGGCATCTATACCATGTAATTTTTTTTCTTTTTCCTCATCACTAAGATTTAAAAATTGTTCGTCTACAATGAATATTCTGTCATCATGGGTTTGGTAGGGAATGTACAGATTTTCTACAGAAATGCCTGCTACATTTGCAATACGTTCTCTGTTTTCTTTCACATGATCAGGATTATCTCCAGAATACAAACTAAGATTGAGAGAACTATATTCGCCTGTGCTAACCCCTCCTTTTATGCTGGACGAAAAATGAAACAGATTAGAGTTGGGAAATATGGAGAAGCGGAAGAGTCCGATATTATTTAGAGAGAAATATTCCATAGTTAGCTTTTTTACTTATAATGAATTTATTAAACTACATAAAGTTATGAAAAAGATTTTGTTATTATTATTTATTCTTGCCTCTTCGTCTGCGACATATGCGCAAACAGGAGATGAATCTTTGTATTATAACAATATAGAGGTCTATAAAGATTTGCAGCTTTCATCTGGGCAAGCAGCACAAATCAAGGAATTGAAAAGAGAGGTAAAGAAACAGTTTCAGGCAATTGGCCGCGACAGAACCATTTCGGGTTATGAAAAAGGGCAACGTAAACGAGCTTTGGCTCTAAAGCATAAATCGGATATAGAGAAAATCCTGACTAAAAACCAGATTAATACATTTGAATATAAATACGGGAAAATGTCAAAAAATGATGGACTGAAAGATATTATCGGAGATACTTATGAGCATAAACTGGAAACGCTTGAAAAGCGATATGAAGCAGAAAAGGATGCCATAGAGGATAATGACAGTTTGAGTAAGTCAGAGAAAAAAGTAAGACTGGAGTCTTTGAAAGATACTTATAAATCACAGAAAGAATCATTGAAAAGAGAAAAAAAGTCTGCAAAAAACGCTTTTTCCTGATAATGAAGTAAAAGTTAAGGCCTGCCGGATATTTCCAGCAGGCCTTTGTTTTATCTTGAGACAGTCGAATCAAAGGGCTGTAACCTTACTCAGTTTCATCCTCTTCGTAGAAGAATCCATCCACTTCCTCTTCATCATCCCAGTCTTCTTCCTCGTAGTCATCTTCCGGTATAGAGTCGTCCTCTTCATCAAATTCCACGGTCTTTATATCCAGATTGCGATGTGTTATATTGAATGACTTCTGATATTCTCCGTCGGCATTCAGTTCGCGCCATAATAAATCTTTCAGTGCCACAAGGTTATAGCTTGTTATGGATGAAATAAAGATATGAGGTATCTCCGGCAGATCGGCTTCCAGAGCTTCCATCAGTTCTTCGTCCAGCATGTCGGATTTAGATATGGCCAGTACCCGCCGTTTATCCAGTAATTCGGGATTGAACTGAGCCAGTTCGTTGAGGAGAACCCTATATTCCTGATGAATGTCGTCCGCATCGGCGGCAATAATGAACAATAATAATGAATTCCGCTCGATATGACGCAGGAAGCGTAATCCCAGACCTTTACCCTCACTTGCTCCCTCTATAATACCCGGAATGTCGGCCATTACGAACGATTTGTAGTCACGGTAACTAACAATTCCTATCTTTGGTTCCAGCGTAGTAAACGGATAATTAGCTATTTTAGGCTTTGCTGCAGTCATTACAGATAGCAAGGTAGACTTTCCTGCATTTGGGAATCCGACCAGCCCGACATCGGCCAATACTTTGAGCTCTAATATCACTCTGCGTTCCTGATATGGTTCTCCCGGTTGAGCATACCGTGGTGCCTGATTAGTTGGCGTTTTGAAGTGGTTGTTTCCACGGCCGCCCTTACCACCTCTCAGCATGATAACCTCCTGGCCGTCTTCGGTTACATCACATAGATATTCTCCCGTTTCGGCATCATAAGCCACTGTTCCGCAAGGGACATCGATTATCTTGGTTTCACCTTTTTTGCCGGAACTTAACCTGCCGGAACCACTTTCACCGTGTCCTGCAAGAATATGGCGTTGAAACTTCAGGTGGAGTAATGTCCATAAGTTCCGGTTGCCCCGTAATATCACATGACCACCATCGCCGCCATCTCCACCATCAGGGCCTCCTTTAGGTATGTACTTTTCACGACGGAAGTGAGTCGATCCTCTACCACCCTTGCCCGAACGGCAATAAATTTTGACGTAATCTATAAAATTTGAATCTGCCATACTGTTTTGGTTGTCTCCTGCTTGTATTGTAAGGGAAACTTTTGATTTGTATTTAGATAACAAAGGAAGTTATAAGATAGTTCCTATAACTTCCTTTTATATTGGGGAATATTATTTCACTTTGTCTACAGCCTCAGCTATAAGACCGAAGATTTCTTCCACAGTACCTACTCCCTTTATAGACGCAAGTTTGCCTGTGTTTTTATAATGTTCCTTTAACGGAGATGTTTGATTTTTGTAAACGTCGAGACGGGATTTGATTGTTTCCAGATTATCGTCTGACCGTCCCGATTGTTGTCCGCGTTTGATGAGGCGGTCTATCAGTTCCGGTTCGTCCACTTCGAGGCTGACAACAACAGATACATCCTGCCCTCTTTCTTTCAGCATCTTTTCCAATGCTTCACCTTGAGCAATAGTGCGGGGAAATCCATCGAAGATAACTCCCGATGCATCTTTTTTACTGTCCAGAACGTTTGCCAGCATGCCGATAACTACATCATCAGGTACAAGTTGTCCTTTCGATATATAGCCTTCAGCCAGCTTGCCCAGTTCTGTTCCGTTCTTCATTTCAGCGCGTAAGACATCGCCTGTAGAGATGTGTGCCAAATTATATTTCTTGATGAGGTTCTCGCTTTGAGTGCCTTTTCCTGAGCCCGGAGCTCCAAAAATTATAATATTCAACATATTAATTAAGTTACATGTTACAGGCTCGGGTTACACAATTGTAATAGTGTGGCCTGCAAGATTTATATTTAAGAGTTCTTTATTTTATATATGTCCGGAAGATTACGTCCGTATCCGTCGTAATCGAGCCCGAAGCCAACGATAAAATCGCTAGGTATCTCCAAGGCTACATAATCCAGTTTTATATCATGTTTCAATGCGTCTGGCTTAAGTAAAAGTGTGGTAACCAATATTCTTTCAGGTTCGTCACAAACCAGTTGGTCAAGCATTAGTGACATGGTATAGCCTGTGTCTACAATGTCTTCCACAATGACAACTGTCCGGCCTTTAATATCTTCTTCCAGCCCGTATATTTCTTTTATTTTTCCGGTTGAAGAAGTCCCTTTATAAGATGACATCTTTACAAAAGATACTTCGCAAGGGATAGATACGCGCTTCATCAATTCAGAGGCGTACATAAACGAACCATTTAGCACGCAAATGAATAAAGGGTCTTTGCCGGCCAAATCTTTATTTAATCTGGCAGCTACATTGTCAATTGCTTTTTCTATAACCTCTTCTGTGAGAAAAAGATCAAATTCTTTATCCTTAATAGTCACCGTTTTCATAGATGATTTTACTCTAAATTGTTATTAAACTGCAAAAGTAGCATAAATCAGTTAATTGTCTATCATAATGATGGTATTTTAAATGTCTAAAAAAAGAAAAAACGGGAAAACTGCCGTTGTCCCGTTTCTATAAGTATCTGAAATAAATGCTTACTGAGGAGTTCCATATACTTCTTCACATGGTTGGATAATAACCCATCCATCACCTTCAAACATCATCTGGAAGCTTTCGCCGCTACCTCTTCCGATAAGTGTTTTAAGGGATATGTCAGTCTTCATCTGAGGGGCAAGGTTGCCCGACCATGCTACTGTTGCATTAGGGTCAGTGAAGACAGGTTGTCCCGGTTTCACGATCAATGTCATTGGGTTGCCATGAGTTGTGATGGCAATATGTCCGGTTCCGCTCAGGCGAGCCTGAAATAATCCCCCACCCATGATGCCTGCAACGCTTTTCATCATCTTTACTTCCGATTTTACTGATTCTTCGTGAGCGAGGATATCATTGCCGTTTACATTGATAGATTCATTTTCGAGATACAAAATGCGTACTCTTTTTTCGAAGTCGGCAGCATATATACGTCCGGTACCTGTGGTTTTCATCATTGTAGTGCCTTCTCCCGATACAGTTTTCTTAAGCAGGTTGCCGATACCTTTGCTCAGCATACCTTCTCTTTCAAATTTTACGTTTCCGGTATATGCAACCATTGCTCCTTTTTTCAACATTACCATTTGGTTGTTGATGTTAAGTTCGAGCATATATGGACTTTCTAATTGGAAAAAGTCATTTTTTGACTCGTCTTGTGCCGTTTCTTCAATGAAAGCCTTAATCGAATACTTGTTCATAGTGTAAAGTTTTAAAAATTAATAAATTAATGGTTTGTTCGTAGTTGTGATTTATTAAAAGTTCTAAAAATAGAGAAATTATCCTAAACATGAAAATAATACTATCCTGTTAGGTCACTTTTTTTGAAATAACTTCATTATATCTTTATATAGATGTTTTTCTTATAAAGGATGTTTCCTACAATCCAGCAGATACCTACAAAAATGAGAGCATATATCAATGCGCCGAAATAGTCTCCCAGATATGGTTGAAGCAGAACGGAATATATATATCCTTTGGCTGAGATATATTCTCCATTGTAAGGGAATACCGCCTGATAAGCCAGTGTACCCATCACTCCGGCCATCACATATATAAAGAGAGGATTAACCCCGAATGATTCGAAAAATACACTCCATTTTCTATGTCCCTTTATATCGATTATCCATATCAATAATGCAAGAAGCAGAGAGGCCAGCCCACATGTTGCTAAAACAAATGTAGGTGTCCATATCTTCTTATTGATAGGACAACCGTAGCTGAGTAGAAATCCTGCAAAAGTGAGTATTGTGCCGACTATAAACAATTGGGATATCCGTTTTTCATTGTCTTTAGTATTCATTATGAGTGCACCGCAACAGAATCCGATGAGGACGTGAGCTATCGCCGGGATGGTGCTTAATAGCCCTTCAGGATCTATAGCCAGTCCCGAATCTTTGTACATGTGATTTACACCCAATATAGCCTGGTCTACTATAGATACAATGCTGTCTTCGCTTTTCTCGAACCCGTTCCCGAAGACAAGTAGCAGAAAATAAGCCAGTAATGTTGTACCTATTATATATGGAATATATTTATGCTTTACAGTAATGGCTATAATGGATGCAGCACCGTAAGTCAACGCCAATCGCTGCATAACCCCTAATGTGCGGAGATGCCCGAAGTCCGTTATAGCCCTGAAAAAGCGTTCCCAGAATCCCAGATTGTCAGGCTCCAGCATGTGGTACGTACGGAATGATAATCCGAGCCATGAAAGACCGAGTCCGATTAAGAATATGACAATCGTTCGTTTAAGAATCTTTAAGAGAGTCGGAGTATTGAACTCGAAATTAAATTTCCGCAAGGAAATATAGGTGGATATTCCCATGATGAACATGAAGAACGGAAATACGAGGTCGGTGGGTGTTAGCCCGTCCCAGGCAACGTGTCTTAGCGGGGCATAGGTATACTCTCCTGATCCGGAATTGTTGACCATTATCATTCCGGCAATTGTGATGCCACGGAGTACATCGAGAGACAATAGTCTTCCTGAAGGTTTTTGTGTCATTTTTTATGTATCTGTTAGAAATAATGTTAACGGTATGCAGAGTACGAAAATAGTCGTTTTAAGTATTTCTGCAAAACAGCACGCCGGTTTTAACATCAAGATGGCGTGCTGTTTTATAAGTTTACTCTTCTACTAGGGCAAAATCCAGTTGTTTACGTTCAAGATTTGCCCGTGCTACTTTTATTTTCAGAGGGTCGCCCAGACTGTAAGTGCGTTTGTTGCGGCGTCCGCGCAAACAATAATTCTTTTCGTCGAATTCATAGAAATCATCGTCCAGATCGCGGATAGGAATCATTCCCTCACATTTATTCTCATTTATTTCGGCATATAGCCCCCATTCTGTAATCCCTGAGATAACAGCGTCAAATACCTGTCCCAGTTTGTCGGACATATATTCCACCTGTTTGTATTTTATAGATGCTCTTTCGGCATTTGCTGCCAGTTGTTCCATTTCCGAACTGTGTTCGCATTTGCTTTCGTAAAGCTGTTTGCTCACACTGCGTCCTCCATCCAGATAGCGGGTAAGCAAACGGTGAACCATCATGTCGGGATAACGGCGGATAGGGGAGGTAAAGTGAGTGTAGTACTCAAATGCCAATCCGTAATGTCCGATGTTTACTGTAGAGTATATCGCTTTGGCCATGGCGCGGATGGCAATGGTAGAGATCAGGTTTTCTTCGGGCTTGCCGCTTACCTCGTCCAGCAGGTGATTAATCGATTTGGATACATTTGTTTTCGACCCATCCACCTTTATTTTATATCCGAAACGGCGGATAAATTCAGAAAGGTTCTCCATCTTTTCCGCATTCGGCAGGTCGTGGATACGATAGACAAATGTTTTTGCATTCTTATTTTTCGGTACATTTCCGACAAATTCGGCAACAGTGCGGTTTGCCAGAAGCATAAATTCTTCGATCAGTTTATTCGAATCCTTGGCATATTTGAAATATACGCTGATTGGTTTTCCTTTTTCGTCTATTTCGAATCTTACTTCATGGCGGTCGAATGCGATTGCTCCGTTGTCGAAACGTTTACCTCTTAACTTTTTAGCAAGGTCGTTCAGTTTCAGTACCTCTTCTTTGTAATCACCTTCGCCGGTCTCTATTATGTCCTGTGCTTCTTCATAAGTGAAGCGCCTGTCGGAATGTATAACTGTGCGGGCAATTCTGCTTTTCTTAATATTTGCATCGTCATCGAGTTCGAATATAGCAGAATAGCATAATTTATCTTCATGCGGACGAAGCGAGCACAGTCCGTTGCTGAGTCTTTCAGGGAGCATAGGGATGGTTCTGTCGACCAGATAGATAGATGTGGCCCGGCTTTCGCCTTCTTTGTCTATAATATCGCCTTCCTGTACATAATGCGTCACATCGGCAATGTGTACTCCGACTTCCCAACGGCCATTTTTTATCTGTTTGATAGATAGTGCGTCATCGAAGTCTTTCGCATCGCGCGGGTCTATTGTGAATGTAAGTGTATTTCTGAAATCTTCACGCTTGGCTATTTCTTCTTCAGTGATTTCATCTGGTATTTTATTCGCAAATGCTTCTATTTTTTCGGGATATTTGTATGGCAGGCCAAATTCAGCTAAGATAGCATTCATTTCCGTATTGTTCTCCCCGGCCTGTCCCAGTATGTCGAGTACTTTTCCTATCGGATTTTTTGCTTTCTGAGGCCATTCCACTATTTCTACCAGTGCTTTGTCCCCGTCTTTACCTCCATTCAGTTTGTCTTTTGGGATAAATATATCATTAGCCAGTATTTTACTGTCCATTACCAGAAAAGCGAATTGCTTCTGAACATCCAGTGTACCTACGAAAGTAATTTGCTTACGTTCCAGTATCTCCAGTACTTCGCCTTCTGCTTCACGTCCTTTGCGTTTAGCCAGTATCTGTATTTTCACACGGTCGCCGTTCATGGCATGTGCAGAGTTGCGTTCGGCTATGAAGATATTGTTGCTTTCGTCTTCCGGTTTGAAAAAGTTCTTCCCGTTACTCCTTCTTTCGAATGTGCCTTCAAGAAAAATTCCGCGATTATTGGATTTATATTTTCCACGTACAGGCTCTACAATGAAGTCATCTTCGAGAAGGTTGTAGATAATATTCGTCACTAGCTGCTTTTCAGCAGGCTTTTTGAACCCGAGTTTTTCGGTGATTTGCTTTGGGCTGAATGATTCTGATGAATTTCTATTGAAAAAGTTTACAATGCTGTTTACTATATCTGCTTTTGTTTTTCTTTTATCAGTTTTGTGAGGAGCTTTGTTCTTACTCATATGTGATTTATTTCATTAATTTCTATTGTCGGGCAAACATTAACGGGTTGAGAATGTTATTACCCCGGTTGTTATACTAAATACCAAATGTACAAAAAAGAATTAAATTGTACATCTGATTCTTTGTGAATGAAATACTTTTGTCAGAATTTATGTAATTTTGTTTTTGAATTAACTGAAATATAAGATTATGCCTTGCATATTAAATATAGAAACAGCTACGGAAGTGTGTTCAGTAGCGGTGTCCAGAGATGGACAAGTGATTTTTCAAAAGGAAGAAACCAAGGGACCTTCCCATGCCGTTTTGTTAGGTACATTTGTAGATGAAGCAGTGAATATGCTTCGCGCTCAAAATTTGCAACCTGATGCCGTGGCGGTTAGTTGTGGCCCCGGTTCATATACAGGGCTTCGTATTGGCGTATCGGAGGCGAAAGGGCTTTGCTTTGGGCTGAATATCCCGTTGATTGCCCTGAATTCTTTAAAAATAATGGCAAACGGCGTATCTAAAATGAAAGATTTGCAGGATTACACGTTGCTTTGCCCGATGATAGATGCCCGCAGAATGGAAGTGTACGATGTATTATTAAACAAAGAATTACAGGAAGTGCGTCCTGTTAGCGCCGATATTATTGACGAAAATTCTTTTACCGATTATCTGGACAAGGGTAGGATTGTTTTCTTTGGTAATGGGGCGGAAAAATGTAAGGCTGTATTGAAAAGTGAAACGGCTTTGTTCTTAGACAATGTCTATCCACGCGCATTGGATATGATTAGCCTGGCTGAGGAAGCCTACGTCGCCGGAGATTTTGAAGATGTAGCTTATTTTGAACCTTTCTATCTGAAAGAATTCGTAGCTACTACTCCTAAGAATAAGGTGTTGGCCGATATGGGTAAGTAACTGCTGATTTTAGGGCATCCAAATAAGTTCTTTCTCTATACTTATTATGTAAAAAATGTCATTAAATATTTTGATGATAAAAAAAAATCCGTATATTTACGAAAAAATAGTAGTTTTACGCCAAACTTGTAAAATATGGAAAAGCTTACTCATCAGGAAGAATCTATAATGCTGCACATCTGGCAGCTTAAAGAGTGTGTAGTAAAAGATATCATAAATGAGATGGATGAACCTAAGCCTCCCTATACGACAGTGGCTTCCGTCGTTCGTAATCTGGAGCAAAAAGGTTATCTGAATTCAAAGAAATATGGCAATGTGTGGGTGTATACTCCGAAAATCAAAGAAGATGAGTATAAGAAGGCATTTATGTCTAATGTAGTAAAAAGTTACTTTGAGAATTCATATAAAGAGCTTGTCTCTTTCTTTGTAAAGGAGGAAAAAATATCCCCAGAGGAATTACAGGAAATAATGAAGATGATAGAAAAGGGCAAAGGTTAATAATCAATACTACGCTACCATGGATCACACAATTTTAATATACCTTGTCAAGGTGTCGGTTGCTCTGGCACTGTTTTACGGACTGTATGTTCTTTGTCTGAAGAGGGACACATTTCTGAAACTGAGGAGAATTTACTTCTTATCAGCCTTATTATTTTCTCTGTTATTCCCTGCCGTTACGATCGAATTGTCTGCTTCCGGTGATACTCCTGTACAGATTCCGACATACTGGTTGTCGGATATTGAAGTCGGGAGCGTAGTTGATGCGGAGGCTTCGACGGAGGCGGCTGTGAGCATGTGGGTTGTTGTTTTAGCTATACTTGCCGCCGTATCGCTTTTTTGTGCAATTAAATTTTTTGTGCAACTATTCAGTTTGGTTAAGTTGAGAATTGCGAATGAGACTGAAAAATTGTCCACTTACCGCATTGTAAAAATGAAAGATAGGCGGGCATCCCCATTTTCTTTCTTCAACTGGATTTTTATCAACTCTGATGCCCATAATCCGGTCGAACTGGCTGAGATAATTGCACATGAACAGGTGCATGTAGATCAGTATCATTCTATCGATGTGGTGCTATCCGAAATCTTATGTATTTGTTTCTGGTGGAACCCGTTTGCATGGTTGTTGAAGAAAGAAATAAAACTGAACCTGGAATATCTGGCAGATAAAGGTGTGCTGGAGTCAGGATTCGATTCGAAAGAATATCAATATATATTATTACAAGTCTCAAATAGAAGTACCGGTATACCACTTATTAATAATTTCAACGTTTCACAACTTAAACAACGCATTATGATGATGAATAAAAAGAAAAGCTCAGTATTTACATCTGTAAAATACCTGCTGGTTGTTCCGGTATGCGCAACATTGCTTTTGGGCAACGCAGTACAGGCAACTACATCTTTAGATAAATTTTCGATAGATGAAATATCCGAAGTGATGGATGGTGATCAGGCGCCTCAAAAGAAAGGGGATGTGTATGTGACAGTAGAGCAGATGCCTTCGTTTCCCGGAGGATTAGATGCTCAACAGCGTTTTATTTCCGGAGGTTTGAAATATCCAGTAGAGGCTCAGACTAAAGGTATTCAGGGAAGAGTGACTGTTCGCTATGTGGTGAAGAGCACCGGCGAAATATCCAATATAGAAGTAATAAGGGGCATTGATCCTTTATTGGATAATGAGGCGATCCGTATTGTGAAATCCATGCCTAAATGGGAACCCGGCAAGCAAGGTGGAAAAGCGGTAGATGTGTACTATACATTACCTATTGTATTCAGGCTTGCGGGTGCTACTAAAAAGGTGGAGTCCGGTGGCGATCCGAATGAAATTGTTGCGGTCGGTTATGGTGCACCACAAGAGAAGAAAGTAGAAGTTGCATCCTTGAAAGAGGGTTCTCCAAACGATAAAATGAAGCCTTTTTTAACCGTAGAACAAATGCCTGCTTTTCCCGGAGGAGAACCGGCTATGCATGAGTATATCAGTAATAACCTGAAATATCCGGAAGATGCTCAAAAGAATGGAATTCAAGGACGTGTGGTAGTCCGCTTCATAGTGAAGAGTACAGGTGAGGTGAGTGATGTTTCAGTTATTCGTGGAATAGACCCGAGTATGGACAAAGAGGCTGCCCGTATGGTTGGCTCCATGCCGAAGTGGACGCCCGGTAAGCAGAACGGGCAGGCTGTGGATGTATATTACACGTTACCTATCGTTTATAAGCTGAACAAAAGTGATAAAAAATAAATAAAGGCTAATCACTAATTACTACTATTCTAAAGAGGCAGACAGCAGTACTTTCTGCCTCTCTTTTTTAATTACTTAGTATAAGTACTTTCAATGTTGCATCCCTTTTTATCTATTATCCACGACTTAAAAGTCATGGTAGATTAAATGGCTGGCAGCAACGCTGCTATGTTTTATTTAATAAAAACTTTATTTGTTGAAGAGAGAAAATAGATAATGTCTGACGAATTATAACTAAAATGATGAAAAAAGTAAATTTCAAATACACAATCATTCTTTTGTGGATTGTGGTAGTTACTGCGTGCAGTGGTCACACTTCGAAAGAACAGCAAAAATCCGAACCCGGAATACACGACGAAGAACAAGACTTAACAGGTAATGCCAAGACATTGTCGGATTCTGTTCATATAGAGGGCGAAAGCAGGATGACAGATGTTTCGCAAGAAGAACCAGTAAAAGATGTTCGTATTTTCAGAGAAGACGGTACTTTACCGGAGTATTCGGGAGGCGATGTATGGCAATATATGAATGACAATGTGCGTTTTCCGGCAGGAACAACCTTAAACAGGAGCGATAATAGTATTATTGTGCATTTTATCGTAGAAAAAGATGGTTCTTTGAATAGTTTTAGTCTTTATGCCGGAAGTTATCCGGCTCTGGATGCCGAAGTGTTGCGCGTGGCAAAAACAATGACAAAATGGCGTCCCGGTAAACTAAATGGAAAAATAGTGCGCACTACTTATTTGCTTGGTGGCGTCTATCATTCGGAAGATGGCAAACTAAAATTGTATCCTTTGCCACCACCCCAAAAAGAACAATACCAGGGTGAAGTTTTTGCTTTTGCCGAAAAGAATCCACAGTTCCCTGACGGAATGAGTAAGATGCAAAAGTTTATCACCGACAATATGCAATATCCTGATGAGGCATTAGAATATAAGGATGAAGGAAAGGTAATGGTACAATTTATTATATCCCCAACAGGAGAAATCTCTGATATATTCGGGGTTGTCCGTTGCCGGTTTAATGAACAATGTCCTTCTACTTCCTTAGTCCTGGCAAAAGAAGCAGAACGGATAGTAGGACTGATGCCTCATTGGATTCCGGGCGAAAATAAAGGGAAAAAAGTAGCAGTGAGGTACGTTTTACCGATTAACTTTAAAATTCCATAACCTTTTTTATCAATGGCTGAAAGAAAACTATGAAGCAGGAATTTTTCAGCAAGATACAACCAACAAATAATGTGCTGGATTGCTTTGTTGTGATTTCAAACAAACTTGTAGATCATAAAAAACTATTCCATTGTTTCGTAGACTGTTGAATAGAACTATTCTTCCGGATTTGATGTTGTATCTCTATAATGAAGGAACGGCTTCGGCATTTAACTGATCTGTCCCCAGTTATACCTGTTCCCTCCGAGCTTGCGCAATTGCTTTCGCAAGATGAGGTTATCGGGCTTTTCCATCGATGGGTCTTCATCTAATACGTTTTGTGCGATTTCCCGTGCATACTGTACTATTTCCCCATCTCGTACCAGATTGGCTATTCGCAGATTGAACGGGATACCGCTCTGTTGCGTGCCTTCAAGGTCGCCCGGGCCACGCAGTTTAAGGTCTGCCTCGGCTATCTCGAATCCGTCGTTGCTCTCTACCATAATGTTGATTCGCTTGCGGGTATCAGCCGATAGTTCGTAAGGAGTGACCAGAATACAATAAGACTGGTCGGCTCCGCGCCCTACGCGTCCCCGTAACTGGTGCAATTGCGAAAGTCCGAACCGCTGCGCCGATTCTATCACCATAACTGAGGCGTTGGGCACATTTACACCTACTTCGATAACTGTAGTGGCAACCATTATCTGAGCTTCGTTAGAGACAAAGCGTTGCATTTCGGCATCTTTCTCTTTCGGCTTCATCTTGCCATGAACCTTACATACCGTATATTCGGGAAATACTTCTTTTATATGTTCGAAGCCTTCTTCCAGATTCTTTAAGTCAAGTTTCTCGCTTTCCTCAATGAGTGGATACACCATATATACCTGTCGTCCTTCCTGTAATTGCTTGCGGATGGATTCGTACAGCGCGCCCCTCTTTTTATCGTACTGATGGATGGTTTGTATTGGTTTTCGTCCAGGAGGCAGCTCATCTATTATAGAGACATCAAGGTCGCCATATACAGTCATCGCCAGTGTGCGCGGGATCGGTGTGGCTGTCATTACCAGTATATGTGGCGGATTGGTGTTTTTTGTCCATAATTTTGCCCGCTGAGCTACGCCGAACCGGTGCTGTTCGTCTATCACTACCAGCCCCAGATTGCCGAATTGTACAGTGTCTTCTATCAGGGCGTGTGTACCTATGAGGATTTGCACGTCATTCGTCAACAGGCCGCTATGTATGCGTTCCCTGTCTTTTTTCTTTGTAGAGCCTGTCAGTAGTTCTACATTCACATCCATTCCGGCAAGAAATTCTTTGATTGTGTGATAGTGCTGTGTTGCCAGTATTTCGGTAGGAGCCATCAGTGCTGCCTGAAAACCATTGTCCAAGGCGATTAGCATCAGCATCAAAGCTACGAGCGTTTTTCCGCTGCCGACATCACCTTGCAAGAGGCGGTTCATTTGTTCGCCGGTAGCCATATCCTGCCGTATTTCCTTTATAATGCGTTTCTGGGCATTGGTCAGTGGGAAGGGGAGGTTCTGTTCGTAGAACGTATTGAGGTAGCCTCCGACTTTGGTAAATACAAAGCCTTTCAGTTTTGACTTACGGTCGGCAGTATATCTCAGTATATTTAGTTGTATGTAAAACAGCTCTTCAAATTTAAGCCTGTACTGGGCTTCCCGCAGCAAGGTCGCATTTTCGGGGAAATGCACATTGCGCATAGCCTGTTTCAGCCCCATGAGGCGAGCGTCCTGTATTACCTTTTCGGGTAATGTTTCCTGCAGGTTCCTGATAATGGAAGTAAAGGCGGCAGCCATCATTTTCTGAATCGCTTTGGAGTTCAGGTAATGATTTTTCATTTTCTCCGTCGTGTTGTAGTACGGCATCAGGCCGGTCGGCCGCTCTTCTTCGTTGATGTAAGGGTCTATATCGGGATGCGCGATATTGAACTTATCGCCGAACATGGTGGGTTTTCCGAAAACGATATAGGGTAAATTCAGTTTATACTTTTCTTCTATGAATCTTGCTCCCTGAAACCAAACAAGATCTATATATCCCGTGCCGTCGGTAAAGTGTCCAACAAGCCGTTTTTTATGCCTTTCGCCATGTGTTTCAAAGCCTGTTATCCTGCCCCTGAGTTGTATATAAGGCATATTGCCGTCTATTTCGTGGATAAAATAGATGCGGCTGCGGTCGATATACTTATAGGGAAAGTAATAGAGGAGATCTTCTACCGAGAACACATTAAGTTCTTTATTTAGTATCTCAGCCTTTTTAGGACCTACTCCTGCTAGAAACTTTATATCGGTCTGTGAAAAATCAGTCATTTTACCTGTCAAAAAACATATTAACGTGTAAAGTTACAAGAATTTGTGAGGTATAGCATAAGGAACATGAAAGATATTTATCTATATATAATGGCTGATGGTTGATTGCTGTTGGCTGAAGGTTCTTTGATGTATTGGTATAAGTATTGAGTAGTAAGTTTTAAGCTATATGAGATACAAGTAGACAAGATACGAGATACAAGTTATTAACCGATGACTGTTCACTAACGAGATGCTTCGCTTTGCTCTGTAAGACAAGCTAATTATTAATTTTTCATTCTTAATTATTAATTGCTTTCCGTGTTACCTTTGTTACTTTTTAATTATATATAGTTAACGGATGTGAAAATGACAAGATAAAAACAAAGGAAAACTTGTCAGATATGTCAGGTTTTAACGAAATATGGTTAATAAACGTAAATATGATCATGGGCTGGAATTTGCGTCTTTCCTCGAGAACATTATTTATTGTATCATTTGTAACTTTTTCAAAATTTCAGCAAGGTTGATTGCCTTATGTTAATTACTAGCGAAAAGGTTGTAAAGTAGATTATTCATAATTTATATTTACTGACATTTTTTTATCTTTGCAATCTATTTGAACAATAGAAGCCTTTAACACAAATATTCTTTACAAATAAGATGGATTTAAAAAAATATCTGACTAACCTGTATCCTATAATAGCATATATCTTCAAGATACATTTGCTTGTGCTACTTATCTTTCTTATAATCAGGTTGATACTGTTGTTTACAAACTGGCATAATGTGGAGTATGTAGATCGTGAATCTATAGCAGGAGCTTTCCGTTTAGGTCTTTATATAGATAATATTCCGGTAGCGTGCATTAGTACTCTTGCTATAATCTTTGCTTGCTGCCTGTCTTTTTTTGGAGCAAATAGGAAAATTTTCCGGTGTTGCTTCAATACCTATTATATAGGTATCTATGCGGTAATAATTGGATTTACAATAGCCGATATACCATATTTTAATTTCTTTTTCAAGCATCTGGATGTATCTATCCTGGCTTGGTTGAGTAACGATACAGAGGGGTATCAGATGATTCTGGCAGAGTCGAGTTATTATAAATATTTCGCTTTATTCTTCATAACCGTTCTTTTATTTGGCTTGTGTGTCGTATATTTCTCTAAGAAATGGAAGAATTACAATGCAGATGACTCAGTAAATAGTAAATTGAAGATAGCGAAATATGTTCTTATCCCCATTGTTTTACTCGCAGTCTGCTATACAGGTGTAACGAAGAAACAGAGGTTTGTTTATCCGATTACTTTATGGACACCTTATCTGGGCTCAAGTTCTTTTACAAATGAGTTAACTGTGAGTCCTGTATATAATTTCTGGTTGAGTATGATTGTACCCCAATATAAAGACCGTGAGGTGAATCATCTGATATCACTGGACGATTCGTTCGAGCTTATAAAGAAGGATTTTGTATATCTGGATTTTATAGAAGATGATTCCCGTATCCGCCGTAGGGTAACCAGTGTGGAAGACGAGATCACGCCCAATATCGTACTTGTTATAATGGAGGCGATGTCTTCTTATTTCATTACAGAAACCCCACGCCTTACGCCTACTTTGAATGGACTGATAAGCAAGTCATATTATTTCAAGAATATATATTCTCAAGCGATACATACAAATCAGGGTACATTCAGTTCATTGTACGGCATACCTTCGCTTTTCGATAGGGTGATTATGGATAACAGGGTTGCTACCGGCGGCTCTAATGCCGTGCCGCTTCCATTATGTGAAGGCCTACCGTATAATCTGAACAAGAAAGGATATGTGTCGTCATTTTATCTGGCTCATGAAAAAGCATATAATAATATGGATATGTTCTTTAGTCTGAATGGATACGAGATGAAGAATCTTCATTCGCGGGAGAATTATCCGCCATCGGAGTATGTTAGTCCCTGGGGCGTCAATGACGGATATTTATTTAAATATGCAGCCAATACTTTAGGAAATACCGATGGGCAACCGTTTTTTGGAGGAATACTGACTATATCAAATCATCCTGATTATATAATACCGGATGAATTTAAGTATATAAGCAAGAACGATTCGGAGCAGGCTGTCTTTTATTCCGACCAGTGCATAAAACAGTTTATGAATGATGCGGCTAAACACGATTGGTTTAATAATACCATATTTGTATTTGTTGCAGATCATGGACGCCTCGAGGGTCAGGCCCTGTATGAGATGCCTCTATCATTCAATCATGTTCCGCTTATCATCTATTCGCCTTTGTTCGATGATGCACCGAAGATTATTGATACATATGGAGGGCAGATCGATATATTTCCTACAGTAATGGGTTTGCTGAATATGGATTATGAAAACAATTCTCTGGGTATAGATCTGATGAAGGAAACACGCCCGTATGCAGTGTTTTCATCCGATGACAAACTTGGCTGTGTAGACGATAACTTCCTCTATTGTTACAATACCTTGTCGAAGCAGGAGTATCTGTATGATTACAAGGCTAATAATCCGCAGAATATAGCCTCGGCTCATCAGGAGGCTTTCGATAGTATGCGTGTATATGCATCCGCGACAGTTCAGGTGACGAATTATTTGTTGAAGAATCAATTGTTAAGGAAAAAACAGGGTGAAAATTAAGGGAGGCTGTTACAGCCTCCCCGGATATATTTGCAGACAATCTGATTGTTTAAAGATTCTCTTTTTCAATATCTTTAAAGTATTTATACGTACCCACTTTCAGTTCGTCCGTAGCAGCTTCATCACATACGATGATTCCTTTCGGATGCAGTTGCAGGGCTGTGATAGTCCACATCTGATTAACGGAACCCTCTACAGCTTGGGCCAAAGCTCTGGCTTTATTGTGCCCGTTTACCATGATCAGGACTTCCTTTGCATCGAGGATAGTGCCTACGCCAACGGTCACAGATGTTTTTGGTACCTTGTTTACGTCATTGCTGAAGAAGCGGGAGTTAGCTATGATTGTATCATGGGTCAATGTCTTGATACGTGTGCGGGATGATAGAGATGAACCCGGTTCATTGAATGCAATGTGTCCGTCCGGGCCTATTCCTCCAAGGAATAAGTCTACACCTCCAACAGCTTTCATTTTAGCTTCGTAAGCAGCACATTCTGCTTGCAGGTCGGATGCGTTGCCATTCAGTATGTTCACATTAGCAGGGTCTATGTCCACATGATTGAAGAAATTGTTCCACATAAAGGTATGGTAGCTTTGCGGATGGTCTTTCGGCAGACCGACATATTCGTCCATGTTGAATGTGACTACATGCTTGAATGATACCCGTTTCTCCTGATAGTGCTTAATCAAACCGTTGTACATGCCTAAAGGAGAAGAGCCTGTGGGTAGTCCTAAAACAAATGGCTTATCAGATGTCGGATTAGCGCCATTGATTTTGTTTACAACATAGTTAGCTGCCCATTGGGATAAGGAATTGTAATCGGGCTGGATAATTAGTCTCATGATATATCAGTGTTTATTATATTATGGCAAAAAATAAGACAAACCTTCCAAAGATAGCTCTTATATCCAGAAAGGCTTGCCTTTTAACTATAATCTATAGAGGATGATATTCTACAAAGGCTTCAATTGCTTCATACGAGGCAAGTCCTAACTGGCGGTACAGTTCTGCTGTAGCCTTGTTCCTGTCTTCGGAACGCTGCCAGAACAAGCGTTCGTCATTTCCTAAGAACGGTGCGCTTTCCATTTGCGATTGATGTTTTAGGATCGCATTCCGTTTAGAACGGAGTTCTTCAGGAGAGATAGGTACAGCCATTTCTATATGGTCTATTTCCCATTCGGCCCATGCACCACGGTACATCCAGAAGCGGCAGTCTTTGAGCCATTCTGCACCCTTTAACTCATCTACTGCTGCCAGGATGGCATCGAGACATACTTTATGTGTTCCGTGTGGGTCGGCCAGGTCTCCTGCAACAAATACTTCATGAGGCTGAACCGATTCCAGATATTGTTTCACTATTTTCACATCGGCCTCTGATATAGGGTTTTTCTTGATACGCCCTGTTTCATAGAACGGAAGATCAAGGAAGGTCGTTTTGTGCGTATCCATACCTACATAGCGGCAGGCAGTAGTTGCCTCCTGACGACGGATATGTCCTTTCAGGAACAAAATGTCCGGAGTGTCTATATCTTCTTCGTCCTTGTCGTGTAGCAGATATTGGAGTATATCCGCATATTTCTTTTTCAGAGCCTCATTACCTGCATCATATTTTCTTCTTACATCCTCAAGGAAAGATACATAGCGAATAACCTCTTCATCGCCTACGGCGATGTTTCCCGATGTCTGATAAGCAACATGTACATCGTGTTTTTGATCCACTAGTCTTTTGAAAGTTCCTCCCATAGAGATCACATCATCATCAGGGTGAGGACTGAAAATTATGACGCGTTTAGGATATGGTTTTGCTCTTTCCGGACGATTGGTATCATCGGCATTCGGTTTTCCACCCGGCCAACCTGTTATTGTATGTTGCAGGTCATTGAATATCTTAATGTTTACATTATATGCAGAGCCATATAGAGCCAAAAGTTCTTCCAGTCCGTTGTCCTGATAGTCCTTGTTCGTCAGCTTCAGTATCGGCTTGTTCACTTTGAAGCATAACCATACAATAGCTCTACGGATAAGTTTATTGTTCCAATCACAGTTTGTTACCAGCCATGGATGGTTGATGCGTGTGAGTTCAAAAGCTGCATTCAGGTCGATATGTACTTTCGCATTTTCATGGGCTTGCAGGCACGAAGCAGGTAT
Source organism: uncultured Dysgonomonas sp. (assembly GCF_900079725.1). NCBI lineage: Bacteria > Pseudomonadati > Bacteroidota > Bacteroidia > Bacteroidales > Dysgonomonadaceae > Dysgonomonas > uncultured Dysgonomonas sp. The sequence goes on from NZ_LT599032.1 coordinate 3,272,570, forward strand.
GGCATCTGACATGGTTCCTTCCACCACATCTTTAACGCTTCCGGCTTTATCTTCACCCCAGGCGATCAGGGCTATCTCTTTCGCTTTCATGATTGTAGCTACACCCATTGTGACGGCGCTGACAGGTACTTTATCTATAGTCCCGAATGTATTGACAGCCTCTTTCTTAGACTGTACGTCCAATAGGATCAGGCGGGTTTGTGAATTCATGCTCGAGCCGGCAATGTTAATGCCAATATTACCCGCACGTCCCAACCCTAGCAGAAGATAATCTATTCCTCCTACATTGTGGATGGTTTGCTCATATGTTTTGCAGTAGTTCAGTATTTCCTCTTTCGACACGGAACCATCAGGAGAATATACGTTTTTAAGATCTATATCAACATAATCCAGCAGGGATTCTTTTAATAGTTTCAGATTGCTGTTGGATTGAGGTGCTATAGGATAAAACTCGTATATATTAAATACAATTACGTTTTTAAAGCTTAAATTTTCTTCTTTATGTAAACGGATAAGTTCCTGATAGATAGTTTGAGGGGAATGTCCTCCAGGGAGGGCAAGCACAAACGGTAATCCCGTAGCTTGTTTTTCCTTTATTTTTTTGGCTATTTCTCTCGCTATATGCAAAGATGCCTCTACAGAGGACTCATAAACCTCGGTGGGCACTTTTTCGTAGCGGGTCAGGGCAGATAGCTCAAATTCATTTTCAGGACGGTAGTAGCGCAGGGGTACTCTGTCCAATACAATTTGCGAACTTAAATCTAATCTCATATCAAAGGTTTTATATATAATTATTTATGAATAAACATTCTTATTAAATGGCTTAAACAACCAGGGCTGCGGCTCCGAGCAGGTTGATATCTTCCTTCTTGGATAAAAGTATTTTTACCCGCTCAACAGTTTCCTTGAAGGGGAATTTATATACGCTTTCATACATATTATCTGCAAAAAGTTCGTATCCTTTCACAATATTGCCTCCTAATATAATAGCCTGAGGATCATAGGTGAAAAGAATAGTTTTCATAAGGTTGCCTATATGTTCGCCGAGTTCGTTCCAAAGGGCCAGCATTTTGTCATCTCCTTGCAAGGCTAGTTCGTATGCCTCTTGAGCGGTTGTATTATTGCGTACAAAAAACTTCTGTCCGCAATAGCGTTCATAGTCGGAGTACAGATAGGGGAGACTTCCTATTTCTCCGGCTCCTGTATTATATCCGTTGTATAACTCATTGTTTATGATAATACCCGCTCCCACTCCGATACTTAGCGTTACGCAGACAATGTCACGGTAAAGAGTGCCTTCCCCATAGTAGCGTTCTCCAAAAGCGAAGCAGTTGGAGTCATTGTTTACAAAAACCGGGATTCTGAATTCTTTTTCAAGGATATCTTTTAAAGGTACCTTTTTCCATGACGGAATGTTGATCGCATCCTGTATGATTCCTTTACTGGTTTTGACAATGCCAGAAACGCCTATTCCTATGCCGCGAATGTTAGAGTTTATTATTGTGCCGATCGTTTCTATCAGGTGGTCTATGATGACGCCCTCGGGTTCGTCGGCTTTTGTGGGAACCACTAATTTGCGGAATATTTGACCTCCATCAACAATTCCTAACCGCATGCTCGTGCCATCTATGTCTATTCCAATTCTCATAATGTTAAGATGTAGTACGTTAATTTGAGATGACTAACTAAAATTAATATTATAGCTTATCTTAAAGTATTGTCTTTAGCTGTGAATGATACTTAATCAGATCATCTCTTTGTTTTCCATAATAATATTACAAATATATACTTCTAAAGAGGAAAAACAGCAAATCAATTGTTAATTAACATCTAAAAGTAAAAGATTGTTCGGTTGGTTGAATTTTGTTGAAGATTGCGCCACTTATTAAAGTGTAAGGGGAGTGGCTGGTTTGCTTAAGTCTATAGTATCTTTATTATTTTGGGCTATTGTGTAAAATAAACAGCGCTTATTTTTAGATAAGCGCTGCCTATTGTGTGTTGAGCTGGGTGTGCCTTTTTATTTTTCTATTCTTATTCTGGCATCTACTGCTATTACTTTATCTTCATTTGCCAGTAGAGGATTGATGTCCATTTCCTTTATCTCGGTAGCAAATCTTAGTAGAATAGATAGCCGGACAATTATCTCTGTGAATAATTTCTCGTTTAGTCCCTTTTGCCCTCTGGTTCCCTGGATTATTTTATAGGCCCTGAGGGAGCGTATCATGGATGATGCTTCGTTGAAACTTAAAGGGGCGAGCCCCGAAGCCACATCCTTCAATATTTCTACGAAGATTCCGCCCAAGCCGCACAAAACAATATGTCCATATTTTGATTCATATTTTGCCCCTATAAATAGTTCTTGCCCCGAAAGCATAGGTTGTATCATTACTTCGGTGGTTTCCGGTATTTTCATGAGTCTGTCAAACTCAAGGGCAAGATGGTCGTCAGATCTTATGTTAAGGACTACGCCTCCAACATCCGACTTGTGTACCGGGCCGACACACTTCGCTACAATTGGATAACCTATTTTGTTTGCAAAGCTGATAGCCTCCTCGTCATTATTAGTAACCAGTTCTTGTACCTGAGGTATTCCGGCTGCATCGAACAATTGTCTGATTGTGTCACTGTCTATATATCCATCAGAGGTATTGTCTATAATGTTTCTGATGCGTGGTATGTCTATTTTTATGTCCTCCATTTTCCCTACCGATGGGGGAGTCCACGACACTACCTTTGATAAGGCATTTGCCAGGGCGTATTCATCAGTAAAGTTTACATGTCCTTTTTTGACGAAGTTATCCATTTCTTGCGAAGCCGCGATGACTGAAGGTAGGATAGGGTATATGGGTAGCTTGCATGTTTTTATTTTTTGGTCCAATATTTCATAGGCCTCAGCCACATTGCTTACACCCGGATTGCCATATATAACGGCAATGCCATCAATTTCTTTGAAGCGTTTTTCGCAAAAATCAATGCAGGTAGCCATGTGTTCCCCTGTTCCTGTTCCGATAATATCTATGGGGTTGGATACAGCTGCTCCGGGTAGAAGGTGTTTTTTTAGCTCAGCTGCGAGTTCTTTATTCATCTCCGGAACGTCAATATTTCCTTTCGATAGGGCATCGGTTAGAATTACTGCCGGTCCCCCAGCTTGAGTGATGATGGCCAAATTTCGCCCTTTTATTTCTTTAAGGGTGAGTACGGCAGCTACATTGGCCAGTTCTTCTCTGGAGTAGCAGCGAATGATTCCTGCTTTTCTGAAGAGTGCTTCCACGGCAGAATCAGAACTTGCTATGGCTCCGGTGTGTGATGAGGCTGCCCGGCTGCCTGAACTGGAACTCCCTGATTTTATGGCGGCGATTTTGCATCCTTTGCGGATGAGGGATGCAGAATGGTTGAGGAAGCGGTCTGGGTCTGCTATTTTTTCCAGGTATAATAGTTTGATCTTGGGGCTGTATTCTGGGTCGAATTCGTTGTCCAAGAATTCCAGGATGTCTTCAACGCCTACCTGCGCTGCGTTTCCTATCGACCATGCAGAATTGAATCTTAGGCCAATCCGCATAGCTGATTCTATAATATATGTAATAGTGCCCCCCGAACTGGATATGATATCTACACCTTGAGGGTCCAGGTTTGGGATCGGACGGGTAAAAATGCTCTGATGTTTAGTGTTGAAGTAGCCCGAGCAGTTAGGGCCTATCATGATTGCCTCGGCTTTATTGACTATGTTTACTAATTCCTTTTCCAATTTAGCCCCATCTTCAGACTCCTCACTAAATCCTGCCGAGAAAACGATAAAGGCTTTTACTCCTTTTTCCTTAGCCAGATATTCCACGGTTTGTAGGCATTGGCTTGCTGGAACTGAAATGATAGCCAGGTCAGTTTGCGGGATATCCTCAATGCTTATATATGCTTTTGTGCCCTGTATTAAGCCACCTCTGGCGTTGACAACATATAAATCTTTGTCGAATGTACCCGTGGTTAAATTGTGTAAAACACTGCCTCCAGGTTTCAAAATGTTATCAGAAGCGCCCACTACTACGATGCTTTTAGGGTTGGTTAGCTGTTCATAGATCATAAATCGGTTATTTTGGTGTTATTTTGCGTAAAAATAGTGATTTATATGATATCTAAAGCTACCATATATATAATATAAAACATAAAAATAGTTGAACTTGTTTATGGAAGGTCGCTTTCAAAACTATTTTGCTATTTTATGTAAACTTTTTTATGTTTAACAACATGTTGTATTCTAGGCGTATACTTGCGCTAAGTCTACTTTGTCTAAAAAATATTTTAAAAAAAGGTTATCTAAAGTTTGGAGTGTAATGAATTGTTTCCTACTTTTGCACCCGCTTTACCACTAAAGGGCACGCTTAAAGAAGGGTGTTTGCGTAGGGAAAGAGAGAGGTCTTTGAAGGAAATGAAATAACAACATTATAGAGTGTAGTACACAATTTGGGTTTTTATTAAATTAAAGATCCGAAAAAACTAGAGATAGTTAAAAAAGGTGCTACCGTCAATTACTATTACCCAATAGTAATAAAAAAAGCTTGAACAGGATCAAAAGACTTAAAAAAAAGAATATACAAAGAAGAGTTTGATCCTGGCTCAGGATGAACGCTAGCGATAGGCCTAACACATGCAAGTCGAGGGGCAGCAGAGAGTAGCAATACTTAGATGGCGACCGGCGCACGGGTGAGTAACGCGTATGCAACCTACCTACAACAGGGGAATAACCCGGAGAAATTCGGACTAATACCGCATAAAACAGGGGTCCCGCATGGGAATATTTGTTAAAGATTTATCGGTTGTAGATGGGCATGCGTTCCATTAGGAAGTTGGTGAGGTAACGGCTCACCAATCCAACGATGGATAGGGGAACTGAGAGGTTTGTCCCCCACACTGGAACTGAGACACGGACCAGACTCCTACGGGAGGCAGCAGTGAGGAATATTGGTCAATGGGCGAGAGCCTGAACCAGCCAAATCGCGTGAAGGAAGACTGCCTTATGGGTTGTAAACTTCTTTTATCAGGGAATAAAAAGAGTTACGAGTAACTTATTGCATGTACCTGATGAATAAGCATCGGCTAACTCCGTGCCAGCAGCCGCGGTAATACGGAGGATGCGAGCGTTATCCGGATTTATTGGGTTTAAAGGGTGCGCAGGCGGGCTTTTAAGTCAGCGGTGAAATCCCAACGCTTAACGTTGGAACTGCCGTTGAAACTGGGAGTCTTGAGTATAGATGAAGTAGGCGGAATTCGTTGTGTAGCGGTGACATGCTTAGATATAACGAGGAACTCCGATTGCGTAGGCAGCTTACTAAGCTATAACTGACGCTCAAGCACGAAAGCGTGGGGATCAAACAGGATTAGATACCCTGGTAGTCCACGCCGTAAACGATGATTACTAGTTGTATGCGATATACCGTATGTGACTAAGCGAAAGCGATAAGTAATCCACCTGGGGAGTACGCCGGCAACGGTGAAACTCAAAGGAATTGACGGGGGCCCGCACAAGCGGAGGAACATGTGGTTTAATTCGATGATACGCGAGGAACCTTACCCGGGCTTGAAATGCATCTGAATTACGAGGAAACTTGTAAGCTAGCAATAGCAGATGTGTAGGTGCTGCATGGTTGTCGTCAGCTCGTGCCGTGAGGTGTCGGCTTAAGTGCCATAACGAGCGCAACCCACATTGTTAGTTACTAACAGGTCAAGCTGAGGACTCTAACAAGACTGCCGTCGTAAGATGCGAGGAAGGTGTGGATGACGTCAAATCAGCACGGCCCTTACGTCCGGGGCGACACACGTGTTACAATGGGTGGTACAAAGGGCAGCTACTTGGTGACAAGATGCTAATCTCCAAAGCCACTCCCAGTTCGGATCGGAGTCTGCAACTCGACTCCGTGAAGCTGGATTCGCTAGTAATCGCGCATCAGCCATGGCGCGGTGAATACGTTCCCGGGCCTTGTACACACCGCCCGTCAAGCCATGGAAGCTGGGGGTATCTGAAGTGCGTAACCGCAAGGAGCGTCCTAGGGTAAAACCGGTGACTGGGGCTAAGTCGTAACAAGGTAGCCGTACCGGAAGGTGCGGCTGGAACACCTCCTTTCTGGAGATACTGTTCGAGTTGGGTAGACCTTTAAAAAAAGGTGCTGCACTCTTAAATGATGTTGTTGTTTTAAGATATACTCAGTTTACGGGAGTAGGTAGAGGGTTAGAGTTTAAATATACTGTTAACTGTTCACTGCTCACTGTTCACTGACCAAGAGAAACCAAGAAGCTGGCAATCAGTTTCAGGCAGAACCGCCAGTCCTATAGCTCAGTTGGTTAGAGCGCTACACTGATAATGTAGAGGTCGGCAGTTCAAATCTGCCTGGGACTACCGCAATGCAGAGGCATCGCAATTAATAATTAACAGTTAACAATTAACAATAACGGTAAAAACCAATTCTTAATTATTAATTCATCATTATTAATTACCTTACGGGGGATTAGCTCAGCTGGCTAGAGCACCTGCCTTGCACGCAGGGGGTCAACGGTTCGAATCCGTTATTCTCCACACTTTCAATTGAGGATTGACAATTAATAATTGACAAAAAGAACTGTCAACTATCCACTATCCATTCTCAATTAGAAAAACGATCTTTGACATGATGTAAAAAAAGAGCAAGTAAAGTTAGATTATGATATAATCTATCAAACCCTGCTAATAAGCCCCCTTCGGGGAGTTTATTAGATAGAAAAAAAGAAAGTAGGAAAGGGCACATGGGGGATGCCTAGGCTCTCAGAGGCGAAGAAGGACGTGATAAGCTGCGATAAGCTACGGGAAGGTGCAAATAACCCTTGATCCGTGGATTTCCGAATGGGGCAACCCAATATCCGAAGAGGATATTACACTATGTATGTAGTGAGCAAACGCGGGGAACTGAAACATCTAAGTACCCGTAGGAAAAGAAAATAAAAATGATTCCCAAAGTAGTGGCGAGCGAAATGGGAAGAGCCCAAACCGGTATTGTTTAGGCAATACCGGGGTTGTAGGACTGCGCTGTGGCAAGAACGATTTGAAGTAGAACGTTTTGGAAAGAACGATCATAGAGGGTGATAATCCCGTATACGAATCATATCCGAAGCCTAGCAGTATCCTGAGTAGCGCGGGACACGAGAAATCCTGTGTGAATCTGCCGGGACCATCCGGTAAGGCTAAATACTCCTGAGAGACCGATAGTGAACCAGTACCGTGAGGGAAAGGTGAAAAGCACCTCGAACAGAGGAGTGAAAGAGACCCTGAAACCATGTGCCTACAAGCGGTCGGAGCATTAAATTGTGACGGCGTGCCTTTTGCATAATGAACCTACGAGTTACTCTTACTGGCAAGGTTAAGTACAAAGATGTACGCAGCCGAAGCGAAAGCAAGTCTTAACAGGGCGCTTTAGTCAGTAGGAGTAGACGCGAAACCAAGTGATCTACCCTTGGGCAGGTTGAAGTTTGGGTAACACCAAATGGAGGACCGAACCGGTAAGCGTTGAAAAGCTTTCGGATGACCTGAGGGTAGGGGTGAAAGGCTAATCAAACTTGGAGATAGCTCGTACTCCCCGAAATGCATTTAGGTGCAGCCTCGGCGAATTACTTATGTCAGGTAGAGCGACTGATTGGATGCGAGGGCTTCGCCGCCTATCAAGTCCAGATAAACTCCGAATGGGCATAAGTTAATACCGGGAGTGAGGGCATGGGTGCTAAGGTCCATGTCCGAGAGGGAAAGAACCCAGACCATCAGCTAAGGTCCCCAAATACATGTTCAGTTGAATTAACGAAGTATGACTACTAAGACAGCTAGGATGTTGGCTTGGAAGCAGCCATTCATTTAAAGAGTGCGTAACAGCTCACTAGTCGAGTGGTCGTGCGTGGATAATAATCGGGCATAAACATGTTACCGAAGCTATGGGATAAAATATTATCGGTAGGGGAGCATTCTACTCAGCGTTGAAGGCGAGGCGTAAGCCTTTCTGGAGCGTGTAGAAAAGCAAATGTAGGTATAAGTAACGATAAAGGGGGTGAGAAACCCCCTCGCCGAAAGACTAAGGTTTCCTGATCAACGCTAATCGGATCAGGGTAAGTCGGACCCTAAGGTGTAGCCGAACGGCGAAGCCGATGGAAGAACCGGTTAATATTCCGGTACTGTTATCTAGAGTTATGTGGGGACGCAGGAGTGACACTGCTGCCAAGTGACGGATTACTTGGTTAAAGGAAGTAGACGTTGATTACGGTAGGCAAATCCGCCGTGAGAGTTGAAACTGATAGTACTACAATCCTTCGGGAGCGTAGATAATGCAGGTAAACAGACTGCCTAGAAAAACCGCTAAACGCTAATCTATATAGCAACCGTACCACAAACGGACACACGTAGTCGGGTTGAAAATACTAAGGCGCTCGAGCGATTCACAGTTAAGGAATTAGGCAAAATGACCCTGTAACTTCGGGATAAAGGGTGCCAGCTTCACGGCTGGCCGCAGAGAATAGGTCAAGGCAACTGTTTAACAAAAACACATGGCTATGCAAATTTGAAAGAAGACGTATATAGCCTGACACCTGCCCGGTGCTGGAAGGTTAAGAGGAGATGTCATGAGCAATCAGAAGCATTGAATTGAAGCCCCAGTAAACGGCGGCCGTAACTATAACGGTCCTAAGGTAGCGAAATTCCTTGTCGGGTAAGTTCCGACCTGCACGAATGGTGTAATGATCTTGACACTGTCTCAACTGTGATCTCGGTGAAATTGTAGTATCGGTGAAGATGCCGATTACCCGCGATGGGACGAAAAGACCCCGTGAACCTTTACTATAGCTTTACATTGATTCTGGGCACTTGATGTGTAGGATAGGCCGGAGGCTATGAAGCGGGTACGCTAGTACTTGTGGAGCCAACCTTGAAATACGGCCCTTTAATTGTTTGGAATCTAACCTGCGGATGCAGGAACAGTGTATGGTGGGTAGTTTGACTGGGGTGGTCGCCTCCAAAAGAGTAACGGAGGCTTCTAAAGGTGTGCTCAGGACGATTGGTAACCGTTCGTAGAGTGTAATGGTATAAGCACGCTTGACTGAGAGACCCACAAGTCGATCAGGTAGGAAACTAGAGCATAGTGATCCGGTGGTTTCAGTATGGAATGGCCATCGCTCAAAGGATAAAAGGTACTCCGGGGATAACAGGCTGATCATTCCCAAGAGCTCATATCGACGGAATGGTTTGGCACCTCGATGTCGGCTCGTCACATCCTGGGGCTGGAGCAGGTCCCAAGGGTTGGGCTGTTCGCCCATTAAAGTGGCACGCGAGCTGGGTTCAGAACGTCGTGAGACAGTTCGGTCTCTATCTATCGTGGGCGCAGGATATTTGCGGAGATCTGACACTAGTACGAGAGGACCGTGTTGGACGGACCCCTGGTCTACCGGTTGTTCCGCCAGGAGCATCGCCGGGTAGCTAAGTCCGGATTGGATAAGTGCTGAAAGCATCTAAGTACGAAGCCGACTTCAAGATAAGATATCCATTAAGGGTGGTTGTAGACTACGACCTAGATAGGCTACAGGTGTAAAGGCAGCAATGTCATAGCCGAGTAGTACTAATTGCCCGGACGCTTTCAATGGTGCCAGTAGACTCACCGTAGTAAACTGGCACCGAACAACAAACCAGAGGTTTGCTATATTAGACAATAATCATAACAATACTTACTCTTTTACATCAGTCAATATAGTTGAAAATTGAGAGTTGACAGTTACATATAAACCATTGTCCACTATCAACTATCCACTATAAAAAGCATTCAGGTGGTTATAACACCGGGGCTCCACCTCTTCCCATTCCGAACAGAGAAGTTAAGCCCGGTCGTGCCGATGGTACTGCGCAAGTGGGAGAGTAGGTTACCGCCGTTTTAAGAAGAGAAGTCCTTCACTAATAGCAGTGAGGGACTTTTTTTGTGTTGATAGATACCACATGGATTATCATACTGATAGCTATATGTATTTCCGAAGACTTTTATCTAAAAAAAATATTTCAAAGAGCTGGGATTGCGCAATATGGGTGCTTATTCTATGTATAGATAAAATAGAATCCAGAATATACACTTTTTAGAATCTTAGTTTTTTATTGGATGGAGTTTTACCTTTAAATGATATTGAAGTGTTGCAAAGCTTTTAATATGCCATCATTATCAACAGAATCCGTTACATAATCTGCTATACTTTTAACCGAGTTATCGGCATTTCCCATCGCTACTCCAATTCCGGCATGACGAAGCATTTCTACATCATTGCCGCCATCGCCAAAAGCGATTGTTTCGCTGGCTGTAAAACCAAAATATTCACCGATCCGATCAATTCCTACACCCTTGTCGATACCTGTTGATATTACGTCTGCAAATGTGGGATACCAACGCATAGCACTACCGTTAGGTAAAGATTGCATGACTTGTTCTTCTTGTTCTTTTGTAAAGAATGCGGTTAGTTGGAATAATTCTTTATCTCTGTAGTATTCTAATGGTTGGGTCGGTATTTCTATAAAATTCAGGAGCTTGAATAAATATTGAACATCTGTATTCACCATATTTACAGATAGCTTATTCTCTTCAACAAATAGACAAGGAAATGGATCGATATTTTCCAGATAATCGATGAAAGTTTCAATGTCAGATTGAGGAATGCTTTGTTTAAATATAACCTTGTCTTTCCCGGCAAGGCAATAGCAGCCATTCATTGTAATATAACCATCAAAGGACACATCTCCTAAATTATTGATTGCTGAAAAATGTCGTCCGGTAGCAACAAATACTTTTATCCCTTTTTTACGGATCTCCTCAATTGCCTTGACTGTAGACTCAGGCATGCGGTGGGTTTTGAAACTTACTAATGTACCGTCTATGTCAAAAAATATTGCTTTTATCATGAAGTGAATTAATTGTGTTAGATAACTTAGACAAAAGTACAAAATATAAGCAGGATATCCTGTCTGTCTAATAATGAAAGACCTGAATCTCAATTTTCAGGTCTTTTATAGATTATCGTTCTCTGTATGTTTTACAGAGCTTTCTTCATAAAGCGAATCCAGTTTCCGGACGCTATTTTCTCAATATCGTCATCACTATATCCTCTGTTTTTCAACATCTGTGGAATTTTCTGTAAGTCGGCAATTGTTTTCAGATCATGCGGGCATTGTTCCGTGCCAAAAGCGCCATCGAGATCGCTTCCTACTGCTGCGTGATCAGTATTTCCTGCTATCTGACAAACACGGTCTATATTATTTATCATTATTTCCAGATTGCAGTTCATTCCCTCAGGTGTGGAGACACCACGAACCCAGTTGGGAACCATCATCCATGCATCCAGTGCTATTCCGATAACAGCTCCGCGTTCAATCAGCGCTTTAATCATTTCATCACTGAACTGTCGGTTATGGTCCACAAATGCCCGGCAATTGTTATGGCTGGCCCAAATATTTCCTTTATATATTTCCAGTGCATGCCAGAATGCATCATCGTTAAGATGTGTTGCATCGAGAATCATGCCCAAGCGATCCATTTCTTTCAATAATTCTATCGCCATTTGATTGAGACGCCCCGAAGAGTCTGTCCCATTCGCATACCTCCCGGGACCGTAATGAGCCGGGCCGATAGCTCTCAATCCATAGTTGTAAGCTCTTTCTATATAACTTACATTTACAATTGAATCTGCTCCTTCAAGGCTTAAAATATAACCTATCGGTTTATTGTCATTCGGTTCGTCATTCATCCATAGAGCCAGATGCTTTTCTAAAGATTCTTTGTCTCTTATCATCACCATCTGTCCTTCTTCCTCCATGGTTTTGTACCAGGCTAACTGACCTTGGGTTTGCGCCCACGCCTGTTCGGGGGAGTGCCAGCCCGCACCGGGTAGAGAGCCGTTCTTTTCTATAACTCGCCCTATCTGTGTGGCTACGACCAAACCAATATTCCCTTTTCTCAGTTCGGGTAATGTTGTTGTTGCCCTTGACCTGTCAGGCTTGTCGGTCATACCTGCTTCACTCTTGTTAATTTCTTCGACCGGCCAGCGTAAATCCCTGTTCCATTCCAGGGCATTCATACTAAGGTCGAGATGTGCATCTACGAAAAATAGTTTAGACATTTTATTAAGATTTAAGTTGTATAAAGGATTTATCGGCATGTAGGGGCGAATAAATATTCGCTCGTAACATCAACATGCTATTAATTATTATCAATTGCTTAATAGTTTATAAAACGGTTTCTTGCTATTATTTTCCATTCGTTTGTTTTCTCATTATGATCTATCACATATGCCTTGTCGTATAAAGCAACAGTGGGGCATATATGAACCGGAATTCCGTATAAGACAGTTCCTATCCGATATATATTACTGTCAGGAACACTTAATACGAGATGTTCTTCACTTTGAGCAATAGGTGTTGCTTCACTTGCATTTAAAAAATGGACTCTCGGTAGTGGATTTTCGGCTCCAACAGACTTATACCCTAAATCAATGCATATATGTGTTGAGTCAATAATAGAAATCACCCTGCTGATAACTACTGCTGCATATCTGAAAGGCAAGTCTTCAAGCATATGTTTGTATCCCCAGTCCCAGAATACAAACGTACCCGGACTACACTCGCAATTCTCACGGTGTGTATGTATAGGGAATGTCGGCGTTCCCCCCATAACCAGGATGATAGGATAGGGGAGCAGCGGCTTGATTTTCTTATATACCTTTTCAGCTAAAGCATATGAAATATCGCTGTTTTTACGGCGTGTCTCTATGTCTTCATCGTGTATATGCCCGTCATAGCCATGTAATCCTGCGATACGAATCTGAGGCAAATCTATAATCGATTTGACCAGATCTATTGCTTTTTCGGGCTTGATCCCTGTCCTGTTCATCCCGATGTTAAGATCGATGAAGATATCTAATGTGATATTATTTTCTCTGCATAAACCGGAGATGATTTTTGCATTTTCTTCATTGTCTACAAGGCATGAAAACCGTGTATCAGGATATGCTTTTATCAATTCTATCAGGCGTGCGATTTTGGGGCCTACAGGCTGGTATGCTAACAATACATCCGGTGCGTTCACTAATGCCAGCATTTCTGCTTCGGCAATAGTCGCACATTTATATTTGGTGATACCCGATTTTAGCATCATGGCACAAACTTCCCCCATCTTATTTGTTTTCACATGAGGGCGGAGTTTATCTGTACCCCCGGCTATTTGTATTACCAAATCTATATTCTCCTGAATCCGTTCCGGATATACCGCAAGGGCAGGGGAATCGATCTGTTCTATATTGCTTATTTTATACCAATCAGCCATAATTTTATTTAAATGTATATTGTTAAAACCTGACAAACTTGACACATTTTTCAGTTTTTTTATCTTATCATTTTCTTTTTAAAAAACTCTGTGTAACTCTCTTTACTTCGTAGTGAAAAGTCTCTCGCAAAAACACTAAGGTGCAAAAGGTAACACATGTAACACTTTTTCTACTATTCTATAAGTATTACTTTTTTCTCAAAACTTGACAAAAATTACACTTTTTGACCTGTCAACTTTTTACTTAATACTTAAAATGCTCAAAGAGCTATCAGCTAAATTGTATAGATAAAAATATATCAGTATAATTCAAACAAAGCTTCTATCTCGACCGGAATATTATCCGGTAAAGAACCAAATCCTACTGCACTTCTCGTTCCTACGCCATTCTCTTCACCCCATACCGAAGCAAAGAGCTCGCTACATCCGTTGATGATATATGGATGATGCTCAAAATCGGGAGTGCAATTTACCATTCCCAATACTTTTATCACCCGTCTCACTTTATTCAGGCTACCAAGGTTGGTTTTGATTGTAGACAACATTGTTAGTCCTACTTGGCGTGCAGCCAGCTTACCTTCTTCTTGAGAAAGTTCTCTACCTATCCGTCCGATAATTAAAGATTTATCATCCTGTACAGGGCCATGCCCCGACAGATAAAGATATTTTCCGTCTATAATGCAAGGCTTGTATACTCCTTTGGGAGCCGGAGCCGGAGGAAGTGTCAGACCTAATTTTCCAAATTGTTCGTCAGCATTGTAAATACTCATCAGTTTATTGTTTTAATTATTGATATTTTTTTTAAATGATAAAACTTAGTAATAATACACCTATCAATCCTGCAATGGATACAATCGCTTCCATCACCGACCATGATTTGATTGTATCTTTCAGACTCAGGTTGAAATATTCTTTAAACATCCAGAAGCCGGCATCGTTCACATGCGAAAACATTAAACTGCCTGCGCCCAACGATAAAACCATCAGATTCGGATTCACTCCCGATTGGATAACCAACGGCATGATGACTCCCGCAGCAGTAAGGGCTGCTACTGTAGCCGAACCGACACACCCCCTGATAATGGCTGCGATCAGCCATCCTAGAATAAGCGGGTGAACAGGTAATTGCTCCAGACTATTCGCCAGCTGGGTACTCACACCACTGTCTTCCATTATTTGCTTGAAGATACCTGCTCCGGCAATAATAAGCAGTATCATGGCAATATCTTTCACTGCATCGCCATATATATCCATTACTTCTTTGATACTCCTGCCTTGCCTGATACCTAAAGTGTATGTGGCAGCAATAACTGCTATAAGCATAACCAGTGACGGAGCACCGATAAATGATATAAAGGATTTTATCCCCGTGCTCATATTTGGAAGGCATAGTGGTATAACCGTCACTAATATCAATAGAAATACAGGTAATGTTGCACTGATAAAACTATTTGCTTTACCCGGTGTTCCAAAATTTCCGGAAGTCTCTTTTTGCTCAAACAGGGTTACAGGACCTGATTTTATATTCTTGAGTGTTTTCGAAAAAACAGGACCAGCGAGAATAATTGCGGGGATAGCTACAATGAGGCCATAAATTAAAGTCATCCCAATATCAGCTTTAAACATCGAAACTAAAGCTACAGGCGATGGGTGAGGAGGTAAGAATCCGTGTGTTACGGACAGTGCTGCCAGCATCGGTAAACCAATATATACAGCAGGCAACTTATATTTATATACTATCGAAAAAATGAGGGGGACAAGGAGTACAAAACCAATCCCGTAGAAAAGAGGAATACCGACAATGAAACCTGTGATCATCAGTCCCCATTGAATGTACTTCGTCCCAAAAGCGGCGACCATTACATCGGCTATTTTCTGTGCGGCTCCACTCTCTGCAACAAGTTTACCTAGCATTGCGCCTAATACGATAATCAGGGTAAGGTCTTTCATGATAGCCCCTATGCCATTGTTTACCGACACAGGAAGGTTTTCTAACGGAATGCCTAATGCTACTCCGGCAAGAATGGATACTATCAGAAATGACAGAAATGCGTTGACTTTAAAATATGAAATCAGCACGATAAGCAGTGCCAGACTTAGGATGATAATGATAAAAGACATTGCTCAAGGTTTTATATATTTGAGGTTCAAGCTATATTGTAGCTCTGAATGGGTTCAAATGTGTTTTTTCAATATGTCAAATGTAACGAATATCTTTAATAAATCAAGCGAGCAGGTGTTAATTAACATTTATGCATTAAGGAGAGGGAATAGTTTAAATGTTTTGGCTGATATGTGGAGACGTTCAATTCTTTTCTACATGGCTACACTCCTTCGTTATTTTTTGTTCTAATCTTATCTCATCTCTGCCGTGCCCTTCCGGGCTTATCCTTATTTTGGGCTTTGTCCCGATAGTGCGTCAGCCTGTGCCGTAGGCTTCACGGGCGGGTCGGCCTTTGAAGGGGGGCGCTAAAGCGTTTTTGGTTCCTTTTATGGTCTGTGGGCAAACAACGTTCGACGGAGCAAAGCGTATTCAAAAGGAACACAAGCAATCTCTGATTGCGCGTAGTATAAAATAATTCAACATTTAAACAAAACTACTGATTCGAATTAAAAAAGAAACATACACACTATTTTATCACATTACAAAATACTTATAACTTATAACCCGTAACTTACAACTTATTTTTACCTTTGCATCTCAATTTAGTAATAACTTAAAAGGTAACTTATGATTACATCAGACCAACTCAAAGAAGTGTTGGAACGCGAGGAAGCGTTAAGGAGGCATCTTTGACGTCGATGCGAAAAAAATACAACTCGAAGAAGAAGAATTAAGAACGCATGCACCTGGTTTTTGGGACGATGCAAAGGCTGCGGAAACCCAAATGAAGATTATCCGCGGACTCAAAGGCTGGATAGAAGGATACGAAGAAGTAAAAGGTGCAGCTGAAGAATTACAGTTAGCATTTGATTTCCAGAAAGAAGGAGTAACTTCCGAAGAAGAAGTAGATGCAGCATATGAGAATGCCGTGAAACTTGTAGAAAATCTGGAACTAAAAAATATGCTTCGCCGCGAAGAAGATAAGCTCGGTGCAGTGTTGAAAATAAACAGTGGAGCCGGAGGTACCGAAGGGCAGGACTGGGCTTCGATGCTCTTCCGTATGTACCAGCGATGGTGCGATGCCAGAGGTTATAAAACAACCATCACCCATTGGCAGGATGGAGATGAAGCCGGTATTAAAACAGCTACATTACAGGTCGAAGGCGAGTATGCATACGGTTATCTGAAGTCGGAGAACGGCGTGCACCGTCTTGTTCGTGTATCGCCATATAACGCTCAGGGCAAACGTATGACCTCATTTGCTTCGGTCTATGTAGTACCCTTAGTCGACGATACTATCGAGATAGAAGTAAATCAGTCCGACATTACATGGGATACGTTCCGTTCCAGTGGAGCCGGAGGCCAGAATGTAAATAAAGTGGAGACCGGGGTTCGCCTGCACTATAAATACAAAGATCCTGAGACAGGAGAAGAGAAAGAAATCGTAATAGAGAATACAGAAAGCCGTTCCCAGTTCGGAAACAAGGACAATGCGATCCGTTTGCTGAAATCGCAGTTGTACGAAATGGAACTGGAAAGACGTAGTCGCGAACAGTCGAAGATAGAGGCCGGTAAGAAGAAAATAGAATGGGGTTCGCAAATCCGCAGCTATGTATTCGACGACCGCCGTGTGAAAGACCATCGTACAAACTACCAGACATCGAATGTGAATGCTGTAATGGATGGTGACCTGGACGATTTTATCAAAGCATATTTAATGGAGTATGGAGAAGAAGCCTGAAAAGGTTTCTTTTTCATTTCACAATTATACCCTAAAATGACCTTAATTATGATCAGGAAAGCATATCGGATGAGTGCTGTTCTGTGCATTGCATTATTGGCAGCAATGCCGGGAATAGCGCAGAAGAAAGTGTTAGACCATTCTGTTTATGATACATGGAAAAGCCTTTCCAATATCGAAATAACAAATGACGGAAAGTATAGCGTTGTCGTAGTAAAGGAACAGGAGGGAGACGATTATCTCCTCATCCGGAATCTGAAAAGCCAAAAGGAACTTATCCTTCACCGTGGTTATACATATACTATTACTCCTGACCAGAAGAATGTAGTAGCTCAGATAAAAGCACCTTACGCTGTAACCCGTCAGGCAAAGATAAAGAAAACGGCCGATGAGAAATTGCCTAAAGACTCTTTGGTGATAATATCCCTCGATAAATTTACTCTGTCTAAAATACCGAATGTGAAGAGTTATAAGCTGGGAAAAGACTATTCCGACTATATTGCCTACACATTGGACGATACAATAAAAGTAAAGGACAAGAAAGACATAAAGGCATATTCACTTATCTTCCGTAATCTTTATTCGGCAAAAGAAGATACAATCAAACATGCGACCGAATATGTATTCAGCCGCAACGGTAAAAGTCTTGCAACAATACTGAAACCGAATGCCAAAGATACAGTAAATAAAGCGGGAGTATTATTCATCAACCTGAGTACTCTGGATAAGAGAACAGTGTCGACAGGAAAGACAATATATAAAAATCTTGCATTGTCGGAGTCCGGAAGTAAACTTACTTTTCTTGCCACAGCCGATAGCGTAAAGAAAGAAACCAAGGATTACAGCCTGTTTTATTTCGATACGGCATTGGATTCGGCAAAACTTATTGCAGATAAAAATGTTTCAGGAATGCCTGATAAATGGAGTGTGAGCGAGAACTACTCGCCTATTTTCAGTAAAGATGAGAAGCGCTTGCTATTAGGTACTGCACCCGTGAAATTGCCAAAAGATACAACTATCCCTGATTTTGAAAAGGCTCAACTCGACCTTTGGCATTGGCAGGAACCACAGATACAGCCCATGCAGCTGGTTCAACTGGAAAAGAAAAACAAACAAACTTATCTCTCATATATAGATTTAAACAATAATAAGTTTTATCAGTTGGCAACCGAAGATATTCCCGAAGTAAATATCTCAGGAGAGAATAACGGAAAATATGCATTGGGAGTTTCTGACCTCAAATATGAAATTGAGCAGCAATGGGATCTTTGGGCAGGATCGAGAAATGATATCTGGCTTTTCGATCTGGAGAATAATACAAAGAAGCAAATAAAAACGGGATTAGAAGGACGGATTTATTTCTCTCCCCAAGGCAATTATCTTTTATGGTATACTCCTCAAGATAAAAAATACTATGCTTATTCCTCGAAAACAGGAAAAGAAGTATGTCTGACAGATGGCCTTGGCGTAAACTTCTGGAATGAAAAAACAGATACACCGATACAGCCTTATCCATATGGCCCTGCAGCATGGATGGAAAATGATGCGGCCGTTCTGGTTTACGACAGATACGATATATGGAAGCTTGATCCTGAGGGTGTAAAGAGACCCGAAAATCTGACAAAGGGGACTGGACGCGAAAAGAAAACCGTACTCCGATATATTAAGACTGACCCGGAAAGCCGCTTTATAAAACCCGATGAAAAATTATTACTCTCTGCTTTTGATGAGACCAGTAAGGAAGCCGGATTTTATGAATGGAATAAATCGAAAGTAGTTCCTCTGATAATGGGTAAATATACATATACTACGCTGGTAAAGGCAAAAGATAAGGATGTATATTGTTTTACGAAAAGCAATTTCAACACTTCACCCGATCTATATGTAACTACCGATCGATGGAAGACAGATGCGAAATTGTCGGATATCAATCCACAGATGAAAGAATACAACTGGGGTACGGCAGAGTTAGTGTCGTGGACCATGTTTGATGGTAAGACAACTCAGGGTATTGTATATAAGCCCGAAGATTTTGATCCTGCAAAGAAATATCCTGTAATGATTTACTTCTATGAGCAGCATACCGATAATCTTTATCAGTATTTTCCTCCTGCGCCCAGCCGTTCCATTATCAATATCCCGTTTTATTGCAGCAGGGGCTATATTGTATTTACGCCTGATATAGTATATACAACAGGTCATCCCGGCGAGAGTGCCTATAACGCTGTCGTTTCCGGTGCGCAAAAACTGGCTGAGAACCCATGGGTGGATAAAAATAATATGGCTATACAAGGACAAAGCTGGGGTGGCTACCAGACAGCTTACCTGATTACCCGTACCAATATGTTTAAAGCTGCGGGAGCCGGAGCGCCTGTATCTAATATGTTCAGTGCATATGGTGGCATCCGTTGGGATACGGGAATGAGCCGCCAGTTCCAGTATGAGCAGACGCAGTCGCGCATAGGTGCTACCATGTGGGAGGCTCCGGAACTGTATAAAGAAAATTCTCCAATCTTCTTTGCCGATAAAGTGCAGACTCCTTTGCTTATCATGCATAACGATAAAGACGGCGCTGTGCCGTGGTATCAGGGTATCGAATATTTTATGGCTCTCCGCCGTTTACAGAAGCCGGTATGGATGCTTCAATACAATAATGAGGCGCACAATCTGAAAGAACGGAGAAATACCAAAGACCTGAGCATACGTTTGCAGCAATTTTTCGACCATTACCTGAAAGGCGACCCGATGCCTGTATGGATGAAGACTGGTGTGCCGGCTACAGAAAAAGGCCGGAATTATGGCTTCGATCTGGAATGAAGATATTGAAAATATATAGGAGAAGACAGACTTTTTTAGTCTGTCTTTTTTATGTCTTATTGTTTTTGAACAAAGCATAAATCAAATCGTTAATTACATAACTCAATCTAATAAATTATATTAGCTTATGGCTCACTCTTCACATACTTCTCATTCTCTCTTGCGCAAGCGTGGTGACGGAATTGCTACTGTTTCTTTCTCTGAGCTGCTTTTCGATCTTATATATGTATTTGCTGTAACACAGTTATCTCATTACTTTTTGCATCATTTGAACTGGACAGGCTTTTTGCAAAGTGCCGTACTCTGGTTTGCGGTATGGCTCGGCTGGCAGCATACTACGTGGATGACAAACTGGTTCGACCCGAATATCCGCAGCATAAGAGGTATCCTGTTTGTGCTGATGATGATCGGGCTATTGGTTGCGGCAGCCATTCCGGAGGCTTTTGGAGAAAGGGGATGGATATTTGCCTTTTGTTATGTGGTCATTCAGGTGGGACGTACGGCGTCCATTTTATTTATGCTAGGCAGGAAGCATCAGTTAACACCAAATTACACCCGTATATTCGGCTGGTTTATCATATCGGCAGTCTTTTGGATCATCGGAGCTTTTCAGGCAGGGGATATGCGGCTGTTATTATGGGCGATAGCTGTCCTGTGTGATTATACCGCACCTATGTTCGGCTTTTACCTCCCGTTTTTTGGACGTTCAGACTCGGCTAAAGACTGGACAATAGACGGGCATCATCTGACTGAAAGAAGTCAGCTGTTTGTTATCATCGCTTTCGGGGAAACGATTTTGATGTCCGGCGCTTCATTAAGTGAAATCGAAGTCTGGACAGCTCCTGTTGTTTTAGCGGCGCTTATATCATTCGTCAGTAGTCTGGCTATGTGGTGGATTTATTTCGATGCAAGCAGCGAAGCCGGAGCGGAAAAAATAATGAAAGTGGATAATCCGGGCTTGCTGGGCTTGAAATATCACTCGATACATGTTATCTTAGTGGGTGCGTTGATACTTTGTGCGGTAGGAGATGAACTGGTGGTCAATCATCCGTTGGGACATATGACTGCATCTGCAGTATTTGTAGTAATCGTAGGGCCGATCATTTACCTGATTGCAAATATGGTATATAAATGGTTTACATGCAGGATTATAGCAAAGTCTCATATTGTAGCGATTATGGCTTTAGTTGTCCTTATTCTGTTTAGTCCTTATCTAAACCTTATTGTCTGCAATGCATTGTCTGTATCTATATTTGTGTTTATCAGTATTTATGAAGTGGTTGATTCTAAAAAGAAAGGCCAGAAGAAAATAAAAGGATAAACAATATGCAACTGCAGGACGTTTATAAATAAACTACAAACTAAAAAAACTTATTCAGCAATGGAAAATTACGAATTAATCAACAATACAGATGAGAATCAATATGAGTTTCATGTAGGAAAATATCTTGCTAAGATAGAATACATAAAAACAAATAACGGGGAAATATACCTGACCCATACAGAAGTTCCTGTAGCTCTCGAAGGACAGGGTATAGGTAGCCAGCTAGTAGAAAAAGTACTTACAGATATAGAAAAGAGCGGGTTGCGCCTGATCCCTCTTTGTCCTTTTGTGGCAGGATATATAAAAAAACATCAGGACTGGAGACGTATTGTTATGAAAGGGATCAACGTATAATATATACAGGAAATAATAAGATCGACTAAATATACAAAACTAAAAACATGGAAAAGAAAATTGAATACACCAATGGTGAACTTACCATTGTATGGCAACCTGAGCTTTGCCAGCATGCAGGTGTTTGTGTAAAAATGCTGCCTAAAGTATATAACCCTAAAGACAGGCCTTGGGTGAAACCGGGCAATGCGACTACAGAACAATTGATAGCTCAGATAGACAAATGTCCTTCGGGTGCATTAAGCTACCGATTGAATAAAGGCTGAATAATGTTGACATTAGATAAAGGGTGTGGCTTTTAAACGAACCACACCTTTTATTTTTAAGCGATATTGTTAAACCTCGGATTCTGTCATATCTGTTATAAATTTTCTTTGTGCATTGAGAAACTCTGCCTGAAGATATTCGTTAGACTTTGTAATCAATGTCGAATACTTAAGCAGGGATTCAAGCCATTTTTTTTGTAATGTGCAAGCCTCTTTATTGAAAACTACTATTGGATTGAAAGTGTACGACCAATAGCGGGCACAGGTAGTGCCATCGTATTCCAGATAAGCACAATTAGATTCTATTGGTAACGCTGATAAATATATATAGATGTTTGATCCGGCTTCATTTACTCCGGTTTGTAACAATTGTTCTATGCCATCCACCACCAGCAACAGTTCTTTCTGTATTGCTAAAAATTCATTGTCATTAATTAACTTTCTTTTATGATAATAAAGTACTTCTTCTGTGGTAGGGAGAAATGTATTTTTATCCAGAATAAATTTAATATTATTTACTCTCATGTAATTATACATGTAGTTTTTGTATAAGGTTTCCAGTTGTGAAGGAAAAGTCAAATCGGACAAATAGAAATTAATGGGTACCTCGTGAGTCTGGTGAATCCATTTGAAATAGCGGAACTTTCTGATGTTTTCATATTGCATGCTAAAGGCAAAAGGAATTCTGCTGCTCGAAGCTATCATCTCGGATTCATTGGCTTTGCGCAATTTTTGACTGATGTCTGCCATGTTTTGCAGTAACTTTCCATAAGATTCGATTGGGTCGGATGTACCATTTAAATACAGATCGAAAAAAGCCCGTTTATTGTTATGCTGTCCTATTATGTCGTCGGCAGATATTCCTAGTTTTATTGATATTGCAGCTACTTCTTCGAAGGTAAAAGGTATGCTGTTTCTTACCCTGCGATAGGCTGATTCCCGGCTTAGGTCGAGAAGATCGCATAAAAATGGAATGATTCTCTCTTTTTCAGGCAGAGACTCATATATAGCAGATACTACCTTTTGATTTAAACTCTCTTTCATATCATGATCATTTACAATAAATAAACTTACGAAAAAGGAAAATGTTTAATATTTGGATTTAGATATACTTTATTTGTAATAATTAAGAATATACCTTTGTTCATGGCTATTATATCCGAATTTACCGTAATAGCATCTGTTCTGATGACTATTACGGTAACACTCTTTATCCGGTTTACTCTTTGTTTCGGGAGATTATTTTTTCGTTGCTTTTTCTTCTTCTATTGTTTTAATTATATTCTCTCCAATACCTATACGATACCCCTGAGACGAATATAATATGCCTCCGTTTGTAGACAAATAAACAGTCAGAGGGAAATTGTTCGAGAAATCTATCTGCAAAGCTCCTGCAACAGCATTAAGCAATACGCGTTTGTTATCAGTCATCCACAACGATTGTTTTGGCAAGCCCTTAAATACAGAGGCATCAAATGCTTTACTCAGTTTATCGTCGGGTACTGCAAATAATAATCCGCCGTTCCAGTCCTCAATAGCTTGTTGTACGGCAGGCAGATCCTGAAGGATATGCTTGGTCGGCTCTTTGTCAGGATCGGCAAAGCAGATAACCAGACCTTTTTTGTTGGTCAGCTCTTTCAATGTTTTTTTGCTACCGTCATTCAATGTGACTATAGTATTCGGGTCTACGATCCCTTGTACCTGAATACGTCCTTCCACCTTAGGCAGTTTGATTTCTATGGCTCTGGACTCCTTACCTTTCACTTCTATGTAGCGTGTGTCGATGGTTACAGATCCATCATTTCCCCTGCTGCCTGTCATTATACGGTAATAACCCTCGTCAACGGATATTTTTGCAGGCAGGCTCTTTATCTCATTCTCATAGTCGAGTGTGACAAAATTCCCATTGTCGAAACGGGCGATTGTAAAATGCGTATAGTATCCCGGTTTTACGATATTATCCTTTGCACTAGTAAATGTTATAGTCGCTTTTGGCTTTTCCGCGGCTAGTTCTTCAAAAAATACATCTGTCCACAAATTATCCTCTGCCTTGAGATATTGGGGACGGCTGGTAGCCGGGTCTATACGGGTCAGTATATCCATTGAACGGCATAGGGCAACAAAGAATATATCCCTCGAATGTTTATCGGAAACCTTTAGCTCGTAAACTCCTTGAGGCGATACAGGGCATTTGAAGTAGTTTTGTTCATTATCCACTTTTATATTGGTGCGGACAAAATCGACCACAGTCTGTATATCTGAGCGCGATTTGTTAACAAAATCCTCCGTCAGCACTTTTTTGAAATAGCCGCGCCACGGACGGATTAGTTCCAGGCTGATGCGTGGTGATAATATATATTGTGCATAACGCTTATGGAAGTCAGGTATTCCTCCCGGCCAGGAGCCATTGACGATCAGGTGATCAGATAAATATCCGGTGGGAGTGTCACGCAGGTCTTTGTCTTTTAATGATTCGATGAATGGGTATAAGTATCCGTTGCCGTTTTGAGATTTAAGGAATACGGATATCTCCTGCCAGTTCCCTTGCGATTTAGATAAATACTCCCATGTTTTGTCAGCATTCAGGTTATTCTCTCCGGCAAATTTACGAGCGTCAGCCTCATTTATAAATGTATTCATATACCCATTACGGATAGAATCTTCATGAGCAAGACGTTTCGCATTCCCGGCAATCTTTTCAGTAGATAATTCTTTTACTGATTGTTCGGCAGGTGCTTCCATAATGATGGACTCTTCGAATTCCCCGCCTTGTTTTTCTTTTAGGGTGACTGTTAATTCCCCGTCACCTGGAGTCGATTTTGCATAGCCGTATATATCATGTTTATTTGCCCACACAAGTATATCTCCCATACCCGAAACAATAGATGTACTACCGTCCTCTTTTGTAATACCTGTTGCAATAGGGTAAAATTCGGCATAATTATATACATTAAAGTTCACAGTTGCTCCGGCTACAGGTTTGCCTGCTTCGTCCACCACCTTTACTTTTATATCACGGGTAGCAGTATAATTGCCTAATAGATTAATCACGGAATACAGATCGGTTTGTACATTTTTTTCTTCAGGGCCATTATATAACCCGAAGACATTGGTATGTACCATCATTGCCCGCTTTGCAGGTGCGGAAAACCATGCCACATCGAGTTCGGGTTCGGGTTCACAGGCGCCGATATAGTGCCATTTCCCGTCTACCCATGCTTCGACCCAAGCGTGGTTATCATCGGTGTGTACCCAACGCGGAGTATAGCATTGACGTGCAGGAATACCTACGGCTCGTAAGGCTGCTGTAGTAAATGTGGATTCTTCTCCGCAGCGGCCCCAGGATGTTTTGGCTAAGGCTAAAGGAGAGGATGTCCGTCCGTCCGTTCCCCTGTATGTTACTTTCTCGTGGCACCAGTGATTGACTTCGAGTACTGCTTGCTCCATTGTCAGGTTCTTCACCCGGTCTTTTAATTCTTCGAAAAAGACCTGGCGGGCGGAGTCTAGGTTCTCATTGTTTACCCGGTAAACCAGTACGAAATGACGGAAAATATCATCAGGTATTTTCTTTCCCCAATCAAAATAGTCACGGGCATTGAATGCAGCATCTACTTGTCCGAGGAAAAAATCGCCGTCATAGTCGGCTAGGTCGGAAAGCGGCATATAAGCATACAGGAATTCCAATGCTTCTCGTTTCTCTACAGGCAAATCAGGTTTATCTAGTACAGAGAATAGTTGCTCGCTACGGCCGGCAGCCAGTTCTTTTCGTTTAAGGAATTGCTCGTGCACTTCTTTTCTGTACTTTTCGTCTTTCAGAAAATGAGGATTCGACTCACTACATGCACTGATAAAAATCAATATAGAAGATAGGATAATAGAGTAGAAGCTTATTCTTTTCATGTCTATTAATAAATTAAGGTTTTAAATTAAACACCCGTCAGCAAAAATAGTTGACAGACGATAGACCGGATTAATCCCAGTTAGGATCGTAACTGGACGAACGGCCTCTTTGCTCATATTTCAAATCCTGCAATAGGGACGAGCTTGCCCGTAATGATACATAATATGATTTATAGGCGCCTACAGGGTTAAAGCTGGCGGTAATTGACCAGCAATGGAGGTTGCGGGTAAGGTTACAGCTCATATATGCGATTTTTTTAGCATCGAAGTCGTAACTGGTGTTGAAATTGAAATTCCAGTTTTTTGTAGGTTGTATGCTTCCGCTTAATCCGAAGTTTTTGGTTATCCGCCCTTTATATTCCATCTTGTCATAATCAAAATCCCCGTAATTATAATTCATGGAGAAGTTGAAGGCCAGGTTCCATTTAATTTCATTTTTTATATAACCGTCTTCATCGTATTGGTTATCATCTTTCTTTTTTTCCAGCAGGCTGCCTTTTTTCTGTTCTCCGGCTTCACCTTCAGGGCTGTCTGTATCCGTCTGGCTGCCTTCCTTTTTACCGCCTTCTTTCTCTATATCTTTACCAAACAGCTTTTTAAAGGTGTCCTGATTAATGGATGGAGATATGGAATATCCCGTACTTTTCAGTCGTCCTATACCCTTACCGTGGCTGATACGCAGCTTGTCAACCTTTGTAGGACTGCCATATTGGTCCAATCCATACATATACGGGTCAAAAGCGGCACCTATATTTACTACAAATGATTTACTGAATTTGAAACGGGCATTTACAGCAATGTCGCTCCATTTGAGGGAGTCGGCCATCATATTATTGCTAAAATTGATGCTTAGATTGTCTATCAGGCTTATCTTTTTGTATCCGGTCGAATCTTTTTCGGACGCGACTTTCATTTCCAGGTTATTCTCAAAGTTGAATGAAACCATTCCTGAAGCACCCATCGGAGCTGTACCAAACATACCCTGCGAATAAGGAGAATATACATATTCCATTTGTTGCCCTTTCGAATCGATATATTTATATCTTTCGTAGAATCCAAACATAGGGTCACTGAAGTCGGGGGCATAACTTAGACTGATACTGGGAGTGAATACATGGCGGATTCGTGTTGTTTTGGAAAAAACAGGTATATATTCACCATATAATTTAGTTTGGAAACTCAATGCGGCATTGAAATCATAGACACGCTTGAATGAATATGTCGTATCGCCCCGCATACTCATATGCGTGTTTGTCTCAGGATTCCATTGTTTTTGTATCTTACTGGTATACCAACGTTCCGTATAATTTATAGATGGCGTGATATTCAGATAATTGAAAGCGCTGAATGTAGCAGAGACCGGAATGGAATGTTTCATTGCATTTTTCCAATCCTTTTTTAAGCTGGATTTAAATAACAGGTTTTCTTTTGTATCGATACTGTTTCTGAAATCTCCGGTATAACTTAGTTGTATCTTCTCATACCAGCGCTCTGCTCCGGCCGCTTCCTTTCTTTTGAATGGCGCTACACGGCTCATAGTTACGGTCAGGTTCGGCAAAGTCATGGAGATGGACGAGTCTTGGCTACGCTGTGCCACATTCATAGAGGCAGATATACTCCACGCCGAATTTGGTATTTTTTGAGTCAGATTGACGCTCGAACCTTTCGTGTTACTTGTACCTTGGCGGGTATACCGGTTGTCAAGGCTGTTGTTATTATAAGAGCTTGTCGCAAAATTCACACTTGCAGAGAGTGTCCGGAACATATTCGCTTTAGGGTCTTGCGAGTGGGTCCAGTTGATGGCGAGGTCTTTACTTATCGATTGGTCTACATCCTTTTCCCCGTATTTGTTATACAGGTAATTGAAGTCGAACGAGCCGGAATACTTATAACGTTTACGGTATGATGAACGGGCCTTGAGCGCCCACGAACCTTTTGTATAAATATCACCCGTGAGGGCAAGGTCTATATTGTCATTAATGGCGAAGTAATATCCTCCGTCGTGCAGGTTGAATCCTCTGTCCATCTCGTCTCCGTAAGACGGCATGATGACTCCCGATGAATATTTATCGGAAAATGGAAAGAATCCGAAAGGAAGTCCCAGAGGTAAGGGTAATCCTTCGATAACGAGATACGCAGGCCCTGTTACTACATTCTTTTTCGGTTTTACCTTTGCTTTTGTCAGTGCCAGATAGAAATGCGGGTGTTCGTGGTCGTCGCAGGTTGTATATTTACCATCGAGCATAAAGAAAGAGTTGTCCTCCTGCTTCTTAGCTCTTCCCGCTATTACATAACCTTCCCCCTGAGTGGTAACGACATTGGTGATATATGCCTTTTTTGTTTTGAAATTATACTTCATATCTTTCGACTCATAATCCGTCCCTCCATCGGAAAAGATGGGGTAGCCGAATTCGTTCCCTACCGAATCCAGACCGTATGAGGCATAAACCAGACTACTATCCATATTCATGGATAATTTCTCGCCTTTTAGTGTTATTTCGGTATATTTTACTTCCGCAGAGCCATATAAATAGCCCCAATTGCTGGCCATAAGTACCACAGAGTCATTGGCTGTATAGTCTACTACGGCATCCAACGCATTCTTTTTTTGTGCAGTAGAGTCTTGTAGTAAAGAGTCGTTGTGGAGTTTCAGGGAATCATTCTTCGGGAGGGAATCTCCCTTCACACGGGGCAGGGTGTCGTTGCTATATATTAAATTTATAGCACGATGCTTAGTATAGGCATATTGTGCACCCCAGAAAGGCACAGAGAACAATATACATAGAAAAATGTATGCTAAGATGCGAACTTTTCTCATCTACAAAACCTCATGCTTATATATTCGGATGCAAAGCTAATCAATTAAACATGAAAGCAGAATACGAAAAAACAAAAAAAGTATAAATTTTTGTATTCAGACTGAATATTCACGATCAATCTTATTGCCCGGAGTCCGGATATTTATGTATATATTTTCTATCTTTGTTCCTTATTAAACGAATCTTTCTATGAAATATTTTTTACTTGCCCTTGCACTCTTCTTCTCAATAGCAGAATCACAGGCTCAGAACTTTGAAGATTATTTTGTCGATAAAGCTTTGCGTATCGATTATATTTTTTCCGGAAATGATGAATCTCAGGTTGTCGCTCTCGACCAGTTGAATCAGTTGCCTCATTGGGCAGGGCGCAGACATAACTTGTCGCAGCTTCTTCGTAAAGGTAATGGACAAATATGGGTGACAGATGTAAAAACCGGAACATGTATCTATACCGATGCTTTCAGTACTTTGTTTTCAGAATGGCAGACTACGCCTGAGGCTAAGGAGGTTAGGAAGAGTTTCGAGAATTCATTTCTTATACCTTATCCTAAAGGGAAGATATCAGTGGAGATAAAACTGAGAGATAAGTTTGGTGTATACAAGACTGCGATCAGGCACGATGTAAATCCGGATGATATTCTGATAAAGAAAAAAGGACTGAAGAATATTCCGGCCTATACAGTCATACATAGGGGCGATTCGGTTAATAAATGTGTGAATGTAGTTATTTTGGCTGAAGGATATACAGCTTCTGAGATGGCAAAGTTCAGAGAGCATGCGCAGATAACTTGTGAACAAATATTCAGTCATAGCCCGTTCAATGAGCTGAAAGATAAGTTCAATTTTTATGCGGTGGAAACGATTTCCGAGGACTCCGGTGTGAGTGTGCCGCGCGAAAACAACTGGAGTAGGACAGCTTTCAGTTCCCATTTCGACACATTCTATTCCGACCGGTATCTGACGACATCTCATGTAAAAGACATACATGATGCTATTGCCGGAATACCATATGCACATATTATTATATTAGCAAATACAGATGTGTACGGAGGTGGAGGGATATTTAATGCATACACATTGACTACCACCGGCCATGCTGCCTTTAAGCCTGTTGTAGTCCATGAATTCGGGCATAGCTTTGCCGGATTGGCCGATGAATATTTTTATGACAGCGATGTGTTGGACAATACATACCTGCATTCTGTAGAGCCATGGGAACCCAATATTACCACCTTGGTCGACTTTACCGTAAAGTGGCAGGATATGCTTGAGCCTCAGACTCCGGTGCCCACAAATGCTGATCTTGCAGATAAATATAATATAGGAGTGTTCGAAGGTGCAGGTTATTCGGCAAAAGGTATATATCGCCCTGTTATCGATTGCCGGATGAAGACAAATACATGCAAAGACTTCTGTCCTGTATGTCAAAGAGCTATACTGCAACTCGTAAAATTCTATACTGAGTAAAAAAAATACAGTCAGGATTTTATTTATAAGGATAAAACCGCTATTTTTGTCGCTGCTAATTCTGAATATTAAAATATATAACTAATAATACAATGTCTTCTAAAAAGAAACAAGCTGAAATACGGGAAGAAAAGGACTGGGAGAAAATCGACAGTGCCGTTCATAGATCTGAAAATTTTATCGAAAAATATCAGAAACAGATATTGATCGGAATCGGTATTGTTGTGGTAGTTGTCAGTGGATATCTGGCATTCCGGCATTTCTATCTCGGGCCAAAGAATGTAGAAGCACAGGTTGCTTTGTTCAAAGGGGAGCAATATTACAGAAACGGACAGGATTCCCTTGCCATCTATGGTGATGCAAACGGATATGTAGGTTTTGAATCTATCATTAGCGACTATGGGGCTACCAATGCCGGAAATCTTGCAAAATTATATGCCGGTATCTGTTATGCTAACTTGGGCCAGTATGATAAAGCTTTGGATCATTTGAAAGGATTTAGCGGAAGTGACAAAGTATTGTCTCAATTAGTAAATGGAACTATCGGAGACTGCCTTAGCAACACCGGAAAAGAAAATGATGCTGTTTCTTATTATGTGAAAGCAGCTAAAGGTGTTGACAATCCTTCACAAAGTCCGATCTTATATAAGAAGGCGGGCCTTATATACCGCAACCAAGGCAACTACGACAAAGTGGTTGAAACATTTACTACAATCAAAAATCAATATATGAATTCACCAGTTGCAATGGAAGCTGATAAATATATTGAAGAAGCTAATCTGATGAAAGCCGGAGGAGCAAAATAAGAGGAAAGAAAATTACCGAGATATACAAAAAGCGCAGAAGTTGATATTTCTGCGCTTTTTGTATTTAATACTTCCTTGGTCTATTTAGAAATTATTACTCATCACCTGTATACCGTATTTTTCGGCCTCTTCGTACTTCTCTTTTATAAACATGTATAAATTGGGGGATTTATGAGCACCCGCTTTTCTTGTTTCATTCAAAGGCTGGATATAGCCGATCGACAACATTTTGCGCTGAAAATTACGTCTGTCTATCTCCCGTCCCAGAATGGCTTCGTATATACATCTCAGTTCGGGCATAGTGAATTTTTCAGGTAGCAATTCGTAACCCATTGGTATAAATCCGATTTGTCTACGTATAGTAGAAATAGCTGTATCGATAATTTCTTTATGATCTGCATATAGAGGCGGTATTTCATTGATGTCGAACCATCCGGCCTCTTCATACTCTTCGTTAGCAAATAATTGAGCTTCGTTATATTTGATAAGGGAATAATATCCCAGACTTATAAAGCGGTCGAGATACCATTGGCCTTTGTCTTCCTGAATATTAAACCGCTTAAGTATATCGGCATTTTCCTCTACACCTATGCGCCCTTTTTTTCCAAAGAAATAAAATTGTTTAAGATACACATCTTCAAGTCCGGTACGGCCCTTTAGTACCCGTAAAGCAGATTCATCGGGATCCTCGTCTTTTGCTACAAAGCCCCCGGGAAGCATCCATTTCTCACTGACTTTAAATTTGCATAACAATACTTTAAGACGTCCCGAATCAAAACCCAGTATGATACAATCGACGGATACATTCGGTATGAATATACCCGATCCTTGATCCAGGGTCTCGAAAGGTGGCTTTTCTTTTTCCATAAGTTTTTTCATTTGATGACATTGTCCGGGTTTTCCTTGTCCTTTTTATTATCGAGATAATAAATATGATACTCTGCTTTCTCTTTAGCTGTTTTCAGGCTGTCGAGTTGTAACATCATTGTTGATAACTGAAAAGATTTAGAAATTGCGGACTTCGTAGTTTGCGATAAGGTATATGTATATTTTCCCTGTCCCTCGAGTGTGGCAGTCAGGGGATTGTTTGAATTTGTGAATATAAATCCGGCTACGCCATTTTCGCTGGTTCCCGCAAAGCGGATAATCTCATACTCTTTTCCCATATTGGAAAACCTGTAGTTTAGCCCATCATCGGTCACCGCCAACGATTGAGCAAAGGAGCCGTCTTTTGCAGATATTTTTATACGATTATGTTTTTGTTTTGACCCTACAAAAACGCTTTCTATGTATAATACGCCATCCTCCCCTACTCCCGAACGTAGCATTGTGCCGGTAATAACTCCACCGGTAAGGCTTTCTTTAGGAATAAATACTCCTGTTTCCTGATATTCTTTGTTGCGTTGAAATGAAAAAAGGGTTTTTATTTTATCCAATGTAGGTTCATGCATGGCAATGAGTGAATCGCATTGGGTGATTATCTGTTCGTTCTCTGCCCTTCTTACCGTGTCGAGAAAAGCCAGGCTGGCCCGTATCTGGTCAAATGCTTTAGGATACAGTATTTTCACGCTGTCTATTTCCTGTTTAGCCAATGTGTACTCTTTGTTGGCATAGAAACGACGGGCTGAGTCTAAGCGCAGTTTGGCTCCATCATCTTTTGCTCCGCAAGCAAACAAGAAGATAAAGAGAAACACCATTGTATTTCTTAAAATTTTTTGCATAGGATGTTGCTCTGTTTTAGAGAGAAAGTATTCTGGGTAATCTTCTTTAATTGTGTACCAAATTACAAATTATTTTGATTTTAACAGAATTATTCTCAAATAATTTAACTTTTCGATATTAAAAATAGACAAAAATATCTTTCGGCATATACTTTTAACAGGAAAAAGAAAAAGATGTTTCTAGTTGGGTGAAATTTATCGTCCACAGACGTATTATTCTTGTTTGATAATTCTTATTGAGACAGGATTGTCGAATGATAATTGATTAGTAGAATTTATTATCTTTGCACTTTCTAACCTCTCGAAATCAGAACGATTGAAAAGATTTATTACTTAAATAGATCGCATCGTTTACTAAAGAGGGCTATGTAGTAAAATTGAAATGATAAACCTCAACAATAAAGAAATACAACGTGAGTTGAAAAAAAAGTTCTCCGGGAAAATATTTGAAATAATTTCTCAGGTTGCAGATGATATGCAATTGGAGTGTTATGCTATTGGAGGATACGTCCGTGATATATTCTTGCACCGTGCGTCAAAGGATATTGATATTGTTACAGTAGGCAAAGGGATCGAACTGGCTCAGGCTGTGGCCAGAACGCTAGGTAAAAAAGCTCATCTCTCTGTATTCAAAAACTTCGGGACAGCACAGTTTAAATATAAGGATACCGAAATAGAATTTGTAGGGGCACGCCGCGAGTCTTATCAAAGGGATTCCCGTAAGCCGATTGTAGAAGACGGGACGCTGGAGGACGATCAGAATCGCCGCGATTTTACTATAAATGCTTTAGCCGTTTGCCTCAACAAAGACAGGTTCGGAGAGTTGCTCGATCCGTTCAACGGGCTAAAGGATATGGAAGACCTGATTATCCGTACCCCACTCGATCCGGATATTACATTCAGTGACGATCCGTTGCGGATGATGAGGGCAATCCGTTTTTCTTCACAGCTGGGCTTCGATATCGAGCCGGGAACATTCGATGCCATCACCCGTAATAAAGACCGCATTGGCATAATATCGGGTGAACGCATCATTGATGAATTAAATAAGATCGTACTGTCCCCCAAACCATCTGTCGGATTTCTACAACTCGACCAGACAGGTCTGTTAGCTATTATATTTCCGGAATTAGTCGCACTCAAAGGAGCTGAGACTAAAGAAGGGGTAGGGCATAAGGATAATTTTTATCACACTTTGGTCGTTCTGGACAATATCTCGAAGAAAACCAACGACCTGTGGTTGCGCTGGTCTGCCATTCTGCATGATATAGCCAAGCCTGCAACCAAACGTTTTGATAAAAAGCTGGGATGGACTTTCCATAATCATAATTTTATAGGGGAAAAGATGATTCCCGGAATATTCCGCAGGATGAAACTTCCCCTGAATGAGAAAATGAAATATGTGCAAAAGATGGTGACATTGCATATGCGTCCACAGGTGCTTGTGGATGAGGATATAACCGACTCGGCTGTGCGCCGCTTATTGTTTGAGGCGGGAGATGATATCGAAGATCTGATGACGTTGTGCGAAGCTGATATAACATCTAAAAATCCGGAAAAGGTACGCCGTTATTTACGAAACTTTGAACTGGTACGCCATAAATTAAAGGATATAGAAGAGAAAGACCATGTACGTAATTTTCAGCCGCCGATCGGAGGCGAGGAAATTATGGAGATATTCGGGCTTGCTCCGGGTGTGGAAGTGGGGCGGTTGAAGTCATCTGTAAAAGACGCTATTCTGGATGGGGTCATATCAAATGAATATGATGCCGCTTATGAATATCTGGTAGCAAAAGCTAAAAAGATGGGGTTAAAACCGAAGGAGAAATAAAATTTCGTAGTTTGTTGTGGATTTATTTACTAATTTGCCTCTTATTAAGAAAAGCAAATTACCTGAATCTAAAAGAAACAACATTATGAAAACTAGATTTTTTATCGTTTTGGCTTTAATTATCCTGACAGGATGTAGTTCTTCGAAACAATCGGCTAAGAAAGGCTGGGGTACTTACGGTAGCCCTAATGTAGAGCAAAAACTCTTGAATAATGAAACTTTCGTGGTCGACGTTTACAGCGATGATGCCACATACGGATACACTCAGGAGAATCCGATAATGGTGGGAGGGGGTGTCCTTAGTGGCGCCAGAAACGAAAGGCGGTTTCTGAATGCGCTGATGGGACCGGACGGAGAGCCGATCACCTATACAAGACTGGGGAGCTGTTGTGGGTTCAAAACAAAAAACGGATTGTTGGATGATGGCGGACTTCTTGATATGTATCAGGTTGCGCACAAAGGCTTGGAGAAAGAAGTTATCTTATATATTAATATGTACGACTCGGATACATTGAAGATCCCTGTCGGATTTAAGAAGAAAAAATAAAATATGACAGTAAAATCTATTATAGTAGCAACGGATGAAGAGAATGCAATAGGTAAGGATAACAATCTCCTTTGCCATCTGCCTAACGATCTGAAGTATTTCAAAAAAATAACGGATGGCCACCCTGTGATAATGGGGCGGAAAACATTTGAGTCGTTGCCTAAAGGAGCTTTACCCAACAGACGGAACATCGTTATTAGCAGAAATAAAGAATTGCATTTCGACAGGTGCGAGATGTGTTCTTCTGTCGAAGAAGCTGTTGCACTATGTAAAGACGAGTCTGAAATATTCTTTATCGGCGGCGGTTCTGTATATAGGGAAGTTATCGATGTTGCAGACAAATTATATCTGACCCGCATCCATCACCGGTTCAAAGATGCTGATACTTTCTTTCCCCAAGTTGACCCTGAAGTGTGGGGAGAAGTATCGAGAGAAGATCATCCTATGGATGAGAAACATAAATATGCATATAGTTTTATAACTTTCGAGAAAATAAAACGTTAATATACTTGCTTATATTAAATAAACATCCTATTTTTGCAACCCGAAACTGAACAAAGAAATAATAACAGAAAATATATATAGCGATGAAAAGAACTTTTCAACCATCAAACAGAAAGAGAAAAAACAAACATGGTTTTCGCTCAAGAATGGCTACAGCAAACGGACGTAGAGTGCTTGCAGCCCGTAGAGCCAAAGGTAGAGCTAAACTTTCAGTTTCAGACGAATACAGCAAATAATATTTGTAAAAAGATATTTTGCTCAGGCAAACAAAGTAAGAATTAATACTAATTCTTACTTTTGTTGTTTATAGGATAATAGTTATGGAGTTGAATTGGTTCGATCTGGTAGTTGTAATTCTCGTATTAGTAACACTGATAAAAGGATTCTTTTCGGGATTGGTGATGCAAATCGCTTCTCTTGCAGGGATTATATTGGGAGCTATCTTTGCCGGAAAACTATCGGAATACATCGCCCCCTGGCTTATTAATCTGAGCGACGGGTCGCCTCATATCATTGGCCCTCTTTCATATATTGTAGCATTCATAGCGATATTGGTTGCATTATTCTTTGCCGGGAAGCTGTTGGAGTCTTTCGTGGATGCACTAAAAATGACTATATTGAACAGGTTAGCAGGAGCCTTGTTTTGTGCCGCAAAGTGGATTGTGGTATTCAGCATTGTCCTGAATCTTGTGGCCGAGTTTGACCAACATAAGCGAATAATAAAAGAGGATGTGCGTGAGAAATCCCATACCTACCCTCTTGTAACTGAAATAGCAAAGACTGTGATCCCGTACCTGCGTTTCGACTGGATCAGTTAGCTTTCTTTGCGGAGTATTCCTTGATTACTTCGACCAGTTTATCTTTAGACACCAATCCCATGATGCGGTCTACTTCTTTTCCATCTTTGTAAACGACTATGGTAGGCAATGCCTGTATACCCTTGTCTATCGAGAATTTCTTGTAATTATCTACATTTACCTTGCCTATCTTAACAGAATCCTTGTATTCCGTAGCGATTTCATCCAAGATTGGAGCCATGCGGCGGCAAGGGCCACACCATGCTGCCCAGAAGTCTACAAAGACGAGGCCCTTGGCTGTCTCGCTTTCATAATTTGATGCGGACAATGTTACGATAGGCGATTTACCTTTCGGTTCATCCTTAGTTTCTCCCGATACATCGATACTTGTCAGGGTGAATATGCCTAGTAATGCGATGCTGAGGATAGAAAATAATATTCTGTTTTTCATTATTCTATTATTATATATTTTGTAATAAGAACACAAATATAATAGGTAAAATCAATTAAAACATATCAGTTATGACTATTTATTGATTTTTTGAAGTAATAATAACTCAAAATCAATTAATTTTGTGATTCATATGATTTTTCAGAAATGGCTCAAGAACCACTTATACTGGATTTGGATAAAGTACTGGAAGAAAAAGCGCCGAAGATTTATAATAAAATACCACGCTTTGTTATAAATTATCTGAAGCGCAAGATTCATATCGATGAGTTAAATGAAATACTCAGGATATATGCAGATAAGGAAGGTGTCGATTTTATGCAGGCTGTGGTCGGCTATTTCAATCTTACGTTGGAGGTGAACGGTCTGGAGAATATCCCGAAAGACGGACGCTTTATATTCGCATCCAATCATCCGCTTGGAGGGCTTGATGGCATTTGTCTGTCAGCAGTTATCGGAGAAAAGTACGATAAGAAGATAAAGTATGTGGTAAATGATGTATTGTATTTCATCCGGAACCTGCAACCTATTTTTCTCCCGGTTAATAAATACGGAAGGCAGTCGAAACAGGCAACCCTTACATTGAATGAAGCTTATGACTCCGATGATCAGATCATCACTTTTCCCGCAGGCCTTTGCTCCCGAAAGGAAAAGGGACAGATATACGATTTACCGTGGCAAAAGAATTTTATACTCAAGGCTGTTGAATCCGGGAGAGATGTTGTTCCTGTATATTTTGATGGGAAAAATTCAAATTTCTTTTATAGATTTGCAAATATAAGAAAGCGATTAGGGCTAAAGTTCAATGTGGAATTGATACTTTTACCCGACGAAATGTTTAAGAATAAAAATACAAGTTTTTCTATTACATTTGGCGAGCCAATTCCGTATTCGACTTTCGATAATTCGAAAAGCGCTTCGCAATGGGCCGGATATGTAAAAGACAAAGCATATAGATTAGCGAAATCAAACAGATAATATTAGATGGAAAAAATCATCTCACCAATAGATAAAAGTCTCTTAAAAGCCGAATTGACGAAGGACAAACTTCTGAGGCATACCAATAAGGCGAATAATGAGATTTATATAATCACACATCACAATTCACCTAACGTGATGCTGGAAATAGGCCGCTTGCGTGAGATTGCATTCCGTTATTACGGAGGAGGGACGGGTTTGTCTACCGATATTGACGAGTATGATACAATGGACAATCCTTATAAGCAGCTAATAGTCTGGAATCCCGAGGCGGAAGAAATAATAGGAGGATACCGTTTTATCTGCGGACCGGATATTTGTTTCGATGATAATGGCGAGCCGGTTCTGGCTACCTCCCATCTGTTCCATTTCTCCAAAAAGTTTATAAAAGAATATCTGCCTTATACGTTCGAACTCGGCCGTTCGTTCGTCACTTTGGAATATCAATCCACTCTTGCAGGTTCGAAAGGTATATTCGCACTCGATAATCTTTGGGACGGATTGGGGGCACTGTCTGTGGCTGACCCGTCTATGAAGTATTTTTTCGGAAAAGTCACCATGTACGATACCTACAACACGCAAGCCCGCGACATGATCCTTTATTTTCTGGGGAAATATTTCCCTGATCCGGACAAGTTAGTTTGGCCGAAACAGGCACTTCGGATAGAGACGGATGAAAAGAAACTTATACGTTTATTCGATGAAGATACATTTAAGGCTGATTATAAAATCTTAAATACGTCTGTCCGTAGGCTAGGACTTAATATTCCGCCACTTGTAAATGCTTATATGAGCCTTTCGCCCCAGATGAAAGTGTTCGGTACGGCCGTAAACGATACTTTTGGTAACGTGGAGGAAACGGGCATACTTATCAATGTGGATGAAATACTGGAAGAAAAGAAGAAACGCCATATAGAATCATATTTGCGAGACAAACCGTCGAAACGTTTCCTTAAACGCCTGCGCCAGATGATAAATTGGAGCTGGTCGAAATACGAAGATAAACCGAAGAAAAAAAATGAAGGCTTTTTTACAATCTCCCGTCGGAGTAATAGAAATAGAAGAGACTAACGGCTTTATTTCTGCTCTGCGGATTGTCTCTGAGATAGTACAAACAGACGAGACTTTAGTTTCGGTTCTAGATGAAGCTATAAGGCAGCTGAAAGAATACTTTGCCGGTGAACGGAAAACCTTCGACTTGCCTTTGGCTCAGGAAGGGACTTCTTTTCAAGAAAAAGCCTGGGACTACCTGAATACGATTCCGTATGGAGAAACCGTCTCCTACAAACAAGAAGCAATAAGTATAGGCTCTCCGAAAGGGTGCCGGGCTGTCGGCTCTGCCAATGGAAAAAACAATATAGCCATAATCGTTCCTTGCCACCGTGTGGTGAATGAAGGGGGAAAGCTGGGCGGATATGCCTACGGCCTTGAAGTGAAAAAGAAATTATTGGAACTGGAAAGCCGTCAAAAAAAAATATTCTGAATGCTCGACCTATCAAAATATAAGATCATACTTGCATCCAACTCTCCCCGCAGAAAGGAACTTCTTTCAGGATTGGATATTGCTTACGAAATAAAAACGCTTCCCGATATCGACGAATCGTATCCCGATCATCTACAGGGTGAAGATATTGCGATATATATAGCTAAAGAAAAAGCCGAGGCATATAGGACCTTTCTGGATAATGACACGCTTCTGATAACAGCTGACACAATCGTTCTCCTCGATGGAAATGTATATGGCAAACCTCTTGATGAAGAAGATGCCAAGCGGATGCTCCGCGATCTTTCCGGTCAGACGCATTCGGTGGTAACAGGTGTTTGCATAACTACAAAAGAGAAACGGAGAGCATTCGGTGTTTCATCC
The DNA here is from genome assembly GCF_900079725.1 of uncultured Dysgonomonas sp. NCBI lineage: Bacteria > Pseudomonadati > Bacteroidota > Bacteroidia > Bacteroidales > Dysgonomonadaceae > Dysgonomonas > uncultured Dysgonomonas sp. The sequence goes on from NZ_LT599032.1 coordinate 3,312,210, forward strand.
GAAGTGAGATTTGCACAGCTCGAAGAGGATGAAATAGAATACTATGTGACTAAATATAAGCCCTTGGATAAAGCCGGGGCATATGGTGTGCAGGAATGGATCGGTTATATCGCTGTGGAATATATATCGGGGTCTTATTTCAATATCATGGGATTACCCATACAGCGCTTGTATCAGGAACTGAAGAAAATCTGATAATCAATATTATTCCCTTCGAAAATGCGTTAAAGAATAAAACAATTATCTTTATTGCATGAAAATATTTGAGAACAATAAGCTCTTATTGCGGTATATCCTTATTATAGCAGCTATAATAATAGCTTTCGGGTCGCTTATTGTCTCTCATTATCTGGTAAAAGACCTGTCGAAAGAAGAACGCAACAAGATAGAAATCTGGGCTGAAGCTACCAAAGAGATGGCCAGCAACAATGAAAACCTGAATATGAATCTGGTAATACAGATTCTGAAAAGCAACACGACTATCCCTGTCATTTTATACGACAAAAAAGACAATTACTATACTTCCACAAATATAGAACTTCCTGAGACCGGCGAGCAGGAGTTTCTAAAACAACAGTCCCGGGCTTTTGAAAAAAGGCACAAACCTATTGTTATCGAAGTTGAGGATTTTGACCAATATGTATATTACGACGATTCCTACACCCTGAAGAGGTTGCAATTATATCCGTATGTTCAGGTGAGTGTACTGATTATATTTATGATAACTGCCTTTTTTGCATTGTTTACCACAATGCGAATGGAACAAGACCGCCTTTGGGTAGGGTTGTCGAAAGAAACGGCACATCAGTTAGGAACGCCGATATCATCGTTGTTGGCGTGGTTGGAGTATCTCAAATTAAAAAATGCCGATCAATCCATCTTACTGGATATGGAAAAAGATGTGAACCGCCTGCAAATGATAACGGACAGGTTCTCGAAAATAGGTTCTGCACCATCTTTGGAACGAAAGGATATAAATGAGATCGTAACTCAATCTATAACCTATCTTGAAAAGCGAATTTCGAAAAAAGTCATTTTTGAACTCCGTTTATCTGCTACGCCCCTTTATGCAAACGTAAGTGAGCCTTTATTAAGCTGGGTGATAGAGAATCTGACAAAAAACGCGGTGGATGCGATGGAAGGTCAGGGTGAGATCATTTACACCTTGTCCGATAAAGGTAAAATAATAAGCCTGGATATACGGGATACCGGTAAAGGTATTCCAAAATCAAAATTCAAAACGATCTTCAGTCCGGGATTTACCACAAAAAAAAGAGGATGGGGCCTTGGGCTGTCTTTGGCGAAGCGTATAATAGAATCGTACCATAGAGGAAAAATTTATGTGAAATCATCGGAGATAGGTGTCGGTACTACTTTTTGTATTGAGTTAAAAAGGTCTAATTAACATATTCCGTAAAGCATATAACCTTTATAAACAGGATTATTTTCTTATTTTTGTGACTATTCGTTTAAATTTTAACAATTCGATCAAATCTAATGACTAAATTTTCAAGGGCCTTTTGGGTTGCCAATTCCGTCGAACTACTCGAACGGCTGGCGTATTATGCCGTATTTATTGTAATTACCCTTTATTTATCCAATGTTTGGGGTTTCTCTGATATCGAAGCTGGTATCATTTCGGGTATATTTTCAGCAATGCTATACTTCCTTCCCACTTTTGCAGGAGCATATGCAGATAAAATAGGCTTCCGTTCATCCATTATACTAGCATTTGCTTTGTTAACAGTCGGTTATGGAGGCCTGGGACTTTTGCCTACTCTGTTGGAGAGCGCGGGACTGGTGAGTTACGGGATGACAGCCACTTTTACCGGCCTTGAAACAAGTTATTTGCGCTGGAGCATTGCTCCCATTCTGGTACTTATCGTTATAGGCGGAGCATTTATAAAAGCTGTTATATCGGGTACGGTAGCGCGTGAGACTACATCGGAAAACCGTGCGCGCGGATATGCTATCTTTTATATGATGGTAAATATCGGGGCATTTACAGGCAAAACCGTTGTTGATCCGCTACGCAGAAGCATGGGTGACGAAGGGCTTGTGTACCTAAATTTCTTTTCTGCATCAATGACTTTTCTGGCTTTGATAGCAGTTTTCTTTTTCTATAAATCGGTAAAGACCGAAGGCAAAGGGAAAAGTTTTGCCGAAATAGGAAAAGCTCTGTGGAAAGTTTGTCAGAATGGACGTCTTATAGCACTGATAATTATCATTAGTGGTTTCTGGATGATTCAGAGCCAGATGTATGCGACTATGCCTAAGTATGTGATCCGTATGATCGGTGAAGGTGCTTCCCCGGGTTGGTATGCCAATGTGAATCCGTTGGTGGTATTTGTATGTGTCAATTTTGTCACCTCATTTATGAAAAGGCGTACTGCACTCACGTCCATGACTATAGGGATGCTGATTATACCGTTCTCGGCATTGGTTATGTCGTTTGGCAACCAGATTGGGACTGATTATGTGATGGGATTGCACCCTGTTGCATTTATGATGATAGTGGGTATTGCCATGCAGGCATTAGCAGAGTGTTTTATTTCACCCCGCTTCCTTGAATATTTTTCGTTGCAGTCTCCAAAAGGAGAAGAAGGCCTTTACTTAGGCTTCAGCCACTTACACTCATTCTTTTCGTACCTTTTTGCTTTCGGGTTGTCCGGGTTCTTATTAGAGAAATATTGTCCGGATCCTAAGACATTTACATCGCAGGTAGAATATGCTGCTGCGACAGTAAACGCACATTATATATGGTATGTCTTTGTCGGGATAGGTCTGATTTCTGCCATCGCACTTGTCATATATGGGCGGGTAGTAAAGAATATGGACAAAAAGGAACTGAATCCGGAGACTGAATAATAATAAATTACTTTATCTATATGTAAGCTAACGGCTAATAGCTGTTAGCTTATTGTTCTTTGAAAAAAAATAATTAGTATTTAGCAAATAAGTGAAACAGTGTAACCTTTGTTACCTTTTCGAAGTAGTAAGTATTGAGTAATAGGTGTAAAGGGCTTCTAATTGTTAACTGCTAACTGTTTACTGACATATGTTACCTTTGTCACTTTTTAACAAGTAGTAAGTTGAAAGAGCCGTATTTATGTTTACTGCTAACAGCAAATGACTACTTGTCAGTTTTCACACATTCCTTATTCTGCTTTTTTGACAGAAATATACTTTGGCACGCATTTCGCTTATCTCTAATCAGAAAATATTTAAAATTTAATATATAACAATTTAAAATCTTAAAGAATCATGAGTATTAAACCATTAGCAGACAGAGTGCTTGTAAAACCGGCCGCTGCAGAAGAAAAAAGTGTGGGAGGTATCATTATTCCTGATACTGCAAAAGAAAAACCGCTTAAAGGCGAAGTAATTGCCGTAGGAAATGGAACAAAGGACGAAGATATGGTTGTAAAACCGAAAGACAATGTGCTTTATGGTAAATATGCCGGAACAGAAATAGAACTGGATGGCGAAGTTTATCTGATCATGCGTCAGTCTGATATTCTTGCAATTATTTAATACGAACAATTTAATAACATAACAAAGTCATGGCAAAAGAAATCAAATTTAATATAGATGCTCGCGACGAGCTAAAGAAAGGTGTTGATGCATTGGCTAATGCTGTAAAAGTAACACTTGGGCCTAAAGGTCGCAATGTTATTCTTGATAAAAAATTCGGAGCTCCTCACATCACAAAAGATGGTGTGACCGTAGCTAAAGAAATAGAATTGGAAGATCCGTTCCAAAACATGGGAGCACAACTTGTAAAAGAAGTAGCTTCTAAAACAAACGACGATGCCGGAGACGGAACAACTACAGCTACAGTATTGGCTCAGTCAATTGTTAGCGTAGGTCTTAAAAACGTTACAGCAGGAGCCAATCCGATGGACCTGAAACGTGGTATCGACAAAGCTGTTGCTAAAGTTGTAGAGAATATCAAAGCGCAATCGGTAACAGTAGGCGATGACTTGCAAAAAATAGAAAACGTAGCTAAAATTTCTGCAAACGGCGATGAAACTATCGGTAAACTGATTGCTGAAGCTATGGGCAAGGTGAAAAAAGAAGGTGTTATCACTGTTGAAGAAGCAAAGGGAACTGATACTTACGTTGACGTAGTAGAAGGTATGCAATTCGACAGAGGTTATATTTCTCCTTACTTTGTAACTGATACGGAGAAAATGGAAGCTGACCTTGAAAATCCGTATATCCTGATCCACGATAAGAAGATCTCTGTATTGAAAGATATTCTTCCAATACTTGAAGCTGCTCTTAAATCGGGACGTTCACTACTTATCATCGCAGAAGATATCGATTCTGAAGCTTTGACTACATTGGTAGTAAACCGTCTTCGCGCAGGCTTGAAAATCGCAGCAGTGAAAGCTCCGGGATTCGGTGACCGTCGCAAAGAAATGCTGGAAGATATCGCTATCCTTACAGGTGGTACAGTAATCACAGAAGAAAGAGGTCTTTCTCTGGAAGCTGCTACTATCGATATGCTTGGTACTGCAGACAAAATTACTATCAACAAGGATACTACAACTATCGTAAACGGTGCCGGAGCAAAAGAAGCAATTTCTGCTCGTGTAGGTCAAATCCGTTCACAGATGGAGAAAACAACATCTGATTATGATAAAGAAAAACTACAGGAGCGTCTTGCTAAATTGGCAGGTGGTGTAGCGGTTCTTTATGTTGGTGCACCTTCCGAAGTGGAGATGAAAGAAAAGAAAGACCGTGTTGACGATGCTCTTTCTGCGACTCGTGCCGCTATCGAAGAAGGTACAGTACCGGGAGGTGGTGTAGCTTACATCCGTGCGATTGACGCTCTTGAAAATATGAAAGGCGAAAATGAAGATGAAACTACAGGTATCGAAATCGTGAAACGCGCTATTGAAGAGCCACTTCGTCAGATTGTTGCTAACAGCGGTAAAGAAGGTGCTGTGGTAGTTCAGAAGATACGTGAAGGTAAAGGTGACTATGGTTACAATGCACGTGCCGACAAATATGAGAACCTGAATGCATCAGGGGTAATCGACCCAGCCAAAGTGGCTCGAGTTGCTCTTGAAAATGCAGCTTCTATTGCAGGTATGTTCCTTACTACAGAATGTATCATAGCTGATAAGAAAGAAGAAAACCCAATGCCAATGCCTCCAATGGGTGGCGGAGGAATGGGGGGAATGATGTAATCAATCCAATCTAACATATTATGAGTAAAGGCGGGTAATTTAAAAAATTATCCGCTTTTTATATTAATAATTCGGAGTAAATGCCAATATAACTGAAGAATATCTATAATCTTTTTATCTTTGTATACTAAACCTGAAAAACTCATGGTATTTAAGAGGCTAGCTTCTATTACTGATTTATACTACTACAAGAAAATAAGACGAAAACGAAAGCTGGATAAGGAGTTGTATGATGACAATCCTTGCTGGTCGCTACGTCGCGATATGCTCAGGTATTATAAGGCCCGGAAGGTAGAAGACCCTGAGCTTAGATCTGCCATACAATATATAAAGAAGGAAGGTACAACCATATTCCCGTATTCATATGCAGAAAAGTATGATTTCAGGGATGTCGTTGTATATACAGATGATGAGACTACCCTGAAGTATGTGGAATATCTAGGCTACAGGCTTTATTACCCGATTGAACTAAGTGATAAGGAAATACAGAAGATTCACAGGAATCTTTTGATAGAGCAGGATCCTTTATCCCCTCATTGTTATCTGTCCGATGATTTTCAGGTTGGCCCTGATGATGTTGTCCTTGATGTAGGCGCAGCCGAAGGCATCTTCTCTTTATCGATTGTAAATAAGGTTCGTAGTATAATCTTGTTTGAAGTCGAAGAGCGATGGATAGAGGCTCTGAAGAAGACATTCGAGCCGTGGAAAGAAAAGGTAAGGATAATAAACAGATATGTATCTGATGAAGATAGTGAAGAAACCATAACACTAGATTCCTTAGCCGGAACCTTTGGTTCTGATTCAATATTTCTTAAACTGGATGTAGAAGGTGTAGAAAAGAAGGCTTTAGCAGGCGCGCAGAGTATCCTGACATCAGATAAATATCATACAAGAGCGGTTATATGCACTTATCATAAACAAATAGACTATACTGAATTGTCATCGCTGATGGAAAACTTGCACTACAGGATTCAGACGACAAACGGATATATGTTCTTCGTACACGATCCTGATATTGCTCCTCCTTTTTTCAGGAAAGCAATGATTCGTTGCTGTAAATAGTTATTCGCAAAAGGTTATTCTTATATGCCTTCTTTTTGTCTCCAGAAATCCAGATATTTCTTCGCCACTGTCACGTAATCATGGTTCGTTTCTACAAATTGACGGCTCTTTCTCGATATCTCCGGAATATCTTTTTTGTTTAATACCAGCCATTCCAGTTTGTCGAATACATCGTCTTCGTGCGGATGTACGTTTACGATCGGCTGATTGGACGTGTCACCATATAGGTCATAGATATATGGCTCTCCTCCGCCTACAACTACTTTTCCCTGAGCCATTGCCAATAGCGCGTTCATTGCAGGTGTGTGTGAATATAACTGGTCGAGCACTACATGCGCCTGAGACATCAGTTGCTGATACACATCGTAGCTGACAGATTCGACCCGCGTAACGATTACTTTATCCGGGTATTTGTCTTTGATTCTGTCCAGTGCCTTCTCCATCACATCGGTACCTTTAAACTTCTCACGGACTTTATTGATCCCGATAAAGAAGTTCACTTTTTCGGGCTCTTCGGGTATCGGTTGGAATTCTATTCCCGCCGTATTCATCGGCAATGGAATGTACCGCAGCTTATCGGAGAAGAAAGGTTCATACGCCTTGTAATATTCATACAGGCAGGCTACAATCCCATCTGCGTCTTTTGCCAATGCCCGGTTAAATGTTTCGAGCGGCGTGCCTATCCATTTATCGATGAACCGTTGATTGAAATCGACATTGATCGCTTTGCCATCGACAAAGAACTCGGAATAGTCAAATATCTTATTTCCCAAGCAGGCGCTTACCCAATATGAGTCGTCGCCAAAAGCTCCCATAAAGACTTTCTGATTGTTCTTCTTTAGTTTTTTATATAGATAATTGTTGATCCGTACGTTTTGGGTAGTGAAGCAGGGATTTATGAGCTGTACAACATCATACCCTTTGAAACTTTTGAATCTGCTGAGGACAGACATCATGCTGGAGAGAGTATCTATTACTCCCGAACTTTTGCGACTTAAATCCACATCGCGCGGATAGTTTTTAAAGCCGTCGCCGTCCGAAGCTGTAAGTACTTCATGTCCTAAAGAACGCAGACCTTCAGCCAGAGTAAGATGCGCACGGCTGTATTCGCCTATCAAAAGAATCTTCATATAGTTTGTATTATATTTAGATGCAAAGATAGGGATTTTAGTTATAAATTATACGTTTTCAGAAGGACAGACATTTAGTCAGTGATTACCAGATCTTTCTTCTTGATAATAAATGTATATTTATCATCGATATACAATACTGGGATCAGTCCATCTTCGCGCCATGTAGAACTTCGCCTGTTCAGATCTCTGTTGCTGTATGCCCTTACGCAAAGATCGGAACCGCTTTCGTCGTTATGGATCAGTACGGTCTTTTTCCTGAAGGGTACACTCTGATTGTTCAAAATGTCATCTGTGGATATATCCTTTATTTCGTCCGCAATATAATGTTTGTTATGCCTGTGACTGTCTTTTACAAATGCAGTATAGGTGTATCCATCTTTTTCCCCGATAGGTTTGGCCAGACAGATAAGGAAGGAGTCGGGCTTGTTAATTGCCGTTTTTTGAATATGCTTCTTCATGGCCTTCAGCAATATAGTCCCTACTACAAAGAGTAATAAATATGGGATAATGTACCACGATACCAGCTTGTCGAGGTTAAATAAGTACAATATGCCGACCAATCCGACAAACAGGAGGCATATTGGGGTAACCATCAGTATGTTTTTCCACCATAGGGTACTATTCAGATAATTCTTCTTGAAACTATAATCTTTTTCGAGTTTTGCGTAATCATTCGGTTTCATATTGTAATTGCTTTGTTTTCAAATAATAATTAATTCTATACAAAAATAGTTCGAAGTATACTTCTATCTTGATTTTACTCCCTTTTTTTACCGGACTGTTATATTAAATTAATTTCCTTTCACAACTCTTATTTGTTGCATGGCAAAGTTAAATGCTTTGCCTGATTTTCTGTTGCTTAATGCTAACCAAATTGAGAAAAATGAAAACATATGGCAAAAAAAGACATTATACTATCAGAAAAGAATTAATTTTATACCCGATTATCAAGAATAATGTATTATCCCTTTAAACACATATAAGCAGTACGGAGCAATGGATAATAACAATAACCCTACATATAATGCGGATGGACTGACCTATTCCAAGTTTAAACGACTGGTGAAGGGCCTGACGGCAAATCTTACGGCCGAAGAGTTGAAAAAACTTCACTCGGTGGTGAAGAGAGCCATGTCGGAAAACGTCTATCAAAAAGATGAGAAGATAGGCAGTATAACAGATCTTACTGTAAGTACGAGCATCATACTGATGGAAGAACTAGGACTGAAGAGCGCATCCATAATCGCGCTGATTCTTTATCGTCCTGTTGTTCATAAAATAATTACGGATGCTGAAGTAAAAAAACTTTTCGGGCAGGATATTGCCGATATCGTTACCGGGCTGATAAAGGTAAATGCACTGGAAATGAACGAATCGGCGATGGCTTCGGACAATTATATAAAATTGTTGATCTCATTAGCCGAAGATATGCGGGTAATCCTTATCAAGATTGCCAGCCGCCTCCATAAAATAAGATGTGCAGAGAAGTACAGTGAACAGTACCGGTTGAAATTAGCGGTTGAGGTTTCGTATCTGTACACCCCTTTGGCTCATAAACTAGGATTGTATAATATAAAGACCGAACTCGAAGACCTCTACCTGAAATATACCGACCGTGAGGCTTATGATTATATCCTTAGTAAATTGAGTGAGAGTAAGGACGCCCGGGATAAGTACATCGCGGAATTTATTGATCCCATAGATGCTAAACTGAAAGAAACAGGGCTAAAATATGATATAAAAGGACGTGTAAAATCCATTTCGTCCATCAATAATAAGCTGAAAAAACAGAAGATAGACTTCGAATCTATTTATGACCTTTTTGCCATCCGTATCATCCTTAATTCGGAGATGGAAAAAGAAAAAGCCGAATGCTGGCAAGTATATTCTATTGTGACGGATATGTACACCCCTAACCCGAAACGGCTCAAAGACTGGCTGTCCATCCCGAAAAGTAATGGTTACGAATCGTTGCACACCACAGTTATGGGACCCGAATCGCGCTGGGTAGAAGTGCAGATCAGGACTAAGAGGATGGATGAAATAGCCGAGCGAGGACTTGCCGCCCACTGGAAATATAAGGGAGTGAAGAGCCAGTCGAAGATGGATGATTGGCTGACCAGCCTCAGGGAAATGCTGGAGAATAAGAATCTGGATTCGGGGGAGAAACTTGAGAATTTCAAATTGGATCTCTACGATGAGGAGATTTATGTGTTCACGCCCAAAGGTGATTTGCATAAGTTGCCGTATGGGGCTACTATTCTCGATTTTGCCTTTGCTATACACTCCCGTATAGGTTCTACCTGTGTATCGGGAAAAGTGAATGGGAAGAATGTATCTATTCGCCATAAGCTCAAGAACGGTGACCAGATAGAAATAGTTACTTCTCCTAACCAGTCTCCGAAACAGGACTGGCTAAACTTTGTCACTACCTCCAAAGCAAAGAATAAGATTCGTCAGAGCCTGAAAGAAGAGGCTAACAAACAGGTGGAGATAGCTAAGGAGATGCTCAAACGCCGCGTCAAGAATCGTAAGATAGAAATCAACGAATCTATAATGATGCGGATGATAAAGAAGCTCGGTTTTAAGACCATCACCGATTTTTATATAAAGATAGCAGAAGAGAGCCTCGATATAAATTCGGTAATAGACCAGTACCTAGAACTGGAGAAAAAAGAGACCGAACAACATGATAGGCACGAAGCGGTCAGTGCGGAAAATTACGTTCCTCAAAATCTGGAAATAGCAAAAGAAACGCTAAGTAAAGAGGAACTTATACTCGACAAAAACCTTACAGGTGTGGATTATAAATTGGCCAAATGTTGTAATCCTATTTATGGAGATGAAATATTCGGCTTTGTATCTTCACAGGGGATAAAAATACACCGCAAGAACTGTCCGAATGCTCACGATATGTTCTCACGTTTCGCATACAGGGTTATCCCAGCCCGATGGTCGGGAAAATCGGGTTCTACTTATACGGTTACCTTGCGTGTGATAGGAAACGATGATATCGGTATTATCAATAACCTGACATCCATAATTTCCAAAGAATCGGGTATCAATATGCGTTCTATCAGTATAGATTCTAATGATGGACTCTTTCACGGAAGTATATCCGTAATGCTGAATAATACGGATATGCTGAATGGCCTGATGAAGAAACTCAAAACGGTGAAAGGGGTAAAAGAAGTGAGCCGGCTGAGTTGATTTTTTGGAAAGAGAATGATATACATATTGTGGGGACGAATTCCAATTCGTCCCTGCTTTTTTGAAAAAACTTTATCTATATTATTTAGCTGATAGTTTTTAGCTGGTAGTTCTTTGATGTATTGATGGCCCCTCCAACCTCCCCTCGGGGTAGGGCTGTTAAGTTCTGATTTTTTATACCCTCTGTGTCATGTTGAACGGAGTGAAACATCTCGTTTTTCAGGGTCGGGATCCTTCGTTCCACTCAGGATGACAGCAGAAAATAACAGAACAAAGTAGAGAACTTAACAGCCCTGCCCCGAGGGGAGGCTACAGAGAGGGTAAAAGCTAATTGTTAATTTTTTATTCTTAATTATTAATTGCTCATTGTGTTACCTATGTTACCTTTTCGAAAACCGTAGAGGCGGAAAATATTTGGCTCCGCCGATTTTCAATTTGCCCCTACAAAAGAATGCAAAACCTGTTACTTTTGTTACTTTTTAGCAAGTAGTAAGTTTTAGATAATAAGTTGAGAGTTATATGAGATACGAGTAGACAAGATAAGAGATACAAGTTGTTAACTGATGACTGTTCACTGACGAGATGCTTCGCTCTGTTCAGCATGACAAGCTAATTATTCATTCTTCATTCTTCATTCTTCATTCTTTTCAGTGTTACCTTTGTTACCTTTTAACAGTTACAGGCTACTTACTGCTTTCGGGTTACCGTCCCGGTAGTAAATCTTTATATAGGTAAGCATTTTTATCCACATGGAAAATATATTTCCCGTCTTCTACGGCTTTCTTTGCAACTTTGTCAGATACATCATAGCCCATTATTTCGGAGATGATAAATATACTATTCGAATTGTTTATCAGGGAAGTTTCAGTATCTACATACCGTCTCACAATAGAATCGACAGGAACAGGGCTATTGTTGATAGTCACTAGTGGGGTGTCGAACAAGTTATGATCCATAACCAGTACTCCATGCCCACCACCTTCTACCAGTTCGGCATGGTCGGAGAAATAATAGAGGACAGACGAACTGTCTTGCTTCATTATCTGATAGATAGAGTGCAGCAGCCTGTCGGTATGATGGATTGAACGGTCATATTCTTTGGTCTTGGTCTTGCTGCCGGGCAAAGCTCTTTCATCCGCATCATCGTAGCGTTCGCCATAGGGTACATGGCTACCGTTGAGATGGATAACAAAGAATTGCTTTTTATCTGGCTTGTATGTCTCTTTCAGATGGTTGAGCAAGGTAAAATCCTCCCTTATTATGGCTTTCTCGTACATCGATTGAGATGCGTTTGCCGACACGAATCCGATATAGCTGTCGCTTTCGCCCAGCTTATCCTGATTGGAGAGCCATATAGTCTCATATCCGGCCTTATTGGCCATGTCGATAATATTGAAATTCTCGAAGAATGGCCTTATATCGTTTGGAGTGGAAAACGAAAGGATGATACGCAGGGCGTCACGGGTAATGGATGCGGGAGAATATGCATTGTAGTAATTTAGAACTACCGGTTGAGCTAAAGCCAGGCTATCGAAAAAAGGGCTGGTCTTTTCTTTGTAGCCATAAAGCGAATAGTGTGACCGGGAAGCGCTTTCTCCTATGATGAAGAATATCTTTTCGGGACTTTCTTTGCTTTCAACGAAAGTGATTCCGGCTGGCATCCGTTTCTCCAGTTTCAAGAACTGTTTCATCTGGTATCTCTCGTGTTGGTATGCAATGAACGTGGAAATATCGATATAAACAAGCGGAAAGTTGGCTGCGATAACGGCATTAGTCCCGATTACAGGAAATGTCTCTATAAAATTCTCCCATTTCAGGGATTTTACTTTCCAGTAACCGATAGCGGGCATTATTATAACCCAGTAACCGAATAACAGGATGACGGATGTTTTTCGCGAAAATTTGCTTTCTTTCAATTCCCGCTGCGACATCAGTATAAGGAAAGTACTTGCAGCCAGACATCCCAAGGCGGCGAATATGGCTTCAGACATTACGCCGACCGCTTCCGAGGCATTTGTCTCCAGTACGGAGGCCATTGTGCCTATCGACATCTGGTTGGAATAGACAAAGGCAAAATAGGCATCGAATGAAACGATGATGGACAGTATGAGTGACAGCCACAGGGTATATCTGGTCTTAGCCAGGATGTTGAGAACAAGGATGAACGATAATGCATTGATTAAAGCAGGCTTGCTGACTATGTACAACGCCAGAACGGATATTGTACAGAAGTAAGCAAGGCAAAGGATGGTAAACTTATATTTATAAAGAAAGTTGCCTGCCTGTTTTATATAATCAATGGATTTCGACATTCTTATCTTGAAAGAGTTGTGTTATAATTAATTAAGCCACGAAGATACAAATTTTCTTTGTTAATTATTTAATGTCTCTTTCAATGCTTTAACGGCTGCCTTTATATCTTTGCTTTCTTTCAGCAAAGTAATGAATTTGCTGCCGATGATTGCTCCGCTGGCATTTGCCTGTGCTGCATCCAATGTCGCTTTGTTAGAAATACCGAATCCGATAAGGCGCGGGTTACGTAGGTTCATGGAATTGATACGTCGGAAATAATCCTGTTTCTTTTCGTCAAAACTCTTTTGAGCGCCTGTTGTCGCAGCGGATGATACCATGTAGATAAAACTGTCGGTATGTTCGTCTATCAGGCGGATGCGTTCTTCCGAAGTTTCAGGTGTGATAAGCATCACTATCTTGATATCGTATTTATCGGCAATGGGTTTAAATTGATTGATATAATCATTGAAAGGGAGGTCGGGAATAATAGCCCCGTCTATACCGGTTTCCTTACATTGTTTACAGAAGTTTTCAAATCCGTATTGCATAATGGGATTCAGGTAGCCCATCATAATAAGGGGGATATCCACCTCTTTGCGGATATCTTTCAACTGGCTGAACAGGACTTTGAGCGTCATACCATTCTTTAATGCTATCGTTCCGCTATCCTGAATGGTAGGGCCGTCGGCCATAGGGTCGGAGAACGGGATGCCGATTTCGATAAGGTCAATGCCGTTGGCTTCCAGTTCGCGGATAACATCGCATGTATCGTTCAGATTGGGAAATCCTGCTGTAAAGTATATGGATAATATATCTTTCTGTTTTTTTTCGAATAGTTGTTTGATCCTGTTCATAGTTCTAATGCTTTTATAAATTGCTGTAATCGTATTATATCTTTTAGTCCCGGCTCTGTCTCGAATTTACTGTTGAGATCGATTCCGTAGAACTTCGGGTGTTGTATTTTCTTTATGCTTTCAGTGTCTCCGGCGGAAATCCCTCCACTAAGGAAGAAATTGCATTTGCCTGTATATGCATCCAGTATCTGCCAGTCGAATTTTAGTCCCGAACCTCCATGTTGAGCTGTCTTTGTATCGAAGAGGAAATAACTGCACACATCTTCATAGGCTGTTGTCTGGTCGAAATCGGAGGTGTCGGATACGTTGAAAGCCTTAATAACGGGTATCGTTTTATCCAGTTCTTTACAGAAATCGGCAGATTCGGAGCCATGTAATTGAACCAAGGTGAGATTGTACTTATTCACCTTCTCCATAATAAAATCAATGTCTGAGTTGACGAATACACCTACACGCTGGATATAAGGCGGCAATGTATTAACATCGTCGAATGTCAGCCCATCGGCAAACCGTGGAGATTTATCATAGAATATCATTCCCATATAGCTGACCGGAAGTTTGGACAAATCCCTTATATTACCGGGATACTTCATCCCACAGACTTTTATCTTCATGCCAGTTGTTTTATAAAGTCTTCGAGAGCCTTGCCTGGATCGCCGGTTTTCATAAAGTTTTCACCCATAAGGAATCCTTTATATCCTGCCTGACGGAGATCAATTACTGTCTGAGGTTGAGAAATACCGCTTTCCGATATTTTTACAAATTCGCCGGGGATTTTATCTGCCAGATCGAATGATATCTGTACATCAGTGGCGAAGGTGCCGAGGTTACGGTTGTTGACACCTACTACATCTACTTTGTCATTGATATGGCCTAACTCTTGCTCGTTGTGTATTTCGAGCAATACATCGAGTCCTAACTCCTTAGCTTTTGCCGCCAGTTGTTTCGTTTCCTGCACAGTCAATGCCGAAGCAATGAGAAGTATCGCACTTGCTTCTGCCTGTCTTGCCTGATAAAGCTGATACTCGTCAATCATAAAATCTTTTCTCAGCAGAGGAGTTTGGGTTAACTCTCTTGCTTGCGTCAGATCCATGAGATTGCCTCCGAAAAAGTCCATGTCGGTAAGTACTGATATAGCACTCGCGCCGTTTTTTGAGTATAGTGGAATAACATCGGAGATTTCAGCATCCTTAAATATCCAGTCGCGGGATGGCGAGCGGCGTTTGAATTCGGCGATGATCCCGGTCGGTGAATCTGCCAATGCAGCCTTGAACGAGTTTATGCGGATATCTGTAATCTTTTTCTCCATTTCACTGATAGAAACCAGCGATTTTTGCCTGGCAACCTCTATCTTTTTGTTGGCGATTATCTTATCTAATATATTGCTCATTTTATGTCTGTTTTACGGGGTTCAACCTTATCATATTTTAGTATCTTAATAGTTGAAGCTAATACAACTATACATATTCCGAACAGTCCTATCAATGCATAGGAATAGCGGAGGTTTGTAGCACTGGCGATGTATCCTATCAGCGGAGGCCCCATCAGAAATCCGAGGAAGCTGACACTGGATACGATTGTCAGAGCAATACTTGTCGGTATCTTAGTTCTTTGTCCGGCAATGCTGTATATGGTAGGGACGATTCCGGCAGTTCCGAAACCTATAATCATAAATGCAATAATGGTAGTTATAAAATGGGGAAAAGCTACCGCGGTAAACAGACCAACAGATATAAGGATTCCTCCTGTTTGTATAACTCTTTTTCTACCCCATTTCTGGGTTGCTTTATCTATCAGGAAACGACCCGATGCCATGGTTATCATATAAGCAGCCAGTCCTATTGGTGCCAGATGATTTGGTGTACCCACTACATCTATGAGATACAGTCCACTCCAGTCGGACATCGCTCCTTCTGCTGCCATTCCGCAAAATGCCACTATGCCTAGCAGGAAAAGGAATGTTTCGGGTTTATCTTTCTTCTTATCAGCTGCTTGGGTAGGGTCTTTTTCTTTCTTCAGGTCTGCCTGCAAAAACGGCCTGTTGATGATTAGCGTAATAAAGACAAGTAGTCCGATAATTGCAAAATGATAGATGGGCAACAACTTCAATGAGGCCATCAGCAGCCCGACACTGGCTCCGGTGAGTCCGGCAAAACTCCATCCTCCGTGAAAGGATGCCATAATAGGTTTGTTGTAAGTCGTTTCCAGAGTTACAGCCTGCGTGTTGACTGATATATTGCAGAAGTTTCCGAAGAAACCGAAAACAATAAGGCTGATAATCAGTGCATATTCACTGGCTGATAACCCGATGAACAGCAGGGCTACTACATATCCTATAAGAGCTATAGGTAATATCTTCTTACTTCCGACTTTCGAAATAAGCAGGCCGGAAATTGTCATTCCGCATATTTGCCCTATTGGTATCATCAGTAGAATTGTGCCCCATGCTGCATCTCCCAGTCCTAATGTTGTTTTTATGTCGGGGATGCGGCTCGCCCAACTCGAGAAGCATAATCCTGTGCAGAAATACAGGCAAAAGATTGCTATCCGTATGCGTCCTTTTGATATTGTTTGTATTTTATTCTCCATTATTTACGAGCGATAAGCTCTATTTTGTTCAACCATTTTTCCCGCTGTTCGGGAGTCGATGTTTTTATTGTTGCCAAATAAGTAGTCCGGATATTCTTTATTCCGCAGAATGCTCCGATATCTTTCCTGATCATCTTCCCTCCAATGTCTTTTACGATCCATTTGTAATAGAATACAGGGGCATCCATTGTGCTGATTATTTCGGAAGTCTTTCCTGTAAACAGTTTCTTGGGAAACGGCGACTTTTCCTGATACTCGAATGTAAATCCCGGGAGGAATATACGTTCTATGAACCCTTTCAATAGTGCTGGTGGTGATGCCCACCATGTAGGGTAAATCCAGACAATATGTTCTGCCCATTTCAGCTTTTCCCATGCTTCCAGCAAATCAGGCTCTAACTCTGTCCGCTTACGGTAACCGTACATCAGGATGGGATTGAAAGCCATATCCGAAAGGATAATTTCTTCTACTTCATTCCCTTTCGCTAAAGACCCTTTTTTGTAGCTTTGGTGCAATCCGAAACAGAAGCTTTCCCTGTCGGGATGGCCGTTAATAATTAGTACCTTTTTCATCTTAGTAATACGACTGCTTTATTTCTTTATATAAAGAATTGAACTCGGCTAATTCTTCATTGATAAACGCATTTATCATAGCCCTGTACACTTTCTCTGCCACCACAGGGTTTAGACCGGATTCTTCAGCCAAAGTTCTCACTTTGGATATTACGGAGCTTACTCTGTCAGAAGCAACAACATCCTGCGCCGATTGTTTGAACCGGGTGGCTTGTGATACAAATTTACTACGTTTTGCAATCAATCCGACCAGTTCCGCATCTATTTTATCAATGTTCATCCTCACTTCGTCAAGAGAGCAATGCAGGGCTTCATTTTGTGATTTCATACCAAAACTGTTATGTATTTAACGTCAGGAACTTCAAAAACGTTTCCTTCGTTTTTCCGCTCTCTAACGATTCGCGTGCCTCAGCAATTGCATCCTCGAAAGAAAGTTGCGGATTTATAGTTTGTATTGCTGTTGCCGCATTTGCTATCACGGCATTTGCCTGAGCTTTGGTTGCCGTGTTACTGATAACGTTATCGAATATCTTTGAAGCATCTTCGGGAGTATTACCTCCATCCAGTTCCATCTCCAGGCAACGGTCAAATCCGACCTGTTCGGGAGTATAGATTTTCTCTTCAAATTTATTGATTATCTTGAAATCCCCTGTTAGTGAAATCTCATCGTATCCGTCTAAACCATGTACGATAGAATAATCAACATCGGTCTGTTGGTACATGTAGGAATACAACCGCGCCATTTTCAGGTTGAAAACACCCAATACCGTCCTTTTGGGTTTTATAGGGTTTACAACAGGCCCCAGCATGTTGAAGAATGTCCGTACTCCCAGGGCTTTGCGAACGGGCGCAACCACTTTCAGGGCATTGTTGAACAATGGGGCATGCATATAAGCGATATTGGTTTTATCAAGCGACTCTTCCAGCTTACTGACATCGGCGGTGAATTTAACTCCATGCTGTTCCATCACATTCGATGCGCCACTGACCGAGGTAGCTCCGTAGTTACCGTGTTTGGCTACTTTATATCCTGCTCCGGCTGTAACAAAACAGGCAAGAGTGGATATATTAAAGGTATTTTTGTTGTCGCCGCCTGTACCTACAATGTCTATCGGATTATATGCGGCCAGTGCATCTACATTTGCCCGCAAATCCAGCAGTGCATCTGCAAATCCGAGGAATTCGTCTACACTGATGCTCCGCATAAGGAATACGCTGATAAACGCGGCAATCTGGGATTCATTGTAGTTGCCTGCTGCCATATTGGTCAGTATTTCTTTTGCCTCGGTACGGTTGAGGTACTGATGTTCGAAAAGCCTGTTGAGTATCTGTTTCATAGAGTTGGCTCCTCCAACCTCCCCGGAGGGGAGGCTTTGACGAGGGTCTTTTTATATTATTTGTTATATTTGTTTTCTGACGCTAGTCCGAAAGTCCCCCTCCGGGGGATTAGGGGGCTACACTAATTTTTCCAATGTATCCGTTGTTTTGGCAATTTCTTCGTCGCTCAACTCATGGTTAGATAATTCTCCATCGAAATAACGGTCATAAGAAGCCATATCGATAAGTCCATGACCTGAGAGGTTGAACAGAATTGTTTTTTGCCTGCCCTCTTCTTTTGCTTTCAAGGCTTCCTGAATGGCTGCATAAATGGCATGCGATGATTCAGGGGCCGGAATTATACCTTCCGATTTAGCAAATAATATGGCGGCCTCGAATGTATCTAGCTGCTTCACATCCACAGCCTCTATATATCCGTCTTTTTTCAATTGGCTGACGATAGTTCCCGCTCCATGATAACGGAGTCCTCCGGCATGAATATTAGCGGGTGCAAAATTATGGCCTAAAGTGTACATCGGCAGAAGAGGGGTATATCCTACTTCATCCCCAAAGTCATACTCAAATTTACCACGGGTTAATTTCGGGCATGACGCTGGTTCTGCCGCCACAAGACGGATATCTTTTCCTTCGGTCAGTTTATGACGCAAGAATGGAAACGTAATTCCGGAGAAGTTAGAGCCACCTCCGAAACAACCGATTACTACATCCGGATATTCTCCTGCCATCTCCATTTGCTTTTCTGCCTCCAGACCGATGATGGTCTGGTGAAGCGATACATGATTCAATACACTGCCTAAGGTATATCTACAGTTTGGAGTATTTAAAGCCAATTCCACCGCTTCGGAGATAGCTGTTCCAAGGCTTCCCTGATAATTAGGGTTTTCTGTAATAATCTTACGTCCCGCTTTGGTACTCATGCTTGGCGATGCTATAACCTCCGCGCCATATGTCTGCATGATCGAACGACGGTAAGGTTTTTGGTGATAGCTTATCTTTACCATATAAACAGCCAGATCCAGACCAAAGTGATTTGCTGCGTATGATAAGGCGGCACCCCATTGCCCTGCGCCAGTTTCGGTTGTTATATTTGTTATCCCCTGCTCTTTACAGTAATATGCCTGTGCTATTGCCGAGTTTAGTTTGTGTGAGCCTACAGGGCTGACACTTTCATTCTTAAAATAGATATGAGCGGGAGTATCCAGCGCCTTTTCCAAACCATAGGCACGTACTAATGGTGTAGGGCGGTAATTTTTATATAATTCCCTTATTGGTTCAGGGATTTCTATCCAACGGTCGGTATCGTTTAATTCCTGTTTGGCAAGTTCTGTCGCGAATATTGGTTCTAAGTCACTTACTTCTAACGGTTTTTTTGTTCCCGGGTGAAGTGGCGGTAGCGGTTTGTTTTTCATATCCGCAACAATGTTATACCAGCTTCTGGGAATGTCGTTTTCGCTTAAAAGGATTTTCTTGTTCATGATTTTGTTAGTTAACGAGTTGACGAGTAAACAAGTAGACAAGTTTAAACTCATATCTTGTATCTTGTTTACCTGTATCTATAAATTAGTTATTTAAAAAATTTCTTACTATCGTTTCACCGGTTGGTGTCAGTACCGATTCGGGATGGAATTGGACCCCATGTATATCATATTCTTTATGACGGAGCGCCATTATCTGTCCGTTATCGTCTACCGCGGTAACTTCGATGCTTTCCGGTAAATCATTATTATCCACTATCCATGAATGATAACGCCCCACTTCCAGGGTTTTATCTAACCCGTTGAACAGGTAATCGGGCCTTATAACTTCTATTCTGGTGGCCACCCCATGATAAACATCTTCCAGATTGGACAGTTTCGCACCAAAGGCTTCTCCTATTGCCTGATGTCCCAAGCAAACACCAAGTATAGGTTTCTTTCCTGCATATTCTTTTATCAGAGGTAAAAGCAATCCGGCTTCGGACGGGATACCCGGCCCTGGAGAAAGTATTATCTTGTCATACTTTGCAATATCTTCCAAAGCAATTTTATCATTTCTATATACATCCACATCAGTAAAACCTAATTCTTTAACCAGATGAACAAGATTATATGTGAATGAGTCGTAGTTGTCGAAAATGAGGATTGGGCCCCTCCTAGCCTCCCCTAAGGGGAGGGATTGATTAGATGGCTTCATAATATATATTTTTTTCATTTTTCTGTGCTTGTCTTGAATTCCCCCTTCGGGGGATTTAGGGGGCTTAATTTTTTAATTCTACTGCTGCTTTCACAGCTTTGGCCAATGCTCCCAGTTTATTTTTTACTTCCATGACTTCTGTTTCAGGGTTCGATTTGGAAACTATTCCTCCTCCTGCCTGATAATAAAGTGTACTGTTACGGCTAAGGAAAGTACGGATAGTAATGGCCTGATTGAGGTCGCCATTGAATCCGATATACCCGATACAGCCTCCATAAACACCACGCATTTGCTTTTCTATGTCGCGTATCAGTTGCATAGCTCTTACCTTAGGCGCACCGGATAGTGTTCCTGCGGGAAAAGTGTCTGCAAAAACAGAAATGTTATTCCTGTCATTGTCTACTATACCGCTCACACGAGAAACCAGATGGATAACATGTGAATAGAACTGTACATTTTTATAGAAATCCACTTTTACATCGTGGCAATTACGGCTGAGGTCGTTGCGGGCAAGATCGACGAGCATGACGTGTTCGGCATTTTCCTTTTCGTCTTTGAGTAAATTCTCGGACAGAATGCGGTCTTTCTCATCATCTCCTGTACGGAAATAAGTACCGGCAATAGGGTCTATATATGCTTTCCCTTTTGTTATTTTGCAGTGTGTCTCGGGTGAAGAACCGAAGATTCGGAAAGAACCGAAATCGAAGTAAAATAAATATGGGGAAGGATTAATGGAACGCAAGGAACGATATACTTTAAAGTCATCTCCTGCAAATTTCTGCGTAAAGCAACGTGAAAGGACAATCTGGAACACATCCCCCCGTTTGCAATGGGCAATTCCTTTCCGTATCATTTCCTGATGTTGTTCGTCCGTAATCATCGATTGCTCAGAACCTATGGCCTCGAAATTGTATGACGCTATGTTATTATTCATTACAATAGCTTCTAGCTCAAGCGTCTTTTCTTCTGTTCCTTCCACAACATTCTCGACGATGGTCAATTCATTTTTCAGATGATTGATGACGAGGATAAAGCGATACAGAATATAGTAAAACTCAGGAATATCGGCATTGTTTAATTTATTATTAATAGGGTCGACGGCCTCAAAATATCGAATTGCATCGTATGATGTATAACCGAAGAATCCGTTTATATTTGTCTTGTTTTCACCCTGCACATCAAACTGACCTATAAAATCGTGGAATTTATCTGTTAGTTTTTGTCCCTCAGATAACGTTTCCTGTTTGGTTGTATTGTCAGGGTATGTATAGGTTATTTCATTATTGTCTACCTTGAAACGGGCAATAGGACTAATCCCAATGAATGAAAAACTGTTTTCTCCTCCGTGATAGTCGGAGCTTTCGAGTAAAGCCGATTCTGGATATATATCTCTAACTTTTAGGTATATGCCGACGGGAGTTTGTAAATCGGCGAGGAGATTTTTGGTTTTGACTTGTATGTTGTATTTCATTCCTTTATTTTTTGTAGTTTATATACGTTTCCATATCCTTATCGCCACGTCCTGAGAGACAAAGCACAACAACATCTTCTGCTTTAAATTTCATCTTATCCAAAGCTCCTAATGCATGAGCCGATTCTATTGCAGGAATGATTCCTTCCAGTCTTGTCAGTTCAAAGGCTGCCTGCATCGCTTCGTCGTCGGTTACGGCTAATACTTCCGAACGCCCTGTCTGAGCCATATGCGCATGTATAGGGCCGATGCCCGGATAATCGAGTCCGGCGGAAATGGAATAAGGCTCTTCGATCTGTCCGTCTTCCGATTGCATTATCAGCGTTTTACAACCATGTATGATACCTAGCTTTCCTAAATGGATAGTAGCGGCCGACTCACCCGAATCTATACCTTTACCGGCTGCCTCGGAGAGTACGATTTTTACATCGGGTTCATCTATAAAATGGTAGATTGTCCCTGCGGCATTGCTGCCCCCGCCAACGCATGCCATTACATAATCGGGTGCTTCGCGGCCTTCTTTTTCAAGCAATTGCTTGCGGATTTCTTCACTGATAACAGATTGCAAACGTGCAACCATATCGGGATAAGGGTGAGGGCCTATGGTAGAACCTATCACGTAATATGTGTTTGATGGATTGGAACACCAGTCGCGGATAGCTTCATTTGTAGCATCTTTCAGAGTCATGTTGCCACTGGTAACAGGTACTACCTTTGCTCCCAGCATTTCCATTTTCTGCACATTCAGTTTTTGACGTTCTACATCCGTAGCTCCCATATACACAATGCATTCCAGATTCATCAGCGCACATACTGTTGCAGTAGCTACACCATGTTGTCCGGCCCCGGTTTCCGCAATGATACGGGTTTTGCCCATACGTTTCGCGATCAGGATTTGTCCTATTGCATTGTTTATTTTATGTGAACCTGTGTGGTTAAGGTCTTCACGCTTCAGGTATATTTTACAGCCATGTTTTTGGGAGAGTCTTTCTGCAAGGAAAAGAGGAGAGGGGCGACCTGCGTAGTCTCTGAGCAAATCTTCATATTCTTTACGGAAAGAGGGATCATCTATAATCTCCAAATATGAATTCTTTAGTGTTTCCACATTGTCGTAAAGTATTTCGGGGATATAAGCTCCTCCGAAATCTCCATAAAAACCATTTGAGTCAACTGTAAAATTTTTCATTATATATTGTTTTATTTTTCTTGTCATAAAAAAAGCCTATCGTGAGTTACGACAGGCTTTGTATCTTTATAAATTTTCATTTTAATACATACCGGATTAGCTCACGACTTTTTGAGTTGAGAGTGCCACCACCAATATGCATTTGTTGATTGAAAATTCATTCTACTTTCTTTTTGTTTTTGCAAAGATATAAAAAAAATGAAACGAACAAATAATCATTTATATTTTTTATCTTAGATGATTATTTAAAACTTCAAAAAACGGAAACCATGCGCTTTTTAATTATTGCCCAATTATTTCTTTTTTCATTATTTATCCAATCCCAGAATATACCGTTAAAATTTAATCAAAACGGAAATTTTAAGATAATACAGTTTACCGACATTCATTATCAAAAAAAGAATCCGGCTTCTGCAGTTGCCATTGAGCTGATAAATGAAGTGTTAGATACAGAGAAGCCTGATCTGGTTGTTTTTACAGGGGATATTATTTATGCAAAACCTGTGACAGAGGGGCTTGATGATATTTTTAACCCCGTTATAGAAAGAAAGATTCCGTGGGCATATATTTTCGGAAATCACGATGATGAACATGGAATGTCCCGGGCAGAACTAATGGATTATGCGGAAAATAAACCTTTCTGCTTAGCCCAAGCCGGAGATAAATCATTGAAGGGTGTGGGCAATTATATACTGGAAGTGAAGTCCTCGCAGGAAAGCAAGAATAGTGCAATCCTTTATTTCTTCGATTCAGGAGCATATACACCTATAAAAGGTTTGGGTACTTACGATTGGTTTGCCGCTAATCAGATAGAATGGTATAGTAATCAAAGTGCCGCATATACAAAAGAGAACGGAGGAGTTCCTTATCCTGCACTGGCCTTTTTCCATATCCCGTTAGCTGAATATCCTCAGATGAAAGCTGAAAAATATGATCAGCTAATAGGGAGTAAAGATGAGAAAGAATGTAATGGGAAACTGAATACCGGTATGTTTGCAGCTATGCGTCAGGCAGGAGATGTAATGGGTACATTTGTAGGTCACGACCATGATAATGATTACATCGGTAATTACCATGATATATATCTTGCATATGGCCGTTTCTCAGGAGGAAATACTGAGTATAATAATCTAGGAAAGAACGGATGCCGTGTGATAGAGCTAAAGGAAGGTAAACGGGAATTTTCTACATATATCCGTCTGTTGGGTGGAGAGATATTGTATCCGGTAGAGTACCCGAAAACATTCTCCAATAAGTAATTTCCGATTTACAATAGCTTAAAGGTATAGCCCTGTTCTTTCAGCCATTCGATGCTGCGGGGCAGGGCATATTTCATATTCTTCTCGGCTTTTAACGAATCGTGGAATACTATTATAGAGCCGTCGCGGGTATATTTCTTTACATTTTCCAATACATTTTCTGGAGTCATTCGTTTACTGTAATCCCGTGTGACGACATCCCACATAACGATTTTGTAGTATCTGCGTAATGTGAAGAACTGCGGTATCCTCATATGCCCGTGAGGAGGGCGAAACAGATCTGATTCAATGTATTCCGATGCCAGCTTCGTATTTTCCAGATATCTCTTCGAGAACTTTCTGATACCCTGTATATGATTGAAAGTATGGTTGCCTACGCGGTGCCCACGGTCGATTACCATCTTATAGATGTCCGGATACTTTCTTACATTATCTCCCACACAGAAAAAAGTAGCCTTGATATCGTACTTATCCAGCAGGTCGAGTACCCACGGCGTGATTTCGGGTATAGGCCCGTCGTCAAACGTGAGATATATTGTCTTTTGACCTTCAACAGGTTTTCTCCAAAATGCTCCGGGAAAGAGCATACGGTATATAAATGGCGGTTGTTCTATAAACATGACGAACGTATAAATAAAGGATTTTCGGGATATGTTCCGAAAATCCTTTATTTACCTTATTTTATTTGCTATAATATTTTTGTAAAAGCTCAGGTTTATATTTCTGCATCATTCCTCCGATACGTTCTATCTTAGTTTCCGCATCTTTGCGAAGAGCAGTGTCGCTTTCGACCATATATAAGCCTCTCATCGAAATGCGCATCAGATAGTCGAGCGGATGGCTTCTGTCGCTAAAGCTAACCCGGTTGCTCATAAACAGTTCGGCGTTGGCTACTACTTTTTCCAGATATGCTTCGTATCTTGCCTTGTCGTAACGTTGGTATGTATCTAATATCTGGATTTCGGTATTCACCAAGTCTCTGATATCGGAGGTGCAATTTATCATAAGATCCTGTTTCATACTAGCATACCATTGCAGGTTGCCATCTACTCTGTACAGGATTTCATCAATAACTTTCTGAGCCTTTTCCGGTTGCCCGAGTTCATAATATGCATCGGCAAATGAAACCGATTCCCCTCCGCGAGGAACTGTATTGGCCGGAATTGCTTCCATACATCTATCCAGGGCCTGTATAGCTTTGTCTTTCTTTCCTTCCATCAACAGGGCTGTAACCAGACGATCAAACATCAGGCGGAATGTACGGCACATGCGAAGGTTGTTTTCATCCAGATACACTTTCGGATTTTCAATACCTCCCCATTTATATTTATTTACCATATTGTCGAACATCACATCGGTATTTACTCCTGTGCTGTCTACAATACCCGGTGTGATACGGTAATTGATACCTTCCAGCATCGACTGGGTAGTTAATCTTAATGGTGGTTCACCGATGGTTACGGCATAGTATATAGGGCGTTTCCAGTCATCTTTATTGATATTATAAAGCATGTCTATAATCATCATTTCCTGACGATATATACCGCCCTTATTATCTCCCAGATTGAAAATAAATTCAGGTTTTGGTCTTGTACCCAATGCATTCCAGTCTACTTTCGATTCATCGATTGACATTCTGAAAATACTTGAAGGAACTATTATTCCATTCTCAACATACGGATTGCGCGGAGCATAGTTATCCATCGTTTTCAATATATTAAGCACATCGCTCACTTCCATAGTGTCTTTGAATGCCTGAGTATCGTAATAGTCTGCATAGTTGACTCTTCCCGCCCATGCTGAAGACTCTTTCGTATTCTGCAAATCACGCGCCAACAGGCGTTCTATATCACGTTTGGTGAATACATAAGCCGATTGTCCTTTATCTCCATGATAGCGGTCTTCCTCCCATTCTATTGGCAGAGGGGAAGAATCGTATGCCTGACGGCGCATCTGATCCACATACCAGTCGGTTTGCAGGTAACTTAAGTTACATACACGCACATCGGTGCGGAATCCTTCCACTTCCTGAGCATACCACAGTGGGAATGTATCGTTATCCCCCATCGAGAACAAGATACTGTTTGGTTCGCAACCACGCAGGTAATTCATCCCGAAGTCACGCATCGTGTATCTGTCCGAACGGTCATGATCGTCCCAGTTTTGTCCCGCCATTTGTATAGGAACCAATACGGTAACTACAGTTGCTATGGCGGCGGCCGGAGTCTCCGGTAATACTTTCTTCAACAGGCGCCAGATAAATGCAACCCCAAATCCTATCCAGATACAGAACGCATAGAACGAGCCGGCATATGCATAGTCACGCTCACGCGGTTCGAACGGTTGCTGGTTGAGATATATGATAATGGCCATACCTGTCATAAAGAACAGCATAAATGTAACAAGGAATTGCTGCTCGCCTTTTTTTCCTCTTGTCAATTGGAATGCTATACCCAGAATACCGAGTATAAGAGGCAGCATATAGTATTTGTTATGACCTTTGTTTTCTGCTATATCGGGAGGCAGGTTGCCTTGAGGGCCACGCCCGAGTAATTCATCCACAAAGCTAATGCCTGTAATCCAGTTTCCATTACTAGGCCCACCTTGTCCCTGAACGTCATTCTGGCGTCCTGAGAAGTTCCACATAAAATAGCGGAAGTACATAAAATCCAACTGATAATCGAAGAAGAATTTCATGTTTTCGAACATTGTCGGAGGTACGGAAGTATCTTTTATGTCGGCCCATATCTGATAACCGAGCAGATGCCTGTCTTCGGTAGAGTACATACGTGGCAGCAACATTGTATTGGTATAACCGTATGTGGGAATAGTGCCTGTCACTATATACTCGTCTTTTTGATCCGGTGATTTTTTTACGACTTTATCGAAGCTTTGCTTTTCACTCACCGGTGGTTCAAGACGGCCATTCGCATCTCTTTTTTCGGAAGAAGCATATGTCTTGCCATAAAATAATGGTCTGTCGCCATATTGTTCACGGTTGAGGTAACTGGCCAGTGTAAATACGTTTTCCGGAGAGTTCTGATCCATCGGCGTATTGGCAATGGAACGGATAGGGATAAGTGCAAACGATGAATATCCTATCAAGATTACCATCAGGCAAAGTATGGTCGTATTCAGAAATCTGAAACTGATTTTCTTGTAAAGAACAAAGAATGCTATAAGCCCGCCAAGCAATGCGATCCATAGGAGGATGTTGTCTCCGATGAAAGTAACACCGCTTAGGGCCATACAGATTACAAATGCTACTTTTGCCCTGTTGAGGTTGCCTTTAGCCGAAAGGGTTTCATAAAGTCCCCATATAATGGATATAACTATTAGCAATATATATGTAAGAGCTCCTGTGTTGTAAGACAAACCAAATCCGTTTACGAATAGTTTTTCAAACCAACCGCCTACTTTGGTAAAGCCCGGTATGATACCATACATCAGTATTACCACCAGAAACAGAGAGCCGGCCAAAGCTATTAATGTACCTTTAAGGTTTACATTTTTCGATTTCTTAAAGTAATATACCAGTACAATAGCAGGGATACACAGCAGGTTAAGCAAATGGACACCGATAGACAATCCCATAGCATAAGCTATAATTACCAGCCATTTGTCGGAACCTTCCTTATCCGCTCTGTTTTCCCATTTCAGTATCAACCAGAAAACCAGTGCGGTAAACATAGATGAATAAGCATAAACTTCTCCTTCCACAGCCGAAAACCAGAATGTATCGGTAAACGTATATGTCAGAGCCCCGATAAGACCGCAACCGATGATAGCGATAAGCTGACCAAGAGTCATTTCCTGTTCGGTATCGCTATATATAAGCTTTTTGGCTAAATGTGTTATAGTCCAGAAAAGGAACAGGATAGTAGCAGCACTTAGCAATGCCGACATACTGTTTACCATCATTGCCACCTGTGATGTATCGGAAGCAAACAATGTAAAGAACTTACCTGTAAGCATAAAGAAAGGTGCGCCAGGAGGGTGTCCCACCTCTAATTTAAAGGCAGACGTGATAAACTCGCCACAGTCCCAGAAGCTGGCTGTAGGTTCGATGGTCATTAAATAAACAATAGCGGCCACAGCAAAACTGAACCAACCAAAGACGTTGTTTATCAGGTTATATCTCTTCATAGTTGAAACTGGTATATGATAATAATCGTTTATTAAACGGTTGTTTTTTATACATTTGGGTGCAAAGATAGTTAAAACACTGAAAGTATTGATTAGGCGTGCTTTGTTTTTGTTTGTCAAATTAAAAAACTTCTTAAAAAAAGGATAAGTTGCATAAGATGGGATATGGATTACTTTCATTATATTTGATGAATAATAAACCCCGTTTTTATGAAAAAGCATTTATTGGTAATATTAATGCTGGCTTCTTTAGGTTGTTTTGGCCAACAAGACATAGCTGTTTCTGTAAAAATGAGAACGGTAGACGTATTATCATCTTCTAATAAAGTGCCGGATTTTAGGTATTTATCTCATGAAAAGATCTTACTAGTAGGATACGCTGAAACGAAAAGGATAAAAGTAAAAAATCTACCCAAGCCTGTATTTGTTATTGATGGTCTGGTAATGGATAATGATAGCGTTTGCAGAGTAGATCCAAATACAATCAAATCGATATCTATAATAAAAAAGGAACAGGCTGGTATAGCTGGTTTGCTTTTTAAGGATTATGTAATAATCACAACCAACTTTAATGAAAAAGAAACTTTGGAAGGCTTAAAAGAATATGAGGTTATTGTTTTCGATGCAGGTTACGAGGCATTTTTAGCCATACAAAAGCCAATAGAGTTTTATTCCCCGTTTACACTAAAGGCGAGAAATGCAGTTATGACTTCGGAATGGAATACCCGGTGTAGCCTTCCGTCTATTTATGATTCTCGTATTTATGAGAGTAAGGTAGATTATAATTCAGAAATCGAGTATAATATGGAGGTCGAGTATAAGTTATATATGTTCTTTAAATATATGGAGAAGGAATATAATATTTCGTTAGCAGGAACAATGCTATAAATAAATGTTGGATTACATTAGTCGTTTTTGAGTCGTCTACACTCCTCGATTGTTAATTCGAGACTCGGCATAATCAAAATAAATTTTGTTTCTGCCCTCGCTACTTAAAACGTTCATTTTATATATATATAAGAGGGTTGTCAAAATTTATTGATACACCCTCGTTTATTTTCATTATTCGGCCAGCACTTTTTCTTCTTCCAGTCCTTCATGCTCCGATATAATCTTTCGCCAGGTATCAGGAATAGGCATCGATGCCTGTGTGTGCGCATCGTATGTTACGAAAACAGATTTGCAACGGCATTTCACTTCTCCGTTTTTTACATTTCTTATCTGTTGGAGAAATACTCCGCTTTTATCTCCCAATTTGGTGACTTTCGAGTCTACAACTATATTTTCTCTGTAGTATACAGGGGAAAGGAAATCGACTTCGATATGAGCGACCACAATCAGGCCGTCTGTCCAGCTGATATCGGATTTTCCTTTTATTGTCTCGAAATATGTAGTCTTGCCGAGGTCGAAATAACTGAAGTATACATTGTTGTTGATATGCCCTAAAGCATCTATGTCACTGAAGCGGATTTGAATAGGAAGCGTTTCTTTAAACGTTTCGGGTTTTATTTCTTTCATTTTAATTTATCTGAATATGATATCATTTACTACATGCATACCCGCATGTTCATTCAATTTAGTTATAAGCCTGTCTTTTGCCATCATTAATTCGGAACGGAGAACGGATGAACTCAAAGACACATAAAGAACACCGTTTCGCAGGTAAATGTTTGTCGTATATGAATTAATCATCTTGCCAAGCAATCTCGGCCAGCCTGTAACAGCCCTGCTTTCGGCTAATTTTCTCTTTATAAATTGATTTTCCTCAAAATACTGCCTTAGCACTTCCCCTATACTTTCCGTATTCCGTTTTCTCATAGCGCAATATTCTTTTGGATTACTTCGCCTTTTTCTACTTCATACAGATGATAGTTGCTGTTTGTGCGTGAGAGTATTTCATCCAGATGCTCACGATTAGTGTCGGTTACGAATATCTGCCCGAAATCTTTATCCAGTACCAGTTTAATAATCTGCTCCACCCGGGACGAATCCAGTTTGTCGAAAATATCATCCAGCAATAATACAGGAGTAGTCTCAGTGGCTTTGTGCAGGAAGTCGAACTGCGCCAGCTTCAATGCCACTACATACGTTTTATTCTGTCCCTGCGAACCAACACGCTTAATAGAATAGCCGTCCATCTGCATATCCAGATCATCTTTATGTATGCCGGCAGTTGTATAACCTAAAATTTTATCCCTCTGCCTTCTTGATTTAAGCAATTCCGGGAAATCGGGATTTTCGAAATGGGATTCGTATTTCAGCTCCACCTTCTCGTTCGAAGAACAGATAAAATCATAAAACTTCTGGAATGTAGGAATAAATTTATCGATAAAATCCTTCCTCTTCCTATAGATAATCTTTCCCTCATTGGCCAGTTGCTCGTCCCAAAGGCCGAGAAGGGTATCGTCGACCGGGGCATCCACTTTCAGCAACGCATTCCTCTGTTGCAGAGCCTTGTTGTACCGGATAAGCGAGTACAGGTATTCTTTATCGAATTGAGAAAGGAACAAATCCATAAACTTGCGTCGCTCGTCGCTACCTCCGTTTATCAGTTCGGTGTCGGAAGGCGAAACCATTACCAACGGCAATAAACCGATATGGTCCGACAACCGTTCGTATTCTTTCTTATTTCGTTTGAATTGTTTTTTTTGTTTTCTGCGCAGGCTGCAAAAGAATTCTTCCTGTTTATCTCCGATTTCATACCAGCCTTGTATAACAGCAAATTCTGCATCGTGCAGTATATTCTGAGAGTCGATAGGGTTGTTGTGACTTTTGCTGAACGACAGATAGTAGATCGCATCCAACAGATTGGTTTTTCCCATACCGTTACTTCCCAGGAAACAATTTATCTTGGGCGACAGAGTAAGCTCGGCTTGCTCTATATTCTTATAGTTAAGTATGGATAAACGCTCTAATATCATGCATGCAAAAAATAATGGTTTTGCAAAAGTACAATTTTTTGCCGGAGGAGACAGCTTTTAAAGATAAGTAATTAGGGCAAACACACGAAAATTACTCTTTTTAAAAAAGTTTATCTATATGTAGAAGCTTTTAGCCGTTAGCTAATAGCTGTTAGTTCTTTGATGTATTGATAGGCCCTTCCAACCTCCCCTCGGGGTAGGGCTGTTAAGTTCTATTTTTTTATACCCTCTGTGCCATGTTGAACGGAGTGAAACATCTCGTTTTTCAGGCGGGATCTTTCGTTCCACTCAGGATGACAGCAGAAAATAACAGAACAAAGTAGAGAACTTAACAGCCCTAGCCCTAGCGGAGAATACAGAGAGAGTAAAAAATAATAGGTAGAAAAAGTGTTACCTTTGTTACCTTTTAACCAAATATAGTTAAAAGATATAGAAACAACAGGATGAAAGCAATGAAAAAAGTGTCAGATGTGTCAGGTTTTAACAATACATGGTTAACTGATGTGAAAAAAATGAATGATTATAGTTGCCAATTTCCCTTTACTCTAAATTCGTAACTATATATTCGCATATCTCTTTATTTTTTTATTCTTTTGTGATTTTATAGAATATTCACCGACTAACAAGGTAGAGTAATTTAAGCAAATTAATATAGATCAGAATGATGTATCTTGAAACGCAGGATATCGTAAAACAGTACGGAGACTATACCGCCCTTAACGGAGTAAGTGTGCAGGTACCCAAAGGCTGTATTTATGGATTACTGGGGCCGAATGGGGCCGGCAAATCGTCTCTTATTCGCATAATAAACAGAATAACAGCTCCCGATCAGGGAAAAGTCTTTATCAATGGCAGGGAATCTGTTGCCGATGACATTTTTAATATAGGTTACCTCCCCGAAGAAAGAGGCCTGTATAAGAAGATGAAAGTAGGGGAGCATATTATTTTCCTCGCCCGCCTGAGAGGTCTGTCAGTTGAAGATGCGCATGAGAAAACCCAGCATTGGCTTCGCAAGTTCGATATTCTGTCATGGGAAAACAAAAAGGTAGAAGAGTTATCGAAAGGGATGCAGCAAAAAATACAGTTCATTGCCACTGTAATACACGAACCTGAATTGTATATCCTTGACGAACCTTTCAGCGGATTCGACCCGGTAAACGCAGAGTTGCTTAAAAATGAACTTCTGGAGTTGAAAGCAAAGGGTAAAACCATTATACTGTCTACCCACAATATGGAATCGGTAGAAGCGCTTTGTGACGAAATATCCCTGATCAATAAATCGAAAGTTGTATTGCAGGGCAATGTGAAAGAGATACGCGCGCAATATAGAAAACATATTTTCAGACTCAATGTATCAGGCGATAGCTTCGATATGGAATCTGCCCATTTTACCATATTGTCACAGTCTGTTGATAAAAGCTCAGTGGAAGTACGCATCCAGCGAAATGACGAAGCGTCCAACTCTGATCTGCTACAGGAAGTTGCCCGGAAATATGAGATCATTTCTTTTGAGGAAGAATTACCTTCTATGAATGATATTTTTATTCAAGCAGTAAGCAATAGATGAAGTTTAACAATATACTATCAAATCTAACCTACGATTGTTGTTTTGCAACAAAAGTAATAAATAGGTCTGCGACCTTGTTAAAACCAGCCGAATGAAAGCATTGAAATTAATTATAGCAAGAGAATTCTCGTCCAGGGTAAAGACAAAGGCTTTTATCCTGACTACATTATTGACTCCCTTCCTTTTTGCCGCTGTAGTTGCATTGCCAGCTGCCATAGCAATGCTGAGCGATAATGATGATATAAAAAAGGTTTATGTAATAGATAATACAGGATTATATTCCAACATGTTCGAATCGTCTAAAAACTATGAGTTTGTACAGGTATCTGCTGCTGACAGTACAGCGACAGGTAAGGAAAAGGGTACGGCGTTGTTGCAAATAAACGGGGATTTGAATCAGAATCCCAACGCAGTTACATTCTTCTCTGAAAAGCAACAGCCTCCCCGCGAATTGACGGCATATATAAATGATGTGTTGACCGAAGCGGTGAGAAACAAAAAAATTGATGACTTTACGTCAGAGAGCAATCTCGAACCGCAATTAGTAACTAATTTGCAGGAAATACTGAAATCTAAAGATAAAATCTATATCTCTACTATCCGTTGGGATGAGACAGGGAAAGAAACGGAAACTCTCGGCGAGATAGCTACTGTTGCCGGAATGGCGCTTACCTTCTGTATGTTTTTCTTTATCATGATGTACGGTTCTATGGTGATGCAGAGTGTGGTAGAGGAAAAAAGCAACCGCATAATCGAAGTGATCATTTCTTCGGTTAAGCCTTTCGACCTGATGATGGGTAAAATAATAGGAGTGGGACTTGTCGGGCTTCTTCAACTGATTGTATGGCTTGTTATAGGCGGAGGTGTAATGATTGCCATTAAGATGGTTTTCGGCGTTAATATGGATGTGAGCGCCTCTGTGGATGCACAACAGGCAATGGCATTAATGAAAAGCAACAATGTTGAGATGACTTCTTTCCTTAATGGCTTTTTCAGCATCAACTGGGTACAGGTTGCAATATGTCTTATCCTCTATTTTACAGGGGGGTATCTCCTGTTCGCATCCTTGTTTGCTATGTTTGGTTCGGGAGCGAATGATTCGCAGGAGGCCCAGCAACTTATCATGCCTGTTATGATTATACTGATGGTAGCGTTTTATACAGGTTTTGCGGCCGCCCGCAATCCGGAAGGGGCTATGGCCTTCTGGTGCTCATTGATTCCGTTCACTTCTCCTGTGGTGATGATGGTCCGCGCTCCGTTCGAAGTGCCTTTGTGGGAACTGGGATTGTCTGTTGCGTTATTGTTCGTCACATCCGTCCTGATGGTAAAACTGGCTGCTAAAATATACCGCGTCGGGATACTGATGTATGGTAAGAAGGTTTCTTTTATGGAAATGCTGAAATGGCTGAAGTATAAATAATGTCAGTCTGTTATTGAATTTTGACGTTCAATTATGCTATGCATAACTACTATCTTAATTTGAAATTAGAGGCATTAGCTCATCTCTGCCGCGCCCTTCCGGGCTTGTCCTTCCTTTTGGC
This sequence comes from uncultured Dysgonomonas sp., assembly GCF_900079725.1. NCBI lineage: Bacteria > Pseudomonadati > Bacteroidota > Bacteroidia > Bacteroidales > Dysgonomonadaceae > Dysgonomonas > uncultured Dysgonomonas sp. The sequence continues at coordinate 3,346,721 of NZ_LT599032.1, forward strand.
ATTGCTCAAAAGGAAGCAAAAAGCTAGCGCTAAGTTCCTCAGCGACCCACAATCGGTTTGTCGGCTGAAAGGGACAAACGGGCTATTGCCCCATCCCTTTCTACGCCGTCTGCACCGTGTGGGTACCCCGCCTGCGGAACTAATGCGCACCCGCTGACGCCTTCGTAGGCAAGCCCTTGCATGAATTAATGCGCGTCAGCCCTGCGCCGTAGGCTTCACGGACGGGGTGCCCGTAGGATGAAAAGACGAAAAAACGGAAACGTGTTTGAGCTTATCTGCTAATCAGGATTATAGAATCTTTCTAGCGAGTTTTTCCGTTTCGTCTTTTAGTCCGTTACGGGTCGGCCTTTGAAGCGGGGCGCTAAAGCGTTTTTGGTTCCTTTTGCGGCTTTGGGCAAAAGGAACACAAGCAATCTCTGATTGCGCGTAGTATAAAACAATTGAATGTTAAAGTTCAACTACCGATTCGCTTAAATAATTAATAATTATTTGTGTTTCTCTCGTTTACTTATAATTCGACTATATCTTTACACCCAAAGAGAGATAGACACTATTGTTTCTCACTTTAAGATTGTCATTTAGCATTTCTCTTTTCCATATTCTGGTAAAACCCGTATCGGAGCCGATAATGAAAACGAATCTCGATAATTCGGCCTGTAATTCTATTCCTAGTCCTACATCGGGTCTGTTCCATAGTCCGTCACCAGCAAATGTATTGCCTTTATTGCTTTCGGGGGTGCCGTCGAGCGTGGTCAATGTTGTCTTTCCTGCTATTCCATAAGCCACGTATGGCCCCATGGCAAAGCCAAAGTGGGTATTGTTGGGGAAGTTGAACTTATATGTGAAATAGATGGGTAGCTGGATATACATCGCCTCCATTTTTGCTTCCATATTTCCTGCCGTTGTAGATAGCCTGTTTACTTTGGCTCCTTTGGTGGTGAAGCTAAGTCCTGTTTGTAGATAGACATCATTACCTAAAGTGATGTCGGCAATACCTCCGAAGTTATATCCGAACCTGACTTTACCACTCTTGAATCCATATTCGTTTTTCCATGCCGAAACATTGGAGAGGTTCATTCCACCTCTTATCTGAAAGGTGACATACTTTTGTTTTTCAACAAAGAATTGTGCATTTGCATTGCCGCTTATCAGTATTATAATTGAAATAATCAGTAGCCTCAAGGATGTTTTCATAGGAATTCTTTTACGTTTTTTATTTATATAGTAACAATATAGTGCTTGTGTTATTATCCGGTCAATTACCACCTCAGGATGATCCGTTCTCCCAGAGCCTTTGCCAGTGCTTTTTTTACTTCTTCCAGTTCTTTTATCTGCTGCATCAGTTCTATGGCGGTGTCCCAGTTTCCTTCTTTTTGTTTTACAGCCATTTCATCTTTTATTTCCTTTATTTTCTTGGTTATATATGCATTTTTCAACTCTGTGACTATGCGAGGGACATCTTTCCCCAAATGCTTCTCTTCGGCAAGGGGAGTGTCCTCCTTTTTTGCATTTTCTCCGAATTGTTTGATATGCAGTTTGCTTAACTGATACCTGTCGCTAACCAGTTCCGCGGCTATCTTGCTAACCTGCGCATCGGTGTGTGCCAGAAAGTAGCGGGCTGGAATGAACGTTTCATCTACCGAACGTTCTATCGCTTCTTCCAGCATCAGTGTATAGAGGGGATTGGTAAACCAAAAGCCATCGCGCTGGAGATCAAATTTTACCCAGTCTATTACTGTTGTAGGCATGTCGCCCGTAACGGGATTTTCTTCCCCTCCCTCTAGCATTATCTCCATACCGAAGCGGACTATGTAATAAAGGATAGCCAGTTCGAATTTGTCTATCGGTGTTTTCTTTACTACCGTTTTGTTGTGGATTAAGGGTTGCGACAAGTCATTATGGGCAGCCCGCATTTCCTCTTCCATCTTTTGTGGGGCTGTTTTTTCCAGATAGGCCAGTCGCTTTTTGGTCACTTCCTGTACCAGAATGCGTTCATCTACATCCAGCAGAATACTGCAATCTTTGATGTAGACTGTGCGTATAATATTGTCGGGTATAATGGAAATACTATTTACTATATCGGAAATAAGGGCGGCTCGCTTGATAGGGTCATTTCCGGCTTCTTCCAGTAATAGTTTTGTTTTGAAACGCATGAAATCGACCTCGTTGGCCTTGATATAGTTGGTTAGCGATTCCGCATTTTGTTTCTTGGCAAAGGAGTCGGGATCTTCTCCGTCGGGCAATAATATCACTTTGATATTCATGCCATCTTCGAGGAGCAGGTCTATTCCCCGTAATGCCGCTTTTATCCCTGCGGCGTCACCATCATAAATAACCGTAACATTGTCCGTAAAGCGGTGAATCAGCCGTATTTGCCCGTTTGTCAATGCTGTCCCCGAAGATGCGACAACGTTTTCTATTCCTGCCTGATGCATGGAAATAACATCGGTATAGCCTTCCACCAGATAACAGCAGTCGGCCTTGGTTATGGCCTGCTTAGCGAAGAAAATACCGTATAGTTCATTCCCTTTATGGTATATCTCACTTTCGGGTGAATTGACATATTTACCTGTATTCTCAGCTTTTTTAAGTATACGTCCGCCAAATGCAATTACTTTGCCCGATAGCGTGTGTACAGGGAACATGACACGGCCACGAAAACGATCGATCAGTTGGTTGTTGTGCTCGCTTTTTATAGCTAGTCCTGTTTTTACGAGGTAATCTTCTTTATATCCGTTTTTTAATGCTTCTTGAGAAAAAGCATCTCTCTGTTCGAGACTATAGCCTAACTGAAACTTTTCTATAATATCTTCTCTGAAACCGCGCTCTCTGAAGTAGCTCAGTCCGATAGACTTTCCTTCTATATGATTGTGGAGAGTGTTGACGAAATAGTCCCGTGCATAATCGTTGAGGATAAAGAGGCTTTCACGCTCATTATAGGCTTGTTTCTGCTCGTCGGTGAATTCGCGCTCTTGTATCTCTATGTTATATTTTTTAGCCAGATATTTTAATGCTTCGTAATATGAGAGCTGCTCATGCTTCATTATGAAGTGAACAGCCGTACCTCCTTCGCCACAGGCAAAGCATTTGCAAATATTCTTGGCGGGAGAAACGTAAAACGATGGTGTTTTATCTGTATGGAAAGGGCACAAGCCCACAAAGTTTATCCCCCTTCGTTTGAGGGTGACAAACTGCGACACTACATCAACGATTTGAGCAGCGTCCATTATACGGTCTATTGTACCTTGATCTATCATGATTTTTTACTGCTACGAAAGTAATAAAAATATCCCGATCAAGATATTTAATTTATGTGAATAGGAATCTTAATGGTTACTGTTAAACGAAAATAAAACAATGTATCTAAATATTTTTTGTACTTTTGTGCTTTCTTTTTAGAGTCTAAAAAATATAAAACGAAAAGTCGTGGCTAATACGAAGTATATATTTGTAACAGGAGGAGTTATATCTTCCTTAGGTAAAGGTATTATAGCCTCCTCGTTAGGTAAACTACTACAGGCAAGGGGTTATAAAGTGACAATCCAGAAACTGGACCCATACATCAACATCGATCCCGGAACTCTGAATCCATATGAACATGGAGAATGCTATGTGACTGTCGATGGCCACGAAGCAGACTTGGACCTCGGTCACTACGAGCGTTTCCTTAATCAGCCTACACATAAGGACAACAATATCACTACAGGGCGGATTTATCAGAATGTGATAAACAAAGAACGTAAAGGTGATTATCTCGGAAAAACGGTGCAGATCGTGCCCCACATCACAGATGAGATAAAGCGCAACATTAAAATGCTGGGTACAAAATATGACTACGATTTTGTAATTACCGAAATCGGAGGTACTGTTGGTGACATAGAGTCATTGCCTTTCATCGAAAGTGTGCGTCAGTTGCGTTGGGAGCTAGGCAAAAACTGCCTATGCGTGCATCTTACCTATGTGCCGTATATCGCTGCGGCAAAAGAGGTGAAGACTAAGCCTACACAGCATTCTGTGAAACAATTGCAGTCGGAAGGGGTACAGCCCGATATGTTGGTTCTCCGTACCGAACACCCGTTGAATAAAGACATTCTGAAAAAGGTGGCATTGTTCTGTAATGTGGAGGTAGATGCCGTTGTGCAATCGGTGGATGTGCCTACAATATATGAAGTGCCATTAAATATGCAGGCGCAGAACATGGACGAAATCGTGTTGCGTAAACTGGGTATGCCTATCGGGGATAAACCGGTAATGCAGCCTTGGCGCGATTTCCTTGATAAGAAAAAACATGCCAAAGAGACGGTTCGTATTGCACTGGTCGGTAAATATGTCGAATTGCCGGATGCGTACAAATCTATCAATGAATCGTTGTTGCAGGCAGCGATATACAATGATCGCAAGCTCGATTTACATTTTATACTCTCTGACAAATTGACCGCAGACAATGTGGAAAAGATGCTTGGTTCCATGGATGGCATAGTTGTTGCTCCGGGATTTGGGCAGCGCGGAGTGGACGGGAAAATACAGGCGTTGAAATATGCCCGTGAACACGATGTACCTACATTCGGTATCTGTCTGGGTATGCAATGTATGGTTATCGAATTTGCCCGCAATGTGCTGGGACTGGAGGATGCTAACTCAACGGAGATGAATCCTCATACACCATTCAAGGTTATTGACCTGATGGAAGAACAAAAGAATATCACAAATATGGGTGGGACAATGCGTCTGGGAGCCTATAAATGTGAATTGGAAAAAGGTTCGCAGGTGTATAAAGCATATGGTAAAAAGCTGGTAGAAGAACGCCATCGCCATCGTTTCGAATTCAACGGTGATTATAAGGAAGATTTCGAAAAGAACGGAATGAAGTGTACCGGAACAAATCCGGACATGGGATTGGTAGAGGTTGTGGAAATACCCGGAAAGAAATGGTATCTGGGTGTACAATTCCATCCTGAATACAATAGTACGGTAGTATCGCCTAATCCTTTGTTCATCAGTTTTATAAAAGCAGTAATTGACAATAAGAAAAAATAAGATTGAACGTTTTAAATAGCGGAAGCAGAAGCAAAATTTATTTTGATTATGCCGGGTCATGCAAAACGCCCAATAGAAATTGAAAGGAAAAATCGCAAATATTAAATTTATAAAAACTATAAATGGATAAGAATACGATTATCGGGTTTGTACTCATCGCTGCCGTAATCATTGGATTTACGTTGCTGAGCAGACCTTCGGCGGAAGAACTTGCTAAGCAGAAAGAACAATATCGGAGAGACTCGATAGAATATGCGCAGACCAAAGAGCGGGAAAAAGAACTAAGCAACCTGAAAGATACAGCATCGGAAGTAAAGAATGAAAATCCGGTGGATGATTTCTTTGCGGCTCCTGTTCAGGAAGCTGATTCTGTCCTTGCAGCAATGGATTCATTGTGTGCGCAGCAGGCAGAACAGCTGATAACGTTGGAAAACAGTAAGTTGAAAGTTGTTTTCTCTACTAAAGGAGGGAAGATGGTAAGTGCGCAGTTGAAAGAATATTCCCGGTATGATGGAGATTCTCTGTATCTGTTCAATAATGATGCCGAGTTCTCGCTTCAGCTAACCAATAAGCAAAACAAGGTACTTCACACCAATAATCTGATATTTACGCCGATCAAGACAGAGGGAGATAATTCTCTTATCATGCGTTTCTCATATTCGCCAACCCAACATGTCGATTTTATCTATAAACTGGCAGAAGACGATTATATGATGAAATATGATGTCAATCTGGTTGGTTTGCAACCGATGCTGGACAGAAACAAATCGGATGTGATAGAGTTGTACTGGGCACAGAAGATGCGCAGACAAGAGAAAAGCGTAAAAAATGAACAACGTTATTCGCACATCTATTATAAATATATAGGGGGTGATGTGAAAGAACTAAGCAGCGATAAAAGTGAGCAACTGGAGGTGAAAGAGCCTGCTAAATGGGTTGCTTTCAAGAATCAGTTCTTTGCTCCTATACTGATTGCGGACGAGAAGATCGAAACTGCCCTTCTCGATTCTAAAGTTTTAGTAACTGATGAAAACAGTGAATACCTGAAGACCGTTGAAGCTACAATATATGCTCCGGCAACAGTAGACATGAATGCCGGAACCATAAGCGCCGGATTCACATATTATCTGGGGCCTATGTCATTCTCTTTGTTGAAAGGGTATGACAGCCACATAGACGATGTGAACAAACAGCTAGATCTGGATAAGCTTGTGCCACTGGGCTGGACACTGTTCCGCTGGGTGAATCAATATTTTGTGATTCCGATCTTCAACTTGTTGAGGGGTACGGGAATGTCGATGGGTATTGTTATTCTGCTATTGACTATAATTGTGAAACTGGTAATAGCTCCTCTTACATTCAAGTCGTTCATGTCGTCGGCTAAGATGCGTGTGCTGCGCCCTCAGGTAGAGGAAATCGGAGCCAAATATCCGAAGCAGGAGCAGGCGATGGAAAAACAGCAGGCTACAATGGCACTTTATAATCGAGCCGGGGTAAACCCGATGAGCGGATGTATTCCGTTGCTTTTACAGATGCCTATACTGATTGCACTCTTCTCATTCTTCCCGAATGCGATAGAGCTTCGCGGACAAAGCTTCCTTTGGGCTACCGATCTTTCCACATATGATGCCATCGTGGAATGGAAAACACATATTCCATTGATAGGTACGCATATCAGTTTGTTCTGTATTCTGATGACAGTGACCAATATCATTTACACGAAATTCAATATGGAAATGACCAATACCGGGCAGCAACAAATGCCGGGGATGAAGTGGATGATGTATCTGATGCCGTTGATCTTCCTTTTCATGCTGAATGATTACCCATCGGGTCTTACATATTATTATTTCCTTTCGTTATTGGTTACAATATTATTGACTATTGCCTTCAGATATATAATAGATGAAGACAAGGTGCTGGCTAAGTTGGAAGCCAATAAAGCAAAACCGAAAAAGAAATCGGGTTTCATGGCTCGTTTGGCAGAGGCTCAGAAACTTCAGCAACAACAATTGAACGAGAAGAATAAGTCTAATAGTACCAAGAGAAAGAGGTAAGTTAGACGTCAAAACATATAGAAGAAAAGGTTATTTCGGTTGAAGTAACCTTTTTTTATTTACTTTTGTGAGAATCCTATCGCAGAATATGAAGATTTGCTACCTAATATTAGCTCATAATAATTTCAGGCATTTAGACCGTTTGATAGATGTTCTGAATGGCGCGGATTGTACTTTTTTTATTCATTTGGATAAAAAGGTAGTGTCTGAGTATTTTCCTCAACATAAGAATGTGGAGGTAATCCCGGAACGCACTGATATCAATTGGGGCGGATTTAGTATGGTAGAAGCTACTCTGGCTCTGATGAAGCGAGGTGTAGAATGTTCTCCCGATGCAGATTATTATGTATTGATTAGTGGAGTAGATTATCCTATCCGGTCTAAGGAGTTCCTTTATCAACAGTTGGAAAAGGGAAAAGAGTATATTGATATTGCTCCTGTCCCTGTGCCGTTCAAGCCGATGGAGCGCTATGAATATTATTTCTTCGATTACGATCGTCGTAACCTGAAGCATTATAATCCTAAATTTCTTGCCGAAGTATTGCTTAAAAAGCTGAAAATAAAAAGAAAAGCACCTTTCAGGGTGTATGCCGGTACACAATGGTTTGCCCTTACCCGCGAGTGTGTACACTATATTTTGACGACAGTAAGGGAGGATAAGCGATATACAGACTTCTTCCGTCATACATTAGTTCCTGACGAGGCTTTTTTTCAGACAATTATCGGGAATTCTCCGTTTCGGCAAAATACAGCCGCAAGCCTTACTTATACAGATTGGGAGGTTGCTGTTCCTCCGGCCACAATAGAAGAGCGTCATGTTGACTTTCTGGGAAGCCATATCGAGTTCAATGATGAATACGGGCAGCGATTTCCTTATTTTGCACGGAAGTTTAATGACGGCAGTGAAAAATTGCTGGAAGAGATACAAAACAGGTTGTGGGGATAATCATTTATCCAAACTGGCAAGCAGGTCTGCAATATAGCTTCGGGTGAAATCTTCCGGTTTCAACACATTATTGTTCCATATTACAAGGTCGATGTCTATTTTCACGATTCCGTTTTTTTTATCAGCTTCGTTTCTCCCCATATCCTTTTCTATAGATTTCAATAAGCGGATAACTTCGTCCTTGTCCCTATCTGTGTAGATAACGGCAAGCTGGTTCAGGAAATCGTTATTGTAAGTTGTACCGTATGGCATGGTGACAGAGGTATCGGAATAAGATATATCTGTAAATATATTATTCAGAAACTGATGGCACAGGCTTAAATTCGATTCCCGGTCTTCGTTTGTACCGATGCTGAGTAATGCTTTGTTCATAACCGGTGCAAATATACATTCCATTTTTTGAATCATAGTATATACAGGTCAATAAATTCTTCAGAATTGAGTTGAGCGATAAAGAAATTGTGCTTGATAAATATGGAAAAATGCATAGTTTTCCCTCTAATTTATATAACCTTATAATTTAAAATAATAATGAAAAGATATTTATTTTTATTGCTGATTTTAGCCTTATTATGTTGCTCAAATACACAGAATAGATTTGACGTTCCGTCTGGCTTTTATTTTGAAATTAGTAATGGTGCAAATGATAGTTATAATTCAAAGACAGCCTTATTTAAGAGACGTTATTCAAATGGCGCCAAATCTTATGAAATATCCCTTAATGATGCTGAAAGAAGAATAATCTATAACTTGTATCAGGAAATTCATTTTCAAAGTTTTCCCCAAAAGTTTGAGATAGATTGGAATTCTACAGATGCTATTGCAGTAGTTCTTCCAAGCTTTGATACTTCGCTGGAAATCTGTGAAAACGATAGTTGCAATAAAGTTATTTTAGATCTTATAGATCTGGAAAATCCTATAAATGATAAAGGAAAAGCACAGCAATATAAAAGGCTGTACGATAAAATATGGCAGATAATTATAAATAAAGAAGGGTATACGGATATACCGGATTCTGATCTTATTTATTTCTGAAATTGAATTAGAATTATCCAAGGATCAGAAAGAGCTTTTTTTTAATAAAACTGATTCGTACTTTTATATATCACTAATAGTCTATATTATGAAGAAAGCCATTGTTTTGTTCTTATTATGCCTGCTTTTTAGCCAATCATACTCTCAGTTTAATTTATTAGAGGAGGCATATAAAAAGAAATCGAAGGAAAAACTAAATGAGTTCTTTAATGATTGGCAAAAAGAAACCCCTTCTATTTCAGACGCGGAATTTGAAAATTTAACTGATAGGGAAAAAGAAGTATACAAGGTATTCGGCGCTTTTTATAATCCTGTAAATTTGCAAACAATCGGACGCTCCGAATGGGGGGATACGATATATCAGTCTGTAAAATATCTAATTGTACAGAATAGTATTCAATACAGAATACAAAACAGAGTGTTTTTTACAGAAGAAGAGAAAGTGGCGGTTTACAAAAAGCTTCAGGAGGAATACGGACAACAGGGACTGGATAGTCTGAAGTTACAAAGTATTCCTGCTTTTGCAGAAGAATGGGTGACGGAGGAACTGATTGAAAATGAAAATGTTCATACTGATACCATCACTGATTTTAGACCTGTTCTTTTTTTTAGTGATAAAAAAGTGGTGTATCTTAATTCTTTATATAATATAGGATTAACTCACTTTTTAGGTACTCATATCATAAAGAATAAAGATAGGCTTACGTATGCGTACTATCTTTCAGATAAAGAGATTGGTAAAAGGCAGACTTTTCTGGAACAAAATATAAAAGTATGGAGAGGGCATTGGGGTGCTTATTGGCAACTGTTGACATACCCTGAGGTGAATATTATAGTATTTGATAAAGAGATGAAATATGCTAGAGTTTTCTTTAGAATAGTTTATGAGGGAGGAGAGGCATTATTAAAGAAAGAAGAGGGGGAATGGAATATTATATCTTCCAAACTGACATGGATAGAGTGAGTAACTCTGGATTTGACCAATTGTCTCTTGTCTACTTATAATTCCGCTTTTTATTATCATAAGCTCTTTAACGGATTATAAATCCTGACAGTACAAGCTTTCGGATTGCAAATCCGAAAGGACGAAGGACGAAAGCTCTGTGCGAACTCCAAATTTATCAAAAAACTTTATCTATATAAGAAACTAATTATTAACCATTAATATTTAAGTATCTTATGAAGTATAAAGAAAAAATTGCCTCGGAGATTATCCGGATGATAGAACAAGACTTGTGTAGCATATCAGAAATCTGCAAATCATTTAAAATCAGCCGTAAGACATTTTACGAATGGAAAAAGATCAAACCTGATTTTAAAGAAGCGGTAGAAGAAGCCATCGACCACCGCGAAGATGTGATGGTAGCCTCGGCTCGGATAGGGCTAAAACAATTGCTGGAAGGCTATGTACAGAAAAAGGAGAAGATTACCTATATCCCCGATAAGAATAATCCGGTGGAAGATGTAGAGAAATGCAGGGTAGTGGAAAAGAAATTCTGTCCGCCGAGTATCCGTGCGATAAAGTATGTACTCGACCGCGAAGAAAGGAAAAAAGACAAAGACCGCTTACTGGCATCGGAACGCCGTCCGCTGATTATCGAAGTACAGGATGAGGAAACCAAACGTGAGCTGATGATCTTGCAGGAGAACGGCTTCCGTTCGGGCGGCTCGCTCAATCCGGAGGTAGTAGCTGCTGTGGACAGGAAGCTGGAAGGAAGATGAACGAATCATCTAATTGCCACATATCTAATATCTTAGATTAATCAAATATTCAGTCCCATGCTACATCCCAAGAGACAATATCTCTATATTTCTCTTTTCTACATAACCGAATGAACTACAAGTACAAAGATAATCAAAATATGGAAGTTCAAGTACATAAAACAGTAAATAATTCACTTTCAACGATCATTTCTCCGTATCTTTGTGATTCAGAAAAAATAATGGAAAAATTAGTAATCAAAAGACAAATATCATACTCCTGTATATTTCCTGATGGATGTGATAAATTAGAGGATATTCTTAAAACTATTCCTTCTAGAAGTGCTATTGCATGGGCATCATATATGTTTACAAAGAAAAGTATGATGACTATTGATCAAAGGGAACATGATTTCTTCATTCCTCTTTTGTTTCAAATGAACAGAAAGCTTCAACATACTATCACTAATTACTTGCAGCCAATATCAAGTGAATTAGATAATTACGTGTTTATAGATAAAGTGGTATTGCTTACTCTAATAGAATATTTACTAGAAAATCATAATGAAAGTAATGTGGATGTATTTGAATCTAAGGATGATTTCTCTAATATGTTTATTGCGTATCTATTATGCTGTGATGAAAAATTAAGGCACACAACTAAAGAATTACTTGAAATTAAGGATATTGACTCTCAAATGGCTTTTCACTTACCTGAGCAATTGAGATATAATGATATATATTATCCTAAAGACTACAGAGTTGAATTTATAAAATTTTATTATTTCATGGTTTTTTGTGAAGAGAATAAAATTTTTAATAATTACTTAAATCTATTTCTTCAAGAAAATCAAATTGCAAAATGGGATAATTATCTGTATTTTATTTTTGATACTTACTGTTCAATGTATACAAATGAAGAAGGATGTACTAATAAAATAAAAATTGAACCGAGTCTATATTATGGGAGAAAGTACTTAAATTCAATGTGTGTTGATGTGAAAATTTTTAAAAGGAGTACTGATTTTACCCATCTTAGGAGTAAGCCAATTTATTATCATGGCGATAATACATATAGCATTATATCTCCGGGATTCTTTGTAGATAAAATGTTTCAAAGTTTCTTATTTGATTTTGCATCTACACTAAAAAATCACAAGGCAACCACCAAAATAAATAGTTATCCTGAATTAAAATCGTTAGTGGGAAATTTATTTACGGAAAATTATCTATTTTATGAAGTAATGAATGGATGTTTTTCAAAAACATGTAAAAAATTAATCTCTGGACAAGAATTAAAAACATTCTTATGCGATGGAGAACCTGATTTTTATATTAGAAAAGGCAAAAACATATTCCTCTTTGAATTTAAAGACGTTATGTTAAATGCAGAAATAAAGCACTGTGAAAGCTTGGAACAGATTAAAAATGAGATATTGCAGATATTTGGAACCTCAACCGTAGAAAAAAGTACTGGAAAACAAAAGAAAAAGCCACAAGCAAAAGGAATAACACAGTTGCTAAATGTGATTGAAAAAAAGTTAGATGTAATAATTCAAAAGGCAGACAGAGTTGAAATAACCGATAAGTTTAATATTTATCCTATTATTGTTTATCAAGATTGTTGCTTTGATATTGAAGGTATTAGATATATGCTCAATAATAGGTTTGAGGAATTAAAACAAATGAGATTTATTTCTGAACATTATTCGGTCAAGCAATGTGTTATGATACCTCTTGAAATGATGATAAAACTAGAAGATTATTTTCATGATGGTAGATTTCAATTAGACAGCCTTATAAATGACTACATAGCAGAGTGTAATCAGTCGGAGCAAAATAAACTTCTGCCTTTCAATAAATTCATGATGAGACAGGCATGGAAGCTTGGATATAAGAACAATATGAGTTCAAGGTTTAAAAAAGTTTCAGATTTTATGATAGAAAAGAATAAATCAAAATAAATATTCCTTGTTTATTTATTTAGGATTGAAGAGAAAGAATCTTTCTCTAATTTATATATTAATTAATGATGTTAATCTTCCGGTATAAGTCAGTGTCAGTTTGTGCATTGCCCTCGTTACGGCCACATAAAGCATACTCCGGTCAATCTCCGAATGGTAGTTTTTGGTATCGGCTTGTGGCACGATCACTTCGTCAAACTCCAATCCTTTCGCCATGTGCGCCGAAGTTATGATAATACCGTTTACGAAAGCGGAACTTTGACTGGAAAGAAAATAGACCTCATCCGTATAGGATTTCAATCTTTCTGTTAACTCCTGCGCCTGTAATTCGGTTTTACAGACTATACCCAACGATTTGTTGTTGGACTTTTTGAAAACGGAAAGTAAATTGGCAATGCCGGAAATTTCATCATCCTGATTTTTGAATTTTAATATCTGCGGTTTTTCTCCATGCCGTGCGACTGGTTCCAGTTCGTCATTTGCCCGGATGCTTTGTGCGAACTCCGTTATTTCATAAGTCGAACGGTAACTTTTACATAGCTTCATTACTTCCCCTGTTACAAATGCCTTTTGAATCATATCTGCGGTCGATGAGCCGTAAGGATTAACCGACTGGCTGGCATCGCCGAGAACCGTTTTCCGGCAGGGGTAAAGTTTCTGTATCACTTTATACTGTATCAGGGAATAATCCTGCATTTCATCTATCAAAAGATGTTTCACACGGTTTTGGGTATTGCTCCCCTCCAGTGCCATGTGCAGGTATGCCAACGGAGCTAAATCTGCATATTCAAGTGTGCGGTTTTTCCGCATCTTAAACAGTGCCGGTTTCCCGATCCATGCGAAAAAATCTTTGTAGAGCTGTATGTCGTTATTCCCGGCAAACATCTTTTTAATCTCTTTTTTCAATAGGTTACGTTCGGCGGTGGTAACCGTAACCCGGTATTGGATTTGTGCCATTTCCAAAATATAGTCGGTCATGGTTTCAAATCGTTGACGCATCGGGTAACGGTTGAAACGCCTGAACTGTTCGTCTATAAACTCTGCCGGAATAGTAACGTATTTAGTAAGTTTTACATCCACAGCTTTAAAATAGTTATTCTCCACATGTAGGATAAATCGGTCGAGTTGGGATATAAAATCAAAGGAAGCTTTGTATTGTATCCGGTCGATAAAGCCCGGAGCGGGTTTGGTTAATAGTTCGTTGACTTGCTCAAAAAAGGTCTGGTTCTTATATTTGTTGTCCAATATGCCGGAAAGTATCTGGTCCATACTCGTTTCGGGTACGGTTTCTTCGCCAAGTTCGGGAAGTACATTGGAAATATAGTCGGCAAAAACCTTGTTGGGCGATATAATTAGTATGTCTTTCGATGAAATACTGCCATTGAAAGCGTACAACAGGTAAGCGATGCGGTGTAGGGCGATAGAGGTTTTACCCGATCCGGCAACTCCCTGTATAATGAGTGCGTGGGCATCTTCATTTCGGATAATCCGGTTCTGCTCCCTCTGGATGGTCGCCACGATGTTCCTCATCTTATCGTCCGCATTGGAACTCAGCTCCTTTTGCAGGATATCATCGTGAACGGTCAGCGAACTTTCGATCATATACTCCATTCTGCCGTTGCGGATGCGGTATTGCCGTTTCAGGGATATATCGCCTTTTATCTCGCCTGCCGGGGATATATAATCGGCTTCTCCCAATTCATGGTCGTAGAACATACTGGAAATCGGAGCCCGCCAGTCATAGATCAGATTCGTTTTGCTTTCTGGGTCATAGAAGGTATGGATGCCGATATAGACAGGCATTACCTTACTGCTTGGCATACCCTCTTTAAAATCGATCCGTCCGAAGTAAGGTATATCCAGTATCTTACCCAACCGCTTACGTTTGTCGATTACGCTTTCGCCCAATGCGAAATGATTCAGAATGCTTTCCCGCATAGAACGGATTTCGTGCGGGTCGATATCCTTATTCGACCATAAGTAGTCCTTATACTCTGCCAGTGTATCCACATGGTCTTTGACCGATACATCCGCATGATTAATCGTGTTTTTCAGGATACTGATAACCTGCTGCAAATACGCTCTTTCTTGTTTTTCTGTTTTATTGAATACCATAAATCTGTGATTGTTACGTTAAAAAAGACACAAAAGGGTTGGCAAAATTACCGGATTGCTTTGATTTGCTAAATAGCTATTTATAGCTATATATCGCCCTGAATTTGTATCTTTGCACCTTTACAAGGAAGATGGATATTCTTACAGTTGCAGAACAGAACCGGCAAACCGCTTGGGAAATACTGGAAGCCACCGGAATTATCCCGGCATGGGAACGTATCGGTGCGGAAGTTCATATTGTAGGCTCGCTCAAATCGGGTTTGATGATGAAAAGCAGGGATATTGATATGCATGTCTATACCGATAAACTTGACATTGCAGAAAGTTTTTCTGTAATACAAAAATTGGCTGAAAATCCTGGCGTGAAAGAAATCCATTACAAAAACGGGATCAACACGGAGGAAGAGTGTATCGAATGGCACGCTATATATGAAGATACCGATGCGAATAACTGGAAGTTCGATATGATCCATATTCGTAAGGGATCGAGGTACGACGGAGTAGTGGAGAAAGTAACCGATGCGATTATTTCGCGACTTACGCCTGAAATCAGAAATACGATCCTGCAAATAAAATACGATATGCCGAACGGGGTTCAAGTTCCGGGAATAGAGATATACCATGCCGTATTTACCGGAGGTGTCGGAAATTACGAGGAATTGGAACGGTGGCGCAAGACAAACCCGCTGACCGACAGTTTGGACTGGATGCCGTGAATAGCTATAGTGCCCCGAAACCACCGATTAAATTTACCGCTTCCATAGCGTTATCAACATGAAGTTTTGCCAATATGTTTTTCCGGTGGTTATTGACAGTGTAGATGCTTAGATTCAACTTATCGGCAATTTCCTTGCTCAAATGCCCCTGTCGAATCAGCAATAGGATTTCCTTTTCACGTTTCGTCAATTGCTTTTCTACCGGAATAGGTAAAGATGTGAGCGTTTCGTTTGTTTTGATATTGACAACAGTACGCTTGACGTGGTTTGTGGGCAACTGATTTGGGGATATTTCCATAATTCCCATAACAATCCAAGCCTTGCCATTTTTATCGGTTTGGATAACCTGATGGCGGCTTATTACATTTATATACTGCTTTTTTGTATTGAGCATCCGTAGCTGGAAAATCTGCTTGTAATCGTTCCTTTGTTCTGGAGGAAGCGAATAAATAAACTGCCCGTGTTCTATTTGGTATTCGGTCAGTTCTTTCCGGTCATCGGGATGAATCCTTTCTTCCAGAAAATCGCCATGCTCTTGTATCACTGTTATCTTTTCAGGCTCATATCCGAAAATAGCGGAAAAACTTTCCGAAGCGAAGTCATATCTTCTTTGGAATACATCGACCGTAAAAATACAACTCCCGCTTATCCGGGCAAATTCCCGTATGGATTCCCTTTTCTCATTCCACAGATCGTAATCCACGTCAAGACCGCTTATCTGCTGTCTTGACCATAATTCTTCGGGGGTTATATCGTGCTGATCCATAGTGCAAAGGTAGCTATAAATAGCCATTTACAAACCATCTAACTTATTATATATTTGGATGCCACTAAGAAAATCCATAGTCAAACGATGATAATATAAAATTCACTTATTAATCATAAAATCTGACATTTATGGATCATTTAAAAAACACGAAGTTATTCAGCTTATTGTCTGATGCTTCACCAGTGACAAACAAAGAAATGCAAAGTGCCTATGAAAGTTTTATAGACCAAGCAGTAATCCTTAATCAGTCCGAATCTGACTACACAAAAATCTTTCGGATATTGAGTTTTACTCGTATTGAGTTTGATTCTCTAAGAGTGTCTTCTCTTTACGGGCAGGGGGAAAAATGTCTTGAAATTCGTCTTCCTTAAGAAAATCATCCTCTTCCTTGAATCAGAAATTGAGTTGCTGAAACTCCAAATCCAACATCCCGCACAGTTCCACCCGACTAGTACGCAAACTTTCAAATCCACCTTATCACTCATTCCCAAGTCTGAAAATCTGGGTGTTATGGGTATGACCGAGATTCTCACTTCATTAAGTTTGTTGGGAGGAATGACCGATAACACCGGAGAAGATCCCACCACAATAGCTTTTGCCGATACCTTTGAACAGGCTTTTGGATTTAGCTATAACGATATTTATGACCGCCAATATGAATTGTTCCGGCGGAAACCTTGCAATCTCACTAAAACGCTTGATGCCATGAAAACCGCTCTGATGAAAGAGTATAAAAAGCGTAAATCCCAAAGGGATAAAAAAGAAAATGAAAAAAGATGACTTTGTAAGCGGTTGATATATAGCTGATTGTTTTTTCAAGTAGAGGGGTCTGTACCGGACTCCTCTATTTTTATTGCTTCGTTCTGCTGAATTTTGCTTCATCAATCGATTGAGAATAAGAATGTTTAATCTGAAAAATGGAGCAATTATGTATTTAGATAACGAAGATTTTGAAAAATGGATGGAAAAGCTATCCAAAAAACTGAACGAAATAGGGGCAGACCTTAAATCGCTCATCAATACAAAAGAAGTATTCGATGATGAAGAAAGGTTATTGGATAACCAAGATTTAGCTTTTCTTCTGAAAGTATCGAAGCGAACATTACAACGATATCGAAGCAGTAAAAAACTACCCTTCTTTATGATAGCCCACAAGACCTATTATCGGACTTCTGATGTGCGGGAGTTTGTGCGTTCGCACATGGATTTTCAAACCTATCAGGACTTTGAAAAGAAGCACCCAAAGGATGATAAGGATAAAAAAGATAAATGATTCTGCTCTTTATGCTTTAAGCAGAATAGCGCAAGCGAATAAAGGCTTGTTTTAAGTTTACGCCTTCAAAAGTAGCTCCGCATTTAACAGAAACAACTTCGCCTACCGGCTCTGTTTGTTTCGCTAAATTAAGCAAGAGGGAACTGGACAAGTCCTGTTCTTCCCTCTTGCCCTGCGGGGCAAAGCCTTCGGCTTTAGCGGTTTGTATTAAACCGCTGTAATTAGTCTAATAATTAGCTTTTGAATATTATCGCTAATTATCAGGCATTTAAAGGTATGAATTCCCATGAAAAAGTAATTATCATGCAAAATAAAGGTCAGAAGATAATATATACTACCGTTTCCATAGACAAGGAAACGGGTCGGTTAGTTGAAAAGATATGTAAACGCTATTCGCTGAAAAAGAGTGAAGTTGTAAAATTGGCATTCGGGTATATTGACAAGGCTCATATCAACCCTGCCGATGCTCCTGAATCCGTAAAATCAGAACTTGCCAAGATTAACAAACGACAGGATGATATAATCCGATTCATCCGAAGATACGAAGAAGACCAGCTAAACCCGATGATACGCACAAGCCATTCAATAGCTGTCCGCTTCGATACTGCCATAAAAGAGCAGAAAGAATTAATAAGCTCGGAGATAAATATCTCACGGGAGTTACAGGATAATGTTCTGAAAAAAATAAGCGAAACATTCAACCAACATGCAGAAGTGATTAATAACCAAGCCAAACAAATAAACGACCTTGTCCAAGCTATAAATTTATCTTCCAGGAAACAAGAACGGAACAATAATAAACTCCTGAAACTGATTTCCCTTTATTCGGAATTGACTACCTGCGGAGTAATGGATGGCAAGCGGAAAGAGAACCTGAAAGCAGAAATAAACGACCTGATAAACGAGTAACTCCAATGAACATAGATTTCCCGCCACCGTCCAAAGGCACATACAACAATGCAGGCAGTAGCCGGAGATTAGCCGACTATTGCGAGCATGAAGATTTAGAACGTATGGAGCAGGGAATCTATACCGAAGGATTTTTCAATTTGGCAGACGATAATATCTACAAATCACAGGTTGTAAAAGATATAGACGGCAATATCGGTCAGCTAATGAAAACGGATGCCAAGTTTTACGCTATCCACGTCAGCCCATCGGAGAAAGAACTCAAAGCAATGGGTAATACCGAACAGGAACAAGCCGAAGCCATGAAACGATATATCCGGGAAGTAGTCATTCCTGAATATGCCAAGAATTTCAATAAAGGACTATCGGCAGAAGATATTAAGTTTTATGGCAAGATACATTTCAATCGGGACAGGTCAAACAATGAACTGAATATGCACTGCCACTTGATTGTCAGCCGAAAAGACCAGAGCAACAAAAAGAAACTATCCCCGCTTACCAACCATAAGAATACCAAGAAAGGAGCAATCAAAGGCGGTTTTGACCGTACTAACCTGTTCCGACAGGCAGAACAGGGTTTTGATAGGTTATTTAACTACGATAGGCAACTAACAGAATCTTTTGAATATTATAACACCATGAAGAACGGTAATATATCCGACCAACTTAAAATGCAGGAGCAACAGATTTCCGATGAAAGGAAAAATACAAATGTGCAAGTAGGCATGTATGTAGATGAGCTGGAAAGTAAACTATCTGCCAACCTATCCGAATTAGGTTTATCCTCTGTATTGGGCATTATATCTCCCGAACCGAGCAATACACTTGATGAACAAATACCCGTGAAAAGAAAAAAGAAGAAGCCCAAACGAGGGTTCAAGAGGTAATGTGATTCTTTATTCATTTGATTTACAAAAGTACATTCCGGCAATAGAACGGAAACACCAAGCCGCAAGCGGTTTTTAGAAATTTCTTCCTTTCCGTACCGGAAAGAGTAAATTTCTAAAAAGTGTTGCCT
Source organism: uncultured Dysgonomonas sp. (assembly GCF_900079725.1). Taxonomy (NCBI): domain Bacteria; kingdom Pseudomonadati; phylum Bacteroidota; class Bacteroidia; order Bacteroidales; family Dysgonomonadaceae; genus Dysgonomonas; species uncultured Dysgonomonas sp. The sequence goes on from NZ_LT599032.1 coordinate 3,366,261, forward strand.
TATCTATTCCCTGCATGAGTGAAACGTATATCAATTGAAAAAAGAGAAAAAACATGTGTTGTTAGATGATGAATTACGCCAACCTATTCCACTTCCAGCCACTGCATCAAACTTCTGAAAATCAATTCATATTTTACTTTTCTTTGCCGGTAGTTCATTGCAATGGAACAGATTTAAGTAATAACATTAAAAAGAAAACAAATATGGAAGTAATAGCAATAGAAGGCAAAACCTTCGGACTGGTAAAAGAACGGTTCGAGTCTTTTGCCAAACAAATCAAACAATGGTGCGGAACGGATCAGCCAAATAACAAATGGCTTGACAATCAGGATGTATGTACTCTCCTGAACATTTCCAAGCGGACATTACAATATTACCGCAACACAGGTAAAATATCTTTCTCGCAAGTCAACAATAAATGCTACTATAAAGCATCTGATGTTGAGAAACTACTCAATGATTCTAAAATCTCAAAATCCGGTAAGAAATGAAAGAGCAGTCATTTGATTTAAAAGTTCTGTCCGGAAATTGGGAAAGTGTAAACCTAAATCCGACAGTTATCATTTATCGGGATGGAGAACATTATATGCTAAGTGTAATCCACATGAACGAAACGAGTAAACAGGCAACTCCTGCTACTTATGAAATTCAGGAAGATGAAGGCGGTTTCTTTATCAACTACAATCTGAAACGGGTAGCTATCAACTATGATAAGAAACAGGATTTATTAACTATCTCTGCATTGGGCGACTATATGCGGAACTAAAATCGTTTTTTATATGGAAATATTAGATAAGAAATCCGAGGTAATAACCTCATTGTTTCGTTCATTAGACGAAATACAGGATGCTATCAGGGAAGCCTTTAAGCGGAGGACACCGCACCTGAATGGAGAAAAGTATCTTACAAACAACGAAGTAAGTAAATTGCTTAGCCTAAGTACACGCACGCTCCAAGATTGGCGGGATAACGGAGTTATCAGTTACATACAAATATCAGGTAAAATTCTCTATCGCCAGTCTGACATACTGAAATTATTGGAGGATAATTTTGAAAAATCATGGCGTGAAGAGTAGAATAAACCACTAAACAAGAAAAGCGAGTTTTTAAGGCTCGCTTTTCTTGTTTTGGAACAGATAATTATTCTTTATCCAAATTTAGCTTCCACCTGTTGCATATCCCGCAAAATAGAACTATCCAGTACTTTAGCATAATGTTGTGTCATTTTTGTATTGGAATGACCGAGAATTTTAGCCACATTTTCTATCGAAACATTATTGGCTAAAAAAACAACGGTAGCCGCCGTATGACGGGCTGTGTGAGTGCTCAATTTCTTCGTAATTCCGCACAGATCAGCGATTTCCTTCAAATAACTATTCATCTTTTGATTACTTAAAACAGGTAACAAAACATTCTGTTTTAGACATTCGGGATGGTCTTTGTATTTATCAAGAATAACCTTTGCTGCACTGATTACAGGAATATTGCACATATTCCCTGTTTTTTGGCGAGGTTTACGAATCCACAATGTTCCGTTATTATCAGTGACCAAATGGGAGGAACTTAATTGCTTAACATCTATAAAAGCAAGACCAGTCAGCGAGCAGAAACAAAATATATCCCGGACTACTTCTAACCTTTTAATAGTAAACTCTTTATTCATTATCCGTTCCAATTCTTCCTGACTTAAAAAATCGACATCAACTTTATCATGTTTGAACTGGATTCCCATAAAAGGATCTTTCTTTATCCATTCATTGGCAAGGGCAATGCGGATAATCTTCTTTAGGTTTTTCAGGTGTTTCAATGCCGAGTTATGTTGCAGGTTTCGTTCCGCTTTCAGGTAAAACTCAAAATCCTGAATAAACACACGGGAAACCTCTTTCAGCAGGATATCTTCTTTTTTCGTGGTGTGTTTGATAAATGCTTTTAGGGTATTCAACGATGTTTCAAACTTTTCGACAGTTGAAGCGGAAAAGTCTTTTCCTATCAAAGCCCGGCAACGTTTATTATGCTCCGTATAGACTTCCACGAGTGTTTTTTGTGATTCATCCCGCCCATATAATTTATCCCTGATAGCGTCAGCCGTAACACGGACACCGTCTATTTCCAACTCCCGGTGGATTTGAAGCACTTTTGCCCGCATCGTATCAATATAGCGGTTCAGTTCTTTGCCGACCTTACCGGTAGAGGTACAGCACTCCCTTGTCTGATTCCAATGTTCAACCGCTACACTCCTTTTGATAGAAATATCAACCGCCCTGCAATTAACAGAAATACGCATACAAATAGGTGCTTCCCCGTTTTTCAACATCTTGTGCTTTCTAAGTAGAAAGTTCACGTTAAAGGTACTTTTCTTTAATCCCATGATAAACTCCTTTCATTCATTACAAAATTACTATTAAGAGTTCATTTACGGACTATGTAAAAATCTGAAATACAAGGAATAAGAATCCAGAAAGTGGGACATTTTGTGAGAATTATAAAGTCCCACGGATTAGCCTTTTTTGAATGCGTTTTTATGGGATTTTTTGCCGGGGTAGGTAAAAAGAAAAAGTCCCGTATTCTATTGAATATCAGGACTTTTCTTTGATTTTCTAAATCTATTGGCGGTATGGACGGAGAACGAACCAACGGTCACAGGAGCGAAACATATGTAAAAGTGAAAAGTGAAGAACTAAAAGTGGAAAATGAGCAAGAGCAAGTTATAGAACAGATGCCTGTCGCACAACCATCCGTCGCCCTGGTAGAGAAGGCTAAGGTGAATCTTTATCCGTTTTTGCCTCCGGGATATACATCGAGGACGGATTGAGAAAGGGAGAAGTAGAAAGTAAAGAGATCCGAGTAGACGAGGTACGAGATACAAGTTGTTAACTGATGGCTGTTAACTGACGGGATGCTTTACTCAGCAAGCTAATTATTAATTGCTTCCAGTGTCACCTTTGTTACTTTTTGGAAAAAGATACAAGTAAACGAGATACAAGATACAAGTTGCTAACTGTTTACTGTTAACTGTAAATAGTGTTCTTTGTGCGCCTCTTGTGGTAAAGAGATTTAACCAACTAAGTACACGAAGGAAATCACAAAGGGCACAAAGGCTAAAAATACTGTTACTTTTGTTACCTTTTTAACAAGTAATGAGTTTTAAGCAATAAGTAATAAGTTGAGAACTGTATTTCTGTTGACTGCTAACTGTTTACTGTTAACTGTAAATGGTGTCACCTTTGTTACTTTTTATTCTTCCGAAGAGGATTAGTTTTTTATGTAACAGAAACAGTGTAACTTTGAGGGGATAAATTGGGAGAACAAAATATGCAAGGAAATAATATTATAACAGCAGTATCCACTCCGGCCGGTGTGGGAGGTATAGCTATCATTCGTTTGTCGGGCAAAGGATGTATTGAGTTGACCGGGTCTGTATTCAAGCCATATGGAAATAAAAAGTCAGGGGAACAGAAGGCAAATACAATCCGTTTCGGATACATAATGAAGGATAATACAGTATTGGATGAAGTGTTGGTTAGTGTTTTTAAAGCTCCGCATTCGTTTACCGGTGAAGATGTTGTAGAAATCTCTTGTCATGGCTCTGTTTATATACAGCAAAATATTTTGCAGTTATTGATATCTAACGGTGCGGCTTTGGCTCAGCCCGGAGAATTTACACAACGGGCCTTTCTGAATGGTAAGATGGATTTGTCCCAAGCTGAGTCTGTAGCAGACCTGATTGCTTCTTCATCGGCAGCAACACACAGATTGGCAATGAATCAAATGCGTGGGGGATTTAGTAATAAATTGATAGAGCTGCGTACTGAACTCCTCAATTTTGCGTCCCTGATCGAACTGGAGCTTGACTTCTCGGAAGAAGATGTTGAATTTGCTAACAGGGAGCGGCTGAAAGAAACGGCTTATGATATTGAACTTCATATAAGGAAACTGGCTGAATCTTTCGAATTGGGAAATGCGGTGAAGAATGGTATTCCTGTTGCTATCATAGGTGAGACAAATGCAGGAAAGTCAACTCTATTGAATCTGCTGTTGCATGAGGAAAAAGCAATTGTTTCGGATATACATGGTACTACCCGTGATGTAATAGAGGATACGATTAATATACAAGGCCTTACATTCCGCCTGATAGATACAGCCGGGATACGTGATACGACTGACGAGATAGAGAGTATCGGGATAGAGCGTACATTCAAAAAGATAGAGCAAGCCAATATTGTTCTTTGGATAGCGGATGTCAGTAGCTCGGATCAGCATCTTGAAGAATTGGCTGAAAAAATACTTCCTGCGTGTCAAGGCAAGAAGTTGATACTTGTATTCAATAAGGTTGACTCTATATCGCTGGAAAGGAAAATAGATAAGATGCAATTGTTTTTGCAGGAGATTCCTGACCGTATCTTTATTTCGGCAAAATATGAACAAGGGACAAATGATCTGGAGGACTTGCTTGTGAAAGCGGCTGATATCCCGGAAATAGGAGAACAGGATGTAATAGTAACCAATATGCGCCACTATACAGCGTTGGAAAATGCATTAGCTGCTATAAAGAGAGTTGGAGAAGGGTTGGAATTGCATCTGTCCGGAGATTTCCTGTCTCAGGATATTCGTGAATGTATGCATTATCTCGGTGAGATAACTGGGCAAATTTCTACAGATGAAATATTGGGGAATATTTTTAGTAAGTTTTGTATCGGCAAATGATAACTAATTAATATTGATCGAAAATAATTATCAATCATCACAAAGTCATCATTTTATGATGGCTTTTCTTTTTCTCTATTCTATCTTTGCTAATCAATAATTATGGTTGTTTTGATAATATTTATGTCATTTTTGTACCGATCATCGGAAAAATTGCACTCTCGTTTGGATTGATAACGCAGATTATGCATATTTGCAACATATAGCAACGCTGTGATACAAAGTGCAACATCAGGCAACAAATTTTAGCGAAGTTAAAGGATAGAATTATGAGCAATAAATTAGAGATTATAAAAAAATGTGAGTACTGCGGAAAAAGATTCGTAGCACAGAGAACGACTACCCGTTATTGTTCTCATCAATGTAACTCGAGGGCTTATAAAGAAGATAAGAAGAAGAGAAAGGTCGTAGGTCTCAACTATGCCATTATGCAGGAGATAGAACGGATTAGTGAACGCTTCGAAGAAATTCAGGATAAAGAGTTTCTGTCTGTGGTAGAAACAGCTTTTCTATTAAGTATTGAGAGGACCACTGTTTATCGCTATCTACATCGTGGACAATTAAAAGGAATCCGGATGGATGGCAAAACTTTTATTCGTCGTTCAGATATTGATGCGATGTTTGATAATGTCGAAAAATATGAGTCAAAGGCCAGGCCGAGTGTCGAAGCAAAACCGCTCACCGAATTCTATACAGTAGCTGAGATCAAAGAAAAATTCAATATTAAAGAATCCTGGCTATTCAAAGTAGCCAGAGAGAATGATATACCTAAGACTCTGATTCGGGGAAAATCCTATTTTAGCAAGAAGCACATTGATAAATATTTTGAAAAGAAAGGCATTAATGATTATCAGGATATTAGAGAATGGTACACAGTTGCGGATATTATGGAAAAGTATGGGTTGACTCTCAATGCAATATACAGCTTTGTCTCAGAGAATCAAATACCCAAGAAGAAGGATGGGCGAATGGTTTTATACTCCAAACATGATTTCGATGTAGCAAAGGGATATGAAAAACCCAAGGAGCCTGAATATTATTCAGTAGAAGAAGCTATGGAAAAATATAACCTGACTCGTGATGCACTATACCATTATATAAAGTATCATGATATACCCAAAATGAAAGATGGTCGATACATTAAGATATCGAAGCCTGAACTCGACAAATTGTTTAACCCTCAAATAACACAATAATATGGCAACACTGACGAGAGTTCATCTCAGACAACGAGATGTAACAAGAGGAAGGATAAGCCTCTATTTAGACTACTACCCTGCAATTCGTGATCCTCACTCCATGAAGATGACACGGCGTGAGTATTTGGGTATTTACATTTATGCAAAGCCTAGAAATGAATTCGAAAAAGAATTCAACAACGAAATGTTGATGAAAGCTGAGGCTATCAGAAGCATAAGGGTACAATCCATCATTAATGAGGAATTCGGTTTTTTAGACAAGAATAAAGCAAAAGCGGATTTTCTTATCTACTTCAAAACTAAAGCAGAAAGGAAAGATCAGAAATGGATGAAAGTGTATCTACATTTTTCTAACTTCGTCAAAGGCAAATGTACTTTCGGACAAGTAACTGTAGATCTATGCAATCGTTTTAGAGATTATTTGCAGGATGCAAGGCAATTGAAAAACAAGAACTATCGGATATCGCAGAATTCAGCATCCGGATATTTCTCTACCTTCAGAGCATTATTGAAGGTCGCCTATAAAGAGAAGTTTTTTAGAGAGAATTTGAATGACTTTCTTGATTCAATAGAAACAACTGATGTAAAGAAAGAATATCTCACGTTGGATGAAGTCAAGTTGCTAGCCAACACCCCATGCGATGATTACCCGATATTGAAAACTGCTTCTTTGTTCTCCTGCATGACCGGATTGCGAATCAGTGATATATTGAAACTCGATTGGAAAGAAATAGAGCCAGCTTCGGATGGAGGCTACTGCATGCGATTACGAACAGAAAAGACTGAAACAGAAACAACCTTGCCAATAAGCGACGAGGCTTTGGATTTATGTGGCAAACGAGGAAAAGGAAAAGTCTTCAAAGGCCTACAACGAAGCATGACTCAGCAACCATTAAAAGCATGGGTTGCGAGTGCCGGAATAACAAAACACATCACATTCCATTGCTTTAGGCATACTTTTGCTACCTTGCAAATTGCTTTAGGTACAGATATTTACACTGTGAGTAAGATGCTTACTTATAAAAATGTCTCTACAACACAGATATATGCGGATTTAGTTAGTTCGAAGAAACGAGAATCGGCGAATAAAATAAGCTTAAAATAAAATACAATGAATAAAGGAGAAGTTATAATATATCAAACACCTGATGGTAATACCCTGTTAGATGTGCAATTAGAGGATGAGACTGTATGGCTATCACTAAATCAAATATCAACACTGTTCGAACGAGATAAATCTGTAATATCAAGACATATACGCAATATTTATAGAGAACAGGAGCTGGAAGAAAAAGCAACTGTTGCAAAAAATGCAACAGTTCAAAATGAGAACGATCGTGAAGTTCTTAGACAAATAGAGTATTACAATCTTGATGTAATAATATCAGTTGGTTATCGTGTAAAATCACAGCGAGGTACTCAGTTTCGTATTTGGGCGAATAATATTCTGAAAGAATATCTTATCAAAGGATATGCTATAAATCAAAATGCCAAGAATGAGCAATTGGAAAACTTGAAGAAAACAGTCAAGCTTCTTTCTAATGTAATTGCTTCTAAAGCTTTATCTGCTGATGAAGCGACGGGGTTATTGCGTGTAATAACAGACTATACCTATGCTTTAGACACCTTAGATAGATACGATTATCAAAAACTTGAGATTGAAAAAACGACGGTCGATGAACCTTTCAGAGCGAATTATGACAATGCGATGGAAGCTATTTATGTATTGAGAGATAAGTTTGGAAGTGGAGGTTTGTTCGGAAATGAGAAAGATCAGTCTTTCAAAAGTTCAATTAGTACCATTTATCAAACATTTGGAGGAGAAGAATTATATCCCAGCATAGAAGAAAAAGCAGCTATGTTGCTATACTTAGTGACTAAAAACCATTCATTCAGCGATGGAAATAAGCGAATTGCAGCATTCCTATTCCTTTGGTTTTTAGAGAAAAATGATATTCTATATAAAAGTGACAGTACAAGACTTATTGAAAACAATACGCTCGTTGCTCTTACTCTGATGATTGCGGAAAGCCGTACAGAAGAAAAAGATATTATGGTAAAAGTTATTGTGAATCTGATAAATCAGAATAATTGATAGAGTCAACGACAAAATAGAGAATTGGCGAATAAAATAAATTTTATCCCACATATGAACATTACGATAAAAAATATACGCCTAAAGAGTCAGCAGCTATCAGAACAGCTATTTGATACCCCAAAAGAAGTGGTATCGTGGATGGGAGCTGTGCAGGCTCAGGATTTCACTATGGCAAAATGGGCTATTGCCATCAGATCGAAACAATGTACAGAACAAGATATCGAAGAAGCTTTCAACCGGGGAGATTTTCTTCGAACCCATATCATGCGGCCAACCTGGCATTTTGTTTCTGCGGAGGATATCAGGTGGCTTCTGAAATTGACAGGAGAGCGAATTAAAGGCGCATGGAAATATGTAAAAGATTTGAAGCTTGACGAACAGGAACTTACAAAATGTTATAAACTGTTAGAAAGGACACTGAGGGACAATAACCATCAGACCAAGGACGAGATTACAAAAATATTCGAGCAGGAAGGATTAGGGGCTACCGAAAGACATATATATCTTTTTACAATGTTGGCAGAAGCTGATGGCATTATATGTAGTGGCTCATTGAAAGAGAAAAAACAAACATATGCACTACTAGAAGAAAGAGCTCCCCTAAGCAAAGATATACACAGGGATGAAGCACTGGCTAAGCTAGCTCAAAGATATATGCAGAGCCATTCTCCTGCAAGCTTACAGGATTTTGTCTGGTGGTCGGGATTGACGATCAAAGATTGCAGACACGCTTTTAGTCTAATAGACAATGAATTGATAAAAGATCATTTCGGTTCTACGGAATTGTATATTCACAAAGACTATAATGAATGCGCTTCTTCGGATACAAATATACTTCACTTCCTACCTGCATATGATGAGTATCTTATCAGCTACAAGGATAGGACAAATGTTCTAGACTTAGAGCATCATCCGAAAGCTTTTAATAACTATGGTATATTTCAATCAATTATACTGTATAATGGCCATGGTGTAGGTAATTGGAAAAAGATTAAGAAAGCGAAAGGGATTGATTTTGATATTTCTTTTTGGGATAGTAAGTTCAAAATAGATAAGGAGTTACTTGCCTTAGAAGGGAAGAAGTTCCAGGATTATATTAAGAAATAAGAATAGCAATGAATTTCAAAGCTAAATTATCGGAGCAGATTGGTATGGATGATATCCATGAAATACTTCGTTTAACCCAACAAAGTGACAAGCGAAAGCAAGAATTATATGATTTAGTTATTGGAGAAGATGAAAAAATAGGATATCATGCGGCTTGGATCTTTACACATTTTTCTCCGGAAGCTAATAAATGGTTGTATGAAAAGCAAGATGAACTTATTGATGAAGTGATGATGTGTGAGCATGGAGGTAAACGGAGAGTTGTCCTCAATCTGCTTTACAAACAGCCTCTGGCTGATCCTCCGAGGGTTGATTTTTTGGATTTCTGTCTGGAGCGAATGCTTTCTGTTAAGGAATTACCGGGTGTTCAGTCTCTCTGTATGAAAATAGCTTACGAACTTTGTCGTACTATTCCTGAGTTAACCCAGGAATTGAAAACTACTCTAGAGATGATGGAAGGGGAGTTATGCCCGGCTATCAGATCTGTGCGAAAGAATATTCTTAAAGCAATTCCGAAAGGGAAAAGCTTACAAAAATATTAGTATATGAACTACAAAGATCCCGATAATATCTTTTTAATCATCTGTGGGGCAATGGGGATTGGCTTAATAGCTCTCGTTTTTAGGTATCTTTTTATTGGATTGGGATTTGACTCTTTTGGTGCAAATCTCGTATTTGTTATTGTATTTGTTGTATCTAAATTAAATCGGTATCAGGCATAAATGTATGATCGAGCATCGGAAAATATCGGATCTGCCCAAAGAAAGGATTCTTATTAGAATCGATGAGTTTTTAAGATTTATATTATTTGTACAATATAAAACAAACATAAATAAAAACTGCTACATTTATAGAATAGAATATCCTAATGGCTCTATAGATAAAAATATATCATGAAACTCAAATTGTACAAATCTATTTTTTATGTATTTTCCTTTCTGTCTGATAAGACGAATGGGGCGAGTTTTTTTGTTAAATATAAGCTTTTATTGGGAACTCTTATTATCGGATTGGCCGGAACATCTGCAAAAGCTCAAAAGAGAGACGCCATAAGTGATACAATAGCTCTTCGCAAACCTCTTCACTCGGAGATGGCATCCTGCTATAAAGTCGCGATTGATTCGACTGAAATCAACAATATTTCAGATACTTTAAAGGTTAAAGAGGCTGTCGTTGTTGGGAGTAGATCAATAGTTAAAGACCGTTCGAATATTGCTTGTTATGCGGTCCAAGTCGTAGACGGACCAATAATAAAAGCCAAAAATTCTGTAAGCGTAGATTCTATAATAAGCAAATCATTAAAGATGGATATTACAAATGAACTTACAGGTATCATGTGTTATGGCATTATAGTTAATCCATATAATAATGATGATGACATATATGCTTCCAGACCTAAAGAAAGTGAATTCGATTATGATCAGGTAATAATAAAGCCCATATCTCCAGTTGGCAATCTTGAAGATTTTGGTAAATGGGTACAACATAATATTCTATATACTGAACAAATGCGCAGGAATGGGATCGAAGGAGAGGTAAAACTCAGCTTTATTATAAATAAAAAAGGAAAGGTAACCAATAAAAAGATTGTAAAAAGCCTATCGAAAGAAGCAGATAAGGAAGTTCTTAAGGTAATATCGAAATCTAAAAGATGGAAACCCGGGCAGATCTATGGAGCTCCGGCAAAAACAAGAATAACAATTACGGTTAATATTAGTAGCAACATCGAATGAAACTCAAATCATATAACATATTATTTTGCCTATTCTCTTTTCTTGCAGACAAGACAAATGGGTCGCCGATCTTTGTCAAGTATAAATTATTACTGGGTACATTGATTATTGGTATAGCAGGGACAACTGCTCAAGCACAGCGAAAAGTAGAGATAAGTTGTTATGATACGATACCTCCTCGTGTACCGCAAAATAAGGAAATAACAACTAGGACTACGGCATCTTTAGAAAAACAAAACAATAGGCGCGATAGTCTTATAGAAATAAAGGGAAGAGTAAAGGATGAGCATGGAGACTTTATAGCCGGAGTATCGATTGTTGTAAAAGGGACTATAAATGGAATAGTTTCTGATATAGACGGAGCTTTTAGTATTATGGCCAAATCCACCGACAAACTCGTGTTTTCTTTTGTTGGTATGGAAAGTCGAGAAATGTCTGTTTCAACAATGAGTGGTGGAGAAGCAATAATAACAATGAAAGATTCAGAGATGATTCTCTGTTATGAAGTTATAGTTGTTAGTACTCCAAAATTCAGAGATGATATATATTCACCCGGAGTGAAGCCAATAACTAAGATATCGTATAATGAAATATCTAAAAAGCCAGTTTCTCCTGTAGGTGACCTCGGAAGTTTTCAAAAATGGGTACAGGGTAATATCCGATATAGCGAACAGATGAAGAAAGATAACGTCAATGGAGAAGTTATCCTTAGTTTTGCCATTGATAGAAAAGGAAGATTGGTAGATGAGAAAGTGATAGGGAAGTTATCAAAAGATGCCGATGAAGAAGCCTTGAGGTCCTTATCGTTGTCCGGAGTATGGGAGCCCGGAATCCATTATGATGGCAAGCCGGTTAAAACAACAATGACTATTAGTCTAAATTTCAGAGATGAAAAATAAGGAAAGGTTACAACTATATAATATTGCTTTTGAACTGACTGATAAATGCAACCTTGCTTGCCGTTATTGTTACAATATATGGAAGATACCCGGTGCGGAACATCAATCATTCAATTCGTACAATAATGCAATCAAAACCCTGAAACAAGTTTTTTCGCAAGCGGACATTCTTAATATTACTCTTACAGGGGGAGAACCTTTTGTCGCTCAACGTATCAAAGAAATTGCTCTTTTTTGCCGAATGGAAGGTAAAACGGTCACAGTTATCAGTAATGGGTACAAAGGCACGGCAGATGACTATAAGGATATGATAGCTATGGGAATTACCCTGTTTGAGTTTCCAATACATTCAGCCGACGAAACTGTACATGATTATATTACACAGGTACACGGAAGTTGGAAGAAATCTATTAACTCTATTCGGACGGTACAAGGTATAGGTGGTTATCCGGTTCCTGTAATAGTATTGACAAAATATAATATAGAAGTTTTATCTGGCGCCTTGGACTTTATATCCGATTTAGGTTTAAGACGGATTATGATGAACAGGTACAATATCGGAGGATGCGGAGTTGCTAATCCGGCATCTGTTTCGGCTAATCATAATCAATTGAAAAAAGCATTTACAATAGCTAATGCTAAAGCCGAGGAATTGGGCTTGGTTATTTCTTCCAATGTGTGTTCTCCCGACTGCCTGATTGATCCAAAGATATATCCTAATATCATGTTTGGTCATTGTTCCGATAATGTATTGCAAAAGCCTATAACAATGGATATTAATGGGAATGTTCGCTTGTGTAATCATTCTTCTGTAGTGGCTGGAAATATATACAAACAAGATTTACGAGAAATCCTATATTCTCCATATGCCAATTCATGGAATGAGATAATTCCTGAATATTGTAGTAAATGTGACAAATGGAATACTTGTCGTGGTGGCTGTCGGGCTGCTTCTGAGCAATGTGGATTGGGTTTGGAGCATGTAGATCCTATATTGACAAGCGAGGAATTAATTTGATTTAATCAATCAGGATTAACTTATGCTATTCTATTAATTGAGAACCCTTATCTGTTTAATCAAGATGTATATAAAGAAAAAAAGAGACCGGGCCCGGTCTCTTTTAGGGTTGATGCATCACTGCATTAAAAAGTGTTTGTATGAATTGGATGCAACATTATAAGGAGTGTATCCTGTCCCCTATTTCTTTTAATTGTTTTCAACAATCTTTACTCTATTTATGGTGCTATTGAAAATACGCAATAACCCCATCCTCCATAGCCTGGCATATACGGCCTGACAGAAAACTTTATTGTATTGTTACAAGTGGATATAGAGGTGTCTTTAGCATCGCACCAAAAAATTTCGTGTGTAGGATCATACATGTCTCCTGTTCCCTGGTTTGGAATGTACAGTGAAAAATCTTCTGTATTTATCCATATCACTATAGATGTAATAGCTTCTGGTGCCCATACATTAGGAGATATAGGATCCATTTTGATGCCATATAATTTACTTGGATCTATATCCGACGGAACTGTAGACGGAACCTCGGCATGGTGCGAGAGTACTACATCATAAACGTCGTTACCCAAGCCGGTCTCTGTACATTGGAAAGTTCCAATAAAGTCTTCCGGAACGAAAGGACACATTACCGAATATTGTACGCGATTTGATAAGCTTCGTCCCTCAATTTGCCAACCCAAAAATGCTTGGTTGTTGAAAACTTTTGTATATGGATCCCATCCCGGAATTACTTCCCCGCTTTTTAATACAACATTCACAGTAAAATTCAATGTTTCGCCAAGTGCAGGGGCTGTTTTTCCAAATTTACTATATACATCAGCTATATTAATGGTTTGCGTAGACGGAAAACTTGTAATATTGTCTACTACTACTTGAGCCGTTGTTGTAGTACCATTATTGAGCACTGCTAATAACTGGGCGTGATCCATCATTGAATAATCGCCTTGCTGAGTAGGAATAGTCAGTTTTATCTGATAGTCTCCGGTAGTCACTCCTTCAGAAAGAACACCATCTGTTCCTGGAACCCTCTTAACATCAATGACAACACTCCTTTTTACTTCATCTATTGGAAAGGGAAGATCCTTGTCGCAACTTGCAAAAGCAATACTTAATGTGATGGTTGTCAGGATATATAAATATATTTTTTTCATATTTCTTTTAACTTTAAATTATCTGTCAATCAGTCTGTTTTATTTATCCCAGAATATAAATTTCACTGACACGTCCGTTTTTTGATCCATATTCGGATTAAGGTCTATTTCGGTAGTGGCAGGATAATATAGGGATCTAGGAAAAGATGCAATCGGAGAAATAGGCACTCTCGCAGGTGAAAGTGCAGTAACAGTAGGGTTTACACCAAATCCCGGATCTGTTGTATTAGCAGGATTAAATAATACCGGATAGCCTGTTCTGCGATAGTCTGTATAGGCATCTTCGGGAGAGAAGAAGTTTCCAATCCACTTTTGAGTCAGGATAATCTCTAATTTTCCTGCTTCCGATGCCGCATCGTATTTTCCAAGCACCGCTGTTGTAAAAGTATTTCTGTCAGCCGTCGCTATTGTAGTAACTTTGCCTTCTTCTGCTACTGTATTTACATGTGCTATTGAGGCATCTATCCCTTCTTTAAGCAAGTTTTTCGCGTCACCACTTATTTCACCGGTAAGAGCCAACTCTGCCATCATAAACTTAAACGAATGGAAAGTAATAAATTTGAGAGGAGCTACCCCATTACCAGTATCTGCTGAAACAGCACCACCATTGCCATCATCGTATTTTCCTCCACAAACATAGATACCCACTTTACTCATTGAGCTCGATTGGTCTCCCGCATTATTGGACCCATTGTCTGCGAAAAAGATAGACAAGAAATTACCTTCACGATAAGAGTGATTACTTTGTGAAGCTTGACCTGTCTTCAACTGATTATAGAAATAATACGGAACCCTAGGGTCTGTTATTCCAGCAAATGGGTTTTTAGTATTGTTATAGGTCAGGCCTTTCATAATTTCATAGAAAAATGGGCTGATATAATGAGTCGTACTCTTGTTGGCATATTCCGCAACAAAAGCAGGGTGGCGTTCATCCGGACTGGTCTTTGCTGTATACCAGAACTCGAAATCTTCTCCGGATTTAATAAAGTTATTTGCTGTAATCAGGTCTGATAATCTTTTTTGCCAATCAGTAATATCAGATTTTGCTTTGCGCGTCTGCAAGAGCAATTTCAGTTTAATCGTATTGTTCAAGCGAATCCATTTATCTTTATCTCCACCATAGAAAAAATCGTCAGTTCCGGGTTTTAAGAGATTTGCGGCGTCTTTATTCCCCAGATCAGCTACGCCTGCTTCCAGTAGGTCAAACGCTGCATTATAAATAGACGAACTTTTGTCTGCTTTAGGTGCTTTTATATCAGGATTATTGAATTCTGTATAAGGAATATCTCCCCAAAGGTCTACCATCATCGAAAGAGTATATGCTTTTAGAGTTTTTGCGATACCAGCATAAATTAGATTTCCATCCGGTTCTGCATTTTTAATAATGGCGTCGAAATCGGTAAGCGAATAAATATAGAAATAATTCCATGAGTTGTAGATATTATTCGCAGTGGTGGTCATACCATAATTTTGTACTTCACGCGATACCAGATGGTGTGTATATGAAGATAAATTATTTCCAAGGAAGTTACCCTGCCCGAGTGCATAAGTCATATATCTTTCACTACCAGACAATAATTTGGAAAGTTCAGCAACAGTCGGGCTATTAGGGTTATCATTGACATCCAGCCAGTCTTTCGTACATGATGTAACAGAAAGAAGAGTGAATATAATAAATAAGAATTTTATTCTAGTTTTCATTTTTCTATATTTTTAGAATGTTAATTTAAGATTCAATCCTATTCTGCGTGTAGTAGGAGCTGTCTCTTTATCAATCCCTTGTACATTGCCGGCACCAAAGGAGTTCGATCCCGGATCGTAGTTTAGATGTTTCGGGAATCCCGGAGCATAGTGCCATAAGTTTCTCGCAAGTATGGATAGGCTTGCAGAACCAATGAATGTTTTCTTCAACCAAGCTTTAGGTATATCATAGCCAAGAGAAATTTCGCTTAGATGGAATACTGTAGCATCGAAAGTCTGGAACTCCTGTACACCATTCATTGCTAGGGTAGGATTGGTGCTGTTCGATGCAAACCATAGATCGTTTTCGCTTATTTGTATGGTATTTTGTATTTTATTACCATTGGCATCCAGTATCGGTTTTTGTGTATTCGGATCAGCTAAAATACCTGGCAGAATGCGGGTCCCTAAACGATCTTCATTATATTTAGTTACCCCACGTCCCAGCATATCCGAAGCCGGACCGGATACAATAACACCGCCAACACTCATGTCGAACATAAAGCTAAATGTAACACCTTTATATGACAGGGTATTTGTTATGGCAGATTTGAAATCAGGGTAAGGATTACCTAATTCTCCTAATTCAGGATCAACCATATAGGCTCCGGTAGACGGATTTACCAATGGATTTCCATCCTCATCACGAGCTATTTTAGTTCCGCGGAGAATTCCATAAGGAGAACCCGGCTGCATAGTAGGTTGTGGCTCGCTGGTAGATCCGGTTGATAATGTGATGCGTTCAACACCATTCGTTAATGAAACAACTTTACTCTTATTCTGGGTAAATGTAGCGAAGATATCCCACCTAAAAGAGTTTCGTAGCTCGATTGGAGTAGCGGATAGTCCAATTTCAACACCTTTATTGCTTATCTTACCAAAGTTTGTATAGTAACTGCTCGACCCGGTAGAACGAGGTAGACTTATCGGAGCAATCATGTCTTTGATAGACCTGTTATACCATGCGAAATCAATTCCTATGCGGTCTCCAAAGAACTTCAATTCAGTACCAATTTCGAATTCCGACGTAAATTCCGGTTTTAACTCCGGATCGTAACTGGACGTTGGATATAACATAATTGGACGTTTGTCAAACGGATCATCTTTCAGATATGTTCCGTTTTTGTAGTAAGGAGAAGCATCATTACCTACCTGTCCCCAACCAAGGCGCAGTTTACCAAAACTCAATACATCCGGTTTGATATTGAAAGCTTCTGTAAATATAAAAGATCCTGTGAAAGCCGGATAATAGTAACTGTTGTTGTCTTTAGGTAAAGTAGAGGAGTGGTCGTTACGCAATGTTGCGTTCAGATAAAGGTAATTCTTATAACCAAACGTCACATCGGCAAATATAGCCCATAACCGTCTTCTGGTATAATACTCTGACGCTGTCTGAGTCAATGTGTTGTCAACGTTATAAATTCCCTTATATATCATCTCTGTACCGTCTTGTGTGGCTTCATTAATAGTACGTTGATTCACATTGTGTCCTACAGAGGCTTTTAGGTTATAATCAGGCCCGAAATCTTTATTGAAAGAAAGGACAAAAATAGATTCCAGTTCTTGGACTTTATATGTATTGTCTAATATATATCCTTTTCCGGACTTTGCTGCAGAACCAATGTTTATAACTTCTTTCCGGTCCATTCCGTATTGATTCCATCCGAATGTGTAATCAAACGACAACCATTTAGTGAAATCGTAACCGGTATTTAAACTTGTTACAACACGGTCGGTAACAGTATTTATCGTATTGTTCTTCCATGACCATATTGGATTGTCGACTCCACTTAGCGGGAACAAATTGGCTCCGGCTGGTGTCTCATATGGTATTGCACTGGAAGTGTCAAAGTTGCGGGGTAGAATCAGGGTACGGGCGAATGAACTTGCAGACCCCGTATAACTACCTGCTCCAAAAAATGGTCCGTCCTGAATGGTCCGGCTATATGATAAAGTTCCTCCTACGCGGATGCCATTATCAAGTTTTTGATTTCCACCTACGCTGAAAGAATTACGTTCAAATTCAGAATTAGGGATGTAACCTTCCTGATCTGTGCGGGATATAGTCAGATTGAAATTTCCTTTATCATTATAGCTCACAATATTCGCAGACAGATCCAATAGTCCACCTGTGCGGAATAGGTTCTTTACGTTATTAGGATAAGCTTTATACTCTTGAGTTGTTGCCATATCCGGATAGGCCGCAAGATAGTTGCTCCACGTTGGGATTGTAGCCAGATCGGAGAAAGCTGGTCCCCACGAACCATTTGCATTAGAATATACAAAGTTTGATCCCGGACCATATGTGTTTTGATAATCAGGTAAAGACGCAACGTTCTCCCATGCATATGATGATGTCAAAGTTACTTCAAGACCTTTTTGAGATGCACGCTTTCTTTTGGCACCCGATTTAGTTGTGATCAATATAACTCCGTTTGCTGCGCGTGAACCGTATAATGCTGCAGATGCTGCACCTTTGAGTACGCTCATGCTCTCAATATCATTAGGGTCTAATGTAGAAATTCCTGAACCATAAGCACCACCAGAGGTAAGTCTGCTACCGGTGGTAACTTCCGGGTTGCTATAAGGAATACCGTCTACTACATATAATGGATCATTATCCCCATAAATAGAAGAATTACCGCGAACAGATACTTTTGTCGCACTACCGGCAACAGATGATGACGAGCTTACTTGCACCCCTGGGATCTTTCCGTTTAACGAACGGAACAAATCCGGTTCAGCTTTTTGTACAGCATTGCTCGGATCTACCTTGGCTACTGCATAGCCCAAGGCTTTATCTGAACGACTGATACCCATTGCCGTTACAACAACTTCGTCTAATATGTTTTCATCACTTTGCAGTACTACTTTCATGTCCTGAACGGGTCTGCTTTCCATCGTTTTCATTCCGATCAATGAAAATACCAGTATATTATTCCCTTCAGGCACATTGATGGAAAACTTACCATCCAGATCAGTTATTGTACCGATAGTAGTCCCTTTTACTACAACTGAAGCACTAATAACGGGTTCTCCATTACTGTCTATTACAGTACCGGAAATCCTCGTTGTTTGTGCTACTGTAAATCCGACGCTTAGCAATAAGCAGGATAAAATTAACACCACTCTTTTCTTCATAATAATTGTAATTAATAGCTAAATATTGTTTTTTATATCAACTCGACATTATAATTTGAGAATATTTCTTTAGCCCGATTCATTCGCTAGTGCAAACGCAAAAAAACCTTCATTAAGGGAACATATGCGTTCCCTTAATGAAGGTTTTTTATGATAAAATGATAGCCGAATAGTCTCTATTCTATCCGGTCTATTGTTTTTTTGCCTTTTTTTAGTTAATGTGCTTTTCTGCTCTCTCTCTCTCTCTCTCTCTCTCTCTCTCTCTCTCTCTCTCTCTCTCTCTCTCTCTCTCTAATAAAATATGGCTAACCTCCAAATTTTCAACTGGAAGAATAAAGGATAAAGTTGATATTTTTTCGTTGATTTGGTTTCTTAGGGCCATATTAACTGATGGTTCATCTTGATTTTATAATTTGAGAAGAGAGATTAAACACGGCTAATCATATAGTTAGTCTCTACTTCAGATAATTCTGCCTATGGTTTGATAGAGCAAAGATATTAAAATATTTTAATGCGGGCGCAAAGAGGTGTTAATTTTTTACAATTTAAACGCTAAATGTGAAATTCAGATACAATAGAATTTCATATAGTCAGTTTCTATATAATTAAAAACTTATCATTAATCTTAACAGCCTGAATAGACTTTCCTATTTCAGAAATTCTAATCTAGCAGGTCTTTTTAGTCAGATTATAAGCTCTTTAACGCTTTGAGGACAAAGATAGGATAAGTAGTAGAATGTGTACCTCCTTCAAAATAATGAGTGCTGACATTTACTCCTCTTTTTTGTAAACGGTCATATGCTAATTCTGTATTGAAAGTCGGTACCCATGTGTCTTTTGTTCCATGAACAAGGACTACGGTTCCTTTTGCTTCGAAGTCACTTACATCATTGTCAACCAAAGCTTTTATAAAAGCTTCATCAGTTTTTTCAGTAATACCTTTCACAAAAGTAGGATTAAATGCTTTTGAAGGAGCTGATGGGATTTTCTGCGCCTGCATGATCTTGTCTGTTTCGGCATATTTTTTTACAACAGGTTCCATCTCCGGTTGTACCAACTGGCTTAAGTTTCGGTTTATATTATATACTTTGTCATATGTAAGCAACACCCATAAATAGGATGCTGTGAAATTAGGCGAGTCGCCGGATGTTTGCTGGATTACATGGGTTGCTGTTTCTACTTTATCATAAGCTCCCGCTCCGGCAACAGTTACTATATCGGTAAAATTATCCGGATTTTCACTGAACGATTTCAGTGTCGACATTGTAGCAAAGCCGCCTTCGGAATAACCGAAAAGAAACAGCTTAGTAGGATTGATATGCAAAGACTTATCCTGTGCAAATGATGGGACAGCTTCGATTAGCTTCCGTGTGGCTTCTGCCAATGATGATCTTACTTCGTAATAATGCATGTCTTTTTCGTCTGCACCATAACCGAAATAGTCGGGAACTACTATAATATACCCATTTTCGTGGGTAGGAGGGATAAGGCTTAAAGCATCTTTTAAAGTAGTGGCATCTTTAAATTTGTTAAAGGATGGGGCGTCCGACTCAGCAAACAGTGTTCCATGCTGGATAGAGACAATGCTTAATTGTTTATCTCTCTCTTCGGCAGGTAAAACCGGATAGCCGATAAGCCCCGACAAAATCGTTGTTTCTCCGAACGGGTCTGTTGCCTCATATGTTACCTTTGTGAAAGTGATATCATATTTTATCTTTCGTAATTCATCTGTTAAAACAGAATCTGATACTTTCAGTCTGTTTTTTAGGTATTGTCTGTAATTTTCTCTGATAACATCAGCCTTTATTGTCCTTATTGTTTTCTCACTTTTTATCAGTGATGATTGGCTATTTATATTACAAGATATTATTAGTAATGATAAAAGAAAACAAGGAATGAGTCTGCTTATAAAGTTCTTCATCAGCGTATATTTTAGAATACAATTTGCATCTGTCCTAAAACAACATTCGAATTTGGAGCATTCCATTTAGATGAATAATCGGAATAGGTATAGTTGAGTTGGAAACGACACGATTTGTAAAAGTAATAATTTATGCCTAGAGTATAATCCATCACTTCGTTATTAATCTCTTTATTCTGATTCAGATAATCAATTTTTGCGAATGCATTTAACTTTTCGGGTATAAAGTACCATAGTCCCACACCGTGGATACCCTCTTTGGCAATACCTCCATCATTGGCTTTTATCCATTCGGCGCGTGCATATAACCTGTCGTTTTTATAATCTGAACTGATGATCCAACGGTTTCGCACATGGTCGTTTCTTTCACTATCTCCTGCCTTTATATACGTAGCTTCGCCAAAATATCCACCACCGCCTATACGGAATCCTTTTACAGGTTGCAACATAATATTAGCCGTAAGATCTTTCGAGTTGTTTGTTTCATTCGTAACGAGGCCTGTTCCTTGATATATACCGAGCCCGTATTCGAGAAAATCGTGAGTACCGGTATTGATAAGGCTGCCGGATGCTTTAATACCCATGTCGCGTCCGATGTTATTTCTGTTGTTTTGTAATTTTAAAACATCGTCACCCATGCCCGAAAATGCTGAGACGGAACGCGTATTGGTGATTGACTCCAGGGCAGTAAGAGAAAATTGATTCTCGAGAGAAAAAGGTGTTTTCATTTGTCCTACCCTAAGATTAAAACTGCTGGAAGGAGTCCAGTCGACATAATATTCGGTGAGTGTAGGATTCACAAATTCCATCATTACAAAGTACTTGAGATCTTTGAAGATTTGCCCTTGCATATGCAGGAAAACGACTCTGGTACTCAGGTCGTGCTTTACTTTGTTTACATCACTATATTTATACATTAATAAGCCATATCCCCCGAACTGCATATATGGGGTATTAAAAGCCTGTCTTATTTTTTCTACGGATTGGGAAAACGAACTATTCTGTGTATTCTTATTTGATGATACCTGCAATGAATCGGCTTCATCTTGTGTGAGTATATTCTTCTCTACTAATTTTTTTAGAAGTTCACTGTTCGAATCTTGTGAGTAAGTCAAAGAGCATGCTGTAAATAAAGAGAGTACAAGTAGCAGTTTCTTCATAAAGTCTTTTGAATGGTTTATTGTTTATAAAAATTAATTGATGTTTATTGGTTCGCCAAGATATTTTGGCCCTTTGCCCGTAATGATGTCGACAAAGACCTTTACCCGTGCAAATAATTCCCTTATTTTAGTGCGGTACGAAAAGCGGTTCAGATCAATGTCTTTTGCATTGTATCCATATGCCTCCAATCCGTAATATTGAGCAAGGAATATAGCCCTTTCGTTATGAAACTCCTGAGATACGATGATGAAAGATTTTTGTCCGAATATCTCACTCATTCTCACTACTGAGTCTAGTGTGCGCAGCCCTGCGTAGTCCATATATATAATGTCTCCGGGTACTCCGGCTTCGACTAAAGCATCATGCATATCCTGAGCTTCATTGTAGTCTTTTGTACTATTATCTCCACTTACGACAAAAGCTTTTACCTTTCCGGCATCGTATAGCTCTTTGGCAGCCCGGATGCGGTATGTAAAGTATAAATTCTGGCGTCCTCCTATATATCTGGCTGCTCCCAATACTAATGCAGCCTTTTGTGCAGGAATGCTATCAGTGTTATTATAAACATAATCTTTGGTGTCATGGGGGATTTTCCAGTTAGCAAATAGAATTGCCAATCCGATAATTATTAGAGGTATAAGTATTATCAACAAAACTTTGGTTAATTTCTTTTTCGTGTAAGGCTTCATTAAATGCGGTCTAGTACTTTTTTGATTAAATCTTCTATCGAACCTTTATAATTAGCGTTTGATTTACCGGCCAGGCGGTTAGCTATGATTGTACATACAGTTATGGCGCGATGTCCCATCAATCGGCCTAATCCTGCTAACGGAGCACTTTCCATCTCATAGTTGGTTATCATATCTTCCCCGAAGCGGAATGTTTCTATCTTGCTGTTCAGATCGGGATTCGCCAAAGGTATGCGCACATGCCGCCCTTGCGGGCCATAAAAGCCGATAGCTGAGATAGTCACACCTTTTATCATATCATGTCCCACCTGTTCCACAAGGCTTTCATCCGCTTTGATCACATAAGGCGCACAATGTTGAGGATTCCAACCTACATGTTCTTTGAATGCCGCTTCAAAGTCGTTCAATGTAATGCTGTTTCGTCCGTCATAGTAGTTTAGTACGCCATCAAACCCTATCGATTTGGCCGCGACTACATAAGAACCTATCGGGCAATGCGGTTGCAGACCGCCTGATGTACCTACACGCACCATTGTCAGTTGCTTGAAGTCTTTCTTTACTTCACGGGTATTGAAGTCCACATTGGCTAAGGCGTCCAGTTCTGTGAGAACAATATCGATATTGTCAGGTCCAATGCCGTGTGATATGGCTGTTATGCGTTTGCCTTTATAAGTCCCGGTGATAGTATGGAACTCGCGGCTTTGTATATTGCATTCTATAGTGTCGAAAAACGAAGCTGTGAGGGTAACTCTTTCAGGATCGCCCATCATTATTATCTTATCTGATAATTGTTCCGGTTTTACGTGAAGATGGAATACACTGCCGTCGCTGTTGATAATCAATTCTGAATCAGGTATTACACGCATAATTTATCCATTTAGTGTTTTGAAATGCAAAGATATAGAATTTTGTCCATCAGAGAGATTGTAAACGATATAAAGTAAAGAGTTAACAAGTCTGATTTTATTTTTAACTTTGTGAGATACTCAAGAGTTATTCTTTCCTTATAGATAGATTTAATATTAAATGATAATAACCATGAAAAGAGAACTAAGTGTATTTTTATCAATCATTTGCAGTTGCATATTCCTTTCCGGTAGCAGCTTGTATGCAAAAGAACCGGGACGAAATTTAAGGGATGACGGGGAACTGTTCAAAGTTGCCATTGCTGGCTATACTTTTGTTAACTTCAATCTGGATGAGACATTGAAGATGATGCAGGAAGTGGATGTCCATTATCTCTGCATTAAAGACTTTCATCTGCCTCTAGCCAGTACCGATGAGGAGATTGCAGCTTTTCATGCGAAACTGGCAGCCCACGATGTTACCGGATATGCCGTAGGGCCTATCTATATGAAAACGAAAGAGGAAGTAGACCGCGCTTTCGATTATGCCAGACGGGTAGGAGTGAAGCTAATTGTCGGTGTTCCTAATCATGAGGTATTGCCCTATGTTGACCAGAAAGTGAAAGAGTATGACTTCAAATATGCCATTCATCTGCATGGCCCTGATATCAAATTATATCCGAATGCAACGGATATTTATGAAAATGTAAAAGATCTTGACCCGCGTATTGGTATGTGTCTCGATATTGGCCACGATGCCCGCGACGGACAAGATCCTATCGCCGATCTGAAGAAGTATAAAGATCGTGTGTTTGATATTCATATGAAGAATACGACTGCTGCCAGTAAAGAAGGGAAGACTGGTGAAATAGGGCGTGGTGTTATAGATATTCCGGCATTTGTGCGTATGCTTCGCGAGGTAAAATACGATGGAGCTTGTAGTCTGGAGTATGAACGTAATATGAAAACTCCTTTGGCGGGTATCGCTGAATCTATCGGTTATTTTAGAGGTGTGATAGATGCTACGAAGTAAAATTCTTATTTTTGCAGGCTAAAACTATTCTAATGAAAATTACCCTTCTTGTCATAGGCAAAACTGATGCCGGCTATTTTATCGATGCGGTCGGTGAGTATCAGAAACGGCTCGAGCACTATATTCCTTTCGAGATACAGGTTATACCTGATATAAAGAATACGAAGAGCCTTACTGCCGATCAACAGAAAGAAAAAGAGGGTGAACTTATCCTCAGAAACCTGCAAGCGGGTGATTATCTGGTCTTACTGGACGATAAGGGAAAAGAATACACGTCCGTGCAATTCGCAACCTACATTGAAAAGAAGACACATACTGTAGCCAAGCGGCTTGTCTTTCTGATTGGTGGTCCTTACGGTTTTTCACAAAGTGTGTATAATAAGGCGAATGAAAAGCTAACCCTTTCGCGGATGACTTTCTCGCACCAGATGGTGAGGCTGATATTTGTAGAGCAGCTATATAGGGCTATGACAATTTTGAATAATGAGCCCTATCATCATGAATAAAAATAAGAACGGGTTCAGCTATAAGTTGAACCCGTCTCCTTATATAGATATAAATCTTACATATTCATACCACCGCAAACAGGAATAGCCTGTCCGCTAACATACGAAGAAAGGTCAGATCCTAAGAATACAGCTACATTAGCCACATCTTCCGGAGTACCACCGCGACGCAATGGGATTTGTTCCGCCCACTTTTGTTTTACTTCGTCAGATAATACACCTGTCATTTCTGTAATGATGAATCCCGGGCAGATACAGTTGGCACGGATACCTCTCGAACCTACCTCTTTTGCTATCGATTTAGCTAATCCGATCATACCGGCTTTAGACGCAGAATAGTTGGTTTGTCCTGCATTACCTGAAAGACCTACAACTGAGCTCATATTGATAATGCTGCCGCCTTTCTGTTTCATCATAATAGGAGTAATGGCATGGATGAAGTTAAATGCCGATTTCAGGTTGATATTGATAACCATATCCCATTGTTGTTCGCTCATACGCATCATCAGGCCGTCGCGGGTGATACCTGCGTTGTTTACAAGGATATCGATCTTTCCAAAGTCTTTCAATATTTCTTCTACCACTTTATGTGTATCTTCGAAGTTTGCAGCATTAGATGCATATCCTTTAGCTTTCACTCCGTAAGCAGCAATTTCTGCTTCTGTTGCTTTGGCGTTATCATCTATCGCTAAGTCGGTGAATGCAACATTTGCACCTTGTTCTGCATATTTTAGGGCAATGGCTTTACCTATGCCGCGGGCTGCACCTGTAATGACAGCGGTTTTACCTTCAAGTAATTTCATAATTTAAAATGTAAATTAAATATAAATTCAGTTGATTCTTATTTTTTCTTTTTGATTCCTTCGAATATCAGATAGGCGATATTTTCGCGCTGAGATTCTGTTTTCAGGCTCTCCGCTCTTATTTGCCCTCTTATGTATGGGACCTCCAATCCTTTCAGTGCATGGTGAAGTATCTCGGCGGTAGCCTGTGTATCGGGCATCTCGAAAGTCCCCTCTTCTACACCTTTGGTCAGTATGTCGTTAAGTACCTGAATTTCTTTTATGTCGAATGATTTGCGAACATTCTGTACGCGCCATATGTCGCGGAAAAAGTCGGCTTTTAGCGTACCATTTCTCACTACAACGTTTTTTACAGCATCGAACCGGGTATAAAAGAAAAGAAGGAGCTTTTCGTCGGCAGGAAGTTTCTTGCTCGCTACCGATTGCAGGGCATGATACATCTGGTCAAGCTCTGTTTCCAGTACTGCCTGGTAGACTTCATTCTTGTTGTTGAAGTATGTATATAATGTACGGCGGCCTTTATGCGAAGCCACAGCAATATCATTCATGGTTGTGTTATCCACACCCAGTTTTGCGAATAGTTGACGAGCTACGTCAATTAATATATTTCGGGTTTTGTTTATGGCCATATATCAAAACTGCACACAAATATTCTAAGTGTGCAAATTTAGCATAAAAATATTGAATATATAAGATTTTAGATGTTTTTATCAGTTTTTCTTCGGAAATGTGAGAAAATGGAATCTGATCGCCTATGCTGGAAAAGGTAACAGGAAACAATTAAGAATTCTTTTGCTTGCCATGTATTTGCAAAAGGTAACAAAGGTAACACTATTTACAGTTAGCAGTAAACCGAAATGCAGTTCTCAACTTATTACTTATTGTTTAAAACTCATTACTTGTTAAAAAGTAACACATGTAACACTTTTTCCATTCTTGTAGGGGCAGGCCTTGTGCCTGCCCATTATGCGACAACTGGGCAGCCATAAGGGATTGCCCCTACATGAATTCTCAAAAAGGTAACAAAGGTAACAGTCTTTTCTGCTTTTTGATTCTTCTTCATTCTTTCCCTCTTCGTGGGCTAGGGGCTGGTCAATACTTCAAAGAACTCCGGCAACTAAAAGCCCGCAATGTATAGATAAAGAACTCCCGATTTTATACAAATAACCTCAAGCCAAAGGCCTGAGGTTATCTATCGTAAATAATAAAAGATTAACTGCTCTTTGTTTTAAAATCTTATTCTATAACGGCAGCAAAGCCTCCGTTTCTTGCCATGCTGATCTTTATTTTGTCTCCTGATTTTATGCTTGATGATTTCTTACGATAATCCATTGCCTGGCGTCCCGCATTGATGCCATCCTCAAAAGACGTCATTGTATACGTTTTACCATTGTTGAGAAAGCTCAGGTCAAGTTCAAATTCACGGGAGGTTTCTTTATTGTTAGTCATACCGCCGATATACCATTTGTCTCCTTTGCGTTTAGCTACGATCGCGTATTCTCCTACCTGCGCTGCTAAGGCTTTAGTTTCGTCCCATGTGGTAGGTACCTGTGTGATGAACTTCGTACAATCCTCATTGCGGTAGTACAAAGTAGGATTATCGGCTAACATCTGCAGCCCGCTTTCGAAGATAACGAATAGCGCCAGCTGATAGGCGCGTGTCCCTATACTGGCAGAATTCGGCCTGTTTCCGCAATATACATTCGGTTGCATGCTGATCATAGCTCCCGGAGTATAATCCATAGGTCCTACAGCATTACGCATAAACGGAAAAAAGACACTGTTGTCAGGTGTGCAGCCGCCCATTTGCTCCATACCCCTTACACCCTCGTAAGAGAGTACGTTCGGATATTTATATTCCAGTCCGGCCGGTTTGAAAGAGCCATGAAAGTCGACAAGGATATTGTATTTTGCCGCCTCTTTAGCCACTCTTTCGTAATAGTTTACCATCCATTGGTCACTCCTGTCCATGAAATCGATCTTCACACCTTTTACACCCCATTCCTGAAATGTCTTGAATATCTCAAAGTTGTTTTCTACAACCAGCCACGTAAGCCAGAGTACGATACCTACATTCTTTTCTTTTCCGTAGCGGATCAGTTCATGTACATCTACTTTCGGATTAGGTGTGTAAGGATCTCGGGTACTCATAGCCCATCCTTCATCCATAATAATATAAGGGATACCAAACTTGGAAGCGAAATCTATATAATATTTGTATGTATCCAGATTGTAGCCCGCTACAAAATTTACATCCGGACCATAAGGCGATGCATCGTTCCACCATTCCCAGCTTACCTGTCCGGGCTTTATCCACGATACGTCTTGCAATTGACTTTTAGTCGCAAGATTGTATGTCATGGTATTTTCCATCAGTTGCTTGTCGTCTTTTGTTATCACAAAATAGCGCCACGGGTAATTTCTTTTTCCGGAGGTCTTGGCTATATAATCAGCTTCTTTGAGAAGCTTTACACTGCGGTCTCCATCGTCACCAAATTCGAGAGGGACTTTCGGGAATACAGACTGTATACCGTTATTTCCAGTGCTTTTAAGAAACAGGCATGGATAATCGGACAGATCAGATTCCGAGATAAGTATCTTGTATTGCTTCTTTGTATCTATCAATACAGGGAGTACCGACATCTTATCCGAAGCTTTCCAGTCTTTGCTTTCGATGTGTGTATAGGGCTCTTCATATGCAGTCTTGAAACTGCCCGGCTGTTGCAGGTGCAACAGATAGTCTGCTGGGAAGTTTACAACGAAGTCTTCACCTAATACTTCTACTTCCGTTTTTTTATTTGTGATAAAACGATAAGCGATCCCATCATTGTAGGCACGGAATTCAACTGAGTAATCACCCTTGAATGTGAGCAAAAGTTGGTTATACTCATCCTTTACCGTTGAAAATTTCAATGGAACAACAGGTTTGCTTTCCGATTTTACCTGCGCCCGTTTCTGATTCGATAGTTTGGGATTCTGTCCCAGCATTTCGTTTCCAAGGTTTAATTGCAGATAATTATCTTTTAGCAATACATCATTATTATAAGAAATATCATAATATATCTTATCGGATATATTTAATGATACCTTGAGCTCTCCGTTCGGAGACGGCAGTTCCGTTTGTTTCTGCGCATGCAAGTACAATGCGAAGCAGTTTATCAATAAAACTGTGAATAAGATTTTTTTCATTCAGGTCGTTAAATTTTAAGGTGTGTTATTGAGTTATAAGTTATAAATTAAGAATTATAAGTTGTATGCCATTCACACCACTCTTTATTCTTAATTATTCATTCTTAATTATTTTATAGCACCTATCCGCGCATACATTTCCACCATGGCAGCCTGTGTTAATAACCATTTTTTGTTATCCTTTTTCTCTCCGCTCCAGTCGGTATTGAAGAGTCCGTTATTGTCGCGGGTATGTGTCCATGCATAGTCCAGGTTCTTGTCGAAGGCGTCTATATAGGTCTTGTTGTTATCCAGATGATATAGTTCTATAAAACCTCTTAGCATAACGGCTATAAACCACACATCGCCTTTCTTCAGTAATCTGAATTGTTCTCCCTCCGGTGAGGTAAAATCGGTAAAGAAGTGATTGTAGCATGATTTGGCTATATTCTGTGCCTCGGAGAGGTAGGTTTCATCTTTGGTAAACTTGTACAAGAGTGCTGCAGATTGCATCATCTGCCCGCTGTTGTAGGCATATTTGGCTTCGCCTATTTTTCCATCCAGCCTCACGTTGTCATAGTAAAGATAATCTGATGTATCCTGTAGGTGCTTTTTGGTCCAGTCATACAAGTCTTTTCCCAAGTGGAAATATGTACTGTCTTTTGTGGCTTCGAAAAGCTTCAACGCAAAGACAGAACCCGGGGCATTCGAACAAGTGTTTTTTGATTCTTTTTTCTGTTCGCACCAATAGATGCCGCCCTCGAGTTTATCGTCGATACCACTGGCTACAAAAGTCCAGATCAGTTTTGCCTTGTCAAGGTATTTAGGCTCATTGGTCATCATATAAGTGTCTGTAAAGTCAATACCCAGCCATACATTATCATCGTAAAAACGGTCCGACTGAGGAGCGGTATTGATATAGGAAGCATATCCCGGAGGAGTCCGTTTCAGATCAAAATACTCTTCCAGTCCCGGAAGCACTTTTGTGTCCAGTATTTGTTGGTATTTTTTGTCTTCTGTTGCTTCAAATAGTGCATTTACGGCGGAGAATGTACCGGAATAGGGCCACAGATAAGAATATTGATTGAGGGGATTGGCTTGTTCTGAAGAAGCCAGATATGTAGCAGTGTATGCTGCATCGAACGGATAATTTTCCCGTAGCAGATTGGTATTCGGAGCCGAATAATTCTGATAAAGGGAATCGAGTGTAATTCGGGCTCTTTCCTTATTAGAGGAGAGATTTGATACTTCTTTTTTACTGCAATTGCTAAAGGCACAGATGCTGATAATTAAACTAAAAAAAATGGATGTCCTTTTCATTTACCTTATTTTTGTTTGTTGAAATATTCTGTTCCAAAGGTTTTGCATATCTAAGGATACGATATTGGTTTGATCCTATTTCTTATACAAAGGTGAAACAATGCTATAAAACCGAAACCGGCCCAAGCTAGGTATTAAATGTTAATCGTTAATTTTCGGGCACTTATTTGCAAAATATACATGCCAATAAATATATAAACAGATAAGCACGATAATGACAAATAGCTTGCAATAATACTAAAATTATGTGATATCTGCAAAAGAATGTTTTTGTAAGATCTATTCCTGTTATGTCTGTAGATATGGAGTTTGATGAGCCGTAAAGGTCTTGCTGCGAGATAGTTTCTTTTGTTGTATTGTTTTCTTGTACATCTTTTCAGTCAGAGATCATTGCCTCTATATACTCTCTTTGGGTATTCAGGAATTCTGCCTGTAGAAGTTCGTTTGACTTTGTTATCAGAGTAGAATATTTCATTAACGATTCGAGCCATTTTTTCTGGATGGCGCAGGCTTCGTGATTGAATACCATTATCGGGTTTACTGTATATACCCAGAACTGTGAGCACACATTACCGTCGTATTCAAGATAGGAATAATTAGATTCGATATTTAGGGCTGATAGGTAAATAAGCATATTTACGCCAGCCTTGTTTGTCCCGGTTTGTAATATCTGCTCCAGTTCGTTTACTATTTGTCGCAACTCTTCCTGCATTGCTTTCAATTCCTCTTTATCTATCAGGTTTCTTCTATAATAATATAACATTTCGTCTATTAAAGATGAAAATACATTCTTATCTATGATTAGAGTAATATTGTTCATCCTTAGGTAGTTATATGCGTATTTTTTGTAGTCTGCATTTAGTTGGGATGGGACTTCTAATTCCGAAAAGTAGAAATTGAGAGGCACATTATGTGTTTGGTGTATCCATTTGAAATACCTGAATTTTTTGATATATTCATAATTCGCTGTCAGAACGATAGATACTCTGTTATTTGCAATAATTACTTCAGAGGACTTTGCTTTTCGTATTTTTTCGTAAATGTTGTTGATATTATTTATTATCTGGGAATATGATTCTGTAGCTTCAAGAGTCTTACTTACATTCAGATCAAAAAAAGCACGTTCTTTGCTATTTTGTCCTACTAATTCGTCGAGCGAAAGTCCAAGTTTGGCAGATATTATTGCAGCTTCTTCCAATGTGAGCGGTATATCCCCTCTCACTCTGCGATAGGCAGATTCTCTGCTTATATCCAGTATATCCATCAGGAATGGAACTGCTTTTTGATTTTCAGGCATATAGTCTTGTATAGCAGCGATTAGTTTGTCGCTCAGTAATATATTCTTCATAATGTCTTCTTGTATGAGATAATAACCCCTTTTCGGATAAAATGTTTTGTGAGTCGTTGAAATAAATGGATCGATTAAAAACTCTATTATATATTGTATAAACAAAGATGTAGAAAATTCATGAATTTATTTATACTGAGAACCATTTGTTTTTCAAAAAAATCATGCATGAAGAGTAGATGAACACAGGGGATTTTCTATTGAGACTGTATTAAATCACTACATCTAGTGATTGTTGGAAATAAAGAGAATATATTACTTTGTGCATTCCAATAAATATAATTTATGAGACAATATTCCTATATGAAAAATACATTGTTGATAATGTTGTTATTTGTATCTGTAATTCCGGCTTTTGCAAAGGGCGAATTGCCAAAAGATACATTATATACAGAGTTAAAAAATGACATAGTTATACTTTCCACGACGAAAGAAACCAACAGCCTGAAATCATTGCCGGCCGCAGTTTCGGTTTTCTCTCCAAAGAATCTGGATGCATTACAGGTACACTCCTTGAAGGATCTGAGCGCTATTGTGCCTAACTATTTTGCTGCCGATTATGGCTCTAAAATGACTGCACCTGTTTATATACGGGGAATAGGCGCACGGTCAGGAGATCAGACGGTGAGTATGTATGTGGATAATATTCCGTATTTTAATACGACATCTTTCGATGCCGAATTATTCGATATACAGCGGATAGAGGTGCTTAGGGGTACACAGGGTACACTCTATGGCCGCAATGCAATGGGTGGTATTATGAATATCTATACCTATTCACCATTGACATATGAAGGCACGAGTGTGAAGATAGGTAGAGGAAATTATGGCTTGTTTACCGCCAATGCGTCCCATTATCAGAGGTTAAATAGCAAAATGGGCTTTTCTGCCGGAGCATATTACAGGCAGGATAACGGATATTTCACAAATTTATATACAGGCAAAAAGGCCGATGACCTTAAAAATGCAGGAGGACGTGCCAAGTTTGTATGGGATATAACCTCACGTCTTTCTTTGAATTACAGTCTGAGCTTCGATTATGTAGATCAGGGGGCTTTCCCCTATGCGAATGTAGCCACAGGGGATATAAATTACGATTCGGAAGGCTACTACAAGCGTAGGCTGGTAACAAACGGACTGGCTCTGAAATATACAGGTAACAACTACGAGATAAATTCCACAACCGGATATCAATACCTGAATGACGAAATGAATATGGATCAGGATTATACACCTTTGTCCCTTTTTCAGATCAATCAACGGCAACGTCAGAACTCATTGAGTCAGGAAGTAACGGTTAAGTCTGTGAGTGCATCCGATTATCAGTGGTCGTTCGGCGGATATGGTTTTTACGATTATCTGCACAACACGCCTCCCGTATACATGATGAAAGACGGGATAAAGCGTTTTCTGCAAGACCCACTGACAAACGCAGGGGCACCCATTACTTTTACCGATAATCAGATTGACCTGAATGGACAGTACAAACGTCCTATCTATGGATTGGCAGCCTTTCATCAATCGACATTCAATAACCTGTTCGGACTAAAAGGCTTCTCTGCCACATTGGGTTTACGTCTCGATTATGAAAAGACAAAACTGGATTATAATGCCTATACCTCTGCCGGATTTGATATTAATACTGGGCCGGGCAGACCTGTTATGTCGCACAGGGTGGATACAGCAGTAGTAGGTAGTTCGTCTTCCGATTATTTGGAATTGCTACCTAAGGGAGTGTTGAAATACCAGTTCAACCCGAGCTCATATGTGTATGCTTCGGCATCCAGAGGTTATAAAGCTGGTGGACACAATATCCAGATATTTGCAGATTTACTGCAAGAGGCACTTGAGGCAAAGATGAAAAACAGTATGCCGGGAAGCCAACCCTCGGAAGAAGGTACTCCGATAAATGAGCGTATCTCATATGACCCTGAATATAGCTGGAATTACGAACTGGGAGGACAGACTGATATAATCAGCAATACTTTATCCGCCAATGTTGCCTTGTACTATATGGATGTACGCGATGTACAGATCACCCAGTTTATAAAAACCGGGGGCGGGCGTATGGTAAGCAATGCAGGTAAGGCAGAGAGCAAAGGACTGGAAGTAGGGATAAAGGCCCGTCCGTGCAATGGCTTTTATCTTTATGCAAGCTATGGATTAGCTGATGCTACTTTCAAAGATTATAAAGTAAGGGACAAAGAGGGGACTGTTATCCACGATTATACAGGAAACCATATTCCTTTTGCTCCAAGCTCTACATTCAGCATAGGGGGCAGTATTTCATATGATTTCAAACATAATACAATTCTGGATAAGATTACATTCGATACCAATTTTGCAGGAGTAGGCAAGGTATATTGGGCAGAGGACAATAATATGTCGCAAGGCTTCTACGGCACGCTAAATGCTCATTTGGCTTTGGATAAGAGTATATTTACACTCGAAATATGGGGAAAGAATATCCTCGACAGGGATTATAATACGTTCTTGTTCGAATCTATGGGCGACTATTTTGCACAGAAAGGGAAGCCTATGCGCTGGGGGGCGTCGCTGAAAATAGCATTATAGGTTATTTCCCGTACTAAAACGGAAATCAGATTAGAGTACAATTTTTAATGTCATTCTGAACAGAGTGAAGAATCCCGAACCTAAATAAGAGATTCTTCACTCTGTTCAGAATGACAAGATTCTGGAGAATTACTTTTACTTCGGCAGGTTGAACGCGACTTTCAACGCTTCCATATCCTTCATCGAAGTACCTTCCGGCTCGAATCCCATCGATTTGGCTGTCAGGTAAATCTGTGCCGATTTGGATAAGGTATCTACCATGTCGAAAGCCTCCATAATGTTTTCACTGACAGAGCAAACCCCGTGCTTTTCCCACATCACCACATCGTAGTCTTTCAGCATTTCCACCGTGGCATCTGCCAGTTCCATCGAGCTAGGCATTTTGTAAGGGATGATACCCAAGCCTTTTGGGCAGAACGCCCGTGTTTCGGGAATCATACTCCAAAGCAGGTAGGTAAGTTTATCCTTTTCGAGGAAAGCAGGGTTATGAGTCATCGCTATCAGGTCGATAGGATGCGTATGCAATGCCGCTTTATATCCCGACCCTATTCCTATCTGATAATTGTGCATCGATAAATGTGACGGGAGTTCAGATGTGGGCTTCACAGGATTATCCGCTATTATCACATAGCTCGCACAATCGTCGAGAATCCGTATAACGGATGCATTCTTCATTGGCCAGCGAGCAAGGTCGCGCATACGCCTGTTTGTACCTTTGCAGAAGAAATAGCAGCCTTTGAGATGCGGAAGGGGTTTTCCTATCTGCACTACTTCGCTGATTGGCTTCATATTCCGTATTTCATCATCTACCAAATCGGTGATATTGATCGTGATATTTCCACCATTCCGTTCAGCCCATCCCTTTTGCCACAGGTAACCGGCTACTTCGGCCACTTCATTTACCCGTTTGGTGAGTTCGGGGCGATTATCTAATATAGATTTCATATTTTCTTTAAGCTGTTAGCTATTAGCTGTTAGCCGATAGCATTGTTGTTAATAGTTTAAGTTACAAATTTATAATTTACTTTAATAGCTGAGGTAGAATAATAGAAATTATCAGTACCAACAATCCTATACTCAGTATTGTAATCGTCTTCTGTCCCGAACCTTTCCACTCTTTTAGTATAATGCCCCACAGGTTACTGAAGAGTACGTTCAGCGACATAAGGATACTCCACGAGAATGCCATCATTACACTGCCCGGCTCGAAGAAGCTCTGACCGATACCCAATCCGAAGAATTGAGAATACCAAAGTAATCCGGCCAAAGCGCAAAACATAAGGTTGTTTGCCCAGTTAGCCCCTGTAATAGATGTATAATCTTTGAACGTTTTATTTTTATAATTCTGATAAAGGCAATAGACTGCATTAGTGATGAAGCCACCGGTGGTAACAAGTAATATAACCGGGTTGAGTGCCAGCAGGGTGCTTGCTCCAGCGTCTAGTAATTTAGCCTTTAGAGGTGCCCCTGCTTCCAGTCCGAGGTTGAAGCAGGCGCTCATTACCCCAGCCAGAAGTGCGATGAGGATACCTTTTTTCAGTGCAAAATCCTTTACCGCCTTTTTCTTTTCCTCCTCCGACATATTACGGGATTTCAACGCTCCGGCATATCCGATTATAGCGATACCTGCAATAGCTATGGATACTCCGATAAGGAGAATAAGCCCGTTGCCTTCAAAAAGGTTCTCTCCTTTCAGCAGAGCCGGAATCAATGTACCGAAGGCCGAGCAGGTACCCAGTGCCAGCGATTGCCCGAGTGCAATACCCAGATAACGCATACTAAGACCGAATGTAAGCCCGCCTATTCCCCAGAGAACACCATATCCTATTGGCTTCAATATGGTGTCCCCTCCGGAAAACAATAGTTCGGTAAGTGAGAAACCGGAGGGAACAGCCAATAATGCTCCTATTAAAGGAAAAATCAACCAAGCAAAAATTCCTTGTATAAGCCAAAAGCATTCCCATGACCAATTTTTGACTTTATTAATCGGTACATAAGAACTGGATTGCCCGAGGCTTCCTATTGCAATTATTATTAACCCTATGATTGTATTCATATGTATGAGTTATAAGTAGTAAGTAATGAGTTTAAAGTAGCTTACTACTTATTACTCATTACTTACTACTGATTTAACGTTTCGATGTTACGTCCTTTTCATATTGCTGTATTTCGCCGATATAATCTTCTCCGACAGCAATATTGTTTTTCAGGCAGAAGTAATCCCATACGGCATTCCAAGGCAAACCCTTAGCCTCTTCGAGCAACGCAAGACGTTCGAAATATTGTCCGTTGGCTTCGTACTCGCGAAGTTTGGCAATCGGTTCGAGCAATCCTTGCAGAAATGCTTTCTGAGTAGAGCGAATGCCGATTGCGTAAGCGCCGATACGGTTGATAGAAGCATCGAAGAAGTCCAGTCCGATATGCACTTTGTCCAGTGCATCGGCACGTACAATCTCTTTTGCCAGATCGATAGTCTCATCATTAAGTAATACGACATGGTCAGAATCCCAGCGAACAGCGCGGCTGACATGTAGCATAATTTCAGGAGTGAAAAGTAGTAAAGATGAAATCTTGTCGGCTACACTCTCTGTCAGATGGAAGTGTCCCATATCCAGTGTTACCATCTTCTGTTTTTTAGCTCCATATCCTAAGTAGAAGTCATGTGAACCTACAGTGTAACTCTCGAGAGCGATACCGAATAATTTAGACTCTATACAGTCTTTCATATTTTTATACTCTTTTGCAAATATCTGGTCTAAAGAGTTTTCCAGTAATGAACGGTACAGATAACGGTTTACAGTTACATCTTTCGATCCGTCGTGTACCCAAATATTCATAATACATGGGTCGTTCTGGAATTTACCCATTTCTTCCGAAATGGCACGGCAACGTTTTGTATGCTCGATCCAGAAATCGCGGATAGATTTGTCGGGATTGGCCAGAGTGAGGTCGCCACTCTTGGGATGTCCGAATGATGTAGAATTGAAGTCCAGTTTCAGGTCTTTCTCTTTCGCCCATTGCATCCAGCTTGTAAAATGGGATGGTTCAACTTCGTCACGGTCTACGACCTTCCCTCCGAAATCGCCATATATTTCGTGCAGGTTGAGACGGTGTTTACCGCCTACCAGAGTCTGCACCTTTTCAATATCGGCACGCAGTTCGTCTATATTGCGGGCTTTTCCCGGATAGTTTCCTGTGGCTTGGATACCACCGCCACCGAGATTACCCAGATTTTCAAATCCTGTAACATCATCCGCCTGCCAGCAGTGGATGGATATTTGTATCTTTTGCAGTTTTTCGAGTGATGCGTCTACATCTACACCGATTGCCGCATAACGTTCTTTTGCTATTTCGTACGATTTTTGTACCAGTTCATTTTTTTTCATGATTATATTATTTAAAGATTTAATTGTTTAAAGATTTCAAAATTTCATGTTTCAAGATTCTTCGTGGCTTTGCCAAAGTCCCCAAAGGGGGATTTAGGGGGCTAATAAGGTGAGGAAGTATTGATATTTGTCATCCCACTGTCCGGTATCCTGCGGGTAGAAGGTTTCGGGGCTCACACTGCTGCGGATAACGTCTCTTATCTCCTGTAAAGAACCGACCAGCCCAAGTCCTTTTGCCTGCATCATAATATTGCCTATTGCCGTGGCTTCTCCGGGACCTGCTACTACGGGCATACCGATTGCATTGGCTGTCATCTGGTTCAGTAATTTGTTTTGCGAACCGCCGCCAATCACATGCAGTTTCTCTATTGGGAAAGGCGCTACCTTTTGCAGGCAACCCAATACATATTTATATTTAAGGGCCAGACTGTCGAAGATGCAACGGATGAATTCCGCATCGCTTTTTGGTGCTTTCTGGTTCGTTTTCTTACAGAAATCAACTATCGCCTTTGTCATGCACTCGGGATTGGCAAATGAAGGATGATCAGGGTCTACCAACGATTGGAATCCGTTTACTGAACCGGACAGGGCTACAATTTCAGGATAAGTGTATTGCCTGCCGGCGATCTCCCATTCTTTACGGCATTGTTCCAGAAGCCACATGCCTGTTATGTTTTTGAGAAAACGGACTGTGCCGTCTACACCACCTTCGTTGGTGAAGTTCATTTCAAATGATTCTTCGGTCACTATAGGGTCATTGACTTCGATACCCATTAGCGACCATGTGCCGGAACTCAGGTATGCAAAATTTTCATTTTCGGCTGGTACGGATACCACAGCCGAGCCTGTATCGTGTCCCGCAATGGCAATGACAGGCGCATCGGTTATTCCGCATTCATGTGCTAAAATACTGTTCAGATTACCGATTATCTGTCCCGGCATAACAATTGGAGGGATGATAGACGGATTAATATCTATTGCTTCCAGTAATTTATTTTCAATCTTTTTCGTCGTAGGGTTTAACAGCTGTGCTGTAGATGCAATGGTGTACTCACATACTTTTTTTCCTGTGAGCAGATAGGATAACGCATCGGGCATGAATAATATTTCCTTGGCAGCTTTTAGCGCGGATGAGCCTTCTCTTTTAGCAGCATATAACTGGAACAGGCTATTGAAATTCATAATTTGAATGCCTGTCAGTTCATATACTTCCTTGCGGGGTATGATTTTGAAATACTCGTCGGGTATACCTACCGTATAAGGATCACGGTATGAACGTGCTGTGCCTAACACAGAACCGTCGTCACCCAGATATACGAAGTCTATGCCCCATGTGTCGATGCCGATAGCATCTACCTTTATATTTTGGGACGAGGCGGCGCGCATGCCATCCTTCAATGCTTCATAGAGGGCAAATACATCCCAGTAATATTTGTCGTGGATGTGTATTATTTTGTTCGGAAAGCGTGTGAGTTCTTTCAGCTCTACTTTGCCGTTACATAATGTGCCTATAATGCTGCGCCCACTGGTGGCGCCAATATCGAATGCGAGAAAATTGTACGTGTTGCTCATGATTTCAGATTAATTTTCATGATACAAATTTAAGTTTTAACTAATCCTGCGAATTGCACAAAATGATATACAACCTTGAAAAAATGATAAATCTTATTTATAGAAAAAATGGATATATTCTGTTAGTATTTTCTTATTACTTTATCTATAGTATAGCTGATAGCTTTTGACGGTTATCTGAAGTTCTTTGACAGATTTAATTTAATATGCCAATTGAATAAATGTGTAAAGTTTGTCAGGTTTTTGATTTATGTAGTGGTGTATCTTTGTGGTCTTCTGAAATGTAAAAATAAAAATTGACAGGAATAAAAGTGCGTAAAAGTTGTCAGATCTGTCAGGTTTTAACATTTTTGGATATGGAGATTCATATCGAAAGCGGGCAAGTACAAGGGATTTCCCTTACGAGAGGGAGGGGAAAGAGATAAAGAAAAATATCTGCAAAAGTGTAACTTTTGTAACTTTTTTATTTCTACGGTTTCGAAATTAACCTGTTATTCAGTATTATATTAAAAACCTTATCTCTTAGGTTGCGAGCGACAGGTATTTTGTGAGTGCCAATATTCAGCAGATTCCCTTCGATGGACTTTATGTGCTCGATGTTTGCGATATAAGACCTGTGAACCTGTAAGAAGTTTTCGCCGGGTAGGGAATCCAGCATATGTTTGAGGGTCGTGTAAACAATTTCTTTAGAAGATGTAGTATATATAGTTATATAATTCTCCATGCTTTCTATAAACAGAATTTCTCTCAGTAGAATTTTCTTCAGTTGTTTATCACTTTTGACAAAGACATATTTCTCTCCGGTATTTTTCATCTCTTTCTCCAGCAAATCGTGTACTTTATTCACTGCTTTCAGGAAACGTTCGAAAGATACGGGCTTTAAGAGATAATCGATCACATCCAGTTCGTAGCCTTTGAGCGCATACTGTTCGTAGGCTGAGATAATAATTACTTTAGGCGGATTGTGAATACTGGATAGTAATTCGAGCCCCGATATATGAGGCATCTCTATGTCGAGAAACAACAGGTCGGGTTGTGCTGTTTTCAGCATTGTATTCAGCTGAATGGCATCTTCGCATTCTCCGGTTAATGAGAGGAAGTCTATTTTCTCTATATAGTTGCGCAAACCTTTTCTGGCTATCGGTTCGTCGTCTGTAATGATACATTTTATTTCCATGTTAGTTGGTTTCAATTATTAATTCGGCAAAGAAAGAGCTGTCTTTTTGCTCTGTTGTGAGACTATGTTTGTCAGAATATAAGAGTTCGAGCCTTCTTTGCAGGTTGTTGATACCTATACCTCTATCTTTCCTGCTGTCGGGCATTGGTTGAGGTATTGAGTTCTCTATCCGGAATATGATTTGATTCCCTTCGGATTTGAGGCTGATATTCAGATAGTATTCTCCGCCGACATACTTGAAAGCATTTTCTATTAATGGCTGGAAAAGCAGGGGCTGAATCTTCTGTGTATTCAGTTGAGGGTCGAAATCGGTCTTAATGACCAAACGCTCATTTGTGCGGAGTTGCTGGAATTTGATATATGTTTCCAGGTATTCTATCTCTTGCTGCATGGTTACTTCATGTTTGATGCCATAGAGTTGGTAGCGAAGCAGGTCTGATAGTAATTCGGTAGTTCTTTTGGCGGCTTCTTGTTCTTCGTCTATTTGAAAATAAACAGTGTTTAGCGCGTTGAACAGAAAATGAGGATGGTATTGGGCTTTCAGAAAATCGAGTTCGGCTTCCAGTTGTTTGTTTCTGAGTTTTTCCAGTTGAAGAGCCTGCTCGTTATAGTTCTTACGTATTTGAGTATTACGGATCATAGCATAATAGAATAGTCCGATTGGGACGACCACGACATAGGCAATAATAAAGTCGACAAGATAGTTAGGATACTCGATAAAATAGTGTGCTACAAACAGAGAGATGTTTGAACCAATGAAAATTAACAGGCCAATCCATACATAGTCTAAGAATGCTTGACGACTCTTTTGTATATCGCTGTTCTTACGACTAATGTGGTACCTGAGACCAAAATCGAGGAGATAACAGCTAACAATGGAAACGAGGAAGTCTTTTAAGTTGATAGTCGCAGCTCTGTTCCAGAAGGGGCTGGATGTAGAGATGTCCGAAATCAGACGGATTCCTGTCGTAGTGACAAGTGCCAGTAAAAAGGGCGATATCCAGCGGAGTATAGAGTTCATTGCTTTTTTAATATTTTGTCAGAGTTAATCCGGAATAATAACCAGCGTAACCGAAAAGATGTTATCCTTATTTGTTATATCCAGACTAAATTTGCCGGGATAGAGTATTTCAAGCCTTCTTTTAAGGTTTTCTATGCCGATTCCTTCTCTCTGTCTATTGTTTGGTACAGTGATAGAAGCTACGGAGTTTTTTACAGTAAGAGATATCTTATTATCGGATAGCAGTAAATCGATAGATATCCGGTATTCTCCCCCGACATACTTGAATGCATTTTCCAAAAGCGGCTGGAAGAGTAGGGGATGTATCTTCTGAGTGCTTAACAACGGGTCGAAATAGTATTTCAACACCAGCCTGTCGCTCATTCGCAGTCGCTGAAACCTGATGTACGAATCAAGGTATTCGATTTCGTGGCTTATATCCACTTTTTGATTTTTGTCATATAATTGATATCGTAACAAGTCGGATAGAAGCTCTATGGTTTGTTTTGCCGTATTGTTTTCGTCGTGAACCTGAAAATACACAGTATTCAGTGCGTTGAACAGAAAGTGGGGATGGTACTGTGCCTTCAGGAATTTCAGTTCGGTTTCCAGTTGCATTGTTTTTACTTTTTCCAGTTGTGACTCCTGTTCCCGGTGATATTTGTATGTTACATCACTTCTTATTATAGCATAGTAAATAAGGAAGAGAGGTATGTAGATCACGTTTGCTATAACATAGTCTGCCAGCCCGTTTCCCAGAAATACAAACCCCAGATGTGACCAGATATACATATGCACATTGAGAAATATAAACATGCATAGGCAAACAACACCATATTCTTTGAGGATTGACAGACTGTTCTGCGCAGGCTTCTCTTTCTTCTTAAAATAAAAGCGGCAGATAAGATCGAACAGGTAACAGGATATTATGGAAGAGAGTTGCGAAAAGATATGTGTACTACGCTGGTCTCCCCACAGACTTTCATCCTTAGGAATGTCGGTAATTATCCTTACAGCAGCAAACATAACTATGCCGTATAAGAAAGGGAAAATCCGGCGTAAAATTGAATTCATCGTCTACACATATCGATTATGCAATATACAACAAAGTTATGGATTTTTCGCTTTAGGTTTCATGCCAAATAAGGGTCTTATCAACGGATAGCGTCTTATCCCGAATTCGTAGATAATCCATGAGATACCGAATGTGCCGATTGACAAGATAGAGAATTTAGGGAAGAAGCCCATATCTATATCTTTCAGATAATAGCATAAAGCCATCATGACGGTTTGATGCAGAATAAAGAATGGATATACAGCCTCATTGGCATATGATAATATTTTGCTTGGTTTGTTGAGGTATATAGCTGAATAAGCAAACAAAGTAAGAATCCATGACCAACTGTTGAATACTCGCACGAGGGCAGTAATGTATTCTTTTCCGGCAAAATCACCTATAACGTACCATAGGCACATAAGCAACGGGAATGATATAATACCACTTACCAGATATTTCTGCCTGTTCTGAGTGACTGATGTCCAGAATGTATCCTTCAGGGATATAAGTATATATCCGAAGAAAAAGAGAGTGCCGTAATTTATCAGATTATACCAGTCGTTTATCAGTCCGTTTGTTTGCGGATAATAGGGTGCCAGTAATATCTGCCATAAAAAAAGAGGTACTGTGAAAATGTAGAGTCCTGCATATTTTAGGCTTATGGTTTTGATTTTCCGGATTATCCATGTTTCCGGATGTTTTTGTAGATACAGGAATAAGGGAACCAGCACAATCGAGAATATGAACAGGTAAAGGATAAACCAGAGATGATGCCACGAAATATTCCCTTCGGGATATACCCCGTTTAATGCAACTTGGGGCCAGTAATCGAAGAAATAACTTCCGGCAAATTGTCCTTTATCCAGTCTCTCGAAATAGACCTGAGGAGGGATGATGAATACCATACCTACGATCAGAGGAACAAACAACCTTTTTATACGCTCTTTGGTAAATTGGAATCCGCTTCTTCTGGTCAGGGCATAATATGTGCCCATCCCCGAAATAACAAAAAGCAGGGGAAGCCGCCATTGGTTGAGGAATAGCATAGGGTAAGTCAGCCCTTCGTAGGTAATAGGGTTTTTGATATGAAACCACCAGGGAACGAAGAACATCCCTACGTGGTAGAAAATAAGTAGCCCGAAAGCAATTACCCTGAGGCTGTCGATGTCGTATCTGCGCATAACCATGAAGTTTTATTAGTTTAAATTCTTGATCCAAAACTAGTACTATGCGCAAATGCGAGCAAATTAATATGACCAATGGACGGTTTTTCTTGACTAATGGCAAATTATGTCCACAGAGAAGTGATAAACAT
The DNA here is from genome assembly GCF_900079725.1 of uncultured Dysgonomonas sp. Taxonomy (NCBI): domain Bacteria; kingdom Pseudomonadati; phylum Bacteroidota; class Bacteroidia; order Bacteroidales; family Dysgonomonadaceae; genus Dysgonomonas; species uncultured Dysgonomonas sp. Next base: position 3,409,932 of record NZ_LT599032.1, read on the forward strand.
AGGGGTTTTGTTTTCGCCGACTTCAAATCCGCAATTTTTATAAAATCCCGTCTCTTTGTCATAAGCGATGAGAATAATGCGGAGATACTCTTTGTAGTGATTGGTTGTCATGGTTACAAGTCTTTTGCCGATCCCTTTGGCATGATACTCAGGATTTACCAGCAGATAATGGATATAGGCATTCATAATAGAGTCATCCATGATACTGATTAAGCCGATCAGTTTATTTTCGTCCCAGGCAGAAAATACAGTCGATGAATTTTGCATGGCAACAGCTAATTTGTCAGGGTAGTTGCCTGACGACCATTCTACTGAGAGGAAGAGATTTTGTAGTTCCTGAGGAGTGAATTCTTTCGTGTTTTTGTACGTGATGTTCATATTGTTATGGTTTAAGTAATTAATAAAACATGTAGATGTTTGTGAGATCCAGAAAAATATATATTACTTTTGATAGGACAAAAGTATATCATAATGTATTTGTTTGCAATGAGTTACATTTTGGTGTTATTGTAACCTTGAGGTTACTAATGTTATATATCAACTACTTATGGCAAAAGATTTTTCGAAAAAAAAACTATGTACAGACAGATGTCCGCTCCGTATTGTTATGGATCGCTTTGGAGATAAATGGTCTATACTGATAATTATGGCATTATCAGAAAACGGGATTATGCGCTTTAATGAATTGTCGACATGTATTGATGGTATATCGTTGAAGGTACTGTCTTCTACACTGAGAGCATTGGAAGAGGACGGATTTATAACACGGACGGTTTATCCGGAAGTTCCTCCGAGAGTTGAATATGAGCTGTCTTCCATTGGCCACGAAATGGTTCCATATATAAAAGAGATATCGGAGTGGGCAATTCGAAATTTCAGGACGAAGCTGTTATAATCCGGCTTTTATGCTCATATAGTAAAAACTAAGAAATCAAACCCCATAATTAATAACTAATTAATTATCTTTGTACCCTTATTTATTATAAATAATTCATCTGATAAAAAAATGAGAATTGCTATTGTTGGCACAAGTGGTGCTGTGGGTCAGGAATTTCTTAGAGTTCTTGATGAGCGTAACTTTCCTATTGAGGAATTAGTATTGTTTGGTTCTGCCAGAAGTGCGGGAACTACTTATACCTTTCGCGATAAACAGTATACAGTCAAACAACTGGAGCATAACGATGATTTCAAAGATATAGATATTGCTTTTGTTTCGGCAGGAGGAAGCGTCTCTGTTGAGTTTGCATCTACTATAACCAAACATGGTACAATAATGATAGATAATTCGAGCGCATTCCGCATGGATAAAGATGTGCCACTTGTAGTACCTGAGGTAAACGGAGAGGATGCTAAGGTGCGTCCGAAAGGGATTATTGCTAATCCTAACTGCTCTACGATACAGATGGTGGTGGCGATGAATGTGATAGAGAAGATCTCTCATATCAAACGTGCTCATGTAGCTACATATCAGGCTGCATCGGGAGCAGGTGCAGCAGCTATGGACGAGTTGATAAACCAGTTTAAACAAATAGCATACAATACGGATGTCACTGTCGAGAAATTTGCTTACCAGCTGGCATATAATCTGATTCCGCAGATAGATGTATTTACCGATAATGGTTATACCAAAGAAGAATTGAAGATGTATAACGAGACACGTAAGATAATGCATTCTGATATTGAAGTGAGTGCAACATGTATCCGTGTACCGGTCTTACGTTCTCATTCGGAAGTTATCTGGGTAGAGACAGAGAGGCCTGTATCACCGAGCGAAGCGCGCGAAGCATTCTCCAAGGCGGAGGGTGTGGTTGTACAGGACAATCCTTCGGAAAAAGAATATCCAATGCCTTTGTTTGTTGCAGGTAAAGACCCTGTGTATGTAGGCAGAATCCGTGAAGATATTGCCAATCCGAACGGTCTGACGTTCTGGGTGGTGGCCGACCAGATAAAGAAAGGTGCTGCGCTGAATGCCGTACAGATAGCCGAGTATTTGATAAAAGAAAAAGCTATTTAATTAGGAAACTTGTTTGTATAATCAAAACAAACAATTATATTTGCATCGCAATTGAGCAAAATGATGCTTTTTGCGATTTCAGGAAGTGTGGGTGAGTGGCTGAAACCACCAGTTTGCTAAACTGACGTACGGGTAACTGTACCGGGGGTTCGAATCCCCCCGCTTCCGCTTTAAGAAAAGACAAAAAGCGACAAAGCTTGGATAAATCCTACAATATCAACGTATTGTAGGATTTTTTTATGTTTTCACCTTTCCTCCGAAAGACATAAAAAAGCCACTTTGAGACAACAATCTGTTGCCAAAGTGTTCACCCCTGCAATTTTATTCGTTCACCCTTGACGTGTCGCAAATTGGTAGTTTGTAGTCCAATATTGGCAGTGCTTATTTTCCTCAAAAACAACAGATTAAAATTAATTTTAACGCTTTAAAAAGAGGAATTATGAGAACATCAAAAAGCACGTTTGCTATCACTTTCTACCTAAGAAAGGACAAAATGAGGAAGGATTCGTTCACCCCTATCTTTTGCAGGATAACTATTGCGGGTGAGGCTGTAAGTTTTAATATCCACAAAGACATCAGAGCCGAGCTTTGGGATATGGAGAATCACAAAGCCAGGAGTAAATCGAGAGAAGCTATAGAGGTGAATCAAACCCTTGATGCTTGTCGTACTATCTTACACAATATGTATCGGGAGATATTCGAGAAAGACAATTATGTGACTGCTGAAAAATTGAAGAATTCTTATCTGGGTATATCAACTGATAACACAATGCTGCTCGTTTTGTTTAGAGACCTTATAAAAGATATAGAAGCTTTGGTAAATATCACTAAGGCAAAAGCAACCTTGCAAAAATATAAAGTGACTTATACAAGGATATCTGAGTTTATGAAATTCAAGTATAATATTTCTGATATCAATGTAAAAGAGATAAAGTATCAATTTATCTGCGATTTTGAAGTCTATCTGAGAACACAAGCAAGCTGTAGTCCTAATACAACAGCAAAGTTCATTCAATTCTTTAAACGAGTGATTCTCATCGCTCAGAATAATGGATGGATGCAACACAATCCTTTTGCAAACTATAAAATCCATTTTAAGAAAGTTGATAGAGGATATTTGACTGACCAAGAACTAGAGATTATTAAAAATAAGGAATTTGATATAGAACGGCTTGAAAAAGTGCGAGATATTTTTGTGTTTGCCTGTTGGACTGGTTTGGCTTACGTGGATACTTATAAACTTACCTATGACAATATAAAAATAGGGGTAGATGGAAAGCCATGGATTATGACTAAACGAGCAAAAACAGATACCATCGTGACTGTTCCATTACTTGATGTCCCTTTAGCAATAATTGAGAAATATAGAGGTAAGCAAGATGACAAAGTATTACCGACATTAAGCAATCAAAAGATGAATTCATACTTGAAAGAAATCGGTACTGTGTGCGGGATTGAGAAACGATTAAGCTTCCACCTAGCACGTCACACATTTGCGAGTACAACCACTTTAGCTAAAGGTGTTTCTATTGAAGCTGTGTCTAAAATGCTAGGGCACACGAATATTCGTACAACTCAAATTTATGCGCGAGTTACCGAAAACCTGATAAGTAACGAAATGAACACACTTTCGACCAAATTGAAAGCCAATAATATTCAATTATCAAAAGCTAAATAAATATAGAGGAATATAAAACCATCAAAAATAATCATATGGAAACAGGATATATAAAATTCACAGATATAGATACCAACAAACCGACCATTGAAGTGAAAATCGTTGATGGTACAGTTTGGATGACAGTAAACGAGATTGCTAATTTGTTTGGGGTATATTCCCCAACAATAAGTAAACATCTCAAAAATATTTTCAAGTATAATTTATTGAGAGAAAGTGATGTTACGAAAGAATATAGATATACGAAAGATGGCGGAGAGTATATTCGTACATATTACAACCTTGAAACAATTATATTTTTGAGTTTTCATATTCAATCACTTTATACCAACTGTTTTCGAAAATGGGTCTTGAATGCTTTTCAGGAATATCGTCAAAAACAGAAAAGCCATGAAGTTATTGTGATATTCAATACAAGTACAAAACAACATTCACTTAAAACATTGAATTAATATGGAATTAGAAGTAATACAGAATCGAATATATGAAATAAGGGGATATAAAGTTATCCTTGATAAGGATTTAGCTGAACTATATGAAGTAACAACTAGCAACTTGAATAAGGCTGTAAAACGGAATCTTGATCGTTTTCCCGAAGATTTTATGTTCCAATTGAATAATAAAGAATTTGACTTGATATTCCAAAATGGAACATCAAGTTGGGGAGGAACAAGAAAGCTACCTTATGCTTTTACAGAACATGGAATTGCAATGTTAGCAGGATTATTAAATAGTCAGAAAGCAATTTCTGTTAATATCCAAATAGTCAGAGCTTTTATTATGCTTCGTCAATATGCTTTGGGGTATGCTGAGCTAAATCAAAAATTAGAAAACTTCATGTTAGAAACGAATCTGCAATTCAATGATATTTACCAAGCATTAACAGAATTAGCCAGTCAGAAGGGACAAGATACAAAATCAAGGAAAAGGGTTGGTTATGTAAGAGATGAATAGACATTATAGTTTCGACTTAATTAATGGGGTAAAAGTATTCTTTTACCCTTTTTTATGCCGTCACTTTTTATCATCTGATAACAAAGGTCTATTTCAAGAATAAAACGCCAATATCAAGCCTTTCAGGTTTTATCGGCAATCTCCACCCGTTGGGTAGTATTCCCTCAAAAATATGGTCTATTTTATTCTTTTCACAGGGAAGGTGTTTATCAGTTGAAAAAAGAAATAATATTCAATGAAGTTGTAGATATATACTTCATTCAGCCACTCACCCATTACTGAACTATAATATTCAACCTGTAATTTATTTGTTCCTTTCTTGATGAGTTATGTCTTGACCTCATGACTTAGTGAAGTCATTCATTCATGAAGCCATGAAGTCAGTATTTATTGGTTGGGTATCAGTCAAGAGCTAACTTATTCACTACATACTTCATAGCTGAAGTAAATACATCAATAATTAGTGAATATTTTAATGAATAAATCCAGTTATGAATTCACAAAAAGGGATGTCAGGATAGCCAAGAAAATTAACTGTCATCCAATGACATCTGCTGTCACCATTTGTCTGAAAACCTCATCATAACCTTTCAATTAACAGACGCTACCTTTGTCGTGTAATGATAATCTCTCAAATAAACTTTAAGGCAATCCATCGGAGGATGGATTTTGGTATTCGTCAGAATACAGCAAGGTATGTTTTGAAGCACTTGAAATAAATTTCCGTGCTTCAAAACCCTTGCCCTTTCAGGGAGAGAAAATCACTCCGAAGTCGTAATTTTTATTTATTAAATCTTTATGTAGTTATGAAAACAAATAATCTTTCTGAAAGAAGAAAAGGAGGGCGGAATCCGAAGAATGATCCTGCAATACATCGTTATGTTATCTATTTGAATAACGTTGACAACGCACGTTTTCTCGCTTTATATGACAAGTCATGTATGAGTGTTAAGGCTCATTTTATTACTTCTTGCATATTTAATAAGCCAATAAAGGTTGTGAAAATCGACAAAGCTGTACAAGATTATTACATGAGGTTAACTACTTTCTTCGGACAATTTAGAATAGTTGGTACGAACTATAACCAAATAGTCAAAGCCCTAAAGTCGAATTTTTCCGAGAAAAAGGCCTTGGCTTTTCTTTATAAACTGGAAAAACAAACCATCGAAATGGTTGTTCTTCAGAAAAAAATTATGGAATTAACTGAGGAATTTGAGAAAAAGTATGGATATATGTGGTTACAGAAGTAAATAGCATTTTCAATTTAGGTATTATTATTCAATTAAAAAAAGTCTTTATAGTTGGTTATCCTTGAGAAATGCACTAACAGTTAAGCGATGAACGCCGAGAATACGGCTGATGGCACTTTTGGAAACTTTCTTATCTAATAGATTTTTTATCTCAATTTCCTTTCCTGTCAATTTTTTCACTTTTGATTTACTTCCTTTGGGACGACCAAGGATAACACCTTCAGCACGTTTTCGAGCTAATGCCTCTTTGGTACGTTGGGATATAAGGTTACGTTCAATTTCGGCTGAGAGACCAAAAGCAAAGGCTAGAACTTTAGAATTAATATCACTTCCCAAGCGGTAATTATCTTTGATTGTCCAAACCTGAATATCACGGTTCATACATTCATTAAGAACACCCATAATCATAAGAAGATTTCTACCGAGTCGAGACAATTCGGAGCATATAAGAATATCATCTTTTCTCATTCTCTTTAATAGCTTACCCAACTTCCTGTCCTGTACACTTTTTGCTCCGGAAATTGTTTCTTCGATCCATTTGTCAATTACCATTACATTTTTCTCACAAAATTGGTTGATTTCAAAACGCTGGTTTTCGACTGTTTGCCTGTCTGTGCTTACACGAATGTATCCATAAATCATCTGCTGTTTGTTTAAATTAAATATATATAAAATTAAAAACAGCAAAAATAGTATATTTTTATTATACTATATAATTATACTTTTTTCCAGCGTTTTTATTAGACAGAATAGTGTTAATTGTGAGTTTGGAGTAGAAAGCTGGGTAATTTTGAGTTCTCTTGAACAGAGTATAAGGTCTAAGATAGAGTTAGTTGGAACACCTTTGAAGGATTGGGATATCGATATTTATCGAGGTGTTTTAACTGGATATAACGAAGCGTTTATAATTGACAGCGAAACGAAAGAAAAATTAATCAAAGAGGATTCAAAATCTGCTGAAATTATACGACCGTTACTCAGAGGTAGAGATATTAAGAGGTATGGATATCAATTCGCTGATCTATATCTAATTACGACATTTCCAAGTCTAAAGATAAATATAGATCAATATCCTGCTGTAAAACAACATCTTATGGACTTTGGATATGATAGATTAAAACAGACAGGAGAAACAGGATCAAGAAAAAAGACTAATAATCAATGGTTTGAGACGCAGGATAGTATAAGTTATTGGGAGGATTTTTATAAACAAAAAATTATATGGAAGATTATTGGAAATCAAATGGCTTTTTCTATTGATTCCAATGAGTATGTTGTGAATAATGCCTGTTATATATTGACAGGATCATACCTAGAATATCTACTGTCTGTTTTGAACTCTAATGTAATAAAATGGTATAGCTATATTACCAACATGAACAAGACAGGAGTTGGAGATGTTCAAGTTGGTGGTCAAAATGTCAATCTATTTCCAATCCCATTATTATCTGATTTTGAGCAAGAGCCATTCATTAAGTTAGTAGAAGAAATGCTAATAAAAAAAGAAAAGAATGAGAATACAACAGTCCTTGAAACTATAATAGACAATCTTATATATGCAATGTATGGACTATCTGAAGAAGAAATACAATTTATAAGTTCTCAATAAATTCAACTTCTTCTTGAGATAACTTGTATAGTTGGCATATATACTTATCTAATTTTTCTATTTCATCAATAGAATGAGTTTCAATTATATTATCTATCATTTGTTCTACATGTATTTGTTCTAATTCTGTAGGCATTTTGACCGATAATTTTTCTAATGTATATTTTTTCCATCGATTTGTTCCTACTCCTGTTGTTGTTCCGATCTGATTAAAGACCCACTCTCCAAGCCTTGAGTTTAGCATAGCTAGTATATATTTCAATTTATCCCCTACCATTAAAAAAGACGTGGCTTCAGGAAAGAAAGCTTCATTATCTAATGCAAATTTAGATTTATCTGAAATCTCTCCCCATATAATTTTTTGTTTATAAAAATCCTCGATATAAGCACAGTTCCGTAGATTATATGGAGTATAACCTTTGTCTTGACGTTTCTCGAGCTCAGGGTAAAATTTATCTAAATGTTTCTTTACAGCAGGATAATCCTCTACATCTATGGCTTTTATATTCTTTTCCTTCACTCCATTATGAGTATTTATTAACCACAAATTGGCAAACTCGTACCCATAACGTTTTATATCCCTGCCACGTAAAATAGGTCTTATAATTTCGGCACTTTTGGGATCTTCTTTAATCAGCTCTTCTCGTTTTTGACCATCAATAACAAAAGCCTCATTAAAACCTGTTTTTACTCCATAATTGATTTGTATATCTCTCCAGTCTTTTAATGGTACCCCAATTGCTTCAACCTTCATTTTAATAGACTGTTCCACAGGAGATAGTATAATCCAACTGTCATTTGATTTGAACTCACAATTAACACTATTCTGTCTAATAAAAACGCTCAAATCTTTTATACCTTCCTTTTTGACAATACAAGCCTCTGTTTGTTGTCGGTTTTTATCCTTCTGGAACATTAAAATATTCACATCCACAGTGGCTTCATCAAATACATTAATACCTGCAAAGTCCACTAATAATACAGGATTTGTCTGCTCCACAAAATATCTGCGCATACTTTCTCCATATCCTGCACGCATCCATTTATTAGACGTAATGAATGATAAAAAGCAGTTTTTTCGAAGAATATTATTTCCTAATTCGTAGAACAAGCAATAGATATCTCCTGTACGTTCAAAGGTTTCAAATTCCATTTTTTGATAGATATCTGTTATCTCTCCCATCGACTGAAGCTGAATGTACGGTGGGTTGCCAATGATAGCGTCAAAACCAATAAAATCACCATCCTCATTTAATACTTCTGGAAATTCAATACGCCATTCAAATGCATTTTGAAATATTTTATTATTTTTGATTTCTTCAATAATAGCAGAATATTTTCCAACAGCATTTTGAGCTAAATCTATTTTCTTTTGTAAAGCTTTTTTTTCTTTGGGTGTTCGCTCAAATAAATCTGGTGCTGTTAAATCGGATAATTCTTTTTTTGCTTTAAACAAGGATTTACTATTCTTATCGTTTTTGCTAATTTCAGTTTTTAGATTAGTTTTAATCTCTTTAATAAATTGTTCTAAACGTTTTTTATCTTGCTTATTGTGGGCATTCCTATAATTATTAACAGCCTCTTTATATTCTAAAATCGATATATTCAGCCCTCGAAGAATCGGTTTTAAATTTTCGTCTAAGCCGAAACGACTAATTAATGAATTTCCACATTTGATATTAATATCAATATTAGGTAGAGTTTCTAATCTATTGGTCTTAGTTATGTAATAGGTATGTTTCAAAAGTTCGATCCATAGACGAAGTTGACAGATCTTTACAGAATTTGGATTAAGGTCAACACCAAATAGGCAGTTTTCAATTATGGTTTGCTTCTCATGAAATAATGTTTCTTGTACACGCTGACTCTCGTGATGGTGAGGGTTGTACTTGAATATACCATATTCATTATCGCTGACTATCAACTCATCATTCTCTACACTAATCTTATAGCCTCTTAATAATTTCCCTTCTCTATCCGTAAGAATACCGAGTTCTGATTTTAAATAGATCATTTCATTTAGACTTGAAACTAAAAAATGACCTGATCCGACAGCTGGATCACACAACCGAATAGAATTGAATATCTCATTCGCTTCTTTTATATCTGAGATTTTATTATGTAGATCTATGATTGTTTTGCATTCCCAACCTTTAGTCTCATTAAATTTTTGTATAACAGTGCGAGTTATAGTATCCCTACACATAAACATAGTAACAAAGCTTGGAGTAAAGAAAGAGCCATCTTTGTATCCGTTTATTTTTTCAAAGATCAATCCAAGAACAGACGCTGATATCAATGCTTTATCTTCCTCTTGTATATCTTCTGAACTTTCACTGCTAAAATCATAGGCATCAAGAAATTTCAATAAGTATTCTAAAGGAGTAAGCCTCTTATCAACTTGTCCTTTAATCTTCAATACAGATTTAGAGTATAATTCTATTTTTGCTTTATCTTGAAGTCCGCTAATCGCAATAGTATAACCCTCTAATTCCGTTGGTTCGAAAAGAGAGCTATTCAGATATGGAACATGAGAGAATTTTTCTTTTAAATTTCCATCTCGCCGCTCGTCTTCTTTGCGAGCTAATATTTGAAAGAATAAACTATTTAAATCATCATACCCTTCAATTTTATCAGTTGAAAGAAAAGAATATTTTTTATTCCCGTCGTGATATTTAATAATTTGAGCTTCTAGCAATTTTAAAAACAGGACTCGATTGACCCACGTAATGCTTAAGTCTAGAGCTACATTATATAATTGGTCCTCATAGGTGTTTCCATATTGTTTTATGTTAGATAGCATAGATAATTTATCCATCGCATCTAATTCGTTTATCGCATTTTCAATAATTGAACCATTATCCCTTTTTCCTTGAGACTTTCGAACAATAAATTTTTGAGACTTTTCTTTGACCTCTTCTAAGCCAAGTATATGTAAAAGCTCTGCATAAAACTCTTTGTTTAACTCATTATAATCTTTAGCAAAGGATAGTTTGAGTAAATGAATCGGAGATAAAAACTTATAAAGAGCAATTAGTTTTCTATCGTCCTCCTTATCCTTATTACGCATAATTTTATCATAATCCCTAATATCAAAATGAGTATATGGGATTTGATCTTTCACTTTCTCTATTTGAGGCGATGCGATCTCCTTGTAAAAGTGGTTTGTAGATGAATCATCCGAACGTTTATTTTGGAATTGTTCAAATAAGTCTACAAATTTCTTATCATCATAGAATAGTTTTTTGAAGTCTTGAGCATCAAAAATAAACCACTCGTTGATATTCGTAATAATTAAATATCGTAGTTCTAGATTCTTGTTTGCCTTACGTTCTCTGAGATAATAAAGAACCAATTCTTGAAATGCTTTAGCATTGAGGTTTTCTTTGCTGATCATTTCACTCTTGTTAGTTGGCTTCTTTACTTCTATCAAGACGCCAACAGGTGATTTAGTATCTTTCTCGTTATGAATAACTAAATCTGTTCTACCATATGTATTAATATAGTGATTGTTTTTATAGTAAACGGAATTTAGGAAATCTATAATTAGGTTTTTATGAAACTCCTCCGATTCAGTATCGTTTATTTTATCCAACAGAGAAATAAACTCTTGTTTAAACAATTCTATTTCTTTGCGATCCGGTTTTTGTTTTAAAAATGCTGGATTTAAAGCTTGTTTAGGAGTTTTCATAATATTGTATGATATATAGATACGTTTTTATTAAACACAAAAATATAACATATAAAATGTAAAGTATCCTTTTTGTTTAGAAATATGTAATGAGAGCATGTGAAGAATAAAGCCAGAAAGAGGAGGAGTTTTTTCAATAAAAGATATAACTTTATAAACTCTATATTATAAAATACTGCATTATGAACAGTCTTTTTGTAAATTTATTAGAAGAGCGGGATATAAAACCAACAGCTATTCGCATACTGGTACTAAAAGCTATGCTTGAATTTGACAGAGCATTTAGTTTGTCAGATTTAGAATCTCAACTTGACACGATAGATAAATCTACAATATCAAGAGCAATACATTTATTTCATGAGCATCAATTAATACATAGCTTCGATGATGGCTCAGGTTCTGTTAAGTATTCTGTATGTAGTCGAGATTGCCATTGCAGCATTGAAGATATGCACGCTCATTTTTATTGTAATTATTGCAAAAAGGCATTTTGCCTGGATAATATATCTATTCCCGGATTTCAATTATCACCCGTTATGCAAATAGAAAGTGTAAATCTTGTAATTAAAGGATATTGCGGCCAGTGTAATAAGCTCATTAATTCATGATATTTGTTATCTACAATCCTTTTTTCAATAAATATACAAACTTAAAACCTTTCTTTAACAAATAATAGAAGTCTGCAACTGAGTTGCATAAATTTATTTTTATATTTGTAGCATAAAGAAAAACAAAATGAGACCATTTGTCTTTATAATAAGTATTTATTTTCTGTGTCTTGCCTTGCTTCCATGCAATTGCAATATACAGACTATAGATTCTTTACAAGATAAGACAGAACAAGTTTCAACAGCTCATAGTGAAAGCGATACTGCTCAGGAAATATGTACTCCGTTTTGCGCATGTTCCAGCTTTCACAATCCCAATTTTATAGCAAAAAATAGCTTTGACCTGCGAAATATAGATAGTACTCCGGTCAAGAAGATTGCTATTTATAATGAAAACCAAACTTCATCTCATCTGGATAGTCTTTGGAGACCCCCTAAGGCTTAAAATATAACATTCTTGTATCCAATTTGATACGTCTAAAGGTAGATGTATCGTACAATCCTATTGTTATATTTTAATATTCAAATTATGTTTCAAAAACTGATTAAATTCTCGATAGAGAATAAATTGGTAATTGGAGTCATGACTGTAGCCCTCATTATTTGGGGGACTTATTCCCTGTCTCAATTACCATTCGACTCTACCCCTGATATCACCAATAATCAGGTGCAGGTCATTACTCAGGCTCCATCCTTAGGAGCACAGGAAGTGGAGCAGTTTATTACTACTCCCTTAGAAATGGCTTTAGCCAATATTCCCAAAGTTATAGAAAGAAGAAGTATCAGCCGAAGTGGCTTATCCGTTATAACCATTGTATTTAAAGAAGATGCTGACATTTATTGGGCACGTCAGCAGGTAGACCAGCAACTAAAAGAAGCGGAGGAAGTTATTCCTCAAGGAGTAGGTAAGATTAGTTTAGCTCCTATATCTACCGGATTAGGAGAGATCTATCACTATACAATACGGGCAAAAGAAGGCTATGAGGATAAATACAGTATATCTGACTTGCGTACCATGCAGGATTGGATCGTTAGAAAGCAACTCTCAGGCACAGAAGGTGTAGCAGAGATAAGTGGCTGGGGAGGTTTTGTAAAACAATACGAGATAGCCATTAATGCGGATAAACTCAATGCTGTAAATATAACAATCCCTGAATTGTATACTGCACTTGAAAACAATAACGAAAATACAGGAGGGAGCTACATTGAACAATACAGTAATCAGTATTTCATACGAGGGTTAGGTATTGTCAAGTCTTTGGAAGATATAGAAAAAATACCGATTAAAACAGTCAATGGTACTCCTATCCTTGTTCGGGATGTAGCAAAAGTACAGTATGGAAATGCAACACGCTATGGTGCTGTAACCCGAAATGGAGACGGAGAAGTTGTTGCAGGTATTACCCTGATGTTGAAGGGTGAAAACTTTCAAGAGGTAATAAAAAATGTAAAAGAGCGTATGGCTCAGGTACAAAAGAGCTTACCGGAGGGAGTCATTATTGAGCCGTTTATTGACAGGACACAATTGGTAGACAGAGTAACGAATACTATTACCAAAAACCTGATAGAGGGAGGATTGATCGTTATCTTCATTCTTGTACTTTTCTTAGGGAATTACAGAGCCGGATTGGTAGTAGCTTCCGTAATACCACTATCTATGCTGTTTGCATTTGGTATGATGCGTGTGTTTGGTGTAAGTGGAAACCTGATGAGCCTCGGAGCTATCGACTTCGGATTGATTGTGGATGGGGCGGTCATCATTGTCGAGGCCGTCTGTCATCATATAGGAGTCATGAAAGACCGATATAAAGGGAGGTTGCTGACACAGGCAGAAATGGATCAGGAAGTATTTGATTCAGCTTCTAAAATAAGGAATAGTGCCGCATTTGGAGAAATCATTATCATGATTGTTTATATTCCACTTTTCACTTTGGTCGGTATAGAAGGTAAGATGTTCAAGCCAATGGCTATGACAGTGTTCTTTGCCATATTGGGTGCATTTATTCTATCTCTAACTTATGTGCCTATGGCAAGTGCGTTGTTTTTAAGTAAGAAAACTGAGCACAAGCGGAATATCTCAGATAAGCTAATGGATAAGCTTAACAATTTCTATCGTCCTATTATAACCAAAAGCTTGAATTGGAGCAAAACTCTAATCATAAGTATGGTTGCACTGTTTGCAGTCAGTGTATTCATGTTTAATAGAATGGGTGGCGAATTTATACCTAATCTCGAAGAAGGCGACTTTGCGGCAGAAATAAGTATGGCTCAGGGAACATCCTTGTCACAGATGATTAAAAGCTGTTCTCAAGCTGAAAAAATACTCAAAGAACAGTTTCCTGAAGTAAAACAAGCCGTAAGCCGTATTGGTAGTGCCGAAATTCCAACTGATCCGATGCCTATTGAACGAGCGGATATGATGATTGCTTTAATTCCTAAAAAAGAATGGACATCAGCCAAAACCAAAGAGGAGCTGATGGAGAAGATGGAAAAAGCTATCGGAGAGATACCCGGATTAGGAGTGGAAATGACACAGCCGATACAGATGCGAACCAATGAGTTAGTGACAGGTATTAAACAGGATGTAGCCATTAAAATTTATGGGAATGACCTGGAAGTACTTAGCTCATCAGCCAATAAGATAGCCTCTTTGATAAAAAAAGTAGATGGAGTAAGTGATCCGTTTGTTGAAAAAGTTACCGGATTACCACAGGTTCAGGTTACTTATAATCGAGATCAATTAGCGAAATATGGTATATCAGTCAAAGATGCCAATATGGTACTTAAAACAGCATTTGCCGGAAATGAGGCTGGATATGTGTTTGAGGAAGACCGTAGATTTGATTTAGTATTAAGAATGGATAATGATCTGAGAAATAATATCTCTTCATTAGAAAATCTATATCTGCCCCTTTCATCAGGAGGAACAATCCCTCTTTCTCAAGTGGCTGAAATTAAATATGAAGATGCACCTGCACAGGTAACACGCGAAAATGGAGAGAGACGAATTTATGTCGGATTTAATGTCAGAGGACGTGATGTCCAAAGCACTGTGTTTGATATTCAGAATATATTAGACAAAGAATTCAAACTACCGGCAGGATATTATTATACATACGGAGGACAATTTCAAAATCTGAAAGAAGCAAAAGACAGATTGATGGTTGCCGTTCCATTAGCATTGTTATTAATACTCTTTCTTCTATATGCCACATTGAAAAGTGTAAAAGAGTCCTTGTTTGTATTCTCTGCCATACCACTTTCGGCTATTGGAGGTATCTGGGCTCTATGGTTACGTGACATGCCTTTCAGTATTTCGGCAGGTGTCGGGTTTATAGCTCTGTTCGGTGTTGCGGTATTAAATGGCATTGTTCTGATTGGGCAATTCAACATATTTGAAAAAGAAGGGATGACAAACATTCGTGAGAGAGTAATCGAAGGGTGTATGCTGCGCCTTCGTCCGGTAATTATGACTGCGCTTGTCGCATCATTAGGATTCTTACCAATGGCTTTATCTACAGGCGATGGAGCCGAAGTGCAAAGGCCTCTCGCAACAGTGGTAATAGGAGGATTATTAACTGCAACGGCTCTAACATTGGTTGTGTTACCTTCTATCTATAAAACATTTACTAAAAATAAACAGGAATGAAAACAAAAATAATAATATCGACTATTGTATTCATAACAATGACTGTTGTTTTAGCTCCGTCTTTATTTGGGCAAAATACAACAAAATCATTGGAGGAATGCATTCAATCGGCAATAGATAACAACCTGACCATGAAGTCGGGTCGTATCTCAATTGAAAGAGCAAAAGACTTGCAAGGCACAGCTTTTAATATTGATAAAACAAGCTTTTCGTTAAGTCAGGACCCAACATCAGGAGGAAGCCCTGATAATAGCATATCATTAAGCCAAAGTTTTGAGTTCCCTACAGTGTATGGTTCTCGCAGAGGCTTATTGAAAGCCGAAACGAATCTGGAACGAAGTAATTTGGACGTTACACGCAATGAACTTGTAAAAGAAATATCAGCAACATATTATCAATTGCTTTATGCAAAGGAAAATATCAAAATATTACAGGAACAGGACCGTATTTATGGTAAATTCTTATTCCTCGCCAATGCAAAGTTGAAATCAGGGGAAACAGGACGTTTGGAACAGATGAATGCTGAACGACTCTATAATGAAAACAGAATTGAGTTACAAAAGGCTGAAAAGAATTATCAGAGCATACAACTAATCTTACAACGCTGGATGAATACGGATGAGGCAGTCGAACCTGTTGAGCCGACTCTGACTGTTTTGGATGCAGTCTATCCTTTTAATGATTTCAATCCGGAGCAAACACCACTTGGAGAGGTTTATGCTAATAAAAAGATCATAAGCGAAAAGAACCTCAGTGTGATTAAACAAGGATATCTGCCCAGTTTCAATTTTGCATTGAAAAACCAGTTTCTTATAAAAGGTTTTAACCCGTATGATTTACAAAGAGAACGTTTTGACAAAGGTAATTTCATGGGATTTGAAGTAGGAATAAGTGTTCCTCTATTTTTTGGAGAACAAAGAGCCAAAACAAAAGCTGCTAAAAGAGAAGTCGAAATAGCAAGGGTTCAGCAGGAAGAGGTTATGCTTACTATGCGTAAGAATTATCAGACTTATCTGAATGAATATACCAAGGCTAAAAATGCTTTGGACTATTATTCACTTCGTGGCAGCAAACAAGCAGAAGATATAACACGGATATCACAGGTTTCATATGAAAAAGGAGAAATAGATTATGTCGAGTATATCCAGAATTTAAAGACCGCAGTAGAGATACATTTGCTATATGCAAATGCTATCAATGACTACAATCAAACAATCATTATGTTAAACTACCTGCAAGGAAATAAATAACAAAAAATTATGAAAACAATATATATAGCGATAATTGCTTTGTCTCTTATATTTTTAGGGTCATGTGGACAGAAGCCTAAAAATGAGGCTGAAAAAGAAAAAGAAGGTACAGAAGAATCTCATGGTGGCGAATCGGTAGAAGTAGAGCTAACCGAATCACAAATGAAAGCTGTGGATATTCAACTTGGCAAAATTGAACAGAGAGACTTAAATAGTATTATTCGAGTAAATGGCGAAATGGCCTTGGATCCACAGAAAAAAGCGGAGGTAACCTCTTTGTTAGGAGGGATCATCAAACAGGTAATGGTGATTGAAGGTCGAGCCGTGAGTGCCGGACAAGCTGTAGCCTATCTCGAAAATACGGAAATAGTGGAGTTGCAAAAGAATTATCTGACAACTAAAAAAGAGGCATTGATTGCCGATCAAGAATACAGAAGACAAAAAGATTTATCCACTCAAGGTGCAGGGGTTGAAAAAACTTTGCAGCAGGCAACAGCTAATTACGAGATAACTAAAGCGCAGCTAACAGGTTTGGAAAAGCAGCTAAGACAATTATCCATTAGCCCCGAACAGGTTTCTTCAGGTAATATGGTTACTCAAATTCCGATAAAAACGCCTATTTCAGGAACTGTCAGCAAAATCAATATCAGTACCGGAAGTTATGTCGATATGCAAACACCACTAATGAGTATTACCGATAATGCAGGTATACACTGCGATGTTAAAGTCTTTGAAAAAGATATTAATATGGTAAGAATCGGACAGGAAGTGGATATTACCCTCACCAACCAACCCGGTGTTAATCTGAAAGGTGAGATTTATGAAATCAACAAGTCTTTCGAAGGGGATACCAAGGCAATTATCGTTCATGCAAATATAAAAGGTAAGACAGATATCAAATTGATTCCGGGTATGTATGTTACCGGATTGATTAATGTTGGAAAACAAAAAACTGATGCTGTACCCAATGATGCCATTATCAGCAATGAAGGAAAGAAATACATATTTGTGTTAGAGAAAGAAGCTAATGAAGAAGGTGTAAAAACTTATCATTTTGAAAGGATTGAGGTATTGACAGGTATAAGCGAACTAGGATATACACAGATAACTCCGGTAAATAAACTGGAAGAGGGTGTGACTATCGTTAAAGCTAATGCATTTTATTTAGCATCTATGAGTACAGATCATGGTGAACATGGTCATTAATCTTTTTGAAACATTAAATAATAAAATCACATGAAAGAGATAAAAGCTTTTATTAAACCGTTTAAGGTTAATGATATTCTAAGAGAACTACTTTATGCAGGATTTCCAAATCTTACTGTTTCAATGGCTGAAGGCACAGGGCATTTAAAAAGTGAAGATGCTTCTTTATCCATGAATTTTGCACTTACCAATAGTAAAGTTGCGAAGATTGAGATAGTGTGTAACAATGATGATGTGGATAAAATAATTACGATAATATCAACATATGGTAAAACAGGTAATTCAGGAGACGGTATAATCTATGTCTCTGATGTTGAAAGAGCAATCAGAGTCAGAACCGGATTGCCTGATGACAGGTGGCTTCTTGATTAGTTATTAATTTTTAAAATAGAGTCAAGATGTTGAAAAATGATATTGGAATAAATGCCGGAGTAATATGGCAATTATTGTCTAATGAAGGAGCATTATCCGTAAGACAAATAGGGGAATTGACCGGATATAATGATAAAAACATATGTTTGGCATTAGGATGGTTATCTCGAGAGAATAAGATCCAGTTCATTTACAAAAATGAAATACTCTATCTTGAGTTGAATAGCTCTACGAGTGAAATGTATTATTAAATACTTATAGCAATGAATACAGAGAATAATTATAAATGCACATCTTGCGACTCTACCGAGTCGCAGATGTTTGAAAATAACTGGAAGCAGTATATCCCGGTTTCAATAAGTTTACTTATGCTACTTGTTGGTATTACGATGGATAATTTTATTCCAGATATATTTAACGGCTATCTTCGTTTAGGGTTGTATATTATAGCTTACATCCCTGTTGCCTTTCCCGTTTTTAGGGAAGCCGTTGAAACGATCAAGGAAAAGGATTTCTTTACTGAGTTTACACTTATGGGGATGGCTACACTTGGAGCTTTCATTATAGGCGAATATCCCGAAGGAGTAGCTGTAATGGTATTTTATACGATTGGTGAATTGTTTCAAGATTCGGCTGTGAATAGAGCCAAAAGAAACATTAAGGCATTGCTTGATGTACGTCCTGACACAGCAACTGTTTATAGAAATGATTCATATCAAACAATATCTCCTGAAGAAGTGGAAATTGACGAAGTTATTCAGGTAAAAGCCGGAGAGAAAGTCCCTTTGGATGGAATAATGCTTACATCATCAGCAAGCTTTAATACAGCAGCATTAACAGGGGAAAGCAAACCGAAAACTATTTCAGCCGGTGAAACTGTACTAGCAGGAATGTTGAATCTTGATAAAGTGATCGAAATAAAGGTTGCTAAAAAGTATCAGGATAGTTCTCTTGCCAGAATCCTAGAAATGGTGCAAGATGCAACTTCCCGAAAAGCAAAGACAGAGTTATTGATCCGTAAATTTGCCAAGATATATACTCCGATTGTATTCCTGTTAGCTCTCTTTATAACAGTCATTCCTTATTTTGTGGTGAGCGACTATATATTTAGCGAATGGTTATCCCGTGCATTGGTATTCTTGGTAATCTCCTGCCCATGTGCATTAGTTATTTCTATCCCATTAGGCTATTTCGGCGGAATCGGAGCAGCTTCTAAAGCAGGCATACTCTTCAAGGGAGCTAACTATCTCGATTTAATGACTAAGGTCAATACAGTCGTGATGGATAAAACAGGTACTTTGACCAAAGGTGTGTTCAATGTGCAGAAAGTTGCGTCGGTCGATGAAGATAAGCAAGAGGAATTTGTCGCTATTGTTGCTGCCATAGAGAAATTCTCAAATCATCCCATTGCTAGAGCAATTGTTCAATTTGCAAAGGATTCAGATAATTATACAGCTACAGATGTGGAAGAAATATCAGGGCATGGACTTAAAGGGATCGTAAATGGAGAAGAAGTATTGGTGGGCAATGCTAAGTTGATGCAGAAATTTAATATCTCTTATGACAGAACAATTGAATTTATAGTTGAGACTATTGTGATTGCAGCTATTAATGAAGAATATGCGGGCTATATAACAATAGCGGATGAGGTAAAAGATGATGCACAGGCTGCTATTTCAGATATGCATTTATCTGGAATCAAACAAGTTGTAATGTTGAGTGGGGATAAATCTTCCATAACGAATAATGTAGCATCCAGCCTTGGTATTGACAGTGCCTATGGGGACCTCTTACCTGAAGATAAGGTTCGTCATATAGAGGAACTGAAAACAGAAAAGAATAATGTCATTGCTTTTGTCGGAGATGGAATAAATGATGCTCCCTCACTGGCATTAAGTGATGTTGGAATAGCAATGGGAGGAATGGGGAGTGATGCTGCTATCGAAGTGGCCGATGTAATCATTCAGACAGATCAACCATCCAAAATAGCAACTTCGATTAAAATAGCTAAAGCTACAAGGCAAGTTGTCATACAGAATATAGTATTGGCATTCTCGGTTAAACTGATTGTACTTATTTTAGGTGGTTTTGGTTTGGCTACCATGTGGGAAGCGGTCTTTGCTGATGTTGGGGTCTCTCTGCTAGCAATACTAAATGCGGTCAGAATATTAAAAATGAGGTTCTGAAAGTCTTGTAACTAACACTATTATCGTCATGAGTAAAAAGAGACGTATAAGAAGATTAGCAGCAAGAAAAGAAACTCCATCAAAACTGAATCCCATTATAAAAAGATATCTTTCTCTGATAAGTATATCTATAGGTGCTTTGATGGGAATAATTGTATGGCTTATATTCTTCAGATGTAAGAGTGAACATTGTCCAAATCATTTTAATCCGATTCCATATATGGTAGTGTTTGGGTTTAACACATGGATTATAGCTAATTATATTTTCAGAAAGTAATTTTTCAAAATTTCGTTTGGCTGAACACAACTCTTTAGCTCAGCCAAGCGAATCTTATTTTTATAAAAAAACAATGAATAACATATCGGTTTGTATTGTCTTCTTCTTGCTCTTATTTCAATCGGTAAAAGCGGATACAGTAGATAATGATACACTACAAAGCAACTACCCAATCATCGATTTTTCGATTCAGGGCAGTGATATACCTTCTACTAATTTAATTTCTGTAGATACAGTCATTTCTGACAAGATAAAACCTGTAAAACAGCTTAAGTTTTCATATAAGCAATTAATTATTCCTTCGGCTTTAATTGCTTATGGTGTATTTGAAACAGCTATAGAGCATAATTATTTGCTTAACAGGCAGGTAAAGCATGAAGTAACAGAACATATTGATTCGAAGTTTACCATAGATGACATTTCTCAATATGTTCCGGCAGGAAGTGTATACGCACTGAATTTAATGGGGATAAAAGGTAAAAATAATTTTAAAGACAGAACCTTTATTCTAGGAATATCTACTCTTTTTATGGCAGCATCAGTAAATACGATAAAGTATTCAACAAAGATAGAGAGACCAGATAAATCAGCGAAAAACTCTTTTCCCTCAGGTCATACAGCGGTAGCTTTTATGGGTGCAGAATTTCTTTGGCAGGAATATAAAGATGTTTCAATATGGTATGGCATAACAGGCTACACCATTGCAACCGGAACAGGGATATTTCGTTTATATAATGACAAACATTGGTTTGCAGATGTTATTGTGGGAGCCGGACTCGGTATTCTAAGCACCAAGGCTGCTTACTGGCTTTATCCCTATTTGCAGAGGAAGTTTATGAACAAAGGTACATTTAGCAAACAAATCTCTTTTAGCCCTTTTTATAATGGAAAACAAGGAGGTCTGGCTATAGCCTTATCTCTGTAATAGCTATTGTTGGAGACATGTCCTATATGAACTAATTATAGGTTTGAGCGATTATTATGACTTATTCTTTCTTCGACTAGTCTAAAATAGGTATCTAATACATAAAAAACAGAATACAATAATACAATGGAGCAATTTATTCGCAATATAAAAGAAAATATCAATAAAGAAATTCAGCTTATTGATTCTGAGGAATGTAATATCTTTCAGAAATCTATTAGTATTATTTCATTATTGGAGTCTACATTTGATGAATTAAAAGAATTTGTTTCAAATTATACATTTAAAAGTCCGCTTGATGAAATCATCTTTTTTAAAGAGACGAAACCTCAACTTTTTAGCATTCTAATTTACCATAGAAAGATATATAATCTGGAAATGCGAATGCCCACCGGAAGTTGCATCGATCGCAAAAATTATTTAGAAGGAATTTTAGGACGCATAAAGTATTTTTTCGATAATAATGCTGACTTCTATCAATATTATCGTTCAGGAAGTACCCACCTTGATAAATATTACTTTCTAAGAGGTAAGCCAGATATTCAGTTAATACAGGATTGCTTCTACTTTGAAAGGGACTCTAAATTCTCTACGAGCTTTGATTTTAAGGTTTCGAAGATGATTGCCAATGAGAGATTAACGGTATATGTAAACAATAAACTCCTACATATTAGTAATCTCGAATCCAATATTCAAGACTCATTTAATTTGCCAAAGGCAAGACTGACATGGACTGCTAAAAAAGCAGAACTTGTTGAGCAGATTTACGCATGGGATAACGCAGGTTGTTTCAATAATGGCAATACGAATATAAAAGAGCTAGCGGAATATATTGAAACTGTTTTCAATATCAATTTGGGTGACTTCTATCACACGTTTCTGGAAATTCGAGAACGTAAAGGTAGCCGTACTTTATTTTTAGATAAATTGATAAAGCTTCTCGAAGAAAGAATGGATGGATTAGATAATAAATGAGCATGATTTTTATAAAAATACACTATATTTGTCGATAGGAAAATAACACTATTCAATAGCGGACAAAGAACAGCCAATAGCTGTCAATTAGCTTCTCCTAAAGTGTTCACCTCAAAGCGATCTGATCAAGTAAAGTATTGAATAATATATGGTTGATAGGTGTGGTTCACAAGCCCCCGCTTCCGCAACAAATTCTGAACATCAGCGATTTGTAAAGTTTACTCCCGATATTACGCCCTTAAAAGGTGGATATTGGGAGTTTTTCGTTGTATTATATAAACAAAAATACCCTCTGAAAAAGCAAAGGGTATCTTAATATATTATTCTTAGTTTTATTTTTTGTCTTTCAATACTTCCTGTAATAGCTGTACTTTTTCCTGTTCGGCTTTGAGCATTCGTTCATACAACTCTATTACTTTGTCAAGCGGATTAAATGAGCATTGATGATAAGTATTGGCAACTGTACTGTCGTGGAATGTGTTTGCAACAAAATTGATAGCAGCATCCTCACTGAAGTTTTTTATGGCATCAACAGAAATATTAAGAGCAGCAGCAATTTTATCTAAAGTTTCGTCGTCCAGTTGCGGAGTCGATTCAAATCTGGAAACAGTTTGTTGAGATACACCTATGCGCTCGGCTAATTCTTCTTGTTTTACGCCCAGTATTTCTCTCAGGCGTTTAGCATTATATCCGTAATCGCTTTTCTTTGTTTCGAAAGTTGTTTCCATATTTTATACTGTGAATGTTAAATTGTATAATTCTCAAAAGTACAAAAATAAACATAATCAATAAGTTTTTTACTTACAAAATCAGATTATTTACTTCCTGTATGGATATAATACGCAGTATTAAAGTAAGAACTTTGTCATATATCTTTTAATATTTACATATGGGAGAGACAGCCAACAGACTCACAGCTATTCTAATCTATTTGTTAAACGTTCCTGAACCTTGCCATACGGTAACCGATAAATACAATGGGATGCACTTTACAGATCTATCTCAGACTATAGAATGCCGTATCTCATAGTTTTTGCAGTTTATATCCTTTGTTGGTTATACATAATTTGCTCCCTGTATAATGTCCCAAGCGATATAGAGCTATTTGGAAAAGAGATAGAATGATATGATTATAATTAAACATTACTTTTCGACTGTGCACAAACTCAAAACAGATGTCAATAAGTAAGTTATGGCTGTTGCCTATCCCGGACAGATGCTCCCGAAAGACTAGTAGGGAGCATTAGTCTTTCACACAGCGTACATTTGCCATATATGTCATCATATACGCTTCTTTTATTACACTAGCTTCATATCTGGGGAAATTTCGGCACCAAGCAGTAATAGGGCCCGATGCGCTGGCTGTCCATAATACGGCGTCATAAGCATAATCCCTCAAAACTATTCGCCAATGTTCTTCGTTGATACCGGATCGTTGTACATATTCACTTATGGTTTCATTGTCAGCCTTAGGATTATCTCGAATGAAGGTCTGTACGGCCTCGGCACTGCTTTCTCCAAGCATCATTCGCCCTAAAGGAATTACATTGAATCCTCCTAGACGGGGTTCGGCACTATAACCTTTCGAACTGTGCAGCCACGATTGTTGCAAGTTTATCGGAGGACACACGGCTTTCATTGCACCTCCATGCCCGATATGTCCGGAGGTTCCCTTTGTTAACGATGGATCCCATTGGCTGTATTTCCATTCATTTACGTTATATCCGCGTGTAGATGCATCTACTGTTATTTCCCAATCGGTATTCCATACAGGAAACCTTCCTGCATCCATATCTGCCTGTACTTTGGCCGCATCATCATTGTCATATTGTGTTTGGCTAAAGTCTTTATCCCGGATTTTATTATAGAAGAAACGTTCCAGATCATTCCATTCTCTGTCGGTTGGTAAATGCCAGCCGTAAGGGCAAATACCTTGTATCTTGCCATCTCTGGCCCCGGATGTTGTTTCCAGCTTTCTTTCTATTTCAAATTCTCCAATTTGGGATGATGGATCGTCGCTCGGGTATGCCTGTCCCTCATTATGTACATGCGAAGTATAGTCTGCCGGTTGGCGGGTTGTCGCATACCAGTTATATAAAGCACCGTATTCGGGATACCATTTTTTATAATAACCGGTATGTCCCTGTCCGGGGATATTTTGGGGGTCGATATCTTTCCATTCAGAATTTGAATCGATACTTGGATCAGGATCCCCTGCAAGCGGATATGTGTAGAATGTTCCAGCATTTTCTATATCATAAAAGTTTGCTTTTTCAGAAGTCAGAGGAGACAGGGGTGTACCATCTGCATATGAAGTAGCAGCCAGGTTGGTTATCATCCAACGATCATTTCCAAATTTGGTGGAATAAAATGTATTACCGTTCTGATCTTCGTGGCTTAATACTTTCTCAGCCCATGAACTTTCGAGCAAATCGGATCCTTTTTCTATTGTCCTTTTGTCGAAATCGGCTGCGCATTGTACAATGTCGACATCTACATCCGGGTATAAAGGGCAGTCCCAGTCTGCGCTCAATCGCAATCGGGCAGCGGTCTTGTATTTAACCTGTATAAGCGAATAAAGAAGGATTGTTAGCATAATTTATCTGTTGTCCGTAAGGATAAGCTTCCATTTTTAGACCCTTGATCAATGATCCTCTTGTGTCTTCTGCTATCGGGGGCTGTCCCTGACGGAATTCCCCTTGTCCTTTGTTGGTGTTTTGACGACCTAAAAGTATGCCGAGGTCTGCTATGATATCGTCAAAATCATTGGTTTTACCTATGTCGGAAAGTTTCCACCAGCTATTACTTTCTGTTTGGAATTTGAATGTATTGCCATCCCAGCCATCTCCTGCAGCAATACCATTCCACCCGGAATGAACCCCCTCATTGATTGGAGTTATCAGGAATCGGTAATATTGCCTGTCGTCTTTTACTCTTCGGGATTGGGAAAAGTTCCAGTCATTCCTTCCTACCCACAAATGATAGTTGGTCTGATTGAATATCACCGTTAGAGGAGTGGTTTCGTTACAAACATCCTCGGTTACGGAAAACTCTACGGTAGTCTGGCGGCTGCGCCAGGGTAGGGCAGGTATCCAGGTTCCGCTGTTGTGAGGATATTCAATATAGTCATCTCCCCATCCTATTTTCAGATCATCTGCTGCACCTGTATCTGCCATAGACTGCACCTCGAATGTGAATGTTTTAGTGCCTCCCGAAGGGTTGTCCCACCCGGAAGGAGGATTGTTCGTGTATACGATACCACCTCTTGCATACCGGTCCGATCCTGAATCAGACAAGGTTTTGTTTAGTAAATCGTCCGTTACGGCTCCTTTTATTAAATTTACTGTCGCAGGTGTCCAGTCTATTTTTGCCTGAATAGGGTTGGTCAGGGAGCGTAAATCTTTTCCACTGGGGATATGTACAATCACAGTGTTTGTTGCAGCATCCCATTCTGTTTTTATACATGAATTTCCCCCTGTTACTGATATGTTAACAGTTGGCAGAGGTGTGGATTTGTCCGGGCCGACGAGATCCCATCGGTCTCCGTTCCATATATATGTACCACTGGAGAATCCTTTACACGTATTTAGATTGTAGATCAGAAGTCCTGTGTGTAGAGCATCTTGTTCTTCTTTCTTCTGGAGGGTATTATATTTTTCATTTGGTTGTCCCGGAGTTATGGGGGATTCAAATATGGGATAAAGATTGTTTTTATCTGTCAGTTTGAGCCGTGGAAGCATTAACCCTTTGGTTGAATTTATAGTGTTATTATCAGAACCTTCTTTCAGATCCAGCAACGCACCGCTTTTGGCAGGTGCATTTGATCCTATTGTTACCTGAGCTTGCATATCAGGTACAATTATAATAATGGCTATAATACATAGCAAGTAAAGCTTAAATAGCTTGTATATTATCATACAACAATATTTAGTTATATAGGGTAGTTTGTCTCTATCTTCTTATATTTGTACCAGTTGTGGTATTACAAAGATAGGGATAATCTATTGAATCTAAAAATAATGAGAAATGGAACCTTGATGAAGAATAAGCCGGTAATGTCGTAATATAAGTGCTGTATCTAATATCTGGGGCTGTTTTGACTAATTGTTTGAGTTGTTTCTTTTGCATATTTTTGTTGAAAATTCACAAGCTTTTAGTTCTGTAAGTACTATTCTTTATTCAAAAAAATACTATTGCCTGTCATTTCTGTCTTGCCTTGCCGACTAATATATAAAAAGAAGATTGATTAATGGATATCAATATTGATTTGGAGAAAGCATTTATAGAAATGGTTCATAATAATGAGCGGATTATCTATAAGGTTTGCTCTTTTTATATATCCGATGAATTTCCTATGACTGATCTGTATCAGGAGGTTGTTTGCAATCTTTGGACGGCCTATCCCCGTTTCAGGAATGAAAGTACAGTCTCTACGTGGATATATCGTATTGCTTTGAATACGTGTATCTCGGGTATGCGGAAAGATATGCGCAGGCCAAAAGGTACGCCGGTCTCTGTGCTGGAAGATTCACTTACAGCGCCCGAGAATATCAGTGAACAGATCAAGGAGATGTACAGGTTGATTCATCAGTTGAATACCATCGAGCGCGCCATTGTCTTGCTTTATCTCGAAGAGAAGTCGTATCAGGAAATTGCAGATATTACAGGGTTGACAGTGAGTAATGTGGGCACAAAGTTGAAACGGACTAAAGAAAAGCTGAAACGGTTGTCGAATCTTTAAGCATTAAGAATTATGGAACTGAACGAATTAAAAAATACATGGCTGTCACTGGATGAACGGCTCAGGAAACAGGAAATGCTGAAAGAGAACATTCTGAAGGAAATGCTACATGCCAGATCTGATAAAGCTCTGGGGCGGCTCGTCAATTTTGAGTTTCTGGGGATGGTGCTTACTATACTGGGTATTCCCTTTCTTATATTTATGCTTGCACACGAGAATTTCTATCCGATACAGGTAATCTTTATGTATTTTATAATAGGATATGCTGTTGTGGGTATCTTTTTTCAGCTAAGGAAAGTATATATCCTACTGAAAATAGACTTTTCCAAGTCTGTAAGTACGAATATAAGGCTGATGCAGCGGTTCAATATCCAGATAAAGTGGGAGAAGATAGTATCTTTCTCTATCATACCCCTGATGGCCCTATTTATATTGTCTCCGTATTTTACAAAAAACGTGGAGATGTGGAGATGGGTGGCTATTATCGCTGTTTTCTTAATAGTCGCCGTTATAGCATATTGGCAATATAAGAAAATTTATGATAAGAATATAGGCTCGATACTCAAAAGCCTTGAGGAATTGAAAGAGCTGGAGGAGGATAACGAATAAGGGATATATTATCCCGGTCATTTTCTCATTCATCAATAATTTTCTGCAAAAAGAATCGATTATTCGATTTATCCCTTATTTTTACGAAATTATTGATAACACAACATACGCTTTATGGAAGGATTTCTTGTATTTCTTTTGATTATACTTATTGTAGGTATTTTCATAATTCCGATTATCATACTGGCTAAAATAGGCACTATAAATAAGAATATTGACTATTTGAACACTGATATGAATAACCTCAATAAACGCATGACGGATCTTCATAATCATACCGCTTCGAGAGATGATGCTAAAGATATACTGAATGCTATGGGTGATCTTAAAGTTAAAACAGGCTTTACTCCGGGTGTGACCTCATCTGTGTCAAAGACTAAGCCGGAAAATGAGCCTGTGGCAAAAGAAGAACCGATTATTGAAAATATTCATAAAGAAATTGAAGAAGAAATAATCTCCCCTGTACTGGAGGAGGTTCCGGTAGTGGTTCAGACTCCCAATTTAATAAATGAAGAATCCGTACAAAAGTTACCTCAAGAGCCAGAACAGGAAGAGTTAGAAGATACACCTCCTCCTTTTGCTGCATTTAACCGTGCTGAAAAGTCAGATACTATAATAGAAGAAATACTACCGAGATATCGTACGGCTCCTGTTCAGCAGCATGTTGACGAGGGCGATGATGATTCGGATAAGAACTTTATAGAAAGATTACTTGGCGAAAACTGGCTGAGTAAGGTCGGTATAGTTACACTGGTATTGGGCATAGGCTTCTTTGTGAAATATGCCATAGACAAGGAATGGATAAATGAAGTGGGCCGTGTGGGGATAGGTATTCTCACAGGTGGTATCCTTATAGGGATAGCCCATAAGCTGAAATCGAAATACCATGTATTCTCGTCCATATTGGTGGGTGGGGGTATCTCAGTGTTTTATATAACGATTACTCTCGCATTCAGGGAATATGAATTATTCAGTCAGACTATTGCTTTTGGTTTGCTTATTGCCATTACTATATTTTCAGTTATTCTTTCTTTATACTACGACAGGAAGGAACTCGCCATATTCTCCCTGTTGGGTGGATTTGCGTCTCCATTGATGGTGAGTACGGGGACAGGAAATTATATCGTTCTGTTTTCATATATACTTATCCTGAATACGGGTATGCTGGCCGTATCCTTTGTGAAGAAGTGGCGGATAATAGGTATTATCAGTTATGTGCTCACTCTTTCTTTTTTCTGGGCATGGATGTTAAGTGATTTCAAGGATCAGTTTGTTTGGGCTACTGTGTTCACGGTTCTGTTTTTTATCCAATTTTATGTACTGGCTCTTTTCGACCATTTCAAATCGGAAGATAAGATTACAGCCTATCAGGCATTTTTGATACTGACCAATAACCTGTCTGCTTTCCTTGCATGTCTGTATATATTCGACCGTTATGAATATGATGTCAGGGGACTTGTAACTATTGCCATTGCCGGAGTTAATGCCTTCGTAATGCTGACATTGTTCCGTAAGAGCAAAGTCGACCGTAATCTTATTTATCTGATCATAGCAGTCGTAATGACCTTTGTCAGCCTTGCCATACCAATGCAGATGCATGGACACGTGATTACGATGTTTTGGGCAGCCGAAGCTGTTTTACTGTTATGGTTGTGGCAAATGTCGCACATAAAGGTATTCCGGTTGGGCTTTATTGTTATAGCTGTACTGGTGCTTATTTCGTATGCGATGGATATCAATTATAATTACAGATATGATGATGCTTTGCCTTTCTTTGTCAACAGGATATTTATTACGGGAGTGGTTGTGGTTGCCAGTTTTGTGATTAATATGTTGCTCTTGAGACGGGAAGATGCAGATTCGGATATAGAGATAGGCGGATTCGAGACTATTTCGATAAGTGCTGTCATCAAAGTTTTTAACCTTATTGTAATTGTCCTCACATTCTTTGTCCCTTTTCTCGAATTGAACTATCAATTGGAACGTTTTACAGACACCGGTGTTGTCACCAGTTTCCGTTATCTGGCTTTAGCCACTTATGCAACAGTATATGTTGCCGTTTTGGGGCTTGTCTATAGGACACAACTGGCGGCAAAGGCGCATGTTTTTGTCTTACTGTTTTTCTCTATTCTTCTTTACTCGTTTGTGTATACCTATCTGGCTATCGATTTGCGGTACGATATATTTGTCCTTAATACATATAGTATCAATCATTTCCTGATTCACCTGATTTCTTTGCCGGCTATCGTATATATCACATATCTGTTAGCGAAAAATGTAAAAAAAATATCAGAAGATTGGTTTGCCCCTCTATGCTGGTGTCTGGTTATTATGTCGGTTGCTATACTAAGTATAGAGGTGGATAATATTGTAATCCTTCTGCTAGGCAATATTGATAACTATGATAGCTTATTATATGATGTGCATACATTCGGGTATCCTATCCTGTGGGGTGTCATTGCTATGATACTTATGATCTGGGGGCTGAATCGTAAGGAAGTCTTGCTGCGGAAAATATCATTGATTTTCTTTGGGGTGATTATCATTAAATTCTATGCATACGATGTGTGGCATATGTCGCAGGCCGGACGTATTGTTTCGTTCATTATGCTGGGAGTTATCCTGTTGCTGGTATCATTCCTCCAGCAGAAGATAAAAACACTGGTTAAGGACGATAGCCCGGTAGAAGATATTATCGAAGAACAGTCTAAAAAAGAAAAGTAAATGAAACTATATTTATTTATAATCCTGTCTTTATTATTATCTCCGGGTATCTTTGCCCAGTCAGTATGGACGGAGGAGATTCAGCCTGTAGAGGTTAGCGGATATTACAATATCCAACTCGGACAAGGAATAATAGCGAAGTCTTTGGATAGCGATTTGTCCGATCTGAAAATTCTGGATAGTAAAAACAACGAAGTTCCCTATTTCCTGCGTTCTGTAAATCCCATACGGGAGATAAGCCGGTTCGAGAATTATAATCTGAAACAGAATCAGGTAAAAGACAGCCTGAATATTGTTACAATAGACAATCAGGAAAAAGAAGATATAAACCGTTTTTACATTATTATCCGCAAAGCAGATGTGAGTAAGTATGCATCTTTACGCGGAAGTAACGATCAGAAACAATGGTATATTGTCAGGCAAAAGACGAGTATATCGGGCTTCGGTGATGCAGACGAGGTACTGATTCTGGACTTTCCGAAAGGAAATTACAGGTATTATGAGATAACGCTTGAAAATAACCAGAACAGTCCGCTGGAAGTCCTTAAAGTAGGAAAGATAAAAAACTCCAATATATACGCTCAATTTACAGAATTACAGTTGGGGCACTTTTTGCAAAAGGAGAGTATCTCCGACAAAAGAACATATATAACTTTCCCGGATTCTCAGGAGACATATCGTATTAGTAAGTTGGAGATAGGTATAAACAACAAGGCTTATTATTTCCGCCATGCTGTAATGTCAGATTCCATATCTCACAGCCGTGTTACATTTGACCTCTCCTCAAAAGGAAATAATACATTCTTTATAAACAGTTTCTTGTTCAGTCGTAATACTTCTATTGCAATAGAGAATCACAATAATCCACCTCTCAAAGTAGATTCCGTGAAGGCTTACGGTCTTAACCGCTATGTATGTGCATATCTGGAAGAAGGACAAAGTTATATTATTAGGGTAGGGTCAAAGGATAAGACACCCCCTAAATACGATATTGAATACTTTCAGAACGATATTCCGGCTGACCTTCCTGTCATCAAGACCAATAACCTACAAAGTATAGTTGCCAAAAATGCTGAGCAGGCCAGGGAGTTTTCGTGGATAGAAAAACCTGTATTTCTTTGGGGAGTAATTGTTATTATAGGCTTATTTCTCCTGTTCATCTGTGTAAAGATGATCAAGGAAATGAAAAAGAAGTAGCCGTGGAGTGATATAATCAGAATTACTTTATCTATATGTATAAGCTTTTAGCCGTTAGCTGATAGCTATTAGCTCTTTGAAATATTAGTAATAAGTTGAAAAAGTGTAACCTTTGTTACTTTTTGGGGAACTGTTACCTTTTTGCGTCTTAGAGTCTTTGCGAGAAATTTTTAACCACGGAGAACCAACGATCGGCGGAGCCAAAAAGGAGTCCACGGAGTTTTTAGAAGAAAAAGTGACAATAAAAATTGTGTAAAAAGTGTCAAGTTTGTCAGGTTTTGCACATAAGCTATTGGCTAACAGCTATCAGCTAAAAGCTGGAATATATGTTACTTTTGTTACCTTTTAATAAAGAAGATGCATCGCTCTGCTCAACATGACAAGCCAATTATTGATTCTTAATTATTAATTGTTTTCTGTGTTACCTTTTAGAGTCGAAAGCAGAGAGTCGAAAGTTGAATTGGAAATCGGCGGAGCCAAAATGGTTGATGAGAAGTAGAAATAAGACCTTGTTGTTAACTAATAACTGTTGACTGTTAACTGATAAATTTCCCTATCTTTGCATCCATTTCCGAAACTAAAGAAATATCAATGAGCCGAAAGAAAAAAGAACTTCCTCTTATAGAGAATGTGCAGATTGTGGATATAGCTGCTGAAGGCAAAGCCATAGCCAAAGTAGATGATATGGTTGTGTTTATACCTTATGTAGTACCGGGCGATGTAATCGATTTGCAGATTACCCGGAAAAAAAATAAGTATGCAGAGGGTAAACCTGTCAGGTTTGTTACATATTCTCCTGACCGTGCAGAGGCGTTCTGTGAACATTTCGGCATCTGTGGAGGATGTAAATGGCAGATACTGCCATATGCGGAACAACTGAAATTCAAGCAGAAACAGGTGACAGACAACCTTACCCGTATAGGAAAAGTAGATTTGCCTGAGATTCAACCGATATTAGGTTCGCAAAAGACAGAGTTTTACCGGAACAAGCTGGAATATACTTTCTCAAATAAGAAGTGGCTTACTTTGGAACAATTACGTTCGGGAGAAAACTTTGCCGATATGAATATGGACGGGCTGGGCTTTCATATTCCGGGGATGTTTGACAAAGTATTGGATATCAATAAATGCTGGTTGCAAGATGATGTCTCGAATCAGATACGGAACTTTATCCGCCAGTATTGCCATGAAAAAGGATATACCTTTTTCGATTTGCGAAACAGAGGCGGATTGATGCGCAACCTGATTATCCGTACCTCTACTACCGGCGAATTGATGGTAATTGTAGTATTCTACGATGATGAAAAGCAACAGCACGAGGATTTACTGAAAGCTATTGCAGATAAGTTCCCTCAGATTACAGCTCTGTTGTATATTGTCAACCAAAAGGCGAATGATACGATTACTGATCAGGAAGTGCTGACATGGAAAGGAAATGACTTTATATACGAAGAGATGGAAGGCCTTAAATTCAAGATTGGTCCGAAGTCATTCTACCAGACAAACAGCGAGCAGGCATATAATTTATATAAAGTGGCCCGTGATTTTGCCCGGCTGGATGGAGATGAACTTGTGTATGACTTATATACGGGAACGGGTACAATTGCTAACTTTGTGGCGCGCCAGTCGAAAAAAGTTGTTGGTATAGAATATGTGGAAGATGCTATTGAAGATGCCAAATTCAATTCTAAGAATAACAAAATCGATAATACGCTATTCTATGCCGGGGATATGAAAGACATACTTACTCAGGACTTCATCAATGAGCATGGCCGTCCGGATGTTATTATCACAGACCCTCCACGCGCGGGTATGCATGACGATGTTATCAGGTCTATTCTCTTTGCCGAACCTCAGAGGATTGTCTATGTAAGCTGTAATCCTGCTACTCAGGCACGGGACCTGTCTTTATTGGACGAGAAGTATAGAGTGACAAAAGTTCAGCCGGTAGATATGTTTCCTCATACACATCATGTAGAGAACGTAGTTCTGCTGGAGAAAAGGTAGTACTATAGTCTGCAGTGTTATTTGAAGGCTAGATATGTCCACACCGGATAGTGGTCGGAATACTTGACCTTGTCCACAGTGCAATTATAGGATTCAAAGGCCCGGGAATGCAGAATAAAGTCTATCCTCACCCAGAAGTAGTTTTCATGGTAGGTAATCCCTTGTCCAAACCCCGAATTAGCATATGAATCGACCAGATCGCCCTTCATCGTGTGATAAGCGTAGGAGATAGGTGTATCGTTAAAGTCTCCGCAGACAATCGTTGCCTTAGCATCTTGCTTATCTATAAAACTTCTGATAAGGTTTACTTGTGATTCGCGTATTTGGTATGCTGCACCCAGTCTGTCCTGAAGTGTATTGGCCATCTCATCAAAGGATTCCCTGTCTCTTGTTTTCAGGAAGTCTTTATAGAGCTTTTTATCTTCCGTAGTTAGCCTGTTCGATTCCAGATGGTTCACAACGAGAGTGACAGTGCGGCGGTCTATTTCCAGTTTGTGTATAACAGAGCCGTTGTAAGAACTTTGAATAGGTACCTTTATTGATTCCGTAATCGGGAACTTTGAATAGCAGGCAATACCATAGATATACGATCTTTTTGTCTTCCTCGGTTTCCCCAATTCAATAATGGAACGGTATGGATAGTCTTTCATTATCTCGTTCAATTCCTGTACTGAAATGATACTACCTTTACCCTTCTTAGTCGCTACGGCAAACTCCTGAAAGCAAACGATATCGGCATTACTCTGAGTTACATATTCGAATATAGGGTTATTCCGGGCCTTCTCTCCTGTCAGCCAGTTGAAGCCCCTTACGTTGTAAGTAAGTACCTTTATCTTGTTTGCAGGTATATCTTTTTCCTTAGTCTCCATATGCACAGGAAAGCAGGTAGATATCGGCTGCCAGCAGGCAAGGATTACAACCAACTGTATTAATGCATATTTCCACCGGAAGAAGACAGTCCAAAGAATGAGATAAGCGATGTTAATAAACAGCAAGATAGGGAATATTAACCCTAAGTAAGCGATGAAGGTCACTTTAGAGGGAACTACCGACCAAGCTAGTAATGATAGCAGCAATAATATAATTGCTATAATATTGGTTGCAAAGACGGTATACTTGATGGCTTTGCCTATCTTCTTGCCTAAGAGCTTACTTGTTACTGGCATCGAATAATCGTTTTTTTTCGGCTGAACTAAGGCTATTGTAGCCTGAAGCCTTGAGCTTATCCAGGATACGGTCTATTTCTTCCGATTCATTATATTTTCGCTGATTATATTCGTGGTCAGCTTCATTCTTGTACTTCACCTTCATCTTAGGATTGGTCTTTGATTTAGGTTTCGTTAAATTGGCAATAAAATCTATTATCTTGTTGACCCAGCGAGTGATGTCCTTGCCCTTCAGATATTGCTTCGCATATATATACCCCATCAATGCACCGCCAATGTGTGCTATATGACCACCGGGATTGCTGGTGCTGGAAAGTCCGATAAAATCAAGAACGAAGATAACCAGAGCTATATAGATGATTTTTATCCGTCCCAGAAAGAGCAGTCCTATTTCGGTATTCGGCCGGTAGAATGCGACCGCAAATATAATTGCCATTACCGAAGCTGATGCTCCGATCATCGGGGCGCCATTCATTAGTACAAACATTGGGATTGTGTTGAATGTCAGTACAAAAAGGGCTGCGCCGGCCAATCCCCCGAGTATATACAGGCTACCAAGGCTTTTAGCGTTGAAATACGAAAGAAATATCTGTCCGAACCAATACAGCATTAACATATTGAACAGTATGTGAAAAAAGTTCTCATGTACAAACATATATGTTAACGGCGTCCAGAAATGCGTCTTCAATAACTCCAACTGTGCCGGTATGGCTATATAGCTGATAACGAAATCTGTGATATCTATATTGAAGAGCTTGGTAATGTTAACTGCTATCAATATCAGGAAAACGCATACATTGATGACGATCAGCCGTATCAATACATCTTTTCGCTTAAGTATAGGTTTTATATTATCCGAAAATATTCCCATTTGTAGTAAATCCTTTTTTGCGCCAATAAAGCAATATGATAAGACCTGTTATAAGCCCTCCAAGATGGGCAAAGTGCGCCACATTATCCCCGACTCTATCCACTACGCCTAATGAAAGCTCAATAACACCATATCCGATAACAAACCACTTTGCTTTGATTGGTATCGGTGGAAAGAGGAGCATAAGTTCTGCATTAGGGAATAACATCCCAAACGCGACAAGTATTCCAAAAACAGCGCCTGATGCACCCAGCATTGCACCATTTAGTAGTCCATTTAAATCGCCGTATAAAGGATCTGAATAATTCAGACCTTGTGCTATTATTGCTGCACCTTCATTGTATACAGTGGAAATTACCTCGTCAGGTAGAGTAGCTTCTAGCGATTGTAAACGAAAATATGTAACAATCATCTGTAGCGCTGCCGCACCTATCCCTGTAATTATATAATACACAAAGAATTTCTTAGGTCCCCATACTGTTTCCAATACACGTCCGAACATAAATACGGCGAACATATTGAAGAACAAATGGCTGATGCCACCATGCATAAACATATATGTTATGATCTGGTGAGGCATAAACAGGGATGAGGTGATGTAATGAAGAGACAAATAATTGTTCAGGTTCACTATATCTTTCAGCATCACAGTCGCGAAATACGCTAATACATTTATGATAAGCAGATTCCGTGTTACAACCGGAATGGAACTCATAAAGCCTGCACTATTCTGATTCATTATTTTTCCTTAAAAATTGTTTTTTCAAAGCCCAAAAGTACTTATATTTTTTCTTTTTCATTCTAAAATGGTATCTACATTTAGATATTTTGCGATTTAGCATGAGTTTTTCCGTTTTTTTTTTATGATTATTAAATAAAACACTTATATTTGAGAGCTAGAAACAGAAATAGAGTAAAACGTAATTTCAGTTATATAATGTTTAATTAATCATTACAAAATTTATTATGAACAAGACAGAACTTATCAATGCTATTGCTGAAAAATCAGGCTTGAGCAAAGTGGATTCTAAGAAAGCTTTAGAAGCTTTTATCGAATCAGTAACAGGTGAAGTTAAAGCAGGTGGAAAAGTAGCCCTAGTTGGTTTCGGAACATTCTCTGTAACTCAAAAAGCTGCTAGAAAAGGTATTAACCCAAGAACTAAAGCGGTTATTAACATCCCTGCTAAGAAAACTGTTAAATTTAAAGCTGGAGCTGATTTAGCTGCATTGTAATTTAATTATTACATTTCTAAAAGATAAAGAGCAGAGAAGGATTTCTTTCTCTGCTTTTTCTTTATATCCATCACTGGACTTTTTTGTAATCTGAAAAAGTAACAAAAGTAACACAGAAAACAATTAATAATTAATAATGAATAATTGGCTTGTTATGTTGAGCAGAGCGAAGCTTCTTCTTTATTAAAAAGTAACAAAAGTAACACTTATTTCAGCTTTTAGCTAATGGCTGTTAGCCAATAGCTTATGTGCAAAACCTGACAAACCTGACACTTTTTACACAATTTTTATTGTCACTTTTTCTTCTAAAAACTCCGTGGACTCCTTTTTGGCTCCGCCGATCGTTGGTTCTCCGTGATTAAAAATTTCTCGCAAAGACTCTAAGACGCAAAAAGGTAACAGTTCCCCAAAAAGTAACAAAGGTTACACTTTTTCAACTTATTACTTAAAACTTACTACTTATTTCAATATTTCAAAGAGCTATCAGCTAACAGCTAAAGGCTACCGGCTCTTACTCTATAGATAAAACTTCTCTGCTTTTATAAGCTTTATAGATAGTTTTTTATAATTTTGCAAACTCAATAATGAAAATAATAAATAATCAATATAATGAAGATTGAAGCCAGGTTGCAGGAAAACGTAATAAAGGGAATCGAAACCCTATACGGACAGACGATATCGTCCGGGCAGGCCTCATTACAAAAGACAAAAAAAGAATTTGAAGGTCACCTTACCCTTGTAGTTTTCCCTTTTTTGAAAATGTCAAAAAAAGGGCCTGAGCAAACCGCACAGGAGATAGGGGAGTGGCTTGTGGCAAACACATCGGAAGTAGAAAGCTTTAATGTGATAAAGGGCTTCTTAAACCTGACTATAGCCGGAGCATGCTGGTTGCAAGAACTTAATTCTATACATTCTGTAGCGAATTATGGGATCCATGAGGTGAAAGCCGATGCCCCGTTGGTTATGATAGAATATTCTTCACCAAATACCAATAAACCTTTACACTTGGGACATGTGCGTAACAATCTGCTTGGCTTTGCTCTGTCCGAAGTGTTAAAAGCAAATGGTAAAAGAGTACTAAAAACCAATATAGTAAACGACCGTGGTATTCATATCTGCAAATCCATGTTGGCATGGCAGAAATGGGGAAATGGAGAGACCCCCGAATCGAGCAGTAAGAAAGGAGACCATCTGGTAGGCGACTATTATGTATTGTTCGACAGGCATTATAAAGCCGAGCTGGCAGAATTGCAGGAAGGTGGCTTGCCGAAAGAAGAAGCGGAAACCCAATCCAAGCTGATGGCCGAAGCCCGCGAAATGCTTCGCAAGTGGGAAGCCGGAGACGCCGATACGGTTTACTTATGGAAAATGATGAATTCATGGGTTTATGCAGGTTTTGATGAAACATATAAGAAACTGGGAGTAGACTTTAATGAAATATATTACGAATCGGAAACTTATCTGGATGGAAAAGAAACAGTTCTCGATGGGTTGAAAAGAGGTGTCTTCTACCAGAAAGAAGATGGTTCGGTGTGGGCTGATCTTACTGCCGAAGGGCTGGATCACAAATTGCTTCTCCGCAGCGATGGCACTTCCGTTTATATGACTCAGGATATAGGTACTGCTCAGCAACGCTTTGCGGCGCATAAAGACCTGAGTGAAATGATCTATGTGGTAGGCAACGAGCAGAATTACCATTTTCAAGTGCTATCCATCGTTTTGGATAAACTGGGTTATGAATTTGGCAAGGGACTTGTACATTTTTCATACGGTATGGTGGAGCTTCCCGAAGGTAAGATGAAATCGCGCGAAGGTACGGTTGTGGATGCTGATGATCTTGTCGAAGAAATGGTTTCTACAGCCAAAGTAACATCCGAAGAACTGGGTAAGCTGGATGGTGCTACAGAAGATGAAGCAAACAATATTGCCCGTATCGTAGGAATGGGGGCATTGAAATATTTTATTTTGAAGGTAGATCCTAAAAAGAATATGACCTTCAACCCGAAAGAATCTATTGATTTTAACGGAAATACAGGACCGTTTATACAATATACATACGCACGTATTCAGTCGGTGATCCGTAAGGCCGGTGAACAGGGAGTATCTATTCCGGTTTCTTTACCTACTGATATAGTACTGACGGCAAAAGAAGAAAGCCTTATACAACTCGCCGCCGAATATGCAGCTGTTGTAAAACAGGCAGGAGATGAATACAACCCTGCATTAATTGCAAATTATATATATGAATTAGTGAAAGAATATAATCAGTTCTATCATGATTATACAATACTGAAAGAGGAAAATACTGCATTGAAAGATTTCCGTCTCGTCCTTTCACAAGAGGTTGGGAAAATAGTAAAAAGTGGTATGTCCCTGTTAGGTATTGAAGTTCCCGACCGGATGTAATACTCTATTCAGAAATAGGATCAGAATCTCCCTCAAGGGGTTCTTCCTCTATCCCAAGTTGTTTATTCAGCTTGGGTATATTTTTTAACCTTGCGTCCAATTCTGCTTTATAAACTGCTATCTGGACAGCCAGTTCCGAGCGGTTCTTTTCAGGTAACATATCGAAAGCTGTAGTTATCCATTTTACGGCATTCTCCACATCATCGAGACATTCGTTTGCTAAAGCGATGTTGGATGCCAGGCGCATCTTCTTTGCCGGCTTGCTATCCTCGTATAATTCGCCCCAGATATCTGCAGCTTCGAGCCATTTCCCCTGTTCCACATATTTTGCAGCTTGTTTCATCTCCGAAGAGTTGTCCGAGTAATACCAGCGTTGGCTTGTCTTCCACGAAGGTATAAAGTTGCTGGTTATTTTATCTGCACCCACTACCGACATTTCGGTAACAAGGCTGTTGATTTCGTCTACATTGTTCTTTATCCTGCTCCAGTCTGTTGATTCCTGCCTGAAAAGACTATCTACAAGCCCGATTGGTGCGCCGTATTCGGAACCATCTTTGGCATATGCTCTCATTATGACTCCTAGTTTCGAGCCAAGAATGCTGTAATTGCTGAAATATGCTGTGTTTTCTGTTTCCAACTGCGCGGAAATAGCAAATAGGTTGAGAGACAACAATGCATCCGCATCTTTCTCGTGACAAATGGTTTGAACTTTTCTTGCCGGCAGCAGTGTTATATCATTATTCGATCCATTGTATGTTTTGTAAGGGTATAATTCTACTTTGTTAAAGTATTTTTCCTCATTCATAAACTTAACCAGTGAATTCAGGAATATGGTGCGGGCGCTGTCCATTGATAAGATAGACGGACCATTATTCGGGTTTTCGGCTTCATCGTCATTGTCTAATGTCGGGCTGTTGTCTACAATGACTACATTCGTAACTTCCGGAGGGAAAGATATAAATGCGGGTTGTCGTATATCTATCGATATAATATTGGTTGTGGTACACGAACTCAATATATATATGAATATAATGGAGGATAATACCTGCTTCATAATACGTTTCATTTGATGCTAATTTTTTATTTTCAATCTCATCGCAACTGGGCATAAATGCCGGAAAATAACAAATGGCTCTGCGACCCTAAATGTACAAAATAAGCATTATATTTGTAATATAAGTGATAGAAAATATTTAGAGCTGCTTTATTTAGTCATAACTAACTATTGCTGTTTCAGATACGAGAGTAATAATTAACAATCGACGATGCGAAAGCGAGTCAAATAGGTCTGTGACCTTAAGCATCAAAATAAGTTACTGGATGAATCAACTTTCTGCAAACGAGGTTTTCAGGCTGGCTGCCGATATAGTGAGCAACACTTCACAAAGTGTATTTCTTACGGGAAAAGCAGGGACTGGTAAGACTACATTCCTTCATTATATACGACAAAATGTAGATAAGAATGTCGTTGTGGCTGCCCCTACGGGTGTTGCAGCCATCAATGCCGGAGGAGTGACATTGCATTCCCTGCTTCAGTTGCCTTTCGAACCCTTTATCCCTAACTTTGAAGGAAAGAAGAAACTGGATTATCATTTCAAGCTGCGCAAGTCTAAAATAGAGATGTTGCGAGAACTCGATCTGCTGATTATAGACGAGGTGAGTATGTTGCGTGCCGATATGCTCGACGCTATCGATTATATGCTGCGCCGCTATAGGAACAGTCAACAGGCCTTTGGCGGTGTACAGATACTTTTTATCGGGGATATGTTTCAGTTGCCACCTGTGGTACAAACTTCGGAATGGGAGCTTCTGAAACATCATTATCCGTCGCCCTTCTTTTTCCATGCGCAGGTACTGGCCGATTATACGCCTCTTTATATAGAGCTGAAAACGATATACAGGCAGCAGGACCAGCAATTTATCGATATACTCAACCGTATCCGTAACAATTGTGCCACATCTCAGGATTTGCAGGTGCTCAACCAGCGATATAATCCCGTATTCAAACTGCCCGAAGAAAACCGCTATATTGTTCTTTGCACACACAATTATAAAGCCGACCGTATCAATAGTGAGGAGTTATCCCGGTTAGCCGGTAAAGAATATAAATTCAACGGGGAAGTAAAGGGGGATTTTTCTGAAAATTCCCTTCCCACAGAAGCTAATCTGACGCTCAAAGAAGGGGCACAGGTTATGTTTGTGAAAAATGACGCAGGAGAGAAGCGCAGGTATTATAACGGAAAACTGGCTACGATCTGCCTCTTGACGGAAGATAAAATACAGGTACGCTTCGAGAACGGAGACGAAATGGAACTCGAAAGCGAAACATGGCGTAATGTCCGTTACAAGCTGAATGAGGAATCAGGAGAAATAGAAGAAGAGGAGCTGGGTTCATTCACCCAGTACCCGATACGCCTTGCATGGGCAATCACCATCCACAAAAGCCAGGGGCTTACCTTCGACCGGGTGGTGATAGATGCGGGTCAGGCTTTCGCCGCAGGGCAGGTATATGTGGCGCTTAGCCGTTGCACCTCTCTGGAGGGCATTGTATTGTTCTCACGTATTACGGCACAGAGCATAAGTACCGACCGTTTTGCCTTAGAGTTTGCTGATAAAGAGCAAAGCCCGGAATATCTCCGTCAGATATTGATTCAGGAAAAGCCCCGTTATTGTGCCGAACAGGTAAAGAAATATTTCGACTGGACACCATTTATACGCAGCCTGCATTCTCTGTACGAACTTGCCACGGAAAAGAAAATACCCAAACAGGAAGAAACACAGGCGATGATTGCCCGGTTGTGCAGCAGGGCTGTGGAGCAGCAGGAGATAGCCCTGAATTTCACGAGGGAACTGAACCGTATATTATCAACTCCAAATCCTGATATTGACCATCTGCGGGAGCGTGTGCAGAAAGGAATACTGTATTTCCATAAAGATGTACAGCAATATATAATACTGCCTGTGGAAGAGCATCTGAGCAGTCTTAAAAATGCATCGAAAGTAAAGCAATATCTGAAGAAAGCAAAAGAGATACATGCGACGTTACTACGTTTACTCGAACGCCTGGAGTTTGTCCGCTATGGCGACGTCAATCTTACAGAAGGCTTAACCTTTAATAAAATAGTATTGCCCCAAGAAGAGGTCACAGAAGCAAAACCGGAGAAAAAGGAACGGCCTCAGAAAGGTGATTCGCAACGCCTGACTCTCTCTCTCTTCAACGACGGAAAATCGGTGAGAGAGATTTCTAAGGAACGTAATCTGGCTGTGACAACTATCGAAGGCCATCTGGCGGGTTTTATACTTACCGGAGAATTGGCTGTTGGCCGCCTGGTAGATGAAAATAAAATGGAATATATGCTTCCTATATTGAGAGAGATTGCTCCCCAGACTCCGTTGTCAGAGATAAAAGAGAAACTGCCCAAAGAATGTTCTTATCTCGATATTAAGGCGCTGATGAATTATATTAGATATACAGAGGGGTAGGTCAGATAGAATTAGTAATTCTACGAAAATCTATTACTGCAATTTTTATAAGAGTTTACTCATCCTATAATTGGAGAGGAATAGCTTATTTGCTTTTCTCTTTTGCTCTTCATCTACAATAAATCCCTGTTTCTCGAAAAAAGGCCTGGCTGTGATACTGACTTCGGATGTGATCTTTCTGATGTTATGTGTCAATGCATACTTCGTAATTTCCTGATAGAGTAGGGTCGCAATGCCCATGTTTTGAAAATCTTTATGTACAAACATCGAATGCAAATACCCGCTGTCAGAAATGGATGAGAATCCTGTTATCGTATTACTCTCATTTTCCACTATGATAAAATATAGTTCGGTTATCAGTTCAGTCCAGCGCTGTTCATTATTTCCACAGGATGCCCAGTCTGTCGCTTCTTCAGACGTATAGTCTTTTGTATTGACGGACATGATCACGTTCTTATACAGGGTTTTTAATTCCGGGATATCTTCTAATGTAGCGATACGAATATGGAACATAATTGTTCTTATGAATTAATAATGTAATATTAATAAAAATAATCTTTTCAAACCTCATTTATAAGAATAAGGATTTGAAAAGATTATTATGGCGGAATCAACGAGAAGTTGATTATTTATTCAGAATTAATACCTGTAATGCTCCGGTTTAAACGGCCCTTCCACAGGTACTCCCAGGTACTCAGCCTGCTCTTGCGATAACTTTGTGAGCTTTACACCAATCTGTTCAAGATGCAGACGGGCAACTTCTTCGTCCAGATGTTTTGGAAGACGATACACATTCACTTCATAATCGTTAAGCCAGAGCTCTATTTGAGCGAGAGTCTGATTTGTGAATGAATTACTCATTACAAAAGAGGGGTGTCCGGTTGCACATCCCAGATTTACAAGGCGGCCTTCTGCAAGCAAGAAAATAGAATGTCCGTCAGGGAAAACGTATTTATCAACTTGCGGCTTAATATTAACATGTTTTATATTAGGGAAATTAACCAGCTTTTCTACTTGTATTTCATTGTCGAAATGGCCGATATTGCAGACAATAGCCTGATCTTTCATACGAGCCATGTGTTCGATAGTAATGATATCTTTATTTCCTGTAGTAGTTACAAAGATATTTCCTTCCTTAACGGCCTCCTCCATTGTAGTTACCTCAAAACCTTCCATTGCTGCCTGTAGGGCGCAGATAGGATCTATCTCGGTAACGATTACACGTGCCCCGTATGAACGCATAGAGTGTGCACAGCCTTTGCCTACGTCGCCGTATCCTGCTACGACAGCCACTTTACCGGCTATCATTACATCGGTAGCGCGTTTGATTCCATCAGCGAGAGATTCGCGGCAACCATACAGGTTGTCGAACTTCGATTTGGTTACCGAATCGTTCACATTAATGGCAGGGATAAGTAATTCGCCACGTTCCATCATCTGATACAGGCGGTGAACACCTGTTGTAGTTTCTTCCGAAACTCCTTTCCATTCGGCAACGGTGCGATGCCAGCGATTGTTGTCTTCTTTCAATATGTGCGACAAGGTATCTAAGATAACCTGTTCCTCGTGGTTGGAGCCTTTACGATTTATCGTTTCTGAATTTTCTTCAGCTTTGTATCCCCAGTGTATAAGTAATGTTGCATCTCCTCCATCATCTACAATCAGATTCGGTCCTTTTCCTCCGGGAAAAGCAAGAGCTTGCTCTGTACACCACCAGTACTCTTCGAGTGTTTCTCCTTTCCATGCAAATACAGGTATACC
The DNA here is from genome assembly GCF_900079725.1 of uncultured Dysgonomonas sp. Lineage (NCBI taxonomy): Bacteria > Pseudomonadati > Bacteroidota > Bacteroidia > Bacteroidales > Dysgonomonadaceae > Dysgonomonas > uncultured Dysgonomonas sp. The sequence continues at coordinate 3,454,774 of NZ_LT599032.1, forward strand.
TGCGGCTGCTATTGCGGCTGCGGCATGGTCCTGAGTAGAGAATATATTGCAGCTGCACCAGCGTATGTCTGCACCCAAATCTTTTAGGGTTTCGATAAGTACGGCAGTCTGAATGGTCATATGAAGCGAACCCATAATACGTGCCCCTTTTAGAGGCTTTGTTGCACCATATTTTTTACGAAGTGCCATCAGTCCGGGCATTTCGTGTTCTGCTATTTCGATTTCTTTTCTTCCAAAGTCGGCAAGACTGATATCTGCTACCAGATATGGTAAATCGGGTAAAAGTTGTTTTGACATGTATCTATTTTATTTTAAATATATTTTTCTCCATATTTCAGTTTTACGTCAGCAACGAATTGTTTGATGCGTTGCTCCTCTTCTTTCTTACAGATAAGGAGGACGCCGTCAGCTTCGGCTACGATATATCCGTCTAGTCCTTGTAAAACGGCCAGCTTTCCGGCAGGCAGAGTGACTACGTTTTCGGAACTATCGAAGAATAGTGTTTCCGCTATTAATGTCGCGTTGGCATTCTCGTCTTTATCTGATATTTCGTATAAAGATCCCCAGGTTCCTAAGTCCGACCATCCAAAATCTGCCGCTTGTACATAAACATTGGTGGCTTTCTCCATCACACCGTAATCAATAGATATATTAGGGCAGAATGGAAAGTTTTCATCAATAAATGCTTTTTCGTTATCAGTTCCAAATGTATCTAATCCCTGGTCGAAACGATTTGTTATTTCAGGTAAATATTGATGAAATGCATTAAGGATTGTGCGATTGTTCCAGATGAAAATACCGGAGTTCCAAAGAAATTCGCCGCTTTCGTAGAATACTTTAGCCAATTCTAGATTCGGTTTCTCTGTAAATACTTTTACTTTAGTTACTCCATCTAATTGTTCTTCACTCATTTGGATATATCCATACCCCGTTTCCGGACGACTCGGGCGGATACCGAGGGTCAGAAGGGTATTATGTTTCTCAACAAAGGAGAATGCTTTTTGGATAATGGAGAGAAAGTCATCTTCTTTGAGTATCAGATGATCGGAAGGGGCTACAACTATATTCGCATCAGGATTGAATGAGTTTATATGATAAGTAGCAAAGGCAATACAGGGAGCCGTGTTTCGGCGCATAGGCTCCAGTAAAATTTGGTTTGAGCCGAGCTCAGGAAGCTCGTCTAGTACCATTTGTGCATATTCCTTATTTGTTACTATATATATGTTTTCTACTGGTAGAATTTTTCTAAATCGGTCTACAGTCATCTGTAAGAGGGATCGGCCGGTGCCGAAGAAGTCAAGAAACTGTTTCGGACGAGCCTCTCTGCTGAATGGCCAGAAGCGGCTGCCTATACCACCACTCATTATTACACAATAGTTGTTTTTATTATCCATACTGATTCTAATTTTTGCAAAGTTACATTATACGAATATACAAACAAAACAAAAGAGAACAATAGCAATGAGAAAAATATACAACTCTTTTATAAAAAAGTTAACGAAGGGTGTTTGATATATGAAAATATTGTGTACTTTTGCACCTCACAAGCCCAGATGGCGGAATTGGTAGACGCGCTGGTCTCAAACACCAGTGGATTCACTTCCATGCCGGTTCGATCCCGGCTCTGGGTACGGTAAGTCCTGATAGATTTTCTATCAGGATTTTTTATTTACTAATGGAGTTATTGTTTGTTGTCTGATTATATGTTTGCTATTATATATATCGGTGTGTTCACATTCAATATCTAAATTATTCCAACCCATTATTTCTAATATTCGCTTAGCCTTCTTTCTGGCAATGTTCCAATCATTATTGATATCCAATAGTGAGTCATCCCAAAAGTCGGGGTCTTTATCACCGCTACGCTTTTCAAAGAAATCATCAAGTAACATTAATTCATCGAAAGCATCTTTGTTTAGCAATTGGTTATCTAAGTATTGATTGTAAGACAATGTAAAATATGATTCAAAATCCAACACCATTTCATCTGTTACAATGCCTATTCCAATAACATATCTTTGTCTATCTGCATCACTTGCTATTGTAATGAGGCTTTTTATTAGTTCTCCAAATTTCCATAAAATTTGGTTTTCTTCTTTATCAAGGTCGGTTTGGCTATAATTATATGTAGGTTCAAATTTCATAATAAGTATAATTTGGTCAGAAAACCCAAATATAACAATTTATGGTTTCGATATTCACTCCCTTAATTCATAAATCAAATCTAAACCTTCAAGAAATTGGCTCGAGAATAGAACGGCTCTGGGTACTTCGGCGGAGAAAGTTAAAAAACTCTCTCCGCTTTTTGTTTTGTGTCTTGTAATTCGGCTTATTTTACGTATTTAAATCTTATATAGAATTATAAGAATTGGTTCGAGATATTTTTATCAAATATGACTTTTGGGGAATATTTGACCTTGTTCAATTATATCTTACCTCCTGGATTTCACATTTCTCATATAATAATCTATATTGTTTATCAAGTCAATATAGTATGTTCGTTTCGGTTCGATATATCGAGCCTTGGACTTATGAAGAAAACAATAGGAGTGTCTCTTGTTAAAGGTGTATTAAAGTAAGCCCACAGATTGTAGTGTTGATACTCTATCTATTGTTCTTGTATTAGTTTACGGAGACTATTTCTTTAATCTGCTGGTTGTCATTTTGTTGGATATTATAAACTTATTTCCGGGCGGATTGGGATTTACAATAATATTAACACCAATAGTGGCTGGGGCAGATCTATATGGTTCCTGGTTATAAGGGTATTTATCTCCTTTCCCTCCCTTTATATTATATCTTATCCTGGCTTCTCCGACGAAATCTGATGTTGGTATAAATGTTACGATTTCGGTGGTTTTATCATATCTCCATATTCCAACATCGCTCATTATATATTCAATAATGTCAGATGTGTCGTCATATATCTGAGTTCCATCGTCTAAAACGAACCTGAATGTAGTTCCGTCAATACATTCATAGCATGGGTCCTGTACTCTGGATATGGTACCTTTGTAACCGATGTCATTCTCCAAAGGGTTGAAAAATACTGTAGTTCCTTGAAATTCGTCAGGTTTAAAGTCATCATATGCTTCTGCTGCACGCGGTAGTATCAGCCTGAGATTTTTGATGACGTGTTTGTCGTTCTTAGCACCTTCCATAGAAAATGATCCGGTTGCTGCAGCAAAACCTATTTTTAGGGCTGCAGGTACTGTGGCTATCAACTCTTTCCTTCGGGAAGGCGTTGTGGGATAAGCTTCATCGTCATTATTGTCACCACTGTCATCATGCCATGCATTTTCGAGATAAATGAACCTTTCCCTATATTCATAGTCATATATAATTGTATCTCTACGGTTTTCATTTTCTATCATGACTGATATGAAAAATCCACCGTTCCCAGTTTCTTTATTAGGGAATAGTTCGATGTATGCCCTGCGGTAGCCGGGATCGGTCTGACGTTCAAATTCATGTCCTCCTTTGATCGGAAAAGGAATAGTATTTGGACTCAGTTGATTGTATTTTTCAAATGCATAGTTTATAGCATCCGTACCCGAACCTTTTTTTAGCCTGTGGCCGATGTTTTGCATTGTACTTTGTGTAACTAATACAGGATAGCCAACATATCCGACTCCCATACCGGGAACTTCCTTACTGTTGTACATCATTGGTGTATAATTCATAGCTCCACGCAGGGTGACATCGTTGTCTGTTTGCGGACCAAGTTCGCTCGTTCCGGTCACACCAAAACCGTAAGGGAGACCATTTACTCTGGCCTCACCCTGATAAAACATTTTTTTGAAGTTGCCGAATGAGTCAAAGGCTATTCCCAGATATGCAGCATTGGATCCTATGGCACGCTTGAGGCTGTGCTCGGGATGTTTATTTGCACTTCGGTTATATGTATATCCTATCCCTGCGCCCGGAGCACCGATATAAGGGGTTTTCGATGCATCAAAAAAGAATACGGACAGGCCGTCACCTCCGGTGCCATCGTATGTCATATACTCGAAAGAGATAAAAAGACCTGCACTTGCGTCGAATTGATGGTTATCCAGATACATAGCCCCGAATTTGTCGAACTCGGCAGGGGTGAGTACCGCTCCTTTATTGCTGAATATAACGCTGTTTTGATCCGGTTTGGGTATTTCTATACCTGTAGGCTTGGTGGCGCTGAGGAAAGATTCGAAATATGGATAATCTCCGGATATTTGTGCTGGTAGATGTATAATGAATAACAGAAAAAATAGGAAGGTAAGTCCTAAGGGCTTTGCAGGGAGATAATGTGGGGTATTTTTCATAAGGGCATTTTATTGGAAGAGATTATTTCGTAACAAAGACGATATTTATATAAGAGCAGCAAACATCGGAGGGAAGCGGGTCTTTCAATATGTATATCATTTCTCCGGTTTCATCTACGGTTACGCTTTGGAATATGTCTTCATCATAATCTGTGATGTAATAATCGAGATCTTCGGCCTCCAAATAATAGGGTATAGGTTTGTTTGTACTAGATGCTTTTGGATTTGAAAATTGTTGTACATACCTTGTATGTAGATTGATTGGTAGAGGGTTTTGGCTTAAATCGATTTGTATAGACGGCATATAAAAGAAATTGACTTCTTTTCTCAATCCTGCTTTTTCCCATTTGACTCCATCCCAAACATATATGCCGGCTTCGACACTCGTTGTGCCGATATTATATACAGATAGTCCTTTGTGTTTTAGCTTTTCTTCTTCGGTATCAAGTCCTGCTATTTCCGTGAATATACCAAGGGTCAGAAGGTCTGATATCGATACGCGTGGCATGAGCAATCCTCCTCCATCAGATGAGTTCTGTCCCGATCCTCCATTTTTAGTTTTGAGATCTAGTAGAGCCGCTTTCTCGGGGACAATGCCTGATCCTATTGTGACTTGTGCAAAAGTTGTTATTATATAAAATGTAAATATAATGAGGAGTAGTAACCTTTTTTTCATTTCCAACTTCTTTTTATTTAGCATTGTTTTAGTCAGTACAAACTTATCTTTAATTATATACAGATAAAAATCAATTTTTGCAGCTGTTTATGCTTCCGGATAAAAGGATGCGCATAATATGCTAATATTCATCAAAAGAATTATTAATGATTACAATATTCGCTTATCTCTAATATTATTTCTCAATTATTGCTGGTAAATAAGGGTTGATATCACGATTTGTTTATTAGATATCCTTTTGTTGTGGAACCTAGGATGTTTTTGTGGTTTAAATAAAATTAACACAATTGAATCCTGATTTATATCTTGTTTTTCTTATCTATGTAAACTACTTCGCCCGATATATCGACTCTTGCAGGTTTTTAAGGAAAAAATAATATTAATGCCTATGTATGAAAAAGATTTGCACGAGAAGTTTGTAAGTTATCTACATGTATGTTATCCCCGGAAAAGAGAATTGATTTCTTTACTGACGGATATTTTAATATTGGAGAGAGAGTCCGTATCCCGACGGCTGAATGGGAAGGTGTTATTTACTGTAAATGAGATTGGGAAGATCGCTAGATGTCTTAATGTGTCGATAGATCGTTTATTAGAGAAGAATCAAAATCCGCCATTGTTTCCATTGAATCTGATAATGCCATTAAGATTAGAATCGATAGATGTTCTGATCGAACAGATTGATAAGAATAAGGAGAAACTGAAATGTGTAGAAGAATACCCCTTTGAGGTAGGGCATATATTTGATTCATTACCAGTAGAATATTTTATGTCATATACTTATTTGTGTAAATTTATGTATTTCAAATGGGCATATTTTTTTGTTGGAAATAACTCTTTCAAAGACTATAATACTTGGCGGGTACCACTGCAAATTTATGATTATCATGACGAACTGATAAAGTGTTGGAACAATTATGATGCTATATTTTATATATGGGATAATCCGGTTATTTGGAATCTGGTGGGAGAAATAAATTTATTTTATAAAATGCGGATTCTGAATGAAAAAGATGTTGCTTTGATAAAAAAAGATTTACATGATTTATTAGATGACGTAGAAACGCGTACAAAAGAAACGGGGAATGGAAAAGATATTTCAAAAAAAAATGCAGATCTATATATTTCGAGTGTTAATATAGGGGTTACATGTATTTATTTTCAATCTCCAGAAATTTCTTTTATACATTATAAGCCTCCTTTTGCTTTACCTGCATTATATAAGGATGCAGAAAGTTTTAATCTCATATATGATTGGATAAATTCCATGAAAAGGGTATCAACTTTAGTATCCGGAAGTGGAGCCGTAGAGAGACGTATCTTCTTTGATAAACAACATGAAATCGTAGAAAAAGAATTATCTTTGAAATAATTTCCAAAAACGGAGGCCTCCAGTCAGGTAGCCTCCGTTCTATCTATTCTTAAAAGATTGAAAGAAATTAAAGTTTATCTAAATGGTTATATTGCTGATTTAAGAAATCTGCTTGCATCTTTTGATTAGAGAGGGTGATCAATGTAGAATATTTTTTTAATGATTCTATCCATTCTCTTTGCATAACACACATTTGTTTGTCTGTTGTTTCAAAGGCGCTGTCGGAATGAATCCAGAACGAGACGGATTCATTATCATCGTATTGCAGATAGGAAGAGTTGGAGTTGATGTCGATAGAGGACAAATACACATTCCACTTTGCGCCCGTAGAGCTTTGCCCTGTACTTAGAATCATCTGGAAATTATCCAGCATGTTTTGTAGCTCTCCTTTGATCAATGAAATTTCATAATCATTAATAAGTCCCCTGTCTTGGTAATACTTGATTTCTTGAATTGTATTGGATAGGATATTTTCATCTGCGATGATGCTTTTATCCAGTCTTTGCTGGTAAAAGGCGGCTCTATGTGCCATATTAATAGTTTCTTCCGGAACTTCCAGGTCACAATAGTAATAGTTTAGGGATACTTCATCGAACTGGTGTATCCATTTGTAATATATAAACTTTAGCAAATGTTCGGAATGTAGATAGAATGTCCCGAGTAAGCGATTTAGAGCTAGTCCGGTATGGCTTCTTTCTGAATTGTAAACTTCTGCCATCCTATTGCAAAAAGCATGTAGCATATTATTAAAACTTACTTCGGCAGGGGCAGATCTTTCTCTGAAGAGATTGAAGATCGCTCTATAGTTGTCGTATTCGCAATGAATGTCGTCAAGTGAGAAATTTAATTCCGTTGATAATTTGAGAATTTCGTCGAGGGAAAAATCTATCTGGCCGTTCAATCGTCGATAAACAGACTCTCGGCCCAAATCTAAAACATCGGTTAAGTAATTAACCGGCTTTACATTGCTGGATATATTTTCAAGAATTCTTTTTGTTAAAATTTCTTTTAGCTTATTGTCCATTTTTTTCTTTCGCTTAACTATTTCATTCTGATAATTTTTCTAACTGAGCCAAATGTTCATTGTATAGTTCTGCCTGCATTTTCTGGTTAGAATGTGAAATTAATATAGAGTATTTTTTTAATGATTCCAGCCAGTCTTTCTGCAACTCGCATAGTTTAGGATCTGATGTATATACACAACTATTGGAATGCATCCAATAATATGATAAAAATTTATTGTCATAAGAGATGTAGGACGTATTGTTCTCTACATTCAGTGAGGAAAGATATATCTCATATTGATTCTTTCTTTGCGAGATGCCATATGGTGAGAATCGGAAAAAGCTTTCAACAAAAGTCTTTAATTCGCTTTTTAGTACTAGGGTCTCGTCGTATGATATAAGTCCTCTCTCCTGATAATACTTAATTTCTTTAATTGTATTATTGAGAAAGTTTCTATCAGTAATCAGTACAATATTTGGTGCGGTTGAATAAGAGATGGCTCTATTCTTTAAATTAGTAATTTCTTCAGTAATATTCAGATCAGAGAAATAAAAATTTAGAGGGGTATTCCCAAACTGATGTAGCCATTTATAATAGCAGAACTTAAATAGGTTATCAAATGCCCAGGTAAACACAGCTAAAATGCAATTAGTAGACATGATGATTTGATTACTTTCGGCCTTGTATATCGACTCCATTGTGTCACAATGATCTTTGAGCGTGGATACAAAACCATTTTCATTCCCTATAAGCTTGTTATTTTGTAAGTTAAAAGCTGATCTGTTGTCTCCGAAACCTTTAAACAATTCGTCCATCGAAAAGTCTAAATTTGCCGCAAGGCACAACATTTCTTCGAACGAAAAAGGAATCGTTCCTTTCAGGCGCCGGTAAACAGACTCTTTGCTAAGGCCTAAGACATTTGTTATATAATCAGCAGGTTTTATGCCAGAAGGTATTTTTCTTAATAGCTTATGGGATACAGCTGATTTGGTATTATTTTTCATAATAAATTATCTACACGTTGCTTTTATATCAGTTATATATCTAAGGAATAATGCGTTAATTGTAAAGTTTAATAAAGATATATATCGGTTTTTAGTTTTATAATGTATTAATGTTACTTGTATTCTTCTCTGGCTTAAATGAAAAGCCACAAAGCTATATTAATAACAGGTTTCTGAACAAATTATGCATCCGGATGTACTTCGAAATACATACCTGTTTTATTTGTTGAGACAACAAAAGAGTATTATATGAGCTTTGCCTTTATTCTATCTTTGATAATGATGTCGGTGACCACATCAATTTTATATCAAAAGTAAGCTAATATGGATTTATTTTTTACAATATATGTCCCGTAAAAGTTGCATATAGGTGTTTTTGTTTAAATATAATGTGGCATTTATGTCATATTATCTAATAAATAGTTTTTCGGTATCATTTTGAGGTGTGGTAAAGTCTTATTTTATGATGAAATGTACAATATTTGTTATGTGTTACGATTGATTGTACACATATCCTTTGTTTGGATATATTTGTATTGTTAATATAAATGTGGAGGAAAAAACAAAGACCAAAATTGCAAAATTGCCCTGCGATTTGGTGTAAAATGAAATCGGCATTAATATATTAATAAGTATATTATAACAGGGAATAATATACTTGTTATTCACGGCCGGGATAAGAACGGCGGATTTAGATTCGGATTGTTTTAAAGACGATTTTAGAGGTGTGAATATCTGTAAGGGGAAAGTAGAGCCGGTTTGTGGCCCTAGATTTCCTCCAAATATTTATATTGTTGATTAAGAAAGTCTGCCTGCATCTTTTGATTCGATTTTGTTATCAGAGTCGAATGCTTTTTCAGTGAATCTATCCATTCCTTCTGTAGCAGATATATTTGACTGTCAGAAGTGGTGAAGGCGGCATCGGAATGTATCCAGAAAGAAGTCGACACCTGATCATCGTAATTCAGGCATGAAGTATTTGAGCATACATTAATAGACGATAAATATATATCCCATTTGATACCAATCTGATTTTCCCCGGTATTCAATATTTGCTCAAAGTTTTCTAGCAGATCGATCAGATCTCCTTTGATCAGGGCTACTTCGTCATTGCTGATTAATTGTCTGTCCTGATAGTACTTTATTTCCTGGATAGTATTGTATAAGATATCTTCATCCAAAATAATTGTTTTACTTAATCGTTGCTGATAATAAGATGCTTTTTGTATCAGGTTAGAAATGTCAGATGAAAGTACAAGTTCCCTATAGTAATAGTTTAGAGGAACGTTGTCAAATTGATGCTTCCATTTATAATAGATAAATTTATACAAGTGATTGTGTGCCAGAGCTAAAGTGCCTATCAGACGATTTACAGCAATATCTGTGTGTTTTTCTTTAGCTTCGTAAACGGTCGCCATCCTGTTGTAGAGGGCCTGGAGCATAGATTTGAAACTTTCTTCCGGCTGATTTAGCCTGTTTTTGTAGAATTCAAATGCAGCTAGATTATCATCATATTCATTGTGTATCTCATTTAGAGAGAAATTTAGTCTGGACGATAATTTTACTATCTCGGCCAAAGAGAAATCAATTTGTCCGTTCAAACGCCTGTAGGCAGATTCCCTTCCTATATCCAGTATCCCTGTTAAGTGGGTAACGGGCTTTACTTTATCAGGAATGTTTTCCAGAACTTTTTTTATAAGAATTTCTTTTAGTTTGCTATCCATTCTTTTAATATTTTATATCGTTATGTCCTGTGCGGTTAAGGTCTCCAGTTGATCTGAGAATAAGCTGTAAAGCTCGGCCTGCATTTTTTGGTTTGAGTTGGATATCAGGATCGAATATTTTTTTAGCGAATCAATCCAGTTTTTCTGTAGCATACATATTTCAGGATCAGAGGTGTATACGCCACTATCGGAATAAGTCCAGAAATACGATAATTTTTTGTCGTCATAGACTATATAGGACGTATTGTTTTCTATATTTAAAGAAGATAAGTAAACTTCATATTTCCCTTCAGGTTCAAGTATATTGTCAGCTGAAAAAGTGTAATATTTCTCAATAAATGCTTTTAAATCATCTTTGATCAATGTTACGTTTTCTTTATCTATCAGTTTCCTGTCTATGTAATACCTGATTTCTTTAATCGTATTATGCAATATATTTCTATCTGTTATAAAACAGATGCGTTGTGTCTCTGTATAACGGATAATCTTCTTTCGAAGATCGTTTAATTCTTCAGGAATCTGAATGTCCGAGAACTTATAATTTAAAGAGGTATTTCCTGTCTGGTGTAACCATTTGTAATAATAAAACTTGAAAAGGTGGTCGAAGGAGCTTGTGAAAATACCTAATATACGGTTGGCTGATATTGTTATCTGATTATTGTCTGTTTTATTGACTGCTGCCATAATTTCACTATGGTATCTGAATATATCTATAAAACCGTTCTCTACGGATCCTATCAATTGATTATTTGTTGCAATAATGGATGCATATTTACTTTTGTCTCCTTTTAGCATCTCATCTAATGAGAAGCCCAAGGCTTTGGATAAGGTAAGTATTTCTTCGAAAGTAAACGGAATAATGCCTTTAAGTCGCCGATAAACCGATTCCTTACTGAGGTTTAAAGTTCCGGCTATATAATCGGATACTTTTATATCGGAAGGAATTTTTTCTAATATTTTGGCAGTAAGTTCAAGTTCGCTATAATTTTTCATATAAATTACTGAATTATTATATGTGCCTGTTACCCTTACGTGTTATTATCAGTGGAGATAGAAACGCGTCGGTAAATTGCTTTTTGATTATAAATTGAAAAGTTCTCTTCTTGATTGAGATAGAATTTTATTCTTTAAAAATTTGCGTTTGTCTCTAAAATAATTTGTTGTCCTTTTCTATTTCTCTGGTGCAAAGTTATATTAAAAGATGTTCTTGATATGTATTTAAAATGTTAAGTTTATTGAGAAAAAGTAATGAAAGCAAAAGGTTTAAATAATAATGCTAAAATTATTTCACATACGCAGATTGATAGTTAAAAAGTATTTGATCTCATTCATTATCATGATATCATACATCTCTATTCTAATTTAGATCAGAGGGTGTATCAAAAGTAGTATTCTGTATACAAAGTGTTGCTCTCTATTGCTATCGGTTTCGCTTTGCTTTGACGAACGTTGTTTTTTGAACGGAGTGAAGTATCTCTTTCCCGAAAAAACGGGATGTTTCACTCCGCTCAAGAAGACAAAAAAAGAATCTGGAAATACTATTGGCACAACCTCCTCTCCCAATTAGATAAATATTACAAATATGTATTTTTGGTAGGTTTTCTGCGTCTTAAAGTGACTCTATGTGATGCAAATGAGGTTTATCGTCTTTCTTTGATCAAATGCTGATATTTAATTGAGGCTTGCTTGTGGCTGTTGGTACGAAAATAAAATGATGTCCTACTGTTTGTTCATGTTTTTTTTATCTGTAATACTTTTCTTTGTAAGTGGATAAAACAATAATACATTATAGATTGTGAAGACTAACGAAGACAAATCCATGAAACAATAATCTATATTATCTAAAAATATAAGAATCAATTCAATGCCTTAAGATGAGCGAATATTATTTGTCTTAAAAGTTGTCTTAAAATTTGTCTTCCTCATTATTTTGGCTGCCATTTGCGAAAATCGTAGAGCAGAATGTTAAGGCATTGAATTATTCATATTAAAAATTGAGTAACAAAAAATAGGAATAATTGTATATACTTTACTAAACTCAGAAAAATTATGAAGACAAAGCTAGCGGCTACGTTGTTTGGTATTTTCCTCATACTAAGCTGTATAAGCCCAAGTATAGCTCAGGTGACTATTGGTCAGAATGAAGAACCTGAGAAATACTCTATTTTACAAGTAAAAGATCATGCCATTGATCGGAGTGGATCTTTGGATGCTGTAACAGCCGAAAAAGGAGGACTCCTGTTGCCACGCGTGGAACTGAAAAAGAAAAAAGAACTACTCCCATTTGCTACAGAGACTGATGTGAGCAATAATGGTCAGGATTATCAAGATGCAAAACTATTGCATACCGGACTTATTGTGTATAATCTGAAAGAAGATGAAGATGAAGAATTATGCGTGGGCTTGAACCAATGGGATGGTGTTCAGTGGAACTGCTTTCAGGAGAAGATTGGTAATGCTATTGCACGGGTTACAGATTGTAGTACGATAGAATTTACCGGAGCATATAAAGATGGTGTATCGCTGAATAGTTCCAATCAAATGATTGTCACATTAGAAGTTACTAAAACAGGGGCATATACACTAACTGCCACAGTCGGATATGCTGGAGATCCCGATCAGGATAACGGATATTTCTTTACAGTTACCGGAGTATTTCTGTCCAAGGGGACTTACACATTGACTATACAAGGATCAGGTACTCCTGTGCTATTTACTCCTGAAAACAATCTAGGGGACTATGTAACTATTATCTTTAATGAAAAACCATTACTCGATCCCTCGGAGAACAGTTGTTCTAAGCGTATATTCGTAGAGAACTCAGCTGTGAAACCGGCTTTTAGAATCGATTGTGCATCTTCAAAAGTATTTGGAAGCTATTATCTGGATAAGGAGCTAACCGCTCTTGAATATATTGAAGTAAATCTTCGGGTAGATGCATCCAGCTATCCTCCGGGAAGTGTACCGGCTAAAGCAAGGCTATGGACAGATGAAGTGAATGGAATAAAATTTGAAGGCGAAGTCTCTTTGAGCGGACCATCAGTGACTGTCTATTTGGAAGGCTCGGGTAAACCGAATACATTAAATCCCATAAAATTGACTATATATTCTAATAGTGAGACAACTACAGCAACCTGCGAGGTGATTGTACGTCCTGTTATAAAGACAAAGAAGATTGTAACAATAGGGCTGAACAACGATTATGGATATGCAATATATGGCTCGACACTGAATCATGTACAGAAAATGCTGGGAAATCATTCGAGCTATCCCAATACTACAAATTTTGGAGCAGCTAATAGTACTGTTCCTACAGAAGCATTTAGCTATGTACACTATGCAACAGGTAATGCAGAGAAAGAATCTGAAATACGTGCAATTATACAAGCTCAAAAACCTGATATTATTCATATAGCTTATTACCATACACCAAGTACAGTAGAGGCACCAGGAGTTGGACAGGCTTTGGCCGAGTATGTAAAAGCAGGAGGAGTTTTATTCGCACAATGGGAGTTTGACGGATATAAAATCGCACAGGCATTCTTTCAGCAGATGTTTCCATCTGCGACTATAAAGGCAGAACGTTTTAATTCCTCAAACACAGCAATTACAGCGGGTAATGTCTTCAGAATAGAGCCTTTCGATGACGATATTACCAATGGGCCATTCGGAGATGTCAGAGGTTTGCAATGGGGGGATGATGGACGTGATGGAATCAGAGTCGTAGGGATTCCTTCAGATAAAATTATCAACTACTCTTCAGATGTAAACCTTAGTCAAGATAACTCTGATATTATAGTTGATGGAGCCACTACATTTTGCCGGTTAAAAGAATATAACGTAATATTTATTGGTGATGGAGGTTTTATGGCCGGTCAGGATAAAAAAATGGGCGATACCAACGTCTATAAGCACACACAGGTATTTACTATCAGTGATGACGGACAAGCCAGACCTATACCTAATACGCAATATGGAAATTCCGGTGGGATCTATTTTACTGTATACAACAGCCTTGTATTTGGTAATATATTTACATGGGCACTCAAACAGGCTGAACTCACACCATATAGACCATAAAGCCGAAAACTATACCTTATAATATGATGGCATAAGGGACTTCTCTTATGCCATCTTTTATTTTTAATTGGTAAATAACTTACCAGTGTGTCGAATGCAAAAAAGTTTTTTACAATTGCTTTTTCTTTTTATACATCTGCCTTTCTTCAGCAATATCAGCCATGTTCTTTACAGCCCAATCCACAAGGTTGTTTAAATGAGGCATAAGCCCGTTTGCCGATTCTGTAAGACAATATTCTACCCGTGGAGGTACTTCCGGATAAATAGTTCTTACAACAAGTCCGTCTGCTTCTAAAGAGCGTAAAGTTACCGTTAGCATCCGTTGCGATATATCTCCTATCGATTTTTGAACATCACTGAAACGCATTGTGCCGTTTACACTCAATGTTGTAAGCACAAGTAACGACCATTTGTCGCCAAGCCTGCTCAGAATATCCCTGATAGGACATATTTCGACCCGAAGAAAAGTTTTCATTTTTTTTCTGACTTATTGTACTGTATATCAATGTTACTTACTTTTTTGTAAGTAAATTACGAAAAAGTTCGGTCTTGTATATATTGATTACGAATTGTATGTTTGCATAACAAAGGTAATAAAGTTATGATAAGTAACTATAATAATAAACACTAAAATTTAATAATCATGGCAAAAAAGGTTGCAGTATTAGTAGTAAACCCTGTGAACGGGGCAGGATTGTTTCAGTATCTGGAAGCATTTTTCGAAAATAGTATTCCTTATAAAACATTTGCGGTAGCAGAAACTACAAGTGTGAAAACTAATTCGGGTATTAATTTGCAAACGGATGATGTGGTTGCTAATCTCAAAGGACACGAAAATGAATACGATGCGTTGGTCTTCGCTTGTGGTGATGCAATACCCGAATTTGCAAAGAATGCAGAGAAACAGTTCAATCAGGATATGCTGGTTGTGATGAAGAACTTTAGCGAACAAGATAAGATTTTGATAGGCCATTGTGCTGCCGCATTACTTTTCGATAATCTCGGAATCGGAAATGGGAAAAAGGTAGCTTTACACCCGTTTGTCAAATCGATGGTTAAAGGATGTGTCGGTACAGACGAAAAATCTGTCATTGACGGGAATGTATATACGGCTCAAACCGAAGATGCAATTCCTTCCCTTATCCCGGGCTTGCTGAAAGCCTTAATGTAATTATTTAATAAACGGAAATGTACTAAAAGCGGGAGATATCAATTACTTTGATCTTTCCCGTTCTTTTATATAGTAAAGTATGTATCAGACGTATTTCAGTAAAGAAGAAATAGACAGTAATTCCACATTTCGGCCATCTACCTTTAATAAACCTTCGTCGGCCATCCTTTTTATTTCATTGGCTAATGCCGGCCGTGTCACACTCAGGTATTCGGCCAGTTGAGTCTGGTTATGTTCCATTACAGATAATGTGCCACTCTGTTTATGTTCAAACAGGTAATAGATAAAGCGGCTTCTGATACTCTTATAAGATAAGATCCGTAATCTGCTTACCGTGCAGGCATTGCAGTTTCCGGTAAGTCTCAAAAAGTTTTTAAGGAGTTCCGGCTCTGAACTTATCAGCGTAAATGCGGATTCTTTTGTTGCCTTAAATAAAATACCATCTTCTATAACGGTAAAGGTAGCAGGGAATACGCTATTTCCGTCAAACAGATGAGGGGTGGCGAATGCTCGTGGGCCTATAAGGTTCTCCACCTTGACGTTATTACCCGACACATCAATGATATTTACCTCGAGATTTCCTTTCAGCAAGATGTACATATGCAGGCAGGGTGTGTTCTGACGGATAATAATTTCGCCTTTGGATATTTCGGTCACAGTATAATCCAACTTATCTAACAAAGTCTTCTTCGCGTCCTCATTCAGCCCCCTGAATAGAGGGATTTTGTGGATGATATTGATTTGTTGGTCGGTCAGGTAATTATTGTGCTCCATCAATCTTGTACTTTAAGGTTTATCAAAGATAATTCTAGTTGTTTATTTTACAAAAAGAGTTACAGCTTTTTAGCAAGTATATTTCTTAAAAACGGACAATATGAATCAATCTGTTTTTATCCGTTATTGTAATTTTTCTTTTATCGGATGTTATCAGTCCGTCATGTTGCATATTGGTCAGTTCTCGTTCTAATGACTGGCGGGATACCCCGAAATACTCGGCTAATGCACTTTTGGTTTTATCCAGTTCTATGGTATCCTCTTGTTTTATTTTCGATAAGTTAAGTATATATACAGCCAGCTTCTGACGGATAGTCCTGAAAGACATAAAATGGAGCTTCTTACTTAACCGGGATGCGAAGTCGGCAGATATATCCAGATAATTTTTTAATAGAGTCTGGTTCATACTCAGCATTCTGAGCACCGATTGTTTTGGTATCACCAATGCAGTGACATCTTCCCGTGCTATTGCCTGAACAGGAAAACGGTTGTCGGGACCGAATAGGAACAGGATGGCCAGAGGGCTTGGCGCATATATATCCTCTACTTTTACAATCTTACCTGACGGATCAGTCATTTCACCCTTTACACTGCCCGAAAGGAGTATGATGAGCCTGTTGCATAGTTCGTCCTGTAGGGCTAGGATCTCTCCTTTTCTAAATTCTGTCTCGGTTATTTTCAGTTCCGAAAATATCATTTCTATTTCTGCTTCATGTATCGAACGAAAAAGCGGAATCTTTTTTAATGCTGTTAAATCCATATCCTAATCTGTGTATTCAAAGATAAAGATATAATTATTTTGGCTAACGTCGCATATGTGACATATTTCAAACGTACTACCAACTTAATTTTGTAAAAAATAAAAAGGGTAGATAATGAAAAGAACGATCATAAAAATAGATGAGGAGCTATGTGACGGTTGTGGTGCCTGCGTATCAGGTTGCCACGAAGGAGCTTTGCAGCTTATCAATGACAAAGCCGTTATGATTAGTGATCTCTATTGCGACGGTCTCGGTGCCTGCATAGGTGAATGCCATGCTGGTGCTATTACACTCGAAGAACGTGAAGCTGAACCCTATGATGAGTATGCTGTGATGGAACGCATGCTCCCGAAAGGGGAGAAGGTAATACTCGCTCACCTGAACCATCTGAAAGAGCATGAGGAGTACGAACTATTGCATCAGGGATTAGAGTATCTGAAAAAGCATAATGTGAAAGTGAACTTTCCTGCCGAAAATAAACAAAACTCAATTACGCAGGACAAACCCGCTTGCGGCTGTCCGGGCAGCATGATGCAGGAGATTAAAAGGCCTGCCCCATCCGGATTCACGATGGCTGCGCCTGTGATAGTACAACCATCCGAACTGAGACAATTTCCTGTACAGCTTCATTTACTAAATCCGAATGCCGGATTTCTTCGAGGAGCCAATCTGTTACTGGCTGCCGATTGTACAGCGTTTGCCAGTGGCGAGTTCCATAGCCGTTTCCTAAAAGGTAAGGCTCTTGCTATTGCTTGCCCTAAGCTAGATAGCAATACTCAGTCTTATATAGACAAGTTGGTTGAGATGATTGATGTCGCTAAAATAGATACTTTAACGGTACTTGTTATGGAAGTTCCATGCTGCGGAGGACTGGTTCGGATAGCACAGATGGCAAGGGAAGAGGCTAAGAGGAATGTACCAGTGAAAGTAATTGTACTTTCGGTGCAGGGCGATGTGAAAAAAGAAGAATGGATATAATCACTAACTAAAAAATATTATCATGGACATGTTTTGTTTTCAATGTCAGGAGACAGCTAAAGGCACAGGTTGTGCATTAATGGGTGTGTGCGGTAAAACTCCGGAAGTTTCGAATATTCAGGATTTACTGTTGTTTGTAACCAGAGGAATCGCGGTATACAACAACGAGTTGAGAAAAGAAGGAAAGGCTTCATCTACAGCAGACAAGTTTATTGTCGACGCTATGTTTATCAGTATTACCAATGCTAACTTCGATTTTGAAGCAATAAAGGAGAAAGTAAAGGAAGGTTTATCACTGAAAGCCGAATTATCTGCCCGGCAGGGAAATACATCTATTGTTCTACCGGACGAATGTACATGGAATGGCGATGAATCCCAGTTCATGGACAAAGCGCTTGAAGTAGGAGTGTTGCGTACGAAAGATGAAGATATACGTTCGCTGAAGGAACTGACGCATTACGGGCTTAAAGGTATGGCAGCCTATGCAGAGCATGCTTATAATCTGGATAAGACGGATGATGAGATATACATGTTTATGCAGCGCGCATTAGCTGAAATTACTAGAGAGGATATTTCAGTAGACGAACTCGTTGCCTTGGCTCTCGAAACAGGTAAATATGGTGTACAGGTAATGGCACTACTGGATGCGGCCAATACCGGACGATTCGGGAATCCTGAAATCACACAGGTAAACATCGGTGTGGGAAAGAATCCGGGAATTCTTATCAGCGGGCACGACCTGAGGGATATTGAAGAACTTTTACAGCAGACCGAAGGTATGGGAGTAGATGTTTACACACATAGCGAGATGTTGCCGGCGCATTATTATCCGCATCTGAAAAAATATAAACATCTGGTCGGTAATTATGGCGGTGCATGGTGGCAACAAAAAGAAGACTTCGAGTCATTTAACGGACCAATCTTATTCACTACAAACTGTATCGTACCTCCTTCCAAAAACGCGACATACAGAGGGCGTATATTTACCACAGGTGCTTCAGGCCTTGATGGTGCAAAACATATACCGGAACGTAAAGGCGGGAAACAGAAAGACTTTTCGGAAATAATAGGAATGGCGAAAAACTGTCAGGCTCCGAAGGAAATCGAAAACGGAACAATCGTAGGTGGGTTTGCCCATGCACAGGTAATGGCATTAGCCGACAAGGTTGTAGATGCCGTAAAATCGGGCGCAATAAAGAAATTCTTTGTAATGGCAGGTTGTGACGGACGCATGAAAGGCCGTAATTATTATACTGACTTTGCAGAGGCATTGCCTAATGATACGGTTATTCTTACCGCCGGTTGTGCCAAATACCGTTACAATAAACTGCCATTGGGCGATATAGGCGGTATTCCGCGTGTATTGGATGCCGGACAGTGTAACGATAGTTATTCATTGGCAGTTATCGCACTCAAGCTGAAAGAAGTATTCGGGCTGGAGGATATTAATGACCTGCCTATCGCCTTCAATATAGCATGGTACGAGCAAAAAGCGGTGATAGTGTTACTTGCTCTGCTTCATCTGGGAGTGAAGAATATACATCTCGGACCAACTCTTCCGGGATTCCTTTCTCCGAATGTAGCGAAAGTATTGGTTGAGAATTTCGGAATCGGAGGTATCTCTTCTGTTGAGGAGGATATTGAAATGTTCCTTGCCAGCTAAGGATATCAGATAAATATATAATGAAAGCCGGATGCATGAAGTGAGCCCCAAAGTTTGGACAAAAAACTTTGGGGTTTATTTATGAATAAAACACATTCCTTTTCCGACCGTCTCATGTATATGCATCTGCTTGAAGACGGTTACAGTATCAATTACGTAAGTACAAAGTATGGGATCGGTTTTAAGCTCTTAACTTGTTTGTGGATTCAGTATAAGCAGCATGGTTTAGAAGCCTTACGCAAAAAGAAGAATATTTGTGCAAGTGGAGAGCTAAAGCGTACAATAGTCTCCGATATTGAAAATAATCATTTATCTTTGGTTGAAGCTTCGTTAAAATATGGAGCAAGCGACAGCCGTATATCCACTTGGCTACGGATAGCCAGAACTGACGGTTTGAATGCGCTTGATATTACAAAAAAACGAGGCCGCGCAAAAGGTATGGGAAGACCTAAGAAGAAAGCACCTGAGACGGAACTCGAAAAGCTCCGTGAAGAGAATCTTAAGCTCAAAATAGAGAATGAGCTATTAAAAAAAGTGAAAGCCTTAGTCGAAGAAAAGGAAGCCCGTCTACGCAAGATTGGGCGCAAGCCATCCAAGGACTAAGGCAGAAAGGTCATGATCTTCAAACAATACTGAGGATCCATGGGATGGCTCGCTCAACCTTCTATTATCATATATCCCGTATTAACAGCACAGACAAATATGCTGATATAAGAAAACGTATAGTTGATATTTTTGAAGCTCACCACAAACGTTATGGGTATCGTCGGGTGTATATGCAGCTCCTAAATGAGGGATATTTGATTAATCATAAGACGGTGCAAAAACTTATGGCAGAAATGCATCTGAAATCAAAAGTCCGTAAGGTAAAATATAAGTCATATAAAGGAGAAGTTGGCAGGATTGCTCCTAACGTACTTAATCGTGACTTTAAAGCTGAAAAGCCATACCGAAAATGGGCTACAGATGTTACTGAATTTAAAATTGAGGGTAAGAAGGCATATCTTTCTCCTATTATTGATATGTTCAATGGGGAAATCATATCTTATACCATATCCGACAGTCCTGATTTAAAGATGGTTATGGATATGATAAAAAAGGCTCAAAATAAAGTGAACATAACCGGCGAACTTATTTTGCACTCAGATCAGGGATATCATTATCAACATAAGCAATATCAGATGACACTTAAAAAGAATGGAATTATACAAAGCATGTCTCGCAAAGGTAATTGTTTGGATAACGCTGTTATGGAGAATTTCTTTGGCATTATGAAGTCTGAATTACTATATTTGAAGAAATTTAAGAGCATCAGTGAGTTTAAAAAGGAACTGACAGAATACATCGAGTATTATAATAATGAGAGAATCAAACTTAAATTAAAAGGAAAGAGCCCGGTAAAATACCGAACTCTATACACTTGAATTTTTTATTAATCCGTCCAACTTTTTGGGGTCAGATCAGCATTAGTGTATCCGGCTTTTATTTTGTGATTATATGGGGCTATTAATGCGGTTAAGATTATTCGTATTGTATAAAATTGTTCAATTGCATCAGTCGTTTTTCGTGACTTGGCATAATCAAAATAAATTTTGTTTCTGTTCTTGCTATTTAAAACGTTCAATTTATTTCGACTCCACTTCGTTTCGTCAGCATGTTCATTTTGGCATTGCCCAAAACGAACCAAAAGGCTAGTGCTCGTTCCCCGGCGACCCAAAACCGAAGCTGCGGCGGAGCAAAATAATACTGGCTCATCTATAGCTCGATTATCAGATTTGTATAGCAGCTACTCTATTTTGCTCTTCGCCTTCGCTTTCGGATTGGGTGCCCCGCCTTGAGAACGAAGGCACGGGGGGCTGACGCACGAGTAAGCAAAGTCCTTTGGAGAATTAAATCCGCGTCAGCCTTGCGCCGTATGCTTCATGGCCGGGCACCCGTCAGAAGAGTTAGGCTAAAAACGAAAACGTGTTTGAGCTTATCTGCTGATTCGTATTTTATGTTTTTTGGAGCGAGTTTTTTCGTTTAGCCGTCTCTGCTGTTAACGGGTCGGCCTTTGAAGCGGGCGCTAAAGCGTTTTTGGTTCCTTTTGCGGCTTTGGGCAAAAGGAACACAAGGAATTTTTAATTCCGCGTAGAAAAAAATGTGGAAAATAAATCCAACCTTTTATTTCAACTTATTAACACGGAAGGGCTTTCTCAATTTGAATAAACATGAATACTATTCTGTGCAGCAGGGAGATAATTGACGCCAATCCAGGTAATCATAAGTAAAACAAACGCAATTGGCAGCATCCATAAAACAAACTTGACATGATATTTTTGCAGCCGCATATGGATATAGACTAAATATCCTGCTGATGTAATAAACGCCCATGTCTCTTTCGGGTCCCACGACCAGTAGTGTCCCCATGCCTCCTTTGCCCATACTGCTCCCATGAGCATTCCCAGTATGAGGAAACCGAAACCGATATAAACAACATTATCCATCAGCTTGTACAGGTTATCATCCAGCCTGTCTTTTTTCAGATTTACCAACTGAATAATAGCAGCGATGGTCGCAGCCCCAAGCATGGCATAGGATAAAATATAGACTGTGACGTGCGGCACAAACCAATAGCTTTGGAGGGCAGGCATCAGATTGGTCGAATGTATTTCCGGCTTGAATATATTTACACAGACAAAAACACAGGCGACCAGGCTGGAGAATGACAACAGCCATTTATATTTCCAGTGCTTGTATGTAAAATAACCAACTGTTGCCAGAAAGAATGAGTACCATAACCGGGTTTCACCTATTGTACGGAGCGGAGGGCGTTCCTGTCCTATCCACAATCCAATGATAAACGCGGCGAAAATAACGATACCGGCTATCATCAATCCTTCTAAGATAAATGTTTTCTTACATTTATACACCAGTACTCCTGCGCTTATCCAGCAAATCATTGCAGGTATTGCAAACCAAAGAAATTCATCCCAAGTCATCTTCCGCCTTTCTTTTTTTGTTTCCCGACCATAATAAACATATCGATCCTATAGCTAATAAGATAATCCCGGCATAGACAGGATAGAGCCACGGGTCGTATACCAGTTCCATGCTGCTGTATGTGGACATTCTGCCGGCCTGATTGTCATATCCGTACTGGTAGATAGTCCAACTGCCTATTCTTAAAGGTTTATTTACTTCCAGAACCGCGTGCTGTTCGCTTCCGTCTTCCATAAATACATCTATGTCCGACAGGAATCTCTTTGGCTCGGGTTGTGTCATTACAATACAATATTGAGAGTCGAGAGGTAATGTCATATATAACTGTGCCATATTGCCTCCGCATACCCATCCTTTACGCATTTCGCCTGTTTGTATGTTTTTTGCCGATACTTTTGCTGCCGGACTGGAGCCGGGCATAGGCACAGCCTGATAAGTACTGTCGCTGTTGCGTACTGCCTGATGGATATATTCTTCAAGTCTGATATCCCATTTATCGAGTGTGCCGTTAGGCCTCTTTTCGTCTATCTGGAAATAATCAGGTTTGTTTTTAGGCTGTGATTCGCCGCTTTCCCTGTCTATGATTGTGAGTTTGGGCGGGTATTCTTCCATCTCGAAATCGTTGAGCTGTATGGCGATGGGAAGTTCCAGCACGTCTTTGTTTTCGCTGTAGACACGCCATTCCACTTCACCTTCGCGGACATGCATTACATATCTCTTTATATCGGCGGCTCCCAGCCCTGCGGCAAAAAGGAGAATCCAGAGCCCTATATGATTGAAATAGAAAGCATAATCCTGCTTGCGGAAAGCGACCAGCCTTCTTACAATCAGTGAACCTAAGGAAATCAGCGTAAGGAAATATATCAGCACGAAAGGCCAGCTGCTTGTTACCTGCCTGAATCCAAGCACCGTAAATATATCTTTATCGTGAGGATCGAGACGCGCGAATTGCGGAGTAAGTCCCATTATCAGCCCCAATACCAACAGCGCAGCAATGAGGGTTACTGAAAACGGAACACCGGAGATCCATTGGTAAAAAGCGCTTTTTCGGGCGAATGAGAGTAATATGAGAAATGCTATTACCGCGCCACCGAGGATAAGGTTGACCGGAGCCTGTAGCAGATAAAAGTCAAACTTTCCGACTGTAATCTGAAGCATAAAACCAATGAAGGCAAAACCTGCCACAAAAGCGATACTTTCTTTGTACCGCCACGGGAATTGCCACATCTTACGTTGTTCTTGTTCCATATGTATATGAACAGAAGAAAGTGTTTATCTCAAAAGTAAAATGCACTATCAAAGTGTTATACTTTTTGTCATTGGCTCCGCTTCGCTCTGTCGAACGTTGTTTCTGAATGAAATGAAGAATTTCGACTATGCGGTAAAGAGATGTTTCACTCCGTTCAACATGACAAAAGGATTATAAAATTACTTTTGAGGCAAACACTTTCTCTTTTTAAATTTACCGTTTAAATATTTGCTGTTAATTTTCCTTCTTTTTTAGCTTTTTCGAGCCATTGAGGAACTACTGTTTTTATCCAGTTGTCTTTTTTATCTTTCAGCGTCTTCATATCCAGGCCGATATATCCCTGCGCCTTATCTTTAGTCGATATATCCGGCATCTGCATATCGGTTACTCCATGGCTGAACAGTACTTTCTGTAATTCAAGCTGGGCAAGCATTGTTTTGTCGAGGCTGTGAGCCAGTATACGCTGAGTTTCCACCGGAGCATGGAAGGACGCTCCGTGAGAAGCTACCGCGAAGTCCCAGCGCCATTGTGCCTGACGAAGCAGTTTGAGCGAAGCTGCCATTTCTTTGTCGTCTGCCCCTTTGTCCCATGCTGTTTTAGCCATGATATGGGCTTTCGACAGTTCCTGTTCTATACGGTCGCGGATTTCCAATGCTTTATCCTGATATTGGTAAACATAGTTTTTCAGGTTCTCTTCACTGTCTCTGTGACAGGTCTGGCAGGTATTCGCTACATTCTTCAACGGGCTCATCACCTGATGATTCGAGTATTTTATACCGCCTTCCGACATGTATGGCATATGGCAATCGGCACATGACAGGCCACGTTGTGCATGAGGTCCCAGCAGGAATATTTCATAATCCGGGTGTTGGGCTTTCAACATAGGGGTTTTACTTAAGGCATGTGTCCAGTCTGTAAATTCTGCTTCGTCGTAATATTTCTCCATCGCTTCCACAGTCATGCCTCCATCCCAAGGGAATGTCAGATATTTATTATCTTTTGTAAAATAATATTCAACATGGCATTGCGCGCAAACCAGCGACCGCATTTCCTGAGGTGTGGCCTGAGTGATATCTTTTCCCTGACGTTGAAATGCTTCTATTAATGCCGGACGGGTAATTGTCAGATTCATCGTAACAGGGTCGTGACAGTCTGCACAGCCGATAGGGTTTACTACCTCCGCACCCCAATTACTCCATTTGGCTTTATAATAGTTCTCAATACCTTTTTCGTGCATCAGGCGTGGTACATCGGGGCTTTTGCATGTCCAGCAAGTACCCGGCTGCATATCGCCCTCTCCGTTTTCGGGACATCCTGTACGAAGCGTATTGCGTACGTCCTCGACGGCATGCATATGTCCGCGCGGTGCGGAATAGTCACGCGAAAAAGCGTATCCGGCCCATAGGACTACCATTTCGGGACGCGATTCCAGTACATCTTCGGGCATATTGCCCAGATGCTTGCTTTTGAAATCCATATCGGCAGTCTTTTTCCACGTATTATACTCTCTCGGGTAGTTTATGCCCCATTCTTCATTGTGAGGGTTTATCCCGGTTATCTCTATTTTTTTATTGTTGTACAGTGTAGCTATTTCGGCACGGCGTTCTGTTATGGAGGCAGCCAGGATGCCTAATGCAAACACTCCTACCATGACAACGGCAAATATGCCCCATCCGATAATCGGTTTCCGTTTGATTGCTTCTGCTAATTTCTTGAACATAATTTATAGAGTTTTTAGTTGTTTATTTTTATAGGTTTAGATTCAGTTTTTATTCATTCTCTTCTTCAGCCACTCCGGTACGGGTGAGGCGGGTAGGGGAACAATCGCGTTAGGCGAAGAGGACAAATTGCTTATCTTGGAATGGGGCACTTGTGTGTGGCAGTCCCAGCAAGCTTTGCCTTTGCCTTCCTGTACATCGCAGTAACTAATCATACCTGTATTTACAAATTCGGTATTGAGTTGCGTGTGGCAACGGATGCAGTTGTCCATTATCACCCCATAGCTCTCGTCCCGTGGACGGATTACCTGTGGTTCTCCATTTATGGTAAATACGGCGGCATGGTAAAGCCCGTCTTTTGCTTTAAATGCATATTTACTGATTATGTTGTCCTGCGGTACGTGGCAGTCGTTGCAAGTAGCCCATTGCGCGTGCGAACTATGGTTCCATGACTGGTAGTATGGAGTCATAATGTGGCAGTTGATACATGCTGCGGGATCGTCCGAAAGGTAGGAGTGAGCCCTCGACATATAGACTGAGTATCCTCCCAATCCGACTATAATACCTCCTACGACAAACAGAGGTACTATAAACTGGTTAGGTATATGGCTCAGGAATTTTTTNCAACATAGGGGTTTTACTTAAGGCATGTGTCCAGTCTGTAAATTCTGCTTCGTCGTAATATTTCTCCATCGCTTCCACAGTCATGCCTCCATCCCAAGGGAATGTCAGATATTTATTATCTTTTGTAAAATAATATTCAACATGGCATTGCGCGCAAACCAGCGACCGCATTTCCTGAGGTGTGGCCTGAGTGATATCTTTTCCCTGACGTTGAAATGCTTCTATTAATGCCGGACGGGTAATTGTCAGATTCATCGTAACAGGGTCGTGACAGTCTGCACAGCCGATAGGGTTTACTACCTCCGCACCCCAATTACTCCATTTGGCTTTATAATAGTTCTCAATACCTTTTTCGTGCATCAGGCGTGGTACATCGGGGCTTTTGCATGTCCAGCAAGTACCCGGCTGCATATCGCCCTCTCCGTTTTCGGGACATCCTGTACGAAGCGTATTGCGTACGTCCTCGACGGCATGCATATGTCCGCGCGGTGCGGAATAGTCACGCGAAAAAGCGTATCCGGCCCATAGGACTACCATTTCGGGACGCGATTCCAGTACATCTTCGGGCATATTGCCCAGATGCTTGCTTTTGAAATCCATATCGGCAGTCTTTTTCCACGTATTATACTCTCTCGGGTAGTTTATGCCCCATTCTTCATTGTGAGGGTTTATCCCGGTTATCTCTATTTTTTTATTGTTGTACAGTGTAGCTATTTCGGCACGGCGTTCTGTTATGGAGGCAGCCAGGATGCCTAATGCAAACACTCCTACCATGACAACGGCAAATATGCCCCATCCGATAATCGGTTTCCGTTTGATTGCTTCTGCTAATTTCTTGAACATAATTTATAGAGTTTTTAGTTGTTTATTTTTATAGGTTTAGATTCAGTTTTTATTCATTCTCTTCTTCAGCCACTCCGGTACGGGTGAGGCGGGTAGGGGAACAATCGCGTTAGGCGAAGAGGACAAATTGCTTATCTTGGAATGGGGCACTTGTGTGTGGCAGTCCCAGCAAGCTTTGCCTTTGCCTTCCTGTACATCGCAGTAACTAATCATACCTGTATTTACAAATTCGGTATTGAGTTGCGTGTGGCAACGGATGCAGTTGTCCATTATCACCCCATAGCTCTCGTCCCGTGGACGGATTACCTGTGGTTCTCCATTTATGGTAAATACGGCGGCATGGTAAAGCCCGTCTTTTGCTTTAAATGCATATTTACTGATTATGTTGTCCTGCGGTACGTGGCAGTCGTTGCAAGTAGCCCATTGCGCGTGCGAACTATGGTTCCATGACTGGTAGTATGGAGTCATAATGTGGCAGTTGATACATGCTGCGGGATCGTCCGAAAGGTAGGAGTGAGCCCTCGACATATAGACTGAGTATCCTCCCAATCCGACTATAATACCTCCTACGACAAACAGAGGTACTATAAACTGGTTAGGTATATGGCTCAGGAATTTTTTTATCATGGTATACTAATTTAAGGTCACAGACCTATTTGTTACTTGTTGTGTAAAAGAACGACAGTGATTTATGATTTTATATTGTATCATTAAATCCTTTCTTTTACTTAGTATTTAAATTTTCCTTAAAACGCAATTTGCAGTTGTGCTATCACTACATTTGAATTTTGCGCATCCCATTTGTTCGAATAGTCCGAATAAGTATAGTTGAGTTGTACCCGGCACTGAGGATAAAAATAATAATTTATTCCGACAGTATAATCAATTACCTCACTATTAATATCTTTATTCCTGTTATAGTAATCGGCTTTTAGTAAGGTGTTCAGTTTTTTTGGAACAAGGTAATACAGCCCCATGGCATAAACTCCTTCCTTTTCTATTCCACCATCGTTGCCATTTATCCACTCGGCACGGGCATTGAAACGTTCCGATTTATAATCCGCGCTCACATACCATCTGTCGCGTACGTGGTCGGATGTCACCGTTTCTCCGGCTCTGGCATACGAGGCCTGTCCAAAGTAGACTCCCCCTCCGACCCTCAGCCCTTGTACGGGTTGGAGCAATAGCATTCCGGCAAAGTCTTTGGCATTGTTCGTTTCGCCCGTGGTAACACCTGTTCCCTGAAATACACCGGCGGAGTATTGCAACAGGTTATGCTTTTCCATAGGGAAAAGTTCTCCTGAAATCATTGCTCCGGCATCGCGGCCGAAATTGTTTTTATTGTTTTGTTTTTTCAATACATCGTCCTCTCCGGCATATCCTACCAGATTGGATATGGTGCGGGAATAGGCCGCTGTTTCCAATGTGGCCGGTACATACTGACTTTCCAGTGTGAACGGGCTCTTGAATTGTCCTACTTTGAAATTGAACTCTTTGGCTGCCGTCCATTCTCCCCAGAATTCCTGAACGGATGGATTTACCATCTCTAAAAGAAAACCGTAGCGGAACGAATCGTTTAGTTTTCCACTTACCGATATAAACAGATTTTTAGCTTTGAAGTCGTTGTGTATTTTGTCTACATCGGAATATCTGTACATGAATTGTCCGTTTCCTCCAAACTGCATATAAGGAGTATTGAAAGCTTGCCTTACTTTTTCTACTTTCTGAGGAAGGGTTGCTTTTTGTTCTTTATTTGCCGTTTCTTTTTTAATTTCATTGGCTTCAGACTGGGTAAGTACATTTTTTTCAACCAGTTTCTTCAGTAACTCGTCAGATTCCTGTGCATAGAAAGTGCTGAATGATAAGCAAAAGATTATAAAAACAAAAAATTTCTTCATTTTTACAAGTATTAGATATTTCATTATACAAAATATGCGAATATTCTGCAAAAAATGTGTAATAAATATTACACCTTGAAAATGAATGTTTCTTAAAGAGCAGTTTTTGTAGCTGTAAGAATAGTATGTTTGTTGAGAAAGTTTATCTATGTAGTAAGCTGTTAGCTGATAGCTCTTTGAAATATTGAAATAAGTAGTAAGTTTTAAGTAATAAGTTGAAAAAGTGTAACCTTTGTTACTTTTTGGGGAACTGTTACCTTTTTGCGTCTTAGAGTCTTTGCGAGAAATTTTTAACCACGGAATAAAAGGAGTCCGCGGAGTTTTTAGAAGAAAAAGTGACAATAAAAATTGTGTAAAAAGTGTCAGGTTTGTCAGGTTTTGTACATAAGCTATTGGCTAACAGCTATCAGCTAAAAGCTGAAATATGTGTTACTTTTGTTACCTTTTAATAAAGAAGATGCTTCGCTCTGCTCAACATAACAAGCCAATTATTAATTATTCATTCTTAATTATTAATTGCTTTCTGTTATTTTTTTCTTCTTTGTAATAGATGTTGCCTAAAACATATTTTGATAAGAAAAAAGAACAACGTAATTTTAGGGGAGTTTATAAATGTTAACAATAAAAAAACGAAGAGTATGAAAAAAGTATTGTTTTCCACTCTGATTCTATTCATTTTTATGTCGTGTACAACAACCAATAAAAACGCCTTCAAAGAGGCAAAAGCCCCGATAGCCGAAAAGAAAGAGCATCTCCGTATTATACACGGGGATACCGTGAATGATGAATATTACTGGATGTATGACTTTTTTGGTAAAGGGCCGGACAGTACATTGGTAGTAGATTACCTGAAGGCGGAGAATGCCTATCTGGATACTGTAATGGGTGGTACAGCCGGTTTTCAGGAAGCATTGTTTAATGAGATGAAAGGCCGGATAAAAGAAACGGATGAAAGTGTGCCGACCTTCAAAAACGGTTACTATTATTATACGCGAACCGAAGAGGGAAAGCAATATTATAAATATTGCCGTAAAAAAGGGAGTCTTGAAGCCTCGGAAGAAATACTGCTCGATGTGGATAAAATGGCAGAAGGACATTCTTATTATGCTGTCGGCGGAGTTTCTGTCAGCGATGACAATAAACTGATGGCCTATGGTGTGGATGAGGTGAGCCGGAGACAATACACTATCTACTTCAAAAATCTGGAGACAGGTGAGGTTTATAAAGAAACGATTCCGAATACAAGCGGAGGGGCTACATGGGCGGCGGATAATAAGACTGTATTTTATACATCGAAAAATCCGGTCACCTTATTGTCGGAAAAAATCAAACGCCACACTTTAGGCTCGAATGCATCTTCGGATGTGACTGTATATGAAGAAAAGGATAAAAGCAATTATATAGGAGTAGGTAAGACCAAGAACCGTAAGTATATCTTTATCCAGTCACAGGCAACCTTATCGTCAGAGACATTCTTCATCGAAGCCGACAAGCCGGCTTCTGCCTTCAAATCATTCCAGCCAAGGATGAAAGATGTATTGTATGATATAATTCCTTTGGCCGACAGGTTCCTTATCCTTACCAATAAGGATGCGAAGAATTTCCGCGTAATGGAATGCTCACTGGATAAAACGGGTGTGGATAACTGGAAAGAATATATTCCTCACCGTGCAGACGTATTGCTGGAAAGCATTGATGAATTTAAAGATTTTATCGTGCTCGAGGAACGGAAAGAAGGACTTGTAAAGCTTTGTGTACGCAGCCTGAAAGACGGGAAAGAACATTATATTGATTTCGGAGAGCCTACTTATATGGCTTATACGGCTTCGAATCCGGAATACGAAAGTAATATCGTCCGTTATGGGTATACATCTATGACTACGCCGAGCTCTACATTCGATTACAATATGGATACTCATGAGAAAACGCTTATGAAAGAACGCGAAGTAGTGGGAGGATACAACAAAGAAGATTATCAGACCGAAAGATTGTATGCTACGGCCAAAGATGGAACAAGAGTACCTATCTCGCTTGTGTACAAGAAGACGACAAAGAAAGATAATAAAACTCCATTGTTGCTTTATGGCTATGGAAGTTATGGTGCCAGTATGGATGCTTCTTTCAGCAGCAATCGCCTGAGTCTTTTAGACAGAGGATTCATATATGCGATAGCTCATATTCGCGGAGGTCAGGAAATGGGGCGCCAGTGGTACGAAGACGGTAAGCTGATGAAAAAGATAAATACATTCACTGATTTTATCGACTGTGGCGAATTCCTAGTGAAAGAAAATTATACCGGCAAGGAGCATTTATATGCTCAGGGAGGTAGTGCCGGAGGGCTTCTTATAGGTGCGGTTATAAATATGAATCCGGGCCTTTGGAATGGAGTGATTGCCGATGTGCCTTTTGTGGACGTGGTGAATACTATGTTGGATGAAAGTATTCCTTTGACAACGAATGAGTTTGACGAATGGGGAAATCCTAAAGATAAAGATGCATATTTCTATATGAAAAGTTACAGCCCTTACGAAAATGTAGAAAAGAAAGACTATCCGAATATACTTGTCACCACAGGTTTGCACGATAGCCAGGTGCAATATTTCGAGCCGGCCAAATGGGTGGCTAAGCTAAGGGATATGAAGACCGACAATAATGTGCTGTTGCTGAAAACGAATATGGAATTCGGGCACGGCGGGGCCAGTGGCCGGTTCGACTACTTGAAAGATATTGCTTTAGATTATGCTTTCTTATTCACATTGGAGGGAATAGACAAGTAGGATTATAAAAGATAAGCCCTGCTATATGGCAGGGCTTTCTGTTTAAAGACAGTACGAAAATATACTATCAGTATTCTTCCGGCACATTTTGATGCTCTTGAAATTCTATATATAACAAAAAAAGAGCAACCTTCCGGCTGCTCTTTCTTATATATTAAGCTATCGTATATTATGCGTTAACTTTAGCCATGTGAGCGATAAGCTCAAGCATTTTAGTTGAGAATCCCCATTCGTTGTCATACCAGCTAACAACTTTAACGAATGTTGGGCTCAATTGGATACCAGCTTTTGCGTCGAAGATAGAAGTACGTGCGTCTCCGATGAAATCAGAAGAAACAACAGCATCTTCAGTATATCCAAGAACACCTTTCAATTCGCCTTCAGAAGCTTCTTTCATAGCTTTACAGATATCTTCGTAGCTAGTTTCTTTAGCTAGACGAGCAGTTAAGTCAACAACAGAAACGTCAAGAGTAGGAACACGCATTGACATACCTGTAAGTTTTCCGTTAAGCTCAGGGATAACTTTACCTACAGCTTTAGCAGCACCTGTAGAAGAAGGGATGATGTTACCAGCAGCAGCACGTCCGCCTCTCCAGTCTTTAGCTGAAGGTCCATCTACTGTTTTTTGAGTAGCAGTAGTAGCGTGAACTGTAGTCATCAAAGCCTCAACGATACCGAATTTGTCATTCAATACTTTAGCGATAGGAGCAAGACAGTTTGTAGTACAAGAAGCGTTAGAAACGAATTGCTCACCTTTTTCATATTTATCGTGGTTTACTCCGCAAACGAACATACGAGTATCGTCTTTAGAAGGACCAGACATAACTACATATTTAGCACCAGCGTCGATGTGACCTTGAGCTTTAGGTTTTTCAAGGAAAAGACCTGTAGACTCTACGATATATTCAGCGCCGATTTCATTCCATTTCAAGTCAGCAGGATTTTTTTCAGCAGTTACACGGATAGCGTTTCCGTTTACTACCAATTTGCCGTCTTTTACTTCAACTGTACCATTGAATTTTCCATGAACAGTATCGTATTTTAGCATATATGCCATATATTCAACATCGATAAGGTCATTGATACCAACAACTTGAATGTCACTTCTGCCTTGTGCAGCACGGAATACCAGACGACCAATACGTCCAAAACCGTTAATACCTACTTTAATCATTTTGTTTTTAATTTTATAGTTAAATAATCGAGTATATCCTATTTAAACGCTTTAGTAGGAATAAAATATTTATGTTATAAAACATCCTTTTTGAAAAGCTGTACAAAAATAACAAATTATTTGGCAAGAAAGAAATTTGTTAGTCATTTTTAATGACAAATTATTTGTTATTCTAAGTGATAATCACGTTTTTGTCTGTTTTGTAATGTCTACTTTACTATTTGATGTTTTTAGTTAAAAAGATCATAAAAATGCATAATCTTTATCTATATAAGAAACTCTTAGTATCTCGTTCTATGAAAAGTTGATATCGGAAAGCAAATATGGACTGAATGAAGAAAAATATATGCAGAAGTTTGTTTGCAGTTTATTTTTTGGATAAATAAATACAATCTCCGGTGATTGTTAGCTGCAAACTATTGACCATAAATTGAAATAGTTATTAACTTTGTGCCCAATAATTGTATTACGTGTAAATGGCAGATTCTCTTAAAAGGAAAACAGGTGTAGCTTTGTTCTGGAGCTTTATTGATAAAGGCGGACAGCAGATTATTACGCTGGTTTTCTTTTATATTCTCGTTCGTCTGATATCTAAAGAAGATATCGGGACGGTAAATTTGCTGGCGATCTTTACCATTATTTCGGGCATGTTGCAGGAAAGTGGTTATTCATCGGCACTGATCCGCAAAAAGGAAGTGCATCCAGAAGAATATACCTCTGTTTTTTATTTCAATATAGTAATCAGCCTTAGCCTGTACACTATTCTATTCTTTTGTGCGCCTGTTATCAGCTGGTTTTATGAAAAACCTGTATTGACAGATTTGGCGCGTTTTGTATTCCTGGCCTTTGTCTTCAATGCATTTGCAATTATACAGAATGTAAATCTGGTGAGAGAAATGAATTTCAAACTCAATACACGGATTACGCTTGTTGCATGGTGTGTATCGGGATTGATAGCAATATTGATGGCGTACAACGGATACGGAATATGGAGTATGGCAGCTCAGCAGGTTTTACAAAGTTTTATCAGAAGCTCATTGTTATGGATTTTTGTAAAATGGAGGCCAAGTGGGAAATTTGTCTTCCTGCATATAAAAAAAATGTCGTCTTATAGCATAAATCTTCTGATATCCGGACTGTTCGGACAAATATGTAACAATATATCACCCCTGATTATCGGTAAAAAGTTCTCTATACCCCAGGTGGCCTCATACAGTCAGGGGCTAAAGCTGACAAATATACCGCAGTCGGTTATCAGCGACGGGATGCGGAGTGTAGCTTATCCACTGTTGTCGAAGATAGGAGAAGATGACGAAAGAAGCAAGAAGGCGTACCGGAAAGTTATGCGTATAACATCCTTTATCTCTTTTCCTGTGGCTATGCTGCTCATAGTAACGGCGAGCCCGATAGTTTCTATCTATCTGCCTCCCGAATGGACGGATGTAATTCCTATATTGCAAGTATTGGCTATCGGAGGGGCTTTCTTACCGCACTTCGGACTTATTTCATCACTGCTCCAATTCAAAGGGGAATCGAAATTGCTGCTAAAGATTGAAGCGTGTAAAAACGTGCTTATACTGGTTGCTATTGCCATTGGTGTACAATTTGGCATACAAGGACTGGTAACAGGATTAAGCCTTGTAAATGTACTGGCTTTTTTTGCAGGTATATATATAGCCGGGAAACGTATATCATACTCATTTATGGAAATACTGAAGGATACCATACCATACGTTATTATATCAGTGGTTTCATTCGCTCCTTTTGTTATGCTTTATATAAGCAGACTGGAAAATGTATTTTTATTACTTATTATTCCTGCGATCATGGGAAGCTGTCTTTACCTTCTCATAATGAAGGTTTTTGGTTCGGTTATTATGCAGGAAACAATCGATTTTGTGAAACTCTCTTATAACAAAACCTTTAAACGATAATAATATGCCTAAAGTTTCCATCTTGATGCCTGTTTATAATGCCGGACAGTACTTGTCGCAGGCCATAGACAGCATACGCTCCCAGAGCTTTAAGGATTGGGAACTGATACTTGTCAATGACGGCTCTACAGACGATAGTGAAGCGATTATATGCGGCTATAATGACAATAGGATATATTATGTAAAGAACCCTGTAAATCTGGGATTGATAAAGACGCTCAATAAGGGGATCGGCCTATGTGGAGGTGAATACATCGCCCGTATGGACGCGGATGACATCTCTCTTACCGAACGACTGAGAATACAGGCTGACTTTCTGGATACTCATCCCGGTTATCTGATGTGTGGGACTAACGCCTCCGTTATCAACAATAAGGGTGAGAGAACCGGAAAAATAAGAAATCTCCAGGATAATGATTTTTTGCAAATCAATCTTTTATTCTCTCCGCCGTTTATTCATCCTACTGTAATGATTCGCCGCGAAGTGTTGGAGAAGAACAGGTATGATGAAGCATATAAGCATGTGGAAGACTACGAACTCTGGTGCCGGATAGCAAAACAGGGGAAGATCGCTAATCTGAAAGACGAGTTGTTCGCTTATCGCTGGCATGACAGCAACGTATCTGTACTGAATAACGAGATACAGGATAGGCTGAAAGATAAGATTATCTCTGCTGAATTGGGAGCATTGGATATCGTCCCTACCGAACACGAATTGTATTGCCATAAAGTAACTTTCCGGCTATATAATATGGGAAACCGGCAAGAGGTGTCCGTTTCACAGTTCAATGACGTTTCCGCTTGGTTTTCGAAACTTATCCGGAAAAATGGAGAAACGGGCAGATACAACGGGGAGGATCTCATCGCATTTCTTTGGGCTCGTTGGATTGTTCTTTGTATATCCCAGAAGAAGTACATGAGAATGATACCTCCATTTGCTTCACTAAAACCATCTGTATTTATAAAATTATTGAAACTGATACTATTCTTAAAGAATAAATGAACGAAACCGAAGATTTAAAAGCAATATACAATCCTGAAGGTTCTGAATTAAGGACATTACAGTTAAAGATGCTCGATATACTTGTTGTAGTAACAGATGTCTGCGACAAACATAATCTGCCATATTGGGTTAGTGGGGGAACGTTACTGGGGGCTGTCCGTCACGGAGGATTTATCCCGTGGGATGATGATATTGACATAGAATTGCTTCGTTCTGATTATCTGAAGCTGCTAAGGATTTTGCCCAAGGAACTGCCGGATAATCTCTATTTGCAAACACCAAAAGAGAAAAGCTACAGACTACTTTTTTCCAAAGTAAGGGACAGGTATTCTATTGTACATTCCGAAGAAGAGGATATGGCAAGATATAAGGAAAAGGGAATCTTTATTGATATTTTTTCTGAGGAGAGAAGCTACAGATGGATGAAGGATATTGTCGATTTCTTTTATGGCAGGGCATTCAGACGATTGAAAAGAGGAAGGCCGTTGCACTCATTACAGTTCTTCTATGAATATGCCACTTCGTTAGTCTTATATCCTCTAGGAGTCATGCTTATATGGATTGCCAGAGGAATCTGTACTATTACCAAACCGGATAATATATTACATAGCTATGGTATAGGGAACTCAACCAATCATAATGCCCGGTATATGTTCCCTGTGGGGAAAGTCACGTTCGAAGGAAAGGAGTTTTCCGCCCCGAAAGAAGTAGATACATACTTGAGAAAACAATACGGAAATTATATGACCGTTCCCCCTAAGGAAAAGCGTGCCACACATTTCTTAAAGGTAGAATATATCTGATATTATCAGATACCCATCTCTTTAAATAACTTCGCTTCGCGCTGTTTGGCCTTCTCTATTGATGCGGGATTCTTCGAATCAATGCCGTATTTGGCTGGGGCAGGTATAATCAATTTTGTTCCGAGTGCGATATTATTTGCATTTTTGATGACAGCCTTATTTTCTTCATAGATATATACCCAAAAAGATTTATGACCGTAGTGTTCCAAAGCTATGTTACGAAGGGTATGGCCACTTCGTATAGTTTCTGTAGCCAGAGGTTTGGCAGAATCTTTAACCGGCTGGGCAGCAACCTTTACGTCTTCATTCTTTGGCTCGGTTTTCGGTAATTTTGTTTCCTGCTGAGGCTCTTTCTTGGTTTCCTGAGCAACATCCTTTATCTGAGATGAATCTTGCCTCTGGGTAAGAGAATCGACCGGTGATTTTTTATCAAAAACAATTACCACTTTTTTACTCTTATCTACAGCAGGCTGTCCTGTTAAAAATGCTGCCAACTCTTGAAAATAGTATCCACCAATAGCAAACGCAGCTAAAATAAGTAGTATTACAAAGCCCAAAGAGATAAAGCGTCTGCGCTTAGACTTCTTTCTATGATTGTAAAACATAGATTCAATGTCAGTACTGGCAGAAGGTGTCTTGAATGTCTCAACTATCTCTTCCTGAATTGTTTCGGGAGCGTTTGTTACGGTGTTTTCTTTTTCGGTATCTATTTCAGCCTCTTCTTTAGCTTCTGTTATGGCAGACTCAGCTTCAGCTTCTGTTTGTATCTCTGGATCAGAAGTTTCTTCTACTATTTCATTTGCTTCGATAGCTTTTTCCTCCGATTTCTCAGAAACAGTGATGTATTCTGTAATTTCTTCTTCGATGGAGCTTGTCTCAGTACTATCGTCCTGTTCTTCGGTAATATCCTCTTCGGTTTCGTTTTCTACATTTTCGAAAGAAACCCCATCTTCGAGAACAACACTCTCGAAATGAGCGAAAGGCTTATTGATAGCTTCTTTTAGTGATTTGTCAGGCGTGAAGCTAAGTTTGTAATGAGCCGGAATCTCAATTGCTTCCCCTGTATTTACATCCACACTTTTGCGTGCGTTTACCTTTACCAGTTTGAATACACCGAAGTCCTTTATCCGTACCGGATCATTGCTTTCTATACTCTCTGAGATAACAGCAATGAGTTCCCGTAAAAAGGTTTCTGCCTCCTTTTTCGCTATTCCCTGTTTTTTTGCCAGAAGGTCAATTAAATCCTGTAGACTAAGCCGTTCATTCATTTACTTCCAGATTTTTAAGGTTATCTTTTATTGTTTGTCCGGGACGAAATGCCAATGAGATTTTAGGAGGAACAAGGAAACGCTGTTTTGATACAGGGTTAACGGATATCCGTTCCCCTTTTTTCTTCGTTTCAAAAAGACCGAATCCCTGAATGTTGATGGAGTTCCCATCTTCAAGATTGCTATTAATTATGGAAACAGTAGCTTCCAATACTTCGGAAGTCTGTCGTTGCGTCCACCCTAACCGTTTAGCCAATGCAGCTATTAATTCCTGGTTTGTCATAGCATTTGTATTTAGATTTAAATCACTTCTCCATATAGATCGAATGGCTGGGCACCCGTTATACTGACATTGTAAAAGTCCCCAATATTAAGCATTTTATTTTTCTTAATCAATACTTCAGGGTCTACTTCGGGTGAATCATACTGAGTACGGCCGATATAATAGTCTGATTCTTCCCTGTCTACAATCACTTTAAGGGTATTGCCTATCTTCTGCTCATTAATATCGAGAGCTATCCGTTCTTGCAGAGCCATCAGGACATCCATCCGTTCCTGTTTTACTGCATCTGATATTTCATCCCTGTAGTGGGCATAGGCATATGTCCCATCTTCATGTGAATAAGGGAATGCACCCATCCTATCGAAGCGTACATCCTTTACAAATTGGAGCAGTTCCTCAAAGTCTTTATGCGATTCTCCGGGATGTCCCACCATAAGGGTGGTACGGATATGAATGCCGGGGACTTCTTCCCTGATACGCCTTATCAGGTCATATGTCTGCTCTTTCGTAATATTGCGGCGCATCTTTTTCAGCATATTGTCGCTGATATGTTGCAGCGCGATATCTAAATATTTACACACATTATCGTTCTCGCGCATCACCCGTAACAGATCGTAAGGGAAGTTCGCCGGATATGCATAATGTAAGCGTATCCATTCCACGCCTTCAATTTTTGCTATGCGATCAATCAATTCCGGTAACTTCGCCTGCTTGTAATTGTCCAAACCGTAATATGACAGATCCTGTGCGATAACCTGAAACTCTTTTACACCGGAAGCAACCAGATGCCTGACCTCTTCCTCTACTTCTTCTATCTGCCTGGACTGATGCTTTCCTGTCATAATCGGGATAGAGCAATAAGAACAGGCACGGTTACAGCCTTCCGAAATTTTCAGATAAGCGTAATGTGAAGGAGTGGTTATGTTGCGTTCCAGTGCCAACTCCTTATGATATGATTTACCCAGATCGGAGATGAGGGCTTTCCATCCAAATTTTCCGTAAAAGCTGTCTACTTCGGGTATTTCCGTCTTTAATTCCTCCATATACCTGTC
Source organism: uncultured Dysgonomonas sp. (assembly GCF_900079725.1). Classification (NCBI taxonomy): domain Bacteria; kingdom Pseudomonadati; phylum Bacteroidota; class Bacteroidia; order Bacteroidales; family Dysgonomonadaceae; genus Dysgonomonas; species uncultured Dysgonomonas sp. The sequence continues at coordinate 3,493,891 of NZ_LT599032.1, forward strand.
GGTAAGGCAGCCCATTACAAACAACTTATTCAGTTTTCGCTCTTTTTTAGCCTCTGCAAACTCAAGAATCATATTGATAGATTCTTCCTTTGCATCACCTATAAAGCCGCATGTATTTATAACTACGATTTCTCCTTCCGACTTATCCGGATCATGTTTTACGGTGTAGCCGTTTGCCAACAATTGTTTCATCAATAACTCGGAGTCTACCAGATTTTTAGAACAACCAAGCGTGATGACATCTATTCTGTTTTTCTTCATTTCTTATTCTCCAAAGAGACTGTTGACAAACTCGCGACGGCGAAATACCTGAAGATCGTCAATACCCTCTCCTAAACCTATATATTTTACCGGTATCTTGAATTGATCGGAAATACCAATTACGACACCTCCTTTTGCAGTACCGTCCAGTTTTGTGATAGCCAAAGCTGTAACGTCGGTAGCAGCAGTAAACTGTGTAGCTTGTTCGAACGCGTTCTGTCCGGTAGAGCCGTCGAGTACAAGTAATACTTCATGCGGTGCTCCCGGAACTATTTTATCCATTACTTTTTTTATTTTCGAAAGCTCGTTCATCAAACCGATTTTGTTATGGAGCCGTCCTGCCGTATCTATTATTACAACATCGGCATTGTTCGATTTTGCAGAGCTTAATGTATCAAAAGCCACAGAAGCCGGATCGGAACCCATTGCCTGTTTTATGACCGGAACACCTACGCGCTCGCCCCAGATAACCAGTTGCTCAACGGCTGCGGCCCGGAATGTGTCGGCTGCACCAAGATAGACGGACTTGCCTGCTTTCTTGAACTGATTTGCCAGCTTGCCGATAGTAGTTGTTTTACCAACACCGTTAACTCCAACAACCATGATTACATATGGTTTTGCTGTTTCCGGAACAGAGAAATCATCATTGTCTACTGCATTATTTTCAGTCAATAAATCAGCGATTTCTTCCCGTAGTATATTTTTCAACTCTTTGTCGTCTACATACTTATCCTTTGCTGCCCGTTTTTCGATACGTTCGATAATCTTCAATGTAGTGTTTACCCCTACATCGGACATGATCAACACTTCTTCGAGTTGATCGAGTACATCATCGTCTACTTTCGATTTTCCGGCAATAACACGTGATAGTTTGGAAAACATTGACTCTTTAGTCTTTTCCAATCCTTTATCAAGCGTTTCCTTCTTTTGTTTCGAAAAGAAATCAAATAATCCCATAGATTTTATTCTTCTGATTATATAGATAAAAATAAATCAATCTCTTAAGCCTTGCGGCTGTTCGGCATTTTTACCTTCTGCAAAGCTACGAAATGGATAATAAAAAACCTCCCTGCATAAGAATGAAGGAGGTGTTTTAAATATTTTTAACAAGACTATTTTGCGAAATAATCTTTTACTGATTCGTTTGGAACCATTTCTTCTTTAAATGTGTAAGCGCCTGTTTTAGGAGACTTTACCATTTTGATTACTTTAGCATAGTTACGACCGTCTTTTGCTGATGGGTCACGATAACCTGCGACTGTTTTCTTTGCCATGGTTTATCTTGTTTTACTTGATTTCTTTATGTACAGTTACTCTTTTCAATATAGGATTGTACTTTTTCAGTTCCAATCTCTCTGTAGTATTTTTTCTGTTCTTGGTAGTAATATAACGGGATGTGCCCGGCATACCACTGGCTTTGTGCTCTGTGCACTCCATTATTACCTGGATTCTGTTTCCTTTTGCTTTCTTAGCCATTTCCTGTTCCTCCTAAATTAAGCGTTTAAATAACCATCTGCGGCCGCTCTTTTGATTGCAGCGTCCAATCCAATTTTATTGATTGTACGAAGGCCTGCAGCTGAAACATTCAGGCTAACCCAACAATCTTCTTCTACCCAGTAGAATTTCTTTTTAAAAAGATTGACATTAAATTTTCTCTTTGTCTTTCTGTTAGAGTGAGAAACATTATTGCCAACCATAGCTTTTTTTCCTGTAATTTGACAAATCTTGGACATCGCTATTGTGTTTTATATGTTTATTTTTATATTATATCCTATCCAAATCGGGATGCAAATTTAGTCATATTTTTCAAACCTACAAATATTTATATCGTTAAAGTTCTTTTTATTTCCAGTTTCTGCTGAACTAATCCTCTTAATGTGATTACTATAAACTATTTTTAATTAATTTTGCGGGGAGATTTACAAAACGCATCTGACTATCTTAGTCATAACAGAATACCAACACATGCTTTTCAATAGTTTTATATTCATTATATTATTAGCCATCACTTTCGGCTTATATTATATACCCAGACTAGGCAGATACCAGATACTTATTCTTATAGCCGCCAGTCTGATTTTCTATTCATATGACCAGCCGGCTTTTGTCCTGCTATTATTGCTTTCAGCCGGAATAAATATCATCACCAGCTATTATGTAGTTTACGGAAATCCGAAGAAACGAAAAGCTCTCGCTCTGGGTGGGGTTATTATCAACCTCTGTATCCTTGCTTTTTTTAAGTACAGCCCGCTTATATCCTATACGCTGTTGGATCCGTCCACATCTTTAGGCAATTTCTTGTTACATATACCTTTACCCATCGGAATATCTTTTTTTACATTCGAGGGTATCAGCCTGTTGATAGATGTATGGAAAGAGAAGTATGTAGATAATAAACAAATCGTAAACAAATCGCTGGCCAAGCATGCCCAACATACTTTATTCTTTATATCGTTCTTTCCTCATCTTGTCTCAGGGCCGATATTAAAGGCGCATGACTTTTTTCCGCAAATGGAACAAAAATTCCTGCGTGGAATAGACTGGGAAGCTGCTGTCAAAGCGCTTATTTTGGGATACTTCTTAAAGATGGTAGTCGCCGATAATCTGAAAGACTTTACCGACTGGATGGGGATACCTACTGCTCTATCGTCTGTTACACTCCTTTATCTTGTGTTTGCATATTCCTGTCAGATATTTGCTGATTTTGCGGGGTACTCACTCATTGCTATCGGGCTGGCTAAACTGTTTTGTTATAACTTCAATATTAACTTTAATTTTCCTTATATAGCCACTTCTTTTAAAGAATTCTGGAAGCGTTGGCATATCTCGTTATCCACCTTCCTTATGGAGTATCTTTATTTTCCTCTGGGTGGAAACAGGAAAGGTAAGGCCCGGACATATATCAACCTTATGATAACAATGACCCTCGGCGGACTCTGGCATGGAGCCTCATGGGCTTTTGCGTTGTGGGGATTTACTCACGGGGCTTTGCTAGCAGTGGAACGTTTTATTGTAGATAAAACAAAGTCGGAAGGAAATAAAGCGGTTCGCTTTATGCGGGGAGTCGTCGTATTTATAGTTGTGTCTTTCCTTTGGTTGTTTTTCAAGCTGTCATACAAAATGACAGTAGTTTTCCTAACTACGATGAAGGACAATATATCGAACGATATCAGCCCTTACGACATACATCTCATTACATTTATTTCTCTCTATTCGCTGCCCGTAGTTCTTTATCACATAGCATATCTGTGTAAAGGCTCACGTATATGGCAGCCGATAAAGAAATATGAATATATATTTTATGGTATTATGCTGTTTCTGATTACCACAAATAGTGGAACAACATCTTCTTTTATTTATTTCCAATTCTAAAAGAGCAGAGCCATGATAAAGAAAACATTCATTACATTCCTTATTATATTCATGCTATACAGCATCTTTTGGATATTACATACCCCTAAGACTATTATAGCACAGGAGCATTGGCAGGAGAACCAGATCACAGCTCAGAATTATCTGTATGGAGATTTGGATTCTGTAGAAAATCTGATTATAGGTACATCTTTGTCGCGTGCTTTAATAATGGATAGTCTTCCCGGATTTTTCAATCTTTCACTCAATGGTGAATTGCCTTTTCAGGGTCTGGACGTAATGGAAAAGAAAGGTATATATCCCAAGCGGGTATTTATTGAGACTAACCGAATTTTCTCATGGTTCAACAAGGGACTATTCAATGAAATATTATATAGTCCTGTACTATATACTCTAAGAACTCCATTTCCTGTTCTGCGTGATGGGAGGCAACCAATATTAATTGCCGCGACAAGTGTCGAATCTATGTTTGTCGATAGAAGGATATTTTACACGGCTCTGTACGACAGAGCTATCCTCTATGGGGGCCGGATAGATATGAATAACGAAGCTGATGTAAGGTTTACATTCCGTGAATATATGGAAAAGCCCAACGCTAAACAGCTGGAAACAGCCATCTCTCTATTGAATCATTACTTCGAAATATTGAAACGGCATAATACCGAAATTATTATTTACGAAATGCCTATAAGCAAGATACTGTGTAATACGCCTAAAATGACAGGGACCCGGGAGCAGATGAGAAAATATTTTCCTCCGGCAGAATATATTTATCTACCCCAGCCTGAATGCCTCGACTACAAGACCTATGACGGAACACATATGGTGAGAGACGAAGCCATAAAATATACTCATCTATTCAAGACACAAGTAGACAGCCTTGTTCGTATGGGTAAATAATATTCGTATCTTTGGCATATGAATAATAAACGTATACTCATCACAGGGGCCAGTGGCTTTATAGGTAGCTTTCTGGTCGAAAAGGCTTTGGAAAAAGGTTATGAAACCTGGGCCGGGATCCGCAAAAGCAGCAATCGCGAATATTTGCAGGATAAGCGTATTCAGTTTATAGCCCTCCCCTTTCAAGATAAAGATAAATTGACAGAGGACTTGCGCCGCTTTGTGTCCGAACACGGGAAATTTGATTATATCATTCATAATGCCGGAGTCACAAAATGTTTAAATCCCAATGATTTCGACAAGGTTAATTTTCAATATACGGCTAACTTTATAGATGCACTCAAAGATGCGGATGCTGTTCCCGAGAAATTTATATTAATGAGCAGCCTCAGTGCATACGGACTTGGAGATGAAATTAATTATATTCCGTTAAGGATAACTGATGTCCCCAATCCCAATACGGCATACGGAAAAAGCAAGCTTAAGGCCGAGATGTATTTGCAATCGACCAGTGATTTTCCATACATCATTTTGCGTCCAACAGGGGTGTACGGCCCGCGCGAAAAGGATTATTTTTTGATGGTAAAGACTGTAAAATCAGGATTGGATGTAGGTGCGGGATTCAGACCTCAGCATTTGACTTTCATATATGTGAAAGATTTGGTCGACGCTGCGTTTCTTGGTTTAGAAAGTGATATTCGCAACGGGGCTTATTTTGTTGCCGATGGAGATGTATATACCGATAAAGAATATACCCGGTTGGTAAAAGAAGCTATAGGCAAAAAACATGTACTTAGCCTGAAGGTTCCTTTATGGCTGTTAAGGGTAATCTCTGCCATAGCTGAAAATGTATCCAGATTGACCAAGAAGCCATCAACCTTAAATAGGGATAAATATAAAATAATGAGGCAGCGTAACTGGGAATGCGACATAACCCCGCTTTCCAACGACCTCCGGTTTTCTCCCAAATACAATTTAAAGAAAGGGTTGGAAGAATCCATAAAATGGTATAAAGAAAACGGCTGGTTATAAGCTGGTTGCAAAATGACACAGGAACAGGATGTTGCACAGCGATAATTAAGTTTAAATTTGACTATATGATACTTATTGTGTATATTTAAAGAATTCTTTGGAGGGAGAACCGATAGTATTTAATTCTTTAAACCTTTAAATAGTAGATATATGTCATTATTTAATTTAAAAGGAAGAGTTGCTGTGATAACAGGAGCATCTTCTGGTTTGGGAAAAAGATTTGCCTGTGCTCTGGCTGAGCAAGGCGCAAATGTGGCAATAATTGCCCGGAGGATTGAACGTCTGGAAGAGAATGCAAAGGAACTGGAAAGATTAGGAGTGGAATGCCTCCCTATCCAATGTGATGCTACCCAAGAGAAAGAAGTAATATCATCCATAAACCAAGCTATCCGGCATTTTGGTAAAATAGATATACTGGTGAACAATGCCGGTATTGCACTTGGAGGTAAAGCTGAGGATGTATCAGGTGAAGACTTTAAGAAAGTGATGGATGTAAATGTCAACGGAGTATTCTATTTTGCGCGCGAAGCAGGTAAGAATATGATAGACAATAAATATGGACGTATAATCAATGTGTCGTCCATGTATGGGAAGGTAGGCAACAAGTTTAGCGCATGCCTTAGTTACCACACATCGAAAGGAGCTGTAGAGAACTTCTCAAGAGCCTTGGCTGCGGAATGGGCAAAGTATAATATCACTGTGAATAATCTGGCTCCGGGCTTCTTCGACTCTGAAATGACAGGAGGATTTATCCATAACGATCATTTTGTGAATTTTGTGAAAAACAGCACTTGTATGGAACGTACAGGCAGAACTGAAGAACTGGATAGTGCCCTGCTATTTTTAGCTGCCGATGAATCAAGTTATATTACCGGACAATCCATTTTCGTAGATGGTGGCTGGACGGCAATCTAAAGCATGAGTCGGATATTGGTAAATTTAATATATATTCGTTTTGTAAGTGGTCGGCTAATAGAAGCTGACCACTTGGTGTTTATTGGTATTTCGTTTACTAATAAATATTTCGAAAAGAAGGATAAATTGACAATATTGAGAGCTGGTACTCCGTTATATATAGATAAATCCATTGGAATATGATTACATACCAATTATCAACTAATGGGCTTTGATAACTCTCTGTCCGAAGTATTTGGTTATCTTTGCACATAAATAAAATTTATAGAAATAAATAATACTTTTCTTTTAATGAAAAAAATCACATTAATCCTAGCTATTCTGACAGTGGTATTAGCTTCTTGTCAGGATAAGAATGCGTATACTATTGAGGGTAATTTCACTGAAAATACATTTGATGGTAAAATGATCTATCTTCAAAAGATAGATAGCATGAGAGCCGAATCATCTTCAGTGATAGATTCAGTAGTATTGAAAGACGGGAAATTCAAGTTCAAAGGAACTACGGATGGTGATCCTATTATGGGTTTTATCTCTGTAGGTAAACTGGAGTCGCCTGAGGCTGAATCTCCGGTAGGAACGCTTATTCTGGAGCCGGGAGCAATAAAGATAACATTAGAAAAAAATGCAGTGAGTACAAGCGGAACCCCAAGGAATGATGAGTTTAATAAGGTTCAGACCGCAATGAATAAGATGGCTGCTTTATATAAGGAAGTAAATGATGCCGGAGGTATACAGGGTGTGGCGGATGCTAATTCGAGAATGCAGGCATTACAGGAAGAAATGCAAAAGGCTAATTTTGAATTTACAAAAGCAAATATGTCGAATAAGGCTGGTGAATTTTTGTTTTATTCTTCTGCTTCGATGTTTACAATGGAACAACTGAAAGAATTATTGCCTTTGGCAGACAGTACTTTCCGTAATACTCCGGAGATGAAAGCTCTGGAAAAAGAGTTGAACAGGGTAGTGCCTGAAGTAGGCCAACCGTTTGCTGATGTACAGTTGGTAGATATGACCGGTAAGGCTGTTGCCTTGTCCGAATATGCAGGCAAAAGCAAATGTGTTGTTATCGATTTCTGGGCTTCGTGGTGTGGTCCGTGTATTCAGGAAATGCCGGGTCTGATAAAAACCTATAATGCATATAAAGCCAAAGGTCTTGAGATTGTTGGGATATCTGTCGATGAAGACAGGCAAGCATGGCTCAATGCCGTGAAGACTCACAAAATGACATGGATACAGTTAGCTGATGATACAAAATCTGCCTCAGAACTATATGGTGTAAACACTATACCGCATACTGTTTTGTTAGACGGAAATGGTGTGATCGTAGCTAAAGACCTGCGAGGAGCTGCACTGGAAGCTAAGATTGCAGAAATACTCAATTAAACAATATAATTGCATTCCTTGTTCTAATATTAATGGTTTGAGTAATTTATTCGAGAACTTATATATTAACTGTCTTATTTATTAATAAAATGAAGAAAATTATATTATCACTATCAGCTGTACTGATATTGGCTACATCTTGTGGGGAAAAAGACCAGTTCACTATCCATGGTACAATAGCTGGAGCATCTGATAGCACAAAGGTGTATTTACAAACACTGGAGGATAATTGGAGAGATCAGGTTGCAATCGATTCTGCTTATGTAACTAATGGTAAATTTGAGTTTAAAGGGCTGGCAAAGGAAGGTGCGAAAGTTCATTTCATAGCATTGGCTAAACCTACGGATATAGTGAAAAGACCGGTTTTGTTGGTTGTGGAACCCGGACAGATAGAAGTTGCACTGGATAGTGTTTCTACTATTAAAGGAACGGCTTCAAATGATGCTTACCAGGGTTTGAATACCAAACTAAGCGGATTTGACACGGAACTAAAAGCAGTATTTGAAAAATCGAAACTGGATACGTCTAAGGTTGTAAAGGCAGAACTCGAAAAACAATATGAAGAAATCGATGGTCAGAAGACTAAAGAGATATATAATTATGTGAAAGCTAATATACAAAGCCAGATAGGTGCCTATATATTTGCATCCAGATCATATCTGTTTACTTTAGATCAGATGAAAGAGTTATTTGCATCTGTAAAACCTGAATATAAAACGAACGAAAGGATGGCAAAACTGGAGGCACGTATACAGGCGCTGGATGCAACTTCGGAAGGTAAAGTGTTCACAGACCTAAAAGGGAAGACCCCTGACGGGAAAGATGCAGCGCTGTCTGATTATGCAGGTAAGGGTAAATATGTGCTTGTTGACTTTTGGGCATCATGGTGTCCTCCATGCCGTGCCGAAATGCCAAAACTGGTAGAGGCATACAAGCAATTTGGAACAAAGGATTTTGAGATTGTAGGTATTTCGTTAGATAGAACCAATGAGGACTGGGTAAAAGGAATTAAAGACCTTGGTATTACATGGCCTCAGATATCCGACCTGAAATTCTGGGATAGCGAGCTGGCCGGAGCTTACGGGGTGAATTCTATACCTCACCTTGTACTGCTCGACAAAGACGGTAAGATTATCGCTCGCGGAATAAGCGCGGATGAAGCTGTTGCTAAACTGACTGAATTGCTTAAATAATAAAGCTATAAAATAAGAAAAGAGCTTATCGGTAATGATAAGCTCTTTTTGTATTCATATACTTGTAAGTTTTACTCTTTCCTTGCTATCCTAACTCCGATTTTCTCAATACCTTTCAGTTGTTGATCGCGCATACCATGTCCTATTATTATCTGATGGTTACGTTTTTTCTTAAAGATAATATTATCATCAAAAATAAAAGACGCTTGATATAACGTGCCAAACCCTGAACCTGTCCACTTCCCGAATTTATCAGCCAACATAAACTCTTTTTCCAGTTTTGTAAATACAGAGTCGTTATAAATGTCTGATTGTACAAAGAACCAGATGTTTTGATACGGGTAGTTCACATTGTTGGTCACCTCAAAATGTATGGTATATGGAACGTTCAATTCGAAAACAGTGGAATCTATATCAAATATGAGCTTATCATTTTGTGCCCATTCCGCATCTTTTATTTCATGGAAACGATAATATACCTCCTGCTTATTGCAGGAGATAGCTATGATAGTTAACAGTATGCCGCATAAGACAGATAAAGGCTTATGCATCAGGCTTTTTCTGGTCAGGCTTCCCATTTCTGTTATGTCTGTTTCTGTCGTTCCTGTTATTCTTATGATTATTGTTTTTATTCTGGTTTTGGTTTTGGTTCTGATTCTGTTGATTATTGTTTTCAGTCCTGTTGTTATTGTTTGGCCTGGCATTCGGGTTTGCATTTGCCTGCTTGTTGTTATTAGCTTGTTTGTTGCTATTATCCGGCCGGTTATTTCCTCCCTGGTTGTTTGGAGAGCCTTGTCCGCTATTTTCAGACCTGTTCTTTACAAACTTCTTCTTTTTATTATTCCGGTTATTGTTGCCACTGTTATTGTCGAAGCGATTGATGTTTTCCTGCAATATATCGTGCGAAGTAACTTTTTCTGCCTGTTCCTGAGGCTCTGTGGTAAGATGTGTCGGCTTGCCTCCCTGTTTATTGATTCTGATTATTTCATACACCCGGTCTTTAGGCAGTGTAACAAGATTTGCCGCAAAATGCTTGTCGGTAGAGTATGTCATTTCACCCGAAAGGATATCAGTCTTGAAATGGTAGAATGAAGCATCTTTCGTTTCCAGAACCACTTCTCTTGAAGGCAATTTCCGTTGAGCCTCCACATAAGTATCTACTTCGAAATTGAGGCAGCATTTCAATTTACCACACTGTCCGGCAAGCTTTTGAGGGTTTAGCGGAATATCCTGCAAGCGTGCTGCCGATGTAGAGACCGAAACGAAATTAGACATGGAACTGGAGCAGCACAATTCGCGGCCGCATGGGCCAATACCACCTACACGTCCGGCTTCCTGACGCGCACCGATCTGCTTCATTTCTATTTTTACACGGAATTCCGATGCATATACTTTTATCAATTGGCGGAAGTCTACCCGCTCATCGGCTATATAGTAGAAAATAGCTTTGTTGCCATCTCCCTGAAATTCCACATCACTGATTTTCATGGCCAGGTTCAATTCTTCGGCTATTTCCCGCGCACGGAGCATCGTTTTGTGCTCTTTGGCTCTGGCCTCATTCCATTTGTCTATATCAGTTTGCTTTGCAATGCGATAGATACGTTTGGTTTCGCCACGATAATTATTTTTAAGCATTTGCAGCTGAACCAGCTTTCCTGTCAGGGTTACTTCACCTATATCGTGTCCCGGAGATGCCTCCACTGCTACAATATCGCCCCTGTATATCTCTACATTGTTGCTGTTCAGGTAATAACCTTTTCGTGTATTCTTGAACTGTACTTCTACCATTTGTGATTCTCCGGCAACTTCAGGTAAATCCTGTAGCCAGTTGTAAACTTCCAGCTTATTTGTTCCCGAGCAGCAAGAACCGCCCTTCTTGGAGCAGCCGCCTCCTGATTTACATGAACAACCGCCACCCGACTTGCACGAGCAGCTTCCTCCGGAACTACAGCCCCCACCTGAGCCGCATCCGCAACTCTTAGAGGCTACAGCATATTCTGTTTCAGTACCCATTGTTTCCAAAGCTTTTTTGTTCGCTCTGGCACAGGTACATCCCACGGGCGTTTTGCAGGTACCCTGGCAATCGTGTGGGACAAATGTATTTTGATTTTCCATTATATATTTATTTTAATTGATTAAGACAAAGCCCCTTTTATGGCTTTATGGGTTTATGTTTAAGTATATTCAATCTAACTATCTGTTGCATTCTGATTTATATAAAGTAATAAATAGGTTTGCAACCTTATTGTTTTATAAGCATGGTTATTTTCAGGCAAAGATCGAAAAATACCATCTTTGCATTCACATTTTGCTCTATGTGCCTTTCTGCTAAGGCCAGTTCGTTCATAAATCCGATAATATTACGTTCGTTGATGAACGGGGCGAAGCGGGTTCCAAAGTTTGCTTCGTCCTGAGCCAGATATATCATTTCAGGCTGACTCATGTTACTGACAAAATACTCGCGGACCATTCGCTGACAGTATTTCAGGAAACCTTTCTGGTTTTCGCGTCCTACTCCGGCTATTTCGTTACCGATTGCTTTTATTTCTTTTATATTGCGGGCATATGAAGCTCGCATCATCTGGATGAAGAGATTAAAAAAGAATTTATGTTCCTCATTCAGGCTGATTGTTTCTATTGCCTTCAGGTAGTTTCCGTTTGCCAGATGGGCTACGTTTGCAGCATCTTCGGGACTGATATTATAGGCAGATTCCAAAGCCTCGGTTATGTCCGTCTCTTTTACACCATGTATGTTGACACGCTGACAACGCGATTGTATGGTGGTGATGATATTGTCCGGAATATCAGAAACCAATAGGAATATCGTATTATCTGTCGGTTCCTCTATTATTTTCAGCAGTTTGTTGGCGCACGACTCGTGCATCTTCTCGGGAAGCCAGATAATCATTACTTTATATTTGGCCTCATATATCCTTAAGCTCAGCTTGCGGATAATTTCCTCGCTTTCTTTGGCATAGATCAGTCCCTGAGAATTTTCTGCATCGATATGATCGAGCCACTGGCTGAGATTGAAATAGCTGCTCTGTTTGATAAATTCGCGCCATTCGGTAATATAATCATCACAAACCTCTTTTTTCTTTGCCGCCTTTTTTATAATTGGGAAAACAAAGTGTAAATCAGGGTGCGCCAGATGGTTATATTTTACACAAGACGGACATTTACCACACGAATCTGTTTCCGAAGGATTTTCACAATTCAGATATTGGGCATACGCAAGTGCCAGAGGGAATTTACCAACTCCTTCTTGTCCGCAAAAAAGCTGAGCATGAGGGATGATTCCCTTTCCTGCCGAACTTATCAGCCGCTCTTTTACTTCTTTCTGCCCTATTATATCTTTAAAAAACAAGTTTTTTTCTAATTATAAGTTATAAAGTTAAGAATTACTTTTTTATTAGTAATCCAATATTTAGTATATCTCTTTAGCTATCCGCCTTACGCTTTCGGTCGCCAACAACGAATAAAAATGCAGGCTGGGTACTCCGTGCGCAATCAGTTCTTTGCATTGTTTTATGCCCCATTCTACGCCTACTTCCTTAGATTCGTCATCTGTTTTACACTTGCGAAGCTCAATGGCCAGTTCTTCAGGAATGCTTGAACGGAATATCCGTGGAAGTACTTCCAGTTGGCTCATCAGTACAATTGGTTTTACACCCGGAATAATCGGCTGAGTGATTCCTGCCTTACGGCATTTATCAACAAATGAGAAATATTTTTCGTTGTCGAAAAACATCTGTGTAACAAAATATTCAGCGCCATTGTCGGCCTTCTGTTTCATATAATGTATATCCGATTCCATACTTGGAGCGTCCTCATGTATTTCGGGATAACATGCCATACCGTAAGCGAACGGGGTGGCATTTTTTTCAAAAGTGGTACCGTCGGCTGCAATGCCTTCGTTGAACTTGTTTACCTGAACTTGCAGATCGGTAGCGTATTCATTCCTGTTCGGATATATCTGCTCCGGAGCAAGGCGTTTGGTATCACCTCTTAGTAACAGGAGGTTATGTACATGCAGAAAGTTCAGGTCTATCAATGCATACTCGGTTTCTTCCTGAGAGAATCCTTTGCATATCATGTGCGGGACAGCCGTTACATTATATTTATGCTGGATAGATGCGGCAATCGCGACCGAGCCGGGACGTTTACGGATGTTAACCCTCTTTACTGACCCGTCAGTCATTTCCTGATCGAGATATTCGCTATGATGTGTCGTTATATTAATATATTGAGGATCGAATTCAATCAGTTTATCAATGATATTATACACTTTTTCGATATTATTTCCTTTTAACGGAGGAAGTATTTCAAAAGAAAAAGCGGTTTTGTCATTTTTGTTTATTAATTCACTTACAGTCATATCTTAATATCTTTTTTATTTACTAATAAATATGGTATCCTTAGATCCATTTGCTTATTGTTATATTACCTGATTCGGTATTTTCTCCTATTTAAAGAAGATTCTCATTATGTCGTTTCCATTGGCCACTAGCAGCAGGAGGAGTAAAAACAGCATACCGCCCACTTGTGCATATTCCATGAACTTCTCATTCGGTTGCCGCTTGGTAATAGCTTCGTATAACAGGAACATAATGTGGCCTCCATCCAGCGCCGGAATAGGGAGTATATTCATAAAGGCAAGTACGATGGACAGGAATGCAGTCATAGACCAGAATGCATACCAGTTCCATTGAGCCGGGAACATATTTCCGATGCCGGCAAACCCACTCAGGTTTTTCACTCCTTCTTTAGAAAATACAAAGCGTATCTGTGCCACATATCCTTTAAGTGTTGCTACACCATTGTTTATGCCAGCCGGGAACGATTCGAAGAAGCCGTAATGGTCGGTGTGCATATTCTTTTTAGAGAAAATATCGGTCATCTTTGTCGGAGATGTGAAGCCTATGACGCCCGATGTGTCTATTGCTGCTGAAACTGTCTGTACTTCACCATTTCTGTAAAAAGTAATAGCCAGTGTATGTTTTTCATTATCCTCCAGTTTATTACTGATCCTTGTAATATATTTCTGGACACCCAATAGAGAGGTGATAGGTTGTGAATCAAGGGCGGTTATGCTGTCGCCGCGCATGAGGCCAATCCTTTTAGCCTCGGAGTTTTCGCTTACGCTATCCACAACAGGTGCAGACCAGTAATCGTAGGCTACTTGTTTCGATGCAATTACACTGTCAGCAAAGCTCTCAGGGAGAGTTAGCTCCATTTGGTTGCCATTGCGTACGATGGTTACAGTTTTGGCATCGATGAAATGCATAAATGTATTCATATCCAGGACCCCGCGCCCCAAAACAAGGTCTTTGCCGTCGGCGCTTACCAGTATATCTTTATCCTGAAATCCTCCATTTCTTTTTACGGTTTCGGAGAAGACCATCCCATCTTTCACATTCTTGAGAGGCAGGTATTCATCACCCCATACAAACAGCATCATGGAGAAGATGATGATAGCCAGTATGAAATTGAATAAAACACCGCCTACCATTACGAGCAGGCGTTGCCATGCCGGTTTGGAGCGGAACTCCCACGGCTGGGGAGGAAGAGCCATTTGTTCCTTATCCATCGACTCGTCTATCATTCCCGATATTTTCACATAGCCGCCTAATGGCAACCAGCCTATTCCGTATTCTGTATCGCTGTTCTTTGGTTTATATTTAAACAGGGAGAACCACGGATTGAAGAATAAATAGAACTTCTCAACTCTTATCTTGAAGAGGCGGGCGAATAAGAAATGCCCGAACTCGTGTATAACAACCAGTATCGATAAACTAAGGATTAATTGTAACGCTTTAATTAAAATTGTTTCCATTAAAAATTCAGAGTGTTATTTGATAAATTCTTTTGCTATGTGACGGGCTTCCGTATCGGTCTGCACATAATCTTCATACGACGGAGCCTGAATAAAACTTGTTTTGTGCATTGTCTTTTCTATGACCTCGCTCATTTCCAGAAATCCGACTTTGTCTTTCAGGAAAGCAGCTACCGCTATTTCGTTTGCCGCATTCATTATGCAGGCCATATTTCCTTTTACCCGCGCGGCCTCGAAAGCAAATGCCAGATTGCGGAATCGCTCCATGTCGGGTTTTTCGAATGTCATTGTTTTCAGTTTGAAGAAGTCGAGACGTTCGAAATTCGATTTCAATCTGTTGGGGTAAGCCAACGCGTATTGTATCGGCAGATGCATGTCGGGTAGTCCCAATTGTGCGATGATGGACGAATCCTCGAATTGTACCATCGAGTGTATGATGGATTGCGGATGCACAACGACCTCAATCTGGTCGGGGGTGACATCAAACAGCCATTTGGCTTCTATCATTTCCAGTCCTTTATTCATCAGGGACGCCGAATCGATCGTAACTTTTGCTCCCATGTCCCAGTTGGGATGTTTCAGGGCTTCGGCCTTTGTAACTTTTGCCAGTTGTTGTGCAGAATGGTTTCTGAACGGGCCTCCGGACGCTGTAAGAATAATCTTTTCGATAGGAGAGCGTTCGCCGTTGAGACATTGGAATATGGCAGAGTGCTCCGAATCGACAGGTAATATCGGTACTTTATGTTCAATGGCCAGACTGGTAATCAGTTCGCCTGCAACAACCAGTGTCTCTTTGTTTGCCAGCGCAATTACTTTCCCGGCTTTTATTGCGTTTATAGTGGGCTTCAAACCCGAGTAACCAACCATAGCGGTTAGTACCATGTCGATAGGCTGGCTTTGTACTACCTGTGCTATCGATTCGCTTCCGGCCCATACTTTGACAGGTAAATGCTGTAAGGCTTCTTTGAGTTGGGTATATTTATTCTCGTTGGCAATGACTACGACCTCAGGAGAGAATTCTTCTGCCTGCTTGATTAGTAAATCTATATTTTCGTTGGCTGTCAGTGCGTATATTTCAAAATGGTCAGGATTTTCTCTGACTATATCGAGCGCTTGTGTTCCGATTGATCCTGTAGAGCCTAGTATTGCAATATTCCTTTTCATATGCGGTTTTAGAAAGATATATAGTTTTCAGGATTTACGGCATTGCCTCTATACCAAAGTTCAAATTCGAGCGTTGGAGTTGTTTTGCTTTCTCCTTTTTCATCATCTTCTTTGGTTTCTATTATAGCTATAGCCTCTCCTGTACGCACCTTATCTCCTGTTTTCTTTAGTAGTAGCGTGTTGTACCTGTATACTGAAATAAATCCGTTTTTATGCTGGATTTGTATTGTATGTCCTGTCTTTAGATCATATCCGGCAAAAATGACTACACCCTCCAGTGTTGCCAGTATGGTCTCTTTAGGCGAGGTTTTAATCGCTACTCCGAAGTGTCCGCCGGAAGGATCGAATTTGCTCGTTATAATTCCTCTGGCAGGTCTGAAGAATACAACACCTTCCATTGGATTGGTGGTATTGGATGATAATACAGAGAGGTTGTACCGCTCTTCGTCTTCGTATCGTTTGGTATATTCTTTCTCCAGATCTGTTTTCTTGAGTAACGGATCGTTTTCGGATACAGATATCGTATCGAGAATCTTTACCGAATCGATCTGACGGGTGCCGTCGAATATACTGCGGAGGTTGCTTATATAAGCCTCCTGGTATTTCAGTTGCTGTTCGAGAGAGTCTGTTTTAATTGCCGACCGGATTGCTTTTTCCCTTACCTCGGCATCGAGATACCCCGGCAGGTAGTAGCGGATCGGTGTTGCTATGATGATAGCAGATGTGATCGCAATGAGAAAAAAAGCGAATACAAGAACCAAAACTGCACCTGAAAACATGGAAGCCTTAATCTTCCAAATCTCCTCAAGTGTATTTTCATTCATTACGGAAAGGCGGTATTTGAAGTGCAACCGCTTCCATAGATTATGTTTGTTTTTTTTCTTTTTTATCATTCAGTTCTATGGCTTTTCTAACCATCAAAAGGCTTTCAAATTCTAATTATTTGACATATGTAGCCACTAATCTGCAAATTTAAGAAAAAAGCGATATATTACGGGAAGAAGTGGCAGAAGATTGTATTAAAATATCCTTTTTTTAAATATTTATTCCAAAAGGGACGCATTCTTATTTTTTTTAGCTATTTTTGCAGCCTGTAATTCGTGGAATATTAAATTGTTCCAAAGATGCAGTTATAATAATCTACATTTGTTGTAATTTGAGTATGAGTTTATTAACTGATAAGTTATATCGGTACGACGCGGCCAGAAATACACGGGCTGCAGGAATTTACCCTTATTTTAGACAAATCCAGAGCGATCAGGACACCGAAGTCGTTATAAATGGGAAAAAGGTGTTAATGTTCGGATCGAATGCCTATCTGGGATTAACCAATCACCCGAAAGTAAAAGAAGCAGCCATAGAAGCTACCCGTAAGTATGGGACAGGTATGGCCGGCTCCCGTTTCCTGAATGGTACTCTTGATATCCATATCGAACTGGAAAAAAAGCTTGCAAAATTTGTAGGCAAAGAAGATGCTATCGTTTATTCGACAGGCTTTAATGTAAATCAAGGAGTAATATCTTGTATTACAGGGCGTGAAGATTACATATTGTGGGATGAGCTGGACCATGCTTCTATTATTGAAGGAGCAAGGGTTTCTTATTCGACAAAGCTGAAATTCCGTCACAATGATATGGAATCTCTCGAGAAACAACTGCAAAGATGTGAGCCTGACAAGGTGAAGCTTATTGTGGTTGACGGGGTATTCAGTATGGAGGGCGATATCGCAAACCTTCCTGAAATAGTGAAACTCGCAAAACAATATAATGCCAGTGTAATGGTTGACGAGGCTCATAGTTTAGGGGTTCTCGGTAAAGATTTCAGTGGAAAAGGGCTTGTAGAGCAAACCGGCTTAGTCGACGATGTGGAACTTATAATGGGAACATTCAGTAAATCTTTAGCTTCGCTTGGCGGATTTATCGCCGGAAGCGAGACTATTCTCGACTATCTGCGTCACAATTCCCGCGCTTATATATTTACAGCCAGTGCTACGCCTGCAGCTACAGCGGCAGCCAGTGCAGCATTAGATATCATTATTTCGGAACCTGAGCGTATCAAGCATTTGTGGGATATTACTCATTATGCATTAGATGGTTTCCGTAGCCGTGGTTTTGAAATAGGCCATACTGCTACTCCTATCATTCCGCTATTTATCCGTGATAATGAAAAAACATTTATGATAACAAAATGGCTTTTCGAAGAAGGCGTATTTGTTAATCCGGTAGTGTCTCCGGCAGTTGCTCCGGCAGATACATTGATTCGTTTCTCACTGATGGCTACACACACCAAAGAACAGGTTGATATAGCTTTTGAGAAAATAGAAAAAGTATTCAAAAAAGCAGGAGTATCTCTGGAAGCTAATGCCCGATAGGCAGAGCGACATTATATAACTGTATTACAAAATAAGATAGCCCTCTGTCCGTTAAAAGATAGAGGGTTTATTGTTTAAGGCCGCAAGCTTATTATCTTTGTATCAGCAATATCAATAGCCGGTTACGATGGAGTGATGTCGCATTTAATACTTTCTTGACTCAAGCAGTTGCTTATGAAAAAAATAACTCTATTATTGTTTATACTTGTCGTATCATTGCGATTGGCAGCCCAGAGTGCGGAAGAGAAGCTTGAAGCGCATATAGACTATGAAGTGGAACGGCGGGATGCGGCAAATGAAACAATAACCGAAGAGGAGATGAAAAATAAAATATTTTCGGCTCCGGCAACGTTCAGCTTTTATGGATCGGGGGGGAGTGAGGCTGTTTACTATACATGGTTTTTATACAAGAAGGGAGATCTGGAGAATCCTATTGCGCGCTATCCGGATAAAGATATAACCAGATATACTTTCGAAGAATTCGGAGAGTATGTTATAAAGCTGGAGGTTGCGGATAATGATTCCAATACATCTGAAGATACATTCTCATTTACTATTTCAGAGTCAAAGCTTGAAGTTCCTAATTATTTCTCTCCGGGAGACTCTCCAGGGGTAAATGATGAGTTTAGGGTTGCATATAGGTCTATCGTGAAATTTAAGTGTACTATTTTCAACCGTTGGGGGCAAAAACTTTTTGAATTTACCGACCCGGCTAAGGGGTGGGACGGGACATATAAAGGAAAATATGTGAATACCGGAGTTTATTACTATGTAATAGACGCTTTGGGTTCTGATGGAATCAGATATAAAAGGGGAGGGGATATAAATATTCTTCGTTCCCGTTAAAATATTTTTTATACCTCTGATTTGTCGTCTTATCATTATAATTTTACCTATAGTTGTTTGCGCCGGCCTTTAGTCGATACTCATCGCAGAAGGTTGGACGTGGAAAATTCTTATTTACTTCGCTCCGCTAACATAACATAAAGGAGAAATACTTTTTGGACAGCCTCGTCTGATTTGCATAAATTGTTGTGTTGATTTTTATAAAACCTAAATATATTTATCTATACTGAAAAAGCAGATAATGAATAAATAATCATTCTCTGCTCCACACTCATAATTATCTAAAAAGTATGGCAAAGTATAGTGAAGAATTAGTAGATAAAGTAGTTTTTCTTATCGAAGAAGAGTTTTATACCACTACTCAGGTGTGTAAGGCCTTGGGTTTTAGCAGGCAGGCTTATTATGGCTGGCTGGATACTAAACCCGGATTCAGGAAAGAGGTGGATATGGCGGTCAGTCGCCGTAGCGAAGCGATGCAGACAATGATGCAGGCCGCGCTGAAGAAGAAACTGGAGGGATATATAACAACAGTGGAAAAGGATATATATGTACCTGATGAAAGGAATCCTGATGAACTGGTTTTCAAATCGAAAGTGATAATAAAGAAAGAATGCCCTCCCGATCTGCGGACAATAAAGATGTTGCTGGATAGGGAGGATAAACGCCCCTCCCGACCTCCCCTAGGGGAGGAGGTGTATACTTCGAGAGATAACCGGGTGATTGAGGAAGAGACCGTTATAGATAACATAGAAAAGGATGTTGTTGAAGATGAAGAAAAAGAGGTTTTGGAAGTGATTGAGGAGAATGAAGATACAGAGGCTGCGGAGATGATAGAAAAACCGGATAAGGCCTGTGCCGGGCAGCGGCAAGGAACAGGCACGGCCGTGATAGTGAGTAACAGAAGGCCGGTATATAATAAGGGAAAGAAAAGAAAGAAAAAGCGAAGAGGTAATTAAGTATTCTATAAATATTAATGATATACTTTTCTTTCTCTTGTCATGCTGACGAAGGAAACATCCCGACCCATTTGTCAGGGAAAGAAGGAAAGAGATCCTTCGTTCCTCAGGATGACAAGGATATATTAATAAATTCTTTTTACTACTTAATGATGAAATATATTGAAAAAAGTGTCAAGTTTGTCAACTTTTTAATGAGCTGAAATTAGACGATAAAATAAAGAATGCCTGATTATCAATTTTTCATTCTTTATTATTAACCGATTCCTGTTATTTTTGTAACCATTATGAATAAAAGCATCCTGCGTCTGGCAATTCCGAATATTATATCCAATATTACAGTGCCGCTTTTGGGTATGGTGGATATGTATATAGTAGGCCATCTCGATTCGGAGGATTATATCGGGGCAATTGCGCTTGCGACAATGATTTTCAATTTTATTTATTGGAGTTTCTCTTTTCTGCGTATGGGTACAAGCGGATTTACTGCCCAGTCATACGGGGCCGGTGACCAGCAAGAGCAAACCAATATCCTGCTTCGTTCACTCGCTGTAGCAATGGGGGCAGGCGTAGTTATTATCCTGCTGCAATATTTTATTGCCCATGTGGGCTTTTATCTGCTGAATGGAGAGCCTACGGTAAAAGGATATGCTCTCGACTATTTCTATATATACATCTGGGCTGCTCCGGCTATTCTGGGTATGTACACTTTTAACGGTTGGTATGTGGGGATGCAGAATGCCAAAATGCCTATGGTTGTAGCCATTGGGGTTAATATAGTCAATATCGGATTGAGCTTTGCCTTTGTCTATGGTTTTGGGATGAAGATAGAAGGGGTGGCTTTAGCTTCCGTATGCGCGCAATATACGGGCTTTCTTTCGTTCCTTCTTATCTGGAATATAAAATATGGCTGGCTGAAACAATATATCAATCTGAAAGTGCTGAAAGATTTATCGTCTTATATTCCCTTTTTTAAGGTCAATAGCGATATTTTTATCCGTACGATGGCTCTTGTGGCCGTTACTACCTTCTTTATGTCTGCCTCTGCTAAGTCGGGGAAAGATGTGTTGGCAGCCAATGCTTTACTGATGCAGTTGTTTATTCTGTTCTCATATATGATGGATGGGTTTGCCTATGCCGCTGAAGCGTTGACAGGCAGATTTATAGGAGCAAAAGACAGATTCAAACTAAAATTCCTTGTCAGACGGCTGTTTGTCTGGGGAATTGTTATCGCTTCGTTCTTTACGCTTATCTATGTCCTCTTCCTGGATCAGATATTGGGTATTTTGACCGATAAGCAGAATATTGTCGAATTCAGTAGGCAATTTCATATCTGGGTGTATATGATTCCCTTTGCGGGCTTCTCAGCTTTTCTTTGGGACGGGGTGTTTGTGGGGGCAACTGCTTCTCACCAGATGCGCAATTCCATGCTGATAGCAGTTGCCGGATTTTTTATGTTGTATTTTGCTTTTTCAAATATTTGTGCGAACAATATCCTGTGGATTGCGTTTATTGTGTATCTGGCTTTGAGAGGGATAGTGCAGAGTTTTATGGCTCCCGCTATTTTGAATGATTCCAGATAGTTGATAATCAATTTAATAAATTACTTAACTTGTTATGAGCAAAATTGCAATAGTTTACGGGTCATCTACCGGGGCCACAGAAGCGGTAGCAGAAAAAATACAGGCGTTGTTCGACGATGCTGCACTCTTCAATGCTGAGAGTGTGAGTGTTGATGATTTGAAACCATATGACTTTTTGATTTTCGGGGCATCTACGACAGGGGTAGGCGATTTACAGGACGATTGGGAAGTTCTTCTGCCTAAGGTTGAAAAGATGGATTTTGCCGGAAAAAAAGTTGCTCTGTTCTCACTGGGAGACAGTGCTTCATTCTCCACAAGTTTTGCGGGAGCAATGTATTACATTTATAAAGCACTGAAAGGGAAAGTCGAAATTGTAGGTTCGGTATCTACCGACGGATATACATTCGACGAATCTGATGCCGTTATCGACGGCCGCTTTATCGGCTTGGCATTAGATGAAGATAACGAATACAACGAAACTGATGCACGTCTTACTGCATGGGTGGAAGATTTGAAGAAGTATCTGAACTGATATATTATCTAGTTAGTGTATATAGTAAGAAGCCGGATAATATTCAATATCCGGTTTCTGTTTTTATAGAATATCCCTGATTTCCTCGAGCCTGGTGACTGTGTGGGTTGGCTTGAAGTCTTCGAAGGGCTTGTTTTTGGGATTGTACCATATCTGGTCCAGTCCGCTGTTATAGGCTCCACCAATATCAGTAAACAGGTTGTCTCCAACCATTATAATGTTTGCGGGTTTAACTCCGATTTCGTTCAGGGCATAAGTGAATATATCCGGATGCGGCTTGTTCACCCCGACTTTGTCGGACAGGATAACTTTATCGAAGTATGATGAAATACCGGCGCTTTCCATCTTAATGTATTGCATTTCGGTGAATCCATTGGATAGGATGTGTATCTTGTAGCGCGGGTTGAGGTAGTCCAGTAGTTCTTTAGCTCCTTCTACCAATACGCCTTTTTTCATTATGCGGGCTATGAAGTCGTCGTTGATAGCCAGCGCCTGCTCTTCGGAGACTTCTTCTACGTTGTTTAGAGGGCCTATAAAGCGTTCGCGTTGTAGCGTCTGCTTGGTAATCTGTCCTCTGCCGTAGAGTTCCCACAGGTGGCTTACATTTGCGTAATAGATGGCATAGAAGTCTTGGAAGGATGGGAAGTAGCGGACGAAGTTGTAGTCATTATATATCTCGATCAGAGTGAGACGGGTATTTTCTATAGTATCTATCAGTGTGTCATCTAAGTCGAGGAGTATATCGCTGTATTTCATATAGGGATTATCTTTTACGCAAAGATAGGTATTTTAGCCGTAAGTTGCAGGTCTATAAATATAAAAGAGAAGCCCCTCCGATCCGGTTAAGAAGGGAGGGACTAAAGGTTATATCGTTATTTCATAAACTTAACCTGCAGCATTGGTCATTACATGAGATGCATCCAGTATTATCTTTAATAAGAATAATATGGCGATTACATATACTGTAGCTGATACATCCTTATATTTGCCGGAGCATACTTTGATGAAAGCAAAGCTTAACATACCAAATACGATACCTTCGGCAATACTATAAGTGAATGGCATAAATACGATGGTAAGGAATGCAGGAAGTCCCTCGCTCATGTCGCTGAAATTGATCTTGGCAACAGAAGATATCATAAACAGCCCAACGATAATAAGTGCCGGAGATGTAGCTGCTGCGGGAACCATCAGGAATAATGGAGCAAAGAACAGGGCAAGTACAAACATCATAGCGGTACTAACAGAGGTTAGTCCGGTACGTCCGCCGGATGCTACTCCCGATGCACTTTCCACATATGCGGTAATAGTGCTTGTTCCTAAGATAGAGCCTACTGTAGTTCCTAATGCATCGGAGAACAGAGCTTTTTTCATTTGAGGGAAGTTGCCGTCTTCGTCAGCCAGTCCGGCTTTGGATACCACACCGATCAATGTACCCACAGTGTCGAAGAGGTTTACGAAGAGAAGGGTGAATACCACAACAAGCATATTGAATGATAGGATATGATCCCATTCGAATTGAGCAAAGATAGGAGCGATAGATGGCGGTGCACTGATGATACTGGTATCCGGTAATGTAACATCACCCAAAATGATACCGAAGATAGTTGCTGCGACAATCCCTATCAGTATGGAGCCGTTCACATTTCTTACAAATAGTACGGCTGTAATGATCAAGCCTAAGAAAGCAATCCATACGCTATGCTGAGAGAAATCTCCTAGTGCTACCAGTGTGGCAGGGCTTGAAGTTACTATTCCGGCGTTCTTTAGTCCGATC
Organism: uncultured Dysgonomonas sp.; assembly: GCF_900079725.1. NCBI lineage: Bacteria > Pseudomonadati > Bacteroidota > Bacteroidia > Bacteroidales > Dysgonomonadaceae > Dysgonomonas > uncultured Dysgonomonas sp. The sequence continues at coordinate 3,518,015 of NZ_LT599032.1, forward strand.
AGTGTGATGAATAGCCCGATCCCGACAGGTATGGCGTCTTTCAGTACCTTAGGTATGCTTTTTACGATCAGTTCCCGTACATTGAAGAATGTAAGGAGTATAAAGATAATACCTTCAATGAATACAGCAGTCAAAGCAAACTGCCAGGAATATCCCATTACTCCGCAGATGGTAAACGCAAAGAAAGCGTTTAAGCCCATACCCGGAGCTTGTGCTATCGGAAGTTTGGCATAGAGAGCCATCATCAGGGTAGCGAAGATTGTAGCCAGAGCTGTTGCAGTGAACAGGGCGTCTTTGTCCATACCGGTAGTCGATAGTATACTAGGATTTACTATCAGTATGTATGACATGGTTAAAAAAGTAATAAGCCCGGCAAGAAGTTCTTTGCGGATGGTGGTCTTATTCTCTGTTAGTTTAAATGTTTTTTCGAGGAAATTTTTCATTGTTTATCAAATCTTAGAAGTTCCACTTAGCGGCTATTGTAGGGTTGATGTATGCCTTGTCTTTGTTAGTGAGGAAATTATTGCTGATTTCTATTTCACTACCTAAAGCCAGATTAGGGCTGACATTATACCAGAATTGAGGTTCGGTCAGGAATACGATTTCTTTACCGCTTGTGGGATCTGCATGGGTTTTAGCCTTGTTTTGTGTCCAGACATCCATGAATCCGCAAACTCTGAATTTGTTATTGCATAAGTCGACACCCCACGTAACGGTCCATTGCACGTCGTTACTCACTTTCTCGAAGGCGTTGTACTTATATACAACATATGTTCCTAAAATGGCTTTGCCTACCATTGTGGAGTATGATGCACCGGCCATGTACGCATTTGCTATTGAGAACCCGAAATTTTCGGCTTTTCCTACGCCACCATTAAACTCGACGTGAGCCATAACAGGGCTTTTGCCTAATTTAATGTCGCGGGCAATTTCGAGATACATAGTACCAATGTTTCCCCGGCTTTGGTTAAAATCTAAATCCACAAACATAAATGTCGAACCCCATTTATCCGGTTTGAACATTTCAAATGTTGCTGTGAAATAGTTTTTATCTGACACTTTGTCTCCATGTAATGCATGACGCGGATCGAAATGCAACTGAAGATTTTGCGCGTACGCTGAAAATGAAAGCATTAATAGCCCTAAAGAGAAGAATACCTTTTTAACCATAATTATAAGATTTGAGATTTAGATGCAAAAATAAACAAAAAAAGCACCTGTTGATATTTCCTTTACTATTTAACAGAATAAATTTATCTATACTATTTTATATGGTGTTAAAATGCTTATTTATAAAAGGATTAAAAAGTGTCGAAAAATATGTTTTGTAATTTTTTCTTTATTTGTTTTGAAATATAAAAAAATGTCATACCTTTGCACCGCTATACGCAAAAAACGGGATGTAGCGCAGTCCGGTTAGCGCACCTGCTTTGGGAGCAGGGGGTCCCAGGTTCGAATCCTGGTATCCCGACGGTTGAAAATCAAAGAGTTAGACAAAGAATCTAACTCTTTTTGTTTTTATATGTACATGCAATTTGCATGCAACTATTAAAAAATAGGGGTCGAAATGGCTCACCGTAAAAGTTGAGGGTTTTTGAATTTTATGCATACAATTTTGTTAATCTGAACAAGAAAAAGAAAAAGGCTTTATCTCTTACCCCTCTGAATTGAGATCGGAATGCTTTAATCTTTGCATTGAAAGATTCACTTGCAGCATTGGTAGAACGCCTGTCAAAAAAGTTAATGATATTCAGATAATGTGTTTGTATGGTTCTGGTAATTGTCCCAAAGGATAAGAATCCAGACCTATCTACCTGGTCGTACCATCTGGCTAATCTTGTTAAAGCCACATCCTTTGTTTTAGCCTGATGATAGATTAACCCAAGCTGCATAGCCAGATAATAAGCCTTTTTAATATCGGGATATTCCCGGAAAAGTATCTCAGCCCTTTGTTTCTGTGTTTGTGTCCACAAGGATTCTTTCTTGAACAAGAGGTATCTGCTACGGACTAACAGTTGTTTCAGGGAATCACCGTTTTCAAAGGTTGGGGCAATGTACCCCTCGCCTTTTGCTTTGGCTACCGCCATATCTACCGCTTCTCTGTCCAGAGCTTGCCATCGGGCTTTAATACGCATCTCTTGCACAGCATCAAAAGCTAGCTTTTGTACATGAAAGCGATCAGTTACTCTTTTAGCGGCAGGAAAGCAGGTTCTGGCTATCAGCTCCATATTGGGAGCCATATCCAGTGTTATCTCCCGTACCTGAAACCTGCGACGGCGAGACATCTGCAAAAGTACATTACAAACAGTTTTTACATCAGTTCCTTTTATGATGCCTATAATGGAACCTTTCCTGCCTTTGGCTTCTTTGTTTATGAGTATTGTATAGAGTTCTCCCCGACAAAGGGGTTACTTCATGGATAATCGATTGATAACGCTTCATTTTGATAAAAAAGTATAAGTATTATGCAAAAATAAGAAAGATGCTAATAAACAACTCCAATTTTATCATGATTTTTTATAAAATCCGGTCGATATAAATACGATAAGGATAATCCAAATTCACTATCTGATTTTTTTCCGCTTATAAAAGAATAGACAGAACAATCCGCCATGCTATAAATCATTCATGGGCATAAAATTTAATGTGAATATTAATAATCAGACCGAAGCGCTATTTTATGCTGTATGATATATATTAGCCTTCTTCTTCATATATTGTTTTATTCATATATATGTAGCCAGTCTTCGGAAGACTTGTTCCATATGATCTGTCTAAAATAATACTATTTTAAAGATTTCTTTACTACTTCAATTTCATCAGGGGCTTCAATTTCTGATTTGATTTTACCATCAGTCTGTTTTACATGTTTAATATTGATTGTTCCGTATGGTGTAGGAAAACTGCCTTCTGCCCATTCCAGATCTCCCAGATTAGGAGATATTCTTACTTTTTTACAGCCTGGCTCCAGAGGTTCTACCCCTAACACATAACGACTAAGCCATGCCGTAGGACCTGAAGCCCACCCGTGACAAAAACTATGACGGTAACCCGAATAGCAGTACCCTCCATAGGAAGCATGCACATCAGTTTTTCCGGCAGGAACTACTTCATCGATACGGGCGGCATTTTCCATCCATTTTATATCGAAATCTTCCCAGAATGTTGTAGCTCCCAAATCTAACATAGCCCCCCAGTATTCACGGATATTATTCAAAGCCCCGGTAAAATCATTTGCACTTGCTCTGGCATTGAGCATATAGTATCCGTAGAAAGTAGACATTTTATGTACGCCGTTTTGAGACAATATATCTGCATTGGCTTTTTGAGCAGGTATCAATCCCGACAGTGCTAATAGTGCAGCTGCCTGTTTGGATTGGGTAAGCTCCGGCATGTGTTTTTTTAACTTTTTCAGGGAGGATTGGCAAAGCCTTACTGTTTCTTCATCTTTCAGAATTTTACATATTTCTTCTCCGGCCTCAAATGCCATAATCATCATAGACTGCAATCCTGCATGTATTGCTTCCGGGTCTTCACTTGAAGGCCAGTCGAGGAAACGAGTACCATCCAAAATCTCTTTTCCGTTTACATCTATTTTTTCGCTCAAGAGTTTTAATAATTGTGCTATATAAGCTTCTTGTTCGGAAAGATATTTTATATCTCCATGATAACGATACCAGTCGCGATGAATTATAATCCACCACATTGAATATGAACTGATGCCATTCATCCAGTTTGGAAGCGGGGTAAGATCGCGAGCCAGGTCGAGGCTCTTGGGTACAACCTCATTATACCCGAACACCGAATTTATTGTCATCACTTCAGGGTGAAGGTCTCCTACCCATACCAGACGGTCGCGTTTTATTGCGTCCCATAGATAGTCTTGCATATTCAGATGTACAGTGTATGCCCCTGTGAGCCATATTTGGTTCAGACGATCGTCGTTGCATCTGAAAGAGCCCTGATAGGAGATGTCCCTGTAAGAAAATGCTGCACTTAATTCCTTTATTTCGAGGACTACACCCGGATCAACAACGTCGATGCGAACGAAGCGGAATCCTGAATCGCCAACGATCAATTTTCCCAACCAGGGTAGTGTAACAATAAAATCGCGCATTGCATGATCGTTGGTTGCCCCACCTAGTTCTCCTATATTACTCATTGTCTCCGATACCGATTCACCAAAACGAATACGCACCCTGCCTGCCGGATTTTTATTACTCATAGAAGTAATAATTTCTATCCCTCCCTGAATTTCACGGCCGAAATCAAGTATTATACCTCCTTTGTTGTTCTCATCGCTTTTCAATCGTAAGTAATTTCCCGCATTCAGATCAGCCTGTCCAGTTCCCTGTTTGAGAATAGCTCCGGAATTCAACACATAGGCTTCGCTGTTGTTGTCAGATGTCCAGACTACACGTGTTGGGGTCAGGTATTTGTATACCAATGCTGTTGACCTTGCCTTTGTGTCCGCAGCTTGTTGAAATGGCAAGGGTAGTTCTTGCCCTATTATGTTTCCGCTGAATATAAATACAATACTGAATAATAGATTCCTTATTAATTGCATCTTCTTTAGTTTTTAATTACATAATTGCCTGAAGGAACTTCCAATATGGTATATTCTCCCACTACATCCACAATTTTTGAATATCCCGATCCCTCATTAATTTTTGATGAATCTTTCTCAGGGAAATAAACGAATGCTTTACTGTTGACCGGAACAGTTACCCGTAAGCTAAAATGTCCGTTTTCTCTTTTCCATGCCGATTCGATTTTTCCTACCGGTGAATCGAAAGAGGCATTAGCCCTATTCATCTGTGATTCTTCTAATAATGGAGGGCGTATTATAAAACTTTTAAACCCGACATCTTCCGGATTTCTGCGTATACCTGCAATTCCATCAATATACCATGCACCCGGGAAAAGGTACGAACTATGCAATAAAGAATGGCCCGGCAAATCTTTTTCCCACATCTCCCATATCGTGGTGGCATCATTAGCTTTCATATACCCCCAGCTAGGATAAGCTGTCTGAGAAGTCATGGAGTATATCAGATCATCACGTCCTTCTTCTCTAAGCAATTTAAAAAGAAGAGCTCCTCCCGTTATCCCTGCATGAATATGCCCCTTGCGGACATTCAGAATTTCGTGTTCCAAACGTTTCATCACCTTCTCTCTCACTTCGGCAGGAGGTACATCTGCAAGTAAAGCTGCAGCCATATAGCTCATTGAACCATTTGCATATATATTATTTGCCCGGTCAAAATAGGCTGCATGAATGATACGGCTGGAAGCTCCAGCTTGTTTTTCCCACTGCTCCGCGTCTTGATATTTTCCTAAAACACGCGCTATTTTAGCCGCAGTGCGAAGATTGAATACACGGTAACAATTATTGAAACAAACAGTCTCAGGCTTATCATTATTCATCCCTTCCGCAGTAGCATTGGGCCATAACCAATCACCCAAATAATCCCATGTACCTCCAAAACGTTTCAATAAATTACATTCAGTATGGGTATCCAGAAATGCCAACCATTTCTTCATCATTTCAAAATTCTGCTCCAGTATGCGCACATCTCCTTCATGCTGATATACGAACCAGGGAAGGATTATGCAAATGCCACCCCATGACGGCCCTCCGCCACCTTCATTTGTCGGTGCTGTATGTGGCAATATACCACCACCTACATATTTCCCGTTCATTGATTCCCAACCTTGTGCATCGCGCCAGTCTTCAAGCCATTTTGTGTAGAAGGAACCCAGTTGATAATTAAACAAGCCTGTCTCTGATGTCGCATGGGCGTCTCCTCCGTACCCTAAACGTTCACGTTGAGGGCAATCAACAATATATCCGCCAATAGATAGGTTTTCGAATGTCCATAAAACGCGGTTATATATCCAGTTCTGCAATTCGTCGGAACATTCAAATGTCGTGGCACGTTTGTAATTGGTGCGTACCAGCCAACCTTTTATATCAGAAAGTTGCGGTTTATCTTTTAACCCCCGGATTGTAATCCAACGACCTGAGCTATAATTAAATCTGTTACGAAACACTCCTTTACCCGCAGCACCTATTATATAAGCATTTCGGATACCGTATGTCATTTCATCCTGTTGCCGTTCCGAAAATATAAAATCAATGCGATCATTTTTATTCCCCTTCACTTTTATCTCTGTCCATCCTGCAAAGTTCACTCCCATATCTATGCGGAATCCGCCATCCGGAAGTTCTTCTATTGCCACAGGTTTTATCTCATCAAGTACACGATTCCCTTCGGTATTCTGGGCAGACAATGTCAAGTGGGGAGTATATGTTATGGCACTTCTCCATTTGGAGTCATCAAAAGATGGTAAATTCCAATCGGGAATCTCCTTATTTGCATCCCATATTTCGCCTCCCATATGATGAGGTTTCCATATGCCTAACAATTTGTTTGGACTGGGATGCATTTTCCATGAAGCATCTGTTTGTATACGAAGAGATTCATTTCCTGAACGGATATCAGCTTGCCCGATTACCATTGGAGTCTGCGGCTTATCAGATGTTATATAGGGAGTATGTAATACCCAGCCCGTACCAAGCCATAACGCAATTGTGTTCTTTCCTTTCTTTAGTTTATCTGCTATATTGTATGTCACATAGCGAGCCCGGGTGGTATGATTGCTTACTACAGGAGCAAGAACTTCGTTTCCTATTTTTTCTCCATTAACATATAATTCGTGATAGCCCACTGAGGCAATAAACATTACTGCCCGGTCAGGGCTTCTTTCTAATTGAAACGTTTTCCTAAACCATGGATCCGAGATATTACAGTCCTTCAATTCCGGATTAAATATCTCATCAGACCCAATCCATTGGGCTGTCCAATCAGATACATCGAATAGTCCTGTTGTCCAATCAGCCGGCTTGCTCCATCCCGATTCTTTCCCTGATGCATCTTTTACATTTACTTTCCAATAATACGTCTTATCAGACTGCAAAGGCTTCCCTTTATAAACTATTAGTTGAGTATGATCACTATCTATCCAGCCTGTATCCCACATACTTCCCGTATGTTTATTCAGGTCTTTCAAATTTTGCGATACTAAAATCCTGTATGCTGTCTGTTTTTGGCCAAAAGAATTAGGCTTTCGGGCTGTTAAAATCCAGCTAAAACGAGGTTCCTTTTCCTGAAGTCCCAACGGATTATCCAGATATTCGCATTGGGTATTTTTTATATCTATACCCTGCGCAAGGGTATAGGGGCTTTGTAAGAGAAAGAAAATCAATAATATGAGGATTGAATTAATCTTAGTATTTTTCATTTGATTATTTTTTTTGATTGTTATCGAAGCGAACAATCGATTGTTATTTGATTATTCTGTGGTAAAATTCTAAAGACAAAAAGGTCTTTTTCCTTGGGAACTATAATTTTTCCAACAGCACAGCCCAATTCGTATTCAAAGTTTTCTATTTCAGCCTTTATCCCACTCTCATTTATGATATGAAAAGGTAATTGCATCCCATCTGCGACTGTAAACTCCAGTGCCCATGGACGATTGGTAGCAGAGGCACTTAATTCTATATTTTTCTCAGTAAATGTTAACTTATACTCCGAAACGGTTCCCTCTTCCAACCATTTGACTATCATCGTATTCGTGTCTGGTGTTATGATCGATGGTATACCACATAATATCTCCGCAGAAGTTCCGTCTTCCAATATCCTTACCAAACGAATCCCGGCTCTTTCTTTGTCTGTACTCCAAAGAAACCCGTCTAATATTGGCAACGTGGTATATGTGCAATGCGGCGTTTCCTCAACCTGCCCTAAATATTTTGATGCCATCCTCTCATCAAATAAATGTAAATCGCGAAATCGAAAATGTGTGTCTTTCCACAAAATATTAGCCCGGTAAAACCTACTGTTATACCAAACGGTTTTATGCCCTTCATTCTTGAAGTCTGACAAGGAAGATGTTGCTGTAGGAGGAGTTACCGGATATTTGCTTTTGAACCATTCAGCACTTTCCGATAATGTTTCTATTCGTATAAGGCCTTGTTTTTGCAATGAATCAAGTATAGGGATCTGAATTTCGGACAATCCCTTTCTCATTTTATCCCAGGTAAACGAGTTCTCCTGTCCTACCTGAGCATAAGTAAAGTTAAGGGCAGGATCTTCAAATGTAGATTTGAAGAAATACCTTACCCAGTTAAGGTTACTACCCCCTAAGCCCTCACCTTGAAAAACCGGCTCCAATGTTACAACCGATTGCTCCCTTGTTCCTAAGCTTGCATCATATTGATATATAGGATCGCTGCCCAACATTCTGAATATAGGAACCGGTATCTGGTTCTCTGCGTTCTGTGCCGGCATATATGCATTATTCCGGCTGGGATAATATGCATTATTCCAATAACCACCCCACATAGAATAACCATCTGTACCCACTTGGTCTTTCATATTGCACGAGGCTTTGACCTGATATTTCTCATGCATATAGCTTAGAGTATGAGCATCTATAAACCAGCATCCGACTGACGCCGGGTATTTATTGAAGATAGATTTAAACTTGGTCATATACACATCAACTAGTTTTTCCCTTTCTGCAGGTGTATACCCTATCGAAAACCCGACATTTGCATGCCAGTCCCAAGAGTAACGCCCTCTCCATTTCAGCCCGGCGGCTTCAACTTGTGGCTGTGTTATTTCCCACCATCCTCCAATCTCCGATGATCCGTTCAGGCTATCTTTCATCAGCGTCTGATACACGGGGTCTATCAGAGCATCATATTGCAATAAGAATGTGCCGGGCAGATCATACTTTCTCAGCATCAAAATTTGTTGATAAACTGTTTCGAAAAGTACCTTATCGGTAATCTCATCAATTCGCGGCTCGGTCTGGCGAATAAAATTTATGATATTTACGATATGGACAGGCTCTTTTTCTGCAACTCTCTCCGTATGAGAACAGGAAAGAATAAAGAATGCAGAAAACAAGAGAAAAGTACAAAATATAGATTTCATTTTATAATAATATTTATTGTTGTATTGTTGATGTAGGGGCAAATTGAATTACTAATCGCCGATGCGTGGGCAAGGCAAAATCAGTAGAGCAAATAATATTTCGCCCGTTAATTATATCAGGCGTAAAGTTTCACGCCCCTACATCAATACTGTATTTAACAAAAAAGTAACAAAAGTAACACCTTTTCGAAGTTTTTTATATTGTAACTGTTTCATCCGATAATTCGCTTATTATCTGTACTGTATAGATAAAATTACATAAATAAAGTTACAACTATTTTTAACTGCTGGTTCACATAACTAAAGAGAAGTATTTATTGCGTCCAAATATACCTGTAATTAAAGCGCCGGTTCGGTGCTGTATCTCCATTCAGACAGAGGGATATCGGATCTTCCAGATTGGCAGGATTATCGCTCCATTTAAAATCGAATGTGAATTTCCTCCCCTCTAAATTAAGTGCTTTTCGGGCAACCGATATTTCCAGTTTGTTATCTCTTACCTGATAATCCAGATTACAGACCTTAACCCACTGCCCGTTATCATACTTCATGAGCGTTGTGGTGTTGCTATCAAGTATATCTTTGTTGATAATATAATCATAACCATACCATCCTGTCGAAGAATCATTATCGGCATCAATAAAAAGTAACATCCAGTTATGCCCGGTGTAATCAGTTAAAGCATTATCCGTTTCGGCATAAAAATATATGTTCTTCTTATCTACTGATACTTTACTTGTAATAATATCATTGCGCCCTGAATTGTTTGTATAATGTAATCCCCGGTAACCTTGATGATCGCGGTGAGCAACATCGCCTCTTGTATCACGGAATTCTGTAACTACAGATTCCCAATCATTAAATCTTCCATCAATCTTGATTTTACAGAAACCTTTATTTTCGGGAATAGGATTAACTCCCTTATAACGACGGATATTTTGAGCCATCTGCATATAAAAGTTATCTGTATATCCACCTTTCATTGGTTGAATTGTTCTATTAAATTCGGAATTGTATTGGTCAACAAATAGATAATTGCTTTTACGTCCCATAAAATCGCAACTCTCGCGGGGAAATTTTCCGGCAGTCCATTCATTCCAGTCATTGATATAAATAAACTGAGGATCAGCAGTCAGAGTCTCATCCCATCTCTCCTGAAAATAAATTCCATAACCGGTTGGATTCTCCACTGTTTTTCCCAGCCATGGGACATATGTAGAAACAGGCATATCGTATTCATCCAATTTGGGTTGGCCATGATTTCTCGACCATGATTTTCCTATCATTGTGCAAGCATGCTGACCTGCGGTAACAGCCGCTTGTTCTCTCACTCCATTATGTAAAGAAACAAGGTCCTTCGGGTCCATTTTTCGTACCATTGCATCCTGTTCGTCCCCCAGTTCATAACCGAAACTCCAATTATCCTCAGTACCAACAAAACGCTGATCTCCCCATTCATAACGCCCCCACCACATCGTCCGCTTTGTAAAGAAATCTTTCACTTCTTTTGTATAGTCTTTATAAAATTCTTCACAGTAATCAGGATCTTTGTAATGAGGATGCCCAGGATCGGTCTTAGCTTTAGGATCATAATTGAAATTCCTGCTTGGAGGAGTTAAGCCATTGGCATCGAATTCAGGGCGTCCATTATATAGTAGTAAAGGCCGGTCATCCCAGTAAAACCATAGATCTTTATATTTCCCGGTTTTATATATTTTTTCATACAGATCCTGAACTACCTCAAATACAGGTCCGTTGTATGACCAAAAGCAAATTTCAGGAACTTTATTCCCCTCAGCTTTCATTTTCTGCATGAGAGGGAATAATATCTCCCATTCATCCCAGTACCTTTGAGCATTTGTAACATCCATTATCAATACATCTACTCCTGCATCTGATAACATGGATATATCTTTTCTCATGACATATTCATCTTTACTCAAAAAATATCCCATCTCCGGTTCACCCGAATGGAACGAAAACTGGGAGGCCGCCCATAGAGGATGATTTACGTCGAGTCTTGCCGATGGGTCTTGCTCCAGAATCTTTGTCACATCTGCCATATAAGGAGGTGTTCCTGCAGCTAAATCTGCTGTATGCCACGTAATATAAAACATTCCGACCACACGCCTATGGTCTTTTTTTACCGGACCGACCTCTTTACTATCCGGCATTTTTCGCCCCAATGCATCTGTAGCAACCCATGTATCGGGATACAAATCCCTATAGTATTTTTTGCTTATTGAATCTTTTGGTACTGGTAAATAATCTTCGTTTGCCCGAATGTTTTGTGATATCAAGCAGATGCACATCAATATAAAAACAAGTATATTTCTTTTTTTCATTATATATCTGGTATTAAGGTCTCAGACCCTTTTGTTCATTTGTATTTGATGAGGCTGTCTCATAAGTAAATTTGTGCGATCATTTTGATACTTTCTCTGTCACGTTGAACGATTAGTGAGACATCTCTTCTTTCAAGGGAGATCCTTTTCTTCGATCAGGATGACAAAGAGACAGCATAAAATACTTATGTGACAACCTCATCATTAAATGCTTTCGGTTACTTATAACTTGTTGAGTATGGTTTTATTTAATAATCCCATCCCGGATTTTGCCAATTCTGGCCTGTTTGCTTCATTATTTTGTATAATTCACCTCTATTTATCGGGAACATTAAGAACTTGTCGGTGTTGCACTTCCGCTCTTCAAAGGCAAAGCGGTTATATGTAAATCCTCCATTCTGTTTCTCTATTTTCATCCCTGAAATAGTTTTGTCCGTTTCATCCAATATTTTCCATCGGCGTACGTCAAACGGACGATGTCCTTCGAAAGCCAATTCTATATATCTTTCATTCCTGTATTTCTTCTCAAATTCATCAACAGGCATACCTTTAGGGAAAGGCGGCATGCCAGCCCGTTCTCTTACCGCATTCACTGCATCACATGCACTCATTGAGACACCCGGGCCTATCTGTACTTTTACATCCGGGCCATGTGATTGATATGCCGTTTCAGCAAAATTCAAATAAAGTTCGGCCAGACGGAACATCCTCATTGCTCCATCTTTATTGGCTCCTTGTTTTGAATCGTAATGGGCATATTTGCGAATATAATAACCCGTAGGGGTAAACTGCCTGTTTCCTTCAACAACGATGCCATCTGCCCCACCTACAAATGTTTCGACTTTTGAGCTTAGAGTAATACTTTTCACATTAATACGGATATTCTTGATATACAATTTATAGCCACCTTCAGAGCCAAGGTCGATACGAAGGCGGTGCCCTTTATATCCCCAGCCATGAGTAAAGACAGCTTCATTCAGATTATATTCAAATGTTTTCCAATCATCTGCGGCTTCAATATATACATCTTCACCTGTGGAAACACCTCCGGCTGCATGCGGTCTGCCATAGAAAAACTGCGCATTCGGGATTGTCCGGTTAAGCTTATATTCAAATGTGATTGTAGTAGATGGAGGGCTATCCAGATCGTTTAATAATCCCGAAGTGTAAACATAAGGGTCTCCGCCATTTGTCTCAAGGATAAAATGATCGTCTTCCTTGCTTACAGACAACTCGTTTGTGTCAAAGCCCCCGTCAATAGTCAAATCATGATGTTCATCCCTATTTTCACCCTGCTGACCTAAACTGCGCAAGGCCCCATTATAATATATTGAAGCTTCGAAGCGAGGATCTCTCCCTTCATATGGATTTTGTTCGTCATAGCCAGATGTAGGATTTATTATCGGAACTAATTTACGGTTATCTTCATACCCAATGATGGGTAATAACCCGGTAGCCTGCATCTCGTAAGAGTCTACGATATTCTGACTGGGACAATACCCGGCGTTAGTCTGTCCCGGAGTGGAGGGTAGTCCGCATCCGTTCCATAAGTTCATTTGACTTCCAACCCGATAGATGGTTTCTTTATCGACAGTCCTTCTGTTATCTAATGTTAAAAAATAGAGAGCATAAGCATTTTGGGCTTCTTCCGATGTTGATGTAAATAATTCATATCCGTGGGCAAGGCACTCATATAATGCTCTTCCGGTAATTTCGGTTGCATATTCTTTAGAGATTGTTCCATCATACCACAACGGACTGATAGCATAAGTTACTGCCTGCGACATTACGGCGTGCACTCCGGCTCGTGTTAAATGCCCGGCCAGCCTATCCTGAAATCCCCAGGGATATCCGATCGAAGTATCCGGCCCGGCCAAAGCTTTTTCACTATCAGCTATAACATATTTAACCACTTCACTAAAGGATGCTTTTCTGTCCTGAGTAAAATCATGCTCTGGCTGGATCACATCTAAAAAGACAGGAACACCTCCATACCTTTTTGCTAACAACCAATAATAATAACCACGCATTGCATATATTTCCGATTTCCAGCCTTCCTTCTGATCGGGAACAAGACCTGCGGTCTCATTATCTATATAATTTAGAAAAATATTACACCTGCGTATCTGACTATAGGCACTGCCCCAAGGATCTCCTCCATAAGGATTGATCGTATGGTTGTCGGTATTTATCTGACCGCTATACCATAAAATGGTTCCATTGTCTTCATAGAAAGAGGCATGTTGTCCCTCATCACAAAAAGCCATGCTTTTCAGATCCGGTTCGACTAATGAATTAAGACAACTATTATAATATTCACTGATCTTAGTTTGGTTCTTAAATATTTCTTCAAAATTGATACGACCGTCGGCCTCTGCGTCAAGCACATCTGTACACGACATATATAGTACAGATGGGACTATCATCAATAATATAATTATATATTTTCTCATATTATTTATTTTATTAATTAATCAGAATTGAACACTCAAACCTAAATTGTATACTCTGAATGCCGGCAGATGATTATAATCCCCTGCTTCAGGTCCAAAATCATAATCGGAGAGATGATCCCATGTTATGAGATTCTGTGCACTGAGTGATACCCGTATATTTCTTGCTTTAATGGCCCGCGACATTTTCATAGGTAATGTATAGCCTATCTCAAGGTTCTTTAATCTCACATAAGATCTATCTACCATGAAATATTCACTGGTCTGAGTATTTGCACTTGTATTCTTGAGTGTGAGTGCGGGATGAGAAATAGTCTCTCCTGCATCGTACCGCTCTTTTGTCCAAGCCTGAAGATGACGGGAAGAGTACAAGCCATCGGAAAGTGCACCCTCATTTATACCTATACTTCCGGCCGAAGAGGTTTTATAATTTTCTACACCTTGAAACAAAGCACTGAAATCGAAATTCTTATACTTAGCTCCTACGGTTAGTCCAAAGTAATAGTTCGGGATAGCCCCGTACCCGAGAGGTGCGTGATCCTTTTCATCAATTATACCATCATTGTTTAAGTCCTGATATTTAATATCACCTAACCTTGGCTTATTGAATGAATATTGTGTGTGGGAAAGGTAATCATTAAGCTCCTGTTCGGTATTGAACAAACCATTCCCATTCGAATAATCGACCAGATATCCCCATGTTTGTCCTGTCGGATACCCCGTTACACGCTCCTTATGAAAATAATCATCACTCCTTATAGTCTCTATCACATGAGTGAATTTATTCTTATTATATGCTAAAAAGCCATCCATATTAATAGAGAAATCCTTCATTATGTTTTTAGTATAAGCAATTTCCAGTTCATAACCTTTATTTCTCATACCTCCGGCATTAATATTCGGGAAAATTCCCGTATTGCCATGATAAGACGGAATATCGGGGATAACATTCATGTACATGTTATCCAGATTATGCCTGTAAATATCGAAAGACAGGTGCAGGCCATTTAACAGCCCCACTTCAATACCATAATTTTGTTTTTTGACCATCTCCGGACTATACGAAGGATTACTTATAAAAAGCTCGTCTACACCCTGAATATTATTCAGGTAAGGATAGCGTGACGCTCCGGTATCATCATTTCCGTTTCTGCCATAAGAGGCTTTCAACTTTAGTAAAGACAGCCATTTAATGTCCTTCATAAATGCTTCGCTCGAAGCTATCCATGCGCCGGCAATAGCCGGTGTAGTATGAAATCTGTTTTTCGGTGCATAATTATCAGAACCAGAATATCCGGTCCCAATAGTCAGCACATACCTGTCATCATAATCGTACGTCGCCTGCAGACCGGAATAAACATACTTGAAAGGAAGGTTTTCGGCTCTTACCAACTCTAAGTACATGGAGTAAGCATAAGCCGACACAGTGTGTTTCCCAAAGCTTCTTGTATAATTCAGTGCTCCCTTATAGTTTATATTATGATAATCATCTTCGCCTTTGCTATGCGATAAAGGAGTATCTTCGTCTGTCCCTTTTTTCTCAAATTTAAGTTCGTCCCAATCCGAAAAAGTATTCGTTACCCGTATCCAGCGCTCATAATTACGGCTTGTTGCAAGGCTTTTCCTATTATTAGATAAGAAGCCGACAGTTCCTGTCGCTTTTAAACCTTGTGCAAGGAAAGACATATCCAGTTCCAATCCAAAATTGGAATAAATGTTGGTGATTGTATGCTGAGTAAATCCTTGCCTGTTTATGCGTCCGTAGACATTATTTCCGATGCTGGGGGTAATCATCACTTTACCACCTTCGCGTATTATCTCTCCGGTTTGGGGATCTCTCTCTTCTGGGGTCAGGTTACTGTAAAGAGTCGGTGGTAAATCAAACATCCCCTGGTATACATTTGTCATGTTTCCTTCGGTTGTTTTTTCTCTCTTCAGATTTCCTGCAATATTCATAAAAGCCTTGAGATGCTGACCTATATTTACATCTATGTTTGTACGCATATTGGCCCAGAAATAATTGGGAGTGGGGTTAAACTTCTCCTTTTCCGATATTTTGAAGTTTGTATTCTGATTCATTATGTTCACATTAGAAAAAAATCTGGCTTTATCAGATCCTCCGCTCAAATTGAGTCCGACCCGTTGCATAAAAGCAAAATTTTTCATGAATTCGGAATACCAGTCATGACTTGGATAATGTATAGGATCTTCACCTGAAGCAAATTTACCGACTTGTTCTTCTGTAAACATCTGAAACTGCCCTCCTGCCGGATTATCATTATAAGCCGCCTGATTTCTCAGTTGAGAGTATACCCCCGAGTTTACCCTGTAGGGCTTGACCGTTACATTCTGAAGACTACCATCGATGCGCAAGTCTACTTTCAGCTCTCCCGGTTTACCTCTCTTTGTGGTAACAATTATAGCTCCACTGGCTCCTGTAATTCCATAAAGAGCTAAAAGGGATGCATCCTTTAATATAGAGATTGATTCTATCTCCGCCGGAGTTATAAAGTCCATGCATGCCTGGGCCTCGGTGGGTATCATAAATCCATCGATAATAATAAGCGGAGTATGTGCGCCATTAAGACTGGCTCCTCTTATCCATAGACTATTTGAAGTACGCGCCCATTCAGACGAATTTTCCCGCGTGGTAAGACCCGATAGCCGGCCGGCGAGAGTAGAACTAAGAACCGATACGGGAGACTTGTTCAACTCATATCCTGTAACGACAGAGGCTGAACCCGCCATCATCTTTTTAGACACAGAATTGAATCCATCATAGACAATTTCATTCGTATTATATATATCACGTTTTAGAGTTATTTCCAGATTATCATTATCCTTCACTTCAACTTTCTCCGGCAAATAATAATCTTTTGACAGAGTAATATGTCTGCTTTTGTCGGTTATATATATCAAAAACGAACCGCTTTCGTCAGACATTACCGCATTCTTGCCAAATTCAGACACGACAGATACTCCCCGAAAGAGATTCCCATATTCATCTTTTACGATGCCACGAACCTCTATATTCTGAAAATTTTCCTGTGCTGCTATATCTCCTATAAGAAGAAATAACAGTACTATTTGAATCATTTTTTTATATTTCATACTATAATTCAGTTTTTAATGGATGTATAAAAACCTGCACGTCCAAATTATCATATCCTTTGCAGAATAGTTGTTCGTGCTCGTTTTCATAATTACACCTTTATAGGAATAATAAAATATTTATTACCATCCCGGATTTTGCCAATCGTCTCCGGTAAGACTATACATTCTTGCTGCTTCAGCCATTGGTATCGGGGCTTTCAGATATTTGTTAGTATAACACAAACGTTCTGATGAGCGCACAGTCTTTCTTTTATATGTATAATGAGAAAATGAACCATCTTTTTCGTGCCTCGTTATTTCCATAGCTGTAAGCCATTTATCTGTATCCTTGAGGTCTCCTTCAGGTTTTTGCCATCTGCGGACATCAAAAAAACGATGAGGCTCCAGGGCCAGTTCAATACGCCTTTCATGCCTTATTCTCCGAATTAATTCTTCTTTATTATTTATCAAACCGGCAGGCAATGGAGGCATATTCACCCTGTCTCTTATTTCGTTTACCAATTGGTAAGCTTCTTGCAAATGACCTGCCTCTGCTGCGGTTTCGGCGCAATTCAGTATAATTTCACCAAGTCGGTACAGTTTTTCGGCAGGCCCTTCGATAGGTTGGTTTTCTCCGGCATTAGGATGAAGATATTTACGATTATAGTACCCTGTCCGCGTTCTTGTGCGGGAGGTTTCATGAATTCCAGTCATTGGTTCCCCTACCCATGTGGAAATAATACGAGTGCGATATACAGGCCCGTTTCCATTGGGGTCTAAATTGTAATTATCCTTACATTCCGGTGTTTCTGTATGATTCCATTTGCAAGTTCTTTTTGACCCATTATAATGGATCGATGAGTAAAAACGGGGATCTCGGTTTGCATACGGATTCTCAGGATTGTACATCGTATTATTCGTATTATAGTTAGGCTGAAGATGTTTTTCATCCAGGTAAGGTTTTTCCAGTTTCAGAACAGTTTCTCCATCCGTCGTTTCATAGGCATCTACCAATTCCTGAGTAGGCACAGAACCGGCTTTCCTATCAGCTTGGCAGCCAATGCCATCATACTCAAACGCCTTACCTGTAGTAGCCCAACTCGAGTATATGGTTTCTTTATCTACCGGATTTGTCGTATATCCATAATCCTGAGTAAAATATTCATTCATCAGCGCCGAATACTTGTTCGGTAAATGTGCCTGATTCTGAGGGTTATCGTCATCGTTCGCATATATATCGGGATAATTTATTTTCTTATATAATTCATATCCGTTATCCCTCAAGTTTTTGAGTGCCGTTTTATTTATCTGATATGCTTTTTCCCATAAGTCTTGCCCGTCGTTATATAATGGACTGGCTGCGTACAACATTATCCGTGACTTGATGGCCTCTGCTGTGGCTTTGGTTAGCCGGGCTTTTTCGGTCGGGCTGGTTATGCGCCAAGGCAGTTCTGCCGTGTTAAGAGCAAAATCACAGTCTTCCAAGATAAAATCTACAACTTCGTGATAAGATGGTTTCTGTACTTGCGTAAAGTCATCTTCATAATTGAAAGGTTCTCTCATTATAGGTAAGCCTGTGCCAAACCATTTCAATAATTCTGCATAATAGTATGCCCTAATCAGGTGAGCTTCAGCTCTCCATCTATTTCTTTCGGCCTCAGTTTTCACATTTGCACTACCTATTCGCTGAATGAATACACTACAGTAGTAAATACATTCATAAAAACGCGAATACTGCTGATTATCCCTGAAGTCATATTTATGACTTGTCATAGGATAGCTTTCGGCACTTGCATCACCATTTGCCATAGATGCCGAAACACCGTAATGATATGCTATATCATCATTATCCCAGGCGTCGTCGCAAGTAGATACCGGTCCTCTGGATTGCCACGGCCAGTTCATCCCTCCTATTGGAATATATAAATAACAGCTATTCAGATAAGCGCTCGTCTTGAAGTGATCGGAGAATATTTCATCCAGGCTTATTTTCCCATCCGGAGCCTGATCCAATGTATCATTGCATGATATCTGAAGGAAGAGAACTACGGTGATTATAACCAATATTGATTTATTTAAAAGTTTCATATCTTATCAATTTAAGGTCTCTGACCTATTTATTACTTTTGTATCTGCAACAGGAATAGCCGGTTATGGTTAAACAATGTTGCATTAAATACTTCCTTTTACCTAAAATGTAACATTAAGTCCGAAGCCCATCAATTTCGTTATAGGGTATCTTGTCGGATTTGTTTTCTCCGGATCCTGATGTTCCAGATTCAGCTTATCCCAGAGAAATAAATTTTGTCCTGTCACATAAATCCTAAGATTGTTTATTCCCACTTTTTTTAATGATCCTTTTGGAAGTGTATAGCCAAATTCAA
Source organism: uncultured Dysgonomonas sp. (assembly GCF_900079725.1). Lineage (NCBI taxonomy): Bacteria > Pseudomonadati > Bacteroidota > Bacteroidia > Bacteroidales > Dysgonomonadaceae > Dysgonomonas > uncultured Dysgonomonas sp. The sequence goes on from NZ_LT599032.1 coordinate 3,537,295, forward strand.
GGTTCTTAAGGCGGATAAACGACCTGTTCTGTAAAAAGAATTCATTCGGTACATGGTTTGCATTCGGTGTTGTACTCAGAGTAGGATAAGTAATCTTCTCTCCATTATTGAAACGTTCCTGTGTCCATGCATTTTTATGATAGGTATAATAAGAACCCTCGCCATCATATTCATAAATACCAAGACCATCCCAAATAGTAGAGTATTTTCCTATACCGGAAAAGAAAACAGATAAGTCGAATCCTTTATAACTTAGATTAATTCCTAAGCCGTAAGTAAGTCCCGGAATACTGGAGTCACCTATTGGTGCATAATCCTTATCATCTATATTATTATCTCCATTCATATCTATATATTTCAAATCGCCCGGACGGGGAGATGCTCCAACATTATACGACAAACCACTATTGTCTATCTCATCCTGAGATGTCCAAAATCCCTTTCCCGGAGAATCCCAATCTACCTTAAGCCCCCATGACTGCCCGATAGGGTAGCCGGTTTGCCTGTATTTGTAGGCATAAGCTTCGCCCAATCCAGCTTCGTCTATAAAGGTTATCGTATTCTTGTTTGTAGCAATATTCCCTTGCAACCTGATACGGAAATCCGGGGTTATTTGCTTATTATAAGTCAGCTCCAGCTCCAGGCCTTTATTCTTTATTACACCCATATTCACTTTAGGTAATACACCTAATGGCAAGCCTTGAAATATAGGAACAGTGCCTCTGGTTATTAGTATCTTGTCTCTTTTCTCATGGAAATAATCAAAAGATCCATTCAAATCTTTAAATAATTGAAAATCCATACCAATATTAAATTTATCCGCGACCTCCCATTGTAGTTTAGAATTACCGAGCAATACCATATTTACTTTCTGCCCAAGTCCCAATCCTTCTATATTCGTTTCCCGGCCTCCTAGTATAATATTATCCTGATATAGGAAACGCGAGCCTCCCAGTTTGTCATTTCCTACCCGTCCATATGACCCCCTGAACTTCAGATATGTCAAGTATTTTTCATCGCTTAAGAAACTTTCGTTTGTAACAACCCATCCGGCTGAAAATGCAGGAAATGTGCCATAGCGGTTTGATGGGGCAAACTGTTCCGAACCATTGTATCCTATATTGAATTCGGCAAAATAGCGGCTTTTATAATTATATGTTGCACGGGCAGCAAACCCCAAAACATTATATGGTATCTCAGCACCTTCACTTTCCCAATAGTCTCGTTGGACATTGAATAAACCTCCTACGCTGTGATCTCCAAAGCGCCTGTTATAATTTATAGAAGCCTGAGCATTGATCTGATATCTGGTCGACTTCCATCTGGACAATGCCATGGCTCTTTCATAGGAGTCTTTTTTAGAGAACATAATACGATCGTTCTCATAATCAGCTACTGCTGTATATTGGATTTCGTCAACTTGGCCCAACAATGAATTTGTAGGATATGAGTCAAAGGAGACCATTCCTTTTGCAACCAACCCCTTGGTTATTATTTCACTCAGATCCATTTCCAGTTCAAATGAGGTATTCAGATTTGTGCGTGTGTAGACATAATATCCTTTCCTGTTTATATCTGCAAATCCAGACCGATCTCCTACCGATGGATGAATAACGGCATCGCCGGGCACATCAGGGTTAACACCACTAATTGTAGTAGGTCCCATCATCGTAGGATTGAGCCGGAATGTTTCTTGCATCATACCTCGCAATAAAGTTTCGGTATTGGGATATGGATAAAAATTAGGAGAGTTTTGTTTTTCTATATAGGTTCCTATATTAAATCGGGCTTTCAACCAACTCGACATTTTGTAATCCATATTTGCCCTGAAACTCCATCTATCAAGTTTCAATGACGGGTCGTATCCCAATTTCGACTTGGGCTCTGTATTAAAATGCCCTCCCTGTTTAAGATACCCGATATTAATAAAATACAGCACGTTATCTGTACCTCCCTGTGCATTTGCATTTATACGTGTTTCCGGAGCCGTATCTTTAAAATATTCGCCATAATAATAATGATTCGGATACAGATAATTCCGATAAGCAGCCTGTTGTGCATAGTCAGGATCATTAGAGTCTAGTCCGAACAAGGGGTTTTCAAACTTCGCTCTTATCTCGGGAGAAAAGGCTGCAGGCTGTCCATCGTTGGTTAATGCCTCGTTTCTCATATCTATATATTCCAAATTGGATATTCGTGCAGGCTTACGAGTAAATGAGGTATATACCTGTGAAGCAGAGACTGACAATTGGGCTTTGCCAGCCACACCCCTTTTCGTAGTGACAATGATCACTCCATTAGCCCCTCTCACTCCAAATACAGCTGTTGCGGAAGCATCTTTCAAAACACTCACGCTTTCAACTTCGGTTACATCAAGGGTACGAAGATCGCGTGGAACTCCGTCAACTAAGATTAATGGGGATGAACCGTTGACTGTAGCTGCCCCACGCAGATAAATCTCAGCATCATCCAGACCAGGCATTCCGCCTCCCGATTGGGTAGAACTTAAACCTGTGATACGCCCCTGTAATGCGTTACCAAAGCTTGTTACCGAGCTTTTGGTCAGATCTTCGGAGGTTACAGTAGATATAGCGCCTGTAATAGATACCTTTGTCTGGGTTCCGTAAGCCACCGTAACAACTACATCATCAAGAGACGATATATCTTCTTCTAAGGAAAGTATAATTTCAGTTTTTCCTTCGATACTTATTCTCCGGGTCTTAAAGCCAATATAAGAGAATACGAGTTCAGTGTCGGGCTTACCGGCATAAATAACAAAACGCCCGTCTTCATCAGTAAATGTTCCGTTCTGCGTATTATTTTCCTTAATAGTCACTCCAATCAAGGGTTCTTTCTGCTTATTTGTAACTCTTCCGACAACTTTTGTCTTCGATTGTTGCTCTTCTTCCGAAGCAGCAGACTTTGTTTTTTCTTCTTTTTTTCTGTAGACAGTAATCTGCCTTCCTATAACTGTATAAGACAGTTGCCTATCTTTCATGGCTATTTCTAAGATCTCGAAAATGTTCCCATTTTCGAGATTAACCGAAATTTTTTCAGATAATTCTGGTCTTACATTGTCAACTATAAGAAAAACATAATCGCTCTTGTTTTCTATTTCCGAGAAAAGCCGAGCAAGTGTCACATTCTTTAAGTCGACAGATAACTTCACTTGTTGAGAGTATGAGTCATTTGCATACAATGAAAACACACAAGTGAAAAATAAAAATAGCGTGATTTTCATAATTTTTACAATTCGATCGCAATTTAATTGGGTAATTCGATCAAAGACATTACTTTGTTTCATAAATTTGTAAATGATTTTGGTTTACAATATTCTTTGAATGTGTAAATTAGACTTATAATCGGATGGTACTGGACCTACCGTCCGATTATTTTTTTCATCGTAGTTAGTTTTTCATTATTAGATATTCTTCATAGGCACTTTATTTTATATTATTTATATGAATTATATTCTCATCTCTGCTATACGTAATTGGGACTAATACAGAGATAGCAGTCATTACACTATCTATATTCTGATCTAAAATAAACTTTCCGGTACAAGTTGTTTCGGATAAATCCAATGACCCAATATTGGTGAACTTTATGTTATAATATTTCCCTATTTTATTCAAAATATCAGCTAAAGAAGCATTCTTGAGGTTCAATATTCCATCTTTCCAACTGATATATTCTGAGGCATTTACATGATACTTGTCTATATTCCCCGTTTCCAGAACAATCATATCATTGGGTTTCATCTCTAAGGATTTGTGACCGGGAACATCTACTTTGACAATCCCGTCAACAAGGACAACCGATTTGACAGGCTCGTCGTCATACGCCGAAATATTAAATTTAGTTCCAACCACTTGTACATCAAACTGTGATGTATGCACATAGAAAGGCTTCTTCGGATTTTTTGCAACATCAATATATATTTCGCCCCGTACGCTTATATCTCTTGTCTTCCCTTCAAATGTAGATGGGAATTCCAATTCTGTTCCCGAATTCAGCCAGACTTTGGTTCCGTCTGCCAAAATTATAGAAGAACGCTTTCCGTATGGTACAACAATTTTATTTATAGCTTTAGGCAGTAGGGATATATCATCAATGCTATGTCCATCTTTATCAAGAATTGTGGCTTTACCGCTCTCATCTAATTTTATTTCAACATCTTCTGATAATGCCCTTGATACACTAGCATTAATAAACTGAATATCTTTGCTGTCCTGGGCTTCACCTATAATTGATGTTTCAATAATGGGATTTATATTATGCTTTTTATTGTAAATAAATAGGCTTGACGTAATCAATATAAGAAGGCACGCAGCAGAGGCAGCATAATATTGCAATCTTTTTATTTTGTGTTTTCGTAGTACAGTATCTTTTCTAATATTTCTTAATAGTGCTTCACTTTGTATATCTGATAGAATATAATTATTAAACCGTACAGACCTAAAGACTTCTACGGCCTTAGCTAAAGCATCTTCGTCTTCCGGTTTTTTTATTTTGTAATCATCCCAGAAATGGTTCAATTCTTCAGTTTGCAGGACTTGCCACTTTATGAACTTATCATCATTCAGAAAATCTTTATAGGTAGATTTACGATTATTTAGGTTTGTCATTTATGATATAATTTAAGGCATTATACACAGTTTATATCATTATGACGATTGGATGGAAGAATTGTCTACACGTTTTGTGATTTTTTTTGAAATTCTACAAACTTTTGAGAAAAGATGCAGATAAAAGGATGAAAAAAATCTTTTTCTCATCTCCATTTAAGTTCCGCAATCTTTCCATTGCTCTGAATACGAGCATTCTCGCCGACTTAGGTGTCATATTTAAAAGAAGTGCGATTTCGTCATAATTCATTTCCTGTATATAACGCAAGTAAATGCCCTCTTTTTGCCGATCGGTTAAACAGCTCATCAAAGATTCGACCTTCTCTGTTATTATTTTCTTATCTTCTTCATCAATAATAGGATCGACGACAGATACTTCAATATCGAACGGAATTGAAGTTATGGATACGTTTTCTATAAACTTATTTTTCTTGTATATATCAAATAACCGATGCTTTAGACTTTTAAAAAGATAATATTTTACATTTTCTATCTTGATTATATTCTCTTTGCTAAGATTATATAGCTTGCAAAATACATCGTGTATAGCATCCATACATATATCTTCGGCAAACCCAAGACTTATCCCGTATCTATACAAGCTATTTACATAGCTCTGATATAAAAGGCCGGAGTCCGGATCGGTTCCATCAATAAATTTTTTAAGCGAAGATATGTCTGACATAGATCAGATAGAAGGTGTTAACGTTAAGTATATTGTTTTAGCTAAAATTACAAGTGCAATGTAATAAATATTTAATCAATTGAATATTATTATTAGGATAAAAGTTGGAAAGTTATGGTTAATTGCTTTTTATCTCTACCATGTACCACATTTCCAGTAAAATGAGAAAATCGAAGGTATTTCGTCCGTACCAACGAGCATTGTTTTGTGCTTATTTTTATAGAGCTTTGAGATATGCATTATGAGCACTTTTCCATATTCTTGTCTATGAAATTGTGGATAAACAGCTATGTTTTTCAACTCGCATGTATTATTATCTACGTGAGCAACAACACAAACAGCCTTTAGGTCTTCATTATATAAGGCAAACAAATCGCCCTGCTCCAAATAATGCTCAATCATATTTTCCTGTTCATCGCCCAAGAGTAATAAACCAAAAACTCTTTCTTATTTTCCGAGATTTGTTTAATAGTCATTTTCATTGCTGTCCCATTAAAATCTAAAATCGCTCTTTGATATATTTGAAATTTAGTTAGTTACATCGGTTTTTTCGAGCACGACGATTTCAATTTATACGTTCGTAGCTGATAATAATCGGCTGCGATGAATAAAGATAAATATGTGTTTGCTCAATTAATCTCATTTCTGAATGAAGATAAATTTAGGCGTATAGTCAACAAGTATCAGGGTAATCGTTATGTAAAACACTTCACTTGTTGGAATCAACTGCTTGCCTTGATGTTTGGTCAACTATCCAATCGTGTAAGTCTTCGAGATTTGATTGTCGCTCTTACTGCTCACCATTCCAAGTGTTATCATTTAGAAATGGGTAATGGCGGTACAGGCAATGGTACAGCTAAGTAAGGAGAATTATTCAATTAATTATTAATCACTAATATAAACGACAATCGTTATCAACTACTGAGATGTAATTTCTAACTTGTATCAATAAAAACGACGGCTTTACCTGCTGAATACATTGGTAATTAGCCGTCGTTTTTTATTATTTTACACAAACTGCTTTCAGCTTCAGATAATTATAAAGTTATTGAGGATGTGCTTGTGTTTAGTTTAACTTGCGGGTATTAGTTTTCTGATTGATATTAATTCCGATACTCTGCTGAAACTCCCTGTACTTCTGTCTGAACCAGTTGGTATCACTCACCTCGTCAATGGTAAGTTGCAGACGGTCTTTTTCTGTCGGGTGCGGCTTTATTTCCGCTATGGATCGCTCCGTTTCAAAATTCCGTTTGTATTCGGCAGAATATAGTTTTCCTTTAAATCCTACCGGCTTCATATCCAGTATCATTTTTGTTAGTTCATCTGAAAATCCTAAATGGTTGCAGAGATTTTCGATACGCAGCAATTCTTTGACTTTTGGGAATAAGTCATGGATTTTAGCCAGTTCATCCTTTAGTTTGTCAACAATGGTTTGATGCTCCTTTTGTATGGTCTGCATGTCATGCGTTAGCTTGTTGACTTCCTTTGTCAAGTGGTCTTTATCGGTTTTCAGTGCTTCTATCTCCTGTTGCTGCCGTTTGACTTTGGATGTACCCACCAATGAGCCTATTCCCTCCATGATAGTAGAACCTACATCGGCGGCTTTACTTTTCAGTTCCTCGGTTTTGAGCTGCCCTTTTACCTGATTAAGGGTATCTTCGGTATCTTTCAGGTCCAATTCCTTTTGCACTTTGAGTTTATCGGCTTGTTCGTATTGCTCTTTTGCCTCCTGCTCCTGCTGTTTAAGTTGTTCAATACTTAATCTTTTGGCATCTTCCATAGCAAGAAGTAAACCTATGTTTTCCTGTATATTCTCACATTTAAGGGATTGCTCGCGATAAAATTCTGTTAAGGTTATATGCCGCGCATCCGAACCTTTTATTCCGCGCTGCAAATCGTACTTTGCCATCGCTTCGGCGTAACCGTCCTGATAGGCTGTCAGTTTATCCCGCGCCATCACATCATCAGCGCAAAGGCGTGGCTGGTTTGCGTCTTTCTTCCTATACTTCTTTTTTGTTGGTTGCTCGGGCCGCTCCTTATTGGTTTTCTTTTTTCGCCGTTCTCCCTGAACAATAGGAACAACAGAAGCATGAATGTGGGGCGTAGTTTCATCCATGTGTAGGGTGGCGGCTACCAGATTCTCTTCACCGTATGTCTTTTTTAGCCAGTCGATATTATCTCTGCACCATTCATCCAATCGTCCTTCCGATTCAATCCGTTGCATATCTTCCTGACTGCCGGAAAGCATGATGCGAATTACCTGCACCTGGTTTTTCCCTACTTTACGTTTTAGTCCGGCTGTTTCTATTCTGTGACGGATAGCTTCTGTGCGGTCGGCTACTTCATCAGGAAGTTCAACCAGCTCCCTGTTCAGATGCGTCCGGGTTGGATCTGCATTCGAGGGTATTACATTACGCTTGATGTGGTCTGTCATCGCTGCTTCATTTCCGGGCGATTTATCTAAATGGAGAACAACATATCCCATGATTATTTATATTAAAAGTTGTTTGAAATTTTACTTGATAGTCGCTTTAGCGACTGCGGTCGCAAGAACGCTCGGGAGGATTCCAAAGGGGGAAAACCTTTGGCTTATTGGGGAATTTTTAGTGCAGATTTATCGGAGCGTGAAGAAAATTCCCTAATAAGCTATGGCTTTTTCAAAAGCCTGTTAGCGTAGCTGACGAAAATCACATTCTGAAACCTCGCAAAGGTTTACGGGGTAGCTGCGATTTGGGGAGTTGCTTCACTTGTTTCGTTGCAACCAAATAGTCGTTCAGGTCTTTGTATTTGGCATAGCTTGCAGACTGATCCTGTACGAATTTACAGACTGCCCTAATTTCGTCGGTCGCTTTTCTTCCTGCTTCATCGTTATCCAGATATATGTATATTTTCGGATAAGATTGGGTAAACTTCAACGCTTTGGACAGATTGCCCACTGAGTTAAGGACTATAACATTTTGCTTTGCCGTTTGGATATTTTTCAAGGTCAGGAAAGAAAGGTAGTCAATAAAGCCTTCGAATACCAAACAGGCTTCTTTATCTTCCGACCGATGGATAGTAATATCTTTCGAGGTGCAACCTTTGAAATATTTATTGCGTAGCTCATAACCATTTGAATTATTTTCAAAACCAATGGCAAAATATTCTTTGTTATTAGCTGAATAGTGTATTTCTCGACAATGCTGCTTGGCAATGTCTATATTTATGCTTCGTTCTTTTAGATAATCAATCAGGGCAGAATTAGATAAAGAACCTACATTTAAAATATTGATACCATGAAAAGAAAAAGAATTTTGCTGACGTACTGTTGTATTGACGTGCTGATTTACTGAAGTCAAGCTATACTTTTTTAGCTCATTAATGGCCTGAGTAAACGGACAATTATTTATCCGCATCACAAGGTCTATCATTGTTCCGCCTTCGTTACTACCGAAATCTATCCAAAGGTTTTTATTATAATCTACCTTCATACTGGCATCTTTATCTTCCCTGAATGGGGAATGATACATTCCGTAATAGCCTCTGTCCTTTACTGGATGTATTCCTTTGTTTGCCAAATAGGCTTTTATTGAGATTTTATTTAACTCTCTTATATCCATGATTATACGTTTTTTAGATTGTTTTTTCTTTCAAGGTAAATACCGGAGAAAGCCTTGTTATTTTGTAAGATTGTAAGAAAATAAGGGTAAGGGCAATTGAATCAATCGCTTATACGTATTACATTTTTCTTACAGTATTTGAGATATGTAAGAACTGTTAGTTTGTCAGAGATTTGTAAGTATTTTGTAAGAAGTATAGAGTGTTAGTAATATATTACTTAGCTTCTTTTTCTAACATTCCAACATTAATCTGTCTAACAGTTCCTTACTTATGGTATATATCCTCGATGTTTTTTTCTTTTCAAGGATTTCATCATCAAATGCTATGTAGTAGGCAGTATAGTAGGTTGGAGCTTCCGGCTGTAACTCCCATTTGTTTTGCAATATCTTCCGGATTTGCCCACCTTCTGTCTTTAGTTGCCTTAATGCCAGCATATTAATTATGTTTCCTATGCAAAACCGAAATTTGTCGAGTTCCTTTATCTGCATTATTTCGGATACGATATTCAGTATTTCGATTTCTACTTTGCTACGGTTATACAGGATAATCTTCCGTAATGCATCTGTTACAAGTAATTCGTGCCTGAACCACATTCGGGATTCGCTCTTTGTTGATAGTTCCCGATGTTGCAAATAATACAGGAATTGAGGCATCTCGGATTTAAGCAAGTCTAATATCCGATTGTTCTCTTTTTCCAATGAATTTACCTTGCGCACCCAATAGCGTGTTTCTCCCTGATCAATGATAATAGGATTGTTTTCGTTATTGGAGCAAAGGATAAACTTGGCAAAGAACTCCACTTCGCTACGGTCTTTTCCTTTGGCTTCGGCTTTATAGGAGATTGCAGTACTCAGGTTCTTTATCCGTTCCGAATCTTCCCTGCGGTCTAATAATACTTCATCAACAGCAACAATCAATTTATTTGCCCAATCAGAATTAAATTGACTACGGAAATCTTCATTGGTATTGAAAGTCATATTCCCAGCAAAGATGGCTTTGAGGAAATTAAGGAAGGTAGTCTTTCCTGTATTGCGTTCCTTCGATACCAATAACAGGATTGGAAGCCTTGTCAAAGGTTTTAGGTAAAGCAATTGGAGATAATCCAACCCTAGTTCTATCTGTTCGCCAAAGATATGGGTAAGGAAATTCAATATAACGGGACATTCTCCGGATTGGGGTAAATAATTGACCGGATCGTATTGGTTCAGAAACTTACCGATACTTCGCTGATAATTGACATGGCCGGGAACGGAGCAAAAGCCATCGAACTTTTCTATTTGTGAAATAAAGTCTTTAGAATGGTCTTGGCGGAGTGTATCGTAATTCCAGACCCGGCGTTCCTCTATAAAGTCCCCGCTCATTAACGGGCGTTTGACTATCTTATAGAGAGTGGTGCCGACTCGAAGATATTTTTCTTCTATTTCTTCTTTCATGACAAACTTCCTTTACCTTTTACGCCTTGCACTACGCGCAAGTGTTAAAGTTATCTCCGCACTATTATCTTTCGGCTTGGTCTGACTTTCAGCCCATGAAAGAATATCTTTCCGGGAGAAAACCAGTTTCTGCCCAAACTTGCGGCAGGGTATATTACCTGATGCGGTAAGTTTATACAATTTGGCTTTTGACATGGGATAGCCGTATTCACTAAGTAAGGCGAGAGTCTTTGTTAGTGTGAGCGTATCAATTTCAACTTTAACCTCCTGCTTTGCAGAAAATAGTTTGGAGACTTCTTCTTGCACAATACTGCGAAGTTTATCTTCTTCGGCTACGATAATATTAGTCATAATCTTTGTGATTTTAAATGAAACAATAGGCTATCGTCATAGCCGGAAATTGTTCGAACAGCACAAAGATATAAACAGGGATATCTATTTATAAAATACTTAATTACTTAACATTAGGTGGACAAGAGGCGACATAGACAGACAAATCATACCAACCCGAAGACAGGCTAAGGACAATAGAAAGATACTTTTAGGACAATCGAAGACAATTGATGGACAGTTGCCTGCCATTGCTTCGTTGTGTTAAGTAATTAATTGGGGATAGTATTTTTTTGTATTTATTTCTCGGAATGGGCGTTTTTGTATTCCTGAAGTTCTTTTAATACGGTATCCGTATTAAAGGTTTCGGTATGCTTTAAGTATTTTGACTGCAAGGGAGTGATAAAGCCTTTGTTTATCCATCCGGTTAAAGTTTGACGAGATATGCCGAGCATTTTGGCTAATTGTATCCGGCTTATAAATTGCTCATTCTGAAATGTTTTTATAAAGTTTTTATTGGCAGTAACGTATCTTTTAAGATGGGTTATTGCTTTATCTACATCTTTAATACTAGCTTCAAAACTATCATAAACGGTAAGGGTTAAGGAAGAAAGGTCTTTATCGGCATAATCGGGGTGCTCTTTCAGTTCTTTGAGTAAGAGCGGATAGATATTCAACTTCGTTATATCAATAATATTCTTCTTCCGGCGCGCCATAGATATAAAATTTCTTCTTACGATAAATAAGAATTTTCCTTAAGAAAATATTTGCCTGTTTTCGCTGCTCCCTTATACTCTATCAAACCTATGTCCTTGAGTATTTTTAAATACCGATCAACCGATGCGGATGATTTATTAATCCGAAAAATTATTTCTTTTGCAGCAATTCCTCCTTTATTATCATTAATAACTCGTAATGTATCTACAACAGCACTAAGAATAGTATCACTTAATTTGTCTATTATGCCTTTATTTACAGCATCATTTACAGCATCATTTACAGCATCATTTACAGCATCATTCGATTTAATAATACTCCCTTGGGCAGATATATGATTATTTTTGACAAGAGGAATTATCATTCGGAAAATATCACCTTCTATAAAACTGGCCTCTCCTCCACTTGTGTATTCTTTAACAAGTTTGGAAACATTAAGTACTCCAGAACCAAGTTCTTCTACTCTTCCCAATTGAATGAAAAATTTGGCGATTGTCGGGTTTTTAGGAAATGGAGCAAAATTTGTGGGGTCAATTTTTCCGTGTCCTCTCGGATTGTTGGCATTTTCCGTTTCAACCCGATCCGAAAATATAGTAAATTTGCATGGATAAGCGTTTGTATATTCACGATGTACTATTAAGTTAGCAACAACCTCCCTAAATATTGTGGTTCGCAAACTTATCCGTTGTGCACCTAACATATAAAACTTATCCGGTAAGTGTTTTGCAACAAAATCCATTAAATCGTCATAGGCTTCAATAAGGTTTGTCTGAATATATTCCCTGTCATCATAACGTTCAATATTTTCAACCCTTACCATTGCATCTATTTTATAGTGAGGGATGATTTGTCGGATAACTTCGTCTTTTCCGAACAATAGTGCAGCTGCAAGCGTATATCCTTCCTGGCCGGTTTGATAGTCTTTTTTCCAAAGTCCGGAAATTTCTAACATTTGCTTGTCGTTTAATGCTAACCAAGGGTGATCCGGATTATTACTTTTTATCAGGTTTCTTACTTTCGGAAATAATTCCGGTTTGAAATCTTCGAAACTTAATGCCGGATATATAATGCTTTCTGTATAATAATTTCGTTTTCTATTGTGCAACTCTGCTATTTGATGGGGCTGAGTTACCCTAAAATCACCATCATTACTCCTGTCATATATAATTCCGGCTGACTTGTGTACTTGCGAACTGGATGGGACTTGAATATGAATAATCCATTTTTCGTCAACTTGATATTCCTGCGGAAATAATATAAATGGAGGTTCAAGTTTTTGCGGATTATTAGACAGATTCGTTAAATTGGTCATTATGGCGGGAAGAGAATTCTCCTCAATCCCAGTAACTTCCCCATTATCCGCTACTCCAAGTAAGATATCACCACCTTCACGATTCAGCATCGCGCATATTGACTCAAATAGATTTTTAGGCAAATCATTTTTTGCTTCTTTGAATTCAAGACGTATATTTTCTTTGTTTTTTAGTAAATCTTTTATCCGTTCTATATTCATGGTTATTTTCTTCCTTTTAGTAATACAGATAATTATTCTTCAAAGTTAGTAAGAAATGCGGCATTTTTTATCCTTTCTTCTTTTTCAAAGGATGCTAAATAATTTTCAGTAGTCTTGATATCGCTATGTCCTAAACTCTCTGATATATAGGCGATGTTAGCTCCACTTCGTTTTAATACACTGGCATATGAATGCCTTGCAGTATATGTGCTCAGACCTGAAATACCAATTGCTTCTCCTATTTTTCGTAAGCGTTTATTTATCCTATGGGTCACATCTTGTATTTTTCTTTTTTGCTCTAAAGGAGTTTCCTCTCCTGTCAAGAAGGGAAAGATATAATTATTCGGATTATTATTTGAATTTCCCCATTTGGAAATGATTTGCTTCATTTCGGAAGTGATTAAAGCCTCTATTTCTTTTTTCTCTTTGGAAGTGTGGATTGTTTTAGAACGATAGAAATGTATTTCATCACCATCGATATTAGAATACTTTAACTTTAGCATATCATTGACATTGATGCCATTGCATAAATAAGAGAAGAACCATAGATCTCGATATCGTTCTGTTGCTTCTGTTCCATCAGAATAAGTAATAATTAGCTTTATCTGAGCCAGGGATAAAGCTAGTTTTCTTCCTTTGCCTGATGGTACTTCGTACTTACCTCTCCCAAATGGATATTGAGCTTCTTTAATTATTCCGATAGATTTAGCCTCATTAAAAATTGCTCTAATACATCGGATGTACATTGATATTGTAGTGTAACTTTTTCCTTCATCCAACATTGCTTTTTCATATTTCTTTAACCAATCAATAGTTACTGACTCAAAAGACAGATTATTCCCTGCATATTTTTCCAAATGTTTGTAGGCGCAAGTGTACACATCTGAATTTCCAATATTGCCAGATTCCAGAAGCATTTCTATCTTGGTTTTAAATGCGGCATTAACTGAGTCTCCCGTGCATCTTCCTAAATAAATATTTAAAGCATCAAAAGAAAAGTTGCCATTCTCTGATAATAGACGCACTGCATTTTCAATTTTATCAAAAGAATTTTTAATATCTGACCGGATAGAAATGAGATTTTTGCTTTTAGTTTCATGCAACTTTTCCCAATCGGCATGAGTTAATTCTTTCCCTGTCGGATAATATCTTTGTTTTCTATTGTGAACAACTTGTATCTTTATAGGGTATAAACCAGACTGTTTTGGCCGTCTATTGTCAAAAGTAGTTAGTATTGAAATGCCGTCTTTAGCGTATTTAAACATGGTTTTTCGAATTCTGCATGCAAATTTATTGTACATGCAATTTGCATGCAAATATAGCGATTTAAAGAAAATAATCAAATATTATAAGATAATTAAGTTTTAATAAATGATTGATAATCAGTAAACGTATAAACATTTATTAAAAGAAGAAAACAGGAGAAACGCTTTTCATTATGCTTTGGGAGCAGGGGGTCCCAGGTTCGAATCCTGGTATCCCGACAAGATAAGCTAGTAATCACTGATTATTAGCTTATTTTTTATACATATATATAATTTTGTATAGCATATTCTTTTTTTAGACCAATCATTCGCCGGAATTACCTTGCTTTTTATTATCTGTTATTCTCATTTTATTAAGTTTATTTATATTATGAGTTTATTTGTTACCTATACCATATAATATTTGCGCTACTGTACAGCAGAAAATTATATTCTGAAATCTTTCAATATCAACTAGAGGATAACATCAATTGTACAGTAAGTATATCCATCATCATTACTCTCAGTTAATACTATAGGTTCTATTTTTATAAATTTTGCACGAACAGCTGTCGGAAACAAAACTTCCTGAGTCATCGGATTGTTCTTAATGTTATTAAATATACCGTTGGTAATAACAGTTTTCCACTCCATCCCGTTAAAGCTATAGTAACAATTATATCTTTGAATTGTGCCTTTCTGTCCGGATATATCCGGTGTAAACTTCAATCCTCGGATTAAGCTCTCTCTATCCATTTCAATAATAATGGGCTTTTCCTTCTTTTCTGTATAAAGAATTGTCCCGTCTTTCTTCTTTGTAGTAACAATATCTTTCGATGGCTTGATGACAAATTTCACATCTTTTCTACTAGTTTGTTTTTCTCCTTCGGCTATAGATGAAATATTTTCAGGGGCATTGTATACCTCCAGATTATTGAGTAATGGTTCGGCCAAAGATTTGGAAATGTCGATCTTTATCTTTGAAGACGAAACCTGAGGTGTGCATAAGATTCTTTTATATCCTATTGTCGTGGCACTGGTTAAATCATTCCATATCTGCTCCTTGTCGTTCCAGTATTTTACGTCAAATTCAGCTATTCTTTGTCCGAGGGCTATATATTCTTGCAGTAATATTCTATTAAACACGACTGTTTTCCCGAAGTCAACTTCTATCGAGGCTGTTTTTATACCATCATCAGTTGCCCAATATGTACTTTTGTCTCCATCGAACAGGTTCGAGGTCGAATATTTATCCGAATTTCCTCGGGTATTACTTGCAGTGGCTTTCACATCTTTAGCAAGATTTATTTTAAGAGCCTTCTCCCGCGCTTCTTTAAATTCCATGAGGCGAATCGAATCGTTTGCATGTATTTGTCCTCTTCTGTCAGGTGGAACATTAAGGAGCAGGTTGCCGTTTCTTCCTACCGATGAGTAATATATATCCATCAGGTGAGATACAGATTTTACCTTGTCGTCTGTAGCCGGGCTGTAGAACCAACCGGGACGGATAGATACATCTACTTCGGCAGGGATCCAGTCTTTACCATCAGGCAATCCTTCGTTCAGTGTTTTTATATCCGGAGCATTTGCTCCGGGAGTGTATCCCTCTGCATTTATCATCGACCAGTTTGTTTCACCGGCATATCCTCTCTCATTTCCGACCCAGCGGCATCCGGGACCCACATCACTGAATATTATGGCATGCGGATGCTTTTCGAAAACTGTTTTGTGGAACAGGTCCCAATCATATACCTGTTTGGATGTTCCATCATTTGCACCATCGAACCATTGTTCGAATATATCACCATAGTTGGAATGTACTTCGTTCAGGGTATTTGCAAATATCTGATTATACTCAGGGGTATTGTAAGCCGGATGATTCTGATCCCATGGAGAAAGATAAACACCTAAAAGTAATCCGTATTTTTTGCACGATTCGGCCAAATCCTTTAAGATGTCACCTTTTCCATCTTTCCATTTGCTTTCACGTACTGTGTGGGTGCTGTATTCACTTGGCCACAGGCAAAAACCATCATGGTGTTTGGCGGTTATTATGATTGCTTTCATTCCTGCCGCTTTAGCTGTAGCAGCCCATTGGTCTGTATTTAGGTTGGTAGGATTGAATACTTCAGGGCTTTCCTTCCCGTCTCCCCATTCTACATCAGTAAAGGTATTCGGGCCAAAGTGGATAAACATATAATATTCCAGCTCTTGCCATTTTAGCTGTTGCTCGGTAGGTAATGCCCCATAAGCCGTAGGCTCTTTTACTTCGGTTTTGCAGGAAAATAAAGTGATCAATACAAGCATGATGCTCATTAATCCGGTCTTCTTTTTCATTTCTATGTGTCTTAAATGGTTATGAATAAAGCTTATAATAATATCGTTTTTTAAGGGTATTTAAATTAAGAACTTTGGGTCTTGTAATTCTTGCAAAGCCTCAAAAGGTAACACTTTTCATAGTAAGCATAGAATAACTAATACCTCCTTTACCTGTAACTGTTCTTAAACAAAGGTAACAGTTTTCAGTGAACAGTTAGTCGTCATCAGACAATAGTATTCTCTCACCCAGATGCTAAGGTTTAAAAAAGTAACAAAAGTAACAGCTTTTGCATTATTTTGTAGGGGGCGGAATATCTTCCGCCCCCTACAGTTTTCCCCAAAAAGTAACAAAGGTAACACGGAAAACAATTAATAATTAAGAATGAATAATTAGCTTGTCATGCTGAGTGGAGCGAAGCATCTCGTCAGTTATCAGTTAACAACTTGTATCTCGTGTCTTGTCTACTCGTATCTCATATAACTTTCAACTTAGTACTTAAAACTTGCTACTTCTTAAAAGGTAACAAAGGTAACACATATACCAGTCATCAGTTAACAACTTGTATCTCGTGTCTTGTCTACTCGTATCTCATATAACTTTTAAAACTTATTACTTTTTACCCTCTCTGTAGCCTCCCCTCGGGGAGAAACAACGTTCGACGGAACGAAGTGTAGTCAATGGAGGGGCCATCAATCTTTCAAAGAACTAATAGCTATCAGCTAACGGCTAAAAGCTATACATATAGATAAAGCAATATAAAGAAAGTAATACTCTTTTTTTACATCTAATTTGTATTGAATTTGGTCAGGGTTTCTCAGACTTCATATCATCATGATAGTATAAACTTACTTTGATTCCTCTCTTTGGGGGCAAATCTCTTCGGAATGCGATATTTTGGCTCTCGATATAACAAAAAGTAAAAAAAGAAGCATGCTACTGTATTATTGAATATACAGACATTAAAATATGCCCTACAACATATTCTTCTTTCCGTAAATATCTTAATATGTTAAATGTAAACGTTTTAATGTATTTTGTAAAAAATATGTGTGCGCACACATATTGTGTAATTAATAAAAATACTTACTTTTGTAAAAATGTGTGTGCGCACACAATTAAGTTCTTTCTGCAAAAAATGAAAAAAGATAATAGTAATATACGAATTGTAGATATCGCTAAACTTGCAGGTGTCTCAACGGGTACTGTAGACCGTGTTCTGCATAATAGGGGACGAGTGTCGGAAGAAAAACGTATCAAAGTAGAAGCTATTCTGAAAGAAATTAATTACGAGCCTAATCTGGTAGCACGTTTTCTTGCATCGAAACGTAGTTATAAGTTCGCCGTTATCGCACCCACCTATTCGGAAGGCGATTATTGGGAGCTTGTTTGCGACGGTATAAATCGTGCAGGAGATGAGATGAGGAAATTCAATATTAGTGTCGAATATTTTCATTTCAACCAGTACGACCGTTTTTCTTTTCTGAAAGCAGCTGACAAGTTTAAAGAAAAAGATTTTGATGGTGTGCTGCTGGCCACTCTTTTCGGTGAACTGGTTGTAAACCTGTCCAAAGAACTCGATGAAAAAGGCATTCCATATATATACATTGATTCGGACATTCAAAAACAAAAAGACCTCGCATACTTTGGCGGCGATTCCTTAGGTAGTGGAAATATAGCCGCAAAACTACTCCTGAAGGAAATTGGTCTCGATGCCGATATTTTCATCGCGCATGTACGATTCAAGTATAAAGAGATATCTGTGCAAATGAAAACCCGCGAACAAGGTTTTATGAAGTGCCTTTCCCAGTCTGATTATAAAGGTAAGATACATCATGTCGAAATCGATCCGGACAACCATCCTGCCGGACTGGAAAAACTTGAGGACATCCTTTCTCAAAGCGATACTCTGGTCGGCGGCATAGTATTAAACTCCCGGATATATGAACTGATCGCCCTTCTGGAAAAAGCTAAACCGGCTTTACGCGAAAGAGTCCGGTTGGTGGGCCATGATGCCATAGAACGTAACATAAGGGCACTCAAAAACGGACAGATTTCATTTATCCTTTCTCAACGCCCCGAATTGCAGGGATATGATGCTATCAAGGCATTGGCAAATTATTTTCTGTTTAAACAAGAACCGGAGAAAACCAACTTTATGCCTATAGATATACTCATAAAAGAAAATGTAGATTATTATAACAACTATAAATTATAAACATGAAACGAAACATGATTTTTATAAAATCTCCAAAATCAGCGATAACAAAAATCATGTGAGTTCCATATGGCAACTAAAATTAAAATTATTATCATATGAAAAACAGCTTGTTCAATATCGACGGAAAAGTAGTCCTCATCACAGGAGGATATGGCATTTTAGGTTCGCAGATGTCAGAATATCTGGCATCGGAAGGAGCTAAAATAGTTATACTTGGTCGTTCGAAAGAAAAAGGTGAGGCTTTGGCCGCTAAGATTAAAGCCAAAGGAGACGAAGCAATGTTCCTTGTATCAGATGCCATGAATGAAGAAAATCTGGTGCAAAACAGAGAGGAAATACTTAAAGCATATGGAAAGATCGATGTACTTATAAATGCTGCCGGAGGAAATATGCCGGGAGCAACCATTCCTCCGGACAAAACAATATTCGATGTCAAGGTAGATGCATTCAAAGATGTAATCGATCTTAACCTCTTCGGTACGGTTATCCCTACCCTTGTATTTGCAAAAGCAATGGTAGACAATGGGAAAGGAAATATAATAAATATAGCATCCATGTCATCTTTCCGCCCGCTGACCCGTGTTATGGGTTACGGTGTGGCAAAATCGGCTGTGGCCAATTTTACAGAATACATGGCAGGGGAATTGTCCACGAAATTCGGTGAAGGCTTCCGCGTAAATGCTTTGGCGCCCGGTTTCTTTATCACAGAGCAAAACAGAAACCTGATGCTCAATCCCGATGGTTCATATACCGACCGTGCAAAATCGGTTATCGCACACACGCCATTCCGCCGCTTTGGTGAATCGGAAGAACTTCTGGGGGCTATCCATTATCTGGTAAGTGATGCTTCCAGTTTTGTGAATGGTTCGATACTGGTTGTCGACGGAGGATTTAATACATTCTCAATCTAATTAGCGAATTAGCATATTCGGGAATTTGATAATTATTTCTATAAGAATTTGCTAATCTGCATATTTACTAATTTACGAATTGTTTATATATGATATTAAGTGAACAAACATGGCGCTGGTACGGGCCAAACGACCCTGTATCATTAGCAGATATAAGACAGGCCGGAGCAACCGGTATTGTAAATGCGCTACACCACATCAAAAACGGTGAAGTATGGACTGTCGAAGAAATACAAAAACGCAAAGACATTATTGAAAAGGCCGGACTGACCTGGTCTGTGGTAGAAAGTATTCCTGTACACGAACATATCAAGACACAGGAAGGAAACTACAAAGAATATATTGAAAATTACAAGGAAAGCATCCGTAATCTGGCAAAGTGCGGAGTGAAGATCATCACATACAACTTTATGCCGGTACTAGACTGGACACGGACCGATTTGGCTTATACCATGCCCGACGGGTCTAAGGCCCTGCGTTTCGAGCGTGCTGCGTTTATGGCCTTCGAGTTATTCATACTGAAACGTCCGGGTGCGGAAAAAGAATATTCAGCCGGAGATATCGCTAAAGCGAAAGCTCGCTATGAAAGCATGTCTCAGGAAGAAAAAGACCTTTTGGTACGTAATATGATAGCCGGACTGCCGGGTGCTGAAGAGAGTTTTACACTTCAGGAATTTCAGGCTCAACTCGACAGATATAACGGTATAGATGCGGAGACATTAAGGAAAAACCTGATATACTTTGTTAGTCAGATCGCACCTGTAGCCGATGAAGTGGATGCCGTTCTTGCTATTCACCCCGACGATCCGCCCTATCCGATCCTCGGTCTTCCTCGTATATTAAGCACCGAATCGGATTTTAATAAACTGGTAGAGGCCGTACCAAACAAATCGAACGGGCTATGCTTCTGCACAGGCTCATTCGGTGTAAGAGCTGATAATGACCTGCCGAACATGATAAAACGTCTTGGTGACAGGATAAACTTTGTTCATCTGCGCTCTACCCAACGCGACAGGGAAGGTAATTTCTACGAAGCAAACCATCTGGAAGGCGATGTGGATATGTACAGCGTAATGAAAGGATTTCTGGAAGTACAGCAAAAACGCAACATTTCCATCCCTTTCCGTCCCGACCACGGACATCAGATGATCGACGACCTGAACAAAAAAACAAATCCGGGTTACTCCTGTATCGGCCGTCTAAGAGGATTGGCCGAACTCAGGGGACTGGAATTGGGTATAGCAAAAACATTATATATAATATAAATAATAGATTTTAGCTACTAGCTGTTAGCCATTAGCCTATTAATGATGGCTAAAAGCTAAAAGCTAACGGCTAAAAGCTAAAAGCTTCTTCATCATGAAACAATTTTTAGACGATAACTTCGTATTACAAAACGAAACGGCAGAATATCTGTATCATCAGCATGCAAAACATCTGCCTATTATAGATTATCACTGCCATCTGGACCCGAAGCTGGTTGCTGAAGATTATCAGTTCGACAATCTGGGTGAAATATGGCTGGGCGGCGACCATTACAAATGGCGTGCAATGCGTACCAACGGTGTGGATGAACGCTACTGCACAGGAAAAGATACCACCGATTGGGAAAAGTTTGAGAAATGGGCAGAAACCGTGCCTTATACAATGCGTAATCCGCTCTACCACTGGACGCATCTGGAACTGAAAACAGCATTCGGTGTAACAAAAATATTAAAACCCGAAACAGCTAAAGAGATTTTTGACGAATGTACTGCCAAACTGCGCACTCCTCAATTCTCGGCTCGCGGACTGATGAAGCACTACAACGTGGAGGCTGTTTGTACGACAGACGACCCTATCGATTCGCTTCAATATCATCTGGCTTTAAAGAATGAGGGATTCTCTATCAAGGTGCTTCCTACATGGCGTCCCGATAAGGCTATGGCCGTTGAGATACCCGATGTATTCAGAGGGTATGTAGAGAAACTATCGGAAGTATCGGGCGTGGCTATCAGCAATTTTAGCGACCTGATTACTGCATTGCGCAAACGTCACGACTTCTTCGCCGGTGTAGGCTGTAAACTATCCGACCACGGTATCGAAGAATTCTATGCCGAAGATTATACACAAAGCGAAATCGATGCCATTTTCAATAAAGTATATGGAGGCAAAGAACTTACACACGAAGAAATCATCAAGTTTAAGTCCGCTATGCTTGTCGAAGGTGCGATCATGGACTGGGAAAAAGGGTGGACACAACAGTTCCACTATGGTGCAATCCGCAACAATAACACACGCCTGTTTAAACAATTAGGCCCTGATACAGGTTTTGATTCTATCGGGGACTTCACAATCGCAAAAGCCATGTCGAAATTCCTCAATAGGCTGGATACAGACAACAAACTGGCGAAAACAATCATCTACAATCTGAATCCACGCGACAATGATCTGATTGCTACCATGATAGGAAACTTTCAGGATGGTTCGGTTGCCGGAAAGATACAATTCGGTTCGGGATGGTGGTTCCTCGATCAGAAAACAGGGATGGAAGCGCAGATGAACTCATTGTCTAACTTAGGATTGCTTAGCCGCTTTGTAGGTATGTTGACCGACTCGCGCAGCTTCCTGTCATATCCGCGTCACGAATATTTCCGCCGCATCTTGTGTAATCTGATAGGAACAGATGTAGAACAAGGTTTACTGCCTTCATCCGAACTGGATTTTCTGGGTAAACTGGTCGAAAATGTATCATACTATAATGCGAAGGAATTTTTTAAATTTTAAACCTGTAGACAAGTTAACGAGTAGACAAGATACAAGTTATAATATCTTTGAGAATACAACTTGTTTACTCGTATCTCGTTCACTTGTCAACTAAAAAATATTAAAACAATATGAAAACAGTAATTGAAGAACGTTGGGGAACACATCCCGACGACGTAAAACATTACGACACCGCGCAATTGCGTAAAGAGTTTCTGGTAGAAAAATTATTTGAAGCCGACAGTGTATTAATGACTTATACACACAACGACCGCCTGATCATCGGCGGAGCCTTGCCTGTAAAAGAGGCTCTGAAACTGGAAACAGTAGACCTTATCCGTTCTGAATATTTCTGTGAACGCCGCGAACTGGGTATTATCTGTATCGAAGGTGAAGGCGTGGTTACAGTGGATGGAAAAGATTATAGTATGGGATTCAAGGATGCAGTATATGTAGGGCGTGGCTCCAGAGAAGTTATCTTCAAAAGCAATGATGCTGCCAAACCTGCAAAATATTACTTCGCATCTTCTCCTGCACATAAAGAATACCCTACTGCTCAGATCACATCAGCTATGCGCCGTACAAGGGATCTCGGTGTGCCTGCCACATCTAACGAACGTTTGCTGAACCAGATTATATTGAGCGAAATTGTTCCTTGCTGTCAGTTACAGATGGGTATGACCGAAATTAAGGAAGGAAGTGTTTGGAACACAATGCCTCCTCATACCCACTCGCGCCGTATGGAAGCATATTTCTATTTCAAAGTACCTGCACAGCAGGCTGTATGCCACTTTATGGGGCAACCTCAGGAAACGCGCCATATCTTTATGGGTGATGAGCAGGCTGTTATTTCCCCGTCATGGTCTATCCATTCGGCAGCAGGAACCAGTAACTATACGTTCATCTGGGCTATGTGTGGTGAAAATCTCGATTATGACGATATGGATACCTTCACTGCTGATAAACTGCGTTAAGCCATATATTATCAAAAAATAAATAATATGAAAAAAATATTTAGTTTCTTTCTTTCCGTTATATTTCTTTTCTCTTGTTCCTCAAACAAGGAAATGAATATAACAGTAGAAAATACAAGCGACTTTGATCGTGTAGCCGATGTGGTAGAAATCCCGTTAGACAGCATAAAAGCGAAAGTAACATTGACTGATAGTGCTGTTTATGTAGTAAAAAATAGTGCCGGAGAGATTATCCCGTCTCAGATAACATATGATAGAAAACTTATCTTCCAGCCGGAACTAAAGGCCAAAGAGTCAAAAAGTTTTGTTATCACTACCGATATAAACCAGGCTTATGAAGCAAAAACATATGGCCGCTTTATCACTGAGCGTAAAGACGACTTTGCATGGGAAAACGACCGTGTGGCATTCCGTATCTATGGTCCTGCTCTGATAGAATCAGACGGTCCGAGCAATGGTATCGATGCATGGTACAAGCGTACAAACAACCTGATTATCGACAAATGGTATAAAGCCGACCTCGCCGGAGAAGCATCATATCACGAAGACCATGGCGAAGGACAGGACGACTACAAAGTGGGGCGTACACTGGGCGCAGGAGCAATGGCTCCGTATGTGAATGATAAATTGTGGCTAAACGAAAACTTTGCTTCACAAGAATTATTGGATAATGGCCCTCTTCGTACAACATTCAAGCTGACATACAAAAATTTGGATGTAGATGGAAAATCCGTAGCTGAAAACCGGACTATCTCAATCGATGCAGGTTCTCAATTTTCTAAGATTGTGCAGGCTTATACTATAAAAGAGCCTATGACGGTAGCAGCCGGAATAGTAAAGAGAGAGAAAAACGATTCTATTATCTCTTCAGATAAATATGTCGTGTATGCCGAACCTAAGAGTGATATGGTAGACAATGTATATCTGGCATTGGTTTTACCTCAGGGAATAGATAAATCAATTGTCGACACATACACCGTTGACAATCCAAAAACAAAGAAGAAAGACACATATTCGCATGTACTGGCAATAACTACCCAGCAACCACACATCCCTGTAATTTATTACAGTGGCTACGGATGGTCTAAATTCGGGTTTGCGACAGTTACCGATTTCGAAAACTATGTGAAAGAATTCTCAGAAGGGTTGAATAATCCGCTAGTTGTAACATATAAATAGATAAATTCCAAAACACACTATGAAGAAAGTAGTAACATTCGGTGAAATTATGTTGCGTCTTGCAACTCCCGGATACCAGAGATTTATACAATCTAATAATTTGAACGCCACATTCGGTGGTGGTGAGGCTAATGTGGCCGTATCGCTATCTAATTACGGTATTCCTACCGATTTTGTAACTCGTCTGCCGAAAAACGACATCGCAGAATGGTGTATTTCCGACCTTCGTAAATACAATGTTGGCGTAAATAATATCATCCGTGGCGGCGACCGCGTAGGTATCTATTTCCTAGAAACGGGAGCTGTAGCACGTGCATCGAAAGTAGTTTATGACAGAGCCAATTCAGCCATTGCCGACATCAAGCCGGGGATGGTAGACTGGAAAGAAGTATTCAAAGACGCGCAATGGTTTCACTGGACAGGTATCACTCCTGCTATTTCGCAGGGTGCAGCAGACGCATGTCTGGAAGCTATCAAGGTAGCGAACGAAATGGGAGTAACTGTTTCCACAGACCTCAACTATCGTAAGAACTTATGGAAGTACGGCAAAACCGTATCGGAAGTTATGCCTGCACTGGTAGAAGGTTGTGATGTGATACTGGGCAATGAAGAGGATGCAGAGAAAGTATTCGGCATCAAACCGGAAGGCTTCGATGTAGCTCATACAGGCGGAGAAGTGAATGCCGCTGAGTTTGAGTCGGTATGTACACAAATGATGAAACGCTTCCCTCGCGCCAAGAAAGTGATTATCACACTTCGCGGTTCTATCAATGCAAATCATAATACATGGGGAGGATGCCTGTATTCAGATAAGTTGTATCAATCGAAACGTTACGACATCACACATATAGTAGACCGTGTAGGCGGTGGCGACTCATTTATGGGCGGGCTTATATACGGGCTTATCTCTTATCCGAATGACGACCAGAAAGCACTGGAATTTGCAGTAGCTGCCTCTTGTCTGAAACATACCGTATATGGAGATTTCAACCTCGTTACTGTACCGGAAGTGGAGAACCTGATCAAAGGTGACGGTTCGGGACGTGTGTCAAGATAAATAAACAGATACGAGTAGACAAGATACAAGAAAACGAGTTGACTCGTGTCTCGTATCTTGTTAACTCGTCAACTAATAAAATAAAAATATGCAAAATCAATTTTCATTAAACGGAAAAATAGCTTTAGTTACCGGAGCATCTTACGGTATAGGCTTTGCTATTGCTTCTGCATTGGCAAAAGCAGGTGCAACTATCGTCTTCAATGACCTGAAACAAGAATTTGTTGATAAAGGTCTGGCTTCATACAAAGAAGCAGGAATCAATGCCAAAGGTTATGTATGTGATGTAACCAATGAAGATCAGGTAAATGCAATGGTTGCACAGATAGAAAAAGAAGTGGGTGTTATCGATATCCTCGTAAATAATGCAGGTATCATCAAACGTATCCCGATGATAGAAATGAGTGCTGCTGAATTCCGTCAGGTAATCGATGTGGATTTGAATGCTCCGTTTATCGTTGCAAAAGCAGTTATACCCGGCATGATCAAAAAAGGTCATGGTAAGGTAATCAATATATGCTCTATGATGAGCGAACTCGGTCGTGAGACTGTATCGGCATACGCTGCAGCCAAAGGAGGTCTGAAGATGCTTACACGCAATATCGCATCCGAATACGGAGAATATAACATTCAGTGCAATGGTATAGGGCCGGGTTATATTGCAACACCTCAGACAGCTCCTCTACGTGAGAAACAGGCTGATGGTTCACGTCATCCGTTCGATTCATTTATCATTGCTAAAACTCCTGCTGCACGCTGGGGAACACCCGAAGACCTGGAAGGCCCGGCTGTATTCCTTGCATCACATGCCTCGGATTTCGTAAACGGACATGTATTGTATGTGGACGGAGGTATATTGGCTTATATTGGCAAGCAACCGTAAAATGAATTAAGAATGAATAATTAAGAATTAAGAATGGGAAAAGGAGCAGACTCTATACTAAATACTAAAAGCTATGCTTTTGCTATTCGTATAGTAAAACTATCTCAATTTTTACAAAAAGATAGATCCGAATATATTCTGTCAAAACAAATCCTGCGTAGTGGCACAGCTATTGGTGCTTTAATCAGGGAGTCTGAATTCGGGCAAAGCAAATCGGATTTTATACACAAGTTGAGTATTGCTCTTAAAGAAGCAAATGAAACTGACTATTGGATTTCATTATTGTATGATACAGAATATATTGACAAAAGCCAATATACGTCTATACAGGCAGATTGCAATGAATTAATCTCATTGCTGGTAGCTTCAATTAAAACGCTCAAAACAAATCTTAATTCTTAATTATTCATTTTTTTGTTTTCAATTCTTAATTATTCATTCTTCATTCTTAATTAATATGGCGCGATTTAGTAGAATAAAAGCCTGCCAGGTAATGGCAGAAACCGGAATGGTACCGGTATTTTACCATAGCGACCTGGAAACATCCAAGCAAGTACTGAAAGCTTGTTATGAAGGTGGAGTACGGGCTTTCGAGTTCACCAACCGTGGAGATTTTGCACACGAAATATTCGGCGAACTCAATAAATGGGCAGCAAAAGAATGTCCGGAAATGATACTCGGTATCGGCTCAGTTGTTGACGCAGGTACCGCTTCTTTGTTTTTACAACTTGGGGCTAACTTTGTGGTAGGTCCGCTGCTTAACCCGGATATTTTCAAAGTATGTAATCGCCGTCAGGTAGCTTATATACCGGGCTGTGGATCTGTATCGGAGGTAGGGTATGCCCAGGAATTGGGAGCTGAAGTTGTAAAAGTATTTCCTGGCGATGTTGTAGGACCGGGTTTTGTAAAAGGGCTGAAAGCGCCTATGCCATGGTCTAACGTGATGGTCACCGGAGGTGTTACCCCTACGGAAGAAAATCTGGCTAAGTGGTTCAGTGCTGGCGTTACTGCCGTAGGTATGGGCTCAAACCTGTTCCCTAAAGATGTAATTGCTGCAAAAGACTGGAGCAAGATAACGGAAATGTGTAAAGAAGCTCTGGCTATAATAGCTAAAATCAGGAAATAACATAACTCTTAAAACGATTCCATGAATAAACAAAAAATGACAAATTACAGGTGGACGATCTGTGCAATGCTTTTCTTCGCCACGACGGTTAACTACCTCGACAGGCAGGTATTGTCGCTCACCTGGGACGAATTTATTAAACCGGAGTTCCATTGGGATGAGTCTCATTATGGAACTATTACTGCTACCTTTTCGATAGTATATGCTGCATGTATGCTATTTGCAGGTCGCTTCGTCGACTGGATGGGTAGTAAAAAAGGATTCCTTTGGGCTATCGGGGTATGGTCGGTAGGTGCTTGTCTTCATGCTGTCTGCGGCGTATTTACCGAAGCCTATGTAGGAATGCACAGTGCTGCTGAACTGGCCGCAGCAACAGGAGATGTCGCAGTTGTGATCGCTACTGTGAGTATGTATGCCTTCTTGTTTGCCCGTTGTGTGCTTGCATTGGGTGAAGCCGGAAACTTCCCTGCAGCCATAAAGGTTACGGCAGAATATTTCCCGAAAAAAGACCGTGCTTATGCCACTTCAATATTTAATGCCGGTGCTTCAATTGGTGCCTTGATTGCACCTTTGAGCATACCCGTATTAGCGAAATTCTGGGGATGGGAAATGGCCTTTATTGTTATTGGTGCTCTAGGCTTCATCTGGATGGGATTCTGGGTATTCCTCTATGACTCCCCTGCCAAAAGCAAGCATGTGAATAAAGCAGAACTTGAGTACATTGAGCAAGATAAGCATGAAAATGGAACTGTAGATAGCGGAAAAGAGGAAGAAGAAAAAAAGATTCCTTTCTGGAAATGTTTCTCCTATAAGCAGACATGGTCTTTCGCTATCGGTAAATTTATGACCGATGGCGTGTGGTGGTTCTTCCTTTTCTGGACTCCATCTTACCTGAATACACAGTTCGGCATTAAAACTTCCGAAGGACTCGGTATTGCATTGATTTTTACATTGTATGCAATTACCATGTTATCGATCTTCGGCGGAAAATTACCGACTATTATCATGAACAAAACTGGAATGGATCCATATGCTGCCCGCATGAAAGCGATGCTAATATTTGCTTTCTTCCCATTGGTGGTATTATTTGCTCAACCGCTGGGTACAATTTCTCCTTGGCTGCCTGTGATAATGATAGGTATCGGGGGAGCTGCCCACCAGTCATGGTCGGCCAACATATTCTCTACAGTAGGCGATATGTTCCCTAAAGGAGCTATTGCGTCCATTACCGGTATTGGAGGTATGGCCGGAGGTATCGGTTCCATGATATTACAGAAGTCGGCAGGTAATTTGTTCGTATATGCAGATGAGACCCAAATGACATTTATGGGATTTGAAGGTAAGCCTGCGGGTTACTTTATCATTTTCTGTGTGTGTGCTGTTGCTTATCTTATAGGCTGGACTATAATGAAGTCACTAGTTCCTAAGTATAAACCAATCGACAATATATAATCAGATACGATAATATATAAAAGAAAAAGCAGAAGAAACTAAAATGTATTCTTCTGCTTTTTTTATTGACTACAAAGATTAAATCTTATATCCTTATTTCTTCCACAGTTTTTCCATATCCTCCAAAGTCTTCCCCTTGGTTTCGGGCAGACGCTTCCATACAAACAATGCTGCAAGGATAGCCAATGCACCGTAAACCCAGTATGAGAATCCGTGATTGAACATACCGACCAATGTATCGTTCTTGTCCATGATAGGGAATGTCCACGAAATGAGGAAATTCGATACCCACTGTGCAGCTACGGCAATAGACATCACACTGGAGCGAACCGAGTTAGGGAATATCTCTGCCAGCATTACCCAGCATACAGGCCCCCATGACATAGCAAAGCCTGCTGTATAAGTGAGCATGAATACAAGTTTCAGACCACCCGGAAGTCCCTGAGAGAAGGATGTTCCCAAGCCCAGCATAGATACGGCCATCACTAAAGCGCCTGTTATCAGCAACGGTTTACGTCCGAATTTATCGACTGTCAGGATAGCCAATACGGTAAACGACAGATTGATAATACCTACAATAATAGTCTGCAACAATGCCGAGTCAGTGCCCGAACCCATACTCTTGAATATTTCAGGGGCGTAATATAGAACCACGTTGATACCTACAAACTGCTGGAATGCAGATAGTAAAACGCCTGTCATAATAATAAGGAAGCCGTATGACTTGATAGGGACGTATAGTGCTATAAGGAAACTCACAATCATGGATATTTCCAATGCACTGGAAACTCCCGCCAATGAAAGAGATATGATGCCGACAACAAACAATATGAGCCATGTCATCATAAACCGGTAGTAAGGCTTTAGGGATACAGGTTCTTCTTTATCGAAGCTATCCTGTATTTCCTTTATCTCAGTTTTTGCCATTACGCTGCCCACAAGCTTATTGAGGATACCCTCCGCTTGTTGTATACGTCCTTTCATTACCAGCCAACGCGGAGTTTCAGGAGCCATGAACAGCAACAAAAAGAAAATAGCAGATGGAATTGCCAATGAGGCAAACATATACCTCCAGCCTGTAGTATGCAACCACTCCGTATCGCCTTGTTTAGCAATGAAGTAATTGACAAAATATACGACAAGCATACCAAAGATGATGGCAAACTGATTAAGACCTACCAGACTTCCACGTTTATCAGGTGGAGCAATCTCGGCGATGTACATAGGTGATACCATTGAGGCTATACCTACTCCTATTCCGCCTATTATACGGTAAAATACAAAATGATATACAAAAGAGTGGTCACTTTCGCTAGGCATACGGAAACCGATTTCGGGCCATGCCGAACCGACAGCTGCCAATAAGAATAAAATAGCCGCAGCAAACAACGCTTTTCTACGGCCAAAAGTCTGACTTACCCAGCCAGCCATTGCTGCACCGAAGATACAACCTATCAGTGCGCTGCTTATTACAAACCCCTCCATTGCATTTGCTTCGTTGAGAGGCAATCCCATAGGGTCTATAAAAAAATGCCTCAGTGACTCCACAGTACCCGATATTACCGCCGTATCGTATCCGAATAGCAGCCCTCCGAGGGTAGCAATGAGCGTGAGTTTTATGGTATATGATTTACTTACTTCGTTATTCATTGGTTCTTTATTAGTTAACAAGTTGACAAGACACGAGATACAAGCCTTACTCGTTTACTTGTATCTCGTTTACTTGTATCTGTATTTTAAATATACATGTTTACAATAGCTTCATACAGTTCTTGCTTACCACTTATCTGTTGCGGTTCGCCAACTTTGTGAGCAATTGTGCGTAAATCTTCAAGAGTCAGTTTACCATCTTCGAATGCTTTACCATCTCCATTATCGAAAGACGCATAACGAGTCTGACGAAGTTTCTTATAATCAGATTTTTCAAGGATATCGGCAGCGATCAAAAGACCACGGGCAAATACATCCATTCCTGAAATGTGAGCGATGAACAGATCATCCCTGTCTGTTGAATTACGACGGATCTTAGCATCGAAGTTTACACCGCCATTGCCAAGACCTCCTGCCGGAAGTAATACCAACCAAGCCTGAGCCAGATCGTACAGGTCGATAGGGAACTGGTCTGTATCCCATCCGTTCTGATAGTCGCCACGGTTAGCATCGATACTACCCAAAAGCCCTGCATCGACGGCAGCCTGCAATTCGTGTTCGAATGTATGACCTGCCAGTGTAGCATGGTTAACCTCTATATTTACTTTGAAATCTTTATCCAAACCATAGTTACGGAGGAATCCTATAACAGTTTCAGTATCATAATCATACTGATGCTTAGTCGGCTCCATTGGCTTAGGTTCAATCAGGAATGTACCGGTAAAACCTTGTTTGCGGGCATAGTCGCGAGACATTGACAGGAAGCGTGCAAGGTGATCTTTTTCACGTTTCATATCTGTATTCAGCAAGCTCATATAACCTTCACGGCCACCCCAGAACACATAGTTAGAACCACCCAAAGCGATAGTAGCGTCGATTGCGTTTTTTACCTGAGTAGCTGCGCATGCAACAACATTAAAGTCAGGATTTGTAGAAGCTCCGTTCATATAACGCTCGTGGCTGAATACGTTAGCTGTACCCCACAGGAGTTTAATACCTGATGCCGCTTGTTTTTCTTTAGCAAAATCTACGATAGTTTGCAGATTCTTTTCATACTCAGTCCATGAATTGCCTGCATCGACCAAGTCTACATCGTGGAAGCAATAGTATGGTATTCCCATTTTAGTCATGAATTCGAAAGCAGCATCCATTTTATATTTGGCATTACTGATAGCATCATTGCCGATATTCCACGGATGGTGAATAGTTGCTCCGCCGAACGGATCACCGCCGTTAGCACACAATGTATGCCAGTAAGCCATAGCAAAGCGCATCCAGTCTTTCATGCTCTTGCCCATTACCACTTTATTTTCATCGTAGAAACGATAAGCTAACGGGTTTTTGCTTTCTTTTCCTTCAAATTTGATTTTTCCTATTCCCGGAAAGAATTCTTTTGTACCTTTTAAAATTTCCATAATTAAATTTGTTATTTAAAATGATTGATAATAATATTATAATTTACTTCTTTGCTTCTACCAGGAATGTGTTTATAGACTTCATCTTTATATCCACAGTCATCATCTGCTCATTCACCTTAATCTTCAAAATCTGATTGGCATCACCTTCATTCGCAGCTACCACCACAATCGAATTGTCAGGATTGAGAAATGCAAGCATGTTATCATAACTACCTGCGGTAGAAAGACGCTTTGCCCCCGGTTTTACAAAATGGCTGAACTGTTTCATCAGATAGTATTCAGGGTTGTATTTATATGTCTTATTCTCCTGATCTACTGAAATCAATGAGTTTTGTGGCCATTGCCAACGATTGTTCGCAGGGTCTTTATCAAGCGAGATATTCCAGTACATATAAGCGGATATACCATTATTGAAGTAATGCTTCATCAGGTTCCAGATATAGAAACATTGATCCCATGAATTCTTTCCGTCGCCACACTCGCTTTCGGTCTGCATCAGTTTCATATCAGGATATGTTTCGTGTATTTTGGCAATAGATTCTTTCCCGGCCCATTGGAACCCGATTTGGGAAATATATTGTCCACTCTTATTCTGCATGATGGTATCAACTAATAAGGCATTTCCTCTTTCCATAGTGCCAAACATCATATCCACTCCCATTTCTTTCATCTGCGGCCCCAGATAATCGCCTATAAATGTACTGAGCCCTGCGGCTGTCCATGTGCATGACGGAAATATCTGGCATGAATTAAATTCATTCTGAGGGGCGACCATGCCTATATTTATACCTTCATTCTTATATGCTTCTATAAATTTCTTGAAATATAGAGCATAGGCCTTGAAATATTCAGGCTCTTGAATAAACATATTTGTTCCTTCCAGATCCTGAGTAGGGCTTCCTTTCAGGTCATTTACTTTCGGGTTCGGCTTACATGCATAATGCTTATTATACTTCATCCACGAAGGCGGACACCAAGGAGATGCCCAGATTTTCACATCGGGGTTTATTTTTTGAGCAGCTTTTATGAAAGGTATCAGTGTTTCCTTGTCATTGTCGATAGAAAAGTTTTTCATTTCGAAATCCTTATCTG
This sequence comes from uncultured Dysgonomonas sp., assembly GCF_900079725.1. Classification (NCBI taxonomy): domain Bacteria; kingdom Pseudomonadati; phylum Bacteroidota; class Bacteroidia; order Bacteroidales; family Dysgonomonadaceae; genus Dysgonomonas; species uncultured Dysgonomonas sp. Next base: position 3,570,470 of record NZ_LT599032.1, read on the forward strand.
TTTCGTTGTACGAATACCAGTCCCGGGAAAAGTCATTCGCTCCCAAGGGCATACGGTTCAGGGTGAAATTCATCCCGTCCTCGCTGAACAGGTCTTTTATAACTGCGTCACGGTCTGCCTCGTTCAATGCTGACAGAGTGGTCCATCCCAGTTCATTGAAGCATCCGCCAAAACCATCTACGGTTTGCAGAGGTTTATCCGTCAATATTGTTACATCAACTTCAGCAGTTGCCTCTGTCATGGTTATTGAAAGATTTTCTACAAAACAGGAATCGGGTGTTGTACTCACCCATTTCACCTGCTGTGGTTGTGAACATGAACAAACTAAACCGACAAGTCCAATTATACACAATACTTTTTTCATAATTTCTGTTTCTAAGGTCGCAGACCTATTTATTACTTTGTTAAGTACAGATACAACAATCAGTTAGATTGAAATAATGTATTATTAAATGCTGTCTTTGACTTCATTAGTTAACTATTAAATATTATTTCGTCACAAGACTTTTCCAACGCTCATACGCTTCCCTGTATTCCGCCCTATGAGCTGTATCCGGCTCTATCACCGACAATTTCTCAAGCGAAGCAAAGGCTTCTTTATTAGATGCGTACAGTCCGATGCCGATACCTGCGCCTTTTGCGGCTCCGGCAGCGCCATCTGTATTATAGAGTTCTATTGTAGCACCGCTTACACTAGCCAATGTTTGAGCAAAAATCGGACTAAGGAACATATTGGCATATCCTGCTTTAATCGTGTGGATATTCATACCCATTTCGCGCATTATCTCCATTCCGTATTCGTATGAGAACACGATGCCTTCCTGAGCGGCACGGAGTACATCCTTCTTGTCATGTATATTGAAATTGATACCATGTATAGAACAGTTTACATCCTGATTTTCGAGTACACGCTCTGCTCCGTTACCAAATGGGATTATGCTTAATCCTTTGGCTCCGATAGGTGATTGGGCTACCAGATCATTCATATCTGCATACGAAAGTCCTTCCAATGCCAGATTGCGTTTCAGCCACGAATTGAGGATTCCTGTACCGTTGATACATAGTAGAACTCCAAGACGAGTCAGGTCAGTAGTATAATTTACATGCGCAAATGTATTTACACGAGACAGTTTATCATAATTGAGCTGATCCAAAACTCCGTATACAACCCCCGATGTACCGGCCGTAGATGCAATTTCACCCGGTTCGAATACGTTCAGAGACAGGGCATTGTTAGGCTGGTCGCCTGCACGGTACGAAACTGGAGTACCTTCTTTCAGTCCCAGTTCCTTTGCTGCCTCAGCCGACACATTGCCTTGTACACCGAATATCGGTTTTATCTCAGGGAAAAAGCTTTTTGGTATTCCATAATAGTTGAGTACATCTTCCGATAATGCATTTGTCTTGAAATCCCAGAAAATACCTTCCGACATACCTTCGATAGTTACCACAATATCTCCTGTAAGTTTCATGCCGATATAGTCGCCGGGAAGCATCAGTTTATCTATCTTTTCAAATACTTGCGGTTCGTTTTCTTTTACCCATGCCAGTTTAGATGCTGTAAAATTACCTGGAGAATTGAGCAGATGAGAAAGACATTTTTCTTCACCAATCGCTTTAAAAGCCTTTTCTCCATACGGCACGGCACGGCTATCGCACCAGATAATGGAAGGACGCAGTACATTCTTGTCCTTATCTACCAATACCAATCCATGCATCTGCCATGTAATACCTATTGCCTGAATATCTTCTCCTTTAGCTTCGGCTTTTTGCATCACCGATTGATGGGCCAGTTTGAGGTTTGTCCACCAGTTGGCAGGGTCTTGCTCTGCCCAACCTGATTTTACGGCTGTGATTTTCATTTCTTCTTTCGGGAAGAAGTCCGAAGCAACAATCTCGCCTGTATCTGCTTTTACCAAACAGGCTTTTACAGACGAACTGCCTATGTCGTAACCTAATAAATACATGTTTTTCAGTTATAAGTTTAAATTATGAATTATGAGCTATTTACTGTTGACTGCTAACTGCTAACGCTAGCTGCTAACTGTCAGATACTAGTCTTTCTTTTATTATATTCCTTCTTATCGAATTTATAGAAGCGGGCAGCCCGATGGGAAACATCTTTCTGCCGTTCTTCCAATGCCACAACATAAGGCATCGCGGCAACTTTTTTGTGAAAGTTGCGTATATCTATCGCTTTATTGTAGATAGCCTCATATAGTTTATGTAACTGGCTTATTGTAAATTTCTGAGGAAGTAATTCGAAAACAATTGCGGGATCGAACTCTATCCACTGACGTATCTCGGTGAGGGATTCTTTCACAATCTGATTGTGATCGAACGGCATTTGCGGCAACTTGTTGATAGGACACCACTCTGTCAGCTTATACTTCGATATGTTGTTGAGCTTCCGGTCCACCTTGCAAAGGGAGAGATAAGCTACGGTTATCAGCCTGTTTATATTGGGCTGATAGGCTACGTCGAGCCATTTCACATCGTTCGGATTCTTTGCGCGATCGGGTGAGGCAAAACAGCGGAACTGTTTTAATGACATGCGTTTGATCCCGGTCAATTCGAAGAGAACCCTGTGAGCGGCATCGTCTACATCTTCTTCGTTGTATATAAGGCTTCCGGGTAATTTCAGATCCTTCACCCCTTTTTTGTCAGCGCCACGCTGAACAAGGAGAATGTTTAGCTGATCGTCTTCAAAGCCAAAGACAACACAGTCTACTGATACATATGTATGGATAAAATTTGTTTTCATGGTATCTTAATCATAGAATGTGATACACGAAATTACGAATAATATTTTCATTTCAAAGGATTTTAAAATAAAATATTATTGTAAATAATTGTAATACTGGCATTTAAATATCGTGTGTTGTACAATAAGAATAACTAACATATTGTATCTTATACATTAAGTATTCTTTTGCACAAAAGGGGTTGCAAGTGACAATGCGACTTGTATATATATGTTAAAAAAAACAATAAGGTAAGCGTATTTTTTATTTAAATATTCATTGTATAGATATCCTTTGCGCATTCATATCCCTGTTCGTATAAAGAAGTCAGTTTATCCACATCTTTTTCGATACGGTCTACCAATATCGGTTCTTTCGGACGAATGACGAATATTTGCCCCTCTTCTTCCAGTTTATCAACCAAATTGAGCTGGGCATTATACAAGCTGTTCCGGTTGCTTAATGCCTCACGCATAGCCGGATATTTCCGATATATGAAAGATGGTACTTTTATATCCTTACCTTCCTTGCGATAGCCTTTGTTGCGGGTAAGCACGACTACGTTTTTGCTGTATCCTTGTTCCATTGCCCGGGCAACCGGCACGGAATCGCAGATACCGCCATCGAGCATCGGGATATCGTCTACATATGTGACAGGGCATAACAGAGGCAGGCTGCTTGAGGCCTTAACTATATCTATAACGCGTTCCTTATTGCTTTTTTCTTCGTAATATTCCGCTTTTCCCGTCAGGCAATTGGATGTCACCATTTCGAAACGGGCAGGAGAAGTGAAATAGGCTTCATAATCGTAGGGAATAATATTATCGGGGAACTCATGGAATAATAAGTCAAAATCCATGATATTGCGCTTCTTGATATAATGCTTGAATCCTATATATTTATATTTGGCCAGCAAGTCGATATTACTGTATTTGGCACGGCCCCGCTGTTTCGACATGTAAGACAGCCCGTTGCAAGCACCGGCAGATACCCCGATCGCATATGGAAACGTAATATCATTATCCATAAAATAGTCGAGCACACCACAAGTAAAAACTCCGCGCATACCGCCGCCTTCCAGTACTAGTCCTATATTCGTTGTGTCAGTCATCAGTTATAACATTGATATAATCTCTAAAATTACATATTTTTTCGGATAACAGAAAGGGAAAAGCCCTGCCCCCATCATTCATCCGGGGAGCAGAGCTTTTATATATAAAGAAAGAGTGTATATTTCTTATTTCTGGGACATAAGATAGGTGCTGTCGTTGTTGATATGTATCTGCTTTGTTGCAAGTAGTTCCCCTTCGGTGTCGTATATATGAACCAGCTGTTCCGAATGGCAAGACCAGGTATTCAATTTATCGTTCCACTCTGTATAGATAAGATTTATAATTTTTCCGTCACCATTACATTCATAGTCATATTTCTGGCTACCTATCCACCCGGCATTGCTATCCCATTTATAGAGAGTCTTTTTCTGAAGAAGTCCGTCCGGAGTATAATGATATATAGCCTTGTCTATTGGGCAACCCAATTTTGTATCGTACGAGATAAGTTCTTTAACGACTCCTGTTGCAGAGATTTCTTCATTGCTATAAACTCTTGTTTTAGGTTCACCTGCATAAAGACTTGTTACTGATAAAAAAGCTGTAAGGACTGAAGTTAAAATAATTGTTTTCATGATTGTATCTTTTATAGTTATTGTTATTTATTTCTTTTCGATTTTTAATCGTTTTCTATTAATATGACGCAACCGGCATGATAATAGTTACAGATTATTTCAATAAAATATTTCATTTAACAATATTTAAATCACTAATAATCAAATGTAATATACAATACATAATAAAATACATATAACAATACTATGTTATACATACTACATAAAATAAAAAATATATTCTGAACAGATAATCACCGGAAAATCAAAACCTTTGACAGCGTGTTCCCATAACTACCAAAGGTTGTGACTTCTCTTTATTATCATTTTATAGCAACTAATTCGCCTGCGGAGTTATAAGTATGAATGAATTCTTTGACATTAGCTGACCAGCTCTTTGATTTTTTGTTCCAGTCGGCACGAACTATTTTAGCCACCAGCCCATTATTGTTGTATTCGTAAGTATATTGCTGGAAGTTAATCCATCCGAAATCACTATCCCACCTGTAAATTGTCTTATTGAACAGCTTATCTGATTTGTCGTAACTGCAAACTTCTTTCTTGACAGCTTGCAGACCGCTGTTATCAAAATAAGTATATTCTTTCAATGTACCCCACTCTGTAGGTTCTACATTCGTAAATACTTTCGGTTCGGGTTCGCCTGCATATAGATTTGTTACAGAGAATAACACAGCTAATATAATAGAAAAAAATATCGTTTTCATGATTACACTCTTTTTGGGTTAAAATTTCCTTTTACTGAATTTTATAGAAGCGCTTTCTATTATATATGACGCATATAAAAGTGAAACGTTACAGCTTTTCGAAAAAAAACAAGGAAATCTTTTAAAAGAGGGAATTCAATCCGCGTTGCTTAATGTTTGATTGGGCATTTCATGAAAATAAATAAAACAAAAGCCTTTGAAATTCTGCTGTCAGAATCTCAAAGGCCTGAATAAGTTATATAATTGCCTAATATGCGCGTGCAAATACCACCCGCTGAGCCGATGGCTTACCTGTCACCATACACTTGCCCGGAGTCTTATCCCCTTCGAGTGGAATACAGCGGATTGTCGCCTTTGTTTCAGCTTTTACCTTTTCTTCTGTTTCGGCTGTTCCATCCCAATGGGCAAGGATGAAGACGCCTTCTTCTATCTTTTCTTTGAATTCATCATAAGAATCGACAGTGATGGTCTGTGCAGCCCTAAGGTCAAAGGCCTTTTTGTATATATTCGCCTGAATTTCATCGAGCAAATTTTTAATGTATATATCAAGGCCGTCGCACGACACTGTCTCCTTTGTCAATGTATCGCGGCGGGCAACTTCTACGGTATTGTTTTCCATATCGCGCGCACCCATTGCCAGACGTACAGGCACACCCTTCAATTCATATTCCGAAAATTTCCACCCCGGTTTCTTATTATCGGCATTGTCATATTTAACACTGATGCCTAAAGCTTTCAGAGACTTAACAATACTACCAACCTTTTCATTGATCAGAGCCAATTGCTCATCTCCTTTATAGATGGGAACAATTACAACCTGAAATGGCGCCAGCTTTGGAGGAAGCACCAGACCGTTATCGTCCGAATGCGCCATTATCAGAGCACCTATCAGACGGGTAGAAACTCCCCACGATGTAGCCCATACATAGTCCATCTTGCCTTCCTTATCAGCAAACCTCACATCGAAAGCTTTGGCGAAATTTTGGCCTAAAAAGTGTGATGTACCCGATTGCAAGGCTTTACCATCCTGCATCATAGCTTCGATAGTATATGTGTCGATAGCTCCCGCAAAGCGTTCGGACGCAGATTTTACCCCTTTAATAACAGGCATCGCCATATATTCTTCGGCAAATTGTGCATACACATTCAGCATCTGTATAGTTTCCGCCTCTGCTTCTTCTCTGGTTGCATGAGCGGTATGCCCTTCCTGCCAAAGAAATTCTGCTGTACGGAGAAACAGGCGTGTGCGCATTTCCCAACGGACAACATTTGCCCACTGGTTCACCAGAATAGGCAAATCACGATAAGACTGTATCCAGTTGCGGTAAGTATTCCATATAATAGTCTCTGATGTAGGACGTACAATCAGTTCCTCTTCCAGTTTTGCTTCAGGGTCTACAATTACACCCTTCCCGTCCGGATCGTTCTTCAGACGGTAATGAGTTACTACAGCACACTCTTTTGCAAAACCTTCCACGTGGTCGGCCTCTTTGCTAAGAAATGATTTGGGGATAAAAAGCGGGAAATAAGCATTCACATGCCCTGTTTCTTTAAACATATCGTCCAGTTGTCTCTGGATCTTTTCCCAAATAGCATAACCATATGGTTTGATCACCATACAACCACGCACTGCGGAGTTTTCCGCCAAGTCTGCTTTCAATACCAAATCGAGGTACCACTGACTGTAATCCTTACTTCTAGAAGTCAGTTCTTTTAGTTCTTTTGCCATATTTTATTGAATTTCTCAAAATCGCTACAAAGTTAACAAAAGGCATTAATTATACTATATGCAGTAAACAGATTTATCAAACTAATAGGTGAACTCATAATGCTTATGTGGGTGATAAGTCATCATTATATTACTTTATTATTATTCTTGTAGAGTTTAGAGAATTTGAAAACTTTATCTATATGTATAAGCTTTTAGCCATTAGCTGATAGCTATTAGTTCTTTGAAAGATTGAGGGCCCCTCCATTGACTACACTTCGTTCCGTCGAACGTTGTTTCTCCCCAAAGGGCAGGGCTGTTAAGTTCTCTACTTTGTTCTGTTATTTTCTGCTGTCATCCTGAGAGGAACGAAGGATCCCGACCCTGAAAAATGAGATGTTTCACTCCGTTCAACATGACACAGAGGGTAAAAAAATAGAACTTAACAGCCCTGCCCCAAAGGGAGGCTACAGAGAGGGTAAAAAGTAATAAGTTTTAAAAAGTTATATGAGATACGAGTAGACAAGACACGAGATACAAGTTGTTAACTGATGGCTGTTAACTGTAAAGTCACTTATGCGATAGCTAAAGCTAACGGCTAATAGCTATCAGCTAAAAGCTGAAACATGTGTTACCTTTGTTACCTTTTTGGTGTAACTGTAGGGGCGGAATATTTTCCGCCCGAAATCGAAAAAGGTCTGTGTGCGGAAAATATTCCGCCCCTACAAAAACCATAAAACCTGTTACCTTTGTTACCTTTTAACAGTTACAAGTAAACAGGATACGAGATACAAGATACGAGTAGACGAGATATAAGATGCAAGTTGCTGCCTGCGAGCTGACTATATGCTTCGCTCTGCTCAGCATGACAAGGAAATTATTAATTATTCATTCTTAATTATTAATTGTTTCATGTGTTACCTTTTTTTATATTAGCTTATTTACAGTCTTTATTTGAACGATTTTTCACCCCTGATTATGGGATATATTATAGATATTTGAACTTGAATTAAAACATCATTTTATTACGCGAATGAAAACCATGAAATCTAAATTTTTAATTTGTCTTTTTATTTCAGTTCTGTTTATACCCTCTTATGCTCAGGAGTACAAATCGGGAGCTGTGGAAAAAGACTATGTAGCTTATCTGTTTGCTTATTTTACAGGAAATAAGGTAGAAGAAGAGGCGATCCATTTTGCCATCAGTGCGGATGGATATAATTATAAATCGTTGAATGGCAATAAGCCGGTAATTGATTCCAAAATAATCAGTTCGACAGGAGGTGTCCGCGATCCGCATATATTGAGATGTGAGGATGGAAAGACCTTTTATATGGTGGTGACGGATATGACATCGTCGAAAGGCTGGGATTCGAACCGGGCAATGATCCTTTTGAAGTCGACGGATCTGGTAAACTGGTCGTCGAACATCGTAAATATTCAAAATAAATATACGGGACAGGAAGACCTGAAACGGGTATGGGCACCGCAAACCATTTATGATCCTGAAGCAAAGAAATATATGGTTTACTGGTCTATGAAGCATGGCGACGGACAGGATATTATATATTATGCCTATGCAAATGCAGGCTTTACCGATTTTGAGGGAGAACCGAAACAGTTGTTCTTTCCTGAGAACGGAAAGTCGTGTATAGACGGGGATATTATCCTGAAAGACGGTACTTTCTATATGTTTTACAAAACTGAAGGACACGGCAATGGTATAAAACTGGCTACGACCAACTCGCTGACTTCCGGCAAATGGGCGGAGCATGAAGGTTATAAGCAACAGACTACCGATGCAGTAGAAGGCTCAAGTGTGTTCAGGCTGATAAATACAGATACTTATATATTGATGTATGACGTATATATGAAAGGCAAATATCAGTTCTGTGAAAGTACTGATCTGGAGAATTTCAGTATTATAGACCATGAGATATCGATGGATTTCCATCCCCGCCATGGTTCGGTTATTCCTGTGACACGTCACGAACTAAAGGCATTGACTGCTAAATGGGGCATGCCGGAAGGTTTTCCCTCGATAGGAAATAATCCGGTGCTTACGGGCTACTATGCCGACCCTGATATTATATATTCTAACAAAACAAAGAAATACTATATCTATCCTACCAGCGACGGATTCGATGGCTGGGGTGGTTACTACTTTAAGACATTCTCTTCTGACAACCTGAAAGATTGGAAAGATGAAGGTGTAATACTCGACCTGAAAAAAGATGTTTCGTGGGCCAACAGGAATGCATGGGCTCCGTGTATTGAGGAGAAGAAGGTAGATGGTAAATATAAATATTACTATTATTTCACTGCCGCGCAGAAGATCGGGGTGGCTGTTGCCGATGATCCGGCAGGTCCGTTTGTAGATTCGGGTAAAGCATTGATCGATTTCAGGCCGGAAGGGGTGAAAGGCGGGCAGGAGATAGACCCCGATGTATTTACCGATCCGAAGACGGGCAAGAGTTATCTCTATTGGGGTAATGGATATATGGCTGTGGCAGAACTGAACAAAGATATGGTATCTGTAAAGAAGGAAACTGTTCAGGTACGCACCCCTGATAAGACATTCCGTGAGGCTATCTCGGTCTTTTATAGAAAGGGGACGTATTACTTCCTTTGGTCGGAAGACGATACCCGGAGCGAAAATTACCGGGTAAGGTATGGTACTTCCACATCACCTACAGGAGTTATCACTATCCCCGAAAATAATCTGATCCTGGCAAAAGATGCAGCTAAAGGTATTTATGGAACGGGTCATAATTCGGTACTGCAAATACCGGGAAAGGATGAGTGGTATATCGTATATCATCGTTTCAACCGTCCGAACGGGATAAAGATGGGCGATGCGGCAGGTTTTCACAGGGAAGTATGTATCGATAAAATGGAATTTAATGCGGACGGCAGTATCAAAGCGGTAGTCCCGACGTTATAAAATTTCAAGATTTGGCTTACGCCGATTTTTAAGTCAAGTTTTAAGATTTCAAAATAATGAAAATCAATGACTTGAAATTTTGAAATCTGAAATTATACTATAGGTTTTTCTGGTTTTTAGGCTTTTAAGGTAAAGGCCGGATAGCATGATTGGGTTACGTGCTATTCCGGCCTTTTGGTTTATTACCCTGCATTTCGTTGGAAATCGCTAGGCGTTAGATTGAATTCCAGTTTGAAGCACGATGTGAAGTACTTAGGGTCTGAGAAGCCTACCGAATAGGCGACCTCGGATATGGATATGGACTTGTCCTTCAACATCTGGCAGGCATGCTTCAGCCTGATATTGCGGATAAACTCGATAGGTGCAAGCCCAGTCATCGTCTTTATTTTACGGTACAGGGAAGACTTAGACATGTTGAGATGCTCGGCAAATGTATTGACATCGAACTCGGGTTCGGACAGATGCTCCTCTATTATCTTTATTGCATTATTGAGGAACTGCTCATCTATAGACGGGTATTCGAGCGTAGAGATGTTTATCTCCACATCTGTCTTGAATTCTTTTTGCTTGTCCTTCTTGTTTGTAAGGAAATTATTGATGCGGGCTTCCAATACTTTAAGTTCAAAAGGTTTAGATATATATCCGTCCGCACCGGCATTATAGCATTCTATGCGGTCGTCCGCGCTGTTTTTGGCAGTTAGTAATATTACTGGAATATGGCTGGTTTCGAGATCTTTCTTCAATCTGCGGCAAAGTTCCAACCCGTCCATACGGGGCATCATGACGTCGCTGATTACAATGTCTATATTGTTGTCTTTCACACGGTCCAATGCTTCCACGCCATTGGGCGCAGTGAGTACATGATAGTGTTTTGACAGTATATTGCCGATAAGGGTCAGTAATTCTTCGTTGTCCTCTACCAGTAATACGGTCGTACGTTCTTTAATTTCCTGATTGCTTGTATTTATATCCTCACCGGAAGGTTCATCCAATGACATCAGGTCTATATTCTTTTCATATACAATGACCTGATCCGATTTACCCATCTCCGAATCGTTATAGCTTTCTTTGTCTATCGGGATATCTATTGTGAATGTAGTTCCGACATCTATTTCACTTTCTACACTTATAGTTCCGTGATGCAGGTCTACAAGATCTTTCGTAAGAGATAACCCTATGCCGTTTGTGTCGCTGGCTTCAGTCATCTTGTTGGTATAGAAGCGGGTGAATATATCCGCCTGGTCTTCTTTGGCTATTCCTACTCCGGTATCACTTATCCTTATTTGCAGGTATGGGTGATTGTTCCTCTGGTATTTGTTCAGGCTTATTTCTACCTTTCCGTTTCGGGGGGTGTATTTATATGCATTGGATAACATATTGAATACTACTTTATCTATCTTATCCGCATCGAAGTATCCCTGTATATGGTTCGGCTGGGAACTGAAAGAGAACTCGATATCTTTTTTCTTCATCAGCGGAAGGAAATTAGTATAACATATATCCCGTATAAATGTAACAACCTCTCCCTGTGATATCTTGAGTTTCATATTTCCACTTTCCACTTTCCTGAAGTCTAGCACTTGCTGTAAAAGCCGTCTCAGACGGTTTACGCTCGATCGCATCGTGTCGAACTGTGTGATCTTACTTTTGTATGTGATTTCCGCATCGTCAATTAGGCAGGATATAATGGTCAATGGCGTGAGGAAATCATGCGAGATGTTGGTAAAGTAACGGAGCTTGGTTTGTGTGAGCTCTTCGGACTTATCTTTTTCTATCTGCGCTATTTTCAGTTCATTGCGAAGCCTTATCCTGTTCTTTATAATTCTGTATGTCCAGTAGATCGCAGCGAGTAATAAGATAAGGTATATGGTGTATGCCCACCATGTTTCATAGAATGCAGGGCGTTTATATATCTTAAGTTGTGTGACTTCGCTGCTCCAGAGCCTGTTTTCATCTGTGGCTTTGATATAGAATGTATGCGAACCTTTACTGAGTTGGTTATATATTGCAAACTGGCGGTCATTTTCCGTATAAACCCAGTCGTCGTCTACTCCTTCCATCTTATAGGCGTACTGTATCTTAGAAGGGAATGTGTAATCGAGGGATGAAAAATCAATCTCGATATTCTTATCGTCAGGCTCGAAAGTCAGGGATTGCGAAATTATGTTGAATCGCAGATTCTTATTTCCCTGAAAAACAGAAGAGTTGTTGATCTTTATATCAGTAATGAAAGTCCGGGTTTGTTTAGCTTGTTCGGATAAAGTTTCGGATGGAGTAAATACCGAAATCCCCTTATTTCCTCCAAAGAATATTTTACCATCTTTATTCTTGAAATAAGAATTGATGAGGAATGAATTGACAATAACCCCGTCGGTACCGGAATAATTCTTAGAGGCTCCGTTTTCAGGATTGTACTCGGTAACACGCTTATTGGTAGATACCCATACGTGCCCGAAGTTGTCGGTGACAATATTAAGTATAGCTTCGCCGGTCATCTTCAGCGATTCGGATACATCTTTGAATTGCTGACTGATGAGATCATAGGCAATGATACTGCCCTCTTTGGTACCCAGCCATACTTTACCGTTTATATCGGCACAGATGGATTCTATGTTATTGCTCGGCAGATTGTTTCCTTCTTTGTTGAAATTCTTTATCTGGAGCTTTCCGGCCTGATAGTTTCCGGTCATCGGTATTTGAGATATTCCGGAGTTTTTGCTACTGATCCAGATCGTACCTCTTGTGTCTTCGGTTATTCCCGAAATAGTACCGAGGGAAAAGTTTACCGCTTCTATATTTTCTTTATTATACGGCTTAATAAGAAGACCTGTAGAGGTTACTATCCAGATATTATTATTCCGGTCTTCGAAAAATATACGGGGGTTGCCTGCGTCTGAAGCAATGGTTGATAAGTCGATACTTCTGGAAATGATAATATTGTCTTTATCCTTCTTCATACAGTAAATCCTTGCTTCGTTTTCAGGCCCTACCCATATTTCTTCCGGAATGGAGCGAAACTGAGAGATGCAACTAACATTACTCAGTATCGGAAGATTTTTCAATTGGGGGTAATCCGAATATAAACGTATGCTGTTCTTTTCAGGATTGAATATCCCTAAGCCCCATCGGTTCTGATTTACCCAAATGTCTCCATCTCCATCTCCATAGATAGCAGTTATGTTTGGTGTTATTCCTGTTCGTTCCTTGATAGATAAGATAGAGTAGTTTTTAATGACAGGGCGGTCGAAATTGATTGTAAGCACCCCTTCGCTAAATGTTGCTATCCATAAGTTGCCTGTCCGGTCTTTTATTATCTCGCTGTATATATTATTAGATTCCTTGAAGAGGTAAGATACATCAATGTTTTTTAGTTTGCCATCCTTATCATATTCGAAAGCATGCAGTCCTGAAATAGACATCACCCAGACGTATCCGTATTTGTCGTCCTGTACAATGCTGAAAAATGTATCTTCAGCCAGTTGCCTTTCCTTGTTGAAAACCTCTTGCCGGACATACATCTCATCTCCTTCTTTCTCAGGATTGAACAGATATAATCCATTGCCCCATGTACAAACCCAATATTGCTTCCTGTTATCCTGATATATTCTGAAGGGGTTGTTCCCGCTTCCAATCTGAGGATAATGTTTGAATGTATCATCTTTAGGATTGTATCTGTATATGCCATTCCTCCATAGTGCTACCCACAGAGTACCGTCGGGGGCTTCGTAGATAGAATTGATGTTTGTAGATGGGAGTTCATTATTGTATTTCTTCTTTAGTGTTAAATCCGGATTATAGCATAAGACAGTACTTCGTGTTCCTACCCATATATGGCCGTCGGATGTGACCAGAATTGTTTCTATATTTTGATTCCGGACTTCCTTATCTTCCAGTGGCGTAATTATATATGTCTTTTTATCCAGAATGTTTATCCCGCTGCGTGTTCCTATCCACAAGCGGTTGTTTTTATCTTCAGCCAGACAGGAAATATCATTGCTCGCGATTAAATTGGGGTTGTTCAGGTTGGAACGGAAGGTCAGTATGCGATATCCATCATATCTGCATAGTCCGTCTAGTGTACCAAACCACATAAAGCCCTCTTTGTCCTGATGTATTCTGCGGACAGAATTGGATGGTAATTGGCTTATTAAAGGAATTGGCTTTACGGATATTTGTTTTGCCTCTATGTTCAGAAAAACAAAAGCAAATAATAATAAATATAGCCGGTGTCGTTTTAAGCAGTAAAACATGTTTAATTTCGGTATTAGGTTTTAGTAAATACAATATTAAAAAGAATAATTGTTATTTTTACACCAATAAATAGTTAAAAGTGCTTTTTTTGAGAAAATGGAACTATTTTTACCCTATATGAATGATTTGTATACCTTCGTGCGGTTCTGTTTTCATTATATTTGTAGAATATAAGATGCGCCTCGGCTACTCAAAGTAAACTTTGACTCTACCCCCGGCTTTCTCTATATTTGTGGCATTGCAAGATAATCTCTTATATATAACAATCAAAAGCTAAAACATGAAAAAAACACTCTTTTTACTTTCAGTGTTTCTGTGCTCAGGTCTTTTTGCCCAGAATAACATCCCTGATTGGGAAAATCCGGAAGTTTTTGCAGTAAATAAGGAAGAAACGCGTGCGACATCGCTACCTTATCCATCCGATCAATTGGCATTGACAGATGATTATGCGGCTTCGCCTTATTATCAGTTGCTCGATGGCATGTGGAAATTCTATTGGGTGCCAAAGGTTGCTGAGGTTCCCGAAGGATTTTATAAAGAAAATTACGATGCCAGCAAATGGGTTAACATGCCTGTGCCGGGTAACTGGGAATTTAACGGTTATGGTATACCAATGTACGTAAATACCGGATTCGGTTTTCCAAAGAATCCTCCCCATATAGATAGAGAAGATTCTCCGACAGGAGCTTACCGTCACGAATTTAATATCCCTGATAATTGGGATGGACGTAAAGTGTTCATTCACTTCGAAGGAGGAACAAATTCGATGTATGTATGGGTAAACGGGCAAAAAGTAGGTTATACCGAAAATTCTAAAAGCCCGGCAGAATTCGATATAACAAAATACATACGCAAAGGAAAAAATATACTGGCTTGCGAAGTACATAAATTCAGTGATGGATCGTATATCGAAGATCAGGATATGTGGCGTCTGGGGGGGATCAATAGGAGTGTATATCTGTATACTACTGCTCAAACCCGCATCTGGGATTTCTTTGCGCATCCCGATTTGGATAAGAATTATAAGAATGGGGTATTCAGTGTCGATGTGAAATTGAAAAACTATACAAATACAGCGCAAGCGCAGACTGTAGATGTTACAATCGTTGATAACGCCGGCAAAAAGGTATTTGCAAAATCGCAGAAAGCAACTATTCCGGCAGAGAATACTAGCGACCTTTTATTCTCAGGAAATGTATCAAATCCGTTGAAATGGACAGCCGAAACACCGAACCTTTATACTATGCTGATTACATTGAAGGATAGTAAAGGCAATGTGGTGGAGGCAACTTCACACAAAATAGGATTCCGTAAGATTGAAATAAAAGACGGACAACTTTTTGTCAACGGTAAAAAAGTGTTCTTTAAAGGAGTGAATCTGCATGAGTTCAACACAAATACGGGACAGGTCGTTACCCACAAAGAAATGATGCGTAACCTGCAACTGATGAAAGAACTGAATATAAATGCAGTGCGCACATCCCATTATCCGCAACAACCGCTTTGGTACAAGCTTTGCGATGAGTATGGTATTTATCTGGTGGACGAAGCTAATCTAGAATCACATGGTCTGGGTTATGGGCCGGATAATGTATCGAACTTCCCCGAATGGCATGCCACACATATGGATCGTATCATCCGTGCAGTAGAACGAGACAAGAATCATGCTTCGGTAATCTTCTGGTCGCTAGGAAACGAAGCCAGCAACGGCAAAGCGTTCTTCGATATGTATGATTGGGCTAAAGCCAGGGATAACAGCCGTCCGGTACAATATGAACAAGCATATCAGAAAGATCGCAATACTGATATTATATGCCATATGTACCCATCTTGGGAAAATATGAAGCGAGACGCAGCCAAAGATTTGGGTCGTCCGTATATCATGTGCGAGTATGCGCATGCAATGGGTAATAGTATGGGTAACTTTCAGGAATATTGGGATTTGATGCGTTCAAGCAAAAATATGCAGGGTGGTTTTATCTGGGAATGGTACAATCACGGATATCCGGCTAAGGATGAGCAGGATCGTTTCTATTGGGCATACGGTGGCGATCTGAAAGGATACAATAAGATGAACGACGGTAACTTTGTGGCAGATGGTATTATCAGTCCCGATCAGAACTATATACCACATACCCACATTGTCAAGAAAGTATATCAGAATATCTTATTCGAAGCTAAAGATTTAGATAATGGAGTAATCACCATAATCAACGATTTCAAATTTACCGACCTTACCAATAAGAATTATACGTATAAATGGGTATTGCTGAAAAATGGAGAAAATGCAGGAGAGGGAACATTCGATATCGTTGTACCTGCCGATACACGTAAAGATTTAAAACTGAGCATCCCTGCGATAACTGCAGAAGCCGGAACAGAATACTATCTTCAGTTATTTGCATATAGCAAAGAAGATACTCCTTTTATTAAAGCCGGATTTGAAGTAGCTAAAGGTGAATTTGCTTTTGCTTCGAATAATTATTTTGCTAAGTCGTCTGATGCTTCGGGATCGTTGTCTATAGATAAGAAAGACGATAAAATCATCGTAACATCGGGACCTCTGGCTTATGAATTCTCTTCTAAGGACGGCCGCAGCTTGCTCTCTATGACTAATGACGGAAAGAAAGTATTCAACGAACTTCCTCGTTTGAACTTCTGGCGTGCTCCTACCGATAACGATTTCGGTGAATGGGTACAGTACAACCTTCGTTTGTGGGATGCTGCCGGACATAATATTATATATACGTTCAAAGGGTCGCAAGAGGTTAATGGCGGTATTACAGTTAATTACGAAGCTAAGCTGAAAGGTATTGAAGCAAAAGTGGATTTGATATATACCGTAAATAAAGATGGAAGCCTTACTACAACGGCTAATTATAAAGCTTTGGCAGACGATCTTCCCGAAATGGTGCGTTTTGGCATGATTATGACTCTACCTAAGCAAGTGGATGACTTTACATGGTATGGACGTGGGCCGTGGGAAAATTATATAGACCGTAACCACGATACATTCATGGGTGTCTGGAATGGCAAGGTTGAAGAACAGGCCTTTGCATATTACCGTCCGCAAGAGACAGGAAATAAGACAGATGTTCGTTGGCTGACATTGAAGAATAAAGATGGTAAAGGTATTAAAGTTACGGGTGCGCAGCCGCTATCGGTAAGTGCGACCAACAACAAGCCGGAAGATCTGGATCCGGGCATGACCAAGAAACAACAACATGCTTCCGATATTCTACCGCGTAACGAGACTGTATTGTGTGTCGATTTATTCCAGCGTGGAGTAGCCGGATTGAATTCATGGGGTGCAAGTCCGCTGTCACCATACAGATTCTTTGATAAAGAATACACATATAGCTATACAATCAGCGTTCTGAAATAAATAGATTAGAGTAATAGATAACAGACCTTGCCCGAAATTCTTTTCAGGCAAGGTTTTTTTATGGGTGATTTTTAATTCTGAACCAAATATCCCCCCTTTTTGACCTAATTGAATCCTCTTAGTTAGAATATTCTTAGACACTTTTGTACTAATGAAATGTGTGAAAAATCTAAGTATATAATTACACCATGAAAAGAAAACTATACCTCTTGTTGCCATTCTTTTTTATATATGCATCATGCGTGGGGAATGCCAATAAAATAAATGAGAGTACTTCTGACAATACAATGACTAAAACGGAAGTCGTAGAATTAATCAAGAAAGTAAACAATCATTGGCAGTCTACTCATCCCGGGCATGAAAATTCTTTCTGGCACAGGGCGGCATACCATACAGGAAATATGGCTGCCTATGAAATCACCGGTATAGAAGAATATAAAGCGTATTCAAAAGCATGGTCGGAGAAAAATGAATGGAAGGGTGCAAAATCCGATAATAAACCGGAATGGAAATACTCTTACGGAGAAACGGATGAGTATGTACTGTTCGGAGACTTTCAGACTTGTTTTCAGGTGTACATAGATTTATATAATCTGGATGAAGTAAAAGATGAGATGAAAATAGCCCGTGCTAAAGAAGTGATGAAATACCAGATGTCTACACCTCATGTAGATTACTGGTGGTGGGCCGACGGATTGTATATGGTAATGCCTGTGATGACACGGCTATATAAGATAACGGGAGATCAGCAATATCTGGATAAGTTATACGAATATTTTGCATATGCCCGCGACTTAATGTATGACAAAGAAAGCTCCCTGTTTTACCGTGATGCCAAATATATCTTTCCGAAGCATAAGACAAACAAAGGATTGAAAGATTTTTGGGCAAGGGGTAACGGATGGGTTTTTGCAGCTATCCCCAGAGTGCTGGCAGACTTACCGCACGACAATCCGCACAGAGGCGAATATATACAGATCTATCAAGATATGGCAAAGGCTATAGCTGCCTGTCAGCAGAAAGAAGGTTTCTGGAGCCGTAGCATGCTTGATCAGGAACAAGCGCCTGGATATGAAACCAGTGGAACAGCATTTTTTGCCTATGGTTTTCTATGGGGAGTGAACAATAAAATATTGGATGAGAATACTTATAAACCGATAATTGATCAGAGTTGGAAATATCTGACAGAAACAGCTTTGCAACCTAATGGCTCGATAGGATATGTACAACCTATAGGTGAAAGGGCCGACCAGCATAAAAATGTAGGGCCTGATACAACAGCCGATTTCGGAGTAGGGGCATTCCTTCTGGCTGCTACAGAGATGGCCAAATACTTAAAATAAATTTTATACTTATGAAAAACAAAATATATACACTACTGATACTTACAATCCTCTTTTCTTTACCATCATATGCAAATATGAATCGGAAAGAAGAGGTGCCAAATGACCGTACTTACTGGACAGATATGCTTTACAAAATAGCCTCGCCTGTTCTTAGTAATATGAGCAAAGGTGAGTTGTCTAAGAATATGGAACTGGAATTAAGCCCTACATGGGATGGGCGCGACAAACGTGTTTCATACATGGAATGCTTTGGTCGTCTGATGTCCGGATTGGCGCCATGGCTTAGCTTGCCGGATGATGATACTGCTGAAGGTAAGCAGCGGAAACAATTACGCGAATGGGCGCTTAAAAGTTATGCGCAGGCTGTAGATCCTGCCAGCCCGGATTATCTATTGTGGCGCAATGAAGGACAACCATTGGTAGATGCTGCATATATCGCTTCCAGTTTTTTGCGTGCACCTAAGCAGCTATGGGAGCCTTTGGATGACTTGACGAAGAAAAGATATATTGAAGAATTTCAGCAATTGCGCCGTATCGACCCTCCTTATACAAACTGGCTTTTGTTTTCGGCAATGGTAGAATCATTCTTACTCTCGGTAGATGCGCAATGCGATATGTACCGTATCCACAGTGCTATACGCAAGATTGAAGAATGGTATGTGGGAGATGGCTGGTACTCGGATGGCTCACATTTTGCATTCGACTATTACAACAGTTTTGTAATCCAGCCTATGTATGTACAGGTACTGGAAGTACTTGTTGACCGTCAGATCAGGTTGCGCGACAAGAATCTGGCTGTAGTGCAAAAGAATCTCGACACGGCAAAAAAACGCATGCAACGTTTTGGCATCATACTCGAACGTTTTATTTCGCCAGAAGCTACATTCCCTGCGTTTGGCCGCTCTATGACTTACCGTATGGGTGCGTTTCAACCACTGGCTTTATTGTCATGGAAAGAATATTTGCCGGAAGAGTTACCTGAGGGTCAAGTGCGTAATGCGTTAACATGTGTTATGAAGCGTATGTTCTCTATGGAAGGAAACTTCAATAAGGGAGGTTTCTTGCAGTTGGGTTTTGCGGGACATCAACCCGATTTGGCCGATTGGTATACCAATAATGGAAGTTTATATCTGACGACAGAAGTATTTCTTCCTCTGGGTTTGCCGGCCAGCCATTCTTTCTGGACTTCCCCGGCTCAGGACTGGACAGAAAAGAAAGCATGGAGCGGACAATCATTCCCTAAAGACCATGCAATAAGGGATTAAAAATGTAGAAAAGAACCAAATTTCATCCTTTTTGAATGAAATTACCCTTATGGAAACCTTTATTAATTATCAATTTTGCTATTGCTTACTTAACTATTATCTAAACCACCATGGGAAAAATAATTCACAACAAAAGTCCAGTCTGATTAAAGCCGGATGAATTACGATATTCTGTTTAGAATTCAGAAAATACCATAAATTAATAATACTCTTAATGTAAAACACAATTCTGATTTTATGTATTGTAAAACCAAAAATATAACAACAAATTATCCCATTTTTTCTTCTGAAAATTTGGATATTAACTGTGTTTTGCTAGAGAGAGAGAGAGAGAGAGAGAGAGAGAGAGAGAGAGAGAGAGAGAGAGAGAGAGAATATAATAAAAATAAACGAATTTATAGTCCGGAGCAACAATTCTTCTCAGGATTATCACATCTTATTATATTATTTGATACAGGAAACTCTTATTCCGGATAGGGAAAAATATCCGGAATAGGGGTTTCCTGTATTTTTTTAGTCATACTGGTTTCATATGAATACTATAGCAGATCAATCGTAAGAGAAAAAACTAACCTATTACTTATTTAATTACTTAATTACTATGGGAAAATATACTTATTTAAAAAAGCAAAGTGAGGTATGCGGAAAGGCAATACCAAAATCTTTCTTCTCATTTTTCTTGTTGTTTGCATTAATAACCTTTTCATCCGGAATATTTGCTCAAAATAGAACGGTGCAAGGTACAGTATCTGATGCAAATACAGGTGAAGCCCTTATCGGCGTATCTGTCGTGGTCAAAGGCACGACTGTAGGTACTGTAACCGATATCGACGGGAAATTTACACTGCCGGCTGCGGCTAATTCTACACTTGTAATATCTTATGTAGGGTATATCAAACAGGAAGTAAATGTTGAAAATCAAACGAGTTTTCTAATAAAGCTGGAAGAAGATTCCAAGATGTTGGATGAGGTCGTAGTTATCGGTTACGGGACAATGCGAAAGAAAGACCTGACAGGTTCTATCGTACAGGTTCGTCCTGACAGACTGGCGAACGAAAATCCAAAGACAGTTCAGGACATTCTTCGTGGAACCCCAGGTCTGTCAGTCGGCTATAGTGCCGATGCCAAAGGTGGAGGTTCTATGCAGATACGTGGTCAGCGTTCGGTAACTACCGGAGGTGGGCACAATGACCCATTGATTATCCTCGACGGAATGATGTTCTATGGTGAATTATCGGAAATCAACCCAGATGATATAGGACAGATCGATGTATTGAAAGATGCTTCGGCGGCTTCCGTATATGGAGCAAGAGCTGCAAGTGGAGTTATTATCATCACTACCAAAAAAGGGCAGATGGGTAAGCCTGTAGTAAACGTAAGTGCAAACTTCGGTGTTACTACCAAGAGCGATTACCGTAAGGTGTTTAGTCCTGATGGTTATATGCAATACCGGGAAGACTGGTACAAAACCGGTACTTATGGCGTAAATTCCGAAACGGGTAACTATGAAGCTTATCAGACAGGTACTACTAAAGGAAAATATGGATATTATGATAATCCTAAAAATTTAGCCCAATATGGTGTTTCGCTCGATACCTGGCGCGGATATACGACCAATGCAACGGGTGAATCCGATGCCAGTATATACGGCAGGCGCTTAAACTTGAGTGATATTGTGCTTCAGAACTATATCGATGGAAATACCTTCGACTGGTACGACCATACTTTCCGTACGGGTATCAATCAGGATTATAATGCGAGCGTGTCGGGAGCCAGTGAACGGATGAATTATTATATGTCTCTTGGTTACCTTAAAAATGAAGGAGCTGTTGTTGGTAATGAGTATCAATCTGTCCGCGCCAATCTGAAGCTTACAGGAACAGTAACCAAATGGCTGGAAATAAGCGCGAATGTAAATTTCCAGGATCGTAGCGATGGCGATATTCAGCCGGGACTAGGTCATAATTACTGGGATGCCAATCAGGTGCGTCTTAGCCCATACGCATCTTACCGCGACAGTGATGGCAACTTAGTGTATCGCCCTATGGGAGCGAGTCAGAATTATGGATGGAACTATGACTACAACCGTCAGTATATGGAGTTGGAAAAAGGCTATCAGGTATTGAACAGTATTTTTACTGCAAAAGTGAAATTACCTTTCAATATTACTTATTCCTTTAATGGTGCACCTCGTTATCAGTATTTCTTCGATCGCTACTTCGAGTCTTCTCAACATCCTGATTGGGTAAGTACCGGTGGTCTGGTAAATCGTGAGCAGGCAAAACGCTTCGACTGGTCTATTAACAATACAATCAATTGGGACTACACTTTTGCTCAAAAACATAAAGTAAATCTTACTCTGGTTCAGGAAGCTGAAGAACAAAGATATTGGAAAGACAGAATAGAAGCACGCAATATTTTACCATCAGATGCATTGGGCTTCCATAATACAAAGGACGGTGATAAAACAAAAAGTTCTTATTCGTCAGAAGATACGCATTATACGGCAGATGCTCTCTTAGCTCGTTTATTCTATTCGTATGATGACAAGTATATGCTAACAACTTCGGTTCGCCGCGATGGATACTCTGCATTCGGACAGAATTATCCTCATGCCACTTTCCCTTCAGTAGCACTTGCCTGGTCATTTGTGAATGAAGACTTTTTCAAATGGAAACCAATGAGCACCGGAAAACTACGTGCCTCGTGGGGTAAAAATGGTAATCGCCAGCTTGAAAATCCATATATATCAATAGCCAATCTTGTGACAGACAAAAAACAAGGATATTTGGATGCTTCCGGTAATTTGGTCAACATGAACTATTTACGTATCGATCGTATGGCTAATCCAAATCTGCAGTGGGAAAAGACAGAGGCATGGAACTTCGGATTGGATTATGGTTTCCTAAATGATCGCATCTCTGGTAACCTTGAGTATTATACAATGACTACGCACGATATGATAATGACTCAGCGTCTGCCCGGATTTACAGGATTTACAGGTATAGGTACCAATCTGGGTGAGGTGCAGAACAGAGGTGTGGAGTTTGCTGTAAACTCTCTTAACATGAAGAATGACAATTTTGAATGGAGAACAACCTTTGGCTTTTCTTATAACAAGAATGAAATCAAGCATCTCTATTATCAATATGAAGATGTCCTTGATGCTTCAGGAAAAGTTGTAGGGACAAAAGAAATGGACGATAAAACAAACGGTTGGTTTATCGGGCAGGCTATCGGTACAATCTGGGATTATAAAGTAACTGGAATCTGGCAGGCAAATGAAGTTGAAGAAGCAGCCAGATATGGACAGAAACCCGGCGACCCTAAAGTGGAAAATTCTTATACTGCCGATGATAAAGTAAATGCCGATGGCTCTATTACACCGGTATATAATGATAATGATAAACAATTCTTAGGAAAAACATCTCCTCCTATTCATTGGTCAATCCGTAATGATTTTACTTTATGGAAGAACCTGAGCCTGTCATTCAGCATATATTCTTATATGGGGCATAAGTCGCTTGAAACATATTATTTGAATCAGGATAATGCCGGTTCGTTAATCACTAATGGATTGAATACATATGCTAAAGAATACTGGACAATAGATAATCCGACGAATAAATATGGACGCTTAAATGCACAAGGGCCTACAGGTGCGGTTACAGCCGGTAGACTTCACGACCGCTCGTTTATCCGTCTCGAAAATATATCGGTAGGCTATACATTGCCTAAAGCGTGGCTGCAAAGGTTCGACGTGCAGAATGTGAAAATCTTTGGTTCGGTTCGCAATGTAGCCGTATGGAAAAAAGACTGGGAATATGGTGATCCTGAAACAGGAGCCAACAACAATGGAGGTTTGGCATCCCGCATTTATTCGCTTGGTTTAAACTTAACCTTCTAAATTGTAATAAAACATGAAAAAGATATATAAGAATATGAAGAACAGATTATCGGCAATAGGGCTGGTAACCGCAATGTGCAGTTCGTTATTTTTAGGCAGTTGTTCCGATGATTTTTTGGAGCCTGATCCACTGTCGTTTTACGAGCCGGAGATTACATTTACAACTGAATCGGGGATGCAGGCAGTATTGGCTCAGGCCGATCGTCACCTTCGTTCCTATTGGACAAGCTACGAGAACAGAAATATATCCGTGCCAATCGGTACAGAATACTTATTTTCAGAACTATCCGTAGCCAGTAAGACTGATGACTCGGCACTATTTTCTGATGTCGCTAATCAGATGACACCTACAAGTGGTGCCGGATACGATGCCGGTGACTGGAGAAGTTACTTTTGGGACGAGACCTATAATGGTATAAAATATGCAAATACCATTACTTCCTTTATCAATAATGTACAGGGATTGAGCGATGCAACCAAAAATGCCTATATCGGCAGATCATACTTCCACCGTTCGTTCCGCTATTTGTCTTTAGTTTTCCAATTTGGCGATGTACCATTGGTAACTAAAATCCTTTCAGTGCCTAAACAGAATTATCGTTCTACAAAGAAAGAAGCAATTCTGGATATGATAACAAAGGATATGGAATTTGCTGTGGAATGGGTGCCTGATCAAAGTGAAATGACATATAAAGGGATGGTAAATAAAGGTGCTTGCCGTATGTTACTTATCAAATGTTATCTGGCTACAGGACAGTTTCAAAAAGCGAAAGACCAGGCAGATATCTTGATTAACAGCTCCGGCTACTCATTGATGCAGGATAATTTCGGTTCTTTTGTAGATACTTATTCTCCTCAAACATGGAAAGTGACCCGTAATGTAATATGGGATCTGCACCGCCCTGAAAATAAGCTTGCCGGTACTAACAAAGAAGTGATAATGGGTATGGTAAATCGTGGCGCAACTGCCGAGTCGATGATCGAATTCCTTACAATGCGTATTTTCGGCCCTAGCTACACGAGTGGATCAGACTTGAAAACGCCTGATGGAAAACAAGCAGTAGTGAATTATGCCCGTAATAATACAAATTACCGAGCTAATTATGATTATATCAGATCTATTGGACGTGGTATTGCCACATGGCGTCTGACTTGGTTTGCTTCCAACGGAGTGTGGAAAGTAAATGGTGTAGATGATAAAGGTGATTTGCGTCATAACAGTACGGTTGGTAACTGGGGAAGAATGGACTCTATTAAATATAATGATCCATCATCTACATGGTTTGGTGAAAATCTTATGTTCAAGCATCCGGATACAGGAGAGTTATTATGTACAGACTCCCTTCGTGTTTGGTTCGACTGGCCTCAATACAAAATTTATTTGAACGATGTAGTGGCAGAAGCCAATCAGGGTGCTAACCAGTTCAATGGTGCAAGTAACGGAGGTATTGCTGACTGGTACTTATACCGCTTGGCAGAAGCATATCTACTTAGAGCAGAAGCGAAGTTCTATCTTGGTGATCCTGCAGGTGCAGCGTCAGATGTAAACGAAGTGAGGAAGAGAGCGAAATGTACCGAATTATACACAACAGTGACTATCGGTGACATTATGGATGAACGCGCTCGTGAGTTATATCTCGAAGAATGGCGCAATGTGGAATTGAAACGTGTTTCGTATTGCCTTGCCCTGAGCGGAAAACCTGATGAGTGGGGTAGTACTTATGATGTAAATACATTATATAAAGAATCCGGTACAGACTTGAATGGTGGTAGTTACTGGTATAAGAGGGTAACTCGATATGGTATGTATAATCAGGGGCCAAGAAGTGTTCGCCCTAATACATTCAATTATCAGATGGACAAATGTAACTTCCTGTGGCCTATCCCGAATGCTGCAATTACAGCGAATAATAAAGGAGAGCTTAGCCAGAACTACGGTTATGATGGTTATGATGCTGCAACTCCTAAATGGGATTCATGGCAGGATGCTGTAGCCGATGAAGATAAAACAAATTAAGATTCATTGTAAATAAATAGATTGCCAGGATAGGAGCTCTGTCGAAAGATCTCCTATCTTGGTGTTTTAAGACGATAATAATGAAAAATATATATAGAAGTATTTATAGTCTTTTACTGACAGGCCTATTAATGCTATCGGGTCTTTCCTGTTTTTCGCAACAAAAGATAGAGCAGGTTATCCGTCCCGGTCAGCTTTGGCCCGATGATAAGGGTGTTCATGTCAACGCACATGGAGGAGGTATTCTCTATCACAATGGAAAGTACTATTGGTTTGGAGAACACAAAGGAGGAAAGTCCAACTCTGCATTTGTTGGTGTCACATGTTACTCATCCGATGACTTGTATAACTGGAAGAATGAGGGCGTAGCTCTGCCTGTTTCGGAGGATCGGAATAGTCCTATCGTAAAAGGCTGCATAATAGAACGTCCCAAAGTTATATATAATGAGAATACTAAAAAGTTTATAATGTATTTTCATCTCGAACTCAAAGGCAAAGGTTATGCCGCTGCCAATGTCGGCATCGCTGTAAGTGATAATGCGACAGGCCCCTACCAATTTATTCAGAATAGTAGAGTGAATGCCGGTAAATGGCCTTTGAATATGACTGCGGAGCAGCAAACTTCAGCAATAAAATCTACCGACTTTAAAGACTGGTGGACACCCGATTGGCATAAAGCTGTGGATGACGGATTATTCGTTCGTCGCGATTTTGCCGGAGGGCAAATGTCCCGTGATATGACTTTATATGTAGATGATGACGGAAAGGCCTATCATATCTATGCATCAGAAGAAAACCTTACTCTTCAGATAGCCGAACTTACAGACGATTACTTAGGTTATACGGGAAAATACATCCGTATAGAACCGGGTGGTCATAACGAAGCCCCGGCTGTGTTCAAGAAAGATGGACTCTATTTTATGATAACATCAGGATGTACAGGCTGGGCGCCGAATGCTGCCCGTTTGCTCACAGCCGATAATATCTGGGGACCATGGACATTGCATCCGAATCCCTGTGTAGGGAAAGATGCGGAACTTACATTCCATTCGCAGAGTACCTATATATTGCCGGTTGCCGGAAAGAAAGACGCCTTTATTTTTATGGGAGACAGATGGACTCCTAAGGACCCTATCGACGGGAGATATATCTGGCTTCCGATACTCTTCGAAAACGGTATGCCTGTATTGAAATGGATGGATGAATGGAACCTGAATATCTTCGATCATATAAATGCAGACAATACTATTCCCAAAGATATACAAGGCTGGGATCTTGTCTGGAACGATGAGTTCGACAAAGATGGTAAGCCTGATGCCAATGTCTGGAGTTACGAAAATGGCTTTGTAAGGAATCAGGAACTGCAATGGTATCAGCCGGACAATGCGGTATGTCAGAACGGAGTGCTCAATATACAGGGTAGGAGAGAGCAAGTAAAGAACCCTGCTTATGAATCGGGAAGTTCCGATTGGAGGAGGAACCGTGAATATGCCGGTTATACTTCATCTTCCATAAAAACGGTAGGGAAAAAAGAATTCCGGTACGGACGTTTCGAAATCAGGGCGAAGATACCCACCGCAACAGGTTCCTGGCCTGCCATCTGGACACTGGGTACTTCTATGGAATGGCCGTCGAACGGAGAAATAGACTTGATGGAATATTATCTGGTAGGAGGCAAGCCTCACATATTGGCCAATACAGCATGGGGAACAGATAAAAGATACGATGCAAAATGGGACTCGGAGATAATACCATTCACCAACTTTACAGATAAAGACCCCTTTTGGGCAGATAAGTTCCATATCTGGCGTATGGACTGGGATGAGGATGCCATCCGTCTGTATATAGACGATGTGATGGTAAACGAAACTTTGCTCAAAGATACTCAGAATGGCTCGATAGGTCAAAATCAGAATCCTTTTAGGCAGCCTCATTATATTTTACTAAATTTGGCTATCGGGGGAAATGGCGGCACACCGGATGATGATGCCTTTCCTTTGACCTATGAAATCGACTATGTACGCGTTTATCAAAAATCCAAATAGGCCGGACTGAAAATTATAACCATGAAAATAAAGAAGTACCTATTATTAAGTATTATACTATTCTCCTTATCAGCTCATGCTCAGAAGTTGATCCCTGTAGCACCGGGCTGGTCAAACAATTCTGTGAATGTGACTGTATTTCGCAAAAATTCGCTTGTTACCCATAACAATGTCCAGTTTATAGCCTATTACGATCCCGACGGTTTCCTTACATTAGGTAAACGCAATATTGGAGAGGATAGCTGGACTATAAGCAAGACTCAATATAAAGGTAATGTATCCGATGCTCACAATTCTATCAGTATTATGGCTGACGGAGATGGTTATCTGCATGTTTCATGGGATCATCACGGGCACCCGTTGCGTTATGCAAAAGGGGTAACACCTTATTCCCTCGAACTGGGAGATAAGCAGCCTATGACCGGAAGCCTTGAAACGAATGTCACCTATCCCGAGTTTCTGAAAATGCCGAATGGAGATTTGATATTCATGTATCGCGACGGACAATCGGGTAGGGGTAACCTCGTTATGAACAGGTATGACCTGAAATCAAAGACTTGGGCTCAAATACAGAAGAACTTTATTGATGGTGAAAATCAGCGGAATGCTTATTGGCAATCCTGCATAGACGATAGAGGGACTATTCACCTGTCGTGGGTATGGCGTGAAACTGCCGATGTTGCCACCAATCACGACTTGTGTTATGCGAGGTCTTCCGATGGAGGTGTGTCATGGGAAAATTCGAGAGGTGAAAAGTACAGTTTGCCTATTACTGCGGCAAAATCGGAAATAGCCTGCCCTATACCACAAAATAGTGAGCTGATCAATCAGACGTCGATGGTTACCGATGCTAAAGGTAATCCCTATATAGCGACATACTGGAGAGAACAGAATTCAGATATTCCTCAATACCATATTGTTTACTATACAGGTAAGAAATGGAACAACTTAAATCTTGGTTTCCGTAAAACGCCATTTTCACTGAAAGGTGTGGGGACGAAACGTATCCCAATATCCCGTCCGCAGGTAGTTGCAAAAGTGAAAGGTAAATCGACCGAATTATGCCTGCTTTTCCGCGATGAAGAGAGGGGAGAAAGAGCCTCAATTGCCATTTGTAAGGACATAAAGAAGAACAAATGGGAGATCAGAGACTTGACCGATTTTTCCCTTGGTTCATGGGAACCGTCCTTCGATACCGAACTATGGCGTGAGAAAGGCCTCTTACATGTATTCATCCAGAAAGTAGAGCAGGTAGACGGCGAAGGTAAAGCTGATGTAGAACCTCAGATGGTAAATGTGCTGGAAGTAGAATAAGCGCATAGACTATTAATGATTACAAAAGAGTTGCAGTTATCTATTGTAGCTCTTTCTGTTTTATACAGATACATCATTCTTTCTTTCCTTTTTTTGAATTAATTCCTATTAAAAATTACTACTTTTGTAATTGAAAGGCTTTCGCCTGTCCGTGTAGCTTAGGAACAACCACGTAAAAAACAAAGAATTAATGAATAAAAAAGAACCAGCATTGGTCTTGTTCTCAGGTGGACAGGACTCTACAACATGCCTTTACTGGGCAATTAAAAACTTTTCTTCCGTTCGCACTCTATGCTTTACTTACGGTCAACGCCACTCTAAAGAGGTAGAGGTGGCACAGTCAATTGCCGGACATGCAGGTGTGCCCTTCCAGTTGTTGGATGCATCCATTATCAGCCAGTTGTCTGTAAACTCTTTGACAAGTGATATTGTAATGGATCAGGAAAAACCGACCGATTCGTACCCGAATACATTTGTTCCGGGACGTAATCTCTTGTTTCTGACTTTCGCAGCTGTCATAGCCCGTTCGCACGGTATCCGTCACATTGTGACAGGTGTATCCGAAGCCGATTACAGCGGTTATCCCGATTGCAGGGATACGTTTATACTATCGGCAAATGCTTCGATCAATCTGGCGATGGATGAGCATTTCCAGATTCATACACCGTTGATGTGGCGAGACAAGACTGCTGTATGGCAGTTAGCCGACCAATTGGGCGTTTTCGATGTTGTGCGCACTCAAACCCTGACCTGTTACAATGGTATTATAGCTGATGGTTGTGGACATTGTCCCGCCTGTAAGCTTCGTAAGCAAGGTTTAGAAAATTATTTAAAAATAAAAGAATAATGGGAATAGAAGGATTGAGCCATCTCGGCGCTAAAACAGAGTACAAAGATGATTATGCTCCTGAAGTACTGGAAGCATTCGAAAACAAACATCAGGGAAACGATTACTGGGTAACATTCAATTGTCCCGAATTTACAAGTTTATGCCCGATTACCGGACAACCCGATTTTGCAACTATCCACATCAATTATATCCCTGATGTAAAAATGGTGGAAAGTAAAAGTCTTAAATTATATATGTTTAGCTTTCGCAATCATGGGGCTTTTCACGAAGATTGTGTAAACATCATAATGAAGGACCTTGTAAATCTGATGAACCCGAAATACATTGAAGTGGTAGGTATCTTTACCCCACGTGGAGGAATCAGTATCTATCCTTTTTGCAATTACGGACGTCCCGGTACTAAATATGAAATGGCTGCCAAAGAACGCTTGTTGAAACATAACCCTCAACAAATATATAGATAAGGTGCAAGTGTAAAACAAAGAATGAAGAATCGGAAGCTGTCTGACTGTTAACTGATTACTGTTGACTGCTAACTGACCTTAGGCTTCTTTTTCTTTATCCTTCTGTAAACAATTGCAAACCATGTAGGTAATATGATCCCTTTGCAAATGGTGGAAATAGCAATTGCCCACCAGACACCCGTTATACCCATTTGCGCCGCCAGATAGTAGGCTAGCGGAATACGCAGCGCATTGAATGTAATACTGATAATGGCGGGTTCTATGGTGCGTCCGATCCCGTTGAACATTCCCTGTGTGGTAAGCTCAAACATCATAAATATCTGAACCAGTCCCATTACGAACAGATACTGTGCCCCTGCTTTCATCGCATTCTCTTCGGGGACGATGATACCGAATATCTGCGCTCCGAAAAGGACAAAGCAGATACTCACAACAATACCCAGCGTAAGCATTACCCGTATAGTATAGTAATAGGCTTTCTTGCCTCTTTCGAGCTTATTAGCGGCATAGTTCTGAGCCACAAAAGCACTGAGAGCTGTAGAAAATCCCTGCGACGTATTCCATGTCACAGCTTCTATCTGCCCGCCTGTGGTTTGGGTCATCAGTCCCAGGTGCCCGCCATGAATAGATGCCACCCGCGCCAGATTCATATTGATAATGGCATAGAGCGAATTCATAATAGACACAGGCGCCCCAAGGAAGAATATACGTTTCAGATAGATCGCTTTAGGCTTTATAAAGAAAGAGAAGTTGCCCAGAATCCGGCTTCCGAATTTTATCTGATAGAAGAATAGCGAGAATACGAACAACTGTGCTACAACTGTACCTATAGCTGCCCCATGCAGTCCCATTCCCATCCAGAACATAAGTATAGGGTCGAGAATCATATTCAGGACAAGACCCGCAGCATTGTTTCGGAAAGGCACAACACTACGTCCCGCCCCATTGTATATCCCGGTAAAATTGTAGGACAAGAACTGAAATGGAAGGCTCATAGTAAGTATGCGAAGATAGAGTACTGCATCTTCCGTAATATCGGCTTCCAATTCAAAGAAAGATAGTATCTGATTGGCAAATATAAATAAGATGGCAATCCATATCACACCCAGTATTATCGAGGTAGTGGTAGAATGGGAGGCATAGATGGCGGCACGCTTCATCTTCTTAGCGCCTATGGATTGGCCGACAGCCACTTCCGAACCTATCATAGCCAGATAAGCGACCGATGCAGTCAGCCACAGGAGCATACCTATGGCGCCTATTGCTGCCTCCGACTTAGTAGCGATTTCGGGATGCGATACAGTCCCCAGTCGTCCCACCCACGACATAGCCATCAGTGTATAAGCCATTTGCAGGAAACTTGTGCCCATCAGAGGGAGCGCAAGACGTATCAGGGTAGAAAATATTTTCCCTTCCGTTAGATTTTGTATGCCTGATTTCATCTAGTTGCAGTGTTCTGATACATTATTTACAAATCTTTCAATAATTTATTACTGCAACTATTGCTTTCTGCTTCCCGCATGGATAGTATAGTCTCCCATTCGCTGCGAAATAATATATCGGTATCGATAACGAAGTCTTCCGAGCCATGCAGGTCTATTTTTTCGAAGAGGTAGCACACCGTTATCTGGTTAATATCTATTGCGGGGATATAAGCGGGGACAAGAGTGTTTGCCGACGGGGTTTCTACGATAAGGCCTATTTCTTGCAGATAGAAAAGGCTATCGTTGGTCAGCTTGGTCGGTATTTTGTAATATTCCGACAGTTCGTCCGCAGTGTAAGGCGTATGGCCTTTTTCGAAACGTTTAACTATAAGTGTCATTATCAGTAGCAGGACAAAATCTTTGTATCTGCGGCTTATATTCGATGTTTCGTGTTCGAAACTGAATTTATTCACGTTCTGATAGGCAAAGGATAACTGTACTCCGAATAAAACGAAGAACCATGTGAGCTGCAGCCATAGCAATAATAACGGCAAGGCGGCAAAACTACCGTAAATGGCATTGTACTTCGATATCCATATCTGCCCGCTGATATATAACATCTGAAATACCTGAAAGGCAATACCTGTGAAAATACCACCAAACAGGGCGCTGGTAAACTTCACCTTGGTATTGGGTATATAGATATATAATATTGTAAACAATAGGATTGTAATCAGGAATGGAATGACCTTCATCATCGGACTTATTACCAACCCCAGCAGATATTGCTGTTCGGCCGTCGAATTCAGCAAAATCGTGATACCGGCATTACAGATCAGGAATACAGGGGCGATTATTATAAGGGCCAGGTAGTCGGTAAACATACGGAAATATGACCGTCCTGTTTTTACCTGCCACATCTTGTTGAAGTTGTCCTCAATGTTAGATAACAGGTTGATAACCGTATACAGCAACAATATCACACCAATGCCCAGAAATACACCACCCTGAGCATATTCGATAGACTTATCTATAAATGCAGTAGCCTTATTCAATAGTTCTTCCTGTCCGGCAAAGTAACTGAACAACTGGCTCTTTACTATATTCTGAAACCCGAACCCGCGGGCTATGGCAAACAATACAGCAAGCAATGGCACTATAGACAACAGGGTGCTGTAAGTAAGGGCCGATGCACGCGTGAAAAGTTGCGCCCCGTCGATATTACGGATAGCCAGAATAAAAGATTTGATTATATTGTAGAATCCTATTTTCCGTGACGACCTGTCTTTCTTATTGATTCGCCAGATGTCGTAGGAAAGAAAACGGATAACCCTTTTTACAAAATTCGTTATTTTTTCAATCATATAATATCCAAAATATTGACAAAGATAGTTTGTTCTTTTAATAGGGAACGCATGAATGCGGTATATTGTTGTGAAAAAGTAACAAAGGTAACAGGTTTTATGGTTTTTGTAGGGGCGGAATATTTTCCGCCCACAGACCTTTTTCCATTTCGGGCGGAAAATATTCCGCCCCTACAGTTATACCCAAAAGGTGACAAAGGTAACACTGAAAACAATTAATAATTAAGAATGAATAATTAATAATTAGCTTGTTGAGCAGAGCGAAGCATCTCGTCGGTGAACAGCCAACAACTTGTATCTCGTGTAATTTTTCGTTCTTCACTTATTACCTACTACTTTCTCTCCCTCAATCTGTTCTCGATGTATATCCCGGAGGCAGAAACGGATAAGGATTCGGTTTGGGCTTTTGCACCTGAGCGGCAATCGGCTGCACCTGCAATTTATCCTGTTCATTTTTTAATTCTTCACTTTTCACTTTCCGTTCTTCTTCCAGTTTACTGTCTACGGCCGCCACTACCTCCCGATTGAGCGAACCGCCCGAACAAAAGTCATTCTCCTGTAATATCATCAGTTGCCGCTTAGTTTCCTCGTCCTGTACTTCGATGACCAGCGGACGGCGCTGCGAGGCCAGTAACTGGTCTTTGTCTTTTTTTCTTTCCTCACGGTCGAGTACATACTTTATAGCGCGGATGCTTGGCGGACAGAATTTCTTTTCCACCACACGGCATTTTTCTACTTCTTCCGCCGAATTGTTTTTATCGGGGACATAGGTGATCTTTTCTTTCTTCTGCACATAGCCTTCCAGCAATTGTTTCAACCCGATGCGTGCCGAGGCTATCATTACATCTTCGCGGTGGTCGATGGCTTCTTCTACTGCTTCGCCGAACTCGGGTTTTGCCTTTTTCCATTTATAAAATGTCTTACGGCTGATCTTTAGTGATTTACATATTTCGGAAATGCTACACAAGTCCTGTTCTATCATTTCTACGATGCGTCCGGCTAATTTGTTCGTGTATTTCATACTGTAATTTTGTTTTTGTGATGGATTATTAATTAACTTGCGATAACTTTCTTGTATAGATAAATTAAATCTAATATGATCACAATCCCGTGAAAGAATTTAAGTTTTGGGCGATACCATATTCGATAAAGCAGATTCTTCTTATGGCTGCTCCTATCTGGATACTATATATTCCGGCTTTCTTCTATTTCAGAATAGAATATATCCATTATTTCATCTTTGCTACATGGGCATTATCTATATGCTTTGTTTTCATATTTGTGAGGCGGGTGAAAATAACCTTTAGTCCGGCTAATGAAATAAATATCTTTTTTAATGGCAATCTGAAGTATTCCGGCAGTTCTGTCAATTTGGAATATGTGCGGGGAGCAAATATCGTAAAAGAGCGGTCTAATACTGTATTACACTTTTCATTCAATGATAAGAAGTTTATATTTAATATATTAGAAAATACAAATTCATTTGCTTCCGGTGCTACCAAACAGGTTGAACTGTTGAGATATATGGTAACGGTATTCAATCTGAGAACAGAATATTATAAGGATAGCATGCAGGGCAGGATATTTACATATTGGAATCCTGTATATAAAGAATCCCTTCGACCGAAAGAATATAATAAAAGTGAACGTTTTCGTTAAGCAATGAAGGCAGAATCAAATTTATTTGAATTATGCCATTGCGAGAAAACGACTAATGAAATTGAACGCTGACACTACATATAATTAAACTTTAACACTATGGCCTATCAAAAAAAAACAGACAATTATGACAAAAACGACAATAGCGGTAAAAAAGCAGACAACAGTTCTTTTGCAATAAAAGCCCTGAGCGTACTTTTTATTGCTGTTGCAGCTTTCGCTGTATTTTATTTCTATAATGATAAACCCGAAGATTCTTCCGGGACTAAAAAGAAGAAAAAAAGTGAGGTTATCCGGGAGAGTAAAGCAGCAACATTAGATGCAGCAACCGTTGACGAAATAACTGAAGTAGCACCCACAGTTGAGTTTACACCACCTGTAATTGAAGAAGATACAGATTCTTCAAACCCGTTTGTCACAGTAGAGCAGATGCCCCGGTTTCCGGGAGGCGAAGCTGCCATGCATAAATTTATCGGAGATAATTTAAAGTATCCTGTATCGGCACAAGACGCAGGGATACAAGGACGCGTAACTGTTCGTTTCGTAGTGTCGAAAACAGGAAAAGTATCTGATGTGAAAATTATAAGAGGGATTGATCCTGCCTGCGATAAGGAAGTTGTCCGCATAATTAAGGCAATGCCAAACTGGATACCGGGAGAACAGCATGGAATTGCTGTACCTGTCTATTTTACAATACCTGTAGTTTTCAGATTGAATAGTTAATAAAAATACAGCAGGCCTGTAAGCCGGGTTCTGTTCCTTGCCAGGCAAGGTGTTTGCCATTTATCTACGCCAGCCGTCACCGGCAGGCTCTAGCGACCTACCCCCCGGCATCGGGCGAGCAGCCCTACATGCGCCGGTATACATGGTCTTACAACTCGCAAGTGGTACGGCCCCGATACATTGCTGCACGGGCGGTGGGCTCTTACCCCGCCTTTTCACCCTTACCCCCGAAGGGGCGGTTATTCTCTGTTACCTTCAACTCTGCCCTCACAAGCAGCTTCCCATTAAGAAGTACGATGCTCTGTGTTGCCCGGACTTTCCTCTTTCCGCCTTACGGCAGCCAGCGGCAAACCGGCCTACTGTACAGGGTGCAAAGATAGGCGTTTTATTTGTGATGTTGTATATTTAGGCGACTACTTAAATATTGAAAAATATTTTATGCTACAGAATCTCTACAGATTCGTTATATATGTTTGTTAAAGAAGCCGGAAGCAAATAGTATTTACAAAATTTACGGAGATGAAAAAAATAGCGCTTTTAGTATGTATGATAATCAGTATTGGTTCTGTTTCTGCAATCGGTGCGAATGTGAAGGAGTATGGCTGCGGATATCCGCATCAGACATATTACAAGGGGAATGTTTCACCGGAGCAGTTACCCGAAACTATAAAGAAATACCTTGATAAGAATTATCCCGATCATACGGTTATGGTATCAAAAAGAAAAGGTAACGGTAAATATTTTATAAAAATCAAGTTTGGAGGGAATGGTTATCATTCATACTACAGGAGTTTGGTTTTTGACCATAAGGGAAGTCTGATAAAAGGATGATACAACTATTTTTTTCATGGGAATGCCTGTACATTATTTGTGCAGGCATTCTGTTTGGAGGTAAATTAAAATATAATTTAGTAGATTTGTAATTCTAAGAATCTGTTTCTTATTGAGGTGACTGAAACTGCAGTGATTAGCTGTGATTTGATAGTATATCTTTAAATTTTTCTACTACTTAACTGTTGATAAAACCGGATGAATCTGTTAATAATAGAAGATGAAATAGACCTACTGGAGTCGATTACCGAATTTCTTGTTTCGGAATCTTTCTCGGTCCAATCCGTTACTACTTACGCTATGGCTGAGGAGAAGGTGGGGTTATATGATTATGACTGTGTGGTAGTAGATATAAACCTGCCCGGAGGAAGCGGACTGGATATTATACGGAAACTGAAAAGTAAGAATAAAGATGCGGGTGTGATTATCATTTCGGCAAAAAACTCTCTGGACGATAAACTTACGGGACTGGATATAGGAGCCGATGATTATCTGACAAAGCCTTTCCATCTGTCGGAACTGAATGCACGTATCAAATCCATTATTCGTCGCAGAGGACTTAAAGGGAGTAATGAAAAGAAATTCAATGAACTGACCGTTCAGTTCGACAACCGCCGGCTCTTTGTGAATGAGAAGGAAGTAGTGCTTACCCGAAAAGAATACGATTTGCTTCTTTACTTTATAATGAATGAGGATAAGGTATTGAGTAAAGAAGATATAGCCGAACACTTGTGGGGTGATGATATGAGCCTGACAGCCGACTCGTTCGATTTCATATACAATCATATCAAAAACCTGAGAAAGAAACTGATCGACAATGGGTGTAAAGATTATATAAAGACGGTTTACGGTATCGGATATAAATTCTCGGAAGAATGACTCTGATAAAATTGATACGGAAATATCTCTTTATCTCCATACTTGTAGTACTGGTTATAGGAGCTGTCTCTCATTTCTTTATCTTCCGCTTTTTTATTCATTACTCCAGCGATCAGATGCTGAATGATCAGAAGAAAAGGATAGAGCAGTTTGTCGCCCGGAACGATACATTGCCTCTGGCGGCGACACTCGTCCTTAAACCGGCCAGAATAGAAGAGAAACGAATCGCAGATCCGGGCATATTCCCCAAGGAAGTTTTCAAAGATACAATTATGTACAGTGAGGAGACAGGTACATTCACCCCTTACCGCCAACTCTATTTCACAGTATCGTATAAGGATGAGCATCACCTGATCAATATCAACCAGCCTACAATGATATCGAACGATTTGTTCTATGCGATCGTATCATCCCTCCTTATATTGTTTATCCTGCTTATATCATTTACATATGTAGTAGAACATCTGCTGAAAAGGAATATATGGAAACCGCTTGATGACAATCTCCGGAAACTGCACGAATACGACCTGAAGGCAAATACTGTTCTCAATCTGAAGAATCCGGGCATCAAGGAGTTTGACGAGGTCAATGATGTTATTATGCGGATGGTGGATAAGATCAATGAAGACTACGAAAACTCCCGCATTTTCACTGAAGACGCTTCGCATGAAATGCAAACGCCGCTGTCCATCATAAAATCGAAGCTGGATTTACTTATGCAGAACAGAAGTTTGATGGAAAACGAAGAACAGGCTAAGTCCGTAAGGGCTATATCGAGAGCTGTATCGCGGTTGTCGAAATTAAATAAATCACTCCTGCTGATTACCAAAATAAATAATAATCAGTATGAGGAAAAGAAAGAAGTGGATATGAACAAACTCCTTTCTCTCTACCTTTCAGATTTGGAAGAACTGTTTGATGCAAAGAACCTTTTTGTTACCATCAGGATAGAGTCTTGTACACTTTTTATGAACCCTACATTAGCGGAAATATTATTATCCAACCTACTGAGTAATGCAGTAAGGCATAATATCACAGATGGACGGATAGATATATACCTCGATCAATCGCAACTGGTCATAAGTAATAGTTGCGCAGAAGGGGGTATATCCGCTAATCTGTTCAATAGGATGGCTTTTCATCGCAAATCGGAAGATTCATCGGGGCTTGGCCTTAATATAGTAAAGTCTATCTGTGATAAGAATAACTTCGAAGCCCGGTATGATTATACCGAAGAAAATACTTTTCGTATAGAAATTACTTTTGGTATTTAATAAATATACTACATCACTTATTTTATAGTAGAGACTTTACTTTTTTACCTAGAAGTTTTCTTAGAGCCTTAGTGTGAATACCATTGCAAATGGTATAAGTTAAATCACATCAAAAGAGTTCGCCCTAATCCATAATTTATTTTTATCGGACTACATCACAAAAATTGTATCTTTATACCCGGCAATTTGTTAATTTAAACAGTTACTTAGTATCTAACATAAAACTAACCTACGAATTATGGATGTAAAAATAGAGGAAAGCTGGAAAGAACAGTTGAAAGATGAATTCGATAAAGACTACTTCGTAAAACTAACCGGTTTTGTAAGAGAGGAATACCGTACAAAACAAATATTCCCTCCTGCCAAATTAATTTTCAATGCTTTCGAACACACTCCATTCGATAAGGTAAAGGTGGTAATTCTCGGGCAAGACCCGTATCATAACGACGGTCAGGCACACGGCTTGTCCTTTTCAGTACCTGACGGTATGCCCGCCCCGCCCTCTCTGGTAAACATCTTCAAAGAAATAAACCGCGACATGGGAATCCCTGTTCCCAAATCGGGTAATCTGACGCGCTGGGCAAATCAGGGTGTATTGCTGCTCAACGCTACACTGACCGTACAAGCGCATATGGCGGGTTCTCACCAGAAAAAAGGCTGGGAAGCGTTTACCGACGCTGCTATACATAAGTTGGCAGAAGGGCGTGAAAATATCGTATTTATCCTATGGGGTGCTTACGCACAGAAAAAGGCAGCATTCATAGATACAAATAAACATCTGGTATTAAGATCGGTACACCCGTCTCCATTATCTGCACACAACGGATTTTTTGGGAACAATCATTTCAGTGGAGCGAATAAATATCTGGTATCGAAAGGTATTGAACCAATTGAGTGGTAGACAAGCCCTCCCAATCACCGCAAAGGGCAGGGCTGTTAAGTTCTCCACTTTGTTCTTTTATTTTCGGTTGTCATCCTGAGTGGAACGAAGGATCTCTTGCGATTAAAGAGATGTTTCACTCCGCTCAACATAACAAAGAGTATATAAGAATTCAGAACTTAACAGTCCTGCCCCCTTCACGGGATAGGGGGTTCAAAAATCAAAGCCGCGAGAATCACTTCTGGCGGCTTCACCCTTAATAAAAATCCCTATGATGTGTAAAAGGGACTTTATATCTTAAATCTCACCTTTTGTACCCCAGGTTTCGGACGGTTTATCCCCCATCACAAACTCCAATGTACCACCGGCTTCTATATCTTTAAAGTCTATATAAAACTTATCGTAGTCTTTGCCGTTAAGCGTCACGCTCTGTATGTATTTATTAGCAACACTATTATCTTTTGCTACAATTCTGAAAGTCTTTCCGTCTTTCACTTTCACGGTTGCTTCATTTATAACGGGACTTCCGAAAATATATTTTCCTCCGGCCGGTTCAACCTGATAAAATCCCAGAGCAGATAATACATACCATGCCGACATCTGGCCTACATCCTCATTGCCCGAAAGTCCGGCCGGTTGGTCGTGATAAAGTTCCGACATTACCTGACGTACCTTATCGGCAGTCTTCCATGGTTGACCGATGTAAGGATATATATACAGAATATGATGGCTAGGCTCGTTTCCGTGAGCATATTGGCCTATCAGTCCGCTGATATCCGGAGATGCATGCTCTCCCAGCGAACCCTCTACCACAAACAGGGAATCCAGTTTCTGAACAAATGCGTCTTTGCTGCCGAACAGGTCTACAAGCCCTTTTATATCGTGCGGCACCAACCATGTATACTGCCATGCATTACCCTCTGTATAATCGTTGTCGCGGTGAACAGATTCGAATGGATTAAACGGAGTCCTGAACTTACCGTCGGACGACAGGCCTCTCATGAATCCTACCGATTTATCGAAATAGTGTGTATAAGCTTTACTGCGTTTCAGGAAGTAATCATAATCTTCTGTCTTGCCCATCTTTTGCGCAACCTGTGCAATAGCCCAGTCGGCGATAGCATATTCCATACATTTTGACAAGCCTTCGCTCTCTCCTTTATCGTAAGGGATATAACCATATTCTTTCAGGTATTTCAGGCCTCTTTCGTCCAGCATAGCTGAATTTTTCATAGCCTCAAATGCCAGCTCCTTATCAAATCCGTCATATCCTTTCATTATAGCGTCAGCTACAACCGAAATGCCCGGATTACCCACCATACAGTCAGTCTCGCAGCCCATCAGATGCCATACTGGCAATTTACCTTGCTGCTTATATATTGTCAGCATTGTATTCACAATATCGCTCATCTTTTCCGGATGTATAATAGTCATCAACGGATGAGCAGCACGATAAGTATCCCACAGCGAGAATGTCGTATAATTCTTAAACGCGCCCTTCTCATGCATTTGCCCGTCAGAACCTCTGTAATCGTTATTCACGTCACAGAATTCGGAAGGTGCTATCATTGTATGATAAAGTGCCGTATAGAATGTACGCTTGGTTTGTTCGTTGTCCGTTGTAATTATGATTTTGTTCAGTTCTTCATTCCATGCTTTGTCTGCATCGGCAATAGTCTTCTCAAAATCCCAGCCTGAAAGTTCTGCCTGCATATTCAGTTTGGCATTATCGATACTTACCGGAGATAAGGCTACTTTTACAAATATATTCTCTTTATCCTTTGTATCGAATAGCACTTGTCCGTATGCTCTTGTCGCTTTTATGCTATTCCCTTCCTGCACAGCAGTAGTATCTGATACAATAAAGCCTTTCATCGGTTTGGAGAAAACGGCTGTAAAGAAAACCTTTTGGTCGTTAGCCCAGCCTTTCGAATAGCGGTAACCTGATATGACAGAATCATTCTCCTGTGTCAGATAACCTTCCACGGGAGCATCCCAGCCTATGCCATGTTGCAGGTCGATAATCACTTTCGAAGAGTCGGACTGAGGGAACGTATATTTATGAAAACCGACCCTTTTAGTAGCTGTCAGTTCCACGTCGACATTAAATCTGTCGAGATGTACTGCATAATAACCGGGTTTCACTTTTTCGGTCTCCCTTCTGAATAATGAGTAAATTCCCGACTTAGGATCTTTCAGATTTCCCCGTGTAAGCTTTACATCGCCGGTAGCCGGCATAAAGCCAATATCACCCAGATCTCCTATTCCCGTGCCACTCAGGTGCATATGTCCGAATCCGATAATTGTGGAATCGGTAATATGATAACCCGAACACCAGTCCCAGCCCTGAGAATAGTTTGTAGGGCCTAGCTGTACCAATCCGAACGGAACGTCGGCCCCTACAAATACATGCCCATGGTCGCCGGTCCCGATATAAGGATCGACATACTGGGTAAGATTTACAAGTTCCGAGTCTTTTTCGGGCTCATTACATGAATAAAACAAAGTGCCTGAGATAATACCCAAACAGATCGTTTTTGCAATGCG
This sequence comes from uncultured Dysgonomonas sp., assembly GCF_900079725.1. Classification (NCBI taxonomy): domain Bacteria; kingdom Pseudomonadati; phylum Bacteroidota; class Bacteroidia; order Bacteroidales; family Dysgonomonadaceae; genus Dysgonomonas; species uncultured Dysgonomonas sp. The sequence goes on from NZ_LT599032.1 coordinate 3,612,679, forward strand.
ATTAAAATTCGATCTCATTGTCTATTTTTTTTATTATAATTAGTATTGTTTATATTCGATTTATAGTTTCCGGGCTCACTCTACGATATCTGAAGGCATTATTATATTCAGAATTTATTAGAATTTCTCAGGCAACAATTACAATTATGACAAATTTACATAATAAACTAAAACAAAAAGACTTTTGTCAATCATTTAATAATTTATAACAGATAAAGAACAGGGCTGTCCATCAGGATAGCCCCTCCTTTACCGTTTATAGATTTTTATTAAAGCATATAGTCTTTCATCTTTAATTTTGGATTGCAAAATATTTTAGTTCCTGTTTACCCTGGTTTTATAAATATTACCTTTTTTCATATCCACATCAAAATATTTAGAGTAAGTATAAATATCTCCTGACTGCTTATGTACTAACTCAAAAAATACATATAATTTGCATTTAGGACCTGTAGCCTCATCCCATGAATAGTACGGATATGGTGAGTTATAAAACTTAGAATAAAATGCCGTATGATTGAATGTATAATATTTATTATTATCAAAAAAAGAAAAAGGTGTGGAATTTAACAGACTTGGTATCATATGGCTATAGCTTCCATTTATAACCAGCACATATTTTGGATTTCTTATATTAAACTCTGCTGAAACCTCAGGATTCAAAATAATTTCTTGGTTATTCAGCAATCCATAATTGTAATGATAATTATAGTTTATCGGATAGGAGCTATATTGGTTTTCATACGTCTCTGTTGAAAAAATATTCACCAGCATGCTCGGTGTTTCTTTCAAATTCCAAATCCCTAAAGGCTTATTATATAGGCTGCTATTAGAGGTGCCCGGAACGGGAAGATACCTGTCAGCCCAGCCGACCATCATCTGTTCACTTTCCATTTCTATCTTTGAATCTAACTTAACGGATAGTTCAACCTTGCTAATCGTTTGCTGTGCGCCTCCTCCCACTAAAGAATTTAGCAATCCTCCTAAAGCGTCGGCTGCAACAGAAGTGCCTTGCGACATAATGGCTTCAATCCCTTTTTTTACCCCGGCTTCTAATCCGGAAGAAAGCCACTTTGAGGCATTCTCTTTGACATTACCCCACAACCCTTTAAAAAAAGAATCATTTTTCTTAATACCATCATCTATTTTATTCCCAAGACCATTTACCACAGCCCCATTGCCTATCTGAACAGATTTATCTGTATTAGAATTGTTAAACATATTCTGAAAGTTCAAATTAACATTCGAGCTAGGACTATTTCCTACAATAGTACCGTCAATATTACCAATTGTCGATATATCACCTGTATATTTGGTAAAATTCACAGCTCTTCCCATTAATATAAAATTAGTTGAACTTCCTGTTAATTTGTCATCATAAGCGCACTCCACTTCAAAAGCATACCATATAGCATTATTCAAACCCATTTTAGTAGAGAATTTTCCATCCGAAAATGAACCTTGAGCTGTTGTTATATATGCAGGGGACGGATCTTTAGATGATTCTTCCAGGCCTCTTGCTGATGTTTTCGTAAAATGCAATAATGAGGTTGATTTATTCACACTTAATCCCCACATAGAACTGCTTGATCCTTGATTACCCGGTTCGGCAAATATATATACAAAAAAACGGAGTATTCCTGTATACCTATTGTATAAACCGATATATTTATATGGGTCATTTTGCATTACATTGCTATATACAAGTTCCCATCCTTTCTGTCTTGTATACAGTCTTTCCGAATATGGACCACTTATATTGCCATCAAGCCATTCTTCCGGCACACCTGCGATTGTCGCTCCCAATTGCCAGGGTACAGGAAAGTCTTTTATTATGTTTCCTTTAAGATCTTTGATATCAAAAGACTCTTTCTCAAAATCAAAATAATTATCATATGCACCTGCTTTTAAAACTCCATTTTGTAATTCTTCAGAAACAGGAATTTCCTCCATGTCATAAGAACATGCATTAACAAATAAACAAATTAATATTGCAAAAAATAAATTCTTCATAATACTACTTTTTTTATAGTTGTAAAACAATAAGCTTAATGTAGTTTAAAATAATACATGAGTAATAAAAATAGGTTACTGCAGGGGTATCCACTCCTGCAGTAACCATAAGATGCTATATCAATTTATAGGTTCTTGCATCAGATTAGGATTACGTTGTATTTCCGAGTTAGGGTAGGGATACAATAAATCTTTTTCCTGGAATGTTGCACTATAAGGAGTCTTAGCTCCAATTACGGGGACGAATGAAATATTCGGAGTAGATATATCCGGATACATTCTTGTGCGGGTTACATCATTCCATATTTTACATTCAAACATCAATTCACGGATTCTTTCCTTCCATACTTCCTGCACAAATTCATCTTTAGACAATGTGGTCAATGTTGCCTTTATCTGATCTTTTGTTTTATTCAGGGAAGCTCTAGCCTGTATTGTTGCCAAAGCGTCAACGGCCTCATCACCAACAGTACCTTTACTCATCACGTCGGCTTCGGCGAATGTCAAATACATCTCTGCTGTGCGGTACATTACCCTGTCTTTGCTGGACAACGCTGTAGATTCAAGAGCTTCTTCTTCTACAAAAAAGTGAGGATATCTGGAACCCTTATCATCCAATGCTATTCCTTTATAACTTGTATGGAAATACTGTCCTTCCTGGATACGCAAGTCGTCATTTGCATCATATATTTTCAGCAAACCTGCATTCGGATTATAAGTGGAACATGTAATAGAATACTTTATTACCCCCGGGTTATTGGCAACCCATCCCATAGGGAAGGCATATGTCGGATACCAGCCACCCTGAGTAATACTTCCTTCAAATTCCATTTGATAAAGATATTCTTTTTCCGCATCGGAAGTGCGTAAGATATTATATACACTTTTAGTTCCTTTATCTGTACTTTGTATGAGCGCGTATGCACTATTGTCCTTTATCATTTTAGCATATTGGGCGGCTTCAGCATATTTTGATGCATCATTGAGCGGATAGCCTGCCATATTGAGGTTTACGTCAGCCAATAGAGCCAGAACACTGCCTTTTGTTACCCTTAATGCGTTATCCGGCATCGATTTGTCCAGCAATCCGCCATCGTTCAATGCTGAGTTCAGATCAGTCAGAATAAATTCATATACCGCTTTCACCGATGAACGACGCGGATAAATATCATCATTCAATGATACCATAGGTTTATCTACAATTGGGACAGCTCCAAAGTTCTTCACAAGGTAGAAATAGTTAAGTGCCCTAAAGAATTTAGCTTCGGCCATCAACTGAGCACGTTCTGTATCTGACAGACCTGGACAAATAGGAATTCCTACAAGAGCAAAATTTGCAAACCGGGTTATTTCCTGATATGCCTGACGCCACAGGTTAACCAATTCTCCGTCATTTACACTACTGTCGATAGTCATACTATAAATGTTGGAGTTAAATAAATGCTGCCCGGCATATTGATTGTCAAACAAACCTGTACGATAACCTCCGTAAAACAGATAGGGGGCGATATAGGCGCTTCCTGCGTTGAAATAATTGGATACCCCATTTCTGTAAAGCATGTTTACAGCCGCGAATCCATCATCTTTTGACTGAAAAGCACTTTCGATATCCTTGCTTGATTGTTGTTTTTCTTCCAGGAAATCATTACAAGAAGAATATAAACCAATAAGGAAAAATGCTATAACTATATATAATATTTTTTTCATAATATTTTCTCTTTATTATTACCTGATTAAAAACTAACATTTAGCCCAAAGGAGAATGTTCTGGCTGTAGGATACTGATAGAAGAATACATTCTGTCCAAACCGGTTGGTGTTTGAAGATGCTTCCGGGTCGTATCCCTTGAAATCGGATGAACAAATCAGGAATGCATTGTTTACACTTGCATTCACTCTCAGGCTGCTCACTTTTAGTTTTTTCAATACCGATGGTCCGAACGTATAACCTAACTGAATCAGATTTCCTCTTATATAGGAGCCATCCGCTACCCAGTGCGAGTCACTTACAGAGTTCTGGTCTGCATAGTTTGCCTGACGGATTTGTTGTACCATTGTATTCTGACGGTCTGGTCTCCATGCATCATACAATGAAGATTTCAATGTGTTTGCAATACCAGTACGGTCTTCTGCCGAGTGGAAGAAGTCTTGTCTTACGTCTACACCCGATACAAATTGCAAGTCTACAGTCAGGTCAAAGTTTTTATAATAGAATCTATTAATGAAACTACCGGTAAGGTCAGGCAATCCCTTTCCTAAGATTTTCTTGTCTTTCGAACGCTTTGCTTCTCCCGGTTTTGCATTTACCTTGGCTGCCTCTGCTGCCTCGTCGGTACTCCATGTACCAAGGCGTTCATAGCCCCAAAATGAGCCGAGAGACTCACCTACGCGAAGAATTACCTGTCCATCGAGGAAGTTAGGGTCGGTCAGTATATCTTCATTGTTTGCTCCCAGTTTCTTGATTTCATTTTTATTATAGTTCATATTGAATGTAGTTTCCCAACGGAAATCTTTAGTGTTGATATTCACTGTATTCAACATAAAGTCTATACCTTGGTTATCTACCCTGCCTATATTATCCATCACACTGGTATAACCTGTTGTATAGGGTAGAGGGCGAGCCAATAACAGGTTGTTAGTTTTCTTATAGTAATAAGAAGCTTCTACATTAATTCTGTTGTTGAGCAGGCCAAAGTCTATACCGATATCGAACTGGTCTGTTCTTTCCCATTTCAAGTCAGGGTTTGGCATACCACCCGGATAGATAGAAGGAACACGTCCCCCATTTAAGAGTGCTGTACCCGAAACAAGCGCCGGTTTTGTGAGATATGGATCGATTTCAGTATTACCTGTAGCTCCGTAGCTAGTATGAAGCTTTAGGTTTGATAACCAGGTCTGATCTTTCATGAAGCTTTCTTCCGAAAGCATCCATCCCAGCCCCATTGAAGGGAACCAAGCATATTTATTATTCTTACCGAAGCGTGAAGAACCATCGACGCGCAAAGTCGCAGTTGCCATATACCTGTCTTTGAATGTATAACTGGCACGGGCAAAATATGAATTCATAGACCAGCGAGACCAACTGGAAGTAGGAGCCGATGGAGTTGTACCAGCTTCAAGATTATCAAAACCAAAGAAGTTATCGCTGAATCCTTTTACATTTCCGGTTCCATCTCTTTCATCTTCATTCTGTGACCAGCTAAGTCCCAGAGTAGCATTCAGGCGATGATTTTCATTAAATGCCCTGCTGTATGTAAGGTATGTTTCTTCTTGCCAGTATAGAGAATTGAAATGGTTTATAGAAGCCTCTCCCAACGGTTTTGATATATTTTCCAGATCGTTTGGGAAATAATTCTTTGATGTCCTGAAATTGGCATCAACCCCGATTTGTGTGCGCAGGTCCAGCCCCGGTAAAATATGAAATACAGCTGCAAAGTTTCCGAATACTTTTGTTTTATATCTTCTTCTTTTTGACGTTTCCAGTTCATGCACAGGATTAGACATACCTTCGAGGCCGAAGTTAGTGCCTCCCTGTGTAGTGCTAGACCAGCTTCCATCAGGCCATTTTACCGGATAGATTGGTGGCATTTCCCAAATTGTTCTGCGGGCTGTTTGTCCCCCACTGCTGTCGTTTATAGTATTACCCCATACATGGTTTACCAGTATATTAGCATCAATAGACAGCCAGTCTTGTACCTTAGTGTCATATGTGAACTTAGCATTCAGACGTTTCGAATAGTTATTAAGTAAAAGGCCCTGTTGATCAGTAAAGTTAAGGAATACACCCGTAGATGATCTATCACCCTGAGTCTGAATGCTTAACTGGTGATTATGAGAAAAGGCATCCCTGGTGGCTTCTTTCTGCCAATTGGTATCATAAAGTGGATTTCCGTTAGCATCGAACAGCAACTTTGATGATGTATCCGGAGTCAGATTCGGTCTGTCCGGTTTATAATAGCTGATATTAGACATACCTATACGCTGAACTTGCATAAACTCGTCGGAATTCAGTAATTCTACTTCTTTCGAAAGAGTGGATACGCTCATCCATCCGGCATAGGACACCTTTGATCCCTTAGCTCCTGTTGCACCTCTTTTTGTGGTAACAAGGATAACACCGTTTGCACCACGGGCCCCGTAAATAGCCGTGGCAGAAGCATCTTTCAGTACTTCCATTCGCTCGATATCATTCGGATTAAGGAATTGAATGTCGCTCATCTGCACGCCATCCACAACATATAATGGATTTGTACTTGTATTAATAGAGTTGACACCACGAATAATAACCCGTTGTTGCCCCCCGTTGTTATCATCGCTACCCATTGGATTGCCTGTCGTGTTAAAGATTGTTACCCCCGATGCTTTTCCTTTCAATCCCTGCAACGCATTATATGAGGGTGCCTGAAGGAGTTGATCAGCTGTAGCAACACTTATCGAACCCACAACATCCGATTTGCGTTGCACTCCATATCCTACTACAACTATTTCGTCTAATATTTTTATATCTTCTGATAGAGTAACATTTACGGTAGTTTGTCCCTTCAAGTCTACTTCTTGAGAAAGGAATCCGATAAATGAAAATACAAGGGCCGAATTGGGATTCGGAACTCTTATCGAGAATGATCCGTCAATATCTGTTATTGTTCCTGTAGTAGTACCTTTTACTGCAACACTTACCCCGACAAGTGGTTCTCCGTTAGCATCCAGAACCTTACCGGTAATTGTTTTCCCTTCTTGTAAAGGAGTATTTACAGAAGATGCTTCCTGTTCATTTCTGTTCGACAAGATGATGTGTGAACCCTCCATCGAATAGCTGACATTCGTTTCTTTAAACAAATCGTTTAATACTTGGTAAACAGGCTTAGTATTAGCCTTTACCGACACTCTTTGATCTGTTTCTACTTTATCATTATAAATAAAAAGATAATCGGTCTGCTTCTCTATTTCTGTCAGTACCTTATCGAGCCTGATATTTTTTTCATTGATTGTAACTCTTGCTTTTTGCGAATAAGAGTCTTCAGCATAAATAGAGAGGATTCCGACGAATAATAACAACGTCGTGATTTTCATGATTCTAAAAAAATGTTTAATTTTTTCATTTTTCAACAAAAAGCGGTCGTGAAAAACTTTATTTTCCATAGATTTACGATGTTTTTGATTAATACGGTCTAAAAAATTGTATTGATTTCCTAGCCAATAAGTGTTGCCGCACTTATTGGCTTTTTCGTTTACACGATAAAAGCGTTTTTAAATGTTTCCCATAGGCGGTCTTTTTTTATAAGGTTAAACTAAACAATGATTGTATCTACTTATTAAATAAATTACAGAAGACAAATTTTAATACTATATTCTTTTCCTTGTGCGATTATATGTCTTTTCATGATATAAACCGATCCACTACACATCTATTTTTGTACACTACTTATTAATATCTACTTTATATATATAATATGTTTTTCGGTATCCCTTTCGTATTTGAATTTAACATCTTTCTGCAATACGCGTAAAGCATACCCTACGCCATCGATAACACGGAATTTGCCAGTGTATATAAGATTGCCAACCTTAGGGTTTTCGATTACGATTTTTATATCATATATCTTCTCAAACGATTTCATTATTTGGGCAAATGATTCATTCTTGAAGCTAATCAGTCCATCCTTCCATTCATAAGCACTAAAGTCGTCTACATATGCGGTTTCTAGTTTTCCATTCTTCAGATACGCCTTGTTGCCGGGCGTCAATATCATCGACTGCGAGGAATCACATGCAGCCTTCACCTTTACGCTTCCTTCCATCAGCACTGTTTCGAAACTACGACTGTCTGTATAAGCCATTACGTCAAACTTTGTACCCAATGCCTGAATTATTCCATCACGCGTTTTCACAAGAAAAGGGACTTCTTTGTTTCTTGCCACATCAAAATAAGCCTGTCCGTCCAATAGTATCAAGCGTTCCTTTTCGTTAAAAGATACCGGATATTTTATCGTTGTTTTGGCATTCAGCCACACATCGGTGCCATCGGGTAATACTATGTTCAGACGCTGCCCGGCAGGCACCGAAATAGTCTGCATTGCGAGCAGCTTATTACTCTTATTTATGTGGATAAAATAGTACCAGCTCCCCAACAACGTAATAGCCACAATAGCTGCTATTTTTATAAACTCCCTGAAGTAAATAGATATACGGGGGCGACTTCCGGATAGTGCAGATTGTAGCTCCATATCCTCTTTAATATCTGCCTCTTTCGTATTAAGCAGCACAGCATCGAACATTTTACGCTCTTCGAAAAAATGTTTTTCATTTTCCGGAGAATCCGTTACCCACTGTCTTATTGTCTCATCTTCCTCCTGAGTTGTAAGACCCTCAAAAAACTTATATAGTAATTTAAAATCCATTTTTTAATAACCTCTATATAAACAACAGATGAGCAACAAACATCCCTAGTGAAAAAAATAGTTTTTTTTTAAAAATTACTTCTATATGGAGAAAAATGCCAGGAATACAGACATATAGTCTTTAAGATTGGAACGAAGCTGTGTCAAGGCTTTTGTGATATGGAACTCAACACCTTTCGTTGTAATATTCAACGCTTCCGCAATCTCTTTATGTGTTTTATTTTCGTATCTGCTCATCTTAAACACTACCAGTGTTCTTTCCGGTAAAGCGGTTAATGTCTGATTTATGATCTTTTCTATCTCCGCCGAAAAAAGCTCTTCCGGATTGCATGCCGAAAGGGTTGTTATGCGTACATTAAGTTCCCAATGAGCTATATCCTGAATATTATCCAAAGTCTTAACCTGCATTTTTTTATGTTGAAGATGGTTGAGGCATTTATTTTTTATAATAGTCAATACATAAGCCCTTACATTGGAATCTGAATCCAGGTTAGCCCTGTTTTCCCAAAAGGTCATAAATGCTTCGGTTGTAATGTCTTCAGCAATGGAAATATCTCTCACATAGGTATTTGCAAAACGAATAAAACGCGGATGATAATCCGTGTAAAATTTATTGAACGATTTCAGATCAAAAGGCTCTAGCATATTATTGCAGTTTTATATGTGCAGGAGAAGTATTATAAATCATAAACATAAATACATATAAGGTCCTATCGTTTTTTATTTTAATTCGATAATACACATGAAGACTTTAGCCTGATTAATAAATCAGACTAAATTATATACTGGTGTACAATCAAATTCTCTCTCTCTCTCTCTCTCTCTCTCTCTCTCTCTCTCTCTCTCTCTCTCTCTCTCTCTCTCTCTCTCTCTCTCTCTCTCTCTCTCTCTCTCTCTCTCTCTCTCTCTCTCTCTCTCTCTCTCTCTCTCTCTCTCTCTCTCTCTCTCTCTCTCTCTCTCTCTCTCTCTCTCTCTCTCTCTCTCTCTCTCTCTCTCTCTCTCTCTCTCTCTCTCTCTCTCTCTCTCTCTCTCGTAAAATAATGTTAACTCCCAAATATTCAGGAGAAAAATAAATACAATAAGATGTTATTTTCTGTATTTTTTTTTGCATAGACACTACTTCTTCTTATTCCATAGTAACCGGTTACATTACTCCACACCTTATCCGGCTCATAACACAAAGTTCTAAAAAAATATTAAAACAAAAGAATTATTCCTCAATTAACTAATCTAAGCTAATGAAGAAAAACAATTTGCTAACAAAACAGATGTTTGCTCTCTATTTATATATTAAATAACAAAGGCTGCAAGAATTAGTTCTTACAGCCTTATATTTATACATAAATTAACTTAATTATAATCAGGATACCCTCAGTGATTTTCCCAGACGCAATGTCGTTTTTGCAGTAATACTATTCAATGAACAGATTTTACTTACTGTTGTCCCATACTTACGGGCTATTGCTCCTAATGTATCACCAGATTTTATACGGTGGTAATTAACATTACCTGAAGCGTATTTATTTTTTACATTTGCTTTCGAACGGGTACTGCTAGATGCTAATGTGTTTACATTTACTCCTTTCGAACTTCTGCTATAGCTATCAGCTGTCACCAGATAAGTATCCTTATGGCATACTTTATTTTCGAAATCGACTATTTTTATAGGATTAATCGGATTCCCCAGGAAACGGATTTCGAAATGGAGATGCGACCCTGTAGAGCGACCGGTATTTCCACCTAACGCAATAGGATCACCTGATTTGACAACATCGTCTTCTTCTACCAAAAATTTAGATAAATGCCCATATACAGTTTCTAATCCATTTGGGTGACGAAGAGCCAGATAGTAGCCATATCCGCGACGCTCGTACTGCTTCACACGTACTTTTCCATCAAATGCCGCATAAATAGTATCGCCGGTCTGCACCTTCAAATCTATACCATAGTGCATTCTGCGACGACGAGGACCGAAGTTGGATGTTATATGCCCCATAGTAGGCATTGTAAAATTGGCCAGGTTTACAGTAAATGTATCGGGTATATTTTCTATCGAGCGGTAAGCATTTACGTAACGGTTGTTCCAGATGCCACTATAAAGGTCTTCGGCCGGTATTTCATCTGCAGCAAGCACGCGCTCTTCCTGAACTTCTTTCAATATAGAAAGATCTCTTTTAATCTTTATACCATCAGCATAAAGATTATTCGCGTTCATCCGGCTGTGACGTTGTTTATACTTTAATTCGGCTCTGTCTGCATTAGATTCTGAGGTGTTACCAGTGTGTTGGGCGAAACTACTCATAGGTAGTAAAAACATAGCTGCTAAAGGTAGTAGTCTCAGTTTTTTTAAGCCCTCGGTCAAACTGTTTTTCTTTTCTTGCATAATATAATTTAAATCTCGTCACATGCATACAAGTGTGCGTGTGTAGATAGTTTATAATCAAAAATCTCGTTATCTGCGAAAAATCTTTTTAATTCTATTCTTGCCGACTCTGCAGAATCGGAAGCATGTACAATATTTTCCTGGGCACTCACCGAAAAGTCGCCTCTGACTGTACCTGCTGCTGCCTCACGTCCGTTGGTCACACCAATTAGGGACCGGACTACTTTAGCCGCATCTATTCCTTCCCAACATTGAACTACAACGGGGCATATTTGCATAGAATCTTTTACTCGTTGAAAGAACGGACGTTCTTTCAGATGTGCATAATGTTCGTTCAAAATAGTGTCGGTCAACTGCATCATCTTCATCCCGGCCAATCGTAAACCTTTCTTTTCGAAGCGGGAGATAACCTCTCCCATCAACGCTCGTTGAACGCATGAAGGTTTAAGAATTACAAGGGTTTTCTCCATAATTTATGTTTCGAAATGAATACGATTTAGTTTATATAACCGTCAAATATAAAACTATTTTCAAAAGCTCGCAACCTCATGCCATGCAAAAAAGGACTATTTAACAGCATTTTCCACATGTTTTACAGCATACTTTTGGGTAAACCTCTTAAAAATAGGAAGATAACAAACGAACCGATAATCCCGACTGTTAACTTATTATAACATGGTGAAAATACGGCATTTATTGTTTTTTTATACTTCGACAGGAAGGTAAGACAAGGTGTAAAATTGTGCAGGGGATAACAAGGTGATCGTTATATAAAGTACTGTGTGCAGGATTAACCGGGTTTTCGGAAATAAAGAAGTAAATGAGTTATGGATTATATGATTTATAATTATAATCCATAACTCAAAATTAGTCATATGCTTAATCTTTAAACATTTCGTCGAAATCTACAACTTGCTTACCCGGCAATACTTGATTCAAAACGACACCGATGATAGACGCCAGAGCCATCCCCTCCAGCGAAAACATTTTTCCGATATGAATAGCTGCACCACCAATACCTATAACCAGAATAACTGACGATATGATAAGGTTGCGCTTACGGCTGAAATCCACTTTATTCTCCACTAGCATACGCAATCCACTGGAAGCGATAATACCAAACAATAAGATAGATACTCCTCCCATTACCGGAGTTGGAATTGTGGTAAGCAAGGCTGCTATTTTACCGCAAAAACCAAATAGAATCGCAAATATAGCAGCACCGACAAAAAGATAGATACTGAATGCACGTGTAATAGCTAATACACCGATATTCTCACCATATGTTGTTACCGGAGGTCCACCAATAGAGGCTGCTATCATCGTAGCAACACCATCTCCGAGCATAGACTTATCAAGACCGGGATCTTTTATCAGGTCTTTGTTTACAACTTTACTAAGTACTAACTGATGGCCAATGTGCTCGGCAATAGGAACAATGGCTACAGGAACCATCATTAGGAATATTCTCCATGTAAATGACGGTGTATAATGAACGAAAGGTACTTCGAATGGAGGTAGTTGAATCCATTTGGCATCTATTACAGCCTGCAAATCGACAATACCCAGAATTATAGAGAATATATATCCCCCTACGATACCTACAAGTACAGGTATTACGCTTAGGAAACCACGGGTAAATATTGCAGTAAGAATGGTTATAGTAAGAGTTACCAATCCAACCATAACATAAGTAAGATCATAATCTCCGGCCGGATTATTAGTAGACATATTCACCGCTGTTGCCGAAAGCCCCAGCCCAATAACCATAATAACAGGCCCAACAACTACAGGCGGTAATAATTTCATGAGCCATTTTGTTCCCGCCCTTGTAATAATCAAAGCAACAACGGAGTAAGTAACTCCGACAAGGAAACTGCCTACAAGAAAACTACCCATGCCTACTCCCGATGCAGGGTCAAGTTCCAAAGCTTTTACTGCGATAATAGGGTTGATAAAGGCAAATGAAGATCCTAGATAAGAAGGTACCTTCCCCTTCGTTATCGCAATAAATACAAGTGTGCCTATACCGCTGGAAATCAATGCTACTGCAGGGCTCATTCCTGTCAGAGCGGGAACTAAAACCGTAGCGCCAAACATAGCAAACAAATGCTGAATACTCAATAGCAGCCATTGTGCCGGCCTGGGCTTCTCTTTAATTCCTAATACTACTTTTTTCTCTTCCATTCTTAAAATTGTTTTTCACATTACCAATTAAGCATAAAAAAAGCCGAAAACTAAATATCGGCTCTGTATTTAAAGATCTATTCTTCTAGATTTTTTTCTCTTTATCATAATGTATGCACCCACTCCAAGTATCAATATCAGATAATCTCCCCGTAGATATTGCAGCGGTCCGCTACGTGCCTCCGTCTTTTTCTCTTTTGAGGAGTATCTCACCCCATTGAGGAGCCTCATGCTCTCTGTGCTTGTTTGCGCACCAAGACTTGCTTGCATTCCCATTATTACAAACAGAAATATTATTAATAATAACCGTTTCATTTTGTGTAGTCTCTTCTTCTAGTTAGTCTGTGTTATGTAAATCAGGCGCAAATGTAATAATTATTTACAAAATTCCGATATATGCCACTAAATATTATCACTACATAAAATTCCGGGTTCAATCACTGTTCAATATCCGGTACTATTGAAAGTAATTCCTTTCCATCGGAACTGTATGTCTTTTGTACAGGAACACCAATATTCACATTTTCATACAAAGACTTATTTACCTCATAGTTGCAATCATCAATTATCAGGTAATACTTTTCTTCGGGTTCCATCTCCTGTGCCCATGTATTGAGAAATGTTTCTCCTAGTATTGGGTCGATTACGGCTGCATTATTCTGTTTATAATCCGGTAATACCTCTTTACTTTGTAATGTTTCCACTATTACAAGAACTTTAGATCCGGCTGTTTTGTTTATTGATTTCATGGCTCCAGTTTTTAATAATTACAAACAGGGTTCTTGACAACAAGGTTTTAAATATCATAAAGTTACAACTTATTTTTTTAAGATATATGCCTTTAGGCTTAATGTAAACAGGGTGCGATAGTTAAAGCCGTAATAAAATATCGTAATTAAAAACTTTTCAGAAACTCTAGCGTTATAGTAAAAAAGAGAACAACTGCATAAAACGAAAAGTAGTAGATTATAAATGAATTAGAGTGTAAAAACTTAAAAACTCCGGTTTTAAAATAAAATCATAGAACGTAATAAAGAACCATTTTTTTATTGCAAATATATCTCACGGATCCAGATGATATATTCAGCAATGAAGGTGATAGTCTTGTGCGCAAATGTAAGTATTCTCAAATTATATTTTGAATAAATGACAAATAATAAATATTTGGTAATTAATTAATTAAATCGTGTTATGAATCTTAAAAAGTATTTTTTGGCATCTTTCATAGCGCTTGGCTTTATAGCCTGTAGCAGTGATGATATTGATGATGCAAATGGAGGCGAGCCCCAAGGCACACCCACCTATGTAAATTTAGCCGTTTCCCTCCCTAATGGGACAACAAAAGCTCTTCCCGGAGACTACAATCCCGATGGTGATTATGAAGGAATGGACGGCGTAATAACGCTTGATGTTTATATGATAGGTGCTGATAAGACAGTAGAAGCAAAAAGGTTTTCCGGTTCCGATCTATCCTCTACCGGTACTGTAGTTTCTCCTAGCCAACCGTTCAGAACTACATCAGGAAGCAAAGTCCTATATGTTGTGATCAATAGCCCTGAGCCGTTAAGAACAACTGCCCCTCTTGATAATGACCTGGTAGCTATACAAGGTCTGGCCAAGATCGTAAGAGAAGATAATGTTGACTATGATGTTATTATGATGACCGGCAAGAGTGCTTCTACATTTATTTATTGCACCGGATATCACAGCGCAGGCTGTATCAAATGGTGCTAATAGGATCAAGGTACAGGCAACGCGTATTGCTTCACGGGTAATAGTAACTTCAACTGCTGCTGCCGATATGGTAGATGAAAACAATGTGAAAATAGGAACTGTATCTAATGTGACTTATTCTGTAGCACAAGGTACTAATCAAGTCTATTTTACAAGTCAACCTGATTATCTGACATGGGGTACTTCTTATGTTCCTGCTCTGGGTGATTACGCCACAGAAGCAACTAAGTATTATGACTATTCGGATTTGTCAACACCGACAGCCGTTCCTGCAAAACCGACAGCTGCCGATGGCTATAAATCACTCGCTGGTAAATTCTTGTTTGAAAATACACACACAGAAGGAGATGTAAAAACATCCCAGTATAAAAAAGGGAATACAGCTTATGTACTCGTAAAAGCTAAATTTACACCGGAAGCATCTGCTATTGCTGACGGAGGAACTCTTACCAATGGCACATTCTATGTAGGAGGAACCGATGGGAAAATATATTCCAGCAAAGAAGCAGCACAAGCAGCTGTACAAAACCAGAAAGTTGCCTTGTATGAAGGTGGTAAAATGCTTCAGTACGCATGGCTCAACCCTGATGATTTATCAAAACCTATGAACTCTCCTGTTGTGAGAAATAATGTTTATCATATAAATATTACTGCATTCAAGAAAATAGGTTATAACTGGAACCCGCTGGATCCTAAACCAGACAATCCGGATCCTAAGCCAGGTAATCCAGACGAACCGGAACCACCGATTGATCCGATAGATCCGCTTTCTCCTGAAGAAACCCACATGTCTGTAGACATATCTGTTCTGAACTGGACCGTACACTCTTATGATATAGAGTTATAATAAATAATATTCCCAATATCCTTTGGGGACTAACATGCCCCAAAGGATATAATTACAAACTTGTACTGCTAATTAAAATAAAAAATGAATTTAAGTAGTAAACCAATTCTATTGATAAGCGTGATTATCCTATCACTTTTGTCGGGATGTATCAAAGATGATTACAAAGATTGTGTGCAAGGAATAAATGTAACCTTTTATTCTAAAACATCATGTGATATTGATGCCAGCTATCCCGAACAAATAAAGAATATCACGATGGGTGTATTTGATAAGAATGGTATATTGGTTTCTTCCAGGCAGGCAAATGATACGAAATTACAAAAAGACTTTCGTCAAACCATAGAAACTGAAAGTGGTCTTTATACAGTTATAGCATGGTCAGGGCTCGACGCAGACCATTATGATATCTCAACTCTTAAAATAGGATCAACAACAAAGAATGATCTCCTTTTTCGCTTAAAACGAGCTGCACAACAGGCTTCCAGTATTGATGGTACAAGTGTCTATTATGGAGAAAGCCCTGCAGTATATGTGCCGCAAGCAGATAATTCAGAGACAATCTTTGAAAATACTGCTATTAATATGCAGGAAATTACCAATCGTATAACAATTTCGGTCGAAGGTCTCTTAAGAGCTGATGAATATGAAATTGAGATAGAATCGGATAATGGTTCTATGAATGTAAACGGAAGTATTGCTCCCGACGAAGTGATAGAACATTCCGCAGAACATGTAGTAAGAGCTGGGGTTATGGAAGCCCGCTTTACTCTCCTTAAACTTGAAACAGGACATAATAACAATATAGTAATAAAAAGCAAGATAAACGGGACTGAGTTATACAGAGGTAGTCTGCTAGGCACTCTGTTGTTAAAGAACCCGGATGTAAATTTGTCTTGCGACCACGATTTTACTATCAGATTCACGACTAAAGACCAATGTAGCTGCGGAACATATACCATCATGGAAATATGGGTAAACAACTGGCTGGTACATAGCTATGATACTGATATGTAATTATAAGAATTAAGATAAAATGAGACTGGTTAGTAACATAATAAAAAAGATAGGATATTTTGCTATTCTTTCTTCTGCCTTATTTCTTGTTACAAGTTGTAGCAATGATGATCAGGGAAAGGGCTCGGATAATAAAGACGAAGCCATCATTTCGCTGTCGTTAAAAGCTGCATCCTCTAGCATAAATGAAGATAAACTTAAATGGGAAGATCGAGTCGACGAACTTCGGATGATTGTATTTAATACATCTGATGGAAAGGTTGTTTTCAACCAAAAATTATATTTCCCGAATGGCTTTGCCAATAGCAGTAAAAGTGTTGTCATACGTCCCGGGAATTATGATTTTTACTTTATAGCAAATGAGTCTGTTTACTCTACCGATTTTGTATCGGCACTCATGGCTATTGGAGATAAATCACAATTTTCTACAGATGCCAGATTCCGCAATTTACAATACAATCCGGATTTCATTCCGAGCGAAACGGGCAGTAACGGACGCTTTGTCATGTCTGCCATATATAATAATATTTCGGTTACAAGTGGTGGTACGGAGGAAAATCCGGTTCCATTGGCAGTTCCTACAGGAAAGGTTGAGTTGATAAGGCCTCTGGCTAAAGTCGACGTCATCTTCAGAAAAAAAGTTGCCGGAAGTACTATCCCTGCTAATACAATTACTTCTGTTCAGTTGTCAAACGTAGCGGCAAACCTGTCTGTTCCTCCTGTAGATAATTACTACAGCGGACAAACAACGGCATCAAAGCTGGCTGATATTTCCGGTCTCAATTATGATAATGATAGTATCGGGGCTGTTACATTTTTTATACCAGAATTCCTTATTCAGGAAAACGGTACTGATTTTACAGAATTGCATATCAATAATAAAGTTTTTCCGATAGAAACTGACAATAGTAAAACCGGAGTTGCCTTACAAAGACGTAATATCCCATCCATATCTTCAAATAGTGTAATACGCAATTATCACTATATAGTCAATGCTTACATCAACGCTCAGGGCGGCATCCAGATTAAAGCATATATTGAGCCATGGAATAAGGATGAATACCGGTATGTTTTTCAAGGGGATAAGACAATTGTTGTCCCTCCTGTAACCCCTACCGATTCGAGTGTTATTATCATTCCTGTTTTGTGCGAAGGTTCGAGTAAGATTGAAATACTGAACAGAGAGGAAATTTTGCCTCAAGGATTACAGGGTGCATACGGCGATGTGGTTAATTATTGGGATCCCGTTATACAAGGGCCATCAATAACAAAAGGAAAACCTCCTTATTATTGCGAAAAGAAATACGGCCCAGGCTGGCGACTGATTAATTCATGTGAACTTATGTCTTTCCTCGCCTTATTCGATCAGACATACCGGATATGGCAATCAAATACATGGGAAGGTGTAAATAACAATCTGCCATTTTACCCCTTACCTTTCAGGCAGGAAGCACAAGCTCTATTGCAAAACTTAACGGGTATAGATCTGTCCGGTATAGTACTTTCTGATAATGGTAAAGACAATCTGGGCGATGTAAAACTAGACGTTATAGACCGCTTTTTCACACCAGGCGATCTCTTGCTGAGGGAGTCTGACTATCCCGGTGGATGGCCTTACTCAAGCTCACCAAACAATAGTGGTTTAAAATGGTATTACAGTGAAGTAGTAGTTCAAGTTAAAGCATATTGGTATCCGGGCTATCTGGATCTCAGCATTCCTGGAAATAAAGAAAAAGTTCTTTATCAGGAGTTTCAGAGATATGATTTTAGTAGTACAGTGTCTCGTTGTGTAAGGGTTGTAGAATAAAATAGATATGCATAAAATATATTATTACATATTATCGGTAATGTTGCTGCTTTTATATTCAAGTTGCAGCGAAGATACGGACGGCTATTCGGAAAATAAGCCCAAAAGCGTATCAATAAAACTTGTACAGCAAACAGGGTTTAGCACCAAAGTTGTGGATGAGGATAATCTGTTAAGTGAACAAACTGTGAAAAATCTCAGTGTATTTTTCACAGAACCATCATCAAATGTGATTGCATATAAGTATGTATATTCAGGGTTCTCCTCTGTCGATGATTACAAATTGATAACTTTGCCATTAGACCCGGCTGCGGTACTTACAAAAGATATCTATATTGTTGCCAATTATGATAATGTAAGTGCCCTCAATTCTGTGTCAACACTCGATGACCTGAAAGCTCTCACAACTCCGGCTGTAAACAAGACAAACAATCTGGTTCCCGAAAATGGATTTTGCATGTATGGTTCTACCCTCGATTTCAATTTTAATGATGGGACTAACAGTCCGGCAATAGTCAATTTAATAAGGTCTTGTGCAAAAATAAGAATAAACGTTACTTTCCCGGAAAACCCGACATTAAGTACAAATAATAGTTTTCTGATACAGAATGCTGCTAAATACACATATGTTATTGGCAGGACCGAAAATAATCTCGCAGCCGCAGATTATTTCACATATGCCGCCCCTATTGCTCTTGTAGATAACGGAGCTCATGTATATACGCAGACAACTTATGTTTACGAAGCCGATAATGTTCCTAAATTATATATTTATAC
Source organism: uncultured Dysgonomonas sp. (assembly GCF_900079725.1). Taxonomy (NCBI): domain Bacteria; kingdom Pseudomonadati; phylum Bacteroidota; class Bacteroidia; order Bacteroidales; family Dysgonomonadaceae; genus Dysgonomonas; species uncultured Dysgonomonas sp. Next base: position 3,631,841 of record NZ_LT599032.1, read on the forward strand.
CTACATGAATGGAACATCTACTATGCAGGAATTTTCTACTAACCTGCCAAGGCCTATTCGTAACCATTTATTTGATATATCTATCGAGGTTTATTCGGGTGATGTGCCTTCCGGGACCAAGAGTGCAAACGAAAACAAAATCGGACAGTCTGCTTATACATATAAAAGTACAATAAATGTATATGACGAGAAAGGCCGGAAAGTCGAATATTAAATAATGATTTGAAGAAATAACGTAAGCTAATAATAAATTGTAATATTTCGAGAATCGCTCTAAAGACATACTTGTTTTGAGCGATTCTCTTGTCATTTATCCGTACCGGATTTACAGGCTGTCGTCCTTGCCATGAAGGCATTATTATAGGGAAAATATATTCTTACAAGAACAATTTAAAGTATATTACCCAAATAATCTAAAAAAGAGATTGTCATTCTGTTATTGTGCACTCTTTTTTTTAACTTTGTCATTCTTATAAATAATATAATAACCATCGATATAGATGTTGTTTATGAAAAAAACATTATTATTTCTGATTTTATCAGTTATATCCACAATTGGAATATATGCCCAGGATCCGGCAACATGGACAGTAAAGCTAGTAGATAAAGGAAACGGTGAAGTGGAATTAACCGCAAACTTTAAGATAGATCCTACGTGGCACCTTTATGATATCCATATCCCTGAAGGAGGTCCTATGCCAACCAGTCTGGCTATAGACAACCTGAAAGGAGCGACTAAAGTAGGTGAGTTTAAAGCTGTCAACTCAAAATTGAAAAAGAGTTACGACGAAATATTCCAGATGGAAATCGGCTATTACGAAAATCAGGCCACATTCGTTCAACGCCTGAAAGTAACCGACAAAGCTGCATTCGTACTAGAAGGTGATTTGCGTTCACAGGTATGTAGCGAAGTAGACGGACAATGTATTCCTATAAAGATAGACCTGAGCTTCAAATCCAAAGATTTGCCGGCGACACTGGTTCCCGCCAGCGGAACATCTGCGGATACTACAGACGAAGCCTCGTCCGTAGACACGGCTTCATCAGATACATTGAGCCAAACTTCAACTACGCCGGCCAGCAGCAGCGACCTTTGGAAACCTGTAATAGAAGAAGTGAAAGCTTATGGAGCAGCCGGAGACACTTCCGACCAGTCCTTGTTCTGGATATTTCTCGGAGGTTTTGGTGGTGGGCTTGTGGCCTTACTTACTCCTTGTGTGTGGCCGATGATACCTATGACTGTAAGTTTTTTTCTGAAACGGAATAAAAAGAATAAAGGTAAAGCTATTAAGGATGCTATGACTTATGGCTTAGGCATCATCATTATATATGTTGCATTAGGACTACTTATCACAGCTATATTCGGAGCAAGTGCTTTGAATGATCTGGCAACCAGCGCTATCTTCAATCTCATATTCTTTGCCTTATTAGTTGTTTTCGCCATATCATTTTTCGGAGCATTCGAGTTGGTTTTACCTTCTTCCTGGACAAATAAGATGGATCAGAAAGCCGATTCTACCACAGGTATTATCAGTATCTTTTTTATGGCATTCACACTGGCTTTAGTTTCATTCTCTTGTACAGGGCCTATCATCGGGACATTGCTTGTACAGGCTGCCGGTTCGGGTTCTATTGTCGCCCCTGCCATAGGAATGTCCGGCTTTGCATTGGCTCTGGCTATACCATTCTCATTATTTGCCATATTTCCGTCATGGCTCGAAAGCATGCCTAAATCGGGAGGCTGGCTCAACTCCGTAAAGGTGGTACTAGGTTTTCTGGAGTTGGCTTTAGCCTTGAAATTCTTCTCTGTAGCCGATTTGGCTTACGGATGGGGAATTCTCGACCGCGAAGTATTCCTTGTATTGTGGATTGCTATTTTTGCATTACTAGGCGTTTATCTGTTGGGCAAGCTTAAATTACCGCACGATAGCGACCTGAAGCATGTATCTGTGCCCCGCCTCTTTTTAGCTATCATCTCATTTGCATTTGCTATCTATATGATACCGGGCTTGTGGGGTGCACCATTAAAATCAATAAGTGCTTTCTCTCCCCCGTTATTCACTCAGGATTTCAACCTGTATAAGGGAGAGGTGCATGCCAAGTTTGACGACTATGAAGCGGGTATGGATTATGCGCGCAAAAACAACAAACCGGTGATGATAGACTTTTCCGGTTACGGGTGTGTAAACTGTCGTAAGATGGAGGCCTCGGTATGGACAGATGCCCGTGTGAAAGATCTTCTCGAAAAAGATTATGTGCTGATAACACTCATGGTAGACGACAAAAAGAAACTGCCGGAGGTAATAGAAGTGGAAGAGAACGGAAAAACGACCAAGCTAAAAACCATTGGAGATAAATGGAGTTACCTGCAACGGCATAAATTCGGTACTAATTCTCAACCGTACTATGTATTGCTTGATCATGCGGGTAAGCCTATCGGCCCTTCATACGCATATAATGAAGATGTGCCTGAATACATTAAGTTCCTGAATACAGGATTGGATAACTTCAAGAAAATAAAAGAGGAAACAAAATAAAGAAGAAAAGGCAGGTTTGAAAGAATCTGCTTTTTCGCTAAATAATATAAGCGACGATGCATACAAAAGAACAAAAGCTGGAAGCATTTGGCAGGCTTCTCGACATCATGGACGAACTGCGGGTAAAATGTCCATGGGATGCCAAGCAGACAAATGAAAGTCTACGTACAAACACAATCGAGGAAGTATACGAACTTTGTGAGGCTATCATCAAAAATAATGATAACGAGATTAAAAAAGAATTGGGAGATGTGCTTCTGCACGTTGTATTCTATGCCAAAATAGGAGAAGAGAAAGAGGTGTACGACGTTGCCGATGTATGCAATGCCCTATGCGATAAACTCATATTCCGCCATCCCCATGTATTTGGAGATGATGCTGCCAAAACAGCTGGTGACGTAGAGAAATCGTGGGAGCAACTCAAACTGAAAGAAAAAGGCGGGAACAAAACTATCCTCGAAGGAGTACCAGCCTCCCTGCCATCAATCGCTAAAGCTCACCGCATACAGGACAAAGCTCGTAATGCCGGATTTGACTGGAAAAAGAAGGAAGACGTTTGGGAAAAGGTTTCGGAAGAGCTTACCGAACTGAAAGACGAAATATCGAGTATGGACGCTGATAAGACCGAAGCAGAGTTTGGAGACATGTTTTTCAGCCTGATTAATGCCGCGCGCCTGTATAAAGTCAATCCTGATAACGCATTGGAGCGTACCAACCAAAAGTTTATCCGTAGGTTTAATTATATAGAACAGGAAGCAAAAAAGCAGGGGAAAATCCTGAAAGATATGACCCTGTCAGAGATGGATGTACTATGGGAAGAGGCTAAGAAAGCTGAATAAATAAAATGAGACTGTAGATATTACAGTCTCGTTTCCACCAAAACAATCTTTATTACCTACTTTCTGTTACTGCCATTCTGTTGGGTAGCCCGTTCGGGACTTCTCTGGCTATTATTATCCTGTGTTTTATTATTCCTGTTATTATTGCTTTTGCTCTCAGTACTGTTACTGCCTGTATTGCCTGACCTGCTATCTGAACGATTGGTATTTACCCAGCTATTAGTATTATTCTTGCTGTTGTTATACTTAGTATTGTTGCTGTAACGGATAGGCTCTTGCGTTTTATCTCCTTTGTACTGCGAGTAATTCTTCTTATGGGCTTTGTTCTGCAACCATGGCTGCTTATCATTTACTACAACCTTATACATGCTATACAGATCATATTTGCGGTATTTATCCGGCAGGTATTGGGCTGAGATCCATTTACTTCCCGTCAGGTAATAGAACAGTGCGTTCGTAATATCATAGTAAACATTGATGTCGGGCATATAGTAATATCCGGCATAATCATATCCTGTAGGCCCCCAAGCCGGCTGCTTATCTACATTGACATTTACATTAATATTTACCTGAGCAGATAAAGGGTTGAATACCCCTACTGCAAATAGTATACTTATTGCGATTATCAGCTTTTTCATTATGTTCATGTTTTAGTTGTTTACAATCTAAAAGTATGAACTGATTATACATGTTACAATGATAATCGACAAAGAGGATTATCTAATCGACAGAATGTTAAAATATATCGGCCAAAGATATTTCACATTATTTCTTCAAAAGCAAACTGCCACGCCCAGATTCACTGCGCTATTCCCATAATTCGCCCTTACCTTATTGCCGATGGAATACGGTGTATAATGATATTCGAGATAAAGTCCTACTTTTTTATACCGTATATTCACACCGCCAAAAACATCCAATGTTTCAAAGCTATGCCATTTGCTTTCTCCATCATCGTAATACTCTTTCTCCAGATCGGTCTGAACAGAAATGACTCCGGCTCCGGCATAAGTCGTCCAATAAACATTTTTGGCTGCTTCCTGTTGATAACGGAAGCGGGCATTAACATTTACAACTATATCGGCTTTTGTAGCATAGGGGTCTTTATGGTAATAAAAATCGAAGAACTCCCGGCTTACAGGAAAAGCTACCTGAAAACCGATATCTACTGCCATTATTTTCTTTATGGGATAACCCACATAAGCACCAATGGATGGAGCTGCTTTATACGCATTCCTCAAACTGCCTATTGGAAACCAGCTTCCGGCACGGATCTCGACAAGGTTTACAAGATACTCTTTCTCTTCAGGCTCTTGCCTATGGTTTTCCTCAAACTGAGGTATATCGAACTGGTTGTATGCCGACTCGGGTAATACAGGAATACTCATCACTTCCTGCAAAAGGGGGGCCAACTCATAATCATTCCTGTTGTATCCGTAGTTACTCAACACACAACTTATATATCTCCCTCTCACCTCCTGAACTATATAATAGACAATCAGCGGGTCTGTTCTCCGTCCAAATCCTGACTTTTGTTTATATACCACACGGTGGGCAAGCGAAGGAAGGCCTTCAAAGACAACCTCTATGTCATCCTCGGCCAGTATACTTATATTCTCATTTATATTGGCATCTATACGTGTATTGATATCCAGATTTGCACTTTCGAATGATGAAAACTCCGACCAGCTCATTTGTCCGCCTTTACAATTTACATTATGCGGGCTCATCCAGTTACATGCCGAACCGAGGTTTATTTCCCGGCCGGCGAACGAAATCGAATTAGCCGCCCTTTCATCTGAAATATAATATGTAAGTCCGTTCTCAAGAAATACCCTGATAACTTCCTCTTCTAATACGATATCACGTTGATTAAGTGTATTAAAGGAGACTACATCGACCTCTTTATCTGATTTTTCGAATATATAACATACCTGACTTAGCTTTACCTTTGGCCGGTCTTTTATCTTCGATTCAGATTCTATTATCTTATTTGCTCTCAGTGTCCCTGGTTCGGAATACTCGGCCAAAATCGTTTCCAGATTGTACTTCTTCGTAATAGCATTTAGTGTCTTATCATTATCTATCTGCCCTTTAATAGTTGAAATGGAGATCTCATATCCGCTCAATTCCAACATTACTTCACCTTTCTCATTCCTCAATCCTTGCATACCGGTAAGGTCATACGCCTGAGAGAATAGTGATACAGAGAACAGAATAAAAAAGCTGAATGACAGGATGTATTTCATGTTTATACTTGCTAGTTATGCGCCAAATATAGGTCTTTTTATTAAAACTCAGTTATTCATCTTTTATTATTTCAGACAATGCAGAGATGTATCCGGCAACTACTGATAATTTATGTACAACTTTCTCCCAATTTAGTATTTAGAATCAGCAGTAATTATTTAGCGTTCTATTTTTGTAATGCGCCTGCCAGCTTGTATTTGGCTTCGCCGATTTACCCTTTGCTCCGATTCATTTTGTGTTGATGCAAAACCAAACAAAAAATCAAGGCTATATTCCTCAGAGTTCCCAAAACGCAAAAGAGACATAAGTAATCATTGATTGCATGTAAATGAAAAAATGAACGTTAAATTAAAACAATAATCACTTTACAAATTTAATTACTTAAATACCAATCATAACACCTATGGTATATGTCTTCAGATCAGGCCCTTTATCTTTACTAAACATAGAGAATGGAGCATAATAAGCATAAACTCCTACATCGTTTATCCCCATCTGAAGTCTGAATCTCATATCTATAGGGCGGATATTTAAGTCCTGTCCCATACTTACCTTATGCGTACCTTCTTCATCTTTAAATTTCACCTGAGATTTGGAGTAATATTTTAAGAAGCCTACGACGCCCCCCGATATATGAAAATTGGAAGTCTGGTATTCCAGTAAGAGAGGAATAGTGACATAATAAGCAATTAATTGAGTCGCTTTATAATTAACTCCTTCCGGCGCAGGCTCAAAAACCGTGATTCCATTTCTCTTTGTGAGCGCAGAATTATCATCGAAATGATAACGTGACCATTCGCTCCCGATACCGCTAACCAATAGCCAATTGGAGTTTTTTATCTGTTTATGGAAATCGACTAAATTTACAGTAAAGTTATGCGATGTACTCATTTTCAGCCTGCCGTTGGGGATATCGTCATAATTCATAAAACCCATCCCTATACCGGTCCAGTGCGGACTGAGTCGTTTCTTCTTTTTCCACGAAAAGATGAAATTGTAAGACGACCCGTCATACATCACCGAACTTTCGGGTTCGATGACTGTGGGAATTATCTTTTCCGTTTCGGTACGGGTTGTGGTCACCAGTCCGGTAATGGTATCAGTAACAGTTTCGGTTACCACCGTTCTGATGATTGTATCTTGCGGTTGTTTTATATCATCGGCAAAGACCGATATTGCTGATAGGGAAAATACAAGTATAATTATAAGTTGTTTCATAATATATTAGGGTTTATTGTAATTTGATACGTTTATTGTTGACATAAATAAAGAGGTCTTTCAGCTTTTTAAGTTCGGCATCCAGATGTCCTGACGGGAAATTCCCTTTCAGATAAACAAGAGTGATCTTCCGTCCTTTATTCTTATACAGGATAAATTCATTATTATTTGTTTTATCTTTTCCCAGATAATAAGAACCCGATTCTATTACGCCGTCTTTCTTCACTTCCGAGATTGTTAACTTTCCGCGGGTATCGGTTTTCAGTGCTTCTGCTATATCTATTCTGTTCTGGGTATTTTCGTCCAGAATAAGACTTTTGTAGGACGTGATGTTGCTTCCTTGTGAAAGGACATCGGACGACAATTGGAGGAATACAGAACCTTCGCGTTTGCCATATTTGTCGAATATGTCTTTAATTTTCAGACCGTCCTGAGCCGAAGCCGTGATTGTGACTGTCAGCAGAAGGAGGGCTAATATAAATGTTTTATGTTTCATAATCTGTCGTTTTATTCTGTGAAAGAATCCAGTATTCCTATCTGCGAATTGATGACATCGGCATCTACCTCCGATACATTCTCTATCGATATCAGCGCTTCGGAATTGATTGTTTGTATATTCGTTATTTTCTTTCCGTCGATATACAACATGGATTTAGCGGTTTCGTTTTCCATATCCGTATGGACGGATTTTATGGTAAGAAGTATCAGTATACTCGCCGCTATGCTCACCCATGCATATACAGGCATTTTCTTTTTCTTCTTTTCAATAACGGCTTCCTTCCGTTCCTGTGAAAAGAAATTGAACATGGACGCATACATTTTGTGCCGCTCTTCAATCTCCGGCTGCCGGAAATACTGCCGCAGTATCTTTTCTTCTTCGAGAGATGTTTCTCCGTCAAAGTATTTTTCTAATATTTGATCAATATCATTCATATTGTTATATTGCTTTATTGATACTTATAAATTTATCCCGAACCGTCTTTCTCGCTCTGGAGAGATTTACTCTCACCGTGGCGGCCTCGGCTCCCATAATTTCCGCTATTTCGTCCAACTCATAACCTTCCACATCACGCATCAGCATTATTCTCCGCTGGGTTTCGGGTAACGTGTCTATAATTTTTCGAATGACAGTCACACTATCGTTTTGTTCGGTATATGTATATGGAGTAACGGCATTAGTACTTAGAGCCACATTGTCGATAGTGACATCGTAGCGTTCACTTCTTAATCTGTCGATACATATATTTTTCAATGTTTGCATTGCGAAGCCTCCAATATTGGGATGCGTACTGAGCTGACTACGCACATTCCATAGCCTCAAGAATGTTTCCTGAACGGCATCTTCCGCGTCAATATCATTCCTCAGTATACCTTTTGCGCAAATCTGCAGTTTTTCGCGTAGGGGTATTACTGTCGATTTAAATTTCTCTAATTCCATTTTAAGGTCGCAGACCTATTGTTATTTATATATGTATATAATAGCAACAGTAAGGCATAGTTAAATATTATCACATTAAATCCATCCTGTTACTAATATGATAACGGGAGGGACTGAAAATTGTAACATCGGATATAATCTTTTTTTATAAAAGTAGTAAAGTCTTATGTAGATTGCAGTATCGATGTGTTTATTTTTTATAGATACCTGTTGTGGGCAAGAGATGTATATATAGATAAAAGGAATGAGATGGAGGTAGTTGTAGCTAAAAGGATGGAAAAAACGAAAGTTGATTATTAACTGTAGAGTAACTCGTCATACAGGTCTTTTAATCGCTCGCGCAGATGCAATACTGCATAGCGTTTGCGGGAGATAAGTGTGTTGACCGTTATTCCCGTTGCTTCGGATATTTCCTTGAAAGAGCAACCTTCCAGTTCGGTGAGTTCAAAAACTTCACGTTGTTCTACAGGTAGTTCGGCTAGTGCTGCTTCCAGTTCTACCCAAACCAGAGAGCGTAAATATTCCGTCTCAGGAGATGAATCTTCATCGAGTAATAATCCTGTAACTTCGGCAAGGAAAAGTTCCTCACCATTGTCGGAGACAACGGTTTTCATCTCCTCTTCCCTGTGTTTACGGCTACGGTCTATTATCTGGTTATTGGCAACCGAATAGAGCCATGCCGAAACCTGTTCGATAGGCTTTTCTATCAGGTCGATCTTCGAAAGCTGGTAGAAGACATTCTGCAAGATGTCTTCCCCGTCTTCTTTAGAAAATACCCGTTTGGATATATAATTTCGGAGTTGTGTCCGGTATTTTTTGAAAATACCCGAAGCATCCTGCTCTTGTGGCAAGTCTGTTGTCATATTTGCTTATTCAGGCTTATTGCCGGATTGGAAATTTTCTCTGTTTTCTTTAAATTGTTCTCCGAAGGAATGTGCAGTTCTCATATGTTCGCGGATATAGTCGCGACGTTCGTCCCGCGACATGCCTTTCATACGTTCTCTCATGTCGTGAAAGTGGCGATGATCGTGATGGCCCCGTCCTCTGAAAAAATGACCTTTCCCAAATCGTCCGAATCCTCCGAGCAAGAGACGGCACAATATCATCAAGCCTGCGGCCTGCCAGTAATTTATTGTGGTCCAACCTATGATAGATGGTATCAGAATATTCCAAAGTAACATGACTATGGCTATGGACGCGGCGAACACCGCTATAAATATCAATATACCTAAAAACTTCTTTTTCTTATTCATCTTATTATTTATTATCTGTTATTATGCTGTTATTAATTCTATTGCATCCGAAGGGCATACAAACTCACACTTCCTGCATCCGGCACATCTTTCGGGATATTCCACTGTTGCATAACTGTGTCCGTCTTTGTATGTCATGCCGATAACTTTACGGCGGCATTTTTCCACACAATTTTCGCAGCCCGTGCATTTTCGTTCGAATATTTGTAAAGATATGACTTCACGGTTTCTTCTGTTAAACATTTCGTACTTGTTTTTATTTTCATACTCATTTTTATAAGTAAGATGCATCTCTATAAATTATGACGAATGGGGAGAAAAAATATTTTAAATTATTTATTTTTTATCTGTTAAGTATGGGTTGATTAATGTTCCGTATGGGGTAAGGTATTTTATATTAGATTGTTATCGGTTGTTTGTTGTTGGGTGTTTGACTGACAAAAAGTAAATAGATCGCTCTAAATAATATAAAAGATGCAGATACCATAACATACTTTCGTAAAATAACCGGTATTGGCAACAATATGAATTTATTATTTGTTAATTCTTGTGCGCAAGTATAACGATTCTTGTTATTTTTTTGTCTCAAATCATCTTTATTTTCACACTTTTATTTTAACTTAGAACAAAAAAATAATACAGTTAATACTTAATGCGCTAATGGAAAAAATCACATCAACAGAAGTCCTCGAATGGGCAAAACAATTTCTCGACAAAGCAGAAAAAGAGTTAACTCCGCAGGAAGTAAAAGAGCAGAAGAAATATGCTTCACTTATACAGACTCCCGCTAATAAAACATTGTTATCCAAAATGTTGGATGAGTCTTCTCAGGTAAGGGATAATAAGAAGTTGGCGAAGCGTATGAAGCTCTTAATCGAAGAGTACGGCGTGCCTGATTTTTTTAGTCCGTTCGACCGTTTTCAGCTAAGGCTGTTTACAAGCATCGGCTATCTGTTCGATGGTATTTCTATTCCCCTGTTTAAAGAAAGACTGCGTAAAGAAACAGATAAAATAATCATTTCGGAAGAACGTCCCGCCCTTACCGGTCACCTGTCCGGCAGATGGAAAAGTAAGATAGGGCAGAATGTGAATTTGCTGGGTGAAGTTGTGCTTGGAGATGGAGAAGCCAATCATCGCTACCTGCATTATCTGGAGGCGCTGAAAGAGCCGGATATCAATTATATTTCTATTAAGTTATCTGGTATTTATGCGCAGATACATCCGTTAAGCTACGAACAGAATAAAAAAGAACTGTGTAAACTGGTAGCCACAATATATCAGCAGGCAATAGATTATCCGTATACAGATCAGGACGGTGTTACCAAACCGAAGTTCGTAAATCTGGATATGGAAGAATATAAAGATACTGAGCTTACCCTCGATGTATTCGAAGAAGTATTGAGCATGCCGCAGTTCAAAAATTACAATGCGGGCATCGTGGTACAGGCTTATCTTCCTGATGCAGGCCTGTTTCAGGAACGTTTGTTGAAATTTGCAAAGAAACGTTATGCAGAAGGAGGCGCGCCTCTGAAAATGCGTCTGGTAAAAGGAGCGAATCTGCAAATGGAAAGTATTATTTCATCGTTGAAAGGATGGACAAACCCTGTATTACCTACCAAAGTAGATGTAGATGCGAATTATATGCACATACTCGATGTTGCTTTACAGCCCGAAAATGCCGAAGCAATGCACATAGGTGTAGCTTCCCACAACTTTTTCAGTATTGCCTATGCTTATTTGTTGAGCGAAAAATATGGAACATCCGAATACGTAACCTTCGAAATGTTGGAAGGTATGGCGAACAACCTACCGCGTGTGATGCGTAATTTCGGGAAACAGATCATACTATATACACCGGTTGTGAAAAAGGAACATTTCCTCAATGCTGTGTCTTATTTGGTGCGCCGGTTGGATGAAAATACAGGAAAGGATAATTTCCTTAGCTATTCGTTCAATCTGAAACTGGATAGCCCGCAATGGAACTTTCTTGCCAACCAGTTTGTAGAGGCGTATAAAGAGAAAGACAATGTGCAGCCAAAATCGTTCCGTTCGCAAAACCGGAAAGAAAAACCTGTTCCGGTAAAAGATATCAATGTATTCCATAATGAGCCTGATACCGATCTTGACTTGCATGAGAATCGTGAATGGGCTTTGGAATCGCTTCGCAAATGGGGAACGCTGGTGAATGACAAGAACTTCATTGTGCCTGTGCAGATAGGAGATAGGGAAGAAATAACCGGGCATAAGAAAAAATATTACGATCGCAGCCGAAATGATGAGGTCTGCTTCTGTGAAGCCAATCTTTCCTCATTGGAACAGATAAAGGAAATAATCGCCATTGCCGGAGAAGACAAACCGGAGTGGAGAAAGACCTCTGTAAATAGACGGAACGAAATACTTCATCAGGTAGCCGACAACCTGAGTGCCAGACGTGGCGACCTTATAGGCTGTATGTCTGCTATTACTGGCAAGACCTTTATGGAAGGAGATGTGGAGGTGTCGGAAGCTATCGATTTCTGTCGCTTCTATCCCATCACAATGACGCATTTCGATGAACTGAAAACAGTAGAGAATACACCAAAAGGCATAATCCTTGTTATCCCGCCTTGGAATTTCCCTCTGGCTATCCCTGTCGGGGGAGTAGCTGCTGCATTGGCAGGGGGGAATGCCGTGATACTGAAGCCCGCTACTGTCGCTTTACCTATTGCCTGGGAATTTGCTAAATGTTTCTGGGATGCAGGTGTGCCGAAAGAGACATTGCAGGTAGTATGCAGCGCCGACCGTTCGTCGTTGAACTATCTGACGGCGCACCCATCTATCAAGCACGTAATACTTACAGGTGGGACGGATACTGCATTCCGCTTATTGGAAAACAGTCCGAAGACACCGCTTTCAGCTGAAACAGGGGGGAAGAATGCTATCATACTTACAGGCAACGGCGATCAGGATCATGCGATATTAAATATAGTGTCTTCAGCATTTAGCAATGCAGGACAAAAATGTTCGGCATGTTCGCTCTTATTGCTTGATAAGAAGACATACAATGATGAAAATTTCAAATCGAAGTTGAGGGATGCGGTGACCAGTATGCGTACTGGTAGTGTTTGGGACACAATGAATATGGTGGGGCCGATGATAACCAACGACAACGATAAACTCTTGCATGCAATAGAAAACCTTGAAGAAGGAGAATCGTGGCTTGTGGCACCGGAATTTCTCGATGAGAAGAAGTATATACTCAAACCGACTGTAAAATGGGGTGTGAAGCCAACCAGTTTTACCTTTAAGAATGAATTGTTCGCTCCACTACTGTCTGTTGTTTGTATAGACGATTTGGAGCAGGGTATCGAATTTGCCAATTCGTCTGAATATGGGCTTACGGCAGGATTACAAAGTCTGGATGAAGAAGAGCAATTGCTGTGGAGGAACAGTATCGAGGCCGGAAACCTATATATAAACAGAGGAATTACGGGTGCAATCGTAAACCGTCAGCCATTTGGAGGAATGAAACGTTCTGCTTTTGGCGGTGGGATCAAAGCCGGAGGACCTAATTATGTGTCCTGCTTTGTAGAGTTTACAGAGAATGAAGTTCCTGCAACCTCTGTCAGATCACAGTTGAGCGATCTGGTAGATACCGATAAAGATAAAAACCGCTTGAATTATGCAGCGGAAAGCTACAAAAATGCCTGGGGGACAGAATTTTCTTTAGAAAGGGATGTAAATCATATCTATGGCGAAGAAAATATATTCCGTTACCTGCCGCTTAAGAGTATAGGTCTGCGTGTTCAGGAAAATGATAACCTCTGTGATATTTTGCTGATTCTTTTGGCTGCAACAACCACTAAGACTCCGATTACATTAAGTATATCAGGTTCTGACAGCAAATTGCAGGCTATTGAAAAAGCAGCTCTGACTTTATTAGGAATCGTTATCAAAATGCAGGACGAAGACAGGTTTGTGGAAGAGATGGATACCTATGAACGTATCCGCATCTGTTCTCCGGCGGCGTCTGATGCCATATATCTGAAAGCTGCGAAACTTGGAAAACATATCGCAAATAACAAGCCGCTAGTGGAAGGACGTCTCGAAATGCTCCATTATCTGAAGGAACAAAGCATTGCTTACGAGTATCACCGATACGGAAGTATATTTGGAGATGATAAATAATATGGCAGCTTTGATAAATTTTAGCTATATTTGTGGTTACCTCTTTTTTTTGAGGACAATTCCGGATTAATGTAATCCGGAAGGAATACAAATCCAAATATAACATTCAAACAAAGGAAAAGATGAAACCTACATTGTTTATTTTGGCGGCCGGAATTGGTAGCCGCTACGGAGGCCTCAAACAGCTTGACGGACTAGGCCCTCATGGGGAGACCATCATGGATTACTCTGTGTATGATGCTATACAGGCAGGTTTTGGCAAAATAGTATTTGTTATCAGACACTCTTTTGAGAAAGAATTCAGAGAAAAAGTGATATCGAAATATGAGGACAAAATATCTGTAGAGGTCGTTTTTCAGGAATTAGACTATATTCCTACAGGGTTTGTACCGAATCCCGAAAGAGAAAAACCATGGGGAACAAACCATGCCTTGCTGATGGGAAAAGATGTTATTAAGGAGCCTTTTGGTATTATTAATGCCGATGATTTTTATGGTCGTTCCAGTTTTCAGATTTTAGCAGGTATGCTCAAGACTATGGGGGATAAGACCCGTAGCTATTGCATGATAGGCTATCTGTTAGGTAATACCCTCTCCGAAAGCGGAACAGTGGCGCGTGGTATATGTCAGCTCGATGATGAAAATTATCTGACCAAGGTTGTGGAACGGACTCAGATAGAAAGAATTGATGGCGTTCCTTGCTACAAAGATGAGGATGGTACATGGAAAAAACTCACAGATACAACTCCTGTATCGATGAATATGTGGGGTTTCACACCCGACTATTTCGACTTGTCCGAAAAAAGTTTCGAGAACTTCCTCAAAGAAAACCAGAACAACCTCAAGGCGGAATTTCTTATCCCTACCGTAGTCAATGATTTGGTAGAGAAGAAAGAAGTAAAAGTGAAACTGATAAATACACCATCGGTTTGGTTTGGCATTACATATGCAACCGATCGTCCAGAAGTGGCCTTGCGCATACAGGAATTGGTAGATGACAGGATTTATCCGGAGAAGCTTTTTGGATAATCTTATACTTTATATATAAAAAAGGGAAAGTCTTGTTTACCGATGCTTTCCCTTTTTGCGTATATAGTAGGTCTGGAAGATTTCTTTAGTGAGATACCTTAATTAAATTACCTGTCTGATTGAAATTCAATTCGGCTGCATCGGCCAATTTTACTCTATATCCATACGATTTATGTTTCACCTTCACAATAGCTTTCTGTGGGTGGTTTTTAGCTATATAGGCAATTGCAGGCTTAGGTAATATATCAATAATGCTCTTGGGTAGGGGAGTATAGTCACTTTCTATTTCTTCCCAGTCGCCTTTTCCGTTAAACTGAACCTTAATTCCATTTTTATATTTTACTTTACATTCTCCGTCTTTTGTATCATACTTTAGTTTATCTATTTCATATTTACTGAAATGCCTGTCCAGAAATGCCTGTATCTTTTCAGGCATATTATTCCCGTACTGCAAAGAATGAAAAGCACTAACCGTCGTTGTACAGCTCAATAATAATATGGACAGAACTAAGTATATTCTCATAATAATCTTTGTTTATTTTAAGTAAAGCAGAGTACCCTTTATAGATGGTACCCTGCTATCATTGCGGTTTTGTAAAGGCTATAAAAGTTTGGGTCGAACTATAATAACTTAATATTTCTCATTATTTTCGTACCATCGGAGAACTATGACTCCCAGGCCTGATGTAGAGTTGATATGAAAACCTCCTCCACTCAGCTTGCCTTGTACTTTAGTTCTCGAATTAGTTCCTTTAAAATTAGAACTATTAAGTATATATGCATTTATATTTGTAGACGACTGCAAGTCCAGAGAAGCTTTAGTCCCTTTGGGTAATACCAGTTGAATATTCCCTTTGGATAATTTTGTATTCATGGATTCCGAAGCACTCGTATTAATCATTCCTATATATCCGGATTCAGATTCCATTGTAAAATTCCTGCCCGACGAATCAGTATATTTGATTGTGCCGGATATGGAATTGGCTATATGCTTGTTTCCGCTTATGTTTTTTACTATGATACTACCTTTGACTATACTTAGAGCTGTGGATACGCTTTCAGGTGTGAAAATCTTGATAGAGACCCTTAGCTTACGGTAGTCTGTACCTTGTATTACGTCACTCTTTTCAGAAACATTGGCTACTATTTCAGTATCGTTGGCATATGACTCTATATTGTAATATTTTTCCAGTAGTGCTTTTGCTTGTTCATCAGATAAGTCTATGCTTTCGTTGTCAGCCTTTGCATAGATATATATGGCTGTCTGTTCTTTATAACCGCCGAATACAGCTATATGCCCATTTTGAGTGGTGGAAGCAGATACCTTTTTTATCGGGTGAGTGCTTAGCGCATATGTCCTCATATATCTGATTGAATCCCCCAAATAAGCCGCATCTGTAGGAATGCTTAAAACATCGTTCTTTGATGGACCCTCGATTACATCTACAATATTATTGTCTATTATATCATCTTCATCAGAACTGCAAGCTGGTGTAATCAGAAGAAGTAGCCCTGTGATTAAGCTAGCTGCAAGATTGAAGTACTGTTTCATAATGTTGTCTTTTATTAATAATGGTTTGTGTATAGCTTATATTATAATTACAGACGCAAAGCTAAATGAAGAACCTGTAGAAAATCTGTAGAGGGGGGTAGAACAGACTTAAACTTTCTGTCAGATGTGATCTTTTGTCTGTTTGAGTATTCATATCAATGCAAAAAAAGCCCTGTGATTTTATATATCACAGGGCTTTAATCATTATGGAAGGCGCTTCACTAAACTACTATATCTTTATTCTATATCGATTTCTTTACCTTGATAGAAATCCAGAATCTTTGCTCTGAATATGAAATCGTATTTCGCTTGTATACGTTCCGATTTACTGGTCAGCAATTTTGTTTGGGCTTCGTTAAATTCAAATACAGTCGATTTACCAATGTCATAACGTTCACGGGCATATTTGAACGATTCGTCAGCGGCTTCATAAGCCTTGCTTGCCGAATTATATTTGGCCTGGGACGAAACTGCACTCTGGTATGCTTGCTGAATCTCTTTGTATAATGCAAGTTTCACATTGTCAAGCGCTAAATTCTGGTTCTCGATACTAAGACGTGCGCTTCGCACTCTGTTTCTTGTTTCGAAACGGTTAAAGATAGGAATACTTAAGCTAAAACTCAAATATTCGGAGCCGAAATCTCGGATTTGTTTACTAAAACTTACATTGTTTTGTCCTGATACACTCTGGTATGAAGTACTATAACCTGCACTGAATCCAAGAGTAGGCCAATAACCTGCCTGAGCTACTTTCAAGGTCTTCTTGCTGCTCTCAAGTTTATATTCAGCTTCCTTTATATGAGGTTTAATACCCAGAGCCATCTGATAGACCTGATTTGGCGGAAGTACGCTCCCCAGATTATTATCTACTATATTGTCTACTTTCGGCTCTTCAATATCGAAAGCGTCGCTCGAAGCAAGATTCAGGGCCTGAGACAAATTCAGGAGCGACAAAGCCAGATCATTGTCGGCCATTGTCACATTCGATTCATCTTTTGCCAACTGTGCCTTTATATCATACAATTGGGATGCTGGCACCTTGCCCGATTCAACCAGCATACTGGTGCGATCTACCTGCTGTTTGCTCAATCCTGCCTGTTCCTGATACGCTTTGAGGATTTCTTTTTTGAACAATACATCGAGGTATAAGGATACCACTTGCAATTCCAGATTCTCCTGAGCCTTTTTCAACCCTTCCATCGCTGCATGTAAAGTCAGCTCGTCAGCCTTTATCTGGTTTGGAATCCTGAAGCCTGTAAATATAGGAACAGAGGTTGATACACTGAATGACGACCGGGATGAGTTTACCGCTTCGGAGACGTTTGTCCCTAAGGTAGACCGTCCGAAGTTGAAACTTTGCCCTAGACTGGCATTCAGGTCGGGCAGACGGCTATTTTTACTGGTGCTCAGGTTTATTTCCGAGTTTTTTACATCCAGCGATTGCTGTTTCAGTTCTATATTATTCTCGACGGCATAATCGACACATTGTCTTAGTGTCCATTTGTTCTGAGCCTGAGAACATAGACAAACAAGTAATAAACTGCACGATATTATATATTTTTTCATATGCGTCTCTTAATTTTTAGGAGCTTCTTTTGGCTTGTCCGAAACTTCATTGCCTCTGACTTTCTGGCCTTTGCTGAGTCCTTCTTTTACTTCTACTTTTATCCCGTCCGACAGCCCTACTTTTACTAACTTCTTGTCAAATACCTGTTTTTGGTCGATAGTGTCGGTCAGTATATAAACGAAAGATGAGTCGTTGCTGAATGTGATTGTACTTTCTGGTATAGTCAATATTTTTTCCACTTTAGCCAATACGATTTCAGCGTTGGCGCTATATCCCGCTCTCACCATCACTGTGTCAGGGATGCGGGCAGCAGCTTTGATCTCAAACAGTATAGCTCCGTTTTCCTCTACTCCTTTAGGTGCGATATACTCTAATATTGCATCAAATTTTTTACCTTCAATAGCCCCTACCGACAGTTTGATCGGCATACCTGTATGTACGCGGCCTACTTCAGTTTCGTCTATCTTTCCTATGAATATCATATCATTCATGTTTGCTACAGTGGCGATAGTGGTACCATCGTTGAAGGTGTTGGCTTGTATTACCGAGTTACCGGCTTTTACCGGTACATCCAATATCATACCTGTGATGGTAGAACGGATTTGTGTGTTGCTATATTGTGCCGTTTTTTTAGATATACCGGTTTTTACGATATCCAGATTGTCTTTCGAATTTTCCAGTTCCTCGATAGCCTTTTTGTAATCGGCATCCGATTTGTCCATTTCTTCTTTGGCTATCACTCCCTTCGAAAACAGGTCTTTTTGCCGTTCATGTTCAGCTCTTACCTGTGTAAGGTTAATCTGTGCTACATTTACACGTGATTCGGCAGAGTTTAATTGAGCAACTTCGGGTATAACCTTTACAGTGGCAATAATATCTCCTTGTTTTACAAAATCACCCGCTTCTTTAAGAACCTCCGATATAATACCGGATATTTGCGGCTTTATTAAAATTTCGTCACGAGGCGATACCTTACCTGTTGCTACTGAGGTGTTTTCTACATTTCCTTCTTCAACGGTAGCGATTTCGTATCTAACTTCTTTAGGCTGCGATTTTTTCCAAAGGAAAAAGAATGTGCCAAGGACCACTAATCCTATAATCACAAACAGTGCTATTCTGAGAACCTTTTTCATATAATATATAGTTTACAATTTTTTTTCTGTTATACTCTAAAATTATTTTTTACAAAACTTGACAAACTTGACACTTTTTCAGTTTTTCCACAGGACTTAAAATTCTAAAAGGTAACAAAGGTGACACTTTCTGTATATACCTTATTTCTGTTACTTTCTATCTTCAGGCTTCAAACCTATCATATATTTATAGATAAATTTATTCGTCCCTGATAGCATCTATAGCTTTTACACTGAGTGCCCGCATGGCAGGCATGAGGCCTGATATTATACCTGCTATTATCAATACAATCATAGCTTTGACCGCTGTCCAGAAAGAAACAAATGGTGGTATTAAAAATACATCGTCACTCATGTTCTGACTCATACCGAAACTGATAAGCTCTACTAATACAATACCTGAAAGGAAACCCAGGAATCCGGCTATGGCTGTGAGAACAAAACTTTCGCTCAATATTTGTTTCACTATTGTGATTGGCTTAGCTCCGAGTGCACGCCGGACACCGATTTCACGGGTACGTTCCCTTACTGTTACCAACATAATATTACTGATACCGATTATCCCCGATAAAAGAGCACCTCCTCCGACAAACCAGATTAGAACATTTATCCCTGTGAATAGGTTGTTAAATATTTGGAATTCCTTTTCTATATTGAAACTCCTTACTGCTTTTTCATCTGTAGGTGCTATGTCGTGCGCTGATTTAAGAATATTCTTTACTTCTTCTTCTACAATCGAACCGGTATATCCCGATTTTGTTGTACAAGCAAGAAAGTGTATAATGTCTCCTTGATTAAAGGCGCGTTGCATGGTAGTAAAAGGAATGAATACAGTAGATTCTACATCACCTCCGATAGATGCCCGCGATTTGGGGCGAATAACCCCGATAACCTGAAAGTAAATTCCGTTAACGCGGATATATCGGCCTTGTGGGTCTTCACCCGGTTGGAAAAGAGTTTCATAGACTTCTTGTCCTATCACACACACTTTTCTGTATCCGTCAATATCCAGATCATTAAATAAACGTCCTGCAAGAACATGCTGTTGTTCTATTTTGAAATGAGCGGGATAAACTCCACGTGTTCCGTAGGAGCCTGTCTTCTGTCCGTTTACTACGTTCTTATCTCCGCTGTTGCCAAAAAGTACAGGTGATATAAGTTCTACAGAGCGGGCTTTTTGTTGGATCAGCACCAAGTCCCGGTTATTCATATTCCACCAACGTCCTTTTCGGTATCCCTTGAAAGCTTCACTGGTACGGTCGGTAAAAAAGAAACACGAGTTGGAGGCAAAACCATTTACATTCTTCATTAAGCCACCTTCAAAGGAATTACCGATACCTACAAGGATGATTAACATAAAGAGCCCCCATGAAACTCCTAGTCCGGTAAGAATGCTTCGGAATTTATTACGGGTTATCGTAGCCCATATTTCTTGCCAATTGTCTAAATCAAACATGCTTTATTCGTTCTGTTTAAGCAACGGATCGGATCTGATGATACATTCTCCGTATCGTAGCTTATTATTGTTGTTTCACTTACCAAAATTATATATAGACGACCTTATTCGGCTCTCATTGCTTCTATCGGACTTACTTTGGTCGCTTTCAGTGCCGGGATCAATCCTGCTACGGTGCCTGCTATTACCAAAGCTATGGTTGCTATTATTACTGTTGTCAGATCCACCGTAGGGTCCCTGAATATATTGGGTCCGTCACTGGATGCAGCTCCTTCCATCATTTTATTTATTCCTTCTGTTATTGCTATACCGAAGACCATCCCCATATAGCCGGCAACAGAAGTAATTAATATAGACTCAAAGATGATCAGTTTCAGCACAGAAAGTGGTGTCGCTCCTATTGCCTTACGGATTCCTATCTCGCGGGTACGCTCTTTCACTGTGATCAACATAATATTTCCTACACCTACTATCCCCGCCAATAAGGATGATGCACCGATAACGATAATGAATAAGGTGATTACGGAAAAGATACTTTCAGCTTCCAGCATATCTTCGGCAGTGTTTCTTACATATAAAGCGGATCTGTCAGCCGGATCAAAATTGTGCATCTTGCCCATCCTATTGCGTAAACGCTCTATAAATTTCTCATTCTTCTCTTTTGTGTCTAAGCCTTTAACGGTGAAGTCTATACTCCGGAATCCCCATCCTTTGTTATATAACATCTGTGCTGTGGTGAATGGAATATAAGCCGGAGGATTGTTACTAAAAGTATTTGAGTCGTCGTAGACTCCGATTACCTGATATGCAGTCGTGTTGTCAGCTGTAATGTATTTGCCGATAGGATCCTGATCTTTGAAAAGAACTTTTTTTATATCGGGGCTGATTACCACAACCTTCCGGCGATTGATAACGTCCATTCTGTTAAGGAAACGTCCATCACCGCTTCTTACTTCTATGTTATTGATATATGCAGCATCTTCGGTAACTCCTACTAAAGACCATGAACCATACTCTTTTTCATATGCAATAGTTGCATTCTGATTTACACGGACCGACACATATTCTACTTCCGGAATTTTATTTCTTATCAGATCATAATCTTTATGATCAAACTTGATATTCCTGTTAGATGGCAATCCGTTATAGGGCATAGATGTCCAGCCCGGCCATAAGGTGACCGAATTTTTTGCCCGGTGCGAAAAGTTGGACGTTACACCGTTTCTTAACCCGTTGCCTGCTCCCAGTAGTATAATGAGCATGAATATACCCCATGCTACTGCTACTCCTGTAAGCGCAGTCCGCAGCTTATTTTTACTGATGGTTGAGAGTATTTCCCGTAGCGAGTCAAAATCAAACATAGAAAAAGGTGTTATTTAAAGGAATGGACAGTATTTAAATATTATATATCGAAACTCTTACTCATTCCCGATTGTTACTTACCGGATAATAAAGGGCTTGCAGCCTTACATCTCTATTACAGGATTCTCATTTATCTCTATCGAACCTATTATACCGTCTTTTATATGTATTACGCGGTCGGTGGCATTGGCTACAGCCTGTTCGTGTGTTACAATAAGCATTGTAATGCCGTCATTCGTATTTATCTCTCTCAACAATTGCATTACGTCTCTTGACGTTGTACTATCTAATGCTCCGGTAGGTTCGTCGGCCAGTATTACCTGAGGTTGTGCAATAAGAGCACGCGCAATGGCAACACGTTGCTTCTGTCCTCCGGATAATTCGTTGGGCAAATGGTCGGCATGGCTTGCTAGTCCCATCTTATCGAGGTATTCCATTGCCAGCTTATTCCGCTTCTTTCGGTTTATTCCTTGATAATAGAGAGGTAACGCGACATTTTCCATTGCGTTTTTGAATGAAATAAGGTTGAAAGACTGGAAGATAAAACCTATTTTCCTGTTTCTCAATTCGGCTGCATACGTCTCGCTCGGTTTGTTTATCAAAACATTGTCGAGATAATACTGACCCGTATCGTAATTGTCGAGTATACCGAGAATGTTCAATAGAGTGGATTTACCCGAACCGGAAGCTCCCATGATGGAAACCAGCTCTCCTTTCTCAACTTCCAGATTGATACCCTTCAAAACGTGCAAAGGAGCGCCGTTATAGTAGGTCTTGTTCAAGTTATTAATTCTTATCACGCTTATTAACTGTTAGATATGCAAAATATGAATACGCAAATATAGATTTTATTATAAAGTGTTAGCGTTCGAGCCAGAACTTTTATACTTATATGTCGCAAAAAAAATAAAAAGGTTACAATCTTTTTGTTTTTTAACATTTTTATATTCACATTGCCACATTAAACAGTGGAAAGTGTAAATGTAAAAAAAGTGCAAACACAGATACTATACACAAATATGAGTAATAATTATGTTATGGATAACACTTGCTCTTTAATAATTTATTAATTAGTAAAATTTAATAAAAGTACCCTCTCCAAAACCGTGATAATGTTAAAATAGTCTTAAAAAAGGTGTGCTATGCAACCTTTTTAGCAAATAAACCTTCATTTTACAATATACACTTCCTACTTTTGCAGGAACTTAAGAAAAATTAGAAAACAACACTTTATTAACACACTAACCTAAAAGAAAGATTAAATATTAATTAGCAGACATGAAAACTTTATTGAAATTATTTTGGATATTAGGGGTTTCCCTGATAGCCCTGTCCTTTTCCGCATGTAGTGATGACGATGATGATCCTAAGAGTACCGAATCGGCCCTTTTGGAAATGAAATTCGACGATGATATTGTCACTGTACAACCTATCATTACAGGCACCGACATTAAATTCTTTGTGGCACATGATGCAACAGAGCAAGACCTTAAAGAAATGGTTCCTGCCATCACAGTATCTAACAAAGCAACTGTTAGTCCGGCTCCGGGCAGTAAAGTCGATTTCTCGGGTGATCCGGTGAAATTTACTGTAACAGCCGAAGATGGTGTGACTAAGACGATGTATACGGTGACTTGTGAAAAGGGAGAAAGCCCTGAAGCGGAAATAATTAGTGTAACATTCAGTGCTCCTATTGTAGTTGAACAACCTACTATCGATGGAACAAATATCCGTTTCTTTGTTGCGGCTGATGCAGCAGACGAAGATTTGAAAAAGCTGACTCCTGTCATTGAAATTTCTGTCGGAGCAACAATAGACCCTGCATCGGGAAGCCCTGTCGATTTCTCTAATGGTGCAGTTGAATTTACTGTAACTTCGCAGGATAAAGCTAATACTACTGTCTATACTGTATCTTATCAGAGAATAGGTAAATATAACTTTGAGGAGTGGATAGAAGAAGGAATTGCAAGTAGTATTATTGGTGGATTGAAGATTCCATATTATGCCCCTGTAGGTGGCTGGAGTTCTAGTAATAAAGGAGCCGGTTTATTAGTACTTATGGGAAAGGTTAAGCAGGTAGTGGTTACAAAAACGGATGATGCTCACAGTGGTAGTGGTGCTGCTAAGATAGAAACTATTTTATCAAATAATGTGAATGGAACTGGATCTGCGTTATATCCAGTAGTAACTACTGGGTCACTTTTTTTAGGGGAGTTTATAACAAATACAAGTAATACTTTATTGAGTACTAAATTCGGCATTCCATATACTAAAAGACCGATTGCAATAAAAGGTTATTATAAATATACTCCCGGCTCTGATTTTTATAGGTGCGACATTATTAATACAACATACAATAAAGTAACCTTAGAAGAAGGTACAACAGACAATTGTAGTATAAATGCTATACTTTACGAATATGAAAATGATCTTCCAGAAAACCCAACTACTCCACAGAAGGAAGAATATTATGCACAGTTTATTACAGGAGTTGATACTTATAGTTTCGAAGAGAATAAGAAACTTGTTGCTGTCGCAAAACTGACAGACGGAACAGCGAAAGCTGAATATACAGCTTTTCAAATTGAATTTAAGGATAAAGATGGTAATACTACATATGCATACGATCCTACTAAAAAATACCGTATGTCAATTATTTGTTCATCCAGTGCAGAAGGTGATACATTTAGTGGTGCCCCTGGTAGTGTACTCTTTGTAGATGATATTGAAGTTATCTCGGAATAACTAATATTATAAAAAAATAAAGGCTGACTATAATAAAATAGTCAGCCTTTATTTTTTTATAGATTGTTAAGTTACTTCAACTTCGCCAATGTCTCCTTCACTCGTCTCATAGCCTCTACAATATTCTCGTCAGAAGTAGCATATGAAAAACGGATATAGTCCGGTGCTTCGAATGCAAGCCCGCCCACACAAGCCACATGGCCTTCTTCGAGCAGGAACATTGCGAGGTCTGCCGATGTATTGATCTGCCGTCCATTGTACGACTTGCCAAGATAATAACTGCATTCAGGGAACAGATAGAAAGCACCTTCCGGCTTATTCACTTTAAATCCTTCTATCTCAGAAGCCAGCTTCACAATCAGATCGCGACGGCGTTGGAATGCGAGTCGCATATCTTCCACACATTGCTGATTGCCCAGATAAGCTGCTTCGGCAGCTTTCTGAGCAATAGATGAAGCTCCCGAAGTATATTGTCCCTGCAACTTGTTACAGGCCGACGCAAGCCACTGAGGTGCGGCTACCCATCCCAGACGCCAGCCTGTCATGGCATATGCTTTGGATACTCCGTTGATAATGGCCACACGGTCTTTAATATTTTCGAACTGGGCAATGCTCTCATGTTTTCCCAGATAGTTGATATGTTCGTATATCTCGTCTGCAATGATGATGATATTCGGATGCTTAGCCAATACATTCGCTATTGCCTCTAGTTCAGCTTTAGAATAGATACTGCCTGTAGGGTTTGACGGTGAGCATAATATAATAGCTCTTGTCTTTGGCGTAATGGCTGCTTCCAGTTGTGCAGGAGTCATTTTGAAATCCTGTTCGATACCTGTGCGGATTACTACACTTTTACCTTCAGCCAGTTTTACCATTTCTACATAACTAACCCAGCATGGAGCAGGGATAATCACTTCATCTCCCGGATTGACAACACAAAGTACCACATTACACACATCCTGCTTTGCTCCATTGGAACAAATAATCTGTTCGGGCTTATAGCTAAGTCCGTTTTCGGTTTCCAGCTTTTTACATATTGCCTGCCGGAGCGACAGATAGCCGGGCACAGGTGTATAGAAAGAGAAGTTATCGTCGATAGCTTTTTTTGCAGCTTCTTTTACATGGGCGGGGGTGAAGAAATCGGGTTCCCCTACACTCAGGTTGATGACATTAATGCCCTGAGCTTTTAGCTCATTGCTTTTCTGAGACATAGCCAAAGTCTCCGATACTGCAAGACTTGCTATACGCGCTGATACTTGTGACATAGTTGTTTATTATTTTAGGTTGTTAGCCTTTTTTGATTAATCTACATTATGTAAATCGTGCCCCATACGCTCTTTTTTTGTATGCATATAGAACTCGTTATATTTGTTAGGTGTAACTTCGATAGGCACATTGCCTACTACAGTCAGTCCGAAAGATTCTAATCCCTTTCGCTTGACAGGGTTATTGGTTAATAATCGCATCTTACTGACACCTAATTCTCTAAGGATGGCTGCCCCTACGCCATAGTCGCGTTCGTCGGCACGGTAACCCAGATGGAGGTTTGCGTCTACAGTATCGTATCCTTCTTCCTGAAGTTTGTAGGCTTCCATTTTTGCCATAAGTCCGATTCCGCGTCCTTCCTGATTGAGATATACGATTACCCCTTTTCCTTCTTTCTGGATCATCTCCATTGATTTGTGCAACTGTTCTCCACACTCGCAACGCTTAGAGCCGAATATGTCGCCTGTAACGCATGATGAGTGTACGCGGACAAGGATAGGGTCGTCTTTCTCCCATGTTCCTTTTATAAGTGCTACATGTTCCAGTCCTGTCGATTTTTGTTTGAAAGGAATCAGATGAAAATGCCCGTACTCGGTAGGCATATTTACTTCCGCCCCTTTTTCGATCAGTGATTCTCTTTCCAGTCTGTATTTTATAAGGTCGGCTACAGAAATTAATTTCAGATTATACTTGTCGGCCATTTCGCGTAATTCAGGTAAGCGCGCCATTTCTCCGTCTTCTTTCTTTATCTCTATCAGAACTCCTGCGGGATATAATCCGGCAAGGCGGGCTAGGTCTACGGCTGCTTCTGTATGACCGATACGGCTA
This sequence comes from uncultured Dysgonomonas sp., assembly GCF_900079725.1. NCBI lineage: Bacteria > Pseudomonadati > Bacteroidota > Bacteroidia > Bacteroidales > Dysgonomonadaceae > Dysgonomonas > uncultured Dysgonomonas sp. The sequence continues at coordinate 3,658,480 of NZ_LT599032.1, forward strand.
AGTACTCCTTTGTCTTTGGCACGTAGAGGGAAAATATGTCCGGGACGGCCAAAGTCTTCAGGCTTGGTGTCTTTACGGGTCAGGGCAAGGATTGTTTGCGCCCTGTCGTAAGCCGAGATTCCGGTGGTCACACCATTCTTGAGTAAATCTATAGATACTGTAAAAGGTGTGGCATGAGTTGCAGTGTTGTGAGTAACCATCATTGGTAAATCAAGTTCTTCGCAACGTTCTGCTGTAATGGGTGCACAAATAAGGCCTCTGGCATGTGTCTCCATAAAGTTTACCTTTTCCGGAGTGATGGCCTCCGCAGCAATGATGAGGTCTCCTTCATTTTCGCGGTCTTCATCGTCGACAACAATAACGAAGTTGCCATTTCTTATTTCTTCTATGGCTTCTTCTACTGTATCCAGTTTTATTTTTTCCATATTATTATGGGTATATATATTGTTAATTTGTTTAATCTAAGGTCTCAGACCTAATTATTACTTTTTTACTCTTTAACAGCAACAGTTAGTCCCGACAAAATAATGTTGCATTAAATACTTTCTTATATTCAGATAATAGCCCGTTCTTTTAATTCTTTCAGGTTCTTCTCCATATCTTTCTTTATATACCAGTATGTCAGAGGATATGCTGCAAATGAAGCTATGGAGACAACGATGTGATATATTTTCGATTTTTTTTTGGCACTTGCATAAAACATAGAATAGTATGTTAATGAGCGTACAAAAAGGATCAAATATGAAACATATATAAAGATGGATAGTCCCGGAACATTTATTATGAGAAATATAATAGCCAATAGATAACCGATTCCAGTCAGTACCGAACTCTTACAGAAGTTCTTATAATCCATGCCGGCCGCTTCATAGCTCTGATTGTCAACGATACTGTTAATGTCTGCGCCTCTGGCTTTGAGAATGATTAATGTTGCCAGTTGCATATTCTTGGCATAACCATACTGTGTGTAATTTTTATTAATATCCCTGAGATGTTCCTCATCCATTGCCTGAAGGTTGTCTATTGTTTCTCCATCAAGGCCGAGGTTTGATATTTCCGATATACCCGGTATATTATTTATAATAACAGTGCGATCCTCTTCACTTATTTTCTGAGGCACTTTAATAAAGAATATTTTACGGAAGAACTTGCCATATGCTTCAGGGTTGAACAGAGCCGAGTCATTCATCGCTTTATATGTAAGGAATACGCCTAACGGGAAAAGTGCAAATGAGCTGAGCCACATGCCTTGCCAAGCCTCCCAGACTCCGTCGCGAGCCATTTTGTAACCAATGTTGTCTATAATATAGTAGACTATAAATAACGCGACAGACACAACTACAGGCATTCCTAATCCACCTTTGCGTATAATTGCGCCCAAAGGAGCGCCAATGAAGAAGAAGATAAGACAGGCAAAGGATAGGGTGAATTTGCGATGTCTTTCTACTTCGTGAAACCTGATGTTTTTTTGAAGTCCTGCTTTTTGGTTAGACTCCAGCATGTTGTAACGGCTATTCTCGGCTTCGCTGGCAGCAGACATTAAATGTTGTGCCATTTCGTCTCTGCTGTATGAATTCAGTAAGGAATCGAAATCAATTTTTGCCGGTTGTTCCTTTTTTTGTAAGGCTTTGGGTTTCTCCACTTTGAGCGAATCGGCTTCTTTAAGCCTGTTTTGGTAGGCTTCAGTATTCCGGTATGAGAAATATGTGTGCTGGCCGATTATTTTTCGGTCCCTGATATTTACACTATCCAGCCGGGCACTCATGGAATCGATGGAGTGGGAGAGCTGAACGATATTTTTGGATATCTGCGTTCCTTCCAGATTGGATTCGTCCATGCGGTCAAATCCTGTATTGAATGGAATTATAACTTCTTTTTCTTTGAAATTCTCCCGGCTATAGGGCACAAATTGATTGTTGCTTCTGCTACTAGTGCTATTGATATCGGCTTGCCGGAAATTAGCGAACTGCTGCCCGTGATACAGGTTTAATAAAAGAAAGGTTTTGTCTTCCGAACCTCTCATCAGGGCGGAATCGCAAACTATAACCGCCATGTTGTCGAAACCTTTGGATGTATCATATATCATCACTTCGTGCAACATCTTGGTTTCGCGATTTTTTTTCTTCACATACAGGTTATAGTTTGGTATGTCGCTATAAAAAGAGCCTTCCGGAATATCCAATTCTGGTGATTTTTGCTTAATTGACCATAATAATGCCCTTAATTTAACCTGAATACGGGGCATTGCCTCATTCTGAAAAAAGAATGCACCAATGGAAATGAATGCGACAAGTATTATCAGGGGTTTCATCGCTTTGAGCAGTGAGACTCCGGACGCTTTGATGGAAAGTAATTCGAGCCGCTCGCCCAGATTGCCGAATGCCATAAGTGAAGCCAATAGCAGAGACAAAGGCAGGGCCATTGGTATCAACTGGAAGGCGGCATATAGAAAGAGTTCGGCTAAGACAGAAATGTCAAGCCCTTTACCAACAAGGTCTTCGACATAACGCCACAAGAATTGCATCAGTACAATAAACAAACATATCACAAATGTCATAGCAAAGACAGGTAGGAATGTTTGGATGACGAATGTATATAGTCGTTTAATTTTTAGCATTAACTACAGATACTCAAATTGAGTACAAAAGTAGTAAAAAGAAAAATGTTAAGGCAAATATTATGATGAAAGATATTGTTCTTAATCTTTATTAGTGAATTTATACAGGCTTATAAGCTTCATTTAATGATAGGGTGGAAATATTTTTGTTATTTTCTAGCCGGAAGTTTGTATTATATAAAATAATCTTCTATTTTTGCACCCGCTAACATAAAGTTGGCGGGATAGCTCAGATGGTTAGAGCGCATGATTCATAAAAGTGAGCTTTCTGTCGATTTTGACAGTCGTAACGTTCTTTAAATTAGACAATTAAGTAGTGTAAAAATAGAGGTGAAATTCACTTGCACCACAATTTTGCACCACAACTAAAAAATACCTTGGCGGGATAGCTCAGATGGTTAGAGCGCATGATTCATAATCATGAGGTCCCGAGTTCAATTCTCGGTCCCGCTACTTGAAAATCAGCATTTTACGATGCTGATTTTTTTTATTTAAAAACATTCTGCACCACACGAAAACAATCATCTTTTATCACATTTTGCTGTTTATTAATGATTTAATATTAACTATCGTGTGGTGCAAGTAAATTATAAAATAGAGCAATTAAGTTGAATCAAATTTACTTTCATCGTGTTAAGATTCATAGAATCCTTAATATTCGAACAGAACAAACTAGAACATCTTCCCCCCCAATAATAGAGTAGTAATTACAATCATTGTCCATATTGACATTGGAATAATCTAAATAAAAACCCACAGCGTAAACTGCGGGCTTATTTTTATCTATACTTGAGTTATACTAATTGTGAACTGCCTGGGGGCTTCCCTTTCTTTTTCATGAATTGTTCAATTTCCGATGCTTTGTAATATACCCTGCCATCATCATATGTATAATATGGAAGCAACTTTTTCTGGCGATATCTGGCAATGGTCCTTTTAGTAACTCCCAGAAGTTTACATAAATCGTGATTGTCTAGGAGTGTATCACCATCAAAGCATTCCTTCAGCTTATTCATCCGTTCAAGTGTCTTGTCTATTTTATCAAAACGACCTAACAAAATCTGCATCCATTCTTCAAAACTTTTATTATCCATATGACCTGAGAATAATGTTACGATACAAAGGTCGGAAGAAGGAAAATACCAAATTCACAAGTAGTACCTAACTCGGGTGTTTTTTTCTGAAAAATAAATTATATATTATTGAATACAAGCGACATAAGTTCAGTTTAGAATCTATCATCAAATATTTGAATTAAAACAGGGTTCTTTTTCTGCCGTTTATCGGGCAAAATAACGCCGAAAATGCCATGAAAAGCAAAACACCCAACTCGGGTGTTAGTCAGGTGTTTTCAAAGTCTTCTCATTTTTTTTCTTTCCTACACTACAAAACAGGTATCCTTGCAAAATCGGTATTTGAAAAATATTTATAGATATCGTTTTATACTTTGTATCATAAAAATGATGCTAAACTTGGAAAAATTTGCTAAAGTTGACCCCATCTCGCCAATCCAAATTGACCCCCATGTAACAATCTAAACTGACCCCCTGGCTGCAGTTTAAATTGACCCCGGTAAAGAAGAGTAAAACAGAAGCTTGTCAGTTTTGTTTTAAAGTGTTAAAATTTTTGTTACTTAAAAGCTGAGCAACAAAAATTTATCATCATGTCTAACAAAACCATTAGTATGTTAAAACTACGACAAGTAATCCGTCTTTATAATCAGGGCAAAGGCACCAAAGCCATTGCCGGAATGTTGTTTATCTCACGCAATACCATTAAGAAGTACCTGCACATATTCCTTAGTTCAGGTCTTAGTTACGAAGCCTTTTCAGGGATGAGCGATCTGGAGTTATCCCAGAAGTTTCTGGTTGCCGCCCATCCTGAGAAGAGCCAGCGTCAAGTAGATCTGGAGGCTCTGCTTCCGGGTATATGCAGGGAACTCAAGCGTAAGGGCGTTACTAAAGAGATGCTCTACAGGCAGTATATAGAGAAGTACCCTGAAGGTTACGGCATCTCCCGCTTTTGCGGTTTTATCCGGTTGTATTTAGCCCAGCATCGTCCTGTTATGCACATCGAACATAAAGCCGGCGACAAGATGTATATCGACTTTACAGGTCAAAAGCTACATCTGGATAATGGAGACGGGACCAAGACAGAGACGGAAGTCTTTGTTGCTATTCTGGGATGTAGCCAACTCACTTATGTGGAAGCAGTAGCCAGCCAGAAGAAAGAAGACCTGATACGGGCCTGTGAGAACGCTCTGATCTATTTTGAGGGCGCACCTTTGGTGGTTGTACCCGATAACTTGAGAGCAGCCGTAACCAAGGGCAGTAAATACGAAGCGGTGTTGAACGAGTCCTTCGCCTGCTTTGCGGAGCATTACTCGATGACAGTCCTTCCGGCAAGGGCTTACAAACCACGGGACAAGTCCCTGGTGGAAGGTGCGGTAAAACTGGTATATAAAACAATCTTTACCAAGCTGGACAAGCGTATCTTCTATGACCTGTCTTCATTGAACGCTGCTATCCGGGTCGCCCTGGAGATACACAACAACACACCTATGTATAAACGGGAGTACAGCCGCAGACAACAGTTCGAAGAGATTGAGCGTGATGTGTTGCAGGACCTGAACCCGATCCGCTATGAGCTGAAAGAACAGGCTCAGCTTACTGTCTGGAAGAACGGATATATACGCTTAGGAGTGGATACCCATTATTACAGCGTCCCCTATAAATATATCGGAAAAACAGTCAAAGTCCTTTATACTTCGCAGTCAGTAGAGGTTTACTACCGGCATGAACTCATTGCCCAACATGTGCGTAACAGACGTAAATACCAATATACGACCAACACGGAACATCTGGCCTCCCAACACCAGTTCCTGACCGAGTGGTCTGCCGAGAAGTTTATATCCCAGGCTATGGATATACATGAGGATGTGGCTGAGTATATAGCCAAAGTGCTGGAGGAAAAAACATACCCTGAGCAGGCCTACAAGTCTTGTTCAGGCATACTAAGTTTCTCCAGGCGGGTGGGTAACGAACGCCTGATAGATGCCTGCCGCTGTGCCCAAGCCTTCGGGCAATACGGATACAGGGTAATAGAAGAGATCCTGAACAAGCGTCTGGATAAGCTAAAACTGGAGGATGAAGCTGCACGCATACCCAATCATAAAAATATCAGGGGCAAAGACTATTATCAGTAAACATTTAAACCAAGAATAAATCATGAACAATCAAACATTGGACAAGTTACGCCAGATGCGCTTATTTGGCATGTATGAAGCTTTTAAGACCAACCTGGAAGGCTCCATTAAAGAGACATTAACACCTGATCAGTTTATCGCTATGCTGGTAAACAGTGAATGGGATGACCGTAAGAATAAGTCCATAGCCAGGCTTATTAAACTGGCCAACTTCCGTTACAAGGCATCATTGGAACAACTGGACTACTCTGTAGAAAGGGGGCTGGATAAGAATGAAGTACACAGGCTGGCTTCTTTAGACTTTATCAAGGAACACAAGGATCTGTTTATTACAGGTAGTACGGGGACAGGCAAGAGCTATCTGGCATCTGCATTAGGCTTTCATGCCTGTCAGATGGGATACAGGGTGCTATACGCTTCAACAGCTAAATTGATGGGCCAGCTTAAACTGGCTAAAGCCAAAGGTACCAACCTGACTGAACTCAAGAGGATAGAAAGGACAGACCTGCTTATTTTGGATGATTTTGGATTGCAACCTTTTGACTCACAGGCAAGAGTTACATTGCTGGATATCATAGAAGACAGGCACGGGAAAAGGTCTACGCTGATTACATCCCAGATACCTGTCAAGGAATGGTATGACATTATAGGAGAGAAAACCATTGCGGATGCTGTATTGGACAGGATAGTACATCAATCACTGAGGGTTGAACTACATGGTGAATCACTCAGAAGAAAAAAATCTAATCAGGAATGTTTATATTTGTAAAAATTAATTAGTAAAAACCGACAAAAATGATGGCTTTTTACAAACAAAAAATGACTGCTTTTTTTACTCCTAAACAAAAACTTTCCAAGGGGTCAATTTAGATTGGCGGATGGGGGTCTATTTTAGTGTTATTTCCACTTGGCCAAGAGCGGCATCTCCTCCATTGTCTGTCAGCTTGGTATTAGCATAAGTATATGTTGCGCCCAGATTGTAGCGTACATTGCCAATCTTGTCTGACCAGGTAAAACTGCCCTCGAATCCATTCCCCTTAAATTTACCCGCATTATGTTGAGGCGCTTCGTCTCCTAATATTGAAGGATAAGCATTTCTAACAAGCATATTGTTATTCTTTTTCCAGAAATATTCGACGGTACCATTCAATCTTCCGCCGAAGAAGCCGAAGTCCAGCCCGATATTATAATTGTGTATTCTTTCCCATGTACGGTCCTGGCTAACTAACTTACCATTAGTGTCTATATAAGTAACTTTCCCATTCCCGATTAATGCTCCGGAACCCGAATATGCATTATATAGCTGTACTCCGTCATAAAGATCGATTCCGCTTTGATTTCCCACGTTTCCGTATGAAGCTCTCAGTTTCAAATTACTAACATAATTGCTTAGATCTTGCATGAATGCTTCCTCCGATATACGCCATCCGGCAGAGGCTCCCCAAAATGCAGCCCAACGGTTATCCGATTGGAATTTGGAAGAACCGTCGTAACGGAACTGACCTTCCAGCATATATTTACTTTGAAAAGTATAATTGATCCTTCCAAAATATGACATGATGGCCTCCTGATTCTTTTTGGCCCTGTCATCCTTATTATCAGGATTTATTATCCATGATGTTCCTTCTCCATTCGGAATTTCCAATCCCGGCATCACATTATCAGTACGGCTGTATGAGTATTCATACTCTTTCATATTATATTGTGCACCCCCCATAACTTTTATGTCATGATCTTTTGCAAAAATACGGCTCCATTCCAGATATCCCGACAGAGAGTAAAAGTCTGTTCTGGAATTTGTTTTTGTATAGAAGCTTTTATCTTGAGTGGGGGCAGTTCGTATAACACGTGTCCCGGCATAATTATACCAATCAATTGATTTTGATACAATATCGCGTGTGGATGTTGATGTATTATAGCCTAGTGTTGCAACTGCTTTTAAATCTTTTGTTAAAGAATAGTTGAATGATTCGCTTATATTGATAGCTGAAACTTTCAGTTTGTTTTCTCCTCCAAGTTCTGCATACCAGTTAGGAGCACCCCATGTACCCCATGCATACGGTTTTCCATCGACGGTAGATGACGGGAATCCCGGCTGCTGGATGGACGTAGCTAAAACGGAACCAACTTGGGACGGGGCCACCTGGTCCTGCCGATTATATGCTATAACCGATTCGAGCGAAAGGGCATTCGTCAATTTGAACGAATTGCTCAGGCGGAAGTTGTACCGATTATTATTGTTTTCTCCCCATTTCAGGTTACTATCATCGTACATATAACCCAAAGACGCGCGATATGTGGCTTTATCACCTCCGCCTGATATGCTCAGCTCATGTTGTGTAGAAGCTGCTGTCCCCCACATAATATCGTTCCAATTGGTATCGAAAAATACATAATCGGCTACATCGGTGAAAGCTCCGGATATAGGGTTACTTGCATGATCGAGGTTGATATAGCTTCCTTTATTGGCTAAAGCCAGTTTTGCATATCGCATCCATACATCATCGTTATTATAACCATCGTTAGTCCGTGCCTGTACTACAGCGTCAGCCCATTGGGAGAGACTCATCATTTCCGGCATTAATCCTACAAATTTTGCAGAGACTGAGCCGTTATATTCTACCCGGGTTTTACCTCCTTTGGCTTTTTTTGTTTGCACCAATACAACACCTCCGGCAGCCTTACTACCATATATAGCCGCAGACGCATCTTTAAGGAAGTTGATAGATTCTATATCCGATGGATTTAACAGGCGAAGTTCATTGGCACTCTCATATTCTATTCCATCGATGATGATCAAAGGCGATGTCGCATTTCTGGATACAGCTCCACGAAGGCTCATACTCCAGCTTTCGTCACCGGGAGCCGATGAGGAGCGAGTAATAATAACACCGGGAACTTGTCCTTGCAAAGCCTGTAAAGGACTTGACAAGGTACCTTTGTTTTCCATGGCTTTTCCGTCTACCACGGCAACAGAACCTGTTAGTGTTTCTTTCTTTTGGGTACCATATCCAACTACCACTACTTCGTCCAAGAGTTGATTATCCTCTTCTAACACGATGTCGATATTTGTTTTGTTTTGGATACTGACGATTTGTTCTTTGAAGCCAATAAAGCTAAATCTTAGCTGTGTAGCTCCCTGAGGCATATTTATTGTATATGCTCCGTCGATGTCAGTCATCGCGCCCACGGTGGTTCCTGTGGCAGTTACAGAGACACCGATAAGAGGGTCACCAACTTTATCGGTAACTTTTCCTTTGATCGTCCGGTTTGTCTGATTTACGGACAGATTCTCATTCGAATAATTAGCATGTAGGAAAGAATTGCATATACTGCATAGCATAAAGGCAGCGGTGAATAATGCAATTTTGTTTTTCCGGAATTTAGAATTAGGTTTTACATTCATATTTCCATGTATTTATTATTTAATTATTATGATTTATCAGATTACTATATCAAGATAGTAAACAGGGGAGTCATTTTTTATGGTATCATTCAGGTTAACTTTTTCTATATATTTATATTCATATTTTTCGTTAGGGATCTTTCATGATAGTTTATGGTTTATTCTGTTTTGAGTATTTGTTAACGAAACAAAAATACTCAGAGTAAATTTTATTTTGTCTTTTTTGAAGGGCTTAATAAGTCCTGAAAAAATATTTCGGATTTGATTGTATGAGTGCAAAATTATTTATGGACTCCTTTTTGCATGCTGTTTTCATCATAATCTAAGAAGCTGTTTGAGTTATGACGGAGTATTTGACTATTACAAGTGAAGTGTTTCAGTGCAGCCGACGGAAGGAGGCGACCACAGCGCGAAGCTACTATCACTTACTTCTAAAATGTTAAAATTTTGTATGAATAGAAATTCCGTTTATCTATAAAGAAACTAATTAGCCAATTAGCGAATTGGCAAAGTAATAAATTAATTATTATGGCAAAGTACAGTACGGAATTGACAGAAAAGATTGTAAGCCTGCTTGAAGACGAATTTTTCACCGTGTCGCAGGTATGTAAGGCAACAGGCATCAGCCGTGAGACATATTATTGCTGGATGAATACCAGAGGCGATTTCCGCAGCGAAGTGGAACAGGCGGTAGCGCGCCGCGAAGCGGAACTGATGACGGTGATGCATTCTTCGCTGAAAAAGAAACTTGAAGGCTATTACACCACGGTAGAAAAAGATATCTATGTCCCCAATGGGCATACAGGCGAACTTGTTTTCAAGCAAAAGACAGTTACAAAAAAGGAATGCCCGCCCGACCTTCGCACAATAAAGATGCTGCTTGACAGACAGGATAAGGATAGCCCCTCCCGACCTCCCCAGAGGCAGGAGAAAGCTGCTAAAGAATGCACAATGAAGGATGAAGTCGGAACTCTGGAAAAAATAGAAGAAGCAGATAATAGTATAGATCAAAAACCGGCGGAAGAAATATTGGAAACCTGCGCGGAGGCCATCACAGAGTTTCCCCCGAAAAACGAACATATAAAAAAGGGTATGCAAGTACTTACATCTTCTCAAAAAAGAAAGGGCGAACACAAAAAGAAGAAAAATATGACAACCGAAAAAATTAAGAAAACTGTCAGATGTGTCAGGTTTTAACCAAAACAGATAAGTGGTATAATTAAAACAGCTTCTTAAAAACCGACTGTAAATATTGTAATCAGTGAAATATTTCTTACTTTAGATTTTTATTTTACAACGAGAGTATTATTGTTTTTTAAGAAGAAATAATAAAGAAGGTAAGTCTGAGAAGCGAAATTTAGTCTGCTGTATCTGCTATTATTAATAACTTAGATAAAGTCTAATAGAATTTGATGTTAATTTCCCGCTAATTTGAGAATGAAGAATTTATTTCTTATAGTTTTTGTATTTTTATCTGGTTTGTCCTTATTTGCTGCAGATGGTTATTCTTTCAGAAACCTTACTGTAGAACAAGGACTAACAAGTAATACAATAAATTGTATACACAGGGATTATAAGAACTTCATCTGGTTGGGGACTGCAAACGGGCTTAATAGGTTTGACGGCACTACAATCTTATTTTTTGACGAATTCAAAGATAAATCGATAGTCTCAATTATCGAACCTGATACTACAAGTCTGTATATACTTTCCGAAAGAGAATTGTATAAATATGATCGGAGACTAAGAAAGAACATACGTTTATCGTTTACTAACGATGATAATGTTTCTTTTAAAAAACTTGCTTTTGATAAGAATAAGAATGTATATATATTGAGTGATAAGGGGGTATATCTTTTGAGGGAAAATAGCCTTATAGCTTCTCTTCTGAAAAATCCTTCATTCGAAAAAAAAATAATAACGGATATACATGTAGATGACAAAAATAACTGTTGGCTTACTTGTTTGGGAGCGCTTATCAAATATAATCCGGATTCGAACCAAACTCTGAATTTTGAAAATCCCTCCGATAGCAAGTTCTCATGTTTGATTGGTGTGAACAATAAATTGTATATCGGTACTCAAAGCAGTAAGGTTATATCCTTCGATACAAATTCTGATACATTTACAGATGTGGCCTCAGTAGAAACATCTTATATACAGACCATAGCCTATCATAATGATCACTTATATATAGGAACCAATGGAAATGGCCTGAAGGTGTTAAATCTTAAGGATAAAAATATATCGACAATAGCACAAAATACTTCACAAAAGAATACATTAAGTTCCAACGCCATATATTCTTTATTGATTGAAGATAATATGTTTTGGGTAGGGACTTTCTCCGGTGGATTGAATTATGTGCCTTCCCATGAGAATAATTTTAAAACGTTAGATAACCGATATTTTAACTCTTCTTTTCTGAATATCAGATCTTTCCATATTGATAATTATGGTTTGGGAGTTTATGGCGCCCGCAACGGATTTATTTATAACCAAAACGGAGAATTTCAATGGTTTACTATTGATAATACCCCGGATCTAAAATCAAATATAATTTTATCGATCTTACCGTTCAATGGCGACTATCTTATAGGCACTTACGGAGGCGGCCTTAATTTCTTCGAAACCAGGACAAAGTCGATAAAAAGATTCGATAACAGTCCTGTTTTTTCAGAGGCATCGTTCTATTCTATTATTAAAGGAGACGATAGCACTTTATGGTTTGGCACCTTATCAGGTCTGATAAAATATGAATTTGACAATAAGAAATATACTGTTTATAATACTCAGAATTCGGATATCATATCCAACGATATATATAGTTTATTGAAAGACTCTTCGGGGAGAATATGGATCGCGACAAGAGCAGGGATATGCTATTTTCAGGATGGCGTTTTCAAGCAACCTGCCTCTATCGACCTGTCTTTTATTGGGATAGTCCGCACTCTGTTTCAGGATTCTGATGATAATATATGGTTAGGGTGTGAGAACCAGGGTGCTATTAAAATATCTCGTGATTTAAGTTCTTATAAGAACTACACCATACATGATATCTTACCGGATAATTATGTTTCTTCTATAATAGAAGGGGCGCGTGGTAAGATATGGATGGCTACCCCGAAAGGAATAGTCTTATATGATAACAATTCGTCCGGTTATAGAATATATTCTTTGCATGACGGCATTTCCAGCTATGCTTTCAATGATGGAGCCGTGCAAAAAACAGAGAACAATGTATTATGGTGGGGTAACGAGAAAGGGCTTCTGTCTTTAGATTCTATTAATGTAAAAGATGATTATAAGAATAACATCCTCATCACTAAAGTTGTAATTGATGGTTTCCCCGAAGATTATGAAATACGAAAATTATCCGAAGCTCCGGAATATAGTAGGACAATAGAATTGCCTTCTTCACAAAAGAATCTTATATTCAAATTTTCTGACTTCAAATATGATTATCCTTCCTCTATTGTTTATGAATATAAGTTGGAAAACTTAAAGGATAGTGCATGGCATAAAACCATAGCCGGAAATGAGATTCTGATACCGGATATTCCGAGTGGCTCTTATATCCTGAAAATCAGAAAAGCCGGAGATCATTCGTCCGAAAAGATGTTTGTGGTTTATAAAGATAAATCATATCTGATTTATTGGGTTTTGTTTATAATAGTAATTATAGCTTTCTTGTTTATTTACACCTATAAATGGTTTATACGAAAACTAAGGAATTATAAAAATGCGGCAAAAAACAGGGATGACACAACTAAAGCAAAATACCAGAACCAGAAAATAGAAAAAGATGAATTGGAGAATATAAAATTACTGCTCATACAGTATATGGAAGATGAAAAACCATATCTTAATCCGGAACTTAAACTTGACGATATTGCGCAAGCTATCAATTGTCCGAAAACGAAAATATCGCAGGTCTTAAATCAATACCTGGATACTAATTTTTCTAATTTCATTTCTAAATACAGGATCGAAATGTTTAAGGAAAAGGCTGCGGAAGGACTACTTCATCAATATACACTCAGCGCTTTAGCAAAGGAATGCGGATTTAGTTCGAGGAGTTCATTCTTTCATACGATGAAGAAACTTACAGGACAGACCCCTTCTGAATTTTTGAAGGATACCGGCATAAATATCAAGGATTAATGCAGGCGTGTATATGTAGAAGGATTATTTGATTTTTCATTATTCGTGGAGTGCCGGGCTCAAGCTCTTACAAGAGGGGGATTTATAGGAGTTTCTTCTTTTTAATGGGATCTGTATTGAATAGGACACAAAATTATCAATATTTAAGGGTTTAGTTCCCGGATTATATAAGCTTTCTTTTGGTCAGTCCAATTACATTTATCACATAAAAATGAAAAGGATTGCTATTATAAATATGAAAAAGTTAATTAAGTATCTTAACATTGTAGATTATACCCGATTCATTACTTTTGCCATTAAGAAATGAGAAAAGCTCGTGTATATTTACTGTTAATACTACTTCTCGCATGTAATTCTATAGGATATAAAGCTTACGCCAAGGAATTGCAGGGAGGGCTTTATTTCCAATCACATACAGTGATACCAGAAGAACGGACATCATTGAACCTGACACTGGACAAAGCCTCACAACTTAAAGATGGTTTAATCCTGGATTTTGAAGTGCTTCTGAGAAAAGAAGAACATAACTATGGCTATATAACCCGTATTATAATCAATGATACACTCAATGTCGACCTCTTGGGAAACAATGGGTGGGGCAATAACCAACTTTCGCTGATAAAAGGCAATCAGCATATAATAGATTTGCAGAATCTGGAGCTGGTCTCCAAATATTCTGCGGCAGATTGGTTAAATGTAAGGTTGGTCATTAACCATAAGGAACAAAGAATTCAATGGTTCTTGAATGGTAAGGAAGATCGAGCAATGGTCGTTTTACCTCAAGTAAACAATGTCCAGATCGTTTTTGGGTTAAGTTCCCTAAAACAATTTAAGAGTACTGATGTGGCCCCTATGAGCCTTCGTAATATTACAATAAAAAATATAAAAGAGAGGCTTATAAGAGATTGGAGTTTACAGAAGCATGGCGAAGGGGAAACTTTCGATGAAGTAGAAAACGCGCGAGCTGTAGTCAAAAATGGAATTTGGTCTATTGATGACCATATAAGGTGGAAAAAGCTCGTGTCTTTTTCTCTACCCCAAGGTAATGGGCAGATAACACCATATCAGAAAGCTGATGATATGGGGCTTTTTGCAATACAGAAAGATACAATCTATCAGTATTCTATAACAAACAACGGATTGAGTAAAATACATGTAAGAGGAGGTATTCCCTACAATGCTACCATACCGAGTTTAATTTATGATAATGTCGATAATATCCTGATTTCATATACACTAGAAGATGAAAATTTCAATGTTTTCAATTTTCATACAAAAGAATGGGATAAGAGTAAATCAGATATACTTCTTTCATATCTTCAACATGCAAATTGTTATATCGAAGACAGGCAAGAGTTGGTCGTATTTGGAGGATATGGTTTCTATAAGTACAATGCAATCTTACAGATACATCGTAAAGACACTTCTGGCTGGGAGAAAAAAGATTTATCTCAATTTATTGAGCCTCGGTATATGAGCAGTATGGGCTATATGGGAGATGGGAAAATACTATTGATGGGTGGTTATGGCAGTAAATCGGGTAAACAAGAAGAAACCCCTCAGAGTTATTACGATCTTCATTTGATTGATTTGGATCGAATGTCTGTTAAAAAAATATGGGATTTTTCGAATGAAAAACTGGAAGTATTTGGGAGTTCAATAATAGTAGATGATGATAAAAAATCATTTTATACCCTATCTTTTGCCAATGATAGAGCTCATACATTTCTCAAACTTAATAAGTTTGACCTTAATGCTCCAAACAGGGTGTTGCTGGCAGACTCCATTCCTTTCCTTTTTCACGATACAAAGTCATATAGCAGACTGTTTTATGATAAATCTAACTCACAGTTTTTCGTAGCCCTTATCAGTCAAAATGGAAACAGTGAATCTCGAGTAGAATTATATGCATTAAAATATCCGGCTTTTCAAACTGCGGATGTGATTCAAATTCCCCAAGTGACAGCAAAAAGTAATGCTAGCTCAAAAATACCTATTGTAGCCATTGTTTTTATTCTTGCCATTTTAATGACTTTAGGTACTTGGCTGTTATTCAGACGCAGAAAATTACAAAGGATGGACAAAAAAGTCTCTCAGCCGGTACTTCATGAAGAACAGAAAAAATCGACAATACAACTTCTGGGCAGATTTCAGGTTGTAAATGCTAAAGGAGAAGATATCACATTACATTTTTCGCAAATATTACGAAATCTGCTTTTGTATATACTACTCTATTCGTGTAGAGATGGTAGTGGTGTGACATCGGAGCGATTAACTGATATTTTCTGGGCTGGAATGAACAAGAGTAATGCGATGAACAATCGGAATGTCAATCTTAGTAAACTCCGTCTGTTGTTGAAAGAAATAGGAGATATAAGCATATCTCATAAAAATGGTTATTGGCAGTTAACGATGGATGATAATATCTCTTGCGACTATATTGAGATTTTAGATCTGTTAGGGAAAATAAAATCCAAGAGAACTATTTCCTTAGATACATTGAATCGAATTTCGGAATTGGGCCGAAAAGGAGATTTGCTTCCTGATATAACAGAAGAATGGATTGAGAAATTCAGATCAGAATATTCTATACTTATATCCGATGTTCTTTTAACTGCAGTCGAGTATCCGGAGGTGAAAAAAGATTTTATTCTACTGTTGAATCTTGCCGAAACAATGCTCAGTTTAGATTCAATTGATGAAACTGCAATACAATGCAAATGCTATGCCCTCTATCACCTCGGAAAAAAAGGTATGGCGAAACAAGTATATGAATCCTTCTGTGATGATTACATGCGTATACTTGGAACTAAGCCTGATTTTCTCTATTCAGAGATCATTGATAAAAAATAACTCTATTTTTATTGTATTTATTTTTGTTTGAGTATATGCCTTAATGTCAGACTTATATGCTTTGCTGGTATTGATAAATAATGAAAGATTAATTCCTATTAAGTCATGGTTAAGCCCCGGTTAATAGGGTGAGGCTACCTTTAGCCTATACTAATTTATGAGAACAAATTATTAGTCTTTCACTATGAAAAATAACCTTCAAAAGATAGTCCTTACAGAACTGTTATTTCTTGCAACGATTCAGATAAGCTGTAGTCAAAACAACTTCCACCAAGAAATAGAGCCAGTAAACTATGTTAATCCTTATATAGGAAACATCAGCCATCTATTAGTCCCTACCTATCCGACAATACATCTGCCGAATGCCATGCTTCGAATATATCCCGAGCGGGCAGACCTGACAGCAGACCAGCTTCATGGCTTGCCTATGACTGTTACCAGCCATCGCGGTGCATCGGCTTTTAATTTAAGCCCAATACAAGTGAATAACTCAAATCTCAGTCCCGTACTGGACTATTCATACGATTTGGAGGAAATAACTCCGTACTGCTATAATGTGTTTTTAGATGAAATGAATATTGCTGTAAAATTTGCGCCTTCATATCAGGCGGCTGTGTATTCATTTGTTTATGAGGATAAAGGAGATGATAATTCTTTGATTATAAATTCTAGAAACGGCTATGTCGCAGCAGAAGCTAATACAATAGAAGGCTGTCAACATCTTGATGACAAAACTACAATATACTTTTTTGCAGAATTAGATAATATTCCTCATAGGATAAACAAGGTAGATGGCAAAAAAGGGAATAGAGCAGACGGAGAAAATGCCGCTCTTATACTAAACTTTGGAGCAAGAGATACAATTTCTATTCGCTATGGAATTTCTTTTATTAGCGTAGAACAATCCAAACAGAATCTTGCAAGAGAAATACATACATATGATGTAAATAATGTGGCCTTAGCCGGGCGAAAAATTTGGAACGAGACTCTGGATAAGATCCAGATCAAAGGCGGTACTGAAGATCAAAAGATTGTATTTTACACTTCTCTCTATCGCACTTATGAACGAATGATCAATATATCGGAAGATGGACAATATTTTAGCGCATTTGATGGGCAAGTACATAACGACCAAGGTATTCCTTTCTATACTGACGACTGGATATGGGATACTTATAGGGCGACTCATCCCTTGCGAATATTGATAGAGCCTGAAAAAGAACAAAATATGATCCGTTCATTTATTCGTATGGCAGAACAATCTCCTAAACAATGGATGCCAACATTTCCGGAAGTTACAGGTGACAGTCACCGCATGAATGGGAATCATGCTGTAGCTACAATATGGGATGCTTATTGTAAAGGACTAACTGATTTCGACCTGGAGCAAGCATATATTTCATGCAAAGGAGCTATAACTGAAAAAAGCCTTCTGCCATGGACCAAAACAAGCCTCACGGAGTTAGATTTATTTTATCAGCAAAAAGGTTATTTTCCGGCTCTTAATGAAAATGAACCGGAAACATGTACGCAAGTACATGGCTATGAAAAACGTCAATCCATATCTGTAATACTTGGTAATAGTTACGATAATTGGTGCTTGGCCCAGATTGCAAAAACGTTAGGATATGAAGATGAATATGCACAATTCATGAAGATGGCTTATTCGTATCGCAATGTATATAACAAAGAAACCGGTTTCTTTCATCCTCGACATATCGACGGCAATTTTATAGAACCTTTCGATTATCGATTTTCCGGAGGTCAGGGAGCTCGTGCTTATTATGGTGAAAACAACGGATGGATTTATCGTTGGGATGTACAGCACAATCCTGCAGACCTTATTGACTTGATGGGAGGACGAATGAATTTTATAAAGAATCTGAATCAAACCTTTCGGGAACCAATAGGAAAGGCAAAATTTGAATTCTACTCTACTTTACCGGATCATACCGGAAATGTTGGCCAGTTCTCCATGGCAAACGAACCTTGCTTACATATTCCATATCTCTACAATTATGCAGGGCAACCATGGATGACCCAAAAACGGATTCGAACACTACTTAATCAATGGTTTAGAAATGATTTGATGGGAATGCCCGGCGATGAAGATGGCGGAGGTATGACTGCATTTGTTGTCTTCTCTGCTATGGGATTCTATCCGGTTACTCCGGGTCTTCCGATTTATAATATTGGTTCACCTCTATTTGAAAATATAAAAATTGATCTCGGTAATGATAATTTTTTTGAAATTATGGCTATAAATGCTTCAGACAAAAACAAATATATCCAATCAGCTGCACTAAATGGTAAACCATGGAATAAGCCCTGGTTCAGTCACCATGATATAAAAAATGGAGGAAAATTAGAATTAATAATGAGTGATAAGGCATCTATGGAATGGGGAACAGGTGAAAAGGATGTCCCTCCGTCTGCGGAACCTTTGATTAAATAAAATTTATTGTTTAACCTAACCAAAATAAAATGAAAAAAATTAGACTTTGGGCTATTTTAGTCATAACAGCCCTGATAAGCTGTTCTTCTACAGATCCTGTATTTGTTGCGGAAGGCTCCCTCGCTCCGGAACTCATATCAGGAGCTGTTTATCGAATTACTCCATATTTGGATGAAAGTAAAAGTATTTCTGTTAAAGATGCATCTTTTTCTGATGCCACGGGCATTGTAGCATGGACAGAAACAAATGTTAATTCACAGCGATGGAGGCTAAACAAAGATGAAAGTGGAAACTTCTACTATCTAACTAATGTGTATACCGGCAAATCAATGCACATTGATTCTCCGGCTTCTTTAGGCGCAAATGTAAAACAATACACAAAAGAGAATACGTACAATTACAAATGGATAATATCGGAAACGGAAGAAAGTGGAGTTTATTTTCTCAACACAGCATTATTAGCGAGTGAAAATAAACTGTATCTGGAAATTTCTAAAAACTCGGACGGGAGCAATATTGAAGAAGGTGTAGCTGTGAAAACATTTATCAAAAGAAACGGAGAAGATGCATCTTTACAAAAATGGAAATTAGAACGAGTTTCGGAAGTTCCTAACCGTTTTACATCGGCAATGAGAGATGAAATGGTCAGAGCCTGGAAGGCGCAATATTACCGGAAAGCACAAAACGTCGGGTATACGCTGAGTGATGCAAACCGTTTGGCAAATGAGAGTCATGTATGGCAAGACTCCGAAATCTTTGAAATTGTGTTGGATGCTTATGAAACTACAGCAGATGCATCGTTCAAAGATATGTTTGATCAGCTCTATCGAAATTTTATTTACGAAAATGGAAGCAACTGGTTATATAATCCGTTCAATGATGATATTACCTGGATGGTTATAGCTTGCGTGCGAGCACATCTTCTTTTTGGTAATCAGGAATACCTGAATGTTGCAGTCGAAAACTTTACACAAATGTATGACAGAGCTCTAATGCCAGAAGGCTGTCTAAGATGGTGCGAAAAAGAGGAAGAACGTATCAAGACCAATTCATGTATCAATTCTCCGGCTATAGTGGCTGCATGTTACCTGGCTCAGGCTACAGGAGATGTATCATATTATGAAAAAGCAAAAGGAGTGTATGATAAACAAGCTCAGTATCTCTACGATGTGGCTACAGGTATGGTCTATGATTGTGTGACAACAGACCATTTCAATCCGTGGAAATGGGCTTCAACTTACAATCAGGGAACGTTTTTAGGTGCGTCTATGATGCTTTATGAATATTATGGAGATAATACATATAAAGAAAATATGCAGAAAACAGCAGAGTATACAATACAGCACTTTAGCGATAATAATAATATTTTATTTACTCCTGATGAAAATGGAGCTAATGATCGTCCGGGATTCAAAGGCATCCTGATGAGGTACATGAGACAATTTATCAATAACTATGAAATACCCGGATATGCAGACTGGATGGAAGCTTGCGCATTGCAAGCATATAACAATAAGAATACGAAAGGATTGGTTTGGACAGACTGGACTAAAAAAGCGACGGAAAACATGGTCTATGAAAGCGCAAATACAACAGAATACTATGCAACTGACCCATGGGGCACTTCTACAGCGGTATCTATAGCTGTAAATCTTCCATTAATTCAGAAGTAAAAAGGACCTTAAATTTTCAAAAAATGAACAAAATAACAAAACTGATTCTAATATTAGCATTATTCTGCTTTGATATCACAATCTATGCTCAATCAGGAGAAACAATAACCGGACGTGTTATAGACGAAAAAGGCGAATTGTTGATCGGTGTAACTGTAAAAGAAGTTGGTACAACAAATGGAATAATTACCGATGTTAATGGAGTATATACGTTGAAAGTTACGAGTAAACGTTCCACACTTAATTTTTCTTACGTAGGATTCGATTCACAGGATATTTTGCTAGGGAATAGCGGCAATGTAATAGACGTGGTTATGAAAGAATCTAAAACGGAATTGGATGAGGTTGTTGTTGTCGGATACGGCACACAACGCCGTATTAGCACAATAGGGGCACAAGCGAATGTGAAACTTACAGATATAAAACAACCTACGGCAAGTTTGAGTACATCATTAGTAGGTCGATTGGCAGGAATCGTAGCTGTTCAACGTACAGGAGAACCGGGAAAGGATAATGCGGATATCTGGATTCGAGGTATTTCAACTATGGGTAATTCAAATCCATTGGTATTGGTTGATGGGGTTGAGCGTTCATTCAACAATATTGATCCTGAAGATGTTGAATCCCTTACTGTATTGAAAGATGCCTCTGCAACAGCAGTTTATGGAGTAAGGGGTGCTAACGGTGTTATCCTTATAAAAACAAAACCAGGGATTTCGGGAAAAACATCCGTTTCGGTCGACTATTATGAAGGTATTACACGATTGACCAAAATACCTAAATTGGCAAGTGGCACCACTTATATGCAAGCTGTAAATGAAGCATTACGTAATGGCGGAAATGCTCCGAAATATTCCGAAACTGAAATATTAAATACTAGTTTGGGAACAGATCCATTGTTGTATCCGAATGTAAACTGGATGGATGAGGTATTTAATGATATAGGTCACAACCGTAGAGCAAATATCAACGTACGGGGGGGAGGGCAGACTTCTAATTATTATGCTTCTGTCAGTTATTACGACGAGCAGGGGCTGATCAAAAGAGACAAGTCTGAGTCGTATAATTCACAAATAGGGTATTCCCGATATAATTTTACAACAAATTTAAATATAAATGTAACCCCCACTACCAAATTGGATGTTGGTGCTTCAGGCTATTTGGGTGAAGGACGAAGTCCTCACGAATCTACCAATGTAATATTCAGAGAGGCTATGACAACATCTCCTGTAGATTTACCGGTAATGTTTACAATAAATGGTAAAGATTATATCCCATATACTCAGCCAAACTCGGGATTCAACAATCCATATGTAGGTGCTACGAAACGAGGCTTTAAAACAGTCACAAACAGTCAGATATACTCGAATTTGAGATTGACCCAAGACTTGAAATTTATTACCGAGGGTTTAAACTTATCAGGAATGTTTGCTTTTGATACGTACAATTCCCGTACAGTAGATCAGGGTAAAGCAGAGTCGACTTATTATTGGGCCGATAAAAGCAACCCGTATGACCGGTATGGGAATCCGATATTAGTACAAACATATGAGGGATCTAAAACTCTTGGCTATGAGGTCAACAGCGAGGGGAATAGAAAAAGTTATCTGGAGGCATCATTAAATTATTCCCGTGCATTCGGAGAACATCGTGTGAGTGCATTATTCCTTTACAACCAAGAGGATAAAGTAGAGACATTTAAGAATACAAGCATTATGCAAGGGCTTCCTTACAGATCGAGAGGACTTGCAGGACGCCTGACATACTCATGGAATGATAAATATTTTGGAGAGTTTAATATTGGATATAACGGATCGGAGAATTTCTCTCCGAACAAACGTTATGGAACTTTCCCTGCATTCGGTATCGGTTGGGTTCCATCCAATGAGGCATTTTGGAAACCAATTAGCAATGTGGTTTCTTTCTTCAAAGTCCGTTATACAAATGGTTTTATAGGGAATCAAGCTACCCCCAAACGCTTTTTGTATCTGGAATCGTTGGAGTATAGCGGAGGCAGAGGTTATACATGGGGTAACGACAGGCGGGAGGTTGATGGCTATAACGTGTTGAATGAAGCTGTAGATGTGACATGGGAAAGATCCCATAAACAAGATCTCGGTTTCGATATAAAATTGCTGAAAGATGATATTTCAATTGTTGTAGATCTATACAAAGAACGTCGCAAAGGCATTTTCTTAGATAGAGGGGCAGTTCCTGGTTTTATTGGTCTTACAGCAACACCTGTAGGTAATTTAGGTATTGTCGACAATAAGGGGCTGGAACTAGATTTAGAATATAATAAAAAGTTGGGTAAAGATCTGTTTGTAACCCTTCGGGGCAATTTTACCTATTCCAAAAACAAGGTTATAGAGAATGACCAGCCGGAACAGATGTATCCATGGATGGATAAAAGAGGTCACAACACATTAGCCCGGTGGGGATTAATTGCTGATGGATTATACACACAAGATGAAATTAATCAGATTAATGCATGGGAGGCTTTATCAGATGCAGAAAAGGCTAATACTTCCCGCCCTTTTCCAACTCAATTTGGAGCAGTACAGGCTGGAGATATTAAATATAGGGACTTGAATGGAGATGGTCAGATTGATACTTATGATGAAACTAAGATAGGTAGGGGAGATGTGCCTGCCATTGTCTATGGTTTTGGATTTAATATTCAGTATAAGAATTTCTCCGTAAGTACCTTGTTTCAAGGAACTGCACAGGCGGATAGATGCCTTACAGGTCTGGGTATTCAACCATTCTCCGGATCGGGAGGAGAGGGTAATTTGTTTTCTAATATTACAGATCGTTGGAGTGAGGATAATCCTAGTCAGGATGTATTTTATCCACGGCTGGCATATGGTGCCGATAAGAATGAAAACAATTTCAAGACTAGTACATGGTGGCAAAAAGATGTTAGTTTTTTACGATTAAAATCTTTACAAATAACATATAGGTTGCCGAAGAAATGGACTAATTCTGTCTTACTAAACAATGCATCTGTTTATGCCATGGGAACCAATCTATTTACTATCAGTGATTTTAAATTGTGGGATCCCGAACTGAATACAAATAATGGGACTCTCTATCCTAATATTTCAACATACACGATTGGTATAAACTTTAACTTCTAAACTAAAATATCATGAAGAAATATATCATATTTGCCCTATCGGCAGCTCTTTCTTTGGCTTCATGTTCTGATTTTTTTGATCAAATGCCAACAGACAGAATGACTTATAAAGATCTTTTCGAGAACAAAGCCTCAACAGAAAAAGCTTTAGCCACGGTATATTCATATATTCCCGACGAATTTCGTCAACGTTTTGCCTCGCAGGATAACGGAACTTCAGGAGCATGGACTGCCGGTTCGGATGAAGCGGAATATTATTGGAGTTTTCCGGCTTCACAACTGATAAACAACAATACTGTTACCCCTAAAACATCAATGGTGGAAGCATATTGGAAAAAATATTATGCTGGTATCAGTGCGGCATCTCAATTTATAGAAGGTGCTCCTGCATGTAAGGATATGGAAGCCAATTTGCTAGCCCAGTGGATCGAAGAGGCAAGAGCAGTTCGGGCAATGTATTATTTTTATTTATTCCGTATCTACGGGCCTATTCCTATTTTAAAGGAAACCCCCATAAATGTAGATGCTCCATTGGCCGAAGTTCAGCTTCCAAGGAATACAGTGGAAGAGTGTGTCGATTATATTGTTTCAGAGTTTGATAAGGTGCTGAATAGCCAGTGTTTGCCCGATAAGTCGGCTGAAAAAAATGCAGGGAGAATAGATAATGCTATTGTAATGGCTTTCAGGGCAGAAGTGCTACAATTTGCCGCAAGTGACTTATTTAACGGGAAGAATTCTTTCTATTCGGCATTAGAGAATAGAGATGGGACGAAACTATTTCCTACCGATACCTCAGATGCTACTATAAGAAATAAATGGGAAAAAGCGGCAAAAGCATCTAAAGCTTTTATAGACAAATTCGTCCCTGCTGATTTTGATCTCCATAGAGTATATGTTGGGGGAAAGATAAATGCATATCAGTCTTACCGGGACGCAGTGATGGTTGAGGACTTTTCCTCTAATAAAGAGATGATTTTTTATCGCATTGGTACATCAGCATCGCTGATGCAATATGATCGTACACCTCGTCATAGTGGTGCTCCAAGTAGTAATTATAGAGCTTCTGGAGGTTTGGGTGCATCACAACAAATTGTAGATGCCTATTTCATGGCAAATGGAAAATGTCCTATACTCGGTTATGAATCTGACGGAATAACTCCTATTATCAATGATGATTCAGGCTATAAAGCAATATACGAAAGCGAATTCACAGGAGAAATATATTACGATCCCAATACTGGAATAGAATTAGCTCCAAAAGGAATATTAAAGGCGTGGGCAAATAGGGAACCTCGTTTCTATGCAGATATTACATTTAACGGGCAGAAATGGCTAAATCTGGAAGAAGGTGCGTTCTTTACTGATTTCACATACGATGGCAACTCCGGAGCACACAATGGAGAATATCCCCCAACGGGTTATAGTGTCAGGAAAAATGCACCGAAAGGGGCTTGGAGCAGTGGAAATACTATTTGCGTACTTCTACGTCTGGCACAGGTATATCTGAACTATGCAGAAGCTCTAAATGAGTACGACCCTTTTAATACAGAAATATTGTTATATCTTAATCTGATAAGAGAACGAGCCGGGATACCGACCTATGGAACAGGAGCCGGGCAATTACCTATACCGGCTACTCAAGAAGAAATGAGAAAGGCTATCAGAGCTGAAAGACGGGTGGAGTTGGCTTTCGAAAACAGCCGGTACTTTGATGTGCGCCGTTGGTGTATAGCCGAGAGTACCGAAAATATGCCCTTGGTAGGTATGAATGTAAATAAAAATGGCAATGATTTTTATAAGCGCACATGGCGTGAAAACCGCATTTTCGAAAAGAAAATGTATCTTTTACCAATACCACAGAAAGATATTGATATAGATGCAGAGTTAGTGCAAAATACTGGATGGAGTACAATTCAATAACCTTATAATAAATATGAGAACATGAAAAAAACGATGAAACAATTTAGCCTCTTGTTGACTTTATTATGTTGTATATTTAACGCAACATTTTATAGCTGTTCGGATGATGACAAAACAGACAATAGTCTGTATGTATCCCAGCTGAATGCAAAAAAAGGAGAAGTGGAATACCTTTTACAAAATTCTGAATATGGAACTGCTCCGGGGACCTACCCGGAATTTAGTAAGACTATTCTGGAAAATTCAATAAAAGGACTGAATACGCTCATATCTAAACTAGATGAAGGCGAAAATACTTCTCAAGAGACTGTAAATACCTGGCTGGCAAAAGCGGATGCCGCAATGAAAGATTTTAAAGATACTGTATTGGTCGATGTTACGGAAGACCAACGAAATCTTCAACAGCTCAAAAATAAACGGACAGAGTTAGAAATTCTGTTAGGTACATCTGATTATGGAACAACACCGGGAACCTATCCGGAGGAAAGCAAAGGGATATTGAATACTGCTATTGTGGATCTGAACATATTGATTGAAGGTGTTATATCCGGAACAATCGGTGAGTTAACAAAAGAAATGACAGATAGTGCTATCAAAACAGCGAATGAGGCGATCGAGGCCTTCCAGAATACTCAAAACCTAGAAGATAAAATTTATAATCTTTATGTAGACGGGAATAATGGTGGATATATCGACTTTGGATATCATCAGGAATTTGCGAACTTTGGAACAAATCAAAATGCGGCATTCTCTGTCGAATTATGGATTAAAATAGATGAATATTGCAATGCCGGAGGTGAAGATAATAGTACCTATCTTTCGGCTTGCAGTGATAATCCGTGGGGAGGCTGGAGAGTTCAATCACGTTTCCATAATGGAAATGATGGAGACCTCATAAGAGTTTCTTTACCTTTAGACAAGACTGCAGATGGGCAGGGTATTTCGTTGGAAGAACCAAATTATGGAATCGCTAAAGCTGGATATAAAAAATGGATGCATTATGGATTTGTGTATTCCGAAAATGGCGTTCCCGGAGAAGATCTGGATGAAAGATTCAGAATGTTCTATAATGGAGAAAAGAAGGGGGGAAGCATCCGTATAGGGCAAGAAAAACGAATCTGGACATATACTTATAATTCGTTTATCAATGATCGTATCCCAATGACTGCTTTCTGCCGGATGAATGCTAACGGTGATAGGTTAGAATATTTCTCAGGTAGTATCAAATACATCAGAATCTGGAAAACTGCCCGTACTTCTTCCGATTTTGCAAAATCAGCATCAGGAGATGTAACGGTAGATACGAATGATCCAAATTTGGTTTGTGCTTGGGATTTTGTGGTATCAAGCGCTGACTTGGATCCGGATAAGACTGAATTCAAAGATTTGACAGGTAAATATACGGCAACTATTAAGGGGGCTCATTCCTGGAAAGAAGTAGAATAATAGTAAGTGATATTTTTGATAGGAAGGCAATATGAAAATAGTTTGTCAAAAAGAATACTTTGGCAAACTATTTTTTCTATTGAAAAATTATACCGAAGCTAATTAAATACTTCATTAATTATTCGAAGAGCAAACTAATTAACTGATCTCGGACGGATTTTTGTGAAAGAATTCTTTGAAACATTTGGTGAAATAAGCCGGTGATGTGAATCCTACTTCGTAGGCAACTTCAGATACATTTTTCCCTGTTCTGAGTATCTCTACAGATTTGTTTAGCCTTATAGCCCGGATGAATTCGTTGGGTCCCTGATTTGTTATAGCCTTCATTTTTCGGTAGAACTGTGCTCTGGAAAGTCCAAATTCACTGCTAATGTCTTCTACATTTAAATTCGTATCAGAAATTCGTTCAAGAATATAATTTTTAAGTTTTAAAATCAAAGCGTCATCCAAGGTGTTTATATTTAGTGTATTATAGCTTTCGGTGAGGATGTTTCCTGACAGGTGTTTTTTTATTTTTTGCCTGTTTTCGAGCATCTTTTGTATCCTTACCTCCAATATGCGGGGATTAAATGGTTTGGAGATATATGCATCGGCACCACTTTCAAAACCCTTGATACGTTGTTCATCCAACGAACATGCCGTTAGCAATACTACAGGAATGTGGCAAACTCTTATATCTTCTTTTATTTTTGTACATAGCTCTACACCGTCTATTTTGGGCATCATCACATCGCTAATAATGATATCTATATTGTTTTCGTAAGCTAAATGCAAGCCTTCTTCACCGTCGGAAGCCTCAATGATATGATATTTATTTTTAAATATTGAACGGATATAATAACGAATTTCTTCATTATCATCCACAATGAGCAATGTATAGTTGCTATCTATCTCTGTACTGGAGTCAGGCTGCTGAATAGTTAATTTATCGTCATAATGTACCTGCTCTAAAGAAGTAATTCTAGTATCTGCCTTATCTATTGTTTGCCTGGAGACTATATATGGTAATTTGACTATAAACGTAGTTAGATCATTCTTACTGATGGCGGCAATACAGCCTTCGTGTAGTTCTACCAATGCTTTGACTAAAGCTAAGCCGATACCAGAGCCTGTGACATGCGATTCAACCCTATAGAATCTTTCGAAAATATTATTTATATCATCGTCAGATAGTCCCTGTCCTGTGTTAGATATCGTTATCTGAATATAGGCTTGCTCTTCTTCAACTATTCTGGATAAAAGAACAGAAATACTGCCTTCTCTACCCGTAAATTTAAATGCATTGGATAGGAGATTAAAATATATACGCTCCACTTTTTCAAGATCAAACATACACATATGTTCAAAATATTCGGACTGATAGCTGAATTCGATTTTATTTTTCTGGATCATTTGTAAAAACAATAAGTTCCAGTCTTTAAGGTAACTATCGATGTTATTCGGGGATAAACTTAATTTTGCATTATTTGTTTCTATACTCCTGAATTCTATAATTTGATTTACCAGACGTAAAAGTATATCTACATTTTTCTTTATTATTTTCAGCCATTTGTATCCTTCTTTATGAGGTTCCGAAGTCTCTAATAATAAATCTACAGGTCCCGAAATAAGAGTGAGAGGCGTGCGAAAATCATGTGATATATCTGTGAAGAAAGCGAGTTTTGCGTGAGTAGCCTCTTCCAGCTGTTTAGATAATGCTAATAGTTGTAACTGATGGGCTTCCAATTCATTCTTTTGTTTTATAATTTCCAGATTGCTATCATGAAGTTTATTATTTAGTTTCTTTTTCGCATGATATGCTTTGAGTAAACCAATCAATAAAATACAGAAAAGGATAGCCAGTACACTAATCAGGTAGGTTATATTCCGCTGTGCAATATATTTTTCCAGCTGTTTGTTGATACGTTGATTCAATAATACAATTTTGCTTTGTTGTTCAACGATCTGGTCTGTTTGCAGTTTTAGTATTTTCGCATTGGTTTTGTCTATAACCGAAGTCGGTAATATATTTTCTTTCTTGAAGTATTTCTTCTCCAGTATATCAGTCGCTAACTGAATTGTTTTATCCCCCCCTGTCGGATAAAGGAATGTCGCTTCCAGTTTATTTTGCAATACCATATCTATCCCTTCTCCCGGGCCGGGAAGTCCATCGATTCCAAGGAAATAGATGTTTTTAGCCCGGTCTTCTTTTGTTGCTTCTTCAAAAGCGCCTTTAGCCATCCGGTCATTCTGTACAAAAACCAGGTCAATAGAGTCGGTGGAGTTTAATGCTTTTCGCATTTGTAAGGCTCCTTCGGTTTTAAACCAGCCGGCGTCGCCTTCAAATACTATTTTCATATTGGGATATTTTTCTACTATGTCATAGAATCCCCGGTGCCTCTCTATTGCCGAACTTGATCCTGTCAGACCTTTTATCTCTACAATATTTCCTTTCCCATTCAGAAGATTTACTGCATAGCGTCCTACCTCTGTTCCAATTTGATAATTGTCGGCTCCGATAAAAGCAGTGAACTTATCCGAGTCTATTTTGCGATCGACCAAAATAACAGGTGTTCCGCTGTCGTAAATGTTTTCGATAATCGGGGTCATCGGCGCTATTTCATTTGGCGTCAATATCAATAAATCTACTTTCTGATCTATTAAATATTTTATATCGGATATCTGTTTCTTTGTATCATCATTGGAAGAGAGGATGATAAGTTCTATGTTTTGGGATAGTGCAGCCTCATTCAGCATTTCCATATTCATTTTGTCCCGCCATTCATCTACGCTGCATTGCGAAACACCAATAACATATTTGCTTTTTTGTTGGCAGGAGTAATAGCTGACGCTTATTAAGATCAAAAATACGCTTTGAATAAATAATCTCATTTTCTGTGTTTTTCAGGATCGATACAAATATACTATTCGATTTTGATTTTTTCTATATGATTGTTTCCTGATTATTTTATGACTTTTTAGCTTAATGTATTGTTATGCAATGTGTTGTTGTAATAGGGGGACAGAGGATGCAACATTTTTATAAGAATTTGCAACATTTTTTATCAATATAAAAAAATGTAAGTCCTATGTTTGCAGTACGAAATGTTATAACCATGAACGGAAAAACAATGACCTTGAATAATTCGATATCATGATATACTTAAATGAATTTTTAATACTAAAAAATACCAGATGAAATCACTAGCATTAAAGGCTCTGATTACAAGCCTTTTTATTTTTATGAGTCTTTCCTTATCAGCCGGGGAAATCAAAATCAAAGTCAATAAGAAATATCTGAATTTTCCTGTGTCGCATAAGCAGGACAGAGCCAGAATGATATTTAAGACAGATGGTAAGGATGATTTGTCTGTTGTCATTCGTTTAGCGCCCGAAGAAGCCGATTATTGGGTATTTAAAGATGTCTCCGACCTGAAAGGTAAAACTATCACAATAAATTATGCTGGTAGTGATAAGGCTTTAAGCAAAATATATCAGGATGATATTATTGCCGGGCAGGATAGTCTCTATAAAGAAAAGAATCGTCCGCAATTCCATTTCACAACCCGTCGCGGATGGATTAATGATCCGAACGGACTGATATATTATGATGGAGAATATCACCTTTTCTATCAGCATAACCCATACGAAAGGGACTGGGAAAATATGCATTGGGGGCATGCTGTAAGTAAGGATCTTATACATTGGGAAGAACTTCCCAGTGCTTTGTATCCCGATCATCTTGGAGGAATGTTTTCAGGGTCGGCAGTTATAGATTACGATAATACTGCAGGCTATAATAAGGGAAAGAATCCGGCTATGATTGTGGCTTATACTGCTGCCGGTCCTGAAAAACAGGTTCAGGCTATTGCTTACAGTTTGGATAAGGGACGTACTTTTACCAAATATGAAGGGAACCCGGTTATTGACTCCAAACATATATGGAATAGTCAGGATACTCGCGACCCGAAAGTATTCTGGTACACGCCGGGTAAACATTGGGTAATGGTACTCAACGAACGTGATGGACACTCTATATATACTTCTGCAAATCTTAAAGATTGGAAATATGAAAGCCATGTTGCCGGATTTTGGGAATGTCCCGAACTCTTCGAGCTTGCAATAGATGATAATCCGGAAAATACCAAATGGGTTATGTACGGAGCGTCAGGGACATATATGCTGGGTTCGTTTGACGGAAAAGTATTTACTCCCGAAAAAGGAAAATATTTATATTGTGCCGGATCAATATATGCAGCGCAAACTATTACCAATATGACAGATGGACGGCGTGTGCAGATTGGCTGGGGACGGATAAGTCATTCGGGTATGCCATTTAATGGAATGATGCTTCTGCCTACTGAACTGAAGTTAAAGAATACAAAAGATGGTCCCAGATTATTTAATATGCCTGTAAGGGAAGCCGAACAGCTTTTCGCTCCGGCTCGTAAATGGAATAATCTGACATCGGGAAAAGCAAACGAGTTGCTCAAAGAGTTTTATTCGGCAGATTGCTTAAGAGTAAAGGCTAAAATAAAACTGTCTCATGCAACAAGTGCAGGCTTTAATCTCTTCGGACAAAGGATTATAGATTATGATCTGAACTCTACCAAAATCAACGGAGTATTCTATTCTCCTGAGGATATGACAAGTATGGAATTGTCGGCTGACATATATATCGATAAAACATCTATAGAAGTATTTATCGATGGAGGTGCATATTCTTACTCAATGGAAAAAAGGCCCGATATAAACAATAAGGAAGGACTCCATTTCTGGGGTAATAACATTGAAATAAAAGATCTGGAGGTATTCAATGTAAAATCTATCTGGATGCAATAAATCCCGGCTATCCTGCAGGCTGAGATTTCGATACTCGACCTGCAGATAACTTATTATAATATAAACGTATAACATAAGATAAAAATCTTAAGTCATATTCTATTCAGACTTAAAATTAATTGTAGATATGAATAATAAATATTTGTATTGGATAACCTTTGTGGCCATTAACGGCGGATTACTCTTCGGTTTGAACATGGCCGGAATCTCAGGAGCTAACGATCTTATTGCAGACAAATTTAGCTTAAGTGTAAGTAAATTGGGTACTGTTGCTGGCTTCCTTATGATAGGTTGTCTGATCGGTGCTCTTTTTACAGGAAACTTTACTGATCGATATGGGCGGAAAAAAGTAATGATAGCAACGGCTGTATTATATATAATTTCCTCACTTGGATGTTCGCTTGCCACAGGTTTTACGATGTTGACTATTTTCAGGATATTGTCAGGGCTTGCAGTTGGGGCAACTTCTGTAGTAGGCCCAATGTATATATCTGAAATATCCCCGGCTAATAAAAGGGGGATGTTGGTTTCATTCAATCAGTTTGCCATTACTATAGGTATTTTACTGGCCTATATCTTCGATTATTTTTTACTCGGTTTATCTGCCGAAAGCTGGCGTTATATGCTTGCAGTACCAACTGTATTTGGATTCTTATATCTGATTTTTCTGTCTACCTCATTTCCCGAGAGTCCAAGATGGTTATTGTCGAAAGGATACAAAGACAAAGCACTATACGTATTGAATAAGATAAACGGAAATATATCTGTATCCGATGAACTGAAAGAGATAGAAGAATCTCTTATTCTCGAGAAAAATAAAGATAAAGCTTCCTTTATGGAGCTATTTAAAGGAAGAACAGGTAAAATCGTTCTTATAGGGACATTATTAGCTGCCTTTCAGCAGATCACAGGTATAAATGCTGTTATTATATTTGCTCCCGATATTTTAAAGTCAGCCGGAGTGGGAGGAGACACAGCCTTACTGCAATCGATGTTGGTAGGATTAGTAAATGTATTAATGACCATGGTCGCACTCTGGTTGGTAGATCGCAAAGGTCGCAAAACATTGCTTCTTTGGGGTGCGGTAGGCATGCTGTTAGCATTGGCTTATCTGACTTATGCGTTTGCAGGGGAAGCGATGAGCAATATTGGAGTCTTACTAGCCTTACTTGTATATATATCTTTTTTTGCAGCTTCATATGCACCTGTAATGTGGGTTATCATTTCTGAGATTTATCCGACAAAAATAAAAGGTCTGGCTATGTCGTTCTCCACGGCTATAAGCTGGGGATGTACATTCCTTACGGTTTATTTCGCTCCCATTATCCGTTCCGAACTGGGTGATGAATATCTCTTTGCTATCTTCGGAGGCTTCACTCTGCTGGCATTTATATTCGTTAAAGTGTGGATACCGGAAACTAAAGGAAAAACATTGGAACAAATAGAGAAAGAACTGAAATTATAAAAGAAACAATAATGAAAAAGATTGTAGGTATAGGTGAATTATTGTGGGATTTGTTACCGGAGGGTAGAAAAGCCGGAGGTGCGCCAGTCAACTTTGCTTTTCATGCATCTCAGGCCGGGGCAGACGCCTATGCAATAAGTGCTATTGGAAATGACACGTTGGGAGATGAGTTATTATATGAATTAGATAAAAACCAAATAAAATATCTGATAGAAAGGGTAGGCTATCCCACAGGAACAGTAGAGGTAACTTTAAATAATGGTATGCCTCAATATACTATTAATGAACAAGTAGCGTGGGATTATATCCCTCTTACAGAGAATATGAAGCAATTGGTATCGGAAGCTGATGCCATTTGCTATGGTACTTTAGCCCAGCGGAGCAATGTTTCGAGGGATACAACAGAAGAATTGCTTAAGTTGGTTAAGGAGGATGCATATAAACTGTATGATATTAATTTACGGCAACATTTCTATTCAAAAGAATTGATAGATAAATCATTATCTTTCGCTAATTCTTTTAAAGTAAATGACGAGGAAATAGAGATAATGAAAGCTATGTTTGGATTGAATATGGACAATGAGCAAGCTTGCCGTTGGTTTATTTCCCAATTCAATTTGAAACTGGTAATTCTCACTGCAGGCGGATTATATAGTTGCCTTTTTACTCCTGATGAATATTCTGTAATAGAAACACCAAAAGTTATCGTGGCCGACACAGTTGGGGCCGGAGATTGCTTTTCCGGAGTATTAATCGCTTCATTGCTAAACGGAGATAGTTTGGCGCAATCACATACCAAAGCTGTTGATGCCGCAGCCCATGTTTGTTCTTATTCGGGAGCATGGGTGACACACAGAACATGATAACCACTCGATAACCAAAGTCTAATATTTATGAAACCGATCAAGTACATTCTACTGCTTGCCTTTCTGACTATATTTTTTATAAGCACCCTTAGTTGTGATCAACGGAAAATTACTATTACGTTGGAATCGCTTCTTGAAGAAATGGTTTCCATCGAGGAATTATCCCGGTTTCCTGAGCCATACTATACTTGTCTTCAAAAAAGTAGCTACGATAGGCGTTCTGTATCACCTGATGATCCTCATTGGTTTGCTAACAACGATGGTTTTGGTATTGAACGAACAGACTCAGTGGAAGGAAGGATAGAAAAGGTAATGTTTGATGAAACAGGACCGGGAGTCATTACCCGTATATGGATTACTACAATAGATAAAAGAGGAACATGGCGTTTCTATTTCGATGGCTCATCTATACCGGGATGGACTATTTCGGGTTACGATCTTATGAATATAAATATTCCGGGCATAGGACGTGGCTTGCTTCAGCCACATACCAGTTATACACCGGAGGGAAAAGGTGGTAATACCCTGTTCTTGCCTATACCCTATGCTAAAAGCTGTAGAATAACTTTTGAGGACGAGCCTGGTATAAATCCGACTCCTAAATATTATGGGATCAATTACAGAAAATATCCTGACAATACTATTATTGAGACCTTTTCGGCTAACGTAATAAAAAGGGCTGAGAAAAAAATAGCAGAAGTAGACAATCTTTTGTTAAATCCGGTTCTTTCTAAAAACGGCAGGATACTGACCGGAAATAAAAACTTATCTCCATCAGATTCTCTGGTTATACAACTTCCTGCAGGTGAAAATGCCGTATATGAGATCAAATTCAAAACGTGTATAAAAGACAGTGCCCGTTTTGAACAGCTGATGAGAGAAGTTATATTTTGTGCTCAATTTGATGGAAAGCAAACAATATGGGTGCCTTTGAGTGACTATTCGGGCGGAGGTATGGGCGCACCTTATGTAAAAAGCTGGTATCTCGATTCGGACGGGAAAGGAAATGTTATCAGCCGTTGGTTGATGCCATACAAGAAAAGTGGAGTTTTGAAACTTCTAAATATCTCCGACTCTCCTATTGATGTAAAATTAGAAGTAAATGTTTCTTCACTACAATGGGACGACCGTTCTCTTTATTTTCATAGTTCGTGGCGCCAACAGAGAGGAATTTATATTCATGACAATCCGGATGAAGCAGATAAATGTATAGACTGGAATTTTGCGACAATAACGGGGAAAGGCGTATATAAGGGGGATCTCTTATCCTTGTTTAATCATGCTCCTCGTTGGTATGGGGAAGGAGATGAAAAAATATGGGTAGATAATGATACTTTTCCTTCACATTTCGGCACTGGTACCGAGGACTATTACAATAGTTCATGGGCTCCTGTAATACCATTTTATACACCATTTGGTGGAGCACCCCGTGCCGATATGGTAAGTTCGCATGGCTATAACGCTTTTTTTCGTACACGTAATCTGGATGGTATCCCGTTTAAAGAAAAACTCAAATTTGATATTGAAATGATCGGTTGGCAGAGCGGCTATGTCGATTATGCTACTACTACATACTGGTATGGTGATTACAAGTCGCAGGCTATAGGAATATCCGGCATTGATGAGGCCAAAAGAAAATTAGTTTCGGCACCGGAAAATCCGGCAAACTATAGAATAGTCAATAGTATAGAATTCGAAGCATTGAAAGCAACTCACAAAACTCCTTCTTTACAATTGGAAAAACAGGATGTATCAGATTCATGGGAAGGAAAATGGAGTCGGGCTGCGCATTTATTGTCTCCAAATGGAAGGGTAGGAGATTACGTCGAATTTGAATTAGATGATTTGAGAGAGAATAAATATAAAATGATATTATATGCTACCCAATCCTTTGATTACGGTATTATTAAATTTGTAATAAATGGTAAACCTTTAAATCTAAATTTTGACGGCTACAGTAAAACTGTGAAACATGCGGAACCACTAAATCTAGGAATATTTGCTCCTGTAGATGGTAAAATAAAATTACGCATCGAAATAGTAGGAACAAATAAACTATCCCAAGGGGCCAGGTATATGTTTGGACTGGATTATATTCAATTAATTCCATCTAATCGATGATCATTTATGTAATGTAAGGTATTGATTATTAAAGTAAAAAAGATGGGTTGGTGGCTTTTGTGAAAAGTTACCAAGGCCCATGTTATCTCTTAATTTCTGATTCGACAACTAACAGACCATATATAATATTTTCTTAAAACTGATAACAAGCAATTTATAGAAAAACACAAAGTCCTATTGTTGTCATTAAGAATAAATACTAAATCTAATTTAACTTAATTGCTTATGAAAAAAACAATTTTAGCAATCTTAATTATCTATCTGGGTCTAAATGTATCTTGTAAAGATGATAATGCAGATCCCGGAAAAATCTATGATCCTAACAAGGAAATGAGAATTAGTTCTTTCGTTCCCGATTCGGGAGGGGCTCGTACCCAGATTGTTATCGATGGTATCAATTTTGGAAGCGATACGTCTCTGATTCGTGTCGAGTTTAGTGACAAGAGGATTCCGGCTACAGTTATTGGAGCCAATGGAAGTTCTATTTATTGTCTTGTTCCTCCCGGACAACCGGATGGAAAGAATGATATATATGTAAAAATTGGAAATCAGGAATCGCATCTTTCTGATAAAAAATTTCGCTATGTTGTAAAAGAACAGGTATCCCTTGTTACGGGACAGCCCGATAAAGGAGGTGATACGGATGGTTCTCTGTCTACTGCTCTTTTTAGAAGAATGTTTGCCGTATTTTGTGTCGATGGGGGCAGTCTCATTACATTCGGAGATGGTAACCCCCGTCTTATTTCACTTAAAGATAATACAGTTGTCACCTTACAAAACGGTGTGAGAATACTGAACGGATGTATGAGCAAAGATCGTAAAACTGTGTATGGAGTCACCTTAAGCTATCCTCATGCTTTGTATAAGTATAGGAAAGAAGCTTTATGGAGACCTGAATTGGTAACCTCTACCATTAATATAGATAAAGATTTGTTTGCCTGTACTCTCGATGATACTGAAGAGTGGATATATTTCTATGTAACATTGAATGCCGAGGTGTGGAAAATGAAACTCGACGATCCTTCTAATATTAAAAAAGTATGTAGTGTCGGAAGTTCTGTAGGATATTGGGGTGGTATAACTTATAGCCATTTTGAAGATTGCTTTTATATCGGAGGATTTGACTTATCAGGTATTTATCGGATAAGTAAAGATGGAAGTAAGGTTGATAATTATGCGGGATTCCATGGCTTTAACTATAATGATGGCCTGGCTAAAGATGCAGGTATACCTCATCCTGCCGGTATAACCACAGATAAAGAAGGCAATATTTATTTCACTGATGTGCGGGCAGGTACTGTTAGACGTATCGACTACAAAACAAAAATTGTAACAACCATAGCAGGCCAACCTGATGTTCATGGAGATAAAGATGGCTTGCCTAAAGAAGCTACATTCAGGGATACTTATGGGATAAATATGGATGAAGAAGGAAACTTTTATGTGACAAGTTCTGCGGATTCTTTCGGTACAATCCGCAAAATAGCAATAGAGTAATTCGATTAATTACCAAATTTTTAATAAACCTATTGAATATAGCATAATATGAAATATTATATATTAATAATTATATTAATAGTCGGAGGTATGTTCTTTTCTCCGCTATCATCGCAAAATCAATCATCAAATAATCAAATACAAATTGATGGTATACTTATGGATGAACATGGTGAACCCTTGATTGGGGCAACCGTTTTACTTAAAGATAATCCTAATGTAGGAGTAACTACTGATGTAGATGGGCGTTTTTCTTTTGGAAATATTCCAGCAAATTCAGACATCATTTTTCGCTACACTGGTTATGAAGACTTAGTGCGAACATTTTCCAAGTCGGAATCGAGATTACGCATAGGGCTTAAGGTAAAGACAACCTTAATGAATGATGTGGTGATTACTGGCCGTGGAACTGCCCGGAAAGTTTCTGTAACAGGCTCTATTACTACAGTTGAGGTTGATGATCTGCAGGTCCCGAATGTATCATTGACTAATATGTTGGCAGGACGTGTTCCCGGTATTATCGCGGTACAGCGTAGTGGACAACCCGGACGTGGCTCTAATTCTGAATTCTGGGTAAATGGTATAAGTACATTCGGTGCCAATGCCAGTGCCTTGGTACTTATTGATGGTGTAGAAGGCGATCTTAACGATGTTGATCCTGCAGATATAGAAAGCTTCTCGGTATTGAAAGATGCCTCGGCAACTGCTGTATACGGTGTGCGAGGAGCCAATGGAGTAGTAGTAGTAACTACCAAAAGAGGGAAAGCTGGTGAGTTGAAAATAAACTTTAAAGCAAATCTTACGATGTCTCAAAGTGCCCGAGAACAAAAATATGTAGGAGCTGCGGATTATGCACGATTAGCTAATGAAGCATGTTTTAATAGAGATTTAACACCAATATACACCAATGCGCAAATCCGATTATTCGAAACCGGACTTGACCCTGATCTATACCCGGATGTAAATTGGGCGGATGAAATATTAAAAGACAGGACCTATAACAGTCAGCAGTTTTTGAGTGTATCGGGTGGTGGTGAAAATTCACGTTATTACCTGAGTATCGGGCATACAAATCAGACCGGGATATTTAAGCAGGATAAATCTGCAAATAAATATGATTCCAACCTCGACTGGCACAAATATAATTTCAGAGCTAATGTTGATGCCAATCTGACTAAGTCTACCTTACTGGGGTTGAATATAGAAACGATAATGACTACAGATTATGGACCTAATATCGGAGATTCAAATGACCTATGGAAACAACAGGCGATGTTGCCTCCGGGACTTATCCCTGTTAGATTTTCGACAGGGGAACTGAGCGGCATTGGAATTCAGGCCGATCAAATGACTCCTTATGTATTGTTAAATCATAGCGGATATAAAAAACAGAAAGATGTAAGATCGAAAGTTGTGCTAAGTCTGAACCAGAAACTGGATATGCTGACCGAAGGTCTATCATTTACTGCATTGTATTCTATCACACATTATAATGCAGTAATAGAGACACGTGAAAAAAGACCTGAATTATACCGTTCGAACGGACGGAACAACGATGGCTCTTTACGATTGGTTCGAACTGCGGATCTGGTTCAACCCAAACCGGGAAAAAGCTCGGCGACGTGGCGTTCCGATTATATGGAAGCATCGTTGCATTACAATCGCCTTTTTGGAGATCATCGTATAGGCGGACTTTTACACGCATACAGGCAGGAAGATACTAACAGCGATAACAATGGGAACTTTGATGCCGTAATTCCAGTTCGTTATCAAACAATCTCAGGGCGGGTAACATATGGATTTAAAGATACATATCTTGCCGAATTCAATATTGGGTATTCAGGTTCCGAAAATTTCAAACCCGGACATCAGTATGGATGGTTTCCAGCTCCGTCTATAGGTTGGATACCGACAAATTATGAATTTATGAAAGAAAATGTTCCGTTCTTATCTTTTTTGAAACTAAGGGCATCATACGGGATTGTAGGAAACTCAAAAATAGAAAATCGCAGGTTTCCTTATCTAAGTGTCATCCAGTCAGGCTCCAGTTCTTGGGGATCTTCATGGATAGAAGGGACTGCAAGTTCTGATAATATTACCTGGGAAAAGACCAAGAAGACCAATTTGGGGTTGGATGCGAAATTACTGAATGAAAGTATAGATATTACCGCGGACTTTTTCAGATCGAAAGTAGAAGGAATATTCCAGGAACGCCAAAACATTCCGAATGAAGTCGGTGCCGGTGTACCCATGGGAAATGTTGGTTCTATGAAGTCGTGGGGTATGAGTGGAAATATAGCATGGACTCAGACTATCAATAAAGATATGTTTTTTACATTAAGGAGCAATCTGACTTTTTCCCGAAATGAGGTTACACATTACGAGCAAGCGGGAGTTAATTACCCTTACCAGTCATTTGTGGGTTATCCATGGGATGTTAAAAGAGGGTTGGTTGCGCTGGGCTTATTTAAGGATGAAGATGATATTCGCAGTAGTCCGAAGCAGGAGTTTGGCTCGGAAATCAGACCGGGAGATATTAAGTATCAAGATGTAAATGGAGATGGTATTATCAATAACGAAGACCAGGTTCCTTTGTCTTACGCAAATGTGCCGCAACTACAATATGGCTTTGCAGCTTCTTATACATGGAAGAACCTTTCTGTAAGCGCATTTTTTAACGGAGTGAGTCGTGTAAACTTCTTCTACGGAGGCCCCGGTTATTATCCTTTCGAATCCGGAGATAGAGGAAATGTATTAACCATTGTCAACAATCAGAATGATCGTTGGATACCTTCCGAATATTCGGGTAACCCTTCAACCGAAAATCCAAATGCGCGTTTCCCGAGGTTAACTTATGGGCGAAATGATAATAATAACAGGGCTTCGACATTTTGGTTGGCAGATGGACGATATCTGCGTCTGAAGAATGTTGAAGTAAGCTATTCATTGCCGTCTAAGTGGTTGAAAAACATATATGTAAAGTCGGCTACAATTAGCCTGATTGGAGATAATCTGGCCGTTTGGGATAAGGTGAAACTATGGGATCCTGAAACAGCATCTGGAAATGGAACCGCGTACCCACTGCAGCGGACTTATACT
Source organism: uncultured Dysgonomonas sp. (assembly GCF_900079725.1). Taxonomy (NCBI): domain Bacteria; kingdom Pseudomonadati; phylum Bacteroidota; class Bacteroidia; order Bacteroidales; family Dysgonomonadaceae; genus Dysgonomonas; species uncultured Dysgonomonas sp. The sequence goes on from NZ_LT599032.1 coordinate 3,699,227, forward strand.
ATACAATTGAATCTTAATTTTTAAAGTATCGGAACAAATGAAAAATATAAAAAAGTCTTTCGGAATAGCGATCATAAGCCTATTTCTTTTACTGACTGTAAACTCATGTAACGATTATCTGGATATCGACGAATACATATATGATTTACCAACATTAGATACTGCGTTTAACAGTAAAAAGAATCTTATAAGTTTTGTAAATGGTGCGGCGACATGGCTGCCAAATGAAAATACATTCTATTACAGTCCGGACGATTTGCGGGCAAGAGCACTTCCTTTTCAAGGTGCCTCTGATGAGAACTTCTCTTCATGGAATGACGCGGCACATCCTTTCATGCCATTTCTTTTGGGATTTGAAACACAATACACGGAAAGTAGCAACAGATATGTGGATATGTATAAAGGTATACGCGCGGCTAATCTTATACTGCAACGCATAAATGAAGTGCCTGACCTTACAGATATTGATATCCGTAATTATACAGGTGAAGCTTATTTTCTGAGAGGCTATTATTATTTTATGCTCTTTCTGCAATACGGGCCAATTCCAATTCTATCTGAAACACCGCTGGACATAAATGGTAGTGCAGAATCCCTCACATATGAAAGAAGTAGCTATGATGATTGTGTAGAAGCAATATGCAGTGATATGGAAAAAGCTTCAGCTTATCTTCCTCAAGACTTTAGCACCACACAGCCATACCGGCCTACTTCAGGAGCGGCTTTAGCTGTTATGTCTCGCTTGAGATTAATAGCAGCCAGCCCCTGGTATAACGGAAATACCAGATATTCTAACTGGCGACGGTCGGATGGTACACACTTTATATCGCAAACAAACGACAATAGAAAATGGGCAGTAGCTGCTGTTGCGGCTTTACGGATTATCGAGTCGAAACGTTATAGTATTTATACATACAAAAAACTGGCGGATTCACCGGTGCTAGACCCTTCTGTATCCAAGCAGGATTACCCTGATGGTGCAGGGGATATAGACATCTTTCGTTCTTATTCCGACCTGTTTACAGGAGAAGTACCTCTTATGAATAATAAAGAATCGATTTGGGCTGAAGCCAACAGTGACTGGACAAGTAAAGAGGCAACCCCCGTATTCTTGGGAGGACACAACAGCTTGAATATTACACAAGGTGGCGTGGATGCTTTCAGAAGGAAAGATGGAACAGATCCGCGGACGGATGTTAGCAGTCCGTATTATATACCAGCTGATCAAGTATCAGAGCCCATTGGATATGAACAGGAATTTAGTGGATATGCACTGAAGTCCGCAGCGCCTAAAATGTATAATAATATGGAGATGCGTTTTTATGCTTCAGTCGGTTTTTGTCATCGTTTTTGGAAATGTTTGGGTTATCAGGGCTCGGGAGGCTATAAGAATGTTGAAGTAACTTATTACTCAGACGGAAATGCCTATCCTCACGAATCTCAGAAATTAAATTTCAATTATAGCGGATATACACTTGTCAAATATATAAATCCGTCAGACAGTAGAATAAGCGGGACAGTAATTGTGCCCAAAACATTCTCAAAATATCGTTATGCCGAAGTATTATTGAATTATGCAGAGGCGCTTAATGAAATTAACGAAACACATACTATTGATATAGATAATAAGCAATACACGATATCCAGAAATTTAGCTGAAATAAAGTCGGCTCTAAATCAGATACGATACCGTTCAGGCCTTCCGGGACTAAAAGATTCCGATATTGCCGATCAGACTGCTGCCCGTAAAATTATTAAGCGGGAACGACAAGTCGAATTTTTCTGTGAAGGACGCCGTTATTTCGATTTGAGGCGATGGGGAGATGCACAGGATGCATACGATAAGAGAGTAACCGGAATGAATGTTTATCAGCCTTCATCCAATCGTAAAGAATTTTTTAAAGAAACAGAACTTATTACTCCATTGGCAGCAAGAAAATTTTCATTAAAAAATTACTTCTGGCCTATCCCTTACAGTGCAATGAAGCAGAACCCAAAATTAGTTCAAAATCCAGGTTGGTAAGACAACTGTTAAAAGAGTTAGAATATGAAAAAATTAAATATTTTATTAAGCTACTTGATTCTTATAATAATAGTGGTAGGGGGTACCGGCTGCGAACAAGAGAATCCGATTGATAAGGAGCAATATATGAAGCAGGTTTCTATCGTTGGTGCACAGCATAATAGCAATGGATATACAACTTTTGACCTTAATTGTAAAGATGAAGGCTATGCACAGGCGTTTATTTCAGTTGCTGTATCAGGCACTCTGCCTCCGGATAGAGATATAGTTGTAAAACTTACTGATGATATTCCCGGGGTTATAGACGAATATAACCGTGTATATGTATCTTCCAGTGCTATAAAAAATCGTCTTATGCCTTCTTCTTTTTATGAAATAAGTGATTTTACTACCACGATAAAAGCAGGGGGGACTTACGCACGATTACCCATTAATATTCGATCTGTCGACTTAGAATGTGACTCTATTTATGCACTGCCTTTCAAAATAATGTCTGTATCCGAGTACGATTACAGAAGAGTAGACACAGTGTTGATTATGGCTGTAAATTTGATCAATGAATATTCGGATAATTATAGATTCGATGCGTACCGGAGCACGGTGCAACCTGACGGTTCATTGACAGACAGTGTGGCTATGGGGAAAATATTGGCAGTAAAAGCCGTCAGCGAAAAGGTAGTTCGTTTCTTTGGAGAAGGTGTTACAGAAGAGAAAAATAATATTGCTGATTATTGTGTGACATTATCAGTAAAGGATGATAACACTTTGGATATAGGAGCATGGGATACTTCGAAACTAACAGTAAAAGATGGTAGTGGATATTACGATTCTAAAATGAGAATTTTCTATCTGAAATGGAATTATATCAGAGATGGAATTGAATATCAGGTAGGAGGGACTTTAGCTAATCAAAGAGGACAATCAGGAAATTAGAGGAAAATGCAATTGAAAGATTGATCGTTAGCTGATTATTAAAAAATCAAATTGAAAGAGGCTGAAAATTATAATTTTCAGCCTCTTTTTGTCTCATTATAAGAAACCTGGGTCTAATCGTTTTCTTCGTTTTATATGAATGCCTACCTTAAATTTTAATAGATGCCTACTAGTATATATTTACTTTATTTACCTATTGCATATACTGTGTGCAAAATAACAAGAGGCAGTATATATCAAGTTAAAGATAAAAGTAAAGTTTTTCTATTGAAGAAAAAAAACTAAATTTGAGACAATAAGCCAGAAGCCTGTTTCAATTTTATCCGGTTCAATTATTAGGAGCTATTTTATTTGACTTGTTTTTCTCTAAAGCAATAATTGTGAGTTGATTGGCTTTGCCAGTTTGGCAATTATGATGAACGAAAAACGAAGATTAGAAAAAAAAAAACGAAAAAGAGACTAAAAAGAAACTAAAAAGAAACGTCAAAAGATGGATAATGGAATACTTTTGCAGAGTCAAAAACAGGTACGAAGTAGATAAACCCAACGTGCAGTATCAGTCTCTTTTGTAAAAAACTATAACTAAGACAAGCTAAGCACAAAAGATATTTTTGCATCATGAATAAGGAGCAAGATCTGATAAAAGACTTAATTGCAGGAAAAGAGGATGCCTATAAGTATATATATGATCATCACTATCAAGCTTTATGTACATATGCTTATCAGTATGTGAAAGACGTTTATATAGCGGAAATGATTGTAGGGGATGTCATTTTCTCTATTTGGTCTAAACATGATAATCTGATAATCAATAGTTCTTTGCGCGGTTATCTGATGAGTGCAGTAAAGAACACGTCGATAAATTATCTGATAAGAGAGAAAAAAATGGAGATTATAAAATCAGAGATTCAGTCATCGATGGAAAAAAATACGGATGTACTGACTTATCTGGAAAATTCCCCATTAACAAAGCTGATAGAAAGAGAACTTGACCTGAAGATTAAGGATACCCTTGCAAATATGCCCGACTTAACCCGCAGGGTATTTGAGTTGAGTCGGTTTTCTGATATGAAGTATCATGAAATAGCACAGACTCTTGATGTTTCGGTAGATACTGTAAAATATCATATGAAGGCTGCATTGTCGCGTTTGCGAAACGATCTGAAAGACTATATAAATGTATTAATACCTTTCTTATTAATTTTAATGAAAAAAGATCTGTTTTGATTTACCCTTTTTTCATTTTGGTTTGTCTTTAATTATATAAGCAATATATAAATGGAAGAATACCACAATATAGACGAGCATAAGCTTACACTTATTATAGATTTTCTGGAAGGATCACTTTCGGAAAAAGATAATGATGAACTACAACTTTGGTTAGCAGAATCCGAACTCCATGCATCCTACTTTGAGGAAATAAAAAAAATATACTATTCATTTGAATATATTAAGGAGAGCCAAAAATATGATAAAGACAAGGCTTTCGATCTTTTTAAAGAGCGCATAGCAGTATCTTCAAATGATACCAAAGAAGAAGATGCGCGAGTAAATATAATTGCAGAGAAATCATATAATAGAAAAACACTCTTAACCGTAGCCGGTATTGCTGCAACTATTGCTTTGCTCATAGGCTTTTCTTTCTCTTTTCTTCAGATGAAGTCAACGACCTCTTTCCAAAAAGATGTTACGGTAGAATCGCCTCCGGGACAAAAGACAAAACTCTTTTTGCCGGATGGAACATTGGTCTGGTTAAATTCGGGTACAAGAATAACGTATAATACCGATTATGGTGTGGATAACCGGAATATAAAAATGGATGGAGAAGCTTTCTTCGATGTGACGAGGAATGTAGAATTAAGCTTTAAGGTGGTAATTAATGATATACAAGTGAGTGTGCTGGGGACTTCGTTCGATGTTGAAGCCTATCAACGGGACAAGGAGATGTCAGTCTCTGTTATGACCGGGCAAGTCTCTGTAGGAAAGATAAATGACAAGATATTCGGAGTATTGAAGCCTAATGAAAAAATAGTTATAAATAAAGATAATAATAATTTTAAAATCCAAGCTTGTGATCCGGATATAGATGGTATATGGCGGCACGGACAACTCAAAATTATAAACGATCCTATGCCGGTAGTCATATCTAAAATGGAGCGTTGGTATGGTGTAAATATTACGGTGGAAGGTAAAATTTCGCACGAACACTATTGGATGACTATAAAAACAGAATCGCTAACAGAAATACTCGAGTTAATAAATAAGATAACACCGATTAATTATAAAATAAAGGGAGAGGAGGTGATCATCAGATATAAGTAGAGAGGGGAAAAAACGGGCTAAGAAACCCCAAATTTCTTAACCCGATTCAAGCAACAATTCGATTATAATACCACGCATAAATTGCTAAGAATAAATTCTTAGTAAAAGGTTATTATTCGATTGTCTGTTGCAAAGATAATAGTTTATTCAAAAATTTAACAATCTAAACTATGATAAAAACGACTAGATTTATCGCAATTTTGTCTTTTTTCGTGTTTTCTCTTTGTTCATTATCTTCAGTAGCAAATACAAATCAAACCTTATCGAAAATCAGCCTTGCTGGAGAGATGACACTTAAAGAGTTGACAACTCAGATAGAAAAGAAAACGAATTATACATTTGTTTTCAATTCATCGATTGATATGAACCAGCAAATTGCTGCAAATTTCAAAAATGAAACAGTATCGGCCATTTTGCAAAAAGCATTTGATGGCAAAGGTATTAGTTTCGAAATATTGAACAGACAAATAATCCTGAAGCCAGGCTCACAGCAGGCTCCTGCAAATAAAAAGACGATAAAAGGGACTGTGACAGATACCGAGGGAGAACCTCTGATTGGGGCCACAGTGAAAATAGTAGGAACAACTACTGCCACCTTAACGGATATAGATGGGAAATTCTCTATCGAAGCATCTGTAGGAGCAGTTTTGGAAGTTTCTTACGTGAGCTACCAGACAGAGTCGATAAAGATCAGGAATGAGGCCGAATTTAATATTATATTACAGCCTTTGGATAAGCTGCTGGATGAAATAGTGGTAGTTGGATATGGTACACAAAAGAAAATTAACCTGACGGGTTCTGTCGGTGTGGTCACACCCGAAGAACTGAATAAACGCCCGATCACTAATGTATCTACAGGTCTGCAAGGCTTGGTACCGGGTATGACTGTTACAGCCAGCGCAAACGGAGGTTTGCCGGGACAGTCTAATGCGTCGATACAGATCAGGGGTATTGGTTCTGTGTCCAATAATAGTCCATTGATACTCATCGACGGAGCTGAAGGCGATATGAATATTATCAACCCGAACGATATAGAAAGTATTTCTGTATTGAAGGATGCTGCTTCGGCGGCGATATATGGAAACCGTGCTGCAAACGGGGTAATATTGATTACTACCAAAAGTGTAAAAGGCGGCGAACGTGCCCCTCATATCAATATCAATTCCTATATAGGAATACAGCAGCCAACCAAAATGCCTAAAATGGCGGACAGCCCAACTTTTATGGCTTGGGAAAATGAGGCTCAGGCAAATATCGGAGGTAATCAGAACTATACAGCTGCGGATATACAAAAAGTTCTTGACGGTTCAGACCCTAATTATTATGCTAACACCGATTGGATAGATGCCGTATTTAAATCTTCGGCGCCGCAATACAATTTTAATGCAAGTGTAGACGGCAAAGCAAAGAATATGGGCTATCTGATATCTTACGGTTATCTTGATCAGAAGGGCTTGACTGTAGGGAAGTCGACCAGTTCACAAAGGCACAATGTCCGTTTAAAACTGAATACAAAAGTAGCGGATATATTTAATATTACGGCCAATATGGGATATATCGAGAGAAACTTTACGGCACCTAATGCTTCTTTTGATCTCACAGCAGGATCTTTGTATAATGCAATGAGAACCCGCCCGTTAGTTCCGGTTCGTTTTACTGACGGAAAATGGGGATACGGAGGAGGACAAAGTAACCAGGTTGCATATCTTACAGATGGCGGTGGTCAGAACTTCAGATCGAATGAGTTTACCGGTAACTTTACAGTAGAAGCAGCTATAATGAAAGGCTGGACGGCCTCTGCAAATTATATCACCCGTCAATCTAACAGTTTCAGGAATCTTTTTAGTAAAACTATTAATTTCTACTATCCGGATTCAGATGAAATATGGTATACAACCAATACACCAAACTCTATAGAGAACCGCGATTACAGGACTCTTAGCCAGAACTTATTTATTCAGACAGACTATAGTCTGAAAATCAAGGATCATAGCTTCCAGGTAATGTTAGGTTATCAGCAGGAATGGCAAAGGAGTGATCAGTTTAATGCTTCGAGAAAAAATCTGATCACGGAAAAAGATCCTGTCCTTGAATTCGGATCTGCCGATACTCAGGCAAATTCGTCTGCTGCCAGCCATTGGTCTATGCGTTCAGGATTCGGGCGTTTAAACTATGATTATAAGAGCAAGTATCTATTGGAAGCGAATCTTCGTTACGATTTAACGTCCCGCTTCGATAAAAGTTATCGTGGAGAATGGTTCCCTTCTTTCTCTGCCGGATGGCGTATTTCCGAAGAGAATTTTATGGAAAATTTCAGAAGCTTCCTGGATCAGTTAAAATTGCGCGGGTCATGGGGTATACTTGGTAATCAATATTCTACAGGTTCAGACCTCTACCCTTATCTTTCCCGTATAGGTTATGTGTCGGTACCGGCATTAGGAGCAGTTCCAAATGACGGGTATGCTGAGACTTACATAGGTAATCCTATGTTGCTGTGGGAAATGGTGCATACTACCAATATTGGATTGGATATCAATGTGCTGAACAATAAACTATCTTTCTCGGGAGACTATTATTTGCGAAAAACAAAAAGAATAATGTATACCCGTGAGCAGCCTGCAGTCGGAGGATTCCTAAAAGATATGGATGAAAATGGTGGCGAAATGGAAAATAAGGGATGGGAAATACAGGTAGACTGGAGAGATAAAGTAGGATCTGATATCAACTACGGATTAAGGTTTACTCTGGCTGATGTGAAAAATAAAATCACAAACTGGGAATCGGAAAAAATCGGAACATACACTATAACCAGACAAGGAGAAACATACAATGCATTTTATGGCTTGGTAGCCGATGGTATAGCCATGCCTACCGATTTTGAATATTATGATGCGGCAAGGGGTAAATATATGAATCCGAAGTTCCCTATTATGTCGGGTGATGCAGGGTTGGTACAACCTGGAGATATAAAGTATAAAGATTTTAATGGAGATGGTGCCATTGATTTGGATAATGACAGAAAAGTTGTCGGAAGCTCTCTCCCTCGTTATACATTTAGCCTGAAAGGTGATATAGAATATAAAGGTATTGATTTCAGCTTCTTGCTTCAGGGAGTGGGTAAAGTAGACGGATATATTTACGGGCCTGCACGCCATGCCTTTACCGATCAGTCGACATATCCTCAGACTTTCCATCAGGATCGTTACCAGGCGTCTAATCCGAATCCGAATGCAAAATACCCTCGTTTCACATATAATCAGAGTTATAACCAACGTTTTTCTACATTCTGGATTGAAGATGCATCGTATCTGAGAATGAAAAATATACAGATTGGTTATACATTGCCGGCAAAGTGGACAAAACATGTGAGAATAGACAAGTGCCGTTTCTATGTGTCGGCAGATAATCTGTTTACAATTTCCGACTATTTCTCTTCCAGCGATCCGGAAACTCCTATTCAGGGTGGAGGTAATTATCCTCAGATAAAAACTTTCGTATTTGGTGTAAATATAAGTCTTCATTAAAAACACATTTGATTATGAAAAAGAATATTACATACATCTTTATATTCGTATTTTCAGCTATACTCTTTTCCTGTAATGATGACTTTCTGGAAAAGGCTCCGTTAGATGAACTTACCGATGCTAATTTTTGGGAATCGGAGCTGCAGGTCAAAAACGCGGCAAATGGCTGTTACTGGACTTTGATAGGAAAAGATATGATGATTAATATCTCGGAAGGGTTGAGTGATAATGCTTTATGGTATACTCTCAGTGGCTGGAGACAGGTAGGTAGCGGATTGTATGGTTCGGATTTTTCTACATTGGACGGTCGTTATAAAGATGCATACAAGCAATTGAGACGCTGTAATTATTTTCTGGCAAATTATAAACGGGCCGAAGGTATTGTAGACTCTAAAAAACTGGAGCAATATGCAGGAGAAGTACGATTCCTGAGGGCGTTTATTTATTATTATCTTACATGTTTCTGGGGCGATGTACCATTTATTACAGAACCGTTACCTCCGGGTGATGACAGATTGTTTGATGCCCGTACTTCCCGCAGTCAAATAGTAGATTTTATGTTGGAAGAGCTGGATGCAGCCGCAAAAACTTTACCGCGGTATATAGAGCCCGCAACTACCAGTTTTGGCCGAATTTCAGGTGCTGCTGCAAAAGCAATGGAATCACGTGTTGCATTGCAAAATGAAAGATGGACTGTAGCAAAAGCAGCTTGCGAAGCTCTTATGCCGGGTGGAGAATATGCTTATCACGAACTATATACAACCGGACGTCCGAATCAGGACTATTTCGACTTGTTTACATTCGAAGGTAGGGCATCCCGTAAAGCCGCTAATAAAGAAGCTATTTTGTCCTATGTCTATAATTTTGATTTGCCATCTCCGACAAGACATAATTTGAGTCGCGAATTACAGGTTCCTGACCAGATTATAAGATTTAATGCAACCAAATCTATGGTAGATAGTTACCTGTGTACCGATGGTTTGCCTATCGAGAAATCAAAACTGTACAAAGGTGATGGAACATATACTCCGGCTTATAGTGCATATGATAGTGTATTCGTTAACAGGGATCCTCGGTTGAAACAGTCTTTTGTTTACCCCGGATACGACAAATGGTACGGGAAAGTAGACGGCAGAGGTACGGCAAATGCTGCCGAAGACGCATCTAAAACAAATATTTTCCGTTCACCTAAGTTCAATAATGACGGTAAAGGAGCTGTGACTTATACAGGTTACTATATTCGTAAATATTGTGAGCCATCGAAGGTTCCTCTTTACAATCAGGATGATAATGATATAGTTTTTATCCGTTACGGAGAAGTGCTTCTTAACTATGCTGAAGCCATGTTCAACTTGAATTCTTTGGATCAGGATGTTATTGATAAAACGATCAATAAATTGAGAGACAGAGTAGGGATGAAGAAAATGATCCTTACAGAATTGCAAAGTAACGGACTGGATCTGAAAACGGAACTTCAGCGTGAGCGCCGTGTGGAACTATTTATGGAAGGGCATCGCTGGTATGACCTTATGAGATGGAAACAAGGATACGAATTGGGAGTAGATAAATCGGAAACGCCTGATCGTCAGGAAAAAGGAATTATGAAAGGTATCCGTAAGGACTATGCTTATGATCCGGCAGTATTTTCAGCAACTACCAAATTTGATGATAAAGGATTCCTTATATTTGACGATTCCCGTGTTTTCTCAAGTCCTAAAAATTATCTGTTCTCACTTCCATACCGGCAGATGGAGTTAAATCCGAATCTGAAACCTAATAATCCGGGATGGGAATGACAATTATCAAAATAAATGATTATGACGAACAAAATTAGATATTTAATTATTTGTGCTTTGTTAGGATTGCTGGCCAATGGTATGCTTATGGCGCAGACATCATTCAGGCTGATGAATTTCAACACCCGCATGTCGGGGCAGATGGTTAATTATTCAGCTAAACCATTTGCAACTTTGATCAAGAAGCATAATCCGGACTTTATCATCTTGCAGGAAGTGGATTACTTTACTGTAAGAAATGGAGGGAAAGATTTTACAACAGAGTTGGCTGCGGAGATGGGGATGTTTTCCGCTTTTGGCCCGGCCATAGTTTATCAACAGGGGGAATATGGGGTTGCTATTCTGTCAAAATATCCGATACAGAAAATATCCAATAACCCGTTGACTAGCAGTTCTGCCGATATGAAAGAAAAGCGAACCGTTCTCTATATTGATGTAATATTACCCGGAAGCAACGAAAAAGTGCGGGTGGCGGCGACTCATCTCGACCATTCAACGGATAATGTGCGTTTAGATATGGCGCGCCAGTTGGACTCATATGTCGGAAATTCATTTCCTACTATATTGGCAGGGGATTTTAATGCCAAACCCGGAGAAAATGCTATTGTGCAGGGAATGTCTAACTGGCAACGGATTTGTAATAATTTCCCGACTTTCCCGGCAATTCCTACAAGTAAGATCGATTATATTTTTGCTAAACCTACAGGAAAATGGACTGTAAAATCCTATGAAATATTGAAAGAAACAGGGATTTCTGATCATTGCGCCTTGGTAACAGATGTTGAATATAATAAATAACCCGGATATGAAAGATTTAATAAAACTGATAGGAATACTGTTATCGGTGCTATTGTTTGCTTGTTCTTCCGATAGTGGTGATGACGGAGGCGATGGTGGTGGAGGCGGAAAGGATGATGTATGGGATAAGAACAGGACCGCCAAGGTTTTGGTGATATCCGATTTATCAGCAGGAAACCTCTTTCCAAATGCGAATTATAGTTCCGTGGTAAATAAGATAAAGGCAACAGAGCAAAATGCAATCTTGCTGAACAATACGAATGTTTCTTTTTCGGCTACGGAGATGTTGAATCCTGCTGCGAAAGTTGCGTATCAGTCTCTTTATATGCCTTATTTTGTCCCTGGAGGAAAAACCGGTAGCGAGTATCTGGGAAATACGATACTTCTCGGGCTGGCATTAAGTGATATGCAACAAACGGTTTTGACCACTGATTGTTGGATGTTTCAGGCAGAGATTCCATTTACTTCGTCATTGAAGATGAGGTTCTCTTCTGCTACTTTCACTTCAGATGATCAGATCGCAGCAGCCGTCAGTTCCATAAAGAATAACTTATTTGTTTCCACGTTGGTTGTCGGTACTGTTAAGAGATCTCTCACATCTAAATTAGAGTCGTCGCTAAGTACTGCTTTAACAAAAGATTCTTATATGCTGAATATTATAGACAATGCAAATAAATCGAGCGAATATTGTATATATATTCTTGGATCATCAAAATGGAAACTGAGAGACATGAGTGAAACTGCCATATCAGGAGATATTAAAAGCTTTCTTGTTCAGATTGAATTACTTAAATGAAAAGACAAATGAAGAAAATATTTGACTTTCGTATATATATACTGATAATCCTTTCTTTTTCAGCAGTGAATTCCCTGGCACAGGATAAAGTTCAGCTTAAAGTGTTGTGTTATAATCTCCGTTTTGGAGAATTGGCTTCATTAGAAGAATTTGCTGAATTTATAAAGAAAGAAAATCCTGATATCGTTGCCTTACAGGAGGTGGATGTAAATACTTCGAGAACAAGGGTGCCGCACCAGAATGGTAAGAATTTCATATCGGAACTGGCCTTTCGTACAGGAATGCTATCCCTTTACGGTAGAACAATCGATTACGCCGGCGGATATTATGGTATTGGTATACTTAGTAAATATCCTATCAGTCAGTCGCAGCGTATATTCTTACCAATGCCGGAAGGAGCAAAAGAGCGGCGGGCGCTTTTAACGGGAGAAGTAGAATTATCTGAAGGAAAATCAATCACTTTTGCCTGTACCCATCTCGATTATACAACCTCGGCAGTGAGAAGGGCACAAGTAGATTTCATTAATCAACAATTGATGAAGATTGAAACACCGATCATACTATGTGGTGATTTTAATGCCAAACCTGATTCGGATGAAATTGCCACTGGTATGAAAAACTGGATGCAGGTGAGTGCAATGGATTTTACGATTCCGGCCAAGAGCCCAAAATCTAAGATCGATTATATATTTTGTTATCCGGCATCTAATGTCTGGAAAATTGTAGACTCCTACACCCCGGTTACCCAGTTATCAGATCATTTACCGATTATCACGACGTTAACTTTAGAGACTAATTAATGACTAAAAATGAATTAATATGAAAAGAAATCTATTATATATCAGATATAAGTTATTGTGTGTTTCGTTTATAGTAGCTGCCCTTTTTATGGCTTGCAGCGATGACGATAAAACGACCAATTATCTGGATGATAATGCTTATCCGCCTCCTACAGTAAGCCTGACAACTGAAACAGCGTATAGCGAAGTGGATATAAATACCAACAAAGTAGTAGAAGGTACTGTTACTGCCCCTAATGGATTACGGAATATTTATGGGACTCTTTTGCGTAAAACGGCAGACGGATATGAGGAGATAGATGCTAACAAAAGAGTGCATGTGAAGCTGGCTGAATTTCCTAACACTTATAGTTTCTCTATCGAAGTTCCTGTAAGTGCTGAAGATGCAGGTGGTATTGCGATTGTGGCTAATGATATTTATGTAAAACAAGTAATACAGAATATTCCTATTGAAAAGATAACAGGAATACCTCCGAAAATCACAACAGATCCGGCCGAGATCGAATCTGTAGAGTTAAATGGTACTGTTTCGTTGGAGGGGGTAGTATCTTCCATTGAGGGGCTTAAATCCTTGAGCTACGGTTTGGTTCAGAAATCACCGTATCTTGAACTTCAGGATGTAAAGAATATTGCTGTATCGAACGATAAAGAAAAATCATTCCAATTCTCTATTACAGTAGACGATGAAAGGGCTGACGCGGTTATGATTAAAGCTATCGATATCAGGAATGTGGAGAAAGTACACTTCGTGAATATTAAAGGGATAACAGGAATACCTCCGGGCAGAGCTTATATATTTGATAATGTGGAGATGGCTCCGGAATGGGAATGCTACTCTGGAGCAAACCCTCTTCCTGGTGCATCTCAACCGTATCTATTCTCAATAGAGGGAATAAACGTGGGAGGTTCAGTAAAAAATATCTTGTCTCTTTCTGATGTCATATCTGTTTCTTCAGGAAGTGTGGATTTTGCTTTTGTGAATATTTGGAGAAATACTAATATTACTGATGGTGGATTTCTTAATCGGGTAGGCAATAGAGGCTTTGCATATGTATCTGCTGATCGTCTTGACGGAGGTCCGGTAGGACGTCAATTAGATAAAGATTGGTTTACTACTGTAAATAGAAATAGAACTCAGTTCAAGATCATAACAACAGATCTCGTCACATCGATGAATTTGGATGATTTTTTTGAAACAACTACTGGGAACTGGGAGGCATATGAATTATTAAACCTACTTGCTGGTTATGTTCCGGTTTACAGTACTACTACAGATTTACGTTCTCTTCCACAGAGAACGAATTCTGGTACATCTGCCAGCCCTGCTGTTTTACAAATAACGAATGGAACTTATATTGCTTTTCGAACGGCAGAAAATAAATTCGGAGTTATGAAAGTAGTACAAGCAGGTGATGATTCGGATGTTTTATCTTCAAATAATAAGATAGAAGATGTAACGACGGGTCTGGGTGCAGGTATAGCCAATAAATCTCCGGAAGCATTCTACTCTGCTGCGGGACTGGCCGGATTCGATTATTCAGGGGTAACAAAACTCTATGGAAGAAAGTGTAAACTGAAAATTATCGTTCAACGGTAACGGAAATAATCTTATCTTTGAGGAAGTACAGATATAGAATCTGTACTTCCCTCTTTTCTCAATGATCGTTCCTATCTGATTATAGATAATATACTCAGATGTAGCAGGCTTTATATATTTTGTAGATATATGTATTAAATAGAGTTCAAAAAAGGAAGAGTCTACAGTCTACAAATTATTTAATGCAAGCAGTATTGAGAAACGGCTTATATTATAAATCTTGAAATCCTGGACCATGAAACACTAAAACCATGAAATATAATTAGCAGATATTATGAAAACTAACCGACGAAATTTTTTAAAAACTTTAGGGGCATTCACTGCTCTGACAATCATTCCCCGGCAAGTGCTGGGAAATGGCTATATAGCCCCCAGCGACCAACTGACTAAGGGCATAATTGGTACAGGAAATATGGGACGCGGGCATCTTAAATATGCTGGTACACGTTTAGTCGCAGTTTGCGATGTAGATAAGAAACACCTGGAATTAGGTAAAAACCTTGTCACAGACAAAATAGCGGCATATCATGATTTCAGGGATCTCATTATGGATAAAAATGTCGATATTGTCCATATAGCGACACCTCCGCACTGGCATGGTATCATGTCGGTAGAAGCTGCCAAAGCTGGAAAAGATATTTGGTGCGAAAAACCCATGACCCGTACTATAGGAGAGGGTAAAAGGGTGATGGAAGCTGTAAAACAATATGGAAACATGTTCCGGCTGAATACATGGTTTCGTTTCAAGGATAATTTTTATGGATTGGGAACCCCAGTCCAGCCATTAAAGAAGTTGGTACAGAGTGGTATGTTAGGCTGGCCGTTGAAAGTAACGATAAGTAAACATACAGGATTCGACTGGAAATTCTTTTGGGTAGGAAAGGAGTATCTCGAACCGCAACCTGTTCCTGAAGAACTGGATTATGACATGTGGCTCGGGCCCGCGCCGTACAAACCATATAACTCTCACCGTGTTCATAGTACATTCCGTGGTTATTGGGATTATGATGGCGGAGGATTAGGTGATATGGGACAGCATTACATAGACCCCGTTCAGTATTTTTTGGGTAAAGACCATACAAGCCCTGTGAAAGTGGAAGTAGATGCACCTCAGCAGCACCCCGATGCCATTGGAGTCTGGCGCTCTATAACTTATACCTACGATGATGGTTGCCAGATAGTATTGTGGGGAGGCGATTATGGAAACCCTGATACTCCTTATATATCAGGCCCTAAGGGAAATGTATACAAGAATTTCGTATGTGATATCCCTGATTGGGAGAAAAAACTGGCTGACTACCCTGAACCGGAAGCTCAGGTCACAGACTTTATAGAAAGTGTGAAAACCCGTAAAATATTTGCCCTCAACGAGCAAAACGGATTCAGGTCTGCAACTATTGTGAATATGGGACTTGTGGCATTAAGGTTAAACCGCACATTGCATTTCGATCCGGTGAAACTTGAGTTTATCAATGATGAAGCGGCAAACCGTCTGGTGGATCAGCCAATGCGCTCTCCGTGGAATATATAATGGTTTAATCTTAAAGTGATTTTTATGAAAAAGATATATTTATTATGTTTAGCTTATATATATTGTCTCATGGCTGTTTGCCAGACTCCGGTGGGGAGAACGGTTGAGACTATCGTTGCTGATGTTCTGGCACAGATGCCCGCTCAGAATGCGGAACAATACAATCTGCTGTTAAATGATCTGGCTTCGACAAAAGAAGAAGGTGTTTTTCAACTGATAAAAATGATAAACCCTCCCGGTAAAGGAAGCAATGCTCAGGTGGAATATGCCCTGAACGGGCTTTCCTACTATGTTTCTGCTGAGGGACAGGATGCAAATCGTATAACTGTTTCTAATGCTTATATAAAAGCATTGGATATGACTGATAATAAGGATGTCAAAGCCTTTATTATTCGTCAGCTCCAAATCGTAGGAAAAGATGAAGCTATAGAGAAGCTGTCGTCGTTTATTAGTGATGAATCTTTAAGTGGCCCGGCCTGCCGTGCATTGGTTTCGATCAAATCCGACGATGCGGCCAAGGCTCTGCTGAACGCTCTTACTACGGTGGCTAATCAAAAGACGAAAAAAGATATTATCGAAGCTATCGCTGAAATGCAAATAGCAGACGCGGAAGGAAAATTGCTTGCTATATTGAGCAATGATAAGGACGATGATATACGGAAAGCCACAATGTATGCTTTAAGCCGTTGCGGATCAAAGGCTTCTTTAAAAGATTTGTCCTTAGCTGCGGAGAAGGCGGGTTATGCGGTAGATAAATCAGGGGCGACAGAGGCTTACATCGCTCTGCTGAAAAGATTACTTGATAAGGGTGACACAAAAGATGTGACCAAGGCGGCGAATGATTTAATGAAAAAAGCTGAAAAAGCAGGTCAGAGACATACACGTGAAGCCGCTTTGCAAATACTGATGAGTGCCAATCCCGGCGATGCGTTAAAATTATTACAGGCTGCACTGAAAGAGGATGATAGGAATTATAGGTTTGCTGCTCTGAATTTTGCATCGGAATTTGCTTCCGGAAATATGTATAAAGAACTATTAAAGACGATGCAAAAAGCACAGCCGGCAGTAAAAACAGATATTACCAACTGGATTTTACAGGAGTGCGCAGATGAAAAGAAGAAAGCATTAATAGGTTCCTTCGCTACAGATATATTCATTGAGCAGTTAGGAAACAATGATATGGTACTGAAAAATGCGACGATAGATGTTTTGGTCAGAATCGGAGGGCATAAACCTATACTGGCTTTAGCGGATTTGCTGGCATCTGATGATAAAGAAGTTGTGTCGATGGCTAAAAATGGCCTGTTATCTACGAATGGAAATATCTCTGCTGCTATTGTTCCCGTAATGGATAAGGCGACCAATGACGGGAAAGTTGCCGCCTTGGAATTACTGGCAGCCCGAAAAGCATCGAAATATGGTGATATAGTATTCGGCTTATTGACATCGGATTCACAAGATGTAAAAGCGGCAGCCTATGCAGCGCTGAAAGATGTCAGTACCTCCGGTAACTTATCCGGTCTGTATGGATTGCTAGAGAAATCCGATGCATCTTTCGTTTCCCCGGTTCAGCAAGCTATAATAAATTCATTATCGGAATATCCTGCAGATAAGCAGGTGACTTTGGTTATTAACCAGATGGATAAAACTTCTTTAGATAAAAAATATCTGTATTATCCAGTCTTAGCCGCTACCGGAGATAAACAGGCTTTAAAAATAATATCCGAAGGCTTCAAAAATTCTACTGGCGAAGCTCAGGAAGTTGCTTTCCGTTCGTTGCTCGACTGGAAAGGTATTGAGGCTGCGAAAGACTTGTTGGCTATCTGTAAAGATTCCGGCTTGTCCGCTTATTTCGACCGTTCCTTGTCAGGATATATAGGGCTTGTCTCTAACCCTCAGATCAAGGCGGAAGAACGGTTTGGATATCTTAACAATGCCTTGTCGCTGGCCAGAACCACTGTGCAAAAGAAATCTATATTAACCCAGCTTGGTAAGACCAACGTATATCCCGCAATGCTGGCGGCAGGAAAATATCTAGATGACACGTCTGTGCAACAGGAAGCTGCCCAGGCTGTAATGACTATAGCTCTGGCCAATAAAGATTTTGCAGGGAAAAACGTAGAAGATTTATTAAATAAGGTCATCCTTGTTCTTAATAATCCGGATGCTGAATACCAGAAACAGGCTATTCGCGATCATCTGAGTAGTTTAGTTCCACCTAAACCTTTCCTACTACCGGATGAAGAAAAAAAGGAGGGGTATCTTATACTCTTTGACGGTACTACTATGGACCAGTGGACAGGTAATGTAACTGACTATATTTTGGAGAATGGTTGTATATCGCTGCATCCGAGCAGCGCTCACGGAGGAAATCTATATACGAAAGAAGAATTTTCCAACTTTATTTTCCGTTTCGAATTTCAGTTGACCCCTGGTGCCAATAATGGTTTGGGTATTCGTACCCCGATGGAAGGTGATGCCGCTTATGTGGGTATGGAACTACAAATTCTCGACAATGAAGCTCCTGTGTACAGCAATCTTGCCGTGTATCAGTACCATGGTTCGGTCTATGGTATTATTCCGGCCAAAAGAGGGTATCTGAAGCCTGTCGGAGAATGGAATTATCAGGAAGTTATCGCTAATGGCGACAACATAAAGATAACTCTTAACGGAACTGTTATCCTTGACGGAAATATAAGAGAAGCTACTAAAAACGGGATACCTGATAAGAAAAACCATCCGGGACTATTCAACAAAAAGGGGCATATAGGTTTTCTGGGACATGGTTCGCCTGTTAAGTTTAAAAACATAAGGATTAAGAATCTGAAATAAACTATATATGGAAGCAGCAACCATCGACTGGTATGGAGCCTTGATCGGTCTGGCGATAGCGATCATCCTGATTTTAAAAAAGCTGAATCCTGTTTATTCTTTATTTCTGGGTGCGATAATAGGATCCCTGATCGGCGGAGCGGATTTCCTGCAAACGACTACCATTATTATTAATGGAACGCAAAGCATTATCGGTATTGTAGTCAGGGTATTGGCAGCCGGGGTGCTGGCCGGGGTCATGATGGACTCAGGTGCTGCGGAAACCATCGCGCAGACTATCGTAAGGAAACTCGGAGGCAGTAAAGCCATTCTTGCCCTTGCCTTGGCGACTATGATAATCACGGCTGTAGGAGTATTTATCCCGGTAGCAGTGCTTATTGTTGCCCCGATTGGTTTGTCAGTAGCTAAAACAATGGGGTTTTCCAAGATAGCCCTTCTTTTAGCTCTTTCGGGCGGAGGGAAGGCTGGTAATGTAATATCTCCCAACCCGAATTCTATTGCTGTTGCCAATGGCTTTGGGGTAGAGTTGAGTGATGTCATGCTCTATGGCTTTATCCCTGCGGTTTTCGGATTGCTTGTGACTGTTTTTGTGGCTACAATGATTAAGAATAAAGGATCGGAGATAAAGGACAGTGATATAAAAATACCTGCCGATACCTCGGATTATCCCCCTTTTCGCAAAGCGATTGTAGCACCGGCTGTTGCGATATTACTGTTAATGATTAATCCTATTGGTTC
The DNA here is from genome assembly GCF_900079725.1 of uncultured Dysgonomonas sp. Taxonomy (NCBI): domain Bacteria; kingdom Pseudomonadati; phylum Bacteroidota; class Bacteroidia; order Bacteroidales; family Dysgonomonadaceae; genus Dysgonomonas; species uncultured Dysgonomonas sp. Next base: position 3,718,917 of record NZ_LT599032.1, read on the forward strand.
TATCTTTGGGATACCTGCATTGCAAAGCCTGAAACTAGATGCGATGTATGTACTCCCTATAGCCGGGATAATAGGGTTAATGGCAATGGGAAAGGCAAAGAAAATACTCGATTATACAGCAAGTGGTATGAACCGTATGACGGCAACTGTGCTTATACTGATAGGTGCGGGAGCGATAGCCGGATTGATATCCGCATCGGATCTATCTGTAAGGATTGTGGCTCTTATCAATGAATCCGGAATTTCCGGAACGTTTCTTGCCCCTATTGCAGGTGTATTGATGGCGGCAGCAACCGCTTCAACATCCACAGGGGTGATATTAGCTTCGGGTTCTTTTGGTAAAGCTATTCTTGATATAGGGACGGCACCTATTGCAGCGGCGGTGATGGTGCACACAGGGGCAACGGTGATAGATCAGCTTCCTCAGGGGAATTATTTTCATGTAACGGCAGGTTCGATGTATATGTCGATTAAGGAGCGTATGAAAGTTGTTCCGTATGAAGCCATTATAGGTGGGGTTATGACAATTGTTTCTACAATTCTGTATGGGTTTATATTTTGAGGAATGAATAATGTTTATTGTTATATAGAATAGTTCAATTTCATTAGTCATTTTCTCGCAATGGCATAATTCAAATAAATTTGATTCTGCCTTCATTGCTTAACGAAAATGTTCTAATCTTCTCGACATAATTCTACTTTTAATTTATATTGGGAATTTTAGCTCAATCCTGCCGCGCCCTCCCGGGCTTATCCTCACTTTTGGCATTGCCCAAAAGTAAGCAAAAAGCTAGCGCTTCGTTCCTCGGCGACCCAAAACCGTTTTGCCGACTGAATCAAACACACGGGCTATCGCCCCGTTTGATTCTACGCCGTCTGCAACGGATTGGGTACCCCGCCTGCGGAACTAATGCGCGTCTGCTGACGCACGAATAAGGCGAAGCCCTTTGAGAAATTAAATATGCGTCAGCCTGGCGCCGTATGCTTCATGGACGGGTACCCGTCAGAAGAGAAAGGCTAAAAAACGAAAACGTGTTTGAGCTTATCCAAGTATACGGATTATACAAACCTTGGAGCGAGTTTTTTCGTTTAGTCGTCTCTGCTGTTAACGGGTCGGCCATTGAAGCGGGTGCTAAAGCATTTTTGGTTCCTTTTGGGGCTTTGGCCAAAAGGAACACAAGGAATTTTAATTCCGCGTAGAAAAAATGCATAGAATAATTGAACATTTTCGTTAAGCAATGAAGGCAGAATCAAATTTATTTGAATTATGCCATTGTGAGAAAATGACTAATGAAATTGAACGTTTTAAGTAGCGAGAGCAGAAGCAAAATTTATTTTGATTATGCCGAGTCACGAAAAATGACTAATGAAATTGAATATTTAATACCCCAATACAATCGCATACTTTATATAATTTAGTTTAAACAAATATTTATCATATATGAAAAATACCGTTTTTGTTCTCGCTCCCGATTCATTTAAAGGCTCGATGACTGCGAAGCAGGTTTGTGATGCCATGGAACGCGGAATAAAGAAAGTTTTACCCTATGCGGAATGTATAAAAGTACCCATGGCCGATGGGGGAGAAGGTACAATGCAGTCGCTGGTAGATGCTACAAACGGAACTATCTATGAACTGGATGTTACAGGCCCTTTGGGTAAACAAGTGAAAGCACGGTATGGAATTATGGGTAATGGCAAAACTGCTGCCATTGAGATGGCTTCTGCCAGCGGAATTCACTTTGTAGATGAGGATACGAAAAATCCACTCATTACCACGACTTATGGTACGGGGCAATTAGTCAAAGCGTGTCTCGACAGGGGTGTTCATAAAATTATTCTTGGAATAGGAGGGAGTGCTACCAATGATGGAGGAGCAGGCTTTGCTCAGGCACTCGGAGCGAAATTTCTGGATAAGGAAGGACGGGAACTTCCCCCGGGAGGGGCTGCACTAGCCAGATTGGACAGGATAGATATTTCTTCACTCGACCCGAGGTTGAAAGATGTGGATATTGAAGTTGCCTGTGATGTTACAAATCCGCTTTGCGGCAAGACCGGAGCGTCTTTTGTTTTTGGCCCGCAAAAAGGCGCAACTGCTGAAATGGTAACGATTCTGGATAATGCACTTGGACATTATGCAGGAATTGTATTCAAAGACTTGAAAAAAGATGTGAAAGATGTACCCGGTGCCGGAGCCGCAGGTGGTTTGGGAGCCGGATTATTGGCCTTTACCAATGCCCGTTTGGAAAAAGGGGTTGACATCATCATTAATTATACAAACCTGAAAGAAATCGTGCAAAAAGCGGATATAGTATTTACGGGTGAAGGTGGTATCGATTTTCAGACACAATACGGGAAAACACCTTTTGGGGTGGCACGGACTGCAAAAGCGGCAGATAAAACAGTGATAGCTATTGCCGGGTATATTGGAGAGGGAATCGAACAGTTGTACAGTATGGGGTTTGATGCTATTTTGGGGATTGTGCCCGGTGCAATGACTATCGGGGAAGCAATGAGGAAAGGTGCAGAAAATGTGGAGAGAACGGTTGAGAATATAGTAAGGTTATTAAATAGCCGCAGCAAGATATAGACAACCCGGAAGCAATTATAAAATATTTATATATATGATTTTTATACTTTGAATTTTGTAATAAATAATGAATTTAATTATCTGTATGTAAATGATTTGATGTGATATGTGAAAGATAAAAAGTTACTGTTGTAAAATGAGTAGAAACTGTAACCTTTGTTACTTTTTAACAAGTCGTAAGTTTTAAGTTATATAAGATACGAGTAGACAAGACACGAGATACAAGTTGATAACTGATGACTAATATATCTGTCACCTTTGTTACCTTTTTATGATATGTGCTTGAAAAATAAACGATTAATTAAAAGAGGAAATGTAGAGTTGAAAAAGTATGAAATGTATTATTAAGTAATCTAAAATATTTACTGTCGTATGTCATCCTGACCACAGGGAAGGATCTCGATTCTAAAGACACGAGATGCTTCGTTCCTCAGCATGGCAAATTACGACAACTAATTCTTCCAATTACTTAATTGCGATTAATTATTTAATTCAGCTTGTTTTCCAAATAATTATTTATAAATAAGAATATAATAAACCAATGAGAAATAATAAATATTTAATTCTATTGATAAGCTTAGTTCTTTGTCAGGTGAATATCCTGGCGCAGAAGCAATTTACGCTGAAATCACCTGATAGCAAGATTGAAGTTAATATATCTATAGGTAAAACCATAGGGTATTCAGTGTTTCATCAAGGAGATATGATGCTCGACAAATCTACTGCCACCATGACTCTAGGCGACGGATTTAATTATGGCGTCAATGCTAAATTGGAAAAATCATCGACACGGACAATAAATCAAACTATCGACGCCTTTATTTATAAAAAAAATAAGATCGAAGATCATTACAATGAACTTTCCTTAAAATTCAAGGGAGACTACAGTGTCATATTCAGGGCATATAATGATGGTATTGCTTATCGTTTTGTGTCTACGTCGAAGAAACCTTTTGTAGTTGTAAACGAACAAGCCGATTTCAATTTCCCTGGCGATACCAAAGCCTTTATTCCTTATGTGAGGGATAATCAGTCGAAGAGAGCCAAAACCGGCTATCAGAACACAACTTTTGAAATGCAGTTTTATAATTCGTTTGAAAATATATATGAACATAGTTTCTTATCTGAATGGACAAAAGGGCGTTTGGCTTTTTCACCATTGGTTGTTGAAGGTGCTAACGGAAAAAAGGTATGTTTGGCAGAGGCCGATTTAATGAATTATCCGGGTATGTACCTGTATAATATGACAGGAGGTAATACTCTCTCCGGCGTATTTGCCCCTTATCCGGATGAAATTAAGCAAGGTGGCCATAATATGTTACAGGGCGAAGTGCATTCCGTAAAACCTTATATTGCAAAATTTGACGGGGCTACAGAATTTCCGTGGCGTGCAGTAATCATCTCATCGGAAGATTATGAGCTGACCAATAACGATATGGTATATAAACTTGCGAGTCCTGCCCATGGAGATTATTCGTGGGTGAAGCCGGGAAAAGTAGCGTGGGACTGGTGGAATAGCTGGAATCTGCATGGTGTGGACTTTAAGACAGGAGTAAATAACGAAACTTACAAGTATTATATTGATTTCGCTTCAAAATCCGGGATTGAATATGTTATTCTGGATGAAGGATGGGCGGTGAACCTGCAGGCTGATCTAATGCAGGTTGTTCCGGAAATAAACCTGAAAGAACTGATAGATTATGCCGGCAAGAAAAATGTAGGGCTTATTTTATGGGCAGGATATTGGGCGCTCAATCGTGATATGGAGGGTATCTGTAAGCATTATTCCGAAATGGGAATAAAAGGATTCAAGGTGGATTTTATGGATAGAGACGATCAGCTGATGGTGGACTTTCATCACAGAGGAGCTCAGATTGCAGCGAAGTACAAAATGCTGATGGACTATCATGGTACATATAAACCGACGGGATTGCAACGCACTTACCCCAATGTTATCAATTTCGAGGGTGTGTTCGGACTGGAGCAGATGAAATGGGATGCAGATACAGATCAGGTAACTTATGATGTTACAATGCCGTTTATCCGTCAGGTTGCCGGCCCGGTAGACTATACTCAGGGAGCAATGCGTAACGCGACTAAGAGTAATTACAAGTCTGTGTATAGTGAAGCCATGAGTCAGGGTACGCGCTGCCGCCAACTTGCACAATATATCATATTCGAATCCCCTCTGAATATGCTTTGCGATAACCCATCCAATTATATGCAGGAGAAAGAATGCACAGAATATATCGCCTCAGTGCCAACTATTTGGGATAACACAATTTCATTGAACGGGGAAATAGGAAAATATATAAGTATTGCCCGTAAAAAAGGAGATGTATGGTATGTCGGCTCCATGACTAACTGGGATGCACGAAGCCTTGAACTGGATTTGTCTTTTCTGGGTGAAGGCAAGTTTAAAGGTGAAGTATTTAAGGATGGGGTAAATGCCGATAAAGCTGCCCGCGATTATAAGAAAGAGGTTATTGACATTCCCGTAGATCGTAAATTGCCTGTTTCGATGGCTCCGGGTGGGGGATATGTTATAAAGATATATCCTGTACTTTGATGACATCTGCATATGATAATCTAAAGGGGTTGAATTCATAAAGTTGTTTAATTGTGTAGGACATTACTAGGGAAGATACCATGGCAATAAGTCAATGTCAGTTTATGCATTGCTCTGGTAACAGCGATATAGAGCATACCCAGGCCGATTTCTGATTGATAATTTTCATTGTCGGCCTGAGGTATAATAACTTCATCAAATTCCAGTCCTTTTGCCATATGTGCCGAAGTGATGATGATGCCTTGTATAAAGGCTGAACTCTGATTTGAGAGGAAATATATATCGTTGCTATATACTTTGAGCTTTTCAGACATCTCTTTCGCCTGTAATTCTGTCTTACAGATTATACCAAGCGATTTGTATGCTGAATCTTTAAAAGTAGAAATCAAATCAGAGATATAGTGTATTTCTTCCTCTTGGTTCTCGAACTTTAGGATTTTTGGTTGTTCTCCGTGTCTTGCAGCCGTTTCCAATTCGTTATTGGTTCGTATGTTCTGTGCCAGATTGGTGATTTCACAGGTTGAACGGTAACTTTTACAAAGTTTCATTATTTCTCCAGCTGTCAGTACTTCCCTGATCATGTTTGCTGAAGATGAACCGTAAGGATTTACCGACTGGCCAGCATCTCCTAATATTGTTTTGCGGCAAGGGTAAAGCTTCTGTAAAATACGATATTGTATAGGTGAATAGTCCTGCATTTCATCTACCAGGAGATGTTTAACCCGGGATTGTGTATTGCATCCATTCAGAGCATTGCGAAGATATGCTAAAGGCGCAAGGTCGGAGTATTCCAATGTCCTGTTTTTACGCATTTTAAACATATCAGGGTTTCCTGTCCATTGAAAGAAGTCTTTGTAAAGTTGGATGTCGTTATTGCCGGCGAACATTTTACTTATCTCTTTTTTGAGTATATTTCGTTCTGCTGTGGTAATAGTAATCCGATATCGGACTTCCGATATTTCGACAATATAACTGGTCATTGCCCCGAACCTTCGGCGCATTGGATATCGACTGAATCTTCGGAATTGTTTATCTATAAAATCAGCAGGGATCGTAATCTGCTTTGTCAGTTTTACATCTGTAGCTTTAAAGTAAGAGTTCTCTATATGAAGGATAAAGCGGTCAAGCTGAGAGATAAAACCTAAAGTTGCTTTGTATCGTATTCGTTCGATATAACCGGGGACAGGCTCACAGAGTAATTCATTCACCTGTTCAAAAAAGGTTTGGTATTTATATTTGTTATCTAATACCTCCGATAATATCTGCTCCATACTGGTTTCAGGAACACTATCCTCTCCCAGCTCGGGAAGTACATTTGATATATAATCGGCAAAGACTTTGTTGGGAGAAATAATCAGTATGTCTTTTGATAAGATGTTCCCTTTCGTCGTGTATAGAAGATAAGCGATACGATGCAAGGCTATGGATGTTTTTCCTGATCCTGCTACCCCTTGTATTATAAGTGTTTGTGCTTCTTCATTGCGAATAATCCGATTTTGTTCCCGTTGAATCATTGCCACAATATTTCTCATCTTATCATCTGTGCCGGAGCGGAGTTCTCTCTGAAGAATATCATCATGGATGGTGAGGGAACTTTCAATCATAAACTCCATTCTTCCCTTCCGGATACGATATTGACGTTTGAGTGATATATCGCCCTCTATTTGTCCTGTCGGAGAATGGTAAACAGCTTCCCCTAATTCATAGTCGTAGAACATATTTGAAATAGGAGCCCGCCAGTCATATATAAGGTTTATTTCATTGATAGTATCATAAAATGTATGTATGCCGATATAGATAGGAGTTGGATTTTCACTCTCTCCTTTCTCTCTGAAATCTATTCTGCCAAAATAAGGAATATCTATTATTTTACCCAGACGCTTCCGTTTGTCAATAACACTCTCTCCAATAGCAAAATGATTTAGAATACTTTCTCTCATAGAACGGATTTCGTGAGGGTCGATATCCTTATTCGACCATAAATAATCCTTATACTCCTGCAATGTATCTACATGCTCCTTAACGGATGTATCTGTCTGGCTAATCATACGCTTTATTAAGGTTATAACCTTATTTAAATACTCCTGTTCCTGCTTTTCTGTTTTATTAAATACCATATTGTAACAATCTTTGGGGCGATAGTATAAGAAATTTCGGTGCTAAAAGGATTACAAAATTAGTATATTGTTTGCCTGTAATAAATAGCTATTTATAGCTATTAAGCCTGTAAATAATATAGTATGAACAAAGAAATTTACTATACAATCGCACCTCGCATGGCAGATATGAAATGGTTGAGTTCGTCTTGAATAAAGTTAACAGATAAGACCAAAATTCTTAGCGCAGTTAAGTGCCTCTATAGCATTATTAGCTCCCAGCTTCAACAGAATTTTTTTACGATGATTATTAATTGTGTAGATGCTAATTTTCAGCTTATCAGCTATCTCTTTACTTAGAAAACCTTTGCTGATTAATAGCAGGATTTCTTTTTCCCGACTAGTTAATTGTTTATCTGCAGATATAAAAGATGAAGTGATTATTTCTCCTGTTTTTCTATTTATAACTGTTCGTTTTACTTTATCGACAGGTATTTGATTCGGAGATATATCCATAACTCCCATAATAATCCATGCCTTGCCACACCTATCTTTCTGAATGACCTGCTGGCGGCTGATTACATTTATATATTCCTGTTTTGTATTTCGAATGCGAATCTGAAACATTTGCTGATAATCATTTCTGCATTCGGATGGAAGAGAATATATGAACTGTCCGTGTTCGATCTGAAAGTCTAACAACTGAGCTCTGTCATCAGGGTGGATTCGCTCTTCCAGTAAATCACCTTGCTTCCTGATCGATCTTATCTGCCCCGGATTATAGCCAAAGAGAAGAGCGAAATTTTCAGAAGCAAAGTCATATCTTTTCTTAAATACATCAACTGTAAAAATACAACTCGGGCTCATTAGCGAAAATTCCTGTATTGATTCTCTTTTCTTATTCCAAAAATCATAGTCTACATCAAGATTATTCATTTGCTGCCTTGACCATAATTCTTCGGGAGTAATTTTGTTGGAAATCATAATGTAAAGATAAATATTTTCATGTTATTGATAATTGTAATAAAAGACAACTCCGCTACTTTTCTTGAAATGATGTATCTGATTTATATATAGTATGTTATTTATTAAAAGGTAACAAAGGTAACAGATATATCAGTCATCAGTTAACAACTTGTATCTCGTGTCTTGTCTACTCGTATCTTATATAACTTAAAACTTACGACTTGTTAAAAGTAACAAAGGTAACACCTTTTGTAAGTTATCTTCGTTGTTACCTTTTCATCCGATAACACACTTGTCATCTGTATCGTATAGATAAAATTATGAAAGAAAAATAGCAGATTTCAACTGCTGATTAATATAATTCAGAGTATCATATTTTAAAAATATAAAGCAGGAAATTGTCATTGTTTTCTCTTCTCTTAAATATAAATTCTGTAGCTCACTATTTAGAGTTTGAATTCAAGGTACTCAAGAATGAGTTTATTATTTTAAAAAAAAGCCATTGTTGACTATTTTCTTTAATGACTCCTTTTGTTTATATTATATTGTTGTAAATCAACTATGTGTGTGTCATTTTGTCGTTTATTTGTTGATTTTAGTGACTAAATCGTAATTTATTGATACCTACATCTAGGTATGATTTCACTTAAATATAATAAAAAATAGTGATTGTTAGATAAAATTAACAACTATACATTTGTCGTCTATTAGAAATAGATAAAATTTATGAAAACCCAGATTACGTTATTAATGCTACTGTCAATCCTCTTCTGTAATAGCATTTTAGCCCAGCAAGAGGTTGTCCCGGAAAAAAGTGATACAGTTACTGCAGATACTCCTCCCGAATGGAATTACAATAAATATCGTTTTGGTGGATACGGAGAAATTCTTTTTCAGCAAATGGATTATGGTCCCGACAGATATAAAGATCCAGCAGGAGCACCAAGCGACAAACGCTCTTATATATCAATACCCAGAGCCGTATTTTCGTTCGAATATAAATTCAGGCCTGATATTATATTTTCCACAGAACTCGAAATAGAATATGGAGGTACAGGCTCTGCGATGGAACTTGAATATGAAGAAGGGGGTGAATATGAGACCGAGATAGAAAAAGGGGGTGAAATAGAACTGGAACAGTTCCATATAACCAAGCGATTTAGTAACGCCTTTAATATCAGGGTCGGACATATGATAGTTCCTGTCGGTATGACGAATGCGCATCATGAACCCATATTCTTTTTCGGTACAACCAGACCAGAGGGTGAATCCACTATCTTACCTTGTACATGGCATGAAACGGGAATATCAGTACTCGGTTATTTTTCCGGATTCAGATATGAACTAATGCTCGTTAACGGGCTTGACCCCAATGGATTCTCATCTGCCAATTGGATACAAGGCGGACGTCAAAGCATATTTGAGACTTCTACAATGACAAATCCTGCAGTTGCCGGAAGGGTAGAATATAAAGGAATCAAAAATTTGAGATTAAGCGCATCGGGATATTATGGAAACACAGCAAAGAATGCAAGCAAACCTCAAAAGATGACCGGAATAAAAGCTCCTGTCAGTATCATTTCGGCAGACGCCCAATACCTGTCCAAGAATCTGGCAGTTAGAGGTAATCTTGTTTATGGAAATCTCGGCGCATCGAAGAGAGTATCTCAAATAAATAAAAGTGTATCGAAGAATACAGGTTTCTCCCGCACACCTGTGGCAAAAAATGCTGTTACATATTCCATTGAGGCCGGATATAATATACTCTCCTTCTTCAAAACAAAAGAAAGGTTGATGCCTTTCGTAAGATATGAGTACTACAATAGTGCAGAGAATGTAGAAGAAGGTATGGCCGAAATGCCTATAAACAAGAGAAATGTATTCACATTTGGTGTAAACTATAACCTGTTACCTAATATGGTACTGAAAGCTGATTATTCGAACAGAAGGCTTGACGGGGGCAACTATAATGATGAGAATACATTCGGATTGGCTTTGGTGTATACCGGGTGGTTCTTCAAAAAATAAGAATATAAATTAATCCGAATCCTTTTAATATCAATTTTACATAATAACCAAAAATAATGAAAAAATTAAGCGTTTATTTTTTACTGTTGTTCTCTGCTTTATATTTCTTTTCTTCATGCGGTGAAGACAGTCCTGAAGGTGAATTTACAGATGATGGGTATGGATATGATTTTACCCAGGTGCTAAAGGTATATACAGATGATGTTATACTTCCTACGTATGCAGATATGAAAAATAAGGCATGGACTCTTTACGATGCGGTACAAACATTCAGTACCAGCACAGGAAGAACACAAGCAAATCTGAATGCAGTCTGTGCAGCCTGGCGTGCTACACGTATTCCTTGGGAGCAAAGTGAAAGTTGTTTATATGGGCCTGCCGATAAGTTGGGGCTTGATCCTTCTCTGGACTCGTGGCCTCTGAAAAAAGGAGATATAGATAAAATAATCAATTCAGGAAGTATTACAATCGATAAAATTATGGACCCGGGTGTTCATGGTTTTCACACAATCGAGTATCTGATATTCTCGGATGGAAATCCTAAAACGCTTTCTTCTACACCTCTTTCTGAATCAGAAATTCAATATTTAGTAATAGCAACCGAATATCTGAGAAATGACTGCATCATGTTGTGGGCTGCATGGAATGGAACTCAGAGTATCAGTGCAAAGGATCAGGCTGTAATCAATACATTTGAAGAAGATCCTACACAATACAATTTTGCGTATAATTTCAAGAATGCGATAACAAGCAGTGGTGTTGATCTTGCTACAATGGATGATGCCATTGATAATATAATTGAAGGATGTGCCGGAATCGCAGATGAAGTTGCTGCCCAGAAAATAGGAGCTCCGAGAGATTTGGCTCTGGATGGAAAAACCGACGAAGCGGTTCTCGAAGTGGAGTCATGGTATAGCTGGAACTCAATCGATGACTATGCAAACAATATCATTAGTATTCGCAACTCGTATTTCGGAGGATTGAATAAAACAACATCCAACAGAAGCCAACACAGCATGTCTGTTTTTGTAGAGTCTAAGAATGCAGCTTTAGATGCAGAAATTACTGCGGCAATCGATAAAGCATATAAAGCGATTAATGAAGGGATGCAACGTCCTTTCCGCAACAATCTGACCGGAATAAAAGTGGATGCGGCAATAGATGCTTGTACAGACTTACAATTGAGTTTCGAGAAAATTAAACAGTTGAAAGATTAAGAAATCTCTTTTCTCTATACTAAGTAATCAACTGATAGGAGAATTAAGAAAATAATAAGTTCTTAGATTCTGACAGATTTATGAAAAACTATTTATGTTAAGATATAAATTCTTAAAAGTTAGTGTCGTGATGTGTCTTTGCATCACGGCATTTACTGCTTGTAGCGACAACGACGATGATATCATTTACAAGCCCAATGGAAAAGTTGCGCATCCGGACGAATTATCGGCCGGAACATCTACCGTATTTATGTCCGGGATCAGGGCATATGATACTCCTGCGCCGTGGGTGAAGGGTGATATGTTGACTCGATTCAATCTGGGAGATCAACTTTATGATGATCCCCGGACAACAGATCAGTTCGATCCGAACAAAGGAGGTCTTGGTCCTCTCTATGCAGGTTATTCGTGCGGAAGTTGCCATAAGAATGCAGGGCGGACTTATCCCACTCTTTTTTCGGAAGGAGGTTCCGGTAAATATGGCTTCTCTTCTATGCTTGCTTATATTACACGAAAGAATGGAGCCTTTTTTCGTCAATATGGACGAGTCTTGCATGATCAATCTATTGTAGGGGTTGAGCCGGAGGGTAAGCTTAAGGTCACTTATGAAGAAAAAGAATATTCTTTCCCTGATGGGGAGAAGTACTCTCTCATCACTCCTCATTATTCTATATCGGAATGGTATGCCGATGAAATAAAACCTGAAGATCTGATTATTGATGTACGTATCCCTCTCCGGCATGTTGGTATGGGGCAGATAATGGCACTCGATCCCGATGAATTGAGAAGGTTGGCTGCACAAAGCAACTATCCCGAATACGGAATTTCGGGACGGCTTGCCGTCATACAGGAACGTAACAAAACTATGATAGGAGTGGGCGGGAATAAAGCACATCATGCAGACCTGACTGTAGAATTAGGTTTCTCGTCCGACCTGGGAGTTACAAACGACCGCTACCCGCTCGAAGTGAGCGAAGGACAGTCTCAGAACGTTGGTTACTCTCATTACGGTATCCAGATATCAACGCATGATATGGAGAATGTCGATCTGTATCTGAGCACATTGGGTGTCCCCGCACGACGGAATGTTACGCATGAACTGGTGAAAAAAGGCGAAGAGAACTTCTATAAAGCCAAATGTCATCTGTGTCATACCCCTACTTTACACACCCGGCAGGATGCGCCCGTTTTACTGAACGGGACACGCCTTCCGTGGCTGTGCAACCAAACGATACATCCATACAGCGATTTCCTTTTGCACGATATGGGACGTGAACTGGACAGCGGTTATAAAGCGGGAGCCGCCTATACCTATGAGTGGCGTACAACTCCGTTGTGGGGTATTGGTTTGCAAGAAACAGTAAACGGACATACGCATTTCTTACACGACGGGCGTGCCCGCAACCTTCTAGAGGCTATCATGTGGCACGGAGGCGAGGGCAGTGTGTCGCGGGAGTTGTTCAGTCGCATGTCGAAAGAAGACAGGGACGCTTTGCAGATATTCCTCAATTCACTTTAAACTAAATAGAAAAGAATACATTGATATGAAATTCAGATTTTTATTATTCGCAGGATTACTTCTATCCGTAAATTTATTAGCACAGGAGAGTGATAATAATGATAAATATATCGAAAGCGATGTTATCCCTCTTGCAGGAAAGAAAGGATTCAGCTTCGAAAGTAAGGCCGGGGACTTTGTTTTTAAACCCTTCGCTCTTGTACAGGCATCGGCCAAAATGAATTACTACGATGATGAGCAGATAGGCGCAGACGATCAGGACAATGTTGCCAATAGCGGCTTTGAGATAGGAAACGCATTGATCGGCTTTGCCGGAAAGGCTTTCGGAAAAGTAACGTTCAATCTTACATTGAATGCGGCCCAGTCGGGAGATGCCTTGCTTCAGCAGGCATGGGCAGACCTCAACCTGAAAGACGAATTGCGCTTCCGTGTGGGGAAATTTAAAACTCCTTTCAATCAGGCTTATCTTGTGACATTGGGGGAAACGCTTTTCCCATCGTTACCTGTTTCGCTCACTGCTCCGGTAAATATTCCATATTCTATAAATTCAGTCAATCCTAATTTTGCGACCGGATTCGATCTTGGTGTACAGGTACATGGCTTGATCAAGAATAAATGGGAATACAGAGTCGGCATTTTTAATGGAACAGGTATAACAGTGAATAGCGCGAAGAAGACTATCAGCGATGATCTGCACATTCCATCACTGTTATACTCGGGGCGTATTGCTTATATGCCTAAAGGTGTGATGCCTACTCATCAGGGAAGCCCCGATGATTTGAATAATAATAAATTTTTAGTTGCGCTTTCCACTTCTTACAATGTGGAAGCCAACTGGCAGGCAAGCAATGATTTTCGTGCAGGCCTGGAGTTTTCCTATTTATATAACCGATGGTATATTTCGGCAGAAGCCTATTATTTAAATATGGATTTTGTAGAAAGACAGCAGGTTTCTCATTCTTACGATTTTGTCGGCGGCTATATTCAGGGAGGGTATTTTATCAATCCAAAAATGCAATTGGCGGCGCGATATGATTTCTTCGACCGTAACTCATCTAAGACCGATGGTATCCTGAATGCTCCGGCAGTAGGGTTCAATTATTATATTGTCGGTTATAACCTGAAATTACAGGCTATGTATCAGTATCTGGGAAAATGGGGGCATGAAAACCAACTGGAGAGGGATAATGATGATTTAGGCCTAGCTCAACATTTTGCACAGGTAATGTTCCAATTTTCTTTCTGATAAATAAAATCATGGGAAAGAATAATTTGATAAAATTTTGGATATTGTTTGTCGTCTCATTGCCTGTCATTACTTCAGGTTGCGATAGCGGGGATATATATCCTAAAGATAAAACTTCGGGTGGAACGGATGTAGATGTTTCTGTCAGTTTCCAATTTACACACATCGATGCTTTTCCTGAAAGCTATAAGATAGTGTTCGGATCTTTCAACGATGATCTGGCGTATCCGATATCATCGAAAGTAATATCTAAACCCTCGGATAATGGAGTGGTTACGGTCTCGTTGGCTAATATTCCGGAGAATACAACATATCTGGCATTATACCTCGTACAAGAGCATAGTAACTATAAGATTTATCCTTTTTATACCTATCCGATAGTCAGTATGCCAAAGGAAGATTTTGAGATTCCACTTCAAAATATCGATTTGGCAATGTTTGGGCGGGTGCAAAAACAAGTGTTTTCTCAGTGCCTCCAGTGTCATGGGGGAAGCGGATTTGCCGCAGCAGGCCTGCATTTAACCGAAGGGAAGAGCCATGAAGACTTGGTAGGCATAACCGCATTGCACAATACGGATAAAAAGCGGGTTAGCCCGGGGAATATTCAGAATAGTTATCTGATGGATATATTGAAAGGCGAAGCCTTGCCCAATCAGCATTCGAGCCTGTCGTCACTCAAAGATGATGATATTGTGCTGGTCGAGCAGTGGATAAAAGGCGGGGCTAAAAGTGAATAATTATAAACAGAAATGAAATATATAAATATAGAATGGGACGACTTGTCCGTCAATATAAATTTAAGTTGCTTCTTACCCGAAGGCGGGGTGGCAGAATATCATGCCATTATTGAGCTAAATAATAAATATAACAATGCTGAAATTCAGTACAGAGATATAGAAGCTGCTTTGGAACGTTTGCAGCAGTCGGATATATTACGTGGCTCCGCATTGGTATTAAAGCGGTACTTTGTGAGTGATGCAGTCAATCAATCCCAATTTTTGAAGCGGAAGAACGAGGACGCTGCCGTTTCTGTTGTACAACAGCCTCCTCTGAATGGAACAAAAGTATCTGTGTGGGCATATTTTGTCGCTGATAGTAGAATATATACAGATGGTTATGGTACAACAATTTTGTCGCGCCCTCATTTTAAGCATATTTATAATACCCAATTGCAAAAATCATTGAAGGATGAGTATGCCGAGACGGAATGCATTTTCAATACATATCTAGAATCATTGTATCTGCATGGTTGCACGTTGAAGGATAATTGTATCCGCACCTGGATATATGTGCAGGGGGTAGATGTTCATTACTCAGAGATGGTAAAGGCCCGTATTGCCTGCTTCAACAGGGAAGGCCTGAATAAAGAGACTCACTATATTGCAAGCACGGGTATAGAAGGGCGATATACTGACGCTCAGACATTGGTATTGATGGATGCTTATGCTATTAAAGGTATTTCTCAGGAACAAGTCAAATATCTCCATGCCTCTACTCACCTGAATCCTACCCACGAATACGGGGTAACTTTTGAGCGGGGAACAACAGTGGATTATGGCGATCGCAGGCATATTTTCATATCAGGCACAGCCAGTATAGATAATAATGGGGAAATTGTACATCTTACCAACATTGAAAAACAGATAGAGCGGACAATAGAGAATATAGAAGTTCTGCTCGCTGAGGCGGATGCGGTAATAAATGATATTTCGAAAATGATTGTATATCTGCGCGATACGGCAGACTATCAGATAGTTTCCGATTATCTTGATAAATATTATAAAGAATTGCCTAAAGTAATCGTATGGGCTCCTGTCTGCCGTCCGGGATGGCTGATAGAAATAGAATGTATTGCAATCAAAGAAATAGAAGCGAATCAGTTTGAGAAATTCTGATCTTGACAGATGAAAAATAGATTGTTGGCATTATTCTCATTACAGAAGCTTCCTTTTTGGGGTGTTTTTGTCCTTTCCGTTATTATGGCTCTGGCAACCTTTGTGGAAAAGAGTCATGGTTCGGAATATACCTATTCTCATATATACGGCTCATGGTGGTTCTCCGCTTTGTGGGGATTATTAGTTATACTCAGCCTTACAGGAATTGTAAAAGGGCAGATGTACAGGAATTTGTCATTGCTATTAGTCCATATTTCCTTTATACTGATACTAGCCGGGGCTTTTTGTACAAAACTGTTTGCCGAACATGGCTATGTTATTCTCAATAAAGATACGGATTGTAGCAAAATGCAGGCTGACGCGGATACCGTTGAGCTACCTTTCCGGATGCGGCTGGATACTTTCTATGTTTCATACTATGCGGGGACGAATGCTCCGGCCGACTATATTTCGCATTTCTCTATAAAGGATAAACTGTCGGGTAAAACCACGATAGCAGAGGTGTCTATGAATAATATATTCAGTTACGATGGCTACCGCTTCTATCAGTCGTCTTTCGAAGACGATTGGCGAACGAGTATATTGAGTGTCAACCATGATAGTTGGGGAATTCCTCTGACCTATGCCGGTTATGCCTTATTCGTTTTAGCGATGATATGGTATTTATTCTCGCCTCAGAATGCTTTCCGGAAGTTGCTGAATCATCCCCTCCTGAAAAAAGCATTGATAATCATATTATTTATTATTCCGGTTTCCTGTTTTTCTCAGATTCTTACTAAGGATAGCTTATCCGTAAACAAAAAGCAAGCAAAGGAATTCTGTAAATTATGGATGCTGTACGATGGAAGAATAAGCCCTGTAGCAACCTTTGCCCATGATTTCACTTTGAAAATTACAGGGAAGACATCATTCAGTTATCTCGATGCAAATCAATTCCTGATGGGATTTCTCTTTTTTCCTGACAAATGGCAGCAGGTAGCATTGTTTGATGTAAAGGATGGAATACTGAAAAAAGAACTAAATGCCGAGACCGAAAAAGCTGCATTGATAGATTTCTATGATACGGAAGGTAACTATAAGCTAAGTAAGTATTGGAAAGATCTGAGCAGTAATTCGCCAAAAACGTCTTTGCTGAAAGAGGTGGAAAAGCTGGATGAAAAGATACAATTAATCAATATGCTTCATAACGGGAGTCTTTTACAGATATATCCGCAAAAGATCG
The DNA here is from genome assembly GCF_900079725.1 of uncultured Dysgonomonas sp. Classification (NCBI taxonomy): domain Bacteria; kingdom Pseudomonadati; phylum Bacteroidota; class Bacteroidia; order Bacteroidales; family Dysgonomonadaceae; genus Dysgonomonas; species uncultured Dysgonomonas sp. The sequence continues at coordinate 3,736,265 of NZ_LT599032.1, forward strand.
ATAATGATGTAAAGTGGTTTTACCCTACGCAAAACCTCAGAACTAAAGATGAACAGAAAAATATAAAACTGATAAGGAATTCTCTTTTGTCTTATTATCAGGCAATCTCAGACAATAGCGAAGGGAATGCGAAGCTTGCTCTTGAAATGATAAGTGATTATCAGAAAGCGAATGCAGAGGAAGTGCTTCCATCAGATCTGCATCGTGATATAGAGATCTTTTATACTAATGTGAATTTTACCTCGATCTTGTTTAAAATAAACCTTACTTTGGGATTATTGTCACTCTTATGTGTCTTTTTCCTGGCGGATAAGAGGGTTAAGCATGTAGATAAGATATTCTTCGGTATTCTTATTCTATCTTTTATTGTGCATTCCTTTTCTATTGGGATCAGAACGTATATAGGAGGACGCTTGCCGTTCAGTAACGGATTTGAAACGATGCTTCTTATTGCATGGTCAGCCATGTTGATCGCTGTTTTAGCAGGACGCAAAATGCCTCTGATAGTATCATTCGGCTACTTAATCTCGGGCTGTTCTCTTTTGGTCGCTCATTTGGGTATGATGAATCCCCGAATAACGCCATTGGTACCCGTCCTTTCCTCCCCACTGCTAAGCATTCACGTATCAGTGATTATGCTTGCCTATACATTATTGGCTTTTATTATGCTTAATAGTCTTATTTCATTGATACAAATAGTTCTATGTAAGAATAAAGATGTTGCAAATATTCTAAAGAAACTGGAGCAGAATAAAATCTACAGTCTGATCTGTCTCTATCCCAGTCTTTTATTCTTGGGCGCCGGTATTTTTATTGGTGCTGTATGGGCAAATATATCATGGGGACGTTATTGGGGATGGGACCCGAAAGAGGTATGGGCGCTGATAACATTTCTTGTGTATAGTCTGATTATTCACCAGAAAAATCTGAAGATATTTACTAATCTGTTTTTCTTTCATGCCTTTGGTTTACTATCATTTTCAACCGTGTTGATGACTTATTTTGGTGTGAACTACTTTCTCGGGGGAATGCATAGTTATGCGGGGGAGATGCAATTTGATTTTACTATTATTCTCATCATATTGATAAGTTTACTGATAGCGGGATTGTTGTGCATCTCTTATAAAAAGTATAAAAAAATAGCGGTGATTACCGATTAAAATATTTTACTCCCTTTTCGTTTTTCTATGGTACTTTTAATCAGCGTTCAGCTTTGATTTGAGCTGTGGACTAAAATAATAGGATTTCATAAGGTCACATTGTTAATGTTTAATTCCCCTTTGTTTTTAACATGATATGGGGATTGACGGGGACATAATTTTTTTCTCCTATATTCATCCTGTCTTTGGCTATACAGGTTCCGTTTGCCACACGCCATTCTAGTGTAGCAAAGTTGGTAGATGCAGAGAGTGTGACCTGAGTATTATAAAGAGTAGGGTCAGCTATTGTCACATCTCCTGATATTACAGTCCATTCACCCTGTTGATTCATTCCGGGTTGGTTACCTGCCATTGTGAATGTTTTGCCACTTTGATTGATATCCGGACCGGCATCGGCTAGTGGCATCTTGTCCAGACTGACATTTACTATCGCTCTTTGGGGACTTTCGCAACTAGATATAGTATCACTGAATGAAATATAATATGTCTTTTCAGTCATAATGGTCGAGGGATCCAGGGGTTCATTTGAGGTCTCAGTCTCATAAAAGAATAGTCTTATGTCTTCTGTATTTTCCAGAAAGTTAGTAGAGATCTCATCTAGTTCATAGACCAAATATGAAAGCTGTTTTAGATCTGTTTCACAATAGTTGACATTCAGTATATGAGGTTTATTTTCTGATGCCTCAGTAAAAGATCCTATGATAGGAGCATAATTCATCTTTATTTCATCTTCACTATAGCAAATAGGAAAAACTGTAGAATCATATACAACTTCTACTTTGTATGTACCATTGATGCCATATAATTTAGGATCAATCACCACAGTTGTCGAGTCTATGCCTAATCGTTTGAAATTCTCTTCATTATGATGTTTATAGTACCATTTGTAAGTAGATAAAGGCCCTCCATAGAACCCTTCGGCTGATATAAAATTATCTTCGTTTTCCACATCTTCTTGGTTAAAGGTTTTACATGTAAAATTATCGGGTAAACCCACAATTCCGGGAGCACCTTCCAGAAATACCACTTTCTCATTGTTAAGTCCATAATTCGAAGTATTAACATCGAACTCCAAATTTGCACCTGTAGCAATTATTCCTCCAATGTTTGTATAATCGTAGCGATTGTGATTGTTAGTTTTCAGATAATGGATTGTGGCAGTCGCTGATAGCTGAGTACCTCCTGTTTCGGTTCCTGCCCTTATAGTATTTAATGTACAAGGTGTACCATTTAGTATCAAATCTTCGGTAATGGTCTGTGTGGTGCCGGCACCGATATACAGGGTCAGCCCTTTAGGCATTAGAATTAATTTTCCAAATGTATTATTATCCAGTATCTGCCTCCCGTGATTCAGTATAACCTCATTGGCTGTTATACCACCTCTGATATACATGCTGGTAAGATTGTTATTATAGGTTGTAATCTTGTTATAAACATGCCCGGCCAATCCATAAAAGCTTTTACCAACTAAAATGTGACTATTGGCTGCGTTAAGGGTTATATCCGGATGTCCATAATATGAAAAAGCATCGGTAGTTGTAATGGTTGCGTTTTCTATATTGAGGTGACGGGGAAGACTGCTCGTATCACTTCCGGTACTAGATATTTTGCTGACCCTCATTGTTACTCCCGAGGCATTAATAATCCCTTTGATAAGTTCAAAGCTAGATCCATTCAGCGTTTTTAAATTTAGGTTCAGAATGCCTTCATGAACCAGAATATTCCCTCCGGTAAATGTAGTCATATTTATATCTACTTGTTTCGCAAGTGATTGCATGTAAGTGCCGGAGATTCTCATATCTCCAGAAAATTCCCACTGGGCATTGGTATTGCTGACTGTTAAGTTATTGAAGTAAGAATTTGATCTGTTTATTATTTTTCCATTACTCACATCGCCCATAAGATGACAGCGTTCGATATACATACCCTCGCCTAACTGTATAAAATTACCATAGCAATATGAATCGAAACCTGTAGTTGTAGCTGTTATTTTTATATTCACAGGAGCATTGTCGTGAGCAATGAAGTTGTTGAAATAAGCAGAATTTGTACCTAGCGAAATTATTTGTCCGTCTGATCCTGAGTAGCTATTAAAATGAACATTGTCAGACTGAGTAGGAACACAGCTGCTTTCCGATGGAGTGCCATCGTTATTGGTTGTCCAGTTACTTCCCGTATTCCATAAGCCATCGCCTGCAGTGCCAATCCAGTATAAATCTTTGGCTGTAACAGGTGTATAAATCCAATTGTCGCTATTACCTCCCTCATCGAGGCCATAATATGAAAACGTAGCGCCTCCGCTAGCTTGTACTCCCTTTAAACTTACATTGGGAATATGTATTACTCCTGTCGTTTTTATCAAATTGAAAGTGCTGGTTGATGAGGACGGAGCTATTTCCATCAGTCCGGAACAATCCGGAGTATTTGTAATAAAATCACCGATAACAGTTATTGTTTTACCACTAGCAACCGTTACTCCAATATTTGGACCCAGATCTATAACATTAGCCTGGATGTTATTGTTTATTGTCGCTTTTTTAGTATTTATTGTTAATTTGTTGAATGTAAGAATGTTAGATAGTTTGGCTGTTCCTATAGAAGTGGATTCTGGAATGAAGCTCACATCGTAATATATATGACTATTATTTGACGTGAATTCTGGATTATAGTCGGCACCTCCACGAGCTGTAATATGGCTGGTTCCGGCATCTAGGGTTCCTGAATATCGCCAAATGCTGCGGTACGATATTTTTGAACTACCTAATATCAACGTTCGTTGCCCTCCTAATGCTATGGAAGGCTCAAATGCAACATTCGAATTGAAGTTGACTCCCAGATATATATCCTTATCATTTGTATTGAAAGTTCCTCCTCTGAATTGTAAATCGCCAATGGTTCTAAGATCATCGGCCAATATCCATGTGCCTCCAGCACCTTCTGCTCCAATAAGATACATGATGTTAAATGTGGACCCATTGGACGTAATGGTTTCTATCTCGCCGGGATAAGAATAAAAGAGTACATTGGAATTGATGGTAATTCCCGCTTTCATATACCATGAACCGTAGCAATTCATGGAAGTAAGAATAAATGTAAGGTCGGTATTCGGCAAATCATCTTGGATATGGATATCGTGGAAATAAGCAGGATTAGTTGTGATTTTTATTTCAGACGATATAATTGAATTTTTGTCGAAAATCACATTATCTAATTTTGTCGGCAAGCAATAGCCTCCCGTTCCTCCTGAAGTGTCTGACCAATTATCCATGTTATTCCATTCATTATCATTTGCATCTCCTACCCAGTAAAGGTCTTTGCCTATCTGTTCTTTAAAATTCCACCCGCTGTTATATCCTCCGTCTATACCGTCAACGTTAAATATTGCTCCTCCCGTTGCATTGATTCTGCTTATCAGTGCGTTTGTGAGATTTACCGTACCTGATTCTTTCTTTATAGTAGCTGTTCCCCCCGGAGTGTCTGTCGTTATTCTATAATGTGGTTCACACTCAGGTGTTGTATCTATTATATCGTCTTGTACAATTACAGTACGGCCATTAAATATAATATTAGTTACAGAAGGAGCAAATGTCCATGTTCCTATTGTCAATGGTGTACCCACCACATAGAAACCAGCTCTCGTAGATGTTAATTCCTCTATAGTAGAGCTACCTTCTATTTGAGCATATTTAGTTACAGGATTAGTAAATCTAACTTTATAATAACTCTGACCATTCTTACTAAAAAAAGATCCATTGGTTATCTCAAACTCGGCTTTATTCGGATTAGGAGTTATATTTCCCAGAAAATTCCAGCTGGTAGCTTTTACTTTTGTTCCATCCGGTAAATTAATCGTACTATTTACATTTCCGTTATACATACTATAACCTATATCAAAAGTCTTGAGTGATGGTAAATCCCATGGAGTCAGCGAAGTGAGAGTCATCATATATACAGAAAGTGTTTCACATCGTGGCATCTTATAAACACCTGTACCCGAAATTGTCATTCCTCCCCCTGTTTTAGAGGTAAATGTAATCACGTTAGGCATATTTACAATACAGTCGTTTGTCGCACTTGTATCATATACGTAAAAACTAGAAGCATCATAGTTGACTATTCCTCCTTGAAAGTACATATTATATGACGAATTTACCTCACCTACGATATTCAGTGTTCCTGCACCCTTTTTAGTAAAACTGCTATACAATTGCGACCCGTTTAACGTCAATGTACTTGTTTCCCCCTCGGCAGGTTCCATGATTAGATTATGGGTGTTATAGAGAAGTATTTGTCCATAGGGCTGTAAAGTAACATCTCCATTTACTCTCAGGTTATAGTTGCCGCTACGAGTTATACGAGGCGAGGTTGTAGAAGTGAGATCATCGGCAAAAGTCAGAGATTTGATTGTGTGTTCGGTATTCAAAGTAATCAAACGGCTAGCCAGTGTTCCTCCCTTAAATCCAGAACCCGCATCTATTACTACATGTGTATCCCGTGTAGGAATAGACGAGGGCAGGCTACCTCCACCTCCCGGCTGGAAAGACCAGTGTGAAAGATCTTCCCAATTACCAGGACCTCCCACCCAATACATTGTTTGTTCTGTCTGTGCCACTATAGAAATCGGTAAAAAAAATGCAAGACAAATAAGTAAGACTATTAAGTTTTTATTGTTAATAGTTTGTTTCTTTTGTATTATCATTGTCTATTATTTGACCTTAAATGCGATATTCATAAAAGTCTTCTCGGATACTTCATAATCTGGTTTTATCCTATAGGACAATACTCCGCCATCATCTATTGTAACCTGTTCGAAGACATTATTGTCATAATATAAAACGAAGAATTCGAGTCGATTAGAATCATAAATTGGTAGAGTTGTAGCTGCTGGACTTTTGGTTGATGTGGTAAATTGTTCTTCGTATTTCTGATGCAACTGAATTTTGAAGAAGCCACTGGAGAAAGAGGGATCAGATTCGCTGAGTGGCAACATAATGGATGGCATGTAGAAAAATACATCGGTTTCAGGAATAAGGCGTACCCATTTTGAACCATTATTATAATAGAAGCCTTCAACGACATCTCCTTTAGGAGCTAAATTATACACAGTCATACCTTTTACGTGGGCTGATAGTGGAGTGCTTTCGTCTGTCGATTGTAGGTGTACACGAGGCATGAGTAATCCTTTGTTCGATGTTTCGTCTGCTTTGTTTTTCAGATCGAGTAAAGCTGATTCGTTTGGTGCTACATTACTTCCAATTGTGACCTGGGCAGATAATGTTGATAAAGCCTGAAGAAGTAAAAATAAGTTTAATAACAAAATTGGTGACAGCACTTTAGTATATAGCTTTGTTCTTATACTTTGATTTATTCTGTAAGTCATTTGTCTGTAAATAATGATGTTAGGTCTATTGTATCCTTGTGGGATAATATGCATTGTTTGTCTTTTTTTGTGGCCTAAAGTATTTCATTTCAATTAAATAAATTGAAATGTATAAAATGAAGCAATGTGATGAAATTAGTCTGATTGCAATTTTACTGATTATTCTGTAAGTGTAATTTTGTCAGTCAGCTTAACTGAGAATTCATCCTATTTCCAACTCTGTCCCTATTTTAATATATGTCTACATTATATTTATAGAGAGATACATAATTCGAGGTAAATATATCTTTTTTTATTAAAAGATTGTGTTAATAAGACGTGAAATATCAATAAATGATACTTGTTATTGTGTGTAAATGTTTGTTTTCGAGTTGGTTATGTTGTATTTTTTTTGATTATGGAGAGAGTATCTTATTTTTCAATAGGTGATATGCTTTATTTTAAGAATTGCTACTTTGACAAAGAAAATCACTATCTTTGCATTTATATATTGATTATATATTCTTTATCATCGGGGCTGACTGGCTTTGACAGCGAGATGAAATGGTTTGTAAGCATGCAGTGCATAGTCGGCTGGCACTATAATCTTAGACGTCACAAATTTAACTGGCAATAACAATTACGCTCTTGCTGCTTAATCGAAGTATAGTAGATATAGCTTAATCCTGGCACAGGTGCTAGGACAAGACATCACCCGGAAGCTGTGGCTTCGAAGCGTGCCGATAAGGTGGTGCAGGCAAATCGGAGATAGGATAGAGGAGGCTTCGGCCTTTATCTGAAATAAAGAAGCTAAGGTTTAGATTGGTGGCTTCGGTCTTGTCTACTCCCTACAATTAAAGCGAAGATAAGCATGTAGAAAGCAGATTAGTTCCTTGTTTGGACGAGGGTTCAATTCCCTCCAGCTCCACTTTAATGCTTTATTAATGAATGGTTGTAAATTAGTACTTTACAGCCATTTTTCAGTTTTTTTAGCGATTGCTTGCTTTTATTCTTAATGGCTAAAGCTTTTGCTGTTAAATTTTTTATATAGGTATTTGCAGTAGCTCCCTTGATTATAAAGTATTAATTCTTCACAAATTATCAATACTCTAACAAACCTTCAACCTTAGTCTTGATTTTCAAGTAACTCCAATGTTGCTATTACTGGTAAGTGATCTGATAATTGAATCACAGGCGTTTCAGCAGATATGATTTGCCATTTTGAATGGGGATAGCAGAAAATATAATCAATTTTTGATTTTGCATTCTTTGCGGGAGAGGTAAAATTCATGTTACTTACCTGTTTCCATTCTGACATGCATACACTTATTTCGTAAGAATCAGGTTTAGCATTGAAATCACCACACAGAACGATTGGATTTTTGTGTTTCAGCAAATCGCTGTTTAAAGAATCCACCTGAGCCAGACGGACTTCTGAGGTCGGGTAATCCAAGTGTGTAGAAACAAATGTAAATATATTGCCATCGGGCAATTCAATATCACTTACCAGATATGCTCGTTGCTCTTTTGAGCCTTCCGGCATTGGCAATAGAATTCGTTTAGCCGAAATATAGGGATATTTTGTTAATATACCGATTCCATAGTAACCTCCCATGTAAGGAATAGTTTTACCATACAGTGAGAGCATGCCTGTGCGAAAAGCCAGTTCGGAAATAAAGTTTTTCCCATTCTGATGTTGTGCACGTTCACGATATGTTTTCACATCGACTTCCTGAAGGGCGACGATATCCGGATTCTCTTTTTTTATGAATTCAGCCAGTTCTTCTAGCGATGCTAATTCGCCAAAACGAAGATTATAACTCATCACTTTTATTTGAGTCTGTTTCTGGGCGTTAACATTGTTAATATAGCCGTTCATTAAAATGAAACATACTAATAGAGTTTTGATTATTATATCCATTTTTATTTCACACTTAAATGTTTTATTGGATGTTCTTGTAATCTATTACAAATACAAAGTTATTGTAAATGTAGAGATTAAATATAACAAGCTGCCCCCAATAAGATTTTCACTAAACTTATCGGGGCAGCTATTATCTAACTTAAATAATTGACTTAATTATTGCAGAGGATAAGGACTATAAGGTATAATCTTAGAATCGTTATACATGGCACGTTGATCTTGCCGCGGGTAAATAATGTCGAGAGTCATTTCGTGATGTCCGTTCTCTTTGGTTACGACTTTCTTTATCCAACCAATTCCAAAGGCATAATTATCTACTACTGTAGGGGATGTTGTCGGGTGTGTATGATTGCCCCATCCGAATATAAATCCATCAATCTTACCGGGATTGAAGTTATCCCCAACCCTACGGCTTGCTTTTGGTATATTATAATTTTCTCCAACAATAATCGTTGTATATAAGTAAACTGTTATATCCGAATCATGTACTATCAAATCGATCTGACTTTTATTGAGGCTACCTCTGCGAGACGATAAAAACATATAGGTTAAAGTATTGAACCCCCATAAATAATCTTTCGACCTGTTGTAGTAATTAATGTCCGCTCCATAAGCATGCGGCGAAACCGGTTGTGCATTCGTATTATTTTTAGTCAAAACCCAGTCGATCCTATCCTGCTTAGTCTCTGCGATAGCCTTTCCGAATACAGGTATATCTTCATATAAAGCTATATAAGCGGAGTTGTCATCAGGGTCGGTTGACATAATCACATCGCGTAGTATGCGGGCTTTATAGTCAAAAGATTTAACAATAAACTCTTTAGAGACGGTAACCCCACCTTTGTTTTTAATTGTAAATTTGAAGGCCTGCAATTCGGTAGTCACAAACAAGTTCTGAGCGACAGAAGCTTCATTATATGTATCAGGTGGTAGGCTTACTGTAGTTTCTGCAGAATAGGTACCATTCGTCTTTGATGCAAAACTTACCGACTCCAGATCGGAGGCAGAGACTATCGATGCCAATACTTGATTTATTGCATCCTCTTTCAATTGTTCTGTCACAAAGGTTTCATCGTTGATAATGAAGTCAATAAAGTCAACATTCACAACATTATTAATTTTGTATGTCCTTTGTGAATATCCATTGTAAATATTCTTGACGCGTACAACAATAGAATCGAGTCCGTTCTCTACAGGGATCATTTGTGTGAAATTGATTTTCTGCTTATCAGTTTCCGCACCTACATTATATTCTATAGCTGCTTGTTCTGCGTTATTAATGAATTTGACAAATGAAATCGATTGAATATCACAATCATTAATAATCGTACCCCTCATCCTTAACGGTGTAGTTGTACTTACCGTATTACTATAATCAACATTACCATAAAAAGTTATTTCAGGTTTGTTTTTTATGTCTGTTACTTTGATTATTTGCTCAGCTGTCTTGGATATACCATTTATTGATACAATCTTAATAGCTGTTATATCATCCGAATTTATTAATACATCGACGTTGACCTCTAATGTTTTTGGTTGCCCCTCAACCGGAATCATGATGCGCTTATTCTTATCTATTTCAACATATCCTTTTTCTGTAGTTTTCAGCAATGTAATATATGCATCACGTATACCCGATTCAGATTCTATAGTTGCCTGCACCTTTGTTTCAGCACCTAATATTCCTACTAGATTATCAGCCGAAGCTAACTCTAGTGTAGGTGGAGGGAAAGCATTATCGTCCGAAAAATCTTTATCGTCATCACTACATCCCACCATTATCAGGATCGATAAGAAGGTGATCAATGCAAAATATATTGTATTCTTTTTCATAATTATAATATCCGTATTTATAAAACTAATATTTATACCTCTTAATACCTATGGTGGCACTTGCATTAGTTGACGGTAGCGCACTTATATAGATAAAAGCACAATATTTTCCGTCTTCTGTTTTCATAAATGCGCTACCGTCCTGGCGCAGATCCAGAATGAAATTGAGAGCGTTATCGAAACCTTTGGCTTGCATATCCAGATCATCTACATATATGTTTGTATTGACATCATTTTTTAACTGCCCGTCCCAAACATATAATTTCTTTTCCATCAGAGTCGAATTTTTCTTAGCCCAGGTTGCCGGAAGCGAAAATCCGTCAGGATAATAATTCACAGCCGCAGGAGAAAAGAATGCATGCTTATAATCATACGAAGTAGCGCCTACTGTCTTTTTAGCTGCATATGCATATATGAAGTCTATCTTAGAATATAAGTTCCCGGCTTCCACTTCGCTTATGGTATAGGCTTGCATATCTTCTATCGAAATATAGCGTTTATCATCATTACCTACTCCCAACACTATTTGCTTATTCATATCCATCTCGGATATCTTATAAGTTTCTGTGCGAAGTGAAGTTCGTTCATCTACACCCGATTCGCAGGTAAAGGTAAATGTAACTTCTTTCCCCCGCAGCTCTTCAGGTATTATATAGTGATAGCGAAGCGTTGTGGCTTGAGCATCAATAATGTGTGCAGAAGAAGTGTTGCCCTCTGTTTTACAATCACGTGCAACAATCGTTGAAATATTCTTGCCCGCCTCGGTTCGCCAGGTTACGTTTTCAAAACCGGTCCCGCTCATTCCGGCAACCGGAGCTTCGGCAATTGCCATTTTCAGTTTACCTTCTGTTGTTCCCATCGCGTAAGCAAATTCTATTGTTTCGCCTACAATTAACGGGCCGGTGGTTCTCTTAATATAATCATTCTTTAATGGGCTTTTATCATCAGAGCAGGAGGTCATGATTAGGAAAGCCATCAACAGTATATTTATAATAAATGCTTTTTTCATACTGATTCTTTTTTTTACTGTTATTCTTGTATTGTAACTGTAATCGTATACTCTTTTTTGATCTTACGATTTCCCGAGATCAGGGTAAATTTATGTGGAGTTGAAAAATCAATCCATTTTCCCATCGAAGGAGTTACTGTGATATCATCGGTTACACCACAATATGGCTTTACATGAGTGAGGTTCGTCCCATATTTCGCTACAGCCTTTACCGTACAATTTATTGTATCTATATCTCCATTAGAGTAGGTTGGAACTCTGACTAATACCGATTGGTTATCGGATCCCAACAGATTGAACGAACTCATATAGCATGTGGCTTTATCTGTAATCAAAAGTCCTTTATCATCTACCGGATAATCTTCGCAGGAAACCATTAGGATGGCAGATATTAAAGCGAACAGATATATAATTTTTGTTTTCATATCTATAATTGTTTTTTATTGAGGTCACAGACCTGTTTATTATTTTCGTATCTGAAACAGCAATGGTTAGTTATTACTAAATAATGCTGTCTTAAATACTTTCTTTTACTTATAGCCAGCAATCGTTTTGTTGCAATCTTGGATTTTTTGTTATTTCTCCGGTAGGTATCTGGAATATATAATAACGTAAGAAATCTCTATCCGTTGCATTCAGGAACTGGTTCGCACCCTGCTTTTCTCCCCATGTGTTTACATATTCAAACCCATTAGGTTGCGGCCATACTTCTTCTGCTATCTTCCATCTTCTAATATCAAAAAAACGATGCCCTTCTGCGATTAATTCAATAATCCGTTCTTGTTCGATCGCCTTAAAGAATGTATCCCGGGTATTGAATTTGGTTTTATCTAAATCGGGTAAAGCTGCTCTTCGTCTTATTTTATTTATAAGTTCGAAACATTCGTCGGTAGGTCCATTGTTGTATTCATTTACGGCTTCACAATACATTAACCAAAGATCAGGTAACCTCATCAGGTATGTATCCTGTTGTCCTTCTTCTCTCGGGCCAAAAGCATACTGGCGTACAAATTTTCTGAAAATATACCCTGAGTTTGCAGCCTGTGCATTTATATATGTGACATTATCACCTTGTTTATATTTGAAAATCATAGAATCCGGCCCTACTTTCATTCCATCATCCGAAAGTCGCAACATCTTCTGTCCATCCCACATTACAGTTGCAAACAATCTGTAATCGCGACCTTTATACGACTCTGGATTACAGGCACCACCAGAAAGAGTTTCATTAGAATTAGGAATGAGTGCAGGTGCGTAATCTCCGGTGTTGATCATTTGATATCGGTTTACTAGTCTCAGGTTGGGTGTTACATTTGAACCTCCGGCTCCGGTACTTCTTGTCCCGAAGTCATATATGTAAGTATCCCCTAAGCCTTGCCCGAAGTTTGGGCCGGCATTGCTGGTTGCAAAAATGATTTCTTCGCTATATTCATTTCTTCCATCAAATAAGTCATAGTAGAAGGGTGAGATCGATATGCCGGGAGCTCCATCTTTATACAATTTTCTTCCATACACAGGTTTCATAACTTCGGCAAAATCTATAGCTGCAGCTTTATAATATTGCTCTGCTTCAGTCAAATTCAAATCTTCAGGATACACGGGGTTTTTCTTCCAGCACGCCCAGTATAATTTTATTTTTCCCATATATCCATATACGGAAGCCCGAGAAGCACGTCCTCTTTCTCCCTCTGCTACAATAGGAGGAAGATAATCTTTAGCATAATCCAGATCTTTCAATATATTGTCCTTTATCTCACTTATCGGCGTTTGTGTCAAAGAATATGCTTCATTGTTGTCCTTAAGGATATGGGTATAATAAGGTATGTTTTTCCATAAATCAATCATTCTGAAATAAACAATTGCTCTTAAGAATATTATTTCGGATTTTATTCTCAACAATTGCTTCTGATCATTTTCAGCAGGGAATTTTTGAAGCATTTGTTCGATATGAAATAAGGCGTAATTAGCCCGATTTACGACAGTCCAGCCATTATTCCAATGTGCTCCATATGATGAACCAACGGAAGGAGTCGGGGTGGCCGAACGCGCCCACATAATATCGGAATGTCCATCCCATAGATAGCTTTTGTTAAAGAAAGTGCGTGTGCCCTGATAAACACCATACATGGCTTTTTCAGCATCATCTATATTATTCCAAAATAAAGTTGTGGGCAGTTCCGTTGCTGAGGGGCGATTCAGCAAATCATCTACGCAGGATGTTGATCCTAACATCGCGACGCATAGAAATAATGTAAATATTTTATTTTTCATAATTGTTTTCATAATTAAAATCCGACATTAATACCAAAAGACATTGATTTCATCAGAGGAAATGGATTGTCTCTTTTCGATTCGGTTCCATCTTCATATCTGGCTTTTTCCGGATCTACTCCGTCCCATCCGGTTATTGTAAACAGATTTTCGGCAGAAACGAATATCCGGCATTTGCTAAGAGTTAGTTTATTCAGCACTTTCCTTGGTATATTATAACCGATCTGTAAGTTTTTTAAGCGCAGATAGTCCATGCTTTGCAACCAGTATGATGATTCTTTTCTGTTTCCGGGAGCATTACTCGGGCTTGTATTCGTCCCTACTACACGAGGCAGTTCCGAATAGCGGTTCTCGAGTGTCCATGTACTATAAAGATGTTCATCCAGAAAGGCAACCCGTTGGTCTGCCACATTGGTGGCATACATTACATCTAACCAATAATTCTTGCGTCCGGTGGCAGCTTGAAATAAAGCATTCAGATCGAAGCCATTCCATTCTGCGAAAAGATTTAAACCATAATTGGTATTCGGGCGATGCTCACTAATCTTAGGATAAGCCTTTTTATCGGCTCCAGTAATTTGACCATCTCCATTTAAATCTTCATATAAGATATCACCGGGAGATAAGTTATTATCGTTATGATAAGGTGCATTTAATATTTCTTCCCAAGTCTGGGCAATACCTGTCGATGGCATTACATAATTGAAATAATAAGGCATTCCTATAAATATTTTACTAGGATTTCTTAGTTCATTGTACGATTCTAATTTATTTCTATTGAATGCCATATTAAACGAAGCTCCGTATCTGAATTTATTTATAGAGTTTTCCCATCTGATATTTAATTCGATCCCTTTATTTCGCATATTCCCCATATTGAATCGGGGCGCTGATATCCCTGACAAGAAGGTAGAGAGATCAGAAGGTCGTAGCATGCCTTTAGTAAGTCGGTCATAGTAATCCATCTCTATGTTCAATCTGTTATCAAAGAATCCCAGATCTAGTCCGATATTCAATATATTCGTTTTTTCCCATGAAAGATCATCATTTATCATCTTACGATAACTGAATCCGTGTACAAGGTTGTTACCATTGATCGCATATGGCGTATACAAAAGTATATCCTGCTGTTCTGTGCGGGCTACATCGTTGTTTCCCAATGTTCCGTATGAGAATCTTAGTTTTCCTGAACTTACATATTTCTTGAGTGGTTCATAAAAGCTTTCTTCCGAAAAACGCCAGCCTATAGATCCTGAAGGAAGGAAACTATATTGATGCCCGGGCAGGAATCTTGAAGATCCGTCGACACGGAAACTCAATTCAAGTAAATATTTACTCCATGCCGAATAGTTTATGCGGCCTACATACGAACGAAGTCCTTCGGTTGCTAAAGAGCCGCTTGTTCCCTGCGTTGTTCTCAGTGCACCGTCAATCTCTGTAATTATCGGATGTATACGGTCGTTTCTGCTGGCTGAGAAATTTCGTTCGTGCCAATATTCTTCAGCAAAAACCCCCATTACAGACAGATCATGATTTTTAAATAGCTCTTTCTGGTACTGTAATTTAAATTGTACAAGTTGTTTTCGGCCTTGATCACTTCTGTTTGAAATCCCGGCAGATTCGGGAATGAAGGTTTGAACTGCATTTTCTGTCTGGAAATTATATAGTGATACGCCTGTTGGAGTCTGGTATGATTTCTGAAACTGATTATAGTACCTCAGGCTAAAATCAACCCGAGCTGTCAATCCTTTAATCGGTTCATATTCAGCGTATATGTTGCCATTGAATTCCTGCCTTTCACGTTCGTTACGTCTGGTGTCATAATCGGCAAACAGATTCATTGCATTATTTGCTTCTCCGTATGCCATGACACCTCCATACTGATTCGTTTCATAATTATAAGGGGTTATACCCGTAATGGCTACAGCCAAAGGATTGTTCCCCGAATTCCGGTCCCATAGTCCATCTTCATATGCAAAAGTTGTATTAGTCCACTGGCCATCTACTCTTAAGCCGACTCTGAGATCTTTTCGTAATCTATAATCCAGATTTGCTCTGAAGTTGTACCGTTTATGATCGTTGCGTATCATAAAACCTTCTTCATCCATCATGCCTACTCCTATATAGTAGTTGTTCTTATCACTGGATCCGGTTGCCGATATATGATGTGATGAAATATGGCCAGTACGGGTAACCCAATCGAACTGGTCGGTATTTGGAAAACGAATAGGATCTATTAATCCCATCGAGAGCCATTCGTCAACCGTTCCTGTATAGAAAGGAGATGTGTTTCGTCCGGCAGCGGTAGTTTTCTGCTGCCAATCTAAAGCCTTTGCATAATTATTAAATACATTGTAAAAATTGGTAGGTTTCGAAAAAGAATAAGAGCCATTATAGCTGATCTGCGTTTTCTCTGCATTTGCACCAGACTTAGTTGTGATCAGAATTACACCATTTGCAGCTCTTGATCCATACACCGAAGCCGATGATGCGTCTTTGAGAACAGATATACTGCTGACATCATTCATGTCAATCCTGTTGATATCAACATCGGGCATACCGTCTACCACAATCAATGGGGAGGTTTTATTCACACTGCCCAGCCCCCTGATAAGCAATGAAGCGGAGTTGTTTCCAGCCATACCAGAGGTTTGTTGTACTGCCAAACCCGGGATGAGTCCCGAAAGAGCTGAAGATACATTGCTGATAGAACGGCTCGACATTTTATCATCAATGTTGACCATTCCTACAGCTCCGGTCATATTGACCTTTTTCTGTATGCCGTAACCGACTACAACATACTCGTCAAGTTCGATTATAGACGAAGCTAGGCCAACATCGAGGGTAGTACGTCCATTTACTGCCAGTGTTACTTTTTCATAGCCTATGGACGTGAATTCCAGATTTGCATTGGATGGTACGGTAATGGAATATTTCCCGTCCACATCAGTCATTACAGCATGAGTGCTTCCTTTCTGAACTACGGTGGTTCCAGGTAAAGGCTCTTTGGTCTTATTGTCGAAAATAAGGCCTGATACAGTGATATTTTGCGCAATCATCGATATACAGGATAACGTGAATACACAAATGAAAGAAATAATCTTCCTTCTACATTTTAGACTTTTAAAATGCTTTCTCATAGATAAGATTGTTTTTTGGATTGGTATTAATTTCGGAGAATCAATTGATGAGCAATAGCTCTTAAAAATGACGCCAGAGGGTCATTTACACGATATAATTAGGTTTCATTTTCTATTGTTAGTGTTTTGTCGTATTGGTATTTATTTAAAGATTTTGGCAACCCATCCTCCTCCGGGTGCAAAATTTATTTCAGCCATATCTCCTTTCACGTATTTGCGTATTTCTCTTTTATAGTCTGTGGCACGTATGTCGGAATTTGCTCCATCTTTGAATATTTCAGCCATATATTCGGTGTCATTATCGAGAAAGTCGAGTTTCAGTTCCATTTTTCTAGGCGTCCAATCTGTTATTGCTGCAACATACCATGTAGAACCTTTTCTCCGGGCAAGAGCTATATAATCCCCGACTTTTCCTTTCAGAGGAACTATTTCATCCCATTCTACCGGTATCTGAGTCAGAAATGTGGTACATTCTCTTTCTCTGTAATAGTCGGATTGTGCATCAGGCAACATTTGCATCGGGCTTTCCGTTATTACAGCCAAAGCCATGGAGTGTGCCCGTGTTCCTTGGCCCATAGGACGGTTGCCATCCATTCTGAAGCCATTTTTGGTGCCATTATTCATTGTGCCGGGAATATAATCCATTGGTCCTGCAACATTCCGGATGAACGGGAGAGTACAATGATGATCCGGATCGTCCTTTATGCTTGCCCCCGAATATTCAAATTCGATCAGGGCTTCACGTGTTAAGACATTCGGATATACCCGTCTTAAGCCATCGGGACGATAGGCGCCATGATAGTCAATCACCATATTGTATTTGGCACATTGTTCGGCTGATCGCCAGTAAAAGTCAACCGCTTCCTGATCAGATCTATTTATAAAATCGATTTTTATACCCTTTATTCCCCATTTTTGAAATTGTTGCAATGCTGCTTCCATCTGGCTGTCGAATAAGTCAAAAGTCACCCATAGCATTACATCCACATTTTTCGAATTAGCATATTTCACCACTTCGTCCATATTGAGTCCGTCAATGGTACGAGTAAGATCTTCTTTATACGTCCATCCATCGTCGAAGAGAAAATAGCGAATGCCAAAATCGGCAGCAAAATCAATCATATATTTTGCAGTCTGATCATTTATGCCGGCTTTGAAATCTACACCATATAAGCCCCGACGTGCCCACCAGTCGAATGTTACCCAGCCCGGCTTGATCCACGATGGATCTTTTATTTGGCATTCGGGAGCTAAAAGGTATACCAGTTGGTTAGTAAGTAGATCGGTATCTTGTTCACCAATAGCAAAGACTCGCCAAGGGAAGTCACGTGCACCATCGGTTTTAGCGATATAGTCGTGTGTAGAAACAATACTTCTCCGGTTCTTCGAATTACCATCCGCTCTATATTCTTTGGGATAATTCCAAAAGTGAGCCTCCAAATTCGATTCTCCTTGTTTCAACCAAAGACAAGGATAGTTTTTGAGATTTGACTCGAGGAACAATACATTTTTCGAAGAAGGTGTTTTTACTAATGCGGGAAGATTACCCATAGACTGATTAGTGAGTTCGTCGATCTTTTTTCGTATATAGGGTGCTTCATAGTCG
Source organism: uncultured Dysgonomonas sp. (assembly GCF_900079725.1). NCBI lineage: Bacteria > Pseudomonadati > Bacteroidota > Bacteroidia > Bacteroidales > Dysgonomonadaceae > Dysgonomonas > uncultured Dysgonomonas sp. The sequence goes on from NZ_LT599032.1 coordinate 3,754,567, forward strand.
CTGTTGATATTTGTATCTTGCTGATAAATTATTTCCGAAGCTTTATCGAAGATGAACTCTGCATGCTCACTATTTATGGTAATAATACCATCTGTAGCTGTTATAAAACGATATGCAATTCCATCATTATATACTCTGAATTGTAATTTACTTTTATCTTTGAATGTAATAATGAGCTCATTGTATTTCTCTGCAATTTCAGCGTATTTTTCTTTTATTTCGGGGGCAATCATCCGATTCACTGCATTTCGCTTAATGTTAGCTATTTGGGGGTTTCGGTTTGGGAAAAAACCTTTGTCGGTATCGAGCATTACGTCTCTCACTTCAAACAATAATTCATTGCCTGTTTCTACTCTAAAACTAACATCATGGTCAACAGATACAGTAAGACTGATACTCCTATGAGGAGAACTGATATCTATATCTTTTGCATAGACCAAGCACGTAGATAAGAAAAAGATAATAGTACAGATTGCTTTAATTTGTTTTTTCATAGAATAATACTTTTAATATATAATGCAGTACTTTATTTACTGGGGTAAACATTTATTTTCCCTCAAAATGAGTTAATAATGAACTGGTATATAATTCGAGCGTGTATTTCAGATTCGTAAAGCTATTTTTTGCTTTTTTACCTACAAGGTTTGTTTATAAATATGGAATGTCATATTTATGGCTATAATTACAGATTGGCACAATACCTCCTAAAATGATAAATTATTCTTGAGGTTAATTGTCAAATAATTATCGTTGATCTATGAGCAAGTCCTGTAATAATCTCAGCTTTTTACTTTAAGTTGAGACTTATTTTTGCGCGTTTTATACAAAAAACAATAATCAACGATAAATATGTCACAAAAGGGCTTTAAATAGGCGTAATCTGATTTTTGATAAATAATTATTTTATTTTAAAAGCTTACTTTAGTTATAACTTGAAAGCAGGTAATCTATATAAACAAAATTAAGGATTAGTCCATTAAAAAAAATGTAATATACTTCGTAAAACATGTAAAATACAATTATTTATCCTGTAAAATAAACATGGATAATAATAATGATTATTGTTCAGCCGAATTTGTATTCTATTATGTCATTTCTTTCAACATCAGGCTCTAAAATACAAGTATCGAAATGAGGATAATTAAGCCCATCGGGATGGTATTGTGCTTCAAAACAAATTCCGGAAAAAGGAATAAATGGAATCGACAAATATCCGCCTGTATACAGTAACACTCCCGGCATAGATGTATATACATCTAAAGTACGTCCTGATTTTTTTTCCCGAAGAGAGGCTATTGGTTTAGGTGTTTTTTTATTTTGGAGAAAGAATGTATTATAACCTTTCATTGCATCTTTTTTCGGATATATCGTATCTTCAATCACTTTGAAGTGATTAAAATCAAAAGCTGAATCTGTAGTTTCCAATATTGAGCCTGTAGGTAAAAAGCCATCATTCATCTCGAGATACATCAGGGCATCAATCTGTAATTCACAATTTAAGCAAGGGGCTTTGGTGGCTGCAAGATTAAAGTAAGTATGGTTGGTTAGATTTATTGGGGTTTTCTTATCTGAAATGGACTTATATTCTATATTCAAAACATTTTCATTGGAAAAAGAATAGATCACATTGATATTTAAATTTCCGGGAAATCCCCCTTCTCCATGAGGGCTAAAGAGTGAAAAAACGATCTTCTCTTTCCATATTTTATAATCAAATACCTTTTTGTTGAGACCGGAAAATCCGCCATGGATTGAATGTATTCCATCGTTCTTATCCAAACTGTATGTATTTTTATCCAGTGTGAATTGTGCATTGGAAATGCGGTTGGCATAACGTCCGATTGTACAACCTATGTAATAAGGGTCTGTGAAATATTCTTCAAGGGAATCGTAGTGTAACACAATATTTGCATAATTTCCATCTTTATCCGGAACAACTATTGCAGTTATAGTTGCTCCATAGTTAGTCACTTCTATGTATGCTCCGGTTGAATTAGTCAGGCGCAAAAGAATAACCTCTTTATTTTGATGAAGAACTGTTTTTAGCTTAGTTACTGTGTTCATGGCAAGTTCTTGGATTAACGTGTGAAAGAAACAGCCCCATTTGATAATATATAAATAACATGGGGCTTCTGTATTTCTCTCGTTACTTTTTATTATTTTATCGATTCTAGCATAAGCAGTCCATCCTGATGATGGGGATCGAGTGTATGCACCTTGGTCAGGTATTTTTTTGCTTCAGCAACATTGCCTAAGCCTAGATTACCTAATCCCATCACATAATAGCAATGTATCTGATTTCGTGTGTTCAGATTATCTTCCCAAATAGCCAGATCGGGTAGTGAAACTGCAAAATAATCGATCCGGCAGTTGTCGAACAGATGCTTCTTCCCGTGATCTATAAGCTTATAATAACAACCTTTAGCTCTATCCTTATCGCCTATTGCATCCCAAGCTAATCCCTGATAATATATTTTATCCGGTTGCTGATCGTTATAGTAAAAAGCCTGCTTTGGTTCGCCGGAGCCTTTTGTCGCTTTTTTGAAATATAATAAAGCTTTTTCTTCATTACCTGCTCCCCTGTAAGCTAATCCTTTATAATAGTCTATATCGTTTTCTTCAGCATTGCAGAGTTTTCCTTCACCTAAATTGTGAGGATATGAATCTGTTTCATGTAATAACCCGATTGCCTCGGCATATTTTCCGTTCTTCATGGCTTGTTTAGCTAATTCAATGCGACAGATCATATATTGTTTGGTGATCTTCCCTTCGCCACCTTCCCATGGATGAAATGTACGGATATCAATCAGGTCTTTTGCTTCTTTGTATTTACCCAGTTGATTTAGCAATGTGATACGTTCGATACATAAATCGTCACGTTCCTCTACCAGATGGGGGTATTTTTCCATAAAGGCAATTCGAATTTTGGCTGACAATCCTATTTTTTTATATAACTGATCCAGTTCCATGAATATACGTGAATCTGTAGTATCTAATTCAAATGCTTTTTCGAGGAGCTCTCGAGCCTCTTCTTTCCGGTCAAATTTATTATAATAAGCCAAAGCCAGGTTTCGCAACACTGTGGGATATTTGTCGTTCAATTGTTTTGATTTCTCCCAACAGGTCAATGCTTCCCTGTACTGGCGGGCAGCATACCAGAAATTACCCAAATAATAAGGAGCAAACGAATCTCCGGGGTTTAACAGTATCGCATCTTGCAAAATGTTTACCTCTTCTATACGATTTGGAAAACATTTTTCGGGAGGCATTTTCGCACCCATCTGATAGTATTTGTGTGCTTTTTCTTTTTCGCCTTCCATTGATGATAAGTAGCCCAGAATGTAATATATCATAGGATAAACCTTATTCTTGTCTTTTATCGCATTGGACAATAAGGCTGAGGCCTCATTATATAATCCTGCCGAGGCAAAATCTAGTGCGTACTCTATATAAGAGTGAACAGCTTCCCGCATCATTGTCTTCATCTCGTCCAGATCGCTCGGGTTCTGCGTAAGTAGATATTTCTCAAAACGGGCACCCATATTGAATTTATCTATTCTGAGAGATTCCTCTACTAATGATATAGCTTCCTCTTTTCTACCCAGTTTACGAAGAATCGATATTTTTAATTGGCGGCCTTTGTGATTGTGCCAGTTGCGGATCAAACTGCGGTCTATCCGGTCTAATGCCGTACCCCACAAGCCTCTTATGCAATCTATTTGTGCCAGCGCATAGTAACCGGAATCCTGCCATGCTGCATTCCACGTTGCTTTGAAAAAAGCATCGTATGCTTCATCGAGTTTTCCTTGCATCTTTAAACTCCAGCCTAGGTTATAGTAAGGCTCTCCATCATATGGATTAGGATTACGTTCAGTCAGTGTTGCTATTGACTTTTCGAAGAAAGGCGTTGCTTTGGCAAACTGTCCGCGACGGATCAATAACAGACCCACTGCATTATTGCAACGGATATCACCTTCGTCGCGCCTCAGTGCTTCCATGTAATAATCCATCGGATTGTATGTCGCATGCCGGTACTGCTCTAAATGTAATCCTGTGAGATATAATTGTTCTATTAAGCCTATTTCCTTTGGCTCTTTGGCTTCCTTTGCAGGTTCAGGAGTCGGCTTTATTTCGGGCTTTTCAGGTTGATAGGTAAGTATAACTTCACCATCTGCCTTGTGGATAGAAAGTTCCAGATTACTTTCTTCGATATTCCTCGTTTTCAGAATTTTAGAAAAAACATTTGCTGGAGATATATTTGCCTTTTCATCCAGATAAACTATACCCGAAATATCTTTCAGGACGATACGTAGATTATCATACTCACCCGTTGTATATACGATAACTTCTGCTGTTTCGGATGTTAGCTCTATATTGGCTATTACATCCTTATTGGCATTCTTTACATAGCCTACTTCGGTGTATGGCATAAAGTATTGTACCCATGATTTTTCCTCATTTGGCTGTAACCATGTGAAATCAGGTTGGTTATCAGTATATACACCTGTCATTAACTCAATATAAGGGCCATCTTCATCTGTGAGGTTTCTGTCCCATGCCATACCAAAATCTCCGTTTCCCCATGTCCATTGCTTTTTACCGGGCGAAATATGATGATCTGCCACATGTAACAATCCGGCTTCCAGATCTTTTTCGTAACCTCCGACAAAATCAAATTTGGACTGGATAGCCATATATGATGTGGGTACAGGGATATTTTTATACTTTGATATGTCAACCCCTGCCGAATAGTTTTGTTTGTAATATACACCTGTGGCTATCGGAAAATTAGATACATCTCGTTTTCCATGATCGAATACTGCATGTACATCAGGTGGAAAGACCGAGTGATAACCATCATTTACTACTACAGCCGGATTGGCCCACCACAGAAATGTCTGGGGAAAAGGAGTACGATTGTATACTTTTACTTTTATTTCTATATAAGCTTTGCCCGGATAAAGGGTAAAACCCTGCATTCCTTTGAGCCTGAACATACGTTCGACTTCGTTGCACCAAACGGTAATACTACCATCTGCATTCTGTTCGATACAGTAATCCGTTCCCAAATAAGTGCTTGGGCGGTGATGTTGCGGCCAGTTAAATTCAATACCTCCCGAAATCCATGGACCGGTAAGTCCTACCAAAGCAGGCTTAATCACCTGATTGTAATATACAAAATGTCGTTTTTTTACTTTATCGTAAGCCATCTGTATACGTCCCCCCAATTCGGGCAGAACCATTACTTTGAGATATTCGTTTTCTATAAACAGGGCTATATAAGCTTTATTCTTTTTTTTATCAGTCACTGTCTCTATCACCGGATAGGGATAAACTACCCCGGAACTGCCTTGATAGACCCGCTTCTCCAAAAACATCGGATTTTTTTCTTCTTTGCCGGTTTCATAAGTTGGTAATTGAATAATTTCCTTCCATGCTTTCACAACACCTTTTTCATTCACTTTAGGTTGAATAAGGTAATTTGTTATTTCTTCCATATAATTATCTTATTTCATCATTCTTTACTAGTTCAGTTTTTCATATTTTTACATGCATAAAGTTATAGTAGCAACTATAAATAAAAATGTATATTTCTTCGCAAAGCATGTAATATATTCCTATTTTGGGGTTAAACCGGACAGACTCTCATTTTATGAAAATCCAATCCTGTATTTTATATCTACTTTTCTTATATGTGCCTTCCTTATCCATTTTTCTTTTTCCATTCTCTAGACTAAGCGTTATTGTATTAAATTCATTCTTCTTATAATTATAAGTCAGACCATCATCTTCAAATAAAGTTGCGGGATTGGCATTCTGTCCATAAACTATCGGTGTGATCTCAAATACCGTATTATCCGCCACATATTGTATTACTTTCGATAATGGCAGAATAGCACCTTCTTTTACAAAAATGGGCATTTGACTGAATGTGGCTATTATGTCGTATTCCTTCCCTCCTTCATACTTTTCGTTAGTATTGAAATTGTACCAATTACAGCCGGATGGAAAATATACTTTTCGTGAATGTGACTTTTCAAACAAGGGGGTAACTAGGATCGCAGCACCCATCATATACTGATGATCGATTATTGCAGCCTTCTTGTCTGTCGGAAAATCCATTACTAATGGGCGAAATGGCGGTATGCCTTTCTGGTAGTAGTTTGCAAATGCATCGTACAGATAGGGGATTAATTGCATGCGAATATTCACCAGCTTACGTACATTATCCTCCATTTCCCGGGCATTAGGTAAGAATTCGTTATTATTATTCTTTTCTTTATCGTATTGTAACCAAGGTGGATTCTCGAGAAACCAGTTATCGTTAACAGCAATCGGAGACAATAGAGCCGTCTGGAAACGATGAAAAAAATCATAATCGGAATCAGACCGTCTTACTTCCGGTGACCAGAGTAGTCCTCCGAAAGCTGAAGTACACATCATTTGTACATAGTCTTTGTGTCCGTAAATATCACTGTATAATACGGCCGGGATAGAAGACATAAATACTCCGGATGCACGATAGTCCTGATATGTTCTTGTATTTTGTTCGACATAGATATCATTCAATGTTTTTGCATATAGGCTTCCGAAGATTTGGTGCATCTGTTCTCCGTCCATTCCAGAAGGGAACAGGGTCATATCAGGAAATCCCCAATTAGCACTGCCATTATATACATTTGAATTATCGCATTCATCCAATTTGAATCCGCTCACACCTTCGGCTATGAGTGTTTTATGATAGTCTTTGAATATTCTTTTTGTTTCTGCTAAAGTAAAATCAGGTACCAGACCTCCCCAAACCATAAAATCGCCTGAATAAGGCTTTAGCTGTTCCCAGATAGGAGATGTAGGATGTACATAGGCATGCTCCCAAAGGTTGAGGCGGATATGTTTACTCTCCAATTCGGATATCATTGCCTTATGATCAGGGAAACGGTCTTCATTCCACACATATGAGCATGAATAGGATGCCGTTTGCCATCCCGGTTCTAGACCGAATACATCGCACGGAATTTGTTTTTCCCGCAGATAATCCAATGCGCGTAAAACTTTCTCTTGCGTAAAATCCGTTTTTGTCCTGTATTTAAAGCCGAGTCCCCAAAGAGGAGGCATAGCTCCGCCTCCTGAAAACAAATTGTAGCGTTGAACGACATTTAATAGATTTGTTCCTGAAAAAACAAATATCTCTACCCCTTGGGTGTTGGGTATATCAATGTATACAAAGTCTCCCGATTTTTCATTCTTGTATAATTCCTGTTCCGATGTGAAAACTTCTCCTGTAGGTTTTGAACTTGGTACTTTAATGGCTTTTTGCTTACTGTTTGTTCCACAAAGAAAAGTTGTGTAACGTGTTGTATTAACAAGTATTCCATATCCTCTATCTGATACATAGAATGTTTGAGGAGCATGAGATGCCCCTAACGAGTTTTGAGGATGATCATTTACAATCGGTTTCTTTTTTAAGCCTCTTTGTCCGAAGGAATTGGTTTGCATCCCGAAACCATACAGTTGCTCATCTTTAAATAATGGTATTTCGATCTGGCATCCGCGCTTGTTGACAATTATATTTATATCTTCTAATGAAAATGGAATATGCCCCTCGTCCAGTTTTTCTATATTTTCATATAGAGGTTTAACATCTAGCAGGGAGTACGGAGTATATTTCTCCGGTATTCCACAAGTTAACTTAATTACTCCCTTCGCAACTGTTTCCTTCTTTATTTCGTTCTGAGCCACCAAAGCCGAACTTAGTAAAATACAAACAGACAATATTATTTTCTTCATTTTAATTTGCTCTTTTAATTTATGAACTGCCATATAGTCTCAATATGCATATTTTTGCCTTTCACGCGAATAAACAGAGGATAAGCATCCTTTCCTTGTCGAGTTCCTGTGGGCGGTATTCCGGGAGCTTTTCCCAAAATGATTTCAAAATCGCCGTTTACTTTTATTTTTACCTTTGCATTTCTTAGTTGGAATTCGAAACTATTTTTCATCTGTTTATACTTCGCCTCACTCACTCGACTATAATTTTCTATTATTCGTGCATTTTCCTCCCCGTTGAAGTGAATGGGTTCTGTTAAGATAAGAGTGTAATCGTAAGTGTGCTCCGTTTCGGAAGTACATACAAATAAATCTTTCAGTGTATTATTTTCAAACTTAAGTTTACGGCTCATATTTACACCATTATAAGCATTATTGGCATCGGCTTCTATCATTCCACTCTCCTTTGTTGCATTGAACCGCTTGATTGTACAATCAGCCTTTTTTTGATTTTCACCATCTACGGTAACAGTATTGTGAGCAAATGTTTTTTGATACCAGAGCTGGCAGTCGGGCACTCCATAAGCCGTGGTTCCCAGATCGGGCAGTATTTCCGATTTGCCATCATGGATACTGATCGACAGCTTATCAGGATGACCATGTAAACCTCCATATGGACCATTCTTCATTACTATTGTCTTTCCATTGTATCTCAGGATTGCAACACCTAAATTATCAAAATTGAAAGATGGTAATTTAAGAGGAGTAACTTCGGCCTGATAATTATTGCCATTGACTAACGCTTCGGGCGAAAGTCTTTCTATCTGTTTGTAGCACTGCTGTAGCAAACTTTTATATAATGGGTTGTTATCCCGGATTGCCATTATTTCATATAGGCTCACTTGTTCGGTCAATGATATTCCATACCAGCCATCATTTTGTGACGGGAAGGTTAAATCGGGATAAAGCATATTGACCGGAGCGGAAAACATATTCAGTAATTTCTGGTCATAGAGATTTATGTTACGGCAACGAACGGCTTCGGCGGTCAGAAGAATTGCTCGCAAAGGATAGAAATGATAGACTACAGACCCTTCGTTCCACCAACCATCAGGGTATACATTTTTGGACATCATATCCCAATAACCATAATCCTTTTTGTTGAGTGCGATATCAATGATACTATCATTTCTTAAAGCAACACCCATAGCAGCAATTGCTCCGTTGTGCCACACTTGCCAATTGTTTGTCGACCGTTGTTGTAAATGTAAGTCGAGAGAAGGTTTAAATAGATTCTCGCATATTGTCTGTTGTTCTTCGATAGTCAAAGTCAGTTCTATAACTGAATATACACGTGCGACATCGATGAACCAAACCGATTCGTCGAGGCTTTGAGCAAACATTTTACCGCCAAAATTCTTAACATTTAAACGCCGTTCACGGTCATGGATTTTATAATGCGGATATTTTGAAGCTAAATCCAATAACATATTTTTAGCCATATTCGGATATTGTTTATCTCCTTTTGCCAAGAAAAGGTACGCACAGGCTTTCAAATAGTTGAGATTACTGGCATGAACGAAATTTACCCAGGCCCAATCGTATTTATCTACGCCTACCCATTTCTTGCCGCACTGCGAACAATAATGGCCATTAGGACTGTCCCAATCGAATACGAATTGGGTGTTATGCACGGGACAAAAATAGTCGTGCCCATGTCCTCCTTCCATCGATGGTATTGACAGCGGATGCGTAAGTCTTTCTGCAACTGTCTTTTCCAACTTTTTTATTATTTTATCACCCCACTGTGTGTTTGCCGAATTCTTTATCCTATTTATTTCTCCGGAAGTGTAAAAGCTAAAGTCGGGCTTTTGCTGTGCAGAAATATAGTCTCCTCTTCCCCAGAACAGGAGGCTAATAATACTAAACATAATTATTTTTGACATAAGATCTAAATTATCAGAATACTAACTAAGAGATGGATACGGAACGGCAATACATTTCTGAACGGCAATTAATTATTGCTGTTATTAGACATAAATAAAAGAAGGGTAGGAGTGAGTCTCTAAAAGAGCTTCCCTGTTTCGTTCAACTGTTTTAGCCGGATTAATGCTTCGATATAATAATAATCGGCGTAAATAATAGAAGCTTCAATTTCCGAATTGTTCGGTTTATGTCCGGTCGCATGCAAGAGGAACGCATTGTTTTTATCGCGACTTTGATATTCGGCTGACGAAAGTGATTCAATTATTTTCATAGCCTTTTGCATATAATTATCTTTCTCTTTCGGATCATCAACATATTGCGACAATTCGATCAATGCAGAACAAGTTACAGCCGCCGCCGAAGCGTCACGCGGAGCGTTGGGGATGGCCGGGTCATCGTAATCCCAGTAAGGAATGTAATCTTCCGGAATATCTCTAAAGAAACGTTCGGTAGCTTTTTGGGCAGTTTTCAGAAATTCAGGATCTTTTGTCTCGCGATAACACATTGTGAATCCATATATCGCCCACGATTGTCCGCGTGCCCACATTGAACTATCGGAATAACCCTGATGGGTGACGCCTGCAACTTTCTTTCCGGTAATTGTATCGTAAGCAATTACATGGTAGGTGCTGAAATCTTCCCGAAAATGGTTATTCATTGTTATTTCTGCGTGATGGGTTGCAATCTTCGCTAATTTAGGGGAACCTCCGTTTTTAGCAGCCCAATACAGTATTTCGAGGTTAAGCATATTGTCTATTATTGTATTGTGATGCCAATTCATTTTTTTATTGAATCCCGGCCACGAATTGATTGTTCCTACTTTTGGGTTATACAAAACAGCTAGTGAATCGGCGCCCCGAAGAAGTATTTCTTTATATTGATGATTTTGTGTTAAACGATAACCGTTTCCCAAACTGCAATAAAGCATAAATCCCAGATCGTGGTTGTCGGCTTTATAATTCACAATAGGATATAAGGCTTCGGAGAAGCGCTCTGCTTCTTTCAGAATAGTAGTATCTTTTGCCGATTCGTACGTATACCATAGGATGCCCGGCCAAAAGCCACTGGTCCAGTCTCGTATGCCTGTGCAATGCCAACTTTTTATCGTATCGGAGATTATGTTTCGGGGCATCATATCCGATTTTTCCAGATGAGGAAGACTTTTTTCTACCTGCTGCTTGCAGTATGCCAGGTTTGTATCTACATTAAACTTATTTTCTGTTTTACATGCCACCAGAAGGATAAGAGATAAGATTAATAAGGTTAGATTCTTCATAGAGAGATTATTTTTCTTTAATAATCATGGCAACACCTCCACGAGGAAGCATATCCAGTTTTATTTGTGTTTTTGTATTTACCTGTTTAGTTTCAACAGCCACATGTGTGCGTGTTTTTACTTTTTCCCCGCCATCGGTATACAGTGTCATCTCATATTTTTTTGCAGGATCTAAGAAGTCCAGTGCTAATGTTTGTTTGCGAGCATCGTTATTGGTGATACAGCCAACAAACCACACGCCATCTTTTTTACGGGCTATGGATATATTTTCTCCTATTTCGCCGTTCAGTACCTTTGTGTCATCCCATACCGTTGGCAATTGGTCGAAGAATGCAATCTCGGGCACTCCGTAAACATCTTCAGGCGAATCGTACCAGTAGATAAACTGCAACGGACTATATTCGATAATGGAAAGAGCTAACTGATGGCAAGCTGTGCTTTCGAGTGAGCGGGCATTCAAAGGTAACTTCTCCTTTAATTCTCTGCGATGAAAATAGCAGATCGTTGCATCTCCAGCTCCACAAATGAATCGGGTGAACGGTAATGTGGTCGTTGTATTGCCATCGGGGAACTCTTCGTTTCCGCATATCCCTTCCTGAGTAAGAAGATTAGGGTATGTACGGCTAAAGCCTGTAGGACGATATTCGTCGTGGATGTCGACCATCAGATTATGTGCAGCACATTTCTTTACCGCTTCGTGTAACCAATACGTCCATTTTACATTACCTACATGTACAAATCCAAATTTAATTCCGGCAATACCCCACGATTGGTAAAGTGGCAGAATTTCGTCCAGATACATATCCAGTGCACGCTGGTTCACATATAGCCATACTCCTATCCCCTTTGTTTTTGCATATGCCGTTACTTCGGGAATATTCAGATCATTTACATCGCAACGTGCCGGATCGACATCCGATTTACGCGGGTCGGAATCTCGTGATGTTTCCGAGCCGTACCAACCGGCATCGAAATGTACATATTCTATACTGCGCTCTGCCGCAAAATCAATACATTTTTTGGCGGCTTCGGTAGTTAGTCGGGTGATCCGGAAAATCTTCCCCGGTTTAATCCATGATGTATCTTTTATCTTATTCGGGGCATTTAAGTTCAATATAATATCGTTATTTGCCAATAATTCTGCAGGTTTTTCGGCTACCATTATTACGCGCCAGGGGGTTGCAAAAGGAGCAATGTCTTCAATGTTTTCATACATTTTGCATCGAATGATATTTTCTTCTCCCTTATTTACTACAAATTTAGTCCTGCAATAATTCACCATTTCAGCTTCAGCCAGACATGTATATAATCCGTTTTTGAGTTTCATTGTCAGTGGACGCTCCGATTCACCGGGCCAATCTCTGATGGGTAAGTAGGTATAGCGCGATTGGGCAAAAGGGGCAAACCAACAATAGGTCTCGGGAGGAGTCACAAATGTCGTATTTTCCGACTTTATCGTTTGATAACCATTTCCAGCATTCACATACCTGAAAGCAATGCCTTCGTTGTATGCTCTTACTTCGATATTAAGCTTGTCGCCTCTCCCTGTCTTTTTTACTATGAATGTTTTCTGATTGTAGTGGTCGCGTACTTCTGCCCGTTCGCCGTACACTTGTTTCCAAACTTCATCGTTTGTAGTATCCTTTATCTTTTCCAACTCCAGCTTATTCTCCCATCCGCTTATCCCCATCGAAGACAATAATATTACCGGCTGGTCTTTATATTTTATTTCATATGCCAGTTCCCCATTTGGCCGTTCGTCTTGTAAGTAAAAGCACAGATTACCATTCGGGGATAATAGTTTGTACTCTTTAGCTGTAAGATTCAGGATGACAATAAGTAATAATAAGAGAGTGATCGTATTTTTCTTCATTTCTATTATATTTTAGCTGTATTAAATCGACTATTCTATTTCGTAAGTTCTTGTTCTATTCTTTCCAGAGATTTTCCTTTTGTTTCGGGCAACATCTTTTTTACAAAGAAGAAGCCTATCAGGCAAATAATACCATATAACCAGAAAGTCCCATAAGCACCTAAAGTATTATTGAGTAGAGGGAATGTGTATGTAAGGATAAAGCACGCTGTCCAAAGTGAGAATGTAGATACAGCCATTGCCATTGCCCTGATCCGGGTTGGAAATATTTCGGATAAAACTACCCAGGTAATAGGTGCTAAAGTCATAGCATAACACCCAATAGCTAGCATTACCAATATTAAGACAAATATACCCGATATATGAGTGTAATAACATGTACCGAGAATGGTATATATGCATGCCAGACCAATTGCACCGAGTAATAGTAATGATCTGCGACCCAGTTTGTCGACAGTGTACATCCCTACGATAGTGAATACGACATTGGTTACACCGGTGATAACAATATTGAACAGAATATCGGACACCCCATAACCCGCAGCCGCAAATATTTCTTGTGCATAATTAAATATTACATTTATTCCGCACCATTGCTGAAAAGCAGCTATAACAATTCCTATGATAAGAATCTTGGGCATCTTCCCTTTAAATAAAAATTTGATATTTGTTTTTTCTTTTATCTGAGAGTTCGCGTCTTTAATCGATTCAAATTCTTTATCAGCATATTCTTGACCTCCAATTTTTGCTAATATGTCCCTTGATTTCTTGAACTGCATTTTTGTGCATAACCAGCGTGGGCTTTCAGGTATGATAAATACCAGAATGAAAAAGAAAATAGCAGGTATTGCCCCGGCCCAGAACATCCAGCGCCAGCCTATTTGTCCATTCCACGATTCTGCTAAATTCTCTCCTGTAATAATGGGCTCAGCTATGAGCCAGTTGACTATTTGTGCGGAAAGTATGCCGATCACGACAGTCAATTGGTTTAAAGATACGAATTTGCCTCGTACATTAGCCGGTGAAACTTCGGCTATATACATAGGGGACAGGTTTGATGCGATTCCAATACCTACACCTCCAAGTATACGATAAAAAATAAACCAGGAAAGTGTATCTGAAATACCTGTACCTATAGCTGCTATTATGAAAATGGATGCAGCAATAATCATTAATGGTTTTCGTCCATAGCGATCAGAAAAACTCCCTGAAACCATAACGCCGAGTAGGCAGCCTAATATAGCGCTTCCCATAACAAATCCTTGTGCCGAGGGAGAATCCTGGATGTTGAAATATAACTCATAAAAAGGCTTGGCTCCACCAATTACAACCCAATCATAGCCAAAGAGAAGGCCTCCCATTGCAGATACGAATGTGATGAGGAGTAAATAGGAATTTGTATGTATTTTCATTGTGATATTAGATAAATAAGATTCTTAACATATAGATTGTAAAGGTAGCATTGTTTTTTACAAAGAAAATGTAAGTTCTTTTTGAAAACATGTAAAATATTACTATTTTAGTAATGTATTTCAAGTGTTAATAAATACTTATCAATATGGAAAACACAGAAACCGTAGCTGATGGCTTTAAGGGAGAAAAGGCCATAGTGACACCTTATAATATAAGAGAATACCAGGAACACAATAAAATAACCAAACAACTATATTTGACACATATAGGATATTATCCCAATGCAAAATTTCATTTTCGGGAAAGAGATAATGGAGCTAACGAAAATATATTGATTTATTGCACAAGTGGTAGAGGCTGGATAGAACATAATGATGTGAGGTATACTTTATCTCAAAATCAGGCTTATATAATGCCAGCTAATGAGAAACACATCTATGGCGCTGATAAAAGGGATCCCTGGAGTATTTACTGGTTGCATTTCAAAGGCCAGAATGTGAGTATGTTCGAATCTATTATCGGAAAAGTTGTCTTTGTAAAAGAGTCGGACAGTAGCAGATACGATGATCGGATTATGCTTTTTGAAGATATGTACCAGAATCTGGAAATGGGATATAATCCTGAGAATTTAGAATACATAAGTTTTTGCTTAATGCATTTTCTTGCATCTCTTAAATATATAACTCAATATAGGGAGGTAAAGAATGTGAAGATCGACAACGTTATTCAGCAATGTATTCATTATATGAAAGATAACCTTGAAAATAAAGTCACATTGGATACTATAGCAAAAGCTGTCGGGTATTCGAGTTCTCATCTGAATACTCTCTTTTCTCAAAAAACATCTTATTCTCCAATGGTATACTACAATCAGCTCAGGATACAGCGTGCGTGTTCATTTCTCCAGTTCTCGGAATTAAAAATTAAAGAAATAGCTTTCAGATTGGGCTATTATGATCCTTTTCACTTCTCTAAGGCTTTCTTTAACGAAATGGAAATTACACCTAAGGAATATAGACGAAGATATAGGGAAAGTAAAGGGGGGGATTGATCTAATTTAAAGATGATTTTATATTTCTAAAAATAATGTCAGTCAGTAGTTGAAACTCTCTCTCTATATATATTGTATGGATATTCTTGATCTTTTCTGCGACATGCAATCAAATATTGCTTGTATTATTTCTTTTGGATCACTTCGCTTTGCCGAACGTTGTTTTCCAAGTGAAAAAGTAATCAGAAATGCTTTGGCTTCCCGTACTTTTAGCTTACAGCATGGTTTGCGTACGACAAAACAGTCTCCTATCATTGTAGTATGATTAAAGTGAAAAAAAAGAGGATGCATCCGAATCCTCTTAATTAGATTATTATATTATTTGTGGCGGTGGAGTGAGTTGATATATAGATTTATTTCTGATTTATTATTCTCTGCTCATAGTTTTCTAACAACTTTACTTTCTCTAAATTTTCAGAGGCTTCAGATGAGCCGTTAATCTGAGCTTTTAGAAAAAATTCTTTCGCTTTATCCATGTTTCCTTCAAGTGCATATAAGATTCCCAAATTATTCCACGAATCAGAGATGTCTTGATATTTATCCAGATAACGGTGAGCGGCAGCAGTGTCTCCTTTTTCCAATTCAATGGCAGCAGCGTTTATATTGGCAATAACATCTTTCGGGTACACTCGGACAGCTATATCGAATAATTCTTTAAATTCGTTACTCCCTTTTTCGTAGCTGTTTGCAACGAGAAACATCTCGTTGAGACTCATCTGTCCGGGTTTGGTTTTTACAATTTCTTTGCCTTCTTCAATACTAAATGCTCGCACTATATAGTCTAGTTTATAATCTACTCTGCGCAATGCCGGGAAATGTTCATTGAGAAGCGTTCTGTAAGAAGCCTGAGTCTTTAATTTTTGTTCTTTGGCATCTTCGGATAAAGTTGAGTTAATTATTTCCATTAGTTTATCCTTATCCGGCAGATATGACTCTTCAACAATTTTTTTCAGTCCAGCCCAGTCCTCTGCTACAGAATTGGTATTAAATAAGCTGTTGTCAAAGTTATATCTATTTTGAAGATAATTTTTCAAGGCTTGAGTTCTTGAGGCCGATAGGCGGTTGTTTAATTCATAGCTTCCTTCTGGAGATGCATATCCACATAAATTTATGGATGTTATAGTGGCATTTTTATCATTTTTCAATTGACCTAGAATATCGTCGATTTTACTTAGTTCTTTGAAATTATTTCGAAAATCCGGAATGATTACAGATTTTCCAACTTGAAAATCAAGAAAGGCAGAACCCTCATAATCACGGTTCTTTACAGCTTCTGTCTTGGGTGCTATGTAAGAAATAGTAAATCTGATTTCAGGCTTGCTTATGTTTGGTTGCTCCACAATAATTCCATCTCCTATACTATCCCAATCTTCATTCTTTTTGCACTCCGCACAGCCAATGAGCTCTTGTTTGATAGTAAATGTGGCTGTTCTCATCCATTCTTCAAAAGAGAGGGTCTGAGTATAGCTGATTTTTGATGATTCAGATTTCTTTAGTAAGATGATATTATTGTCGGTGTTTTTTTTATCAAAGAATCGCGCCCTGTTGTCGGCCTTATATCTGGTACTTCCTTTGATAACAATCTTTGGTAATTCCATTATATTGTTATCGGCTTTGATCGCAGGAGTCAATATGATTGCTTCGTTTGGTTGTAAGTTCGCTTTGCTGCCGTCTACAGCCATTTCTATAGACAATTTGTTCCCGGTTTGCCATGCCTTAGCATCATTCACATATATGTTGTTGTGGATACGTTGGGCTATAATGATATTATTGGTGAAAAATAATATCGCCAGCATGCAGAGGAAAATATTTTTCTTTTTCATAAACAATACATAATTAAAATATGAAATAAATAAAGCTGATGCTTGCCTTTGTCGGACCCCAATAATCTTTAGTGTCACTTTTGATTATCGTACCACATTCGGCACATGGGTATTTGTCGTATTTGAAATGTGCATATCCAAGTCCAATGGCAGCTTCGATTCCCCATCGGTTATTTAATATCCATTGGTAACCATAACTTATTCCACCTCCATAAAAGTTTCCCTGATAGTTCCCGTTTTTCATCTTTTCCGAGAAATTTATACCACTGAAGTTATACTGCCCGGCATGTGCATGCAGCCCAAGAAAATGTCCATTTAGTCTTTCACAAAACCAATACCGGAATTCGGGTTGAACCAACCAAAGCTTCATTCTTTTCACATCCGAAAATTCCCATGGATTATATGCTCCGGATATATCGAGAGATGTTTTTTTGCTTAATCCAATCTCAGCACCCAGACTAAATGTACCCGTTACATCATATAGGACATTCGTCTTGAGTCCCATCGTTTGCCCCGAAAGAGATAATGTTACAATGCATAACAAGACTATATTTATAATATGTTTCATAGAATAATTTATTTCTTTTTACAAACGATTATCAATATTGTGTTGGTGGATTAGGATTCCAGCCTCCGCTGACTGATAGGTTATCTATACCAAGTAATGGCAGATTGACAGGTACGGATACTTCTATTGCTTTAATCGGACTTAGCAATGACAGTACTAAAGAATTAACTAACGGCCTTAATATATCTCCGATGATAGGAATGGATAGCAAGCCATTCAACGCAGTGGTGAGTGTGGTAGTCAGGATATTATCTATATTGGCTATATCTCCTATTTTCACGGTCAGAGTAAGGCGATGTGCCCCGTCGGTCTGTTGTGTGTAGCTCTTCAGACCCAACGCAGCAAGAGAATACTGAGACTGATATCGTCTGTTGCTTTTAGATCCGGTTATCTGTATAGGATCATTGATATCGACAAAAGCTCCCGGTAATAGAAATTCATCGATCACCTGATCTACAACTACTCCCGAAATAAGCCCGACTCCTACTACATTTATTTTCCTAACATCGTATACATCATTAAATCCTTTAATGGTTATATATCTGTTTTTGTTTATAGCCTCGGTATTAAATCCGTATTGGAATCTTTGAACTCCGGTATAAGATTCTTTTACGGTAAGTCCAAAATCTATCGATTTAGGAAAGTTATTTATAGATACTACCGCATTTCTGGCCAAAGCATCGTTCCAAGGGTTTAGGATTACTCCGAGATATGTGACCAGGGCTGTCTTATCCGAGTTTCCGAGCAGGGCTATCCCTATCTGATCTACCAGTCTCTGCAGTAGAAGATTATATAAGAGATCGGTCAGAGGTTCCACCAATACTGTGACTAAGGGGTGCGACGAGAAGTTGCATAAGTAATTGTTTAACAACAAGATTAAACCTATTGTTTCGTCAATAGTAGCCTAAGGATACGTGCATTATGAGTAATTGTTTTGTACGAAGCTATCCTGAGAAAGTAACCCTTCCGAAAGGAGGAGTCGGAACCGTGAGGGAAAGACAACGAGCGTAAGCATTATATGCTCTGGGGGCGAGGCTGAATGGTATGGCTAACAAATGTGAACTGTCAATAAACATCGTTACGAAAAGAACAAGCTAAAGAATGCTGATAAGCTTGAACCAAAAGGTACGCAGCCAGGATAATCCTCTCCCTTGTGGGATTACACGAATATGAGAGCTGCCGGTGGATAGACAGAGCCTAACCCGTTCGTGTTACTTATGCAGAACTCGGAAAACCCGTACTTCTCCTATTTACTTAGGAAAGTGAGCCGTAAGGCAAGCTGATAGAGGTGCGGATATGGGATAGTAGAAAAAGCGAATGCCACTTTGTAATGAAGTGGATAGAGGTTTAAACGTTACCTCACACGAAAGTGGGCAGACTTCTACATAAGGTAATTCTTTACAAGAAACTTTTAGAACTTTTTAAAGTAGAAAAGCAAATGAACGAAAGTAAAACATCGTGTGCATCAACTGACCGAACAAAATCAATCGCATGGGAATCCATTGAATGGAATAAGTGTGAACGTGAGGTTAAGAAGCTACAAGCACGTATTGTAAAGGCTCAAAAGGAAAGTAAACACAATAAGGTGAAAGCCTTACAGTGGGTGCTTACTCACTCTTTTTATGCTAAAGCATTGGCTGTAAAAAGAGTGTCTTCTAATAAAGGAAAAGCTACGGCTGGGGTAGATGGTAAAATTTTGAATACCCCAATAGCCAAGGCAAATGCGATTACTGAATTGAAAAGACGGGGATATTCTCCGCAACCATTAAGAAGAGTACATATTAAAAAGAGTAATGGAAAACTACGCCCGTTAGGAATTCCAACAATGAAAGACAGAGCAATGCAAGCATTATATCTCATGGCATTAGACCCTGTGGCTGAAACAACTGCTGATAACCATTCGTATGGTTTCCGCAAAGGAAGAAGCACGCAGGATGCTATGAAACAATGTTTTATTGATTTGGCAAAAGATTATTGTCCTAAGTGGATATTGGAAGGAGATATAAAAGGTTGTTTTGACCATATCAGCCATGAATGGCTTCTGGAAAATATCCCAATGGATAAGGTTATGCTAAAGAAATGGTTAAAAGCAGGATTTGTCTTTAATAAAATGTTGTTCCCGACAGACGAGGGTACGCCACAAGGTGGTATCATATCTCCAACACTTGCTAATATGACCTTAGATGGTCTACAAGAACTACTTGCACAGAAGTATAAAGCAAGAAGAATCAAAGGTGAAAGGAATAAAAAATATCACCCAAAGGTCAATCTTGTTCGATATGCTGATGACTTCATCATAACAAGCGAAGACAGAAGTGTATTGGAATCTGAAATCATGCCATTATTAAAAGAGTTTCTCGCAGTAAGGGGACTTACCCTATCTGAAGAGAAAACGAAGATTACTCATATTGATGATGGTTTTGATTTTCTTGGATTCAACTTCAGAAAGTATAACGGAACAATGCTTGTGAGACCATCAAAAGAAAAGGTAAAAGTCTTTTTGGATAAGGTTCGACATATTATTGAAACAAATAAAATGGCGAAACAAGAGACAATTATAAGACTTTTAAACCCGATGCTTATAGGTTGGGCTAACTATTATAAATATAGTATAGCATCAGAAATATTCGGTAGAGCAGATTTTGAAATTTTCAGAAAACTATGGAGGTGGTCGAAAAGACGACATAATGCTAAAGGAAAATATTGGGTTGCCAATAAATACTATCATAGGGTAAATGGTAGAAGCTGGACTTTTTCAGTAAGTGATAGTCGTAAAAAGAATGGTGAGTACTTCTCGTTAAAGCGACTAACCAATACAAAAACAGAATCCTATGTGAAGATTAGATCAGAGGCTAATCCATATGACTCAGAGTGGGCTGAATATTTTGATAAAAGAGAAACTTATCAGATGCTCAACACCCTTAAAGGCAGAAGGTCACTCCTATATATCTGGGAAAAACAAAACCGTATTTGTCCAATTTGCGAGAATTTAATAAACAGAGAGAAAGAATGGAGTATCATGGAACAAACCATAGAAAACCATATCAAAAGAACTCTAGTACATGATAGTTGTCGCAGAAGTGTATTACTTAAAAATAGAAGAAATGAGCCGGTTTCATAATAGAAATTTTGAATTGCTTGAGCCGTATGAGGGGAAACTCTCACGTACGGTTCTTAGAGGGGAAAGGGGCAGTAATGCCCCCGACCTACTCGACATTTACCAGACTATCTACATAGGCAGCCAGACCAGCTACAGCGTTACCTAGTATGGGGCCAATAACGGCTCGCAATAGCCCGGGCAATGCCCCTTGTACAGTTGTTCGTATTATATTTTTGTAACCTATTTGGGTTACTATATTGTTCACTAACTGATTCAATGCATCCTGACCATCGAGAAATACACGCTCTAGTTTAGCTGCTCCGATGATACGTTGCAATAATATATTTGGATTTGGATTGGTATCCGAAAAAGCCACATTAGCCCAGTAGTATTCTGTTCTGTCCGTGAATTCGGCTGGCGGCAGTATGATGCGTGCATCGCTATAGCTACCCTTATAGTTGGTCAGCACCTCTGCATAGTTCTGCGAAGAGCTACTTGTCGAATATGGGAATAATGTTTTCTCTATATTGCCCAAAAATACAACGGAATAATTTCCTTTAGGTAAAGTGTCCCTTACTACGGCAAGAGGCCATGTTGGGATGCCCTGTGCCGGTGATAATACTATTTTTTCTTTTACATATTCTCCAGTCGATTTGTAAATTATATATCGGATGTGTTGCACCCTTCCGTCGGGACCGCTTACTGCAGCTTTTGTTTGTATATCAAAGGTTGATGTTACGAAGTTGACTACAAAATGGCCTTCAGGAACCTTACTGTTTGATGTTGGGGTTTCTTTTTTATCTATATCTATTAAGTCATCCGTTTCCCTGTTATCGCAGCTTACCAGAAGAATCAATGTTAATATACTGTATAGTAATATATTTGTTTTCATATGCTACTTTATTTTATTCGGGTTATTGTATGCCGTCCCAGTTGTTATCGTCCAGATTTATGCTATAGCTAAGAACAAACCCGATATTTATGTTCGAGTAATTTCCGGATATTTTTACAACATGATTAGGTGAAAATATGATGCTATTTCCGGACGATACTCCGCTTGTATCGGGTACTTTAATAATATATCTCTCTGTGAAAACGCCATATTTCACATCCAGATAAAGTTTAGTTTTATTTAGATCCAGTGTCGGTAGAAGGTAGTGATTGAAACTCACCTTTGCCGAAGCCGGGATTTGTGTCGAAAATGTTTTAAGGTTGTCTGCATCGCTAGCCAATTGGACAACGGTTGCGATAGTGCTGACAGGCTGTATACCCTTTACTAGCTTTTCTGCAACTAAAGTGATAGAAGTAACATAGGTAGGGATATTTGTTATTTCTATGTTAAGGCCGCTTACGAGGCGAGTTAAGTTGCCTTTTAATGTTTTTATCTGCGAGGGCTTAAAGTATTCTCCGATAATGTTTGTGTTGTTGTAGGATTGACATGTTGCAATGAAAAATTCAGGCACAGAGGCCGCTGATTTTGTAAGTAATTGTATATTGTTCAATAGGGTAGGGTTGTTTACAGATCCTATGCTGAATTTGTTATTTACGTTGCTTTGGTCGTTGAAATTATAATCATTCTGGTTGTATCCTATTACCAGTATTTTATAAGTAGAGTTGGCTGACAGGCTCAGCATTGTCATATATGAAGTCAGAGCGCTTACATTAACCTGTCTGGCTGCTGTATAGTCAGGTGCAAAATTGCTCTCGTTGTTGGCAGATATACTCTCATCTATTTTTTTGAAAGGGAGCAGTAATACTCTATTGACTGTATATGGCTGTGTCTCTATCGATTTTTCCTTATTAGTTTGCAAGCCGGTTATTTCGACAGGTACAGATATTATCTGTCGGTCTGGTTCTTCAGCAATTTCATTCTGAGAGCATCCTGAGAGCATTAAAATTGCAATGCTACACAGTAAGCACTGCCATTTTGCATATTTGAAACAGATATTATTATTCATAACGGCTTTGTCGTTTTTATGGGGCTGCCCAAAAAGCAGATGTTCCTTTCGGGCAGCCTCATTTATTTATTGTTTATTGTATTGTTAACGGATGTATTGTATTCCAAGCTGGATCTATAGTGATTGTTATAGTCTGGTCTTGTAATAAGTCAATAGCATCGTCGTCATCTCCCGGATCGCCAGGGTCTGATCCTGTTGTGGTTCCCGGTTTATGTTTTACTCCTAATGAATAGAAGTGGTTGGCTGTAATGTTAAATGTGCTGGAAGCACCATCTCTTACCGACCATGTTTTGATCACGGCATTGGCGGCATCATACAAACCAAGGGTTAATGTAACTCCACTTACCGGGATCATGTATGCTCCGCTTAATTGAGAATTTGGCAATTTGACAATTCCGGCAGAAGATAAATCGTTTCCGGAATACATTTCATTTGCAACACTTTGGGTGCTTAGGTCAATATTGATAATATTGTAGGTGGTTGCTGCTGTAGAACCGATTCCAGATCCCAGATTTACGACTTTATTTCCTGCGCTGGCAGACAGACGGAGGTATCTTACTGTTTTACCATCCAGCATCTGTGGTACATTTTTGAAGTATCCCAAAATACCAGCTATTTTGCGGGTCATAGTGAGGCTGACGCGTGTACCTTGTGATAATACTTGTGCCTGANAATTTGTTATTTACGTTGCTTTGGTCGTTGAAATTATAATCATTCTGGTTGTATCCTATTACCAGTATTTTATAAGTAGAGTTGGCTGACAGGCTCAGCATTGTCATATATGAAGTCAGAGCGCTTACATTAACCTGTCTGGCTGCTGTATAGTCAGGTGCAAAATTGCTCTCGTTGTTGGCAGATATACTCTCATCTATTTTTTTGAAAGGGAGCAGTAATACTCTATTGACTGTATATGGCTGTGTCTCTATCGATTTTTCCTTATTAGTTTGCAAGCCGGTTATTTCGACAGGTACAGATATTATCTGTCGGTCTGGTTCTTCAGCAATTTCATTCTGAGAGCATCCTGAGAGCATTAAAATTGCAATGCTACACAGTAAGCACTGCCATTTTGCATATTTGAAACAGATATTATTATTCATAACGGCTTTGTCGTTTTTATGGGGCTGCCCAAAAAGCAGATGTTCCTTTCGGGCAGCCTCATTTATTTATTGTTTATTGTATTGTTAACGGATGTATTGTATTCCAAGCTGGATCTATAGTGATTGTTATAGTCTGGTCTTGTAATAAGTCAATAGCATCGTCGTCATCTCCCGGATCGCCAGGGTCTGATCCTGTTGTGGTTCCCGGTTTATGTTTTACTCCTAATGAATAGAAGTGGTTGGCTGTAATGTTAAATGTGCTGGAAGCACCATCTCTTACCGACCATGTTTTGATCACGGCATTGGCGGCATCATACAAACCAAGGGTTAATGTAACTCCACTTACCGGGATCATGTATGCTCCGCTTAATTGAGAATTTGGCAATTTGACAATTCCGGCAGAAGATAAATCGTTTCCGGAATACATTTCATTTGCAACACTTTGGGTGCTTAGGTCAATATTGATAATATTGTAGGTGGTTGCTGCTGTAGAACCGATTCCAGATCCCAGATTTACGACTTTATTTCCTGCGCTGGCAGACAGACGGAGGTATCTTACTGTTTTACCATCCAGCATCTGTGGTACATTTTTGAAGTATCCCAAAATACCAGCTATTTTGCGGGTCATAGTGAGGCTGACGCGTGTACCTTGTGATAATACTTGTGCCTGAACCATTCCTGCAAAAATTTCGGATTCGTCGCCTGATGCTGCGATAGTTGCTGTTACATCTTCTATTTTGGTGGTGGAGCTCAATGTTGGCAACTGGTATAAATCTGATGCATCGCGTCCTATTGCAAGGAACTTGTAATCGCCGGCGTCTAATTTGTCCCCGATCGGCACAGCGTAGCGTTTGAATGTAGAACCTACAGTCCAGTCGGAGATATCGTATGTTTTTACATAGAGATAGTCTGTACCATTACTTTTGAAGGCGTGAACAGATACACGTGTAACACTTTGTGATGCATCCTGGCTATATACAGGGGTTCCGGCTTTTGTTGTAGTAAGCTGTGTCTTTGCAGCAATTTCAAACACTAAGCCTTCGGGGTCTTGCCCATTGTCTATAGCTTGTTCGTCACTAGAGCAAGCAAAAAAAGCGATGCTTGCAAAAAGCAGAAAAAAAGTCTTTTTCATAACAATAAAAAATTAAAAATTAAAAATTAAACCTAATAAATAACTAATTGTATGTGATCTTATATTTCGATTTCACTTATATTCAGTCTTTTTACAAGGGTCCATTCACTATCAATGTAGACCCATATTTCGATTTCGTCTTGTGTGGAATTATAATTGACTGTGACTTCTGTTATTTCATTTCTGTTGATTTCCAGATCTATAGATGGCAGAGTCAGTGTTGGAGAGGAATTTTCTGTTGTATAAAAAGAGATGGTTAATTTTGATGTTTCGCCGTTAACCGTAGGGGCCAGATATGAAGATATTTTATCTAATACTTGTGTGCTTTTCCTAAATGTGCTTTTCACATCGGCCATATCCCGATATAATCGCTGCGCATTTATATATTTGTATATATTTGAAATATTTTGATCGATTTTAATAATCGATTCAGGAAGATTGTTCATTTTTACTAATAGCTTGCCCTTTGTTCGGTCCATTCCTAAAACAGTGTCCTGTGCTAGTCCGTTTATGATATTCAATGTGGCAGCACCGATATATATATATCAGTACTTTCTGTATTATCACTATGTAGAGACAGAGTTTCTATCATAGATTCGTTCACATTCCCCCATACAGTCAGTAGGTATTGCCCGTCGGGCATATGGTCCAGAATTATATTAGTGTTTTTATCATCACCTAATATTTTATTTATAGGCGACTTTTTATCTGTTTTGCCTGTTTTTACATTCTCTAATGTATAGTATATATTAGATATATACTGATTGAAAGGCAGGTTTTCGTCAACAATATTTCCTTCTGTTCCCGAATTGTTGAGATAATTTTTATCCTTTACAACTAGCTGTATGCTATACTGATAAGGGCATTCCGGGAGAGACTCTCTGACACATGAAGTAAGAAGTGAAATGGAAAACAGTAAGCATATTGTTATTCTCATCGTACAAGTTTTTAGGTTGTGAATATCTTATACTTTTTATTACCTATTAACATCAATTGTGTTTAATTTGTTTATTTATAAATATATAAAAAAATGTGACTATTGTGTTCTAATATTACGTGAATATATAATTGTATATATATTATATTATCTACAGATATCTGTAGAACCATTTTGTTGTTATAATATGTTATAAAACAGTTGTTTGATTTTTTTATTTAAAATGTATATTTTGAGGATGGATATTAGTATTGGAATATTGTAGATAGTATTATATATATAATTGATTATATATAATTTTATTCTATTTATTCGATAGCCAATAGATGAATTTAGTTGAAAGGATTTTTTTTCTAGAATGTAAGATTTTTATCCATTTGTGTTAATGGATTTATGGAGATGAAGATACAGTTTGTTGAAGGAAGCTTATTTTTGAATTTTCTACAGCTGACTAAACTGATACATACATAGTTTTGTGATATGTGGTTTCTGTGTAGGAAGTGATAGTCTAATGATTCTTATAAAGTTTTTCTAATATATTATCACTTAAGCCTGTCGATGCTTTTATAATATCATATTCGACATTATTTTTTATTAGTTTTTTTGCAATGCTTACAGCTTGTTGTTTTGATGGAGGAATATCTGCAGATGGTAATTCCTCTTCATAATCATCAAATATTTTGAGTATTATTTTTTCTATATTTAATTTTAGCTCTGCAATATTCTTTTGTTCGGTATAATCTATAGAATTAAATGTACCTGCTTCTCTATGTAATATCAGAAATATTACTCCACCTATAATAAGTGAGGATGCATGTGAGAAATTAATGTCGCAGTTCTTAAACTTTTCGTCAAAAAAACTCATAATATGCTTAGAGCTAATATCCCTGTTTTGTGCAGTTCGCTGGGTGATATAATTTTTTTCACTTATTTCCCATGCTATTAGTCTTTGCATACAAGTATCATTTAATAGCGATTCAGTAATCGCATTTATGGTCGCGTGGGCGTTTGCTACCGGATGAAGATTATCCTGATTGAAATTTATATTATCATTTAGCCAATAGTCATAGTTACGAACAAATTTTTCCAGAAAGTCGTTCATATCTTTGTACCTGTTGTAAAATACAGGTGGATCAATTTTGGCTTCCTGGGTAAGAGCCTTGACTGTTAGGTTGTTAAAACCTATGTTTTCTATTGATGTAATAGCAGCATCGAACAAGGATTGTTCAATGTCTTTTTTAGTTCTACGGTACCTTTTCTGTACAGAGTCAGCTACGTTCTCTCTTGCCTTATTGCTCATACGTGCAGTATTATGACAATCTAAATTAGTATAACATTAAATTGTAAATGCTACGGAAACAGTATTGCAGCATTTGTTCTTCGTACAAATGCCAAAAGGTAAATTATTTAATGGGTCGTCTTATTTACAATATACAGTTGCAAAAATAGTATTAATTTTGATAAGTCAATAATTACACAATGGTAGATTTTCGTAATAATATGTATACTAACTTTTATTTTGTTAAATTATCAGCTAAAATACTCCTACGATAAGCATCAGGCGTATTCCTGCAATCCGGCTTTTAGATAATATTAGGTTGTAGAGTTTATCTTCTTGTATTATAGTGTATTATATCTTTTCCCTATCTTCATTCAAATGTTTATTTACAAATTCTTTAGGTAACATATTGTAATTTTTCTGAAAGACTTTCGTAAAATAAGATGGAGAGTTGAAACCTATGCTATAAGCAACCTCATTGATTCGCATATCTGTTTCAATCAGTAACTTGCAAGCCTTTCTTAGGCGGTAGTTTCGTAGATAATCGCCGGGAGTTACACCACTTATTGTTTTCAGTTTTCGTTGCAGGTTGGAACGGCTGATATTGAGTATACCAGTCAGTGATTCCACAGAAAAATTTTCTTCCGATATGTGTTTCTCTATTTCTTCATTTAGTTTGTTGAGGAATATTTCGTCATTTTTGTTGGAGACAAGAACTGAATATGACGTTAATGGAGAACGGTTGAACGCTTCCAGCATTGCTTTGCGATTTTCGAGCAGGCTTAGAATTTGAGCCTTGAGGTAAGAGGTAGAGAACGGCTTCTCTATAAATACATCAGCTCCGGAAAGCAAACCTTCTATCTTTACTGCATTTTCCGTTTTGGCAGATAATAATATTAGAGGAATATGGCTGTAGCTAATATCTGATTTCAGTTTCTTTGTAAAAGAAATTCCATCGATGCCCGGCATCATTATATCTGAAATAATGATATCGTAACTTTTTTCTTCAAGTAGAGATAATGCTACTGTGGCATCTGGAGCAGAATCGACTATGTACTCACTAAGTAAGGTCTTCTTTATAAATAAGGCCATCTCGGGATTATCTTCAACAATCAGGATTGAATATTGAAATCCTACTTCTGTATGTGGTGTGTTTTCAGTCGTAAGAGTTATGGATTGATCAGGTAATAGAGTTGGTGTTTTGTCGAATGATGGTTCTATATCGGAAAATTGGAAAATGAATACCGTTCCACCATCCTTCCTGTCGGCTACATCGATAGTTCCCCCCAGAATATCAGTCAGATTTTTTACTAAAGCCAATCCCAGGCCCGTCCCTATATTACGATCGTCCGTCTGTACTTGGAAAAACGGATCGAATATCAGCGATTTATGGTCGTCAGATATTCCTCTTCCGTTATCTTCGACAGTTATGATATATGATTTATCACTGTTGCAGGCTAAAGATAATATAATTTGGTTCTTGGTGTACTTCAATGCATTTGTCAGTAGGTTACCGATTATTTTTGTCAAAGCATCGACATCGGAATTTATCCTGATTTCTTTATCCTGAGGTAAATTTAATATAAAGTCTATTTCTTTTCGCTGAGCTGTTTTTTTGAAGCGTTCGTATAGTTCATAAACAAATTCTTTGAGGTTTATGTCTCCCGGATTTACAACATATACAGTTGAGTCCATCTTTCTGAAATCGAGCAATTGATTGATAAGAACGGTCAACCGGTTACAGTTTTTTTCTATTATGAGAAGGTTTTGTTTTGTCTCACTATTATCTTCGTTTGTATTAATAACTTCCTCCAATGGCGCTGTAATAAGGCTTAGCGGAGTTCTTACCTCATGAGCTATGGTTGTAAAGAAGTCTATTTTCGACTTGAAGGCCAGAGTTTCCTGCTCTGTTTTATATGCTTCCAGTTGTTGTTGCCGTTTCTTTCTGTCTTTCGCCCAATAATAAGACATAATAACGTATACTAAAGATATAAGTATTATGAAGTATAATGCCTTTGCAGGTAATGAAAGCCAGAATGGGGGTAGTATTTCTATTTCTATTTTAGCCCCGGTTTCGTTCCATAAACCATCATTATTTGTTGCTTTTATCCAGAAGCAATATTTCCCGTAAGGCAGATTGACGTATGTCACACTCTTATTGTTCCCTGTGTAATTCCAATCTGTATCTGCACCTTCTAATTTATATGCATATTGATTTTTTGTTTGAGTGACATAACTCAGGCTTACGTATGATATCGTAAAGGATGACTTATTGTATGGAAGTGTAATTTTTTGTCCCTTGTTTAATTTGATCTGTATCTCGTCTTCTATTTCGGTATCAGAATTACTGAATAGGCTTATTCCGGTAATCTCTACAGGTGGTACTACTATATTCTTGTTTGCATTGAGGTCTTGGGGATAAAAGGAATTAAAACCGTTTATACCGCCAAAATAGAATTTTCCGTTCTTGGTCTTGTAGCTTGACTTATAATTAAACTGATTGCTCTGTAGTCCATCCTCTTTGTTGTATAGTATTGAATTCTGAGGTGCTGACAGGTTGAAACAAGCTAATCCTTTGTTACAGCTGATCCATAGATTTCCAAAAGGGTCATCGAGAATGCCGTAAACGACGTTGTTAGGCAAGCCATCGGATTCAGATATATTTGTGAAATTGTCTTTTTTTGCATCATAAATAAAAAGGCCCTTTCCTTCGCTAGAGAAAAGAATTCTTCTCTGGCTATCTATATACACACTGGTCAACTTACTTTTTACGATGGGATTCTTGCTATCTAGTATGGCGTCATAATATATCCATTTGTTTGTTTTAATGTCCAGCTTTATAGCACCGTTGCCATATGTTGCCAGCCACAAGTTTCCGGAATGATCTTCTTTTATGTCGTAGATAAAACCGTCAATGGCTTCTATAGGTGTAAAACTATTGGTCGTCTTATTATATTTATTTAATCCTACCGGGGTGCCGGCATAAATATCTCCGTTACTGGTTTTATATAATGAAAAAACACAATTGTCATTTAATGTATTTTTGTTTCCGCTTATACTATTATAGTTAGTCAAAGATCTGGTTTTGGTATTATATACATCTATGCCTCTCGAAAATGTACCTATCCATAAATTATCTCCATCTAATAGCAATGCATGCGTGTTGTGATAGGATGTTGTTATTGGCTGGCTGATACTTTTGGTTACAGAGTTGAAATAATTGATGCCTCCGTCTTCGGTCGCAATCCATAAATTTCCGAACCGATCTTCACAAAACTGACTGATCGCTTTCCCCGATAAAGTTCCGGGACGACGGTCCGGATAATAAGTCTCAATATTCAATTGAGATGGATTCAGATAGTTTACGCCTCCGAAATAGGTTCCTATCCATATTCCGTTTTCTTTGTCCTTATAGATCGAATATACATTCTGATCGCTGAGGCTATGCTGTAGTTGGGGCATATCTACTCTCTTGGCTTTTTTTGTCTCCAAATCGAATAGGTACAATCCGTCATCCGATCCAATATATAGGGATCTGTCATCATATTGGAAAATAGCTCTGATATGTGTTACGTACTGAAATATATCGTTCCGGCCCAGGTACGATATGTGGCTGTTCGATTGTTTGTCGTACAGGCAAAGCCCGTTGGACCAGGTGCCCAACCACAAGTTGCCTTTATTGTCTTCCATGATGGATAAGGTTTCATAAGAGAAGTTTTCAGAGAAACCAAACATGGACTCTATAGGATCTAGTTTGTTTGTTTCCTTGTTATATCTAAGTAAGCCAAGACGGGTTCCCACCCAAATATTACCCGATAAGTCTCCATATATCGCCCAGCTGGCATTGTTATCCAAATTGTATCTTGAAAGTTCTATTCTCGAAAGTTTCTTTTGTTTAGGGTTATATTTGAATATGCCCTGATTCATAGATGCTATCCAGATATCACCGGATTGATCCTGGTAGAGGGCATTGATAGCAGATGTCAAATAAATTTTTTCACTATTTGTTGTTCCGGTAACTTTTTTAAATGTTTCTTCCATCGGATCCATTATATATAGTCCTGCATCGGTGCCAATATAAAGATTCCGGTCATTTCCTTCTATGAGGCATCGAATGAAATTATTTCCTATTGAATTTATCTTTTCTTCACTATGACGAAAAACACGAAAGTTATTACCATCAAACCGATTCAGCCCGTCTTTTGTCCCAAACCACATAAATCCTTTCGAATCTTGTAGTATACAATAAACCGCATTCTCAGACAATCCTTCATCAACTTGTATTTTTTTGAAATGAAAATCCGATTCTATCTGGGAGTACAAATATAAATTGGTTATGAGAAATAGTGATAGTACGATATATTTAACGATGCTCATATGTATGCAAACATTTTTTGATAAGTAAAATTACTTTATATATGAATCGGTAATATAAGTGGCCGAGCATATTTGTGATAAAAAATAACCAATGTATGATAATTTTCGGTCAAACGGGCTTTGTTGACCGATTTTTACTCTTTTTATTTTAAAAGTGTTCTCAGGCATATTTTGCTCTTACTAAATTTGTGTATAGTTTTTTCTACCTGAATTAAAGATATCTGCAAAGAGAAAATTATTAAACAATATTGAAAAACGAAGAAAGATCTGATAAAATGAAAATACTCAATTTTCTAATAGCCGCATTGTTTAGCTTTGGTTTTGCATCTTGCCAAAATAATGGAAATGTCAAACAAGATAAGATAGAGGCAATCTCTCTAGGAGACCCATTTATTATGTTACATGAAAACATTTACTATGCATATGGTACACAAGCCAAAGAAGGTATAGAGGTGTATACATCTGCCGATTTGGTACATTGGAAAAAAGCTGGATCACTGGCTTTGCATCAGAAGGATTCCTGGGGTGAACGTTGGTTTTGGGCACCTGAGGTATATTATATAAAAGAAAAGAATAAGTTTTTCATGTATTACTCGGCTGACGAACATATTTGTGTGGCTGTAGCCGATTCTCCTTTTGGTCCTTTTGTACAGGATGAGAAACAACCGATGATTGCTGATGAAAAATGTATAGATAATTCCTTGTTTATCGACGATGATGGCAAGCCTTATTTGTATTTCGACCGCTTTAACGACGGACTTAATATCTGGGTGGCTGAATTAGAGGATGATCTTAAAACTATCAAGCTCCCAACTTTAACAAAATGTATTAATGTTTCTCAATCATGGGAGGAAGTACATCCACGTGTCAATGAAGGTGCTTTTGTTACCAAACATGAGGGTGTATATTATCTGACTTATTCGGGAAATAGTTACGAAAGTCCTTTCTACGGAGTAGGTTATGCTACGGCCACTTCTCCGATGGGGCCTTGGACGAAATATGACAAAAATCCAATTCTTCAAAAGCCGGACAGTCTTGTTGGTGTAGGACATAGTGCTATGTTTAAAGATAAAGAAGGGCAGTTGAGAATTGTATTTCATGCCCATAACAATCAGGAAAAGATCCACCCAAGACACATGTATATTGCTTCTGTTCGGTTTACAAATGAAGCAACGCCGGTTATGCAGGTGTACGGTGATATTTTAAAGCCGGTAGTAGTGACCTTAGAATGATCTGTCTATATCAGGAATGTAAAAAATAAAATAAAAAATGGTGTTTTTTAGTCAACGAGGATGTGTTGACCGGAATTTCTCTTTTAATGCACAGGTTATTTTGCTTGTTTGATACAGAATTCTTTTCCTTTGAAACTTCATTTAAAGAATACCAAAAAGAAGAACCTTTATACTTATAATATATGCTCCATATAATACAAAATACAATGATTGTGAATGACATTTTTTTGCTTGAAAATTTGTCTGTTAACAGTATTTTGTTAGAGAGAGAGAATGTTATAATCTTAATAAAAAAAGGGCGAAAAAACAACAGACCGGATGTCGTAAATACAATCCGGCCAGTTATTTCAGTTTTAAGAAAACCTTCTTCCGTGGAACAAGTCTGTTCCCGGAAGAAGGTTTTTGTGTTTACTGGTAATCATAGTATCATGAAATAAAGATGAAAATCATCTATTTATATACTTAAAAATTAATTAGATAACCCCAAAGTTTATGCCTATGGAAAATCAATGAAATGACAGGGATTAATGAATTCGTTCAATTAATCTTTCTGATAATTTGAGGATTAATAATTAGAGATAAATCTATTATACCTAACGAAACCCAATTATTTATACCTATGAAATATATCAATTGTAAATAGTTAAACCATAAATCTGTATTGTATGATTTCAAAAATTAGATTTTGTATGCTGATTCTATACAGCATGTTTTTATGCATTCATCTGAATGCGCAGACGAGTAATAAAAATATTACAGGGAAAGTGCTGGATGATCAGCGAGAGCCTGTAATTGGAGCCACAGTTGCGGTAAAAGGCACTACTCTGGGAACTATGACGGATGTGGACGGTAAGTTTAAGCTGAGTGTCCCTTCTAAAGGTACGCTTGTAATTTCTTATATTGGATATACTACTCAGGAGCTGGAAATAACAGAGAGTTCCAATTATGAAATAGTAATGAGTGAAGGTGCTCTTAATCTTGAAGAAGTTGTAGTAGTAGGATATGGTACTATGAGAAAAAAGGACCTGACGGGGTCCGTCATCCAAATCCGACCTGATAATCTTGCTATGGAAAACCCTAAAACTGTTCAGGATATCTTACGCGGTACACCGGGGTTGCAGGTCGGCTATGACGCGTCAGCCAAAGGTGGAGGCAATATGGAAATCCGTGGACAGCGTTCTCTTTATACAGATGGAGGGCATAATAATCCTCTACTTATTCTGGATGGAATGCAATTCTATGGTGAATTATCTGAAATTAATCCTGATGATATTGCTCAGATAGATATACTCAAAGATGCTTCAGCCGCCGCCGTTTATGGTTCTAAAGCGGCAAGTGGAGTAATTATTATTACTACCAAAAAAGGGAAGCAAGGAAAGCCTGTTATAAACGTCAGCGCTAACTTTGGCCTTTCGGACAGAAGTGACTATCGTGAACGATTTGGTACAGGAGATTATATGCAACATCGTCAGGATTGGTATACAAAGAATACTTACGGAGTGAATCCTCAAACTGGAGACTATGAAGCATACCAGTCAGGTGTTTATGCTGATAAATCAGGATATTTCACTCGTCCTGATCAGCTCCCATCAGGTGTTTCTCTAGATAGCTGGAGAGGCTATACATCTAACGATGATGGAGAGTCTGATCTGAGTATATGGGCTAAACGATTAGGATTTTCAGGTAATGCGTTAGAAAATTATCTTGCAGGTAGAACTGTAGATTGGGCTAAACATACCTTTCGTACAGGATTCAATCAAGACTATAATGCTAGTGTAAGTGGAGCCGGAGAAAAGGCAAACTATTATTTTTCAATGGGATATCTGAAGAATGAGGGAATAATACGAAGTGATGGATATACGTCTGTACGAGCTAATATGAAGGTTGATACGAAGATAACTAACTGGTTCGAAATCGGAGCTAATGTGAATTTTCAGGATCGTTCTGATGGGAATATTGATATGGATCAAGATCAAACATTACGAAATAGCCCTTATGCTGATTATGCTGACGAGTATGGAAATCCTGTGCAGTATCCTCTCAGTTCGGAATATAGCCAAAGGGGGTACAATTATGACTTTCAGAAACAATATTTAGAATTGGAGAAAGGTTATACTACTCTCAACAGTATTTTCAATGCAAAAATAAAGTTACCTTTTAATATTACTTATTCGTTCAATGCTTCGCCGCGCTATCAGTTTTTTTACGATCGTTATTTTATGTCGGCAGATCTGCCGGGTTCGGATCCTAAGTCGCGCGGTGCAAACCGTGAGCAGACCAAACGTTTCGACTGGTCACTCAATAATAACATTACTTGGGATTACACTTTTAATCAAAAACATCATGTGATACTCACACTCGTACAAGAAGCTGAAGAACAACAATCATGGAAAGACCGTATCGAAGCCCGCAATATTCTGCCTTCAGATGCCTTGGGATTCCACAATACTAAGAATGGTACCAAAGAGAACAGCAGTTATTCGTCTAGTGATGGACACCAAACGGCTGACGCATTGTTTGCGCGTTTGTTTTATTCCTATGATGACCGCTATATGCTCACCGGAACTGTTCGCAGAGATGGGTATTCAGGATTTGGTGCCTCTAATAAGTATGCTACTTTTCCATCTATAGGAACAGCCTGGACATTCACAAACGAAAAGTTCTTCAAATGGAGCAACATTATGAATAACGGTAAGTTGCGTATGTCTTATGGTAAAAATGGTAACCGATCGCTGAGCGACCCTTATCAGGCACTGGCCAATCTTTATGAAGGAGCCGGAAAAACGCAAGGTTATATCAACGCTAATGGAGAGCTGGATCAATTACGTTACCTGATGGCTGACCGCATGGCAAATCCGAATCTACAATGGGAAAAAACCGCATCGTGGAACTTTGGACTTGATTTTGGATTCCTGAATGATCGGATATCAGGTACTCTCGAATATTATAACATGCAAACCACTGATATGATTATGAGGCAACGCCTTTTGGTACTTACCGCATTTCCTTATATTACAACCAATCTAGGACAGGTAGACAATAGCGGAGTCGAGATTTCGGTTAACACCCTTAATATTGATAATGAAAATTTTAAGTGGACCACTACACTGGGCTTTTCGTATAATAAGAATGTTATTAAGCATACCGACTACCGACGTGAAGACGTCTTGGATGCGGAAGGAAATGTGATAGGATCGAAGGAAGCAGATGATAAAACAAACAAATGGTTTATAGGAAAGGCTATTAGTGAAATTTGGGATTATCGCGTTACCGGAATCTGGCAGAAAGATGAGGTAGAAGAGGCTGCAAGATATGGACAAAAGCCGGGCGATCCCAAAGTGGCAAACAGCTATACTGCCGACGATATAGTAAATGCTGATGGCTCTGTTACGCCTGTATATAACGATAACGATAAAGAATTTCTCGGACAAACTTCCCCCCCGTTCCACTGGTCTTTACGCAACGAGTTTACATTATGGAAAGACTTTAGTGTTTCTTTCAACATCTATTCTTATATGGGACACAAAAGTTTGTCAGGTAACTACCTTAACAATGATGATGATGGTGGACGTATGGCTTACGCTTTGGCAAATTTACCTGCGAAAAAATACTGGACTTTAGACAATCCAACTAACAAATATGGACGTATTGAAGCTAAAGGACCTACAGGCGCTGAAGGTGCGCAAATGCTGTACGATCGTTCTTTTATCCGCCTCGAAAATATTTCAGTCGGATATACTATCCCTAAAAAATGGACTTCTAAATATGCTTTAGAACGTGTAAAGGTTTATGCATCTGTTCGCAACGTAGCCACATGGGCTAAAGATTGGGAGTACGGCGATCCTGAAACAGGAAGTTGGGCTTCGCGTGTTTACACTTTGGGATTGAATTTTACGTTTTAACCTCTAATAGCAGAAAAAAATGAAAAAAATAATTCATAAAATAAATCATATATATATTGCCATATTTATGGGTGGTATGATCTTATTTAACGGATGTTCAAAAGACTTCTTGGATTCCGATCCACTGTCGTTTTACGAGCCCGGAGCCACTTTTACTACCGAGTCGGGTCTGAAATCGGCAATGGCCATATGCGACCGCCATCTCAAATTATACTGGATGACTGACCATAACGAAATGCTTACACTGGGAACAGAGTATATTTTTTCCGACATGATGGTTGCTGCAGCTACAGACAAACGATCTATGCTGTGTGATGTTGCCAATATGCTTACACCTATCAGTGATGAAAATACTACGAATAATCTTGACAGGACGAATAGTATCTATTCCTTTTGGGAAGACACATATAAGGGTGTCATGTATGCTAATACCGTTATTCAGTATGTAGACGGAGTTGAATCTTTGGACGAAAAAACAAAGAATATGTATAAAGGTAGAGGATATTTCCATCGTGCCTTTCGTTACATGGCGTTGATATTTCAATACGGTGATGTACCTCTTGTTACAAGAGTAGTGGAAGTACCAAAACAGAATTATCGCAGTACTAAACGCGATGCCATATTGGAAATGATAACTAAGGATATGGAATTTGCTGTGGAATGGGTACCTGATCAAAAAGATATGTCCCTGATCGGCATGGTAAATAAAGGAGCTTGCCGTATGTTGCTAGCCAAATGCTATTTGGCATTAGGCGAATTTAAAAAGGCCAAAGATCAGACAGATATATTAATTGAAAGTTCCGGCTATTCGCTTATGCAGGATAATTTTGGTACATTCAACGATGGCGGAGAACCTTTGACCTGGCCTATTACCCGTAATGTAATCTGGGATATGCATCGCCCGGAAAATAAACTTATCGGAGCTAATAAAGAAGTTATTATGGGGATGCCTAATCGCGGTTCTGATGCAGAGTCATTTGTGAAGATGCTTACTATGCGTATTTTGTATCCGTTCCTTTTCGATGGCCGTGTAAAAACAAAAGATGGGAAACAGGCATTGATGAACATAAGACGTAATAGCGGTGATTATAATTCAAAGTATGATTATATGCGCGCATTTGGTCGCGGTATTGCCACATTTCGCCCTACTTATTTTTCTACGCATACCCTCTGGAAGGTTAACGGAAAAATGGATGCAACAGACTTGCGTCATAGTTCGGAAGTAGGCAACTGGGTACGCATGGAAGATTATCGTGTCAATAATAAAGCGTCCTCCGAGTTTGGAAACCCTGTTACACTTTTCGATGATGCCGGAAAACTCTTATGCAGTGACACTATTCGTCGCTGGTTCGATGTTCCTCACTACAAACTATATTTGGATGACCCTGTGAATGATGCTAACGTTAGTGGTTCTGACGGGTTGAGAGGTGCTACTAATGGCGGTAATGCAGATTGGTATCTTTATCGCTTGGCAGAAGCATATTTACTGCGTGCAGAAGCTAAGTTCTACTTAGGTGATGCAACAGCAAAAGATGACGTGAATGAAGTGAGAAAAAGAGCAAAATGTTCCGAACTTTACAATAGTGCTGTTACTATCGGGGACATTATAAACGAACGTGCCCGCGAATTGTATTGGGAAGAATGGCGCAACGTGGAGTTGACCCGTGTGTCCCTATGCCTTGCCCGCAGTGGTAAACCTGACGAATGGGGTAACACATATAAGTTGGATACCTTCGACAAGCAAAGTGGTACGGATGCTAGCGGTGGTAGCTATTGGTATCAACGTATCAATCACTACAGTATGTATAATAAGGGTCCTATATCTATTGATGCCACAGGCAATAGCAATCCTAACTATACCATGGATAAGAAAAATATTTATTGGCCGATTCCTAATAAGGAAATTACTGCCAACAATAAAGGGCAACTGGCACAAAATTATGGCTATAGCGGCTATGATCCTAATGCGCCTAAATGGGATAACTGGGAAGATGCTGTAGCAGACGAATATAAAACAGAGTAAATTAGAGTCTGTGTACCTAAATGCTATTAACCGGTGAAATTGCAATTTAGCCGGTTAATAGTATTAGTTTATTTAAAAAACAAAAAAGAGCTTTATGTATAAAAAAATATTTGTATTATTATTTGTTTTCTCTACTCAACTATCATTTGCCCAAAGCTATGATTTGAAAAATTTTCCTGAAGGGTGTGAACCTGAATTTATCGGTAAAAAGCTTACAGAGAGATACCTGCAGACACCGCATTCACATTGGGGTAACATCAATTCTGAACATAAAGTAACATTTGTGACCTATCCTGATGTGTGCGCATGGCTTGGGGCTTTATGGTTTACCCAATCTGTAAAAGATGAAAACCTGTACAACAAACTGGTCGACAGATTCGATCCGTTATTCACCACCGAAAAGGATTTTTTACCCACTCTGCGCCCTACCGCGCATAATGTTGTAGACTGGTATGTATTTGGGGCTGTACCGCTAGAGATATATAAGAAGAAAAAAGAACAGAAATACTTCGATCTTGGGATGAAATATGCAGACGGTCAATGGATATTGCCGGAGAATCCTAAAGATTATGAAAAAGAATGGCACGATAAAGGTTACTCTTGGCAAACCCGCCTCTGGATCGACGACATGTTTATGATAACAGCAGTTCAGGATCAGGCGTATCTGGTTACAGGAGATAAAAAATATATAGATAGATCAGCCAATGAGATGGTTTTATATCTTGATCGTATACAACGCGAAAACGGACTGTTCTATCATGCACCGGAAGCTCCTTTCTTCTGGGGACGCGGGAATGGCTGGATGGCTGTGGGAATGGCAGAGTTGTTAAGGATACTTCCCAAGGATAATCCTCATAATGAGAAAATAAAAGAAGCTTATAAAAAGATGATGAAAACCCTATTGCGATACCAGGGATATGATGGTATGTGGGGACAACTTATCGACGATCCTAACTCGTGGAGAGAAACATCCGGTACGGCAATGTTTACATATGCAATGATTGTAGGTGTAAAAAATGGCTGGCTGGATAAGAAAACATATGGGGCAGCAGCACGTAAAGGCTGGCTAGCATTACTTACATACCTGAATGAAGATTATAACCTAAGGAATGTATGTGAAGGTACCGGCACAAAAAATGACTATAATCATTATATCAATCGCAAACGCCTGATCGGAGATATGCATGGACAAGCTGCGCTTATGTGGTGCGCATATGGCTTAGCCAGTGATGATGTAAAAAGAAAATGATTTAGTTATTGATATAGAAATCATTAATGGTAATAGGCAGGCATCGGAATATTGTCTGTCTATTACTGATTAAAATAAATCTTATGGAAGATATTTCTTTAGACAGGCGATATTTCTTAAAAAAGATGGGTATGGCAGGAGCATCAGCTTTGTTTGTATCCAGTCCCTGGCTCTCTGTATTCTCAGAGGTGAAACATACTGAAAAGTCTGTTATAAAGGTGGGGATAGTAGGGCCTGGTTCGCGCGGACGCCATCTGATGAGTTTTTTGGTCAATAATCCGAAAGCAGATATAGTCGCTTTATGTGATATATATCAGCCATCGCTGGATGAGGCTTTAAAAATGGTGCCTAAAGCCAAAACTTATACAGATTATCGCCGTATGCTCGAAGATAAGAGTATAGATGCCATTGTTATTGCTACACCACTCAATACCCATTGCCAGATAGCACTGGATGCATTTGATGCGGGGAAACATGTTTTCTGCGAAAAGTCCATCGGCTTTACAATAGAAGAATGTCTGGCGATGTATGATAGACATAAGTCTTCCGGCAGGATATTTTTCTCCGGTCAGCAGCGACTTTTCGACCCACGGTATATAAAGGCGATGGAAATGGTGCATGCCGGTACTTTTGGAGAAATAGAGGCTATCAGGACATTCTGGTTCCGCAATGGCGACTG
The DNA here is from genome assembly GCF_900079725.1 of uncultured Dysgonomonas sp. NCBI lineage: Bacteria > Pseudomonadati > Bacteroidota > Bacteroidia > Bacteroidales > Dysgonomonadaceae > Dysgonomonas > uncultured Dysgonomonas sp. Next base: position 3,795,289 of record NZ_LT599032.1, read on the forward strand.
GCGAAGAAATGTACCGTCCCCGGAGCTGGAACGGCAGATTAACTGGCGTCTTTACCGTGAATACTCGAAAGGTTTGATGACTGAATTGGCCTGCCACCAACTGCAGATAGGTAGCTGGGCTTTACAGTCCATACCCAATAAAGTAATGGGGCATGGTGCTATCACTTATTGGAAAGACGGGAGGGAAGTTTATGACAATGTAAGTTGCATTTATGTTTTTGACAATGGAGTTAAACTGACATTCGATTCGGTTATTTCAAACCAGTTTTACGGACTGGAAGAGCAGATACTCGGGCATCTGGGGACTATTGAGCCGGAAAAAGGTAAATATTATTTCGAAAGTGTTGCTCCTGCACCGGGTTTCCTCCGGATGATAAATGATATTGAAAATAGTTTGTTCGATACATTACCGTTTGCCGGAACAAGCTGGGCTCCTGAGACAGCAAAAGAAAATACAGGTGAATATATACTGGGAGATAAACCCAAGGGAGACGGCACAGACCTTATGATGAATGCCTTTGTGGAAGCTGTAATAACAGAAAAACAGCCGGCCCGCGTTGCTGAGGAAGGATATTATGCAAGTGCCCTTACGCTATTGGGTGATATGGCTCTCGAAAGAGGTGAAATGCTGACTTTTCCGGATGAATTCAAACTCGATTATTTAAATCATCGCCGCAATAAGTAAATATTTAATGCCATACATCATGAAGAATACTACTATAACAGCAAAGCGAAAAGAAACAGAAATAATTACGTGGCTGGTTTGCTTCCTTATAGCTAATCTGGCAAATCTGTATGCCGTTATCACGTATGATAATACATCTTTTATGGAACTTCTGACATCGTTGGGATATGTATTTATAGCATCTCTGGCTTTATATTTTTCGTGGAGTGCTGTCCGTATCCTATTTTATGTATTAAGGAGTTTATTTAATTCGAAAAAATAATATTAAGAATATGCTGCCTGTACAATTCATATCTAAACAAATCGGGATAGACAAGGATGTTGTCTACTCCTGGTTTAGTTGTATGAATACAAGGGTAGATATTATACTTTGCGACAAAAAGGAAGGGAAATCGAAAGAAATAATAGAAACTATATACTGGCGGTTGAAGGACTTTGAAAAAATGGGTAATTATTTTGACCCATTGAGTGAATTAGCTGCAATAAATACGTCCGGTTGCAATGCACCGGTAATCGTAAATAAGGATTTGTTTAGGATGATAAAGATGTGCGTCGGTTATCATAAGCTATCAGGAGGTTACTTCGATATTTCTGTGAATTCCGATAAACATACAATAGATACTCTTCAATATGTCCACTTTTCGGAAGAGGATTCGGCAATAACTCTGGGAAAGGAGGGTGTAAGATTAGACCTTTCAGGTTTTATTAAAGGATATTCCTTAGATAAGATAAGGGATATACTTCAGGAAAACGGTGTGGAAAATGCCCTTGTAAATATGGGAAACAGTTCTGTGCTGGCATTAGGTAATCATCCTGTAGGAGAAGGTTGGAAAATCGGTATCGACTTTCCGGCAATACCGGAGCATCTGAAAGAAATAGTGCTCAGGGACAAGTGTCTTACAACATCAGGAAATCAGTATTACGGACGTAAACATATAAAGTCTCCATACACGGGACAATATATAGAGGGAATAAAGGGTGTTTCCGTAATAACGGATACTGCCACTGAGGGGGAGGCTTTATCTACGGCATTATTTGCTGCAGAACCTGAAAATAAACATGAAATTTTGAAGCACTTTGAAGCAACAACATATACTTTCTGATAATTATTATTGAAAAGAAATATAAGAAAATAAGATAAAAATGGTAACACGAAGAAATTTTCTAAAGAAGGCGGGAATAGCCACCGCAGGACTTGCTATAAGCAGTATCGGTTCTGTGAGCGCTTTGAGCGAGGATAGCCTGAAACGGGTGAATGGTGCGAACGGAAAAATCAATCTTGCCTGCGTCGGTATCGGATATCGTGGCAGCGATATAATCAAGGAATTTGAGAAAACAGGTTTGGCAAATGTAGTCGCCCTGTGTGATGTGGATATGGGGGCTAAACATACTCAGGAAATCATGGGTAAGTTTCCTAAAGCGAAACGGTTCAAAGATTTCCGGGAAATGTTCGACAAGATGGGTAATGAGATAGAGGCAGTATCGGTAGGTACTCCGGATCACTCCCATTTTCCTATCTGTATGATGGCTATGGCCTACGGAAAGCATGTATATGTAGAGAAACCGATGGGACGTACCTTCTACGAAGCTGAATTGATGATGCAGGCCGCTAAGAAATATCCGAATGTAGTTACGCAGGTAGGTAATCAGGGACATTCCGAAGCAAATTATTTCCAGTTTAAGGCTTGGAAAGAAGCAGGTATCATAAAGGATGTGACTGAAGTGGTGGCTCATATGAATTCTCCCCGCAGATGGCACGGCTGGGATACAAATATTTATAAATTACCTGAAGGGCAGCCGATACCGCAAGGTATGGACTGGAATACATGGCTGATGGCTATCCCTTATCACGACTACAGCGATAAGTATCATTATGGGAACTGGCGCTGCTGGTACGATTTCGGTATGGGTGCGTTAGGCGACTGGGGTGCACATATCTTAGATACGGTACATGAATTTCTTGATCTCGGATTGCCTTACGAAATCAATCCGGTGATGCTGGAAGGACATAACGATTATTTCTTCCCGATGTCTTCCACCATACAGTTCCGTTTTCCACGACGTGGCGATATGCCGCCGTTAGATATTACATGGTACGATGGTATAAATAATCAGCCAAAATTACCGAATGGATATGGGGCCTCCGAATTAGACCCTAATATACCGACTGTAGCCGGTGGTAAAATGGAAGCGAGAAAACTGAATCCCGGAAAAATAATCTATTCGAAAGACTTGATTTTCAAAGGGGGTTCGCACGGTAGTACATTATCTATCATACCCGAAGAGAAGGCTAAAGAAATGGCTTCGAGATTGCCTGAAGTACCTGAGAGTACATCGAATCACTTTGCTAATTTCCTTTTGGCCTGTCAGGGTAAAGAGAAAACACGCTCACCATTCGAAGTATTCGGTCCGCTTAGCCAGGTATTCTCATTAGGGGTAATGGCTCAGAGGCTGAATGTTCCGATCAAATTTGACCGGAATACGAAAGTTGTCACCAATAATGCGTTCGCAAATGATATGCTGGCAGGAGTGCCGCCTCGTAAGGGTTGGGAGGACTTTTATAAAGTATAATCAGGGTTTCAGACTTGTTTATTACTTAAGTAAGCAAAACAACAAGACTTAATTATAATACGAATACATCATTAAATTCTATCTATTATTTAAAATATTAAAGACATGAAAAAATTATTATTACTGATATCAGTCTCTTTATTTACTATTAGCCTGTTGGCTCAGAATGAGAAACCGAATGTACTGACCGAAACAGAAATACGCGAAGGATGGAAATTGCTATGGGATGGAAAAACCACCGATGGCTGGAGAGGAGCTAAACTCGATGCTTTTCCTCAAAAAGGATGGAGTATAAAAGATGGCGTACTCCGGGTTCATAAGAGTGGCGGTGCTGAGGCTGCTAATGGAGGGGATATCGTTACTGTAAGAAAATATAAGAATTTTATACTGAAAGTTGATTTCAAGATTACCAAGGGGGCAAACAGCGGCGTAAAATATTTTGTTGATTCTGACCTGAATAAAGGTGAAGGGTCTGCTATTGGTTGTGAATTCCAGATATTAGATGACGATAATCATCCGGATGCTAAGCTAGGGGTAAAAGGTAACAGAACACTGGGTTCATTGTATGACCTTATACCATCGCAAAGAGGCGCTTCATTTAAGTTTGATATAAATGACTTTAATACGGCAACAGTAATTGTGAAAGGTAATAAAGTAGAACATTGGTTAAACGGGGTGAAGGTCGTGGAATATGAACGCAATAGCCAGATGTTTAATGCTCTTGTTGCTTATAGTAAATATAAGAACTGGCCGAATTTCGGAAATCTTACCGAAGGCAATATCTTATTGCAGGATCATGGCGATGAGGTATTCTTTAAGAATATAAAAATAAAAGAACTGGAATAAGAAGTTAAAAGTTGAGAAGTATTTAATGTGAATCAATAGTTGAGAATAACTGTAACTTTTTTATGTGATTTTATCTATACATAGCAGATAACAAGCGTGTGTCGGATGAAAAGGTAACAACGAAGATAACATGCAAAAGGTGTTACCTTTGTTACCTTTTAACAAGTAGTAAGTTTTAAGTAATAAGTAAAGAGGTACGAGATACAAGTTGTTAACTGACGACTATTCACTGACGGGATATTTCGCTCTGCTCTGTATGACAAGTTAATTGTTAATTTTTTATTCTTAATTATTAATTGTTTTCCGTGTTACTTTTGTTACCTTTTTTACTTGATAGCTCAAAACAGGAGGCAATTAGGTTATGAAATATCGTTGTTGACTAATAACTGCTAGCTGTTGACCAATAAGTGCTAATTGCTAACTGAAATAACTGTTACATTTACATACTAGAACTTGTGCAGATTTCCAGCCTGTGTGTTGCGTGGTAAGGCCTTTAGCTCTATTGGGCAAGGCACAGATTCAAGTCTGCACCAGCGGGTGAAATAACTGTTACTTTTGTTACTTTTTTGAAAAAGTTACAACTAAACGAGGTTTTATTGTTAGCTGAAAATTGTTAACTGTTTTAACCGCTGATTCACTTTACAAATAAATTATACTAAAATATGAAGAAGAAAGTATTATTGTTTATTACTGCTATAGCATCTGTTCTTTGCCTAAATGCGAATTCTATAGACAAACAGTTGTCAAGTAATATTTCGATAAAGGTTCCCGGCAATAAATCAGTAACATATAAGCTGACTGCCGATAATAATGGTAATTTGGAGTCGGAATCGGATTTGCCTTTGCAGATAAGTAGGAAACTAACATCAGATGGCGATATGGTCCGTATCACAGTTAGCATTAAAGCAAAAGAAAGGGCTTATTACAATTTTAGCCAGGCATATCTGCTCCCTGAAATGAAACATAGCGATTGCCAGTTCTATATGCCGGGATTCTGGTATCACCGCAATATGCGCTCCCCTAAGGAAGCCCCGTCTTTCCATACGAGCGATAGCTGGCAGGTAAGGGAGGATCGGCTGAGTACTCCTCTAACAGGAATCTATAATGAAAAATCAGGCGATTACTATACTATATTGAGGATCGATGAGTTTGCGGACGAGACTATTGCTCAACATGCTTCGGGAGAGGTCATCTTGTCAGGGAAAACTTCAATTGGTTATACAGGTTTCCGGAATATTGACGAGAATTCGACTTTGGTATTTGGCTTTCCTTATCACGAAGCGCCAAAGGCATATGTCCGCAAACTCACATTGATCCCACCTGTACAGGCTTTCGAAAAACTGGAAAAAGGTGAAACGCGCGATCTTGTATGGGAAGTAAGAAAAGGAAATGTGAAAGATTATTCTGCTTTCGTCTCCGATGTATGGGCGTATTCATATGACAGATTCAAGCCTCAGACAGTTGAAACCGGTTATAATGCGGAGTCGGCAAAAAAGGTAATGACCAATTTCTTTTCAGAGAGTTACGTGGATAAGTATGACCTGAAATATTTTTCCGGTGTACATCTACGTACCGATGATTGCAAAAGCACAGGGTCTGCAGAAGTCGGATTTGTGGGACGTGTTCTGATTAATGCATTCAATGCATTGGAATATGGAGAACAGAATAATCGCCCCGATTTAGTACAGAAGGCGAATGCAGTACTTAATAGTTATTTGACAAACGGGTTTACTCCCAATGGGTTCTTCCGCGAATTTGTAGACTATACACATAATGACGAGCCTAATGTTTACAGTATTCGCCGCCAGTCGGAAGGAGTGTTCTCTATTCTGAACTATCTCCGATACGAGAAGAAAAAAGGACGTTCGCACCCTGAGTGGGAGAGCCGGATTAAAAACATACTGGGGAATTTCCTTAAACTGCAAGGAGCAGACGGAAGTTTTCCGCGTAAGTTTAATGATAATTTTAATATTACAGATGCCTCGGGAGGGAGTACACCATCGGCAACATTGCCACTGACTATGGCTTATAGCTATTTCAAGGATAACAACTATCTGGAAAGTGCGCGGAAAACCGCTGTCTATCTCGAAAAAGAATTAATCTCCAAATCGGATTATTTTTCATCCACACTCGATGCTAACTGTGAAGATAAAGAAGCCTCGCTTTATGCTTCTACAGCTATGTATTATCTGTCTTTTGTAACTAAAGGGAAAGAGCGCGAACACTATATCGACCTGTGTAAGGAGTCGGCTTACTTCTGCCTTTCGTGGTACTACATGTGGGATGTGCCGTTTGCCCAGGGACAAATGCTGGGTGATGTAGGTTTCAAGTCGAGAGGCTGGGGTAATGTTTCAGTAGAGAATAACCATATCGATGTATTTATCTTTGAATTTGCCACTATTCTCGATTGGCTGGCAGTGGAACGGAAAGAGCCTCGTTTCTCTGAATTTTCGTCTGTTATAAAAAGCTCTATGCTGCAATTAATGCCTGTAGAGGGACATATGTTCGATATAGGTAAGGTTGGCTATTATCCCGAAGTTGTACAACATACTCATTGGGATTACGGGAAAAATGGCAAAGGTTTTTACAATGATATTTTTGCTCCCGGCTGGACTGTTGCATCTCTTTGGCAGATGCTGAGTCCGGAGAGAGTTTCTGGTTATTTTGATAAGAAATAATCGTCAATAAAGGGTATTAGGAGGTAATTGGCAATTTGGCTATTTACCTCCTGATATTCGTTTATGTCTATAAGTGTTGAGGGAAAAATGAAATGAAGGCTATAAGAGTTAGCTTAAAAGCTACAACGGGAATTGCGGATTAGTATATTTTTTTTGATGTAAAATGTCGAATAGTGCAGTTTTGTCTGATAAATATGTATTTTTGTCCATCTTTGCCGCTTCTGTGGAGTTGGTATACGATGGTATATACGAACTTAAAAAAATATTCTATCAATAGTGCACATTTCTTCAAGTCATATGAATTTTCTTTGTCTGTACAAAAATGAGAGAGCAAAAATAAGCTTGCAATTAAAGCAATCAAAGGGGTGGAAGTTATATATCCTACTCAAATAAACAAACTTACAAAACAGTCATGCTTTTTACTCAGAATAATGCAAAATATAATTATACTTTTTCTCCTGAATATTTGGGGGTTAGCATTATTTTACTAGAGAGAGAGAGAGAGAGAGAGAGAGAGAGAGAGAGAGAGAGAGAGAGAGAGAGAGTAAAATATCCTAATCCTAATTTATTTTATACCAATTTATTACCTCTGGCATTCCCCACGCTTATTGAGGTAAAAACAGTATATCCTTGCGTACAATATTATCCCGCATGTATAATCGCATATGCGTGGATTCTACGTATTTTTTTTAGAAAAAACAAATTAATCGGATTTTTCGGTATTAATTCTCGGGCAGCATACTCTGCTTTGTTTTTATCTGAAGAGAAGGACTTAATCTGCACTATAACTATTGGAAAGAACAAGGCTGCAAGAAGGATGTATTTCTTTTACGTATGTTCTTCTTCTATCATTTATACTAAGTATTTGTCTTCATACTTGTCTTTTATAGCTTTCTATCTGTTTGTGAAAATAGATTTATTAAGTGCCTTATATAGAATGAAAGATTTATGCAGCTTTGTTTTTACCCAATACGATGTTATATACTCATTAGCTTACCGGAAAGAAAAAATGCAAACAAACAAAAGATACTCACAAAATATTGAATCGTTATGATTAAGACTTTTATTCTGACAGCCACACTTCTGATATCTTTATTCCCTTTATCCATATTGGCACAGGTTTCTATAGGGGATATTACTCTGCCTGAGAAAGCGATGCTGCTTGAAGTTAAAAGTAATCCGGCTAATGCGGACAATGTAACTTCCGACAAGGGAGGTCTGTTGTTGCCACGTGTAATGCTCCAATACAATAATACCCTGCAGCCTTTTATCAATCCCATGGATGAAGCGTGGAATAGTACTAATCAGTCGATGACTAAGACTAAGCATACAGGACTTATGGTGTACAACCTATCCACTACTGCCGATGGCTTGAAGCCTGGAGTCTATATTTGGAACGGTAGTTTGTGGAATCCTGCCGGTTCGGGAGAGAGTATTCGTTATTTCTACCCTCCTGCATTCAATCTACCACTTGATATAACACAGGAGCCAAATACCTTCGATTTGTATGGTGAATACGAACAACAGTACCTCGAGACAAAGAATACCTCAAACTGGGTTACGACTAATAGCAGTCTTGCGGGTGTCCCTTCACCCGAATCCGGAATACTTTATCAACGGAAGGAACTCGATTATGTAGTGGTATATTATGACACCGAAATTATCGAGATAACAGACATTGATGAGGAGGGTGTGATGACCTACAAGGTAAAAACTGACAGACCTGCAGCATCATCGTTCCTAAACCTTGTATTTGTTATAAAATAAGATACATAAACGCAGACATACAAACATATGAAAAAGATATTTATTATAATGTTCTTGCTTGCCTGTTGGCAATGCATGTCGGCACAGAAAGAAACTTATTGGTGGACGTTCGGTAATCAGAACAGCTTCAACTTTAATCTTCCTGTTACGGTGAATGACAGTAAGGGAAAGGAAACTACAGGTATGCCTACAGTCGGCACCTCTGAGCTGACTAATACGGAAGGATGTTTTACCTTATCTAACTCAAAAGGCGAATTGATGATGTATGGCAATGGCAGAACAATATGGGATAGAACACATACTCCAATGCCAAACGGTATTACCGGAATTGATTTCGAAACTTATACTGAAGGAACTCAATCCGGTATTATCGTACCTTATCCGGGAAGTCCCGGAAAGTACTATGTACTTTCTATCGGGCATAAAGGTGTAACCGAATCCTGGAATATAGAAGAGGGGTTAATTTCTTATTCAGTTGTAGATATGAGTCTGAACGGAGGTACTGGAGATGTGATACCTGCCCTTAAAGATCAGATATTATGGACTACAGAAAATGATGAGTTTAACAATAATATTGCAGCTATCAAAAAAAAAGGATCAGATAATTATTGGATAATACACAGGCATCTTGCAGCACCCGCTTATACTAATGCTATTATGACAATGACCGTATGGGAACTAACACCTGCCGGATTCTCAGCACCTGTCACATACGATCTGGATACGGGTGATTGGGGGCAACGTTCTAGTTTAGGTTATTTAAAATTTTCATCGGATGGCCGACGTTTTATAAGTCTCGGAACTGATAATTCGTCCATAACGTATGTTTTCTCCGGAGAGTTTGACCCTGAAACGGGGTTGGTGTCTGATATGAAAGCGACTTATATGTATAAGTGCCTTCCTTATGGTATCGAGTTTTCTTTATCTGGAGAGGAGTTATTCATTTCTTATCTTCCAAGTGCAGCTATTGCAACTAAAAGATACCTCGGACATTTCACATGGGATAAACTCCGCAGTCTTGGTACTGTTTCCGATGAGCTCGTACCAACTCCATTTGCCAGTAACCATTATGTTGTCTGTATCCAGATGCATTCCGACGGTCGGATATATGGGATAGAAGCAAATACAAGGAATGTCTATGTCATTATGGATCCTGAAGAAGGAGCCGCAGCAGAAATCAGGGTGTTTAAAAACTATCTACTGAAAGATCATGTAGCCAATTATGGCTTACCTACTTTTGCTGCTACATTTATGGCTATGGAAGGGGATCTTCTCTTTTGTACAAATACCTCCGGTGAATTTACAATGGCTATTTCTTCTTATATAGGCGCTATGGAGGTAGCTTATACTCAATGGGATTTTGGTGATGGAAGTGCGCCTATAAGAGTAACAGGTAGTGGAACCCAAAAACAGTCGCATGTTTATACCCACCCGGGAAAATATACTGTCACGGTATCAGCATTTAGTGCTGCTGATAATCTCTTACAGTCGAAAACGCTCGATCTAAAAGTGCATCCTTGCATACTGCCGGTCAACCCCAATGTACATCTGAGTAATAACTAAAAAACTTTATGATATGAAACTACAAACATTAAGAGTGCTGCATTCTGGCTTCCTGGCTATTTTAGCGGGCTTCTTTTTCACAATGCAGGCACAGGTAACCATAGGCTCGGGACTTCCTCCGGCTAAAGCAGCTCTGCTGGAACTGAAGGATACAGAACAAACGCCGTCGGGGATAACCGATGCTACTAATGTAACAGCAGACCGTGGCGGGCTGGGGCTTCCCAGAGTAGAACTGGAGAATGAAGCCACCCTGCAACCCTTTATCAAACTCATGGATGAAGAATGGGACAGTAGTAATCAAGATTTAACCAAAATCAGACATACCGGATTAATGGTCTATAACCTTGCCACTACTTCCGATGGATTGGAACCGGGAGTCTATGTATGGGACGGAGATAAATGGACTACAATGGGAGGAGGTAGTGCCCAACGATACTTTCATATCCCTTCATTTAATATCCCTCTGGCGGGTAAAACTATCGGAGACGAAATAGAAACTGATCTATATCAGGAATACGCCGGACAATTTTCGAGTCTGGGTAATTCATCTTTCGTTAGTAGCAACAGCTCTTTAACTATTATACCCTCTACACCTGACGGTACTCTCTATGGCCGTGGCGACCTCGACTATGTAATTACCTATTACGATCCATTGATAATAGATGCCTCTAGTATAAGTATCAACGATGGTAGTGTAACAGCGGCAGATCGTGGCAAGCTCACCTTCAGACTATTGGCAGACCCTGTCGAAATTTCGTCATCCTCGTTTATCAATATTGTTTTTGTAATTAAAGAGAATTGATTATGAAAAGAGTTATATTGATAGCAGGTCTGTTAATGGCCTTAGCTTTACATGTGTTGGCGCAGAAAGAAACTTATTGGTGGCACTTACCTCCTCAGAATAGTCTGGATTTCAATATTCCCCTGACAGTAAAAGACAGCCAAGGGCGTGAAACTAAAGGTATGCCCACAGTGGGTACAGGAGAATTGACAAATATGGCGGGATGTTTTACTCTTTCCTCCCCACAAGGTGAGTTAATGATGTATTTCGATGGAAAAACCATATGGGATCGTACCGGAAATCCGATGCCCAACGGTACGGGGCTCCTTGGATCTGAGACTTCTACTCTGTCTGGTATTGTGATCCCTTATCCCGGTAGTCCAGGGAAATATTATGCCATATCGAAGAAATTTCCGGTAGATGTCGAACCCATCGGAATTACCTATTCGGTTGTAGATATGAGTTTGAGAAACGGTTTAGGTGACGTCGTGGCTGGAGAGAAAAACAAGCCTCTGCTATTACAGGAATGGTCTGATGAAAATATAGCAGCCGTAAAAAAAACAAATTCGGATAATTATTGGCTGATACACAGGACTATGTCGTTGGATTATACTGAAGATAAAATGAGGTTTTATGTATGGGAGCTGACTCCCTCAGGATTTTCGGCTCCGGTTGTCTACGAATATGATTTTGAGCATCCTGGTGATGATATGTCTACGGGATATCTGAAGTTTTCATCCGATGGTACACGTTTTGTTGCATGTGTAGGTATTGAAGAAAGTGTTACTTTATGTTTTGGCGATTTTGATCCTAAGACCGGAGAAATATCAAATATGCAAGTTAGACATGATTATTATACCCCGCGCATCGGCGGTATATACGGTATGGAATTCTCTATGTCAGGAGAAAATCTTTTCTTTTCAACTAATAATACATCTAATTCAAAGCTCTATCATATCACTTGGGCCGATTTGCGTGATCCGGCAAAACGTCCCGCTTTAGTTCCCGGCATATCTTTGACTAACATTCAGATGCATTCAGATGGACGTATCTATGGAATTGAATGGGGGAGTCGAAAACTGGTAGTAATAATGGATCCCGAAAATGGATTATCTGTCGATATTAGAACATTTAACGATTATCTGAAAAATTCGGTGCAATTGGGTTTGGCCACTTTCGCGGCTACTTTTATGGACTTGGAAGGCAATACGGATTTCTGCATGGGTTTTCCCCAGAAATTTTCGACATCCGTATCTGATTATTTAGCAACTAAGCAGGTAGGGTACACCTTATGGGATTTTGGCGATGGTAGCACTCCTGTACAGGTGATGGGGAGCGGTTTACAGGAAGTCTATCATACTTATATCCGTAGAGGAGATTATACTATTGCAATCTCGGCATACGATGCTACAGATAATCTTTTACAGTCGAATACGATGAAAATACGGGTTAACTCATGCAGTTTGCCTGTTAATCATAATATGAGTCATATGGGGATCGATTAAAATGTGAGAGATAAGAAATACAACCTCTCCGAAAGTAAGATAACAGCTTAGGAGAGGTTGTTCTATTATAATCTGTATATACAAATTGCTTATTTCTGAAATACTTCAATCTTTTGTTTCTCGTAGTAATCGTCCTTATTTCTTCTGTCGCTCACTTCTTTATATTTGATAGGAGCACTCATCTCCAGCAGACGGAGAATTTCATCAAGTGACTCACCCTCGAATGTTGCCCTATAAAGATACCCCGCCGTTTTATGGTCTTTGATTATGAAATCGACATTGTATACTTGTCCCAGACGTTTAAATACATATTCGAGAGGGTCGTCCCTGAATACCATTACACCGTCTTTCCATGCACACCATTTATATGTATTCGTATCGTATATGTTATATACTGCTTTTTGTTTATTATAATCCAACTTCTGTTCAGGTGCCAGTTTTACTGATCTGTTATCAACTGTAAGTATATTGACAATACCTTCTACCAGAGTAACAGCTGCCATACTGTCTTTCTCATATGCTTCAACATTGAAAGCAGTACCTGTCGCTTTAACTTCAAGCGAAGACGTTTTTACAATGAAAGGATTCTTTTTATCCGATTCTACTTCAAAATATGCTTCTCCCGACAATGAGACTTTCCTCTCATTATCACTGAATATCGCGGGAAACTTGATAGAACTTCCTGCATTGAGCCAAACTTTCGATCCATCAGGCAGATCGACAATGGAACGAGTGCCATATGGTGCTATAACTTCTTGTTCGGCTATTTTTATCTCCTGCTGAGGCTTAAGATACAGATATATGGAGATTGCCAGCAAAGGTATGATCAGGATGGCGGCAATGCGTTGCCAGTAATAGAATAGCGAATGCTGTGCTTTTTCCTGTTTTATTTGTTGCATAACCAGACTACGTGCACCTTCCATATCCAGTTCATCAGGATCGAACGCAGGATTAGACACCTCCCATATATTCCTCATTTGCATGAAGTGTCGGGAATTCTCATCACTTAGTTTTATCCATGCCGAAAGTTGCTCCACTTCTTCCTGCGTAGCTTCCCCCTCCAGATATTTGGTAATGATGGTATCTATATATTCGCTGTCGTATGTCATAATAAAATGTTTATGGCTTGTTTACCATATTATATATATAAGACGTTTATCTCAAAAAAAGTCACATTATTAATTTCAGAAAAATGTAAGAAATATAATAAAATAATCTTTTAATAATACCTTCAACTGTTTCACAGCCTTGCTTACACGTACCTCTACGGTCCTTTCCGAAACATCCAGTTTTTTTGCTATCTCATAGTATTTCAGTTTCTCGAACCTGCTCAACTCGAAGGCTTCCCTGTCTTTTTCGGGAAGTTTGGATAGTGCCAATTGAAGGTTATCATACAAATCGGAATACAGAATATAATTTTCCGTGTCATAATTATCCAATACGTTCGACCTATAGGAATAAGCAACATGTTCCCCGACTACATTCTGATGGCGGATTTCATCCAGACAGCTATTCCGTACCGATTTTAGTAAGTAAGATTTTAATGATGTTCCTATTTCGAGGTTACTTCTGTTATCCCATAGTTTGAGGAAGATATTTTGCACTGTATCTTCACAGGCCGCTTTATCTTTAATAAAGTTACCGGCAAACAAAACGAGGTCTTTATAATAAATAGCGAAAATGGAAGAAAAAGCGTTCTCTTTTCCTTTCCTTAATCCGGCTAATAGCTCTTGCTCGTTTATGCTTTTATCGTTTTTAGACATCACGAAAAATCGATCTGTGAAGAAATTATTTAGCTTACCTGTAATGCAAATATATATGATTGAATGATAAGAATAGCAAATATTTCTGAGATAATAGAAACTTGAAAAGTTAAAAACGATTTCTGAAACACTTATTAGGAAAGGATTTAAGAAAAAGAATCGGTTATAAGTAAAAATAAAATGTAAATTGGATGTGTTTTTTTTTTCGAGAAACGTCATTAATATAAACACTCCAAAGTTATTAACCATTTAAATATGATACTATGCCATAAACAACATGAATAAATCAGTACTCTAATAAAGACTAAAAAGGGAAAGTCTGGTCCACTTCCCCTTTGTTTCTAGCTTAGTCAAATCAATTAAAGTGTTATCAATCACTCAGTAAAATAACTAAACCATGTAAAAGTATGAAACCTATTTCATTTGGAAAAGTTAAACGGCGAATATTTTCGTCAAAAATATTTATTACCATGAAGATCTGTTTTTTGCTACTCTTTTGCTTTGCGGTACAGGCTTTCAGTTCCAATTCTTACTCACAGACGACGAACCTGACGCTCAATATGGAGAATGTTTCTGTAGAAGAGGTGTTAAATCAAATTGAGAGACAAACCGAATTTCGCTTTCTTTACAATAAGAACCTTGTTGATGTTAACCGGAAAGTCAGTGTCTCTCTCAACAGGAAGAATATAACTGAAGTATTGTCACAACTGTTTCGTAACTCGAATACCAGCTATACGATCAAAGATCGTCAGATAGTACTGTCTCATTCCGATACGGTAAATGATTTCCCTCAACAGGATGTAATTCCTGTTACCGGGATAATTCATGACCAGGACGGCATGCCGCTTCCCGGTGTTAGTATTGTTCTCAAAGGTACTACCAACGGTACTATGAGTGACCCTGACGGCAGGTTCTCTATAAATGCACCGGCAAATAGTACTTTGCTTATTACATATGTAGGGTTTGTTCCTCAGGAGATAAAAGTGAACAATAAAAAAGAGATCAATATTGTATTGAATGAGGATACAAAACTGCTCGAAGAGGTAGTCGTTGTGGGATATGGTACAGTTCTGCGCAAGAATCTGACTACATCTATCTCTTCTGTAAAAACGGATGATATATCGAAAGCTGCGAATAGCAATATGTCGCAGCTATTGCTTGGGCGCGCTGCGGGATTGCAGGCTACTATAGCCAGTCCTCAGCCGGGGGGGAATGTTAATCTTTCTATTCGCGGAGCCGGTGATCCTATCTATATAGTAGACGGGGTAATGATGCCGGCAGGCTCCCTTGAAGTAGGTGCAGGAAAGACAGGCCTACCCAGTTCGGTTAACCGTGCCGGATTAGCAGGTCTCAATCCGAGTGATATAGAATCTGTGGAAATACTGAAAGATGCATCGGCATCAATTTATGGTATAGGGGCGTCTAATGGGGTTGTATTGATCACTACCAAAAAAGGAAAAGAGGGAAAACCTAGGATTGTATATGAAGGTAATTTCTCCGTTGTGAAAAATCGTTCTTATCTGAATGTTCTCGATGCACAGGAATATATGAATCTGGCTAATGTATTCAATAAGGAGAATTATCTGTACAATAAAAATATGTATCCGTACGGAGAGAATACTTTCGATAATAATTGGACTCCGGTATTTACTCCTCAACAAATACAAGCGGCCCAGACCACCGATTGGAAAGATTATGTGTTGAAAACAGGAAGTATATGGAATCAGAATATTACTATAAATGGGGGTACGGATGCCCTAAGGTACTATCTGGGCGGTAATTATTATAAATATGATGGATCGGTGGCAAATGCAGGTATGGAAAGATATGCGCTGAGGACAAATATTTCGTCTCAGCTTCTGCCATTCTTAAAACTGACAGCCATTGTGAATGTCAATCAGAATAATTATACCAACTCCTCGGTAGGAGCAGATAGTGGTAATCAGGGAGATCATGGTTCGGGGGCTTTACAGGCAGCATTGTCGTACCCGTCTAATATGCCATTGAAGGATGAAAACGGAAAATATTCTATTTATCAGAATATTCCTAATCCTCAGGCAATGCTCGATATAAACGACCGTACTAAAACAAATGGGTTCTATACAAACTTTGCCATTGATGTGGATGTCATTAAGAATATGCTGGCTGTCAAATTACTATACGGTATAAACAAAGAAAATGCCGATCGTTCTACTTATATCCCTTCCGATCTCTATTTTGGACAAATGTATAAATCACGGGGACATCTGGGATATAGTAAAAGACAAAACGAGACATTGGAAGCAACTTTATCTTTCCAAAAACAATTTGGAGAACTCATGCGGGTCGATGCGGTTGTGGGTATGGGAAAATATCTCGAAAACTTTAGTGGTATGGATATTTCTTATGAAAATGCGAACGACCAGATTAACAATGATAATATAGGTGCTGCCGACGGCCCGTTTTATCCAAGTTCATTCAGAGGAAAAAATGAGAAGCGTTCTCAATTTGCCCGAGCCAGTGTCGATTTATTAGACAGATATGTTCTTGCCGGGACATTGCGACGCGACGGAACCGATAAGTTCTTTCCGGATAAGAAGTACTCTTATTTCCCATCTGTTTCTTTGGCTTGGAAGCTCTCGAACGAATCGTTTATGAAAGGGCTTTCGTTTGTCAATCTCTTAAAAATAAGGGGTAGCTATGGGCAAACCGGTAGTGATAATCTCGGTACGGCATTATATGGCCTTTTCAGCCCTTCTGAGAATCATATCAAGTTTGGAGGCAACTCTATCACTTATATACCTTACTTAATGATCGGTGCAGACTATCCGGATGTAAGTTGGGAAAAAACAAAGATGAAGAATATAGGACTAGACTTTTCTCTTTTCAGAGATCGGGTATGGGGAAGTTTCGATATCTTTCGCAACGATGTTACACGCCTCTTGGGTGAAGCTCCTACTGCACCGCTTGGTATGCTGGGTGTGAGGCCGATAAATGGAGGCCATTATAAAAGGGTAGGCTGGGATGCTTCTGTCAATACAAATAATATGCAGACGCCTCAATTTAAATGGACATCATTGATTACTCTATCCAAATATAATATTCTGTGGGTAGAACGTATGCCTAACTACGATTATCAGGTATATCAGAAAAGAAAGAACGAGCCGATGAATGCTTATTACTACTATAATGTAACAGGCATTATCAATATGGATAGAAGTAATATGCCTGAGTCTCAAAAAACATTGCCGCTGGATGCCCAAAAGCCCGGATATCCAATCATTGAAGACCGTAATGGCGATGGGCGTATAACTACCGAAGACATTCATATGGAAAATGCAGTACCTGATATTTATGTGGGATTCGGGAATACATTTACTTATAAGGATTTCGATCTCGATATATTCATGTACGGACAGTTTGGACTAAAAAAATACAATTATGCTTATGCCTGGGCTTTACCCGGAGAGTTATCGAAACTGAATCCGCCAAATTCGAATGAATATGCATATACCATATGGAACTCCCAGACAAATCCTAATGGAGCACGTGCCGGTATAGCTTCGATGAAAACCGTATCATTGCCGGGAAATGCCCAGACAAACACTGATATACAGAATGCATCATTTCTGCGGGTGAGGAATATAACATTCGGCTACAATCTGAATGGACGCAAACTGGGCGATCTGGGTAAATATGTAACTAATATCAGGCTGTTTGCCGATGTGCAAAATCCCTTCCTGTTCACCAATTATGATGGTTTCGACCCGGAAATCAACACAGGAGGAGGTTCTTCTAAAGCAAAAGCTGAATATCCCCAGACTGTAACCTATTCTTTTGGGGCAAAAATCACTTTTTAAATCACTCACATCAATTAAACAGATATGAAAAAGAACAAAATATTTCAGATATTGATTGGGGTAACACTCCTTTTTAGCAGTTGTGAGAACGACTTCGACCCACATATTTATGGTGCGCTCATTCCCGAAAATTACCCTTCCACCGAGGCTGAGTACGAGTCATATGCAATGACTTGTTACACACCTTTCACCACCACATGGGTATATAATATCGGGTCGGGAGGGAATCAGCATGGCTTCTATATTCCCGAAGGTGGGGTATTAAGAATGTTTGAAGCTACCAGTGATGCTATGGCCCCCTGGAAAACGGGCTGGGGTGGACAGTGGCTGCAATTATCGATGGCTAATTTTACCGATTGTGTGTATTATTGGCGAGGCGGAGTAGGGGATAATAACCCGAATCATTTTCAAAAACTGGCTGAGATAACCCGATTTACCCAGATAATAGGAACATTGGAAAAGGCTGCCGAAGATGTAATGACAGAAACCAAAAAAAATAACCTGCTCGGAGAAGCTCGACTATGCCGAGGACTGATGATGTACTACATGCTTCATATTTATGGGCCTCTGCCTGCAATATTAAATCCTGACGATGTATTCGATGATAGCAAGCTCGAGGGGATGGAGCGTCCTACTTTGCAGCAAATGACAGAGTGGATTACTTCCGATATGGAATTTGCAGTAGCCAATATGGCTGAAAGTACAGCTGAAAAAGGCCGCTATACAAGAGATTATGCCCGTGTGTGTCTGATGAGGCATTATTTGAACGAAGGCAGTTACATGCAAGGATATTACCAGAAAGCACTGGACCTTTACCAGCAACTGAAAGGTGGGGGATATAAATTATATACACAGGGGGATATTCCTTACATCGATTTGTTTAAAAATGCCAATAAATTCAACTCAGAGATTATAATGGCTGTTAGTTGTAGCGAAACTGCCGACGGTTCGCCAAAAAGCGGAAACTTCAACCCTTTGATGATGCTTGCCGTACCGAGTGATGCTGCCAGGCTAGACGAGAATGGACAGTCAACCCCATTCAACCTCCAAGGCGGAGGCTGGGGACAGAACTTCAATGTTGCACCTAAATTCTATGATACATATGATTCTGCTGATGACCGGAAGAAGGTGATCCTTGCAGACTATTGGTCTACAAAAGGCTATCGTGTCAGCGCTTCCAATCTGGGTAGCAACTGGGATGGATATATTATCAATAAATTTCCGGTAGAAACGGCTACTCCGTTTCAGGGGACAGATATTCCGTTAGCGAGGTGGGCAGATGTATTACTTATGTTTGCCGAAGCGGAAGTTCGGAATTCGAATGGGGTACCATCTACAGATGCAGTAGCGGCAGTGAATGAAGTTCGCCATCGTGCCGGATTGGGAGATTTGCCAGCTGCATCGATTTCAAGTGCAGAAGCTTTTTTGGATGCTATTCTTATCGAACGCGGCCACGAGTTCTTATACGAAGGATTGCGTAAGATAGATTTGATACGTTTCAATAAATATGCCCGTATGACTTTCAAATCGAAGGGCGTATCTCCCAGCCATCAATATATGCCATTACCTAATTATGCAATTGATCAGGCAAAAACATATGGTAAAAATCTGGTTCAGACTTTCGAACGTGAAGGCTGGAAGACCGATCTCAATTCGGTAGGAATGTAATTTTTTAATAACGGGATTCTTTATAGAATTAAAATATAGAATATTATGAAACATTTTCTCAATTATATTATACTATTAGTCTTATTTGTCAACTGTAATGGTTGTTCTTCAAATGATGATAATATAGAAAATCCAGGCAAAGGAGGGTATTTATTTGCCCATATGAAAGATGCTGATTACGGAGGTTTTTATTATTCCGTAAGTGAAGATGGCATAAACTGGACAACACTCAATTCAGGGAGCAAAATAAATGAATACCGTGGACATCCCGATTTTTGTCTTGGTCGCGACGGCAGATATTATATGATTGGAATAGAAGCCGGTACAGGACAGCCCCTGTTGTGGGAAACCCGCAATCTTATCGGATGGGGAGTAGAAAAACAAATACCGAAATCGGCTTTCGATCTGAGTGCATTGGGACATAGTACAGAACAGGTATGGTACGGTGCACCTAAAATGTATTACGATAAAGATTCCGACCAGTATATCATAACATGGCATGCAGCTAAAGAAGGGCTGACAACCAATGGAAATGAAGAACATGATAAACCATATTGGAGAAGTATCCGCACATTTTATATACTGACATCCGATTTCAAAACATATACCGAGCCTAAACGCCTGTTTAATTTCACGGGTGAACACGAAGATATGCCCACAATGGATGCTATTATTCGTAAGATAGACGGGAAATATTATTCATTCATCAAAGACGAGCGTTGGCCCGAAGATATATCTGAAGGATCGAAAGCAATCCGTATGACAAAAGCGGATAACCTCACAGGACCGTATGAAAATCCGGGTGCGGCAATCACTACTAACTGGCGCGAAGCTCAGACATTAGTACCTAAACCTGAAAATAACGGCTGGTATCTTTTTGTAGAACATTATCCGCTCGAATATGATCTTTACGAGGCATCTTCCATAGAAGGACCATGGACTCATAAAGAGATAAAATCTCCCGATGCGCGCCATGGTTCTATGATATGGGTAGATGGAGCTACTTATCAGGCGATAGTAAGAGCGTATAAAAATTAAAAAAGGAAGGATTATGCAATCATATAAAATTAAAAGTATTCTTTTTCTGCTTATATTATTCGTATCACTGAATGGTTTCTCCCAAACGGCTGAACGCTTTTTTGAAAAGAAGGATCTGATGCTTTTCGGAACATATTATTATCCTGAGCAATGGCCGGAAGAGCAATGGGAACGCGATATAAAGAACATGGCGGATATAGGGTTCGATTTTACCCATTATGCTGAATTTGCTTGGAGCAGCCTCGAACCGGAAGAAGGTAAATATGACTTCAGCTGGTTGGACAAATCTGTGGCGCTGGCCCAAGAGTATGGTTTAAAAGTAGTTATGTGTACACCTACCCCCACACCTCCGGCATGGCTTACAGCCAAGCATCCCGATATATTGATTGTGAACGATATGGGGACAACTATTCAGCACGGGACACGCCAGCATGCATCGTGGTCAAGCGATATTTACTGGCAATACATAGAGAAAATAATTACCCAACTGGCAAAACGGTATGGAAATAATGAAACAGTTATCGGTTGGCAGATAGACAACGAGCCGTCTCATTATGGAATTTACGATTATAGTAAAAATGCACAAGAGAAGTTCAGACGTTGGCTGGAGAATAAATATAAATCGATAGATAGCCTGAACTCTACTTGGGGCAATGCATTCTGGAGTCAGAGTTACAACGATTTCGGACAAATCCTGATTCCCAATCAACGGGAACTCCCAGTGAAAGCCAATCCCCATGCGATACTTGATTTTCAGCGGTTCTGCGCCGATGAAGTAGCATCCTTCGTGAATGGGCAGAACGATATCTTGCGTAAATACATCTCAAAGGGGCAGTGGATTACGACTAATACGATGCCAAATCATCACCCTGTGGATCCATACCGTATGGATAAACTCGATTTTCACACTTATACACGCTATCTGGTTACAGGTATGGATGACGGACATGGTGAACAAGGTTTCAGAATGGGGTCGAGTCATATTCTTGGATTCAATAACGATACTTATCGCAACTATCCTGGCAAGGTATATGGTGTGATGGAGTTACAGCCCGGACAAGTAAACTGGGGGAATTACGATCCGCAAACATACCCGGGAGCTATTCGTCTGTGGCTGTATCATGTCCTGGCAGGAGGAAGTAAATTTGTGTGTAATTATCGTTTCCGCCAGCCATTGAAAGGCAGTGAGCAATATCATTACGGGATGATTCAGACCGATGGAGTTACGCCAAGTGTCGGTGGAGAGCAATATAAGCAGACTATAAAGGAAATGGATATTCTGAAAGCAAATTATGATAAAAATGCAAGAATGCCGGGAGATGTTGCGAAAAAACGCACGGCTATCCTTTATGGGATAGATAATGACTGGGAAATGCAGTTTCAGCCTCAGACCATTCAATGGAATACACAGCAGCATATACTGCGTTATTATAAGCCGCTGAAATCTTTTGGTGCATCAGTAGATATCATTGATGAAAGTTCCGACTTTTTTGATTTTCCTGTACTCATAGCTCCTGCATACGAATTGCTTGATTATTCATTGATTGACAGATGGAAAACCTATGCAGAACAAGGCGGGCATCTGATACTCACATGCAGGACAGGGCAGAAAAACAGAGAGGCTCAGCTATGGGAAGATAAGTTTGCAAGGCCTGTTTATGACCTTATTGGTGCAGAGTTTCTATACTTCGATCATTTGCCGCCAAACAAGTGGGCAACCGTAAAAGTAGACGGTCAATCATATAAGTGGAACAACTGGGGAGATATCGTTACCCCCAAACAGGATACCGAACTGTGGGGGATTTACGACGATCAGTTCTATAATGGGAAAGCGGCAGTCCTGCACCGGAAAACAGGAAAAGGCTCAGTTACCTATATCGGGGTAGACTCAGATGACGGAAAGCTGGAAGAAGCCGTACTCAGAAAGGTGTATTCTGAGGCTGGGATTGATATAATGAATTTGCCGGAAGGCGTAAGCATAGAATGGCGTGATGGCTTCTATATCGGATTGAACTATTCGTCCGAAAGGCAGACTATACCAGTGAAAAGTGACGCAAAAGTATTGATTGGTTCATCAGAACTGCCTCCTGCCGGAGTTATTGTCTGGAAACAATAATTGTTTGTTTGAATCATTAAAATTTAGAAAACATGAAAACATCGAATAAATATATCATAACACTTCTTTTATCTGTACTCATCTTTGTTTCGTGTACAGATGATATTGACAAACCCGGTTCGTGGCCTGAATGGCCAACGCCATCGCAACCCAAAATTGAGAATGCAAGATTAACTGGTCTTAAAGGGGAAAATACGATAATGGCCGGAGATTTAGTAAAGTTTGTGGCAAAGGCGAGTGATGAATTTAATAATCTGACTTCTTATGAGTTGACTATAACCATTGCCGGGCAAACAGTTTTTAGCAAAAATGAAAAGCTGGAAGGCAAAACGGGAGATATCAATATTGAGACAAAGATTCCTTTTGTAGCTAACTTTGAAGGCAATACTTATCCTGAAGTAATACTGAAAGTAGTAAATGATTTAGCAGCCGGGACATCGGAAGTGAAGTTGGAAGAAGCGAGTAATATACTTATTAATCGCCCTGCAACCCCGGACAAACTCTATATAGTGGATAATGCCGGTCAGGTATTCGAACTGAATACTTTGGATGATGTAGATTATGGCTTCCAAACAATGGGAGACCTCTCTGCTATCGGTATGAGTTACAAAATAGCGGAAAAGCTAACTGTTGACAATCAGATTGATTACAGTGGTTTGGTATGGGGTACTAAAGATAACAAAGTCACTGTAATAGAAAAAGAAAGCGATGCATCTATCTCGATATCCGTACCCGAAGGAGATATGCTGGAAAGCATATCCTTCAATATGTTCACTTTTGCGGCAAACCCACTTTTGGCAAATCCAGTCGATGTGGTATTCGTTTCATCGTCATTGCCTGGCTATATGGAAGCTACGGTTTCTATATCAGAAGGGCAGGTCGTTGAATTTAAGAATATAGAAAATGGTATAGAGAATCTGTTAAGACCAGACTTCTTTACCAATGCTTCGGGAAACAAAGCCAAATTTGCAGGTCCGGCTGGTCTGTATAAATTATACTATAATACCTCTGACAAGTTTATTTATATAGAAAATACAAACCTTGTCTATCCTGATGGTCTGTGGATATGTGGATTAGGATTGGGATTCCCGCAAGAGCCTTTCAAAGCTACTTTGCAATGGAACTGGTGGTTGCCTCACGAATATATTTTCTGTAAGAAAACGGCTGATAATATATTTGAAACAACAGCTTATTTCGAAAAAGGTTTCTTATTCAAATTCTTCCGCCAACGGAATTGGGGCGCAGAGGAAACAGCGCATAGTTATACGATGGAACCGGCCAATTGGCTTGTAAATGCCAAGAACGAGTGGGGCGACCTTGCCGGAGACTTTGGCTCTGGAGAGCAGTTTACTTCAGGAGTATATAAAATTGAGATTAATATGAATACGAAAATTGTAAGGTTAACCAAAGTCAATTGATTTGAATCAATAGCATCAATGGGAAATCTGCGAAAACAGAAGAGGACGTAAGGAAAATAATGGATAAAGAAATTTTAAAATGAGTAAGTTCTGTCGATTTTTCTAACTACGGATTCGTATTATTTATAAGCAAGTAAGTATACTTTATCTTTGTATGAAGATTTGTATACTTACTTGTTCGCTTTCTGACGGATTAAGATCCAGGTATTGCAATTGATTCTTTTGATTAATACCTTATGTGAAATTGCACCTTTATTTCGTGGTTTATATTATTTATTATAAGCTAGTTATGTTGTTTTGTTCCAAATGTTCATAACTCTATCGATTACAATTTGATAAACAATTACAATAGTCTTATTTTTGTGTATTGTAAGTTTATAGCATAATGACCTCAAAACATTTTATAAAAGATCACTGGTATTCAGCCCGGTATGAAAGCGGATTTAGTATAATATTTCAAGTTGTTGACTCCGATATAGAGAACTTCACCTTACGCCGTAAAGATGGAGTGATTGTAAATTCGATACCAAACGGCTATGATGAAATCATTTCATATGGTATTATTGAACCGGAATATGAATATCTCTGAATTTTATAACAATTAATGGCTATTGATTATCAGATACGGACTTAAAATAATTTGCATCTTTAAATATTTTATAGCAGCTGAAATGATCTTTTTTTGCCACTCTTCCCAATATATACTTCTTATAACATAAAAAATATGGTCTTTTCATTTGCTGTTTTGTGATATATACCTAATGCATGGTATGAAAATACCATCATCATGGTATTTTATATAATGCGAGTGAATCATAATTTTGTTTCATGAAAATCAAATAACAAAAAGATTTTAAATTTCTAAAAAATAACAAAATGAAAAGATTTACTAAGCGACAGAAAGGTTGGAAGTTTGATTCTTCTGCGATATATAACCTTCTGACTATTATTTCTACTTATTCTGCACCTTCTACACCTTTTACTATCTCTGGCATGCGAATGTCTATGTGTTGTTGCTAACCCTTCATTATAGCTCCCGCTATATCTTTTAGTTTTTCTTTATTTTCAAAAATTAAAATCTTCCTATTGCCCCGGGCAACCCAATAATATAACCTAGATTAAGGTACAGGATTTTATATATTCTGGTATAAAAGCATATAAAACAATAATATATAATAAATATGAAAACAATAAAGCTTTTCAAATCAATATTGGTCGTTCTCCTGATCTCCTCCCCAATATTTGCTCAAAATGATGTAGACGAAACCATATATATCAAAAGCTCCCGCTTTGCATCTCCCCTGATTGAAAAATGGATTAGCGAATATACCAAAGTGAATCCTCAGGCACAGATCAGGTTGGCAGATAATAGTGTAAAGGCAGAAAATATTTCCCTGAAAGTAGTGGTGTCTGACAATAGTAAAAACGGATTACAGATTGGAGAACAAGTACTGTTCTTCGGTCGGTATGCGATCTTACCTGTCATTGGAAAGGATAATCCTTTACTCGCTGAATTTTCTAAGAAGAAGTTAAATGATAAAAGGATTAAAGATCTGTTCTTTGAAAAGGATATACTTAGCGAAGATACAAATTCTTCAAAACCTGATTATGATGTAACTGTATATTCGGGAAATAACAATGAATCTGTAGCACATAGCTTCGCTTCATATTTCGGTTATACTTCTTCAAGCCTGAAAGGTAAAAAAATATCCGGAGATGATGCCTTTCTTATAAATGCCATACAGAAAGATAAAACAGGTATCACATTCAATGCGTTGGGTAATATATTCGATATTAATACCCGTGGGTTAAAAGACAAAATCACCATTCTTCCGTTGGATGTAAAGAAAGAATACCGCGACTATTTTACAGAATCTGTCAATATAGATAACGTGATTCAGTTATTGGAGTCGGAGCCTATCGATTTGATTCCTGTAGATAATATCGGGTTTGCATATTCTCCCGGAAATAAGGCGGTGAAAGAGTTTCTTGTATGGGTTTTGACAGAAGGTAAAACATTCAACCATAGTTATGGTATTCTAAATCCCGATGAGAAAGTACTTACATACCAGAAAAAAGAACTGGAAAAAGTGCTATATACGATGAATCTGAAATAATAGTTTAAATGTAAGAGAAAGTGCTTCTCCTTCCAATTGCAGCCGGATAAAGAAGCACTTAATATTCTAAAATAGGTATTAGAACATGACAAATATACAATTTAATAAGGGTAAAAGATTACTCTTACAGGAGAAAAAATATCTCTTTCTATCTTTGTTTTTCCTGCTTTTCTTTTCTTTCTCGGTAAAGGGACAAACAGTAATTAGAGGAAAAGTATTGGATGAGCGCAGCGGAATTCCCGTATCAGGGGCTCTGATAAAAGTGAAGTCGACGAATAATGCTGTTCAGGCAGATTATGATGGTAAATTTCAGTTATCGGAGAATAAGCCGTTCCCAATCACCCTTCTTGTTTCATTTCTGGGCTTTAAAACGCAGGAAATAGATGTCTATGAATCCGGTGAAGAAATTACAATCTCACTCTCGGAAAATAGAAATGTGCTGGATGAAGTTGTAGTTGTCGGTTACGGAACAGCTAAAAAATCCAGTTATACTGGGGCTGTTGCTGTTATTGGTAACAAAGATATAGGGAAATTACAGATAACGAATATCAGTAAGGCTTTGCAAGGGTCTATTCCCGGACTTCAATCCGTATCGTCGGCCGGACAGCCCGGAAGCGATGCAGCTATCTTTTTGCGGGGAGTAGGATCCGTTAATGCATCCAGTACCCCATTGTATGTAGTGGACGGGGCGCCGTTTGCAGGTAGTATAAGTGCTATTAATGCAAATGATATACAGTCTATATCGGTACTGAAGGATGCTACGGCGAGTGCGTTATATGGTTCCCGTGGGGCAAATGGTGTCATTATCATAAGTACTAAACAAGGTGCATCTAACCAGAAGCCGACGGTTGCATTCTCATCCTCTATCGGATTTACCTCAAGGGCGATTAAGGATTACAAAACGCTTACAACTAAAGAATACTATGAACTGCAATGGGAGGCTATTCGCAATAACCAGTTGGATCAAGGCAAGTCGGCAGAAAATGCAGCTATATACGCATCAGCCGAACTGGTAGGTTCATTGAAGATAAACCCCTTCGGCTCACAATATTCGCAGCCGGTAGGTACGGATGGGAAAATAGTGGCCGGGGCTGAACCATTATGGAACGATAGTTGGGCTGACGCTTTGTCCCGTACAGGTATACGTCAGCAGTATGATTTGAGTGTGAACGGTGGGAGCGATAATTCTAAATACTTCGTTTCGGGAGGCTATCTGAATGAAAAAGGTTTTATAATAGGCTCCGATTTCGAGCGGTTCAATACCCGCGCAAATGTAACATCTACAGTAAACAAATGGTTGGAGACCGGCTTCGGAATTTCTGCTTCTACCAGTAAACAGAGTGCTCCTCCCCAAACAGATAGCAGTCAGGGTAACTTTGCCAATTTTCAACGCTTAGTAGCGGATATATATCCGATCTATGAACGCAATGCAGATGGGTCGTATGTCCTTGATGCGAAGGGCGATAAAATATACGATTATGGAAACTATCGTCCAAGTTCGGCCGCTACAGGAAACAATCTTTTAGGCAGCTCCAAATATAATAAATATGACAACAAACAGGATATAGTTTCAGTCAGGGCAAATGCAACTATTACATTTCTGGAAGGTTTAAAGTGGAAAAATAGTGTTAATGCTGATTACAATGCACGTACCAATCATTCATATACCAATCCCGCTTATGGCTCCGGCATCAGTAACGGAGGTTCTGTAAGCAAAGGTTCCAGCAGGGCTATCGGCTATACGGTGAATAGTTTTCTGGATTATACATTCAATGTCAAAGACAAACATTTTATAAATATACTTGCCGGCCCCGAAGTATATGTTTATAACGTATCCTCTTTGTCGGGAAGCCGTAGTAACTTCGGTTTTCTCGATAAGGAAGAACCTGCAGCCGCTTCATTATTGAACAGCTTTACGGGTGCAGCGGATAATTATAAATTAGCCAGTTATTTAGGTAAAATAGATTATGATTATCTGCATCGTTACTATTTATCAGCCAGCTTTCGCCGCGATGGTTCGTCCAGATTTAGCGAAGATTCGCGCTGGGGTAACTTCTGGTCGGTAGGTGCTTCGTGGAACGCAAAATCAGAAGATTTCCTGGCTCCTGTAAAATGGATAGACAATCTGACTCTCCGTACCAGTTATGGAGCTCAAGGGAATGATAATCTCGGAACCTATTACGCCTATCAGGATTTATATTCTATTTACAATAGTTTAGGACAAGCGGGGTTGATCAGCTCGAGACTTCCAACTCCGAACTTGAAATGGGAAACAAACCTAAATCTCAATTTTGGTGTTGATTTTGCTGCGTTTGATAACAGGCTGGTGGCATCAGTAGATGTATATGAACGCAAGTCGAAGGATCTTTTATTTAGCCGGCCGCTTGCTCCATCGCAGGGATTTGGACAAATAGATGCAAATATCGGAGCATTACGCAATAGGGGGATTGAGGGGCAAATACAAGTTGTTCCTGTACGAAACAAAGATCTCAGATGGGACGTGAGCCTTAATCTCGCACATTATAAGAATAAAATAACAGAACTTCCTCAAAAAGAAATTATTGCAGGAACTGTCGGACAGTTGGGATCTACCAAAAAGATGGTTGTCGGTGGCTCTGTCTATGATTTCTTTATCCGCGAATGGGCAGGTGTTAATCCCGAAAATGGCGATGCACTGTGGTATAAGAATGAATATACAAAGGATGCGAATGGGAATGAGGTGATATCGGGACGTACTACAACGAATGTGTATGCGGATGCCGATCAATATTTTCAGGGAAGTTCATTGCCGGATATATATGGCGGTATAACGAATACATTGACATACAAACAATTCGAACTGTCTTTCCTTCTTTCATACAGCATTGGAGGTAAAGTACTCGATCTCGACGAAGTGATGATTGCCCATACAGGGAACAATCAGGGCCGGACATGGACACAAGAAGCTTTGACCAGATGGACGCCTGAGAACCGAAATACCAATTACCCCCGTCTTACGACTACGACTACAAACTGGAACTCGATTTCCTCACGCTTCTTATATGATGCTACATATGCACGTCTGAAGAATCTGAATCTTACTTACAATCTTCCTGCATCTGTGTTGTCACATGCAAAACTGAAACAGGTGAAACTGAGAGCTAATGCAGAGAACCTTCTGACATTTTTCGGACATAAAGGAATGGACCCGGAACAGGCCGTAGATGGTGTTACATTTTACCGTTATCCTGCTCAAAAATCATTTTCGTTCGGGATAGATATAACGTTTTAATGCATAACAATAATAAGTAACAGAAGATATTTAAAGATAGATTTTAGAACGGTAACTTACATTATTTGTTATACTTACCACAGTGACAAATAGGTCTGAGACCTTAATCAGTAAAATAAAGGACAATTATGAAATCAAAATTGATTATATATATATTATCTGTTTCATCGGTACTATTTGTTTCCTGCAGCGACAGTTTTTTTGAAACTTCGCCGTCGGGAGACCTCACCGGGAGTGAAGCCTATTCTACAACCTCTAATATTAATGCAGTTGTCAATGGTACTTTGCGTTATCTGATGGAGAATGCCACATCGCAGGATAATCCGGGGTATGGCGCAATTCTGCTCACACAGGAAGTAATGGGTGAAGATGCTATAGCGCGTGACGGAGTTTACGGATACAGGGATTCTTATCCTTATCGCGATCCGTATGATAATACGACACGCCGTGCCCTTTTCTTCTGGACATTGCAATATAAAATAATTGATAATGCAAACAATATTATTGCAAAAGTAGATGCAGCACAAGGTACGGATGAAGAGAAGAAGTATTTGAAGGGACAAGCTTACGCACTGCGTGCTTTTGTTTACCTCAACCTCGTTCGTCAGTATCAGTTCACATACTTGAAGGATAAGAACGCTAAAGCAGTCCCTATATATACAGAACCGACTGTGCCAAGTTCCGTTCCTAATCCTAAATCTACGGTAGAGCAGGTTTACGAACGTGTAATTTCCGATCTCACAGAAGCAGAGAAATTACTCACCGGATTCAAGCGTTCGGTAAAAAACCGCCCTGATATTAATGTAGTAAAAGGTCTTTTTGCAAGAACCTATCTCACGACAGGGCAATGGGAGCTGGCTGCCAAATATGCGGCTGAAGCCCGAAACGGCTATCCGGTAATGGAAGCGGGCCAATATACCCAGGGTTTCAATGATGTAAGTAATGTGGAATGGATATGGGGACATCCCCAAACAGCCGATCAGAATTTGGGAGGAGCCTCATATTTTGCATATCTCGATGTGACGCCTACTACCGGCTACCGGAGTATTATGCCTGATCCTAATTTCAGGAAACTGTTTAGCCCCCAAGATATACGATTCTCGTTGTTTGAACTGGTTACAAAAGAAA
Source organism: uncultured Dysgonomonas sp. (assembly GCF_900079725.1). NCBI lineage: Bacteria > Pseudomonadati > Bacteroidota > Bacteroidia > Bacteroidales > Dysgonomonadaceae > Dysgonomonas > uncultured Dysgonomonas sp. Next base: position 3,826,043 of record NZ_LT599032.1, read on the forward strand.
CAGATCCGATGTATCGCTGGTATAAATACAAGAAATTTATCAATAAATCAGATCAGTCCGGTCATATTCCTTTAATGCGTTCATCGGAAATGGTACTTGTAGAAGCCGAAGGGAAAGCCCGTAACCATGATCTTACCGGAGCTGCAAAAGCATTGAACGAATTACGCGTGAAAAGAAATCTGGAAGAGGTTTCCGCTTCGGATTATACAGAGAGTCAATTGATAGACGAGATTCTGGTCGAACGTCGCCGCGAACTTTGGGGCGAAGGATTTCGTCTACCTGATATTCTACGCCTACAGATAGCTCCCGATAGAAAAGAATCAACGGAAACATATACGTTGCCTTCAGGACAAACAATAACCATAAAGGGACACTACGTGTGGACATTCCCTGATAAGACGGCATTGGTTCCGAATAGTCTGTATTATCTGTTTCCTGTTCCCGTAAATGAAATAAACAATAATCCCAACTTAAATAATTGAAAATGAAAAAGTATATTCTATCAATATTAATATCTCTGGTTGTATTCTCTTGTGGAACCCGAGAGCCAGAGGGACTATCCTTGAACGGTAGTGTAGAAGGGATTTCGGAGGGAAAAGTATATTTGCAGAAGTTTGAAAATAAAATGTATCGTGTAATAGATTCTGCTGAAGTTATAAATGGACAATTCAGCTTTTCTAAAAATGTACAATTACCGGAAATATATGGATTGACATTAGATACGGCCAAAGGCTCATTACTCCTGTTCCTCGACAAAGATCCTGTGGTTGTAAAATTGGATTCATCATCCTATTATCGTAATAGTGTAGTCACGGGTTCCGCACTTCAGGACTTGTTTGTCGCTTATAAAAAAGAGAGAGGGGTAAAGATAGATGAATTTATTAAAGCGAATCCTAAATCGCTGGTTTCAGCTTATGCTCTGTATCGGGATTTTTCGTACAGATTATCTCCTGATGAGATCAAGGCGAATATCCAGTTGCTCGATTCTTCATTGTGGAAAACTCCGTATGTGCAAGTGCTCGAAGAGCTGACGAAAACATTGGAGACAGTTTCTGTCGGAAAACAGGCTCCGGACTTTACAGCTAAAGATCCTGATGGGAATTCGGTAAAACTATCCGATCATTTGGGAAAAGGATATCTTCTTATCGATTTTTGGGCATCTTGGTGCGGCCCTTGCCGGAGAGAAAACCCGAATATTGTAAAAGTGTATAATGAATATAAGGGTAAAGGCTTTGATGTTTTTGCCGTTTCACTGGATAAAAGTAAAGAAGCTTGGGTAGCAGCTATAAAAAAAGATAACCTGACATGGACACATGTTTCAGACCTTCTGTATTGGGATAGTGAGCCCGCTAAGTTGTACGGTGTAAGGGCAATCCCATCTAATCTGCTTGTAGATAAGGATGGGGTGATAGTAGCTAAAAATATAAGAGGTGAAGAATTGGGACAGACATTAAAAGATTTACTGAATTAATCAGAATAAAGGAGTATTATGAAGACCATTATAATCAGTTTTTTTTCTTTATTTTTATTTGCTGTAACAAGTGTCAAAGCTGAAAAAATCACATATTTTTTCGATCCGTCCATTCAGTTCGATAGCAAAATACCTTCTCCTGAAGAATTTCTCGGATATGAAATAGGTAGTCGTATAACAGAGCATTATAAGATAAATGCTTATTTTGAGAAACTCGCTTCTCTTTCCGACCGTGTTTCGCTGGTGGAGATAGGCCGGACACACGAAAACCGCAAATTGTATGTTTTGATTGTTTCTTCTCCTGAGAATATCCGGAATATAGACAAATACAAAGAGACGCGTCAGCAAGCCCGAAAAGGGGAGAAGCCGGATACTCCGTTAATTGTTTTTCTGGGAAGTACCGTTCATGGGAATGAGGCTTCGGGCTCGGAGGCAGCTTTGTTGTCTGCATATTATTATGTGGCTGCTCAAAACGATTTTGTAAAAGAACAGCTCGAAAATGGAATTTACTTTATTGATCCGGTGCGCAATCCTGACGGACAGGAGCGTTTTGTATCTTGGGTAAATTCGAATACAAGTATAACCAATTATAATACATCGCAGTATGACAGGGAACATACTGAAGGATGGCCACGCGGAAGAGGGAACCACTATTGGTTCGACCTGAACCGCGACTGGGTTAATATTGTCCATCCCGAAAGCAAAGCCCGGGTTGCACATTATCAGGATTGGTTACCGCATATACAGGCCGATCATCATGAGATGGGTACAAACAGTACATTCTTTTTCGAACCCACTGATCCGGACGGAAATGAGAGCCGCTTTGTTCCGCAGACCACTTATAAGTTGAACCGTTTATTTGCTGATTATTACTCAAAGGCTTTGGATAAAATCGGTTCGTTTTACTATACGAAAGAGTCTTACGATAATAAGAATCCAACCTTCGGGTCTACATACCCTGATTACAACGGTGCAGTGGGCATTTTATTCGAACAAGGTTCTTCGAGAGGTATACATCAGGAATCTGAAAATGGGATCGTTACATTTGCTTTTACTGTACGCAACCAACTGGTATCGAGTATTGCTACAGTGGATGCCGCTAATGCTAACAAAAACGGCTTATTCGACTTGCAGAAAGAATTTTTCGATGTGTCGCGTACAGGAAAAGACAGTTCCAAGTCATTTATAGTAGGAGATGCTTATGATATTTCGCGTTTGCGTAAGTTTGTTCAGTTGTTACTTGACCATCGTATCGAAGTATATGAAAATCAGGAGGGCATAACGGTGGATAAGGTAAAATACGAAAAAGGGAAATCATACATTGTTCCACTCGGACAACCCAACAGTACGTTGGTCAATATCATATTTGACGAAACCAAAGATTATACCGATCCGTCCAAACTGGGTTATGGCGCGGGATTTTCGGTTGCTTACTCATCCGGCCTGTCGCATGCTTCCATAACAAAAGCTGTTCGCGGAGCCAGGGTTGAGAAACTGGAGAAATCTGCAAATAGATCATTCTCTACATCACAGTATGCCTATATAGTAGATTACAGGGATTCGCATAGTCAGCATCTGCTTTTCCAATTATTAGCAAAAAACATTCTCGTAAAGACATCATTCAGTCCTTTTTCCGTACAAACTGAGAATGGAACTAAAGACTTCTCCTATGGAAGCCTGCTTATTCCTGTCAGCAACCAGACTATAAGCCCGGATGAATTATATGCCACATTACAGAAATTGGCGGTTGCTTCAGACGTGGAAATAATACCCGTCTCTACCGGCTATAGTGTAAAAGGAGTGGATCTGGGCAGTAGTGCTTTCCGCACAGTGGAACAACCGAAGGTACTGGTTATCACCGGAGGCAATATATCTTCTACCGAAGCCGGAGAAGTATGGCATCTCTTCGACCAGAAACTGAATTATCAGTTAACCCGTGCTGATTACAACGTATTTCCCAGAATTCCATTGAACAGCTTTAACCGGATTGTATTGGCAGGTGGCGATTATTCATTTCTCGGGAAACAGGGAATTCAGGATTTGCAAAACTGGGTGCGCAACGGAGGAACATTGATTACAATCAACTCTGCTTCGAGATGGGCGGTAAATAATGGAATAAGTGCAGCACAATTACAGAAATTGAAGACCGATTCTCTCCAGCAAAAACAATCAGAACAACAATTTCCACAGGAGAGAGACAGAATTCCGACATCGGTATTCGAAACAAAGATAAATCTGAAGCATCCTTTAGCGTTTGGGTTAACGAATGAGTCTTTACCTGTTACCCGCGAGAGTAGCCTCTTTCTGGCTCCGTCGAAGAATCCGTCGGCTACGGTATCAGCCTATTCAGATAATCCGTTACTGAATGGATATATCTCCGCTTCACAGTTAAGCAATCTGAAAGGATCGGCTTCGATAATAGCGGAAAGACAAGGCTCCGGAAATATTGTATTATTCGCTGAAGACCCGCTTTTCAGAGGTATTTGGGATGCCACTACCCGTACTTTTGTTAACGCTGTTGTTTTCGGGAATAATATAAACGCATACAATAGCTTCAGATAAAACAGATCAGACCTATATTGATATAAAACGAAAGAAATAAAATGAAAAAAGTATTGTTGGTAATCGCTCTGACAACATTAGCTGTCACTGTATCTGCACAGAAAAATAAAAAGAATATCCCATTAAACAATGTGTCCATCAACTATCTGGACAAGTCTTTCTCTGTATATGATAAATTACAGAAAACGATATGGCGTAATCCTGAACTGGGTTTTCTCGAAACGGAGAGTTCTGCTTTGCTCCAAAACCATCTCAAAGAAAATGAATTTACAGTTGAGGCGGGAGTTGCGGGCATGCCTACCGCATTTGTCGCCACTTACGGATCAGGGCATCCTGTGATAGCTGTACTGGCCGAATTCGATGCTTTGCCCGGTTTATCGCAGGATACAGTCCCCTATCGTAAACCTTTGGTTGAAGGAGGGAGCGGCCACGGTTGCGGTCACAATACATTTGGAGTAGGAGCAGTGGCAGGGGCTGTCGCTATAAAACAATGGCTCGATACGGAAAAACACACAGGTACAATCAAAGTATTCGGTACACCTGCTGAAGAAGGAGGAGGCGGTAAAGTTTATATGGTACGGGACGGGCTATTTAATGACGTAGATGTCGTCCTTGACTGGCATCCTTCTACCGGGAATGGTGTTACAACCGATACAGGAACAGCCATAGAAATGATAGACTACAGCTTCTTTGGAGTGGCGGCCCATGCCGCGGCAAGTCCTGATAAGGGCCGGTCTGCCTTAGACGGCGTAGAAGCACTCAATTATATGGTCAATCTTTTGCGCGAACATGTACCGATGTCGTCCCGTATACATTACGTTATAGCCGATGGGGGTGAAGCGCCGAATGTAGTGCCCGATTATGCAAGGGTTTCCTATTACATACGGAGTCCGAAAAGGGAGATTCTCAAAGACCTTGTGGAATGGATAGGGCAGGCAGCCGAAGGTGCAGCCTTAGGGACACAGACAAAAGTTAAGTCTGAAATTGTATCCGGTTTTTATGAGCGTCTGAATAACCGCAAGCTGTCGGAACTGGTACAGCGTAAACTCGAAATAGTGGGTGGCGTGCATTATGACGCACGTGAAAAGGCCTTTGCCGAGGAAATAGTAAAGGGACTGAATAAAGATATCAGCATACTGAAAGATGCCGGATCGGTGAAGCCTCTGGAAGAAGAAAAACCTTCGCTGGGAGGTGGCTCGTCGGATGTGGGTGACGTTAGCTGGGTAGTACCTACCGTAAGTTTCAATACGGCGACCTTTGTACCGGGAAGTGCAGGGCATAGCTGGCAAAATGTAGCGGCAGGAGGTTCTACTATAGGAACAAAATCGCTGATAAATACAGCTAAAGTATTCAGCCTTTCGGCTATAGAATTATACACAAATCCGGGATTGGTAAAGGAGATAAAAGATGAATTCGATACCCGCAGGGGAGCTGGCTTCAAGTATGTACCACTACTTGGAGACCGGAAGCCGGCACTCGATTACAGAGTGAAGAAATAATTATGATCTGTAATATTTTAAAAGAATAAATTACTCAAACTGTATCTGCATGAGAAAATTATTGTCAAACACCACCCTGAGACTTTTGCTGGGTGTTCTGGGGGGTGTAGTACTCGGACTCTTTGCTTCTGAATCTTTAATCGCGGTTGTATTACCAGTCAAACATATTCTTGGGCAAGTTATCTTCTTCCTTATACCTCTTATCATTTTCGGATTTATTACCCCATCTATAACTCGTCTCAAGAAGAACGCGTCGAGGTTACTCGGGAGTTCTTTGTTGCTGGCCTATGTGTCGTGTATCGGAAGTGCTTCACTGGCTGCCTTTGTGGGGTATAAGATAATTCCGCTACTCGATATAGTTCCGGTTAAAGAAGCGACAAACAGCCTTCCCGAGATGCTTTTTCGCCTGGATATACCTCCTTTGATGCCCGTATTAAGCGCTTTGGTATTTGCTTTTTTATTGGGGTTGTCTGTCATATGGACCAAAGCTGTGAAAATAGAAGCGGCCTTATACGAATTTCAGGATCTGATCTTTGCGATGGTCAAGAAAATCCTGATTCCGATACTACCTTTCTTTATTGCCGCTAATTTCAGTATTCTGGCATACGAAGGTGCATTGGCATCCAGACTGCCTGTATTCCTTGCTATATTGGTGATAACTGTGCTTTGTCACCTGATATGGATAAGTTTTCTTTATATTTCTTCGGGGCTGTATGCCCGTGTAAATCCCTGGAAAGTACTCAAATATTACGGACCGGTGGCATTGACTGCATTGGGTACACAGTCATCGGCGGCCAGTCTGGGAGTCGCCATAGAGCAAACAAAGAAATGTCCAGAGTTGAAACCGGAGATAAGAGATTTTGCCATACCACTGTTTGGTAATATCCACTTTCCGGGTTCTATACTGGATGTTGTATTCCTGTCCCTTGCTGTTTCTCAATTATTATACGGAACTATGCCGGATATAACTCAGATACTCATTTTTATTCCGCTACTTGGCATTTTCGCGATAGCTGCTCCGGGGTTGCCCGGAGGAACACTTATCACTTCTTTAGGTCTGATACATGCAGTCTTAGGGATAGATGATGCCGGAGCCGCTCTGATGATAACGATTTTTGCTCTTCTCGATAGTTTCGGGACTACCCATAATATAACCAGCGACGGAGCTCTTACACTTGCCTTATCAACTTACACCGATAAAAAGAATCTTAGTCCGGATTTACCGGAATAAGCACCTCTATATAAGAATGAGGTTATTCAAGTATTAACTAATATAAAAAGACTCTATGAAAAATTTTATTACCATTAAGGCCTCCTCCATACCCGGAGGAGAACATGAGGAACAAAGAAATTTGTCCCGGTTTTATTCTCTACACATATCATCATCCATAGATCAATGCCCAACTTCTTGTTTTCACATGCGAATGTGTTGTTAACCTATATTTAACTATTCCGAAAATAAACCCGTCGGTTTATTTCCCCTGATTGATATCCGCATATTCCGGGGTAGTCCGAACTGTACTATAGAGGTTCTGAACCCCTGAACTAATAAATGTGCAAGATATTATCCTTCAATTAAGCAATCTATAAACAAACACTTCTTGTAGCCTTCTATGCATGGCTATAATAGATATTCATTAAAAAATTATGGCAAAAACAATTAGCTCTTTTAGCGATAAGAGAGACCGGCATCGTGTAAATAAGTATTATTACATTTTCGTATTCTTTCTATTGCTATCAGGTAGTATGATAGGGCAAACAGTAATAAAAGGTACAGTTGTAGACGAAAAAAACAGGGAGCCTCTGGTGGGAGCCTCTGTCGCATTGGTTTCTACCACACAGGGTAGTCTCACTGATATAGACGGGTCCTTTTCTCTCCCTGTTTCGGGACAACTGCCTGTTACTATCAAGGTGGCTCTTGTGGGTTTCAAATCACAGGAATTGGATGTATATGAAAATAACGGGCCGATCATTATTCCCTTAACGGAAGATTTAAATTATCTGAATGAAGTAATCGTGGTCGGATATGGTACCCAAAAGCGTAAAGAACTTACCGGGGCTATTTCTTCGGTTTCAAAAGATGCGTTATCGCAATTATCTACTTCATTCGATGGATTACTGGGGGGAGCCGTTTCCGGCTTGAATGTATCCCAAAACTCCGGTCAGCCCGGAACTACTTCCAACATTCGCATACGTGGAGGAAACTCTATAAACGGAGGGAATGAGCCTTTGTATGTGATAGACGGGGTTATAATATATAACGACAATTCGTCGGCCAATATCGGGATAAGCCGTGCTGCCGGGGCATTGAATCCGTTAGCTGCATTGAATCCCGGTGATATTGAATCCATAGAGGTGCTGAAAGATGTGTCCGCTTCGGCCATCTATGGTTCGCGTGGAGCAAATGGTGTAATTATTATTACTACCAAGAGTGGGAAAAAAGGGAAGACGAATATTGAATATCAATATTCTATCGGCTGGCAGCAAGCCCGTAAAAAGCTCGATCTGATGAATGCGCGCGAATGGGGTGAGCTTTATCTGGAAATCGCATCTGCCGAAAATATCAGTGAAACCGGTCTTACTGCTGAAAAAGTGGCGCAATTGGGTGAAGGTACAAACTGGCAGGATGCAGCCCTGCGCACAGCGACAACCCAGAACCATCAGCTTTCGATAAGCGGCGGAGATGATAAGACGAGGTTTCTCTTATCTGGTAATTACAGCGATCAGGATGGTATCTTGCTGAACACGGGCTTTAAGCGTTATAGCGGACGGTTCAACTTTGAAAGGGATTTATTCTCTAATCTGACCGTAGGTTTGAACGTTACAGCCAGTAAAATGGATCAAAGCGGATTGAGCAGCTATAACGGACTGTATGTGAACGGTGTTTCAAACTCGCTCGATTATGTATTGAGGATACCGCAGGTAGTTTCTATATATAATCAGGATGGAAGCTATAATTACAATAACCTTTTCGAAAAAGGGGATTTACGATTTGGCGACCGTACCGTAAATGCCATATCGGATCTGGTTAATACGACATCGCAGACAAAAAATAATACTCTCATCGGAAACTTTTTCGCTAAATATACTATCATCCCCTCGTTGGTGGCTAAGGTTAGTGCAGGAACCAATCTGAGTAATACGACCCTCAATTTTTTCGCGCCTTCCAGCGCTGCGGCAGGTTTTCTGGCTAAAGGGTATGGAAGTATCGGAAACAAGCGGTTCGATTCGTGGCAATATGAATATACGCTCAATTACACAAAGAAGCTGAATAAAGACCATTATGTGGATATATTGGCCGGTTATACGACCCAGACCACCGATATAGAATACTCGATAGCATCGGCCAGTAATTTCGCTAACGAACAATTGTCTTACCATAACCTGCAGGGAGGCGCCACTCTCTTGTCTCCAAGTTCGGGCGGTTCGGAATCTATCCTCAATTCGGTACTGGGAAGGGTCAACTATTCTTTCCTCGGCAGGTACAATCTTACCGGGACATTCAGGGCGGATGGTTCTTCCCGGTTTGCAAAAAATCATAAATGGGGTTATTTTCCGTCCATCGGTTTGTCATGGAACGTTAGCGAAGAACCTTTCCTGAAAAATAATAAGGTCATCAATGATCTTAAACTGAGGGGAAGTTTCGGGGTTGTCGGCAATCAGGAGATAGGCGACTACCGATATGAAGCGACATACGCTACAAAGGTATATTCTTTCAATAACCAGCTCGTTACGGCTTACGGCAGGGCTAATGCTGAAAACCCCGACCTGAAATGGGAAGAAACATCGCAATATAATCTGGGTTTTGATCTGAATCTGCTTAACCGCAGACTAGGCATTATAGCCGATGTTTATTATAAAAAGACAAGCGACCTGCTGCTGGATGTGCCTGTGGAAATAACAACAGGATTCAGCACCATGCTTATGAATGTGGGCAATGTTACAAATAAAGGAGTGGAATTCGCATTGACAGGCAGCATTATAGATCAGAAAGACCTGCAATGGAATCTGTCTGCCAATATTGCTAAAAATGTAAATGAAGTCACCAATATCGGTAATCTGGATTATTTCCTGTCCGGTAATACGATCATAAAGAAAGGAGAATCTTTAGGCTCTTTTTATGGTGTTGTCTTCGATGGAATAGTACAAACCGGAACAGATATTTCGAAAGTACCTGCGCCGAGCTGGAAAACGAGTGTTGAGCCCGGTGATGTAAAATATGTCGATCAAAACAACGACGGCAAAGTTACTCAGGATGAGGACAGAGTTGTCTTAGGTTCTATTCAGCCTGATTTCACTTACGGATTTTCTACCACACTGAGATATAAATCATTGAGCTTATTTGCAGCTTTTCAGGGTAGTAAAGGTAATCAGCTATACAATCAGCTCCGGCAGGAGCTGGAATCACCATCCACCAGCTACAATGTATTAGCTACACTCCGTGACAGATGGACGCCGCAGAATCCGTCCAACACAATTGCTAAAGCATCTGTAACTTCTGCCACATGGCTCGATAGCCGCTATATCGAAGATGCCTCTTTTCTACGTCTGAAAAATATAACTCTGAGTTATGTCCTTCCTGTGAAAATAACAAAGGCTCCTCAGACAAAATTCAGAATTTTTGCAACGGGACAAAACTTATTGACCTTTACCAAATATAAAGGATACGACCCTGAAGTTTCCAGCGGTATAGATTCCGGAGCATACCCCACAGCGAAGACAATATCTTTTGGTGTGAATATATCTTATTAAACAGTTTACTATAAAATAATTAAATCAGAAAGAGATGAAGAAGTTATTATATACCTTAATATTATCGGTGACAATTCTTTCATGCAGCGATAGTCTTGATGTGACGCCCATAGGCAAACTGATGGGCGGAAACTTTCCCGTAACGGATGAGGACGCCATAGCCCTTACCAACGGGATTTATGCGCCTAACGTTGGTATTAGCACTTCGCTGGCGTATATGATAGATCTTACCACCGAAACCACTGTTTCGGGGGAGAATCCGAATAGTGGCGGAGGATTATTGGGTTTGATACAGTGGGAGCCGACCAATAGTTATGTGACATCGGTATGGACCGCGTTTTATGTAGGTATTACAAGCGCAAACGATGTTATCGATAAATTATCGGAATCCAAAACCGTTTCCGAATCCATTAAGAAACGCTCTATCGGCGAAGCCAGATTCCTGCGGGCATATTACTATTATTATGCAGTGCAGTTTTGGGGAGAAGTGCCGTTAGTCTTACATAATGTTGATGGAAAAAACACGACCCGCGCGTCGATAGATGAGGTGTATGCACAGATCGAAGACGACCTGAAAAGTGCCGCAGATAATTTACCCAATGCGAGCAGTTACGCAGACAGCGATAAAGGCAGGGCAAGCAAAGGCGCCGCTTATGCATTATTGTCAAAAGTATATCTGGTATGGGCGCAAACATCTGAAAGCGGAGGCGACACAGCCCGCAAAGACAGATTCCGGAAATCTGTAGACGCAGCTAATAGTGTAACAGGATACGAACTGGAAGAAGTTTTTTTGGATAACTGGAACGTAAACCATAAAAACGGTAAAGAAAATATTTTCTCTACCCAACATGCCTCTGGTACTGCAACAGATGGTAGTGGAGGTAATCACTTAGCACACTGTGCTTTTTCGAGTGGTTTCAGCAATACTACCCCTCATGTACTAGTCTCGGATAATAAATACTATGACGCTTTCGACGACCGTGACCAAAGAAAAAGCGGAACATATGCCAAAGAGTTATATAATCCTGCTACAAATTCGGTCTTTACATTCACGCGGCCACGCTTTCGCAAATATATTGACGCCAGCGACCCGTTGGGTTCGGCCAGTAACCGCAATATCAACAGGTCTATCATACGCTATGCCGATATTTTGCTGGTAAAAGCCGAAGCAATCAATGAACTGAATAACGGACCGACAACAGATGCTTATGACGCAATAAACCAGGTGCGGAGAAGAGCTTTCGAACATTTCCCTCTAAATCAAACATCTCCGGACGATTTGCCGGCAGGACTTGATTACAACGGCTTCAAAAAAGCGGTTCAGCAGGAAAGGATGTTTGAACTTACCTATGAGCAAAGCCACTGGCTCGATCTGGTAAGATGGAGAGTTTATGTTAAGACCTTAAAGGAATCGGGATTAGACGAGAGTTACAAGAAAAGTTCCGTAAGCCTCAAAAACTACCGTTTTCCTATACCTCAATCCCAACGGAATATAAATCCCGAAGGTTTATGGCAGAACTGGGGATATGACGGTTATAACGAATCGAAGACCGGTGCAAATCCTTATGCCGGCTTCGAATAAATAAATTATATAATAGAAACCCATTAAAAAGAGCAATATGAAAATCTATTCACAGGATACAAAAAAACGGATAAGTATATTGGCTATTATTATACTTTCCGTATTTGGAACAACATCAGTTGATGCACAGACCGATAATGCTAATACAGGCCCCAATTCTGTATTTGTAAAAGATGCGGTTAAAAAGGCATTTGAACAGAATGCCAGTCCATTGCGCAACTATCTTTTCAGCAGGCGGGAAGCACTCATTAAATTGCAAAGCCTGCCAAGTGAGGAATTACAGGCTGTAACATTAGAAGCCCGTACCACAGCAGAGCAGAGGTCGGGCTTACGGAGAATGCGTATCCGCGGCTTCCAGATCATAAGCGATAGCGGAACGGACTTTGCGGGTTACAATGTAGGACCGGGTTCACCCGAATCGCAGGTTGCGATCATAGCCAGTGATTTAGCGGATAGCTATCTTAATCAGGCAGCTCTGAGAAATATACCTATCGATTCATTAAGAATCGAAATCATAAATCGTCCGGATGCCGCTCCTACAAATAAGGTGAGTTATCCCCGTAACTTCCTCTATACTGCATATATAAAATCGTCAGCGGATGATAAGCAACTGGAAGAATTACGGAAGGCCGCGGAAGCAAATTCTCCGATATTCAATTTTATCCTAAAGCCGCAGGTAGTGACCGGGGAAATTGATTATACCCGGACTCCCGATAAGCTGGTGATACCGGAAGGAGGGCAGCCCGGACTCCGAGAATATCTGAAATATAAGCGTGCCGCGTACTTACATCTTCAGGAAGAAGGCAAGAAACGGGAAGAAGAGAGAAAGAAGAATCCATCGCTGGCGAATAACGAGAACCGTAATCCTCTGGTGGTTACGGTAAACAATAACGGTGTCCGCCAGCTTCAAATCCGCCAGTTCCGTATATTGCACGACAATCCTGCATATCTGGGAGGAAGCGACCTCGGACCTACCTCTCAGGAACATCAGTTAGGTGTGTTGACAAGCTGCCTTACTCATATTTTCCTGATTCAGGCTGCTGCCCGCCAGGTTCCGCTCGATTCGCTGGAAGTGAATGTAAAAGCCACCTCCGATATTCGTGCCGGGCGCAGTGGTTTTGAGACTGTCCCCGGCTATCCGTATGATATTCATTATACCGTGCATGTGAAATCTCCGGCAACATACGAACAAATCGAAGTGTTGCGGGATGCCGTAGAAGCAGTTTGTCCGATATATAACTTATTGAAGGATGAACAAACAATAGAAGGCCGTATAGTTAAAATAGGTAATTAGGTAAATCCAGATTGTGGATTTGTTGGAAGTGCTTCTTGCAGGCACTTCCAATTTTTATAGTTAATTCGAAAAATATGAATAGAATTTATACCATTATATTACTGACTGTTTTTCTTTTTCCTATTTATACAGGTTACGGATATTCAGCCTATGGCAAAGAGCCGGTTGGTATCGACTTTTTTACGAAAGTTAGGAGCATTTCTAATCTGAAAGAAAATAAAGGGGATATATTCTTTATCCTTCGACAGCCCGATTTAGAGGGAGACACATACCGAAGTGACTTATATCAGCTGGTGGATGGAAGGGAGTTAAGACTGACATCTTCAGAAAATGTCTCCGATTACTTTTTTCTTGACGATACTATTATTTTCAAAAGTATACGCGATGAAAAGGACAAAGAAAGACTAAAGAAAGGAGAGCGGCTTACAATATTTCAGAAATTGACCAAAGGTTATCAGGAAGCAACAGAATGGTTGCGGTTGCCTTATGCTGTAAAAGATATCCGGCTAATAGACGGAAACCGTTTCTTTTTTACAGCTTCTTATCGGTTGGCTCCGAAAGAAGAATCCCGGACGGAGGTGCTGAAAGACATAAAAGAAAATGGAAGGTATCGTATCTTCGATGAATTACCCTTTTGGTCGAATGGTCAGGGTGATATCAGTGGAACCCGTACCCACCTTTATTATTATGATAAAGGAAAAATCACCGACCTTTCAGATTCTCTGGAAACGGTTTCCGACATAGAACTTAGTCCCGATAAGAAGCATCTGGCTTATATCCGTAAAACATACCGGAGGAAGGCTTCACAAGATAACAGTCTGGTATCATTGAATACCGGAACATTGGAGAAAAAAGAATGGAATTTGTTCAATAAAGCCGTTTACTCCCAAATCCAGTTTGCGGATAACAATGAATTTGTTGTTCTGGTCAATCGCAGCTTAGAACGCAATAAACAGGAGAATCCTGAATTTTATCGTCTGAATTTGTCATCAGGGAATATTAAAGGAATATATGATGGAGATTTGTATGCGATAGGCAATAGTATCGGTTCTGATATCAAGTCGGGGGGCCGTAGCAAAATTACATTTGATAAAGATGGGTTTAATTTTGTTTCAACTGTGATAGATCAGGCTCCACTTATCCACATAAATTACAAAGGCACCTCTATATCTGTTCGTTCGCCGAAAAATATCTCTATAAACGATTATGTACCCTATAAGGATGGCTTTCTGGTTGTAGCCATGGCAGAGCAACAGGGAGAAGAAGTGTATTTTCTCAACAGTAAAGGAGAGATTTCCCTTTTGAGTTCCATTAATACGGCCCTGTTTGAGAACCATAATGTTGTGAAACCTATAGAAATAAAATTCAGAAATGAAGATGGACGGGAACTAAACGGCTATATTCTGCCTCCGGCCAATTATAAGAAGAACGAAAAATATCCGGCTATATTAAATATACATGGAGGCCCGAAAGCAACTTATGGGACAGTATTCTTTCACGAGATGCAGTATTGGGCAAATCAGGGTTATGCCGTTCTATATACCAATCCCACAGGCAGTAATGGGAGGGGAAACGCATTTACTGATCTGCGGGGTAAATTCGGCTCTGTAGATTATAATGATCTCATGGCTTTTGTGGATGCAGCGATAGAACAGGTTTCGTTTATTGACAGAGGACGTTTGGGGGTTACCGGCGGATCTTACGGCGGATATATGACCAACTGGATAATCGGACATACCAATAGATTTAAAGCGGCGGCTTCGCAACGGAGCATCTCTTCATGGATTTCCTTCAGCAACACGAGTGATATCGGACATACTTTTACCGAATCATACATCGGTCATAATCTATGGACAAACAGTGAGCTGTTATGGGAACAGTCTCCCCTGAAATATGCAGATCAGGTAAATACACCAACGTTGTTCCTCCATAGCGATCAGGACTACAGATGCTGGTTGGTTGAAGGTGTGCAGATGTATTACGCCCTTCAATATTTTGAAGTCCCGACCCGCCTGATAATATTCAACAATGAAAACCATGAATTATCCCGGTCAGGGAAACCTAGAAACCGGATCAAACGCTTGGACGAAATTACCCGGTGGTTTCAGAAATATTTATAGACAGAGATTTTTGTTCTCATTTGGAAAATACCATGTTAGTGGTATTTTTCTTTTTTTATAAAGGATATAACTTCGCTGGTATTAAAGTCATCCGGAAAATAGAGTACGGAGTAACATAAAAGAGAAGAAAATATGTCTAAAGAATCTGATTTTTTACTGAATGCGGGAGAGCAAACCAAAGCAATTCATGGAGGGGAATTTCCCGATCCTGTGACTAAAGCTTCTTCCCCGAATCTAATAATGTCCACAACTTTTATTACAGATGCCGACGCCGGATTTTCCGTTGAAGGTCTTGACGAAAATGATTCATGGCTTTATTCCCGTTGGGGTAATCCTACCGTTCATCAGCTGGAGGAAAAACTGGCTATTTGCGAGGGAGCCGAAACGGCTGTTGCCTTTGCAAGCGGGATGGGTGCTATCGTCGCATTACTTTTCCATTTACTGAAGGCCGGAGACCATGCGATTGTAAGTGATGTAGCCTATGCAGCCCTTGCTGAATTGACGAATGAAATGATTCCCGGGTTAGACATTGAAATCACAAAAGTGAATACCTCCGACCTGAAGTCTCTGAAAGAGGCTGTCAAATCAAATACCCGCCTGATATATATAGAGACTCCCTGCAATCCCCTGCTACGCCTTACAGATATCGCCGCCGTGGCGGAAATTGCACAGGAAGCGGGTGCGAAGTTGGCTGTAGATTCAACATTCGCGACACCTGCCGCTACGAAACCTTTGGCACTGGGTGCCGATTTTGTGATACATTCACTTACCAAGTATTTAGGCGGACATGGTGATGCTTTGGGCGGAGTCATTCTGGGTAGTAAAGAAAATCTGGTTCCTTTACGAAAAAAGACAGCCATCCGTTTTGGCGGAGTATTGAGCCCGTTTAACGCATGGCTGATATTAAGAGGCTTAGCTACATTTCCTCTTCGTATGCGGGTTCATCAGGAGAATGCTCTCAAAATTGCAGCATATCTGGAAAAACATCCGAAAGTTAAGCGTGTATTTTATCCGGGCTTGCCGTCACATCCTCAGTATGAACTGGCAAAGCGGCAAATGAAAAATTACTCGGGAATTATTACGTTCCAGATAGATAACGGAAGGTCACAGGCCCGCAAATTTGTGGAGAGATTACAAATAATTCATTATGCAGTTTCGCTCGGTCATCATCGTTCTTTGATCTTTTATCTGGATAGCAATGAATTATTAAAAACTTCGTTTAAATTCTCAACTCCTCAGCAACTGGAATCATGGAATGATTTTGCAGGAGACGGACTTTTTAGATTATCTGTAGGGCTGGAAGATGCCGAAGACTTAATTAGCGATCTGGAGAGGGCGCTTGTCTGAAAAATATTGCCAAAGCGAATTAGATATTAAAAACTTTATCTATGTATATAGCTGATAGCCTTTAGCCGCCGGCTGATAGTTCTTTGACAGATTGGAATGGCCCCTCCATTGACTACACTTCGTTCCGTCGAACGTTGTTTCTCCCCAAAGGGAGGCTACAGAGAGGCTAAAAAGTAATAGGTAGAAAAAGTGTTACCTTTGTTACCTTTTAGCGGATAAAAGCTAATTAAGATGGATAACCTCACACCCGTTGCTCTAGTAGTCTGTATCTTCAGAGAGCGGACTATGGGTAGCCGGATGTATTTCGGTTTCGTCCTGTTTTAATTGCTCTTTAAAGAATGCCTTAACTGTCTCCCACGGATAGTAGGGGCCGGTATGGCTCTCTAAAGGTAAATTTACTTCATTTTCATTTAAAAGAAGTTTTACCAGTATCTCATTCTTCTTATTACGGAAGAAGATAAGTTGCAGATTGGCTCCCATAGGAGAAACCCGGTAATCCTGCCAGGCGAGATGGAATTTCTCCATGTCGGTTTCCTTATTATTGCATCCTTCTACCTGCATTAGTGTAAGCAGGCGGATGAGGTGCGTATCATGTCCGAAACGAAGATCGGCCGCGGGAGTTCCTTCTTTTATAGCGATTTCCGCACTTTCCACTATATTGCGTAGTAAAGGTATGGCGCAACGGGGCATCAAACCGCCATTAAGCGGAGCATTGGCATTGCAGACATACATGCGTGCATTTACCGTTTTCCAAATGCCGACTAGTTCTTCATATTGGAAGATGTCATATAAAGTTACATCTATGTCTACATTCTGCATATCGGCTGCAATCCAGTAGATTCCACGCATAAGGGCATCCTGATTTGTTATTGCATCGGGATTTACAAACAGTGAAGCCATCAGGCGTTCCGGGCGAACGTTTTTCTTCTCAAAATCACGAAAAGTACGTCTCCATGGAGCTGGTCTTTTTTCAGAAGAAAACTTTTCTCCTTCCGGTGAGGTATAGGCTATATATTCCATATATCGCTGGTAAGCCCTCCGGTCTACATGCAATGCAGGATTCAGTTCTTTCAGGCCTTCTGTGAAATAACTCATACTCATGGCACAGCGCAGCGAGGTAGATGAACGGGCATCAATAGATGCATCTCCACGGAATACCTGAGGGAAATTATGGTACATCCGTCCGGCTATTTCATGTTGCTGCCGTTCGCCCAGAGGGGTGATATTGCCGCTCTTGCCCCGGGCGTCTTCCCATACTTGTTGCAGGCGTTTACGGACATCTATGCCGAGTGGAGTCAATTCGGAACGCTGATAAAGCGAATCGAAAACGTGTAGGACTTCTGTATAACGTTCGTCCGATGTCATCCAGCGGGAACCATGACGGCCATAGTGACTGATGTAGAAGGGTTCGTATCCTTCAGGCGCCGGAGTGTAAACCTCAGGAGGAGCAGGGTAAGCGTAATAGATACTTCCGGTTTGCTCTAGTGTCGGTTGAGAGCGGACTGAAAGTCCGCACAGTAAAAGTATAGTGAATATAATGTATTGTCTCATAAGCCTTATCTTACGGTAATAGACCTGTTTGCTACTTAATTGTTGATCTTTAAATTGCGGACATTCTTTTGTTTGATGCCTTCAGCCGCGTGATCAGGGCGAATGTCACCCCACGTAATGTTACAGTCATCGAGTCTGATATCAGATGCCGTATCTATATAGAAGCTGTAAGTCTTATCACGGATGAACCCTTCACCGTCGCACGGACGCTTGTCGTATATGCCGCCTTCGTATGCAGTACGTTTCTGTAATAGCAGGTCTACATCCTTGAAATAGATATGGTTCACTTTGTCGGGAATATCTCCACCTATAAAGATACCGTTCTCACTGGTACATTTGATATTCGAGAAATAGATACGGCTTACTTCTCCGCATCGGCCTTCGGTGGCTCCTTTCGGGAAACGCCAGCCTGCATCTTTGTGATTGCCTATGGCACGCGGGTAAGACGTGATGTAAATCGGTTCGGCTTTTCCCCACCATACATCGGAGAAGAACATGCAGTCCACGATCATATTTGAGAATATCACATTGGTGACGGTTCCTTCGTCGCGGTTCTGGATGCCTATGCCCCGGTTGCTGTTCTTGATAATGCAGTTATTGAACAGCACATTATTGATCTTATCCATATTCTCCGACCCTATCTTGATGGCACACGAACGGGAGACCATGGTACAGTTTGTTACAACAATGTCTTCGCAAGAACCGTATTCTTCGAACTCCCGCCGGTTTTTCAGGCATATGCAATCATCTCCGGACTCGATATGGCAGTTGGCAATGCGTACATTCTTGGAATGGTCTATGTCAATGCCGTCACCATTGCGTATTTTCAGGTCGTTCAGTATGGTGATGCCATCGATGGAAGCATCGTTGCAGCCGATAAGGTGAACAGTCCAATAGGCACTGTTGCGGATGGTAATATCCCTAATCACAGTTTTTTCCACATTGATGAGAGTCAATACATGTGGGCGGGGATCAAAGTCGGTCACGGGCTTCAATTCATAAGAGTCTTCCAACTCTTTTCCCATGAATGCGACGCCGTTCCCGTCGATTGTGCCGGTTCCGGTAATGGAAATCTCTTTCAGATCTTTCCCATGTATCCACATCATGCCTTCGCCCCGGTTGTCGCGGAAAGCACTTTGTGTATATACCGTCTCATCAGGATTTGCGAGCAGGCGGGAATTGGATTCCAACCGGAGTTCGACATATGAAGCCAACTCAAAGGGACTGCACATAAAAGTATGCCCAGCGGGGATAAGTACTGTGCCTCCACCCGATTGAGAGCATGCATTAATCGCTGCCTGTATTGCTGCGGCATCATCGGTTTTTCCGTCTCCTTTAGCACCATAATCTATAATATTATAGGTGCTCTCGCCTGCCTTCGGGCTATTGCAGGCACCTAACAGGAAGATGGCGTATAAGGTAAACAAAAGTGCTTTAATTTTCATAAATATAGCTTTTCTGATTAATTACTTGTCTATGGTTACTCTTTCGCAGCCTTCGTACCTGAAAGCTTCATAATGACTATCCGGCGCTTTCTCACCTTTGACCCTGATAAGGGTCAAATCGTTGATTTCCCGGAAAAGGTAAGCGCTTTCCCAGAGCTTCTCCGGTTTATCTTTGTTCCAGCATACAAGACAATCGACAAGAGATAGCTCATCTACGCCATGAAACAGGAATCCGTTACGGGATCTTTTATCAATAGCGTCTTCAGGTTCCATAAATAGCTGTACGTCACGGAGGCGGATATTTCTCATACGGTTGCTGAAGCCTTCCATCCGGATACCGCTTTGTCCGGAGGCAATGATGTTATTAAGTACTATGTTTTCTATGCTTCCGGCTGATGGAATGTTCCCGCGCTTCTGTATCGTGAACCAGACAGGATCGCCATTTCCCCACCAGAATGTTTCTTTGCGTACAGTATTGATAGTCATATTCGAGAAGATCACATTGCGCACGGTGCCTCCGTCGCGGACTATGATGTTTAGTCCTCGGTTAGCCCCGTTAATTACACAATTGGAAGCAGTGATATATTCAAAATTGCTGTGTGACTCTGTTCCTATTTTCAAGGCTGCTGAAGAGGAGGTCAAAATGCAATTGCTGATGGTGATATATTGGCAGGGTTGAGTTCTCCCATTCTGACGGGTTGTTTTCAGGCACAGGGCATCATCACCCGTATCTATCCGGCAATTACTGACCGTTACATTGCTGCAACCGTCAATATCCAGACCATCCGCGTTAACGCCATTGTGAGGATCGGACATTATGTATATGCCGTCAACAGATACTCTGTCGCACCATTGTAGGTGTACCGACCAGAAAGAAGATTCAACAACCTGTATGTCCCGGATACGAATATTTGTACATCCCGTGAAGTTGATCGCTCCCGGACAAGGCGGTACTTTCTTGAACTTGCTCTGGTAGTCTACTCCATATAGCCCGGCATTGACAATTTCTCGCGCGGTTATAGAGTCTGTAACTTCAGTTTTTGGCTCTCTCCGGTATCCGATACGTTCTGCCTGGCAATGTAACGTACCTTGTCCTGTGATGGAAATATCCCGGGCATTGACTGCGCCGATCAGCATCTCGGCCTCGGCATTATCGGCTGCGCCGATCTCTCTGGTGAAATTACTGAAGTCTTCGCTTCTTCTGCTGGCATAGAGCGTAGCGCCTGCTTCAATATGCAGGTTGACAAAGCTTTTTAGCTGAATTGTACCACTGAGATAATTACCGGGCGGAACCAATACCATACCTCCTCCATGAGCAGCACAATCATCCACTGCTTTTTGTATGGCCTTTGTAGAGAGTTGTGTAGTATCGGGAACAGCCCCATAGTCTATGATGTTATAAACTGATTGAGACCATGCCACAGAGCTGCAAAGGGCAAGCAGGGATAGTATAGTAATTCTTAGAGATGTTATCATGTATATCCTTTCTTTATATCTTTACTTCATCATATCAGGCGGACAATCCTCCGGTTTGGTTCCCCATTCACAGTTAGGCTTGTTGCCCATAAGAAATTCGATTGTTCCGCCATTCATTATATCCTGATGCATAATGTAATTATGCGTATAAGGTTTTCCGTTTAGTGTTGCCGATTGTATGTAGATGTTCTCTCCGGATGTATTCGGAGCCTTTACTGTAAAGGTCTTTCCATTTTCCAGATGCAGGGTAAGACTGGGGAAGGAAGGGCTGGCAAGCATGTAATATGGCGTACCCGGGCAGACAGGATAAAATCCCATAGCTGCAAACATGTACCATGCCGACATCTGTCCCGCATCATCATTACCCGAAAGTCCACCCGGTGTATTCATATACTCCGTTGCCATAATGTGGCGTACGGTACGTTGGGTTTTCCACGGTTCTCCTGCATAGTTAAACATAAAGGCAATCTGATGGCATGGCTCGTTTCCGTGCCAATAGCGCTGTTCGCTGAACATGGAATCTAACTTCGCTATATAGTTTGTTTTACCACCCATACACTCCATCAGTCCGTATGGGTCGTGAGGAGCATACCATGTATAGTGACAGGGAGCGCCTTCGGTAATGAATTTGGCAAAGTCGAAAGCATTATCTTCATTCAGGAAAGTACCATCGGCATGACGTCCCTGAGCGTATCCTGTGCGGGGATCAATGACGTTCCGGTAATTAGTCGCACGTGATATCAATTCCTGGTAATCTTTCGTTTTGCCCAAAGATTTAGCCATCTGTGCGAGTACGAAGTCATCATAGGCATATTCTAAAGTCCGCGAAGTTTGCTCATTGGTATGAAATGCATCCGGTACGGCATCCTCTAGGGGGATATAACCATATTTGAGATAAGATGTCAGCGCACGGCGTCCCATGCCATTTCTATATTCATCCGGATTGGCAGGAGTCTCAAAAGCATTTTTTCTCATCCCTTCGTAAGCTTTTTCAATGTCGAAGTTGCGGATACCTTTGCTATAAGCATCGCCGATAGCGGCAATAGAATGGTCGCCTATCATGGCGGCAGTATAGCTGTTCCAGCAAGGAAAGATAGGTAGCCAGCCACCTTGTTCGTATTTATGAACAAGCGATTGCATCATATTTCCGCCTTTGGTAGGGAAAAGGATGTTAATCAGAGGATGTAGTGCACGGTAAGTGTCCCACATGCTGTAATCCTCATAGTACGTTTCCCCCTCGGGTAATTGACGTATCGGAAGGCCTTTGGCAAAAGACGGATAACGTCCATCCACATCGTTGAACGTACGTGGCAGGAAAGAGGCACGGTAGAAGGCGCCGTAAAACTTTTCTTTATCCATAAGGTTCTCTGTTTCCACCTGTATTGTGGAAAGATGTTTCTCCCATATCTTGTTTAGCTCTGTCCTTGTGCGGTCAAAGTCCCAATGAGGAATTTCAGCTTCCAGATTATGCATAGCTCCTTCTTTGCTGACAAAAGATGAAGCGGCCTTTATCAAGACCTCTTCCCCTTCCTTCACATCGAATTCTAAATATAAGCCTATTTGTTTAGCATTTTCTATTTGTGCGGTATGCGAAAATAAGGAGTCCCCCTTGTATGTCCCATAGCCTGTTATTTTCTTCTTGAACCGGATAACAAAATGACCACTGTATCCGGCAGGTTCTCCCCAGCCCTGATAGATGCGGTGAACAGGATTATATCCGTAAATCAGATTGTTGAATGTATCGATGGAGATGGATCCCTGGCCTTCGTCGCTGTTAGGATTGACTATCAAATATCCCTTCCCTGCTTTCTTATACGTAAAACGGTAAATAGCCGAACGGGAACGGGCAGTCATCTCGGTATAAATATTCTCGTCGGGTAGGAGAGTGGCATAATAAGACGGGGTTGCTTTTTCTGTCTGGTGCGAAAAACGGGTTGCCCGTGATTCAGGCTGGCAGCGCAGAGTTCCGTAAAGAGGCATAAGCGTCATTGAACCATAATCCTGAGTACAGCCGCCAACAATCCAGTGAGAGTTGCGGAACCCTTGCAGCAATGTGTCTGCATAATAATAAGGAGCGATACACTTCTGTTCTGTATCGCGCGTTTGGGGAGTCCAGAAATTCATGCCATTCGGTTCGAGTACCGCAGGAAGTGTTTGTCCGTATTCCTCCGTATTCTTTCCGAATTTACCTGCCGTATGAGTTGTGCTTGCAGCAGTGCCGATACGGGTATCAATGTATTTTATCCGCGAATCCTCGATAGTATTGCGGTAGCCGCCGGAGCACGACATTGTAGACAGTAACGATATCATAGCCAGCAGTGCGAAGCAATATGTGTAAATGGTTTGTTTCATTTATATGTTATTAATATCCTATTCCGGAAATGAGGGGTGAAGTGATGCTTGTCAAGATTTTCGAATCAGCAATAGTCCTGTTGTTTGACCGGCAGGAAGCAGGCAAAATGAGTAAATAGAACTTAGACTCCATCTTCATAGTATCCATTGTTTAGGGTGATATACAAAATTAGTGGCTTATCTTTTATGAAAAGAGGAAAATAAGAAAGATTGGGCGGAAAATAGTAAAGTGGAGATTTTACACTTTACTATTTATCTTCAGTTTATATCTTATCAAAGTGTTTATTTAATACCAACGGAAGCCATATATGAATATGGCTTGGCATTTTAAAAATACCTATTTCTTATTAAGTTTAGAACTTGGCAAATATCCGAAAAACTCCTTGAAGCATTTTGTGAAATATTTTGGATCATTGAATCCTACTGCATAAGCTATTTCGGAGACATTTATATCTCCCGGACCTTCTTGTAGCATTCTTTGCGATACATTTAACCGGTAATTCTTCATGAATTGTCCGATAGGTTGCCCTGTCAAATCCTGCATTTTCTTGTTTACTAATGTCTTGCTGTATCCCATGTCACGTACAAAACATTCCAGATTATATTCCGGATCAGCATAATTTTCTTTCATCAGGTTCACGGCGTTAGTAATAAAAGTCTTATCCCTCGATTCTTCCTGTACATGTAATTCTTCTACCTTGCTGCTTGCTGAGAACATCTTTTTATATTTATTCCTCAAGTTGAGAATATTACGGATACGGAGTCGTAGTACCTCTTCATCGAAAGGCTTACAGAGGTATTCATCTACACCGATTTCAAAACTTCTTTTTTCCTGAAGTTCCGAACGGACTGCTGTAAGCATGAGGACAGGAATATGTGAAGTCGCCAGATTCTCTTTGATGTGCCGTGATAGTTCCATGCCATCCATTACAGGCATCATGAGATCGCAAACAATGAGGTCAATGGTGTGCTTCTGTACAATATGCAAGGCTTCTTCTCCATCTTCGGCCTCGAACAGACGATAATCACCCTTAAGTAGCATATGGATATATGAACGCATATCCTTATTGTCTTCTACAATAAGAATCGTTTCTTTCTTACCCCCGTCAATCGGTTGCGATATATCCAGCCGGTAATTGTTTACCGGTGTTTTCCGCTCTTCTTCCGCAGTTAGTACTATATCTCCCGCAGGAATTAGTGGCATCAGTATGCGGAACGAGGCTCCCCGATCCGGATTATTGCGCGCCCATATTTCGCCGCTATGCAGCTCTACGATTTTCCAGCAAAGGAAAAGCCCGATACCAGTGCTGCTTTGACCATAAACAGGGTATTTCTGCACTTTTTTAGATTGATAAAAGCGGTCAAATATCTTTTTCATGTCTTCTGTTACAATACCATGTCCTGTATCGCGTACATTTATATAAAGAGCTTTTTCCCCGTCGTGTCTTTTTACTGATGCTATAAATATGCTGATACGTCCATTGTCCGGTGTAAATTTAATGGCATTCGAAATCAGATTTACCATTACTTTGCGCATATACGCGGCATCGATAATCAGGAAAGGATTATCCAGACGAAAGTAGGTTTGTATATCTATATGTCTTTCTTTTGCAAAGACTCTGAAAGGCAGAAGTAATTCGGACAAGAAATCTACAAAGTCCTCTGGTCGCTTATCCAATATAACCTTATCCATTTCCAGCTTTCGGAAGTCCATTAGTTCATTAACCAGAGAGAGTAAGTAGCGGGAGTTTCGTTCGGCAATCTCCAATTGTGCTTTTACACCTTCGTCTTTCGTTTCTTTCAGGGCATGTTCGATAGGACCATGAATAAGCGTGACGGGTGTACGGAACTCATGGGTAATATTGGTAAAGAAAGATATCTTTTCTTCCGTAATCTCCCTTATGTGTTGTGTCATAGCTTCCAACTGTTTGTTCTGGACTGCCAGTTCTTGTGTACGTTGTTTGACTTTTCTTTCCAGTCGTATTTTCTGTTCACGATAAGTCCGGATTTTTCTCTTATACAATAAATAGACTGACAGACAGGTGATTCCAATAAGTAGCAGATAGAACCAGCCGGACTTATAGAAATAAGGAGTAATATCGACTTCTATTTCTGTAATCTTATCCGACCAGCGCCCTAGTTCATCTGTTGCACGCACCTGTAATGTATAGTTTCCGGAAGGTATGGAAGTATATCGTGCCAGATGCTCTCCGGGTTGCGTTTCGTTCCATTCTTCCTCATATCCTTTCAGCCGGTATGCGAATCGGATACGGCTACTGTTCCCATAATCCTGTGTAGTAAAGCCGATGGAGAAACGATTATCTTTTTCATGTAGAAAGATTTTAGAAGCAGAAGTTATATCTGTCTCGAGATAATTACCACTGGATGGATAAATAGTGTTTCCCCCAATTGCCAGAGATGAGAATTTTACTTGCGAATCGGCAGGTAATAAAGTTTCACTTTCGGGATGGATAATGACCAGGCCGTCTATAGTAGCCATGTATATAAAATCATGTATTGCCGAATAATGGATGCCATTCTGATAGAACTGAGTGGCAGGTAACCCGTCGGCTTGAGTATAATTACTGAACGTCATCGCCTGGATTTTCAATCGTGAAATTCCGTCATTGGTTGCCAGCCATAAGTTTCCCTGTCCGTCTTCTGTCATACCGATAATGGTATTGTTAGGTAGTCCGTGTCTTGTTGTATAATTTTTGAAGATGAAATGATTATTCTTGTCACTTGTCAGTTGGTATAATCCGCTTCCATTACCACCCAGCCAGATTGTACCGTCTTTGTCCTCCATTATACTGTTTATCTTTTCCAGTTGTGTTGACTCCGGATTGTCCAGTTTATACTTCAGATATTTATAATCGAATCGTTTATTGGATCTGGCAAAAGATGGCAGGTCGACGATAAAGACTCCTTGAGTTGTTCCTACCCACAAACGTTTCTTCCGGTCGATTAAAAGCGCATGTATAGCTTCGAATTCGTTATCAGACTGGTCAAATAATACTCTGGTGAAAGTGTTTTTCCGTTTGTCGTAAAAATGAACTCCACGGGTGGATCCAAACCAGATTCCATGATTAATCTTATCTTCACATGCACTATTTATGAAATCGCCTTCCAACTCGGGTATGATTTCACGCGTATAGCGCTTGAAGGTACGGTTGTTTGGAATATTCAGGTTCAGTCCATTTATACCGACTCCCCAGGTATATGCCCATAAATAGTTGTCAGAGTCTATCAGGATTCCATTAATCGTATTATTGCTGATGGAAGTGATATCATTGGGTGAAAAAAGATAATGTGTACACGCCTTATTTTCTTTACTCCACTTCATTAACCCACGCTCTACCATTCCCATCCAAAGATTACCCTCCTTATCTTCATCCACCGCATTTACGGGTGTTGGAATATCTATATTTATAGAAGAAGTTGCACCCGGCCATAACTCGGTTTGCAGACGTTTTGGAGAGAGCACATTGATTCCTCCGGTTTCTGTGCCCAGCCAGATTATCTCCCCGTCCGTGAGCAAGCAGTTAATAGCATTACAGTTGATCGTAGTGCCATTTTGTTCGCTCGTCTGGCGGATGAACGAGAAAGTATCTGTATCTCTGTGATAGACATTCAGCCCGTTAAGTGTAGATACAATCAAGTGTTCCTTGTCGGTCAGTTTAATGTCTGTTATATATGCCTGGCTCAACATGCCGGATCGATGTGTAGAGTAACGGTATCTTTTCAGGCTGTGTTCTGTATGATTATACTTGAATACCCCTCGGTTCGAACCAATCCACAGATATTCACCGTCAGCCTGCATGCATGAAATGCGCCAGTCTTCACTAAAGGAAGTCAGGCTGTCGGATAGTATTTTCGTTTTCAGGAGATTGCCTGGTCGTTTCTCTACACAGCATACTTCATTGTCTATACCTGCGCAGATAGTCCATCCTATATCAAGGATAGCATGCACAGGCGAAGCGGAAGCATTCTTCAGGCAATAATAGGTTTTGATATCTCCTTTCTCATTCAGTTCTATACACCACAGGTCTTTGCTGCCGGAAATCCATAAGTCACCTTGTTTGTCTTTGTAAATCGTGCTGACATATTCATTCATTAGTCGTTTTAATGGGCTGTCGGGGGATAGATTAAGTTCGATGGAAGAATAAGTATTGAGGTCAATAATATCAATCCCTCCTTCGGTGGCAATCCAGAGTCGTTTATAATTGTCTTCACATATTTTGTGTACAAAGTTGTTCTTTAGATGTATAGGCGTAGATTGTGTGTCGTAATTCAAAAAGTCATAACCATCATATCGCCCTATCCCATGATGTGTTGCAACCCAGATATATCCTTCCGAATCCTTGAAAATATCACTAACGAAACTGTAAGGTAGCCCTTTGCTCTCTGTTATGAACTTAAAGTTGTATTGATCAAAAAAACGATCGGAGTTTTGAGCGAAAAGCGCCAATACTTGTATTAACCAAGTGAAGGCTAGTGATATATGTCGTTTCATGATAATTCCCGGCTTTAGTATTCTATTCGTTAGGTGCGATTAGTGCGGAAAAGGTACAACTTTATTTTTTAATTTTAATACCCTCTCCGGGTATCCGGAATGTTAACTTCACTATTTTCCTCTTCTTTTGCATCATTTTCCCCCTGTTTATTTTTTTGTTGGCTTAACTTTGTTGTAGTTAAAATCTAGAATACTATGGAAGCAAAGACATTTTCGTTTTTCACTTCAACTAATACTTATTATGAAGGACAGTAAAGATACTGCGTACCTTTTGCATTACTTTTTGTTAGTAATGTTCTGTGAAAACTATTTGTCTAACTCTTCAATTTAAATAGCTGATCAAATAACTGTAATTTGTGTTGTAACATTTGGGAATATACCGGTATATAGGTAAATCATATTTCTGCAATTGGAACAATACTTATAAGATCTATAGAAAAATAGGAACTGAATTTCTAACTAAAACTTTATTTTATGCTGAATGTGCAAATAAAAAGAAAAAGAACATTTACGCGAGGAATGCTCTTTGTTGTGCTCTTGCTAAGTAGTACCTTGGCATTTGCCCAGAACAAGGTGACCGGTACAGTGACAGATAAGACGGGAGAACCCCTGACTGGTGCCAATGTAGTGGTGGCTGGCACTACAATTGGTTATATTACTGACGTAGACGGTAAATATACAATAGAAGCGGAAAAAGGGCAAACCCTTATCTTTTCCTTCATTGGCTTTACCAAACAAGAAGTAAAGGTTACTCAGAATGTAATCAATGTCACATTGGAAGATGATGCCAAGACTCTCGATGAAGTTGTGGTGGTTGGTTATGGTGTCATGACACGTAAAGATGTGACCAGTTCCATCACTACCGTAGGTGCCGATAAGCTCAATGTCGGAGTTTATTCGGATCCGGCACAGTTACTGCAAGGTAAGGTACCCGGACTGACAATTACCCAAAGTAGCAACCCGAATGCTAATCCTTCCATTACATTACGTGGTGCTTCCACATTGCGTACAGGAGCAGCTATGGAACCTTACTATGTAATTGATGGTATCCCGGGGATGTCTTTATCCCTGATTTCACCGGACGATATTGAAAGTATCGATGTTCTCCGTGATGCCACGGCAACTGCTATCTATGGTTCGAAAGCGGCTAACGGTGTTATTATTGTGACTACCAAGAAAGGTAAGGCCGGACATACAAACATCACTTACAGTGCTTATGTCGCAGTTGATAATGTGATGAAGAATTATGATGTGATGAATGCTGCGCAACTTCGTAGTTATGCACAATCGGGAGGTATCGAGCTGGTAAACGATTTAGGGGCAGATACCAAATGGCAGGATGAAGTGCAACGCACAGGTTTCAGTCACAACCATAATGTCTCTATTAGTGGAGGTACCGAACAGACTTCTTATAATACCAGTATCAACTATATGGAACGTCAGGGTGTGATCAGAGGTACAGATATGGATCGCCTGATAGGACGTGCATTTGTTCAGTCCAAGGGTTTGAAAGACCGCCTTACTCTGTCATTCAATATCAATGCGAGTGTAACCAATAATCATACTGTTCCGATGGACACTCAGGGGAAGAGTGTATTAGATGCCATGTATTATTACTCTCCATTGGTACCTGTTCGCAATGATAATGGCAGTTGGTACGAAAATAGTGGTATTTCCCAAAACTATAATCCGGTAGCTCTGATCAATGAAAATATATATGATACAGAAAGCAAACGTATTCAGGGAAATGGTAAGGCTTCACTGAAACTCATAGATGGTCTGGTTTATAATTTGAGTCTGGCCTATCAGAATGAGCAGAATATTTATAGCAATTATAATTCTACCAAATCATTGATAGCTAATGGTATGGATGGCAAGGCAGAACGTTCTTCTGTAACCAATAAAAAGAAAGTTTTTGAAACATACCTGAACTATGACAAAACATTCAAAGATGTTCATAAACTTGGTTTAATGGGTGGTTATTCATGGGAAGAATCAAATGATAATGATGGATTCCAATTGACGACTTATGATTATTATAACGATGATCTAACTTACCACAATATGGGAATGGCAAATAAGATTGATAAGAATGGTCTGGGCGGCTGGGCACTTTCTACCTTGCGTATGATTTCGTTCTATGGTCGTTTTAATTACTCTTATGCTAGTAAATATTTATTCCAGGCAACAGTTAGGCGTGACGGATCGTCAGCTTTTGGTAATAACAACCGATGGGCAACTTTTCCTTCTTTTTCCGGAGCATGGCGTATTTCGGAAGAAAGCTTCATCAAAGATCTTAATCTGTTTGATGACCTGAAACTACGTGTGGGCTATGGTGTTAGCGGTAATTCATTAGGATTCGACGTATTTACAGCTACTCAGATTTATGGAGCGACCGGATGGTACGACCATCTGACTTCAACCGGGGAATCGGAGCAGGTTCATATACTTGGTGCTACCCGTAACGCTAATCCGGACTTGAAATGGGAACGTACTGGCATGTTCAATATCGGTCTGGACTTTGGTTTCTTCAATAATCGCTTGGGGGGTACTATCGAGTACTATGATAAGCGTACGAAAGACCTTATTGCCGACTATGCAGTTTCAACTACTAAATATCAATATAACTGGTTGACTACCAATGTTGGCGAAATAAGTAATAAAGGTATTGAGTTAACGATCAATGCAATGCCGGTAAAAACAAATGACTTCACATGGGAAACTTCATTAAACCTTTCTCACAATAAAAATAAGGTTGTTAAATTGTCCAACAGTATGTATTCTGTCGACTATTTCGACAAAGCGAATGTTGATGCCGGAGGTTTTGCGACAGCAACCAACCAGCGTGTGATGGAAGGCTCTCCTATCGGCCAGTTCTATCTTTGGAAATGGGCCGGAGTTAAAGATGGAGTTTCTAACTTTTATGTATATAGTGAAAGCAGTCTGACTGAAGTTTACAAAGATCAGGGAGGTTTTGAAGGCAAAGTAACAAAGCAAGAAGACGGACGCTATATCGATAATGAAACCGGAGAATATGTGACTACCAGCAAACCTTTATACGACGACCGTGCTAAAGCAGGTTCAGCTCAACCGAAACTAAATGCGGGATGGAGTAACACATTCACCTATAAAAACTGGACAATGACTGCATTCTTCCAAGGTGTATTCGGTAATAAGATACTGAATGCTTCGCGCGCCTACCTGAGCAATATCGGTAACGTGACAGCAGGTAAGAATGTATTGGCTTCTATCGCGGACGAGAATCCGGTAACTGATAATAATTCTCATGCTCCGTCTGATCGTTATTTGGAAAATGGTAGCTACGTGCGTCTCTCATCACTTACTTTGGGCTATAACTTTGGCCGAATGAATGATTACATAAAAGGGCTTCGTGTTTATGCAACTTGTAACAATGTATTTACTATTACAGGTTACAAAGGCCTTGATCCGGAAGTGAATCTGGGCGGTATCGAACCGGGTATCGACAATCGTCAGACTTATCCACGTACGCGTACCTTTATGTTCGGAGTTAATGTCAATTTCTAAAATGCTATGAATATGAAAGTTAAATATATAAAATCATTTATGACAGTTGCTCTGCTGGTTTTGGCAGCGAGCTGTACGGATCTCGATGTAGACATCAAATCACAGTATACGGAATTTCCTGATTCGGAGACTGCTGCTGAGGCTAAAGCGGCGAATGCTTATTTTGCTATGCGTGGTCCGTTGGGACGTGACTATAATCACGCTCAGACTTTGTCTTCGGACGAAACGATGTCATACTCCTTTAATGGTTCTGACTATTATGACAATGGTCGCTATAATCACATGGCTTTGCACAACTGGACGCCGGATGATGCTACAATCGGCTATTGGGAAAATTTCACTCAGGGTATTACGACCTGTAATGGGCTGATTGCGGAAATGGGTGGTGATGAGGCTGCTGTAACCGCGCCTATCCGTGCTGTCCGTGCCTATTACCTATGGGTATTGATGGATAGCTATGGTGATGTCCCATTACTGAATCGTATTTTGGCCGAAGACGAGGCTATAGATCGCTCACCTCGTGCTGAAATAGCTCAGTTTATAGAATCAGAGTTGTTAGCTGTAATTGATTTATTATCGACAAATGTCGATATCTCGACATATGGAAAGCCTACACGCTGGATGGCCGATGCCCTGTTAGCAAAACTTTATCTGAACTGGGCCGTTTATACTTGCGGCGATGTTGCTACTTATACTCCGACAATGGCTAACAGCAAGCTAAATGATGTCGTAAAATTCTGTGATGACATTATTGCTTCCGGTAAATTTGATTTGACAGATAGCTATATGTCTAAATTTAATTCGGAAAACGGATCACATATCAAAGATTTCATCTATGCTATGCCTTTCGACCGCGAAACTCAGCAAGGCATGACATACGCCCGCTTTTGGACGCATCGTAATGGAAATAAGGAATTCTATGGCGTAGATTTACCTAGTAGTGTGGGCGGTTGTTTTGCCGTTAACTCTGAATTTGCAGATAAATTCAATCTGGCAGGAGATGATCGGAACGAACAGATTATCGGCGGACCATTATATATACGCTCTGCGAGTACTTACAAAGCAACAACTACTCCATGGATGGTTGACGGAAAACAAGTGACGCTGACAAAAAATATTACACTGAACAAATTGGATGAAACTATGCCGGTTGATAATACAGCCCATGGGGGCCGTTCGCAGGGTTATCGTTCCATCAAGTTCTATATGGACCTGAAAACGACAGCCTCTCAGAGCCGTAATCAGAGTAATGATGTGCCTATCTTCCGATTTGCAGATGTCTTATTGATGAAAGCTGAAGCTATTTTACGTGGAGCTACCGCTACTAATGGGGATTCACCCATGTCTCTGATGAACCAGATCCGTGATTATGTTCATGCTCCGAAGGTTACGTCAAATCCGACATTGGATGAACTCCTTGATGAACGTGCCCGCGAGTTTGCCGATGAGAACTGGCGTCGTAATGATCTGATTCGTTTCGGTAAGTTTGAAAATGACTGGGGTTATAAACACATCATCAATCCGAGTGCTAAAACAGAACTCTATCGTCGTATCTTCCCTGTTCCAAAATATATTCTGAACACCAATACCAATTGGTCCCAAAACAAAGGATATTAAGATCGCTTTCTTTTAGCATCTTTAGTTGAAAATCTTGCATTACAGTTGAATATCTGTAATGCAAGACTTTTTTTAAGCCAGCCTTGTTTTGTCAAAGTACGAAAGATCTACTATGTAAAATAGAGGATACTATGAGTCCTTCCCTGTGTCGTAAAAAAGTAAGTGCGTAAATTTCAATTACCAAATCTAATTTAGATATATTCTGTTTAAGTGTTTTGATCTGTTATCCTGTTGTATCGTATCATAAACCTGAACAAATACTCCTTATATTGGAATTGAAACGGCTAGTGGATTTTTTTAGTAGAAACAGCAGGAATATCTGCTTTCTCTTTTTCAATTGAATTCGGTACCTCAAATTTGAGATACTTCACGTCTTTCTTGTATATAGTAAATACCTTCGGCAACCGTTCTTTTATCTGAAACTTAATTCCGGCTGAATTATTGGTGAAAATTTTATCTGTTTCTGCTCCATTTAATATTTCAAGATTTGAATATGTCTTACCTTCACACATTTCAAAAGTTGTTTGTGGGTAGTCGAAAGAGGCCCCAAA
Organism: uncultured Dysgonomonas sp.; assembly: GCF_900079725.1. Taxonomy (NCBI): domain Bacteria; kingdom Pseudomonadati; phylum Bacteroidota; class Bacteroidia; order Bacteroidales; family Dysgonomonadaceae; genus Dysgonomonas; species uncultured Dysgonomonas sp. The sequence continues at coordinate 3,859,721 of NZ_LT599032.1, forward strand.
GAATATAGATAAAGGAAGTGATAAAGATTTTTTCATGATATTTAGATTTAAAAGTAAAATAAAAACTTCTCGCTTACAAAATAAAGCCACAAGAAGTCAACCCATAGAGGAACTTTTAGTCATTTTAGGAAAATCCTTTGATTTTGGTATAGATATAATTAGGTTATTAATTCATTATAGCTATTTTTGAAGCCTATATTAAGTCTATCTTCATCATTTTACCTCCTTTCGAGATATAGACTTTTAATTAGTCAAACTATAACGATAAATACCATGTATAAATTTGCGTCACCTTTTTCTCGACCACTATACGTCATGCTCAAACCAATAGGTGCAGTATGCAATTTGAGATGTAAGTACTGTTATTATCTGGAAAAAAAAGATCTGTATCCGGACGATAGAAATTTCACTATGTCAGATCAGGTATTGGAAGAATTCATTGAACAGTATATGAATTCTCAAACTATGCAACAAGTTCTGTTCACATGGCATGGCGGGGAAACACTAATGCGTCCACTTTCTTTCTATAAGAAAGCCCTGGAATTACAGAGAAAATATGCACGTGGCAGACAAATTGATAATTGTTTACAAACAAATGGAACTCTTTTAAATGACGATTGGTGTAAATTTTTTAAGGAAAATAATTTTTTAATAGGAATATCTGTTGACGGACCACAGCATTGCCACGATAAATACAGAAAGACAAAAGATAACCGCCCGTCTTTTGTCAGTGTGATGAAAGGAATATCCTTATTAAAAAAACACGGTGTTGAGTTTAATATTATGGGAGTTGTGAATGACTACAATGTAGATCATCCTCTCGAATTCTACAATTTTTTCAAAGAAATTGATTGCTATTATATTCAATTTGCGCCGATTGTCGAGCAAATTGATGGAAAACCCGCTCCGTGGAGTGTTCCCAGTGAAAAATGGGGCGATTTTCTGATTGCTATCTTCAATGAGTGGGTAAAAAAAGACGTTGGTACATTCTTTATTCAATATTTCGATTCGACATTAGCAAACTGGGTTGGAGAAAAACCAAGTGTCTGCACTCTCGCTAAAACTTGCGGACATGCCGGCGTTATGGAGTTTAATGGCGATGTATATAGCTGTGACCATTTTGTATATCCAAAATATAAATTAGGTAATATCAGAAAGCAGACCCTTACCGAAATGATGTATTCACCGCAGCAACTGAAATTTGGTGCCGATAAGTTTGATACACTCCCTACACAATGTCAAACTTGTGAGTATTTATTTGCATGTTATGGAGAATGTCCCAAAAACCGAATAATTAAGACAAAAACAGGTGAAGATGGATTAAATTATTTATGTAAGGGATATTATAAATTCTTTAATCATGTTGCCCCTTATATGGAATTTATGAAGACTGAATTGGAAAACGAACGTCCACCTTCAAACATAATGGATCGCAATCTTGTGAGATGTTAAAAGTCTGAATAGAAAATAGCCCCGTGTTGACTAAAAGTTCCCCTCTATTGATCTTATCTTCGTTTACTTTGCGATACAGATAACTATAATCAATACAAATTATAATTAAATAGGCTATGAGATTTTTTTAACATTGGTACTCTCATTATTGAGCATCGTTACTTTTGGTCAGTCTTCTATTGAGAACACAAAGAAAAAGTCACTAAATCAGTGACTTTTAATTCTCTTCTCTTTTTCAGAATTGTGACCCCGGAGGGGCTCGAACCCTCGACCCATTGATTAAGAGTCAATTGCTCTACCAGCTGAGCTACGGAGTCTTTTTGGTAGGTGCAAAAGTATAATAATTATTCTTTTTAAGGAAATTAATCTCTAAAAAATATTCTCCATATGGATTATTTATCCTGGTTTTGTCAAAATATATAGGTATTTGAATGAAATTACATACCTGTTTATGCCCTTAAGCGGTATTTTTGTATCATGTAATAGTATGAATTTACCTTAAAATATAAAACCGGAAGAATAACCATGAAATACATTTTCATTTTACTCAGCGCATTATTTTTATTAATCGGCTCGATAACTCAGGCTCAGAATAAAACAATAAATCTAGAAGGGCAGTGGCGGTTTCAGATAGATCGGTCTGATATAGGTGAGAAAGAAAAGTGGTTTAGTAAAAAGCTTAACGATAATATCTATCTGCCCGGTTCCATGACCGAGAATTACAAAGGGGACGATGTTACCCTCACTACCGAATGGACAGCCAGTATATACGACAGTTCGTTTTTCTTCAATCCGAGATTAGAAAAATTCCGTAAACCGGATAACCTTAAACTTCCGTTTTGGCTTACTCCTGTAAAATATTATGTGGGGGCGGCATGGTATCAGAAAGATGTGATTATTCCGGCAGATTGGAAGGGAGAACGGATTACTTTGTTTTTAGAGCGTCCACATACTGAATCTCGCCTCTGGATCAACGAAAAGGAAGTAGGTATGGATAATTCTCTTTCCGTTCCTCATATTTTTGATATCAGTAGTTTTCTTAAGATAGGAAGTAATACGATTACTTTATGCATCGACAATCGTACAAAAGATATAGATGTAGGCAAAGATTCACATAGTATAACCGACCAGACACAAGGAAACTGGAACGGAATAGTAGGCAAACTGGAACTGCAATCCACTCCTGTCACTTATATAGATGATGTACAAATATATCCTGATCTGAAGAATAAAAAGGCATTGGTAAAACTCACCATTATAGGTCAGTCATCAGGTCAGATAACACTTAAAGCGCAAAGTTACAACGGAGAGAAAGTACATACAGTAGAGCCGGTTCGGCAAAATTATACAGCTAAAAGTAAAACTACAAAGATAGATTTAGAACTGTTGATAGGTAATGAAATGCTTACTTGGAACGAGTTTCATCCTAATTTATATAAATTATCAGTATCATTAAAAACTTCGAAAGGAACAGATACAAAAGAAGTTCGCTTTGGTATGCGTGAGTTTACGATAGAGGAGAAATACTTCTATGTAAATGGTCAGAAAACCATGCTTCGCGGGACTGTAGAAAATTGTGTATTCCCACTTACGGGCTATGCACCTATGAATGTGGATTCTTGGGAAAGAGTTTTCCGTATTTGCCGCAGTTTCGGGCTTAATCATATGCGCTTTCATTCATTTTGTCCCCCCGAAGCAGCAATGGAAGCTGCCGATTTAACCGGCTTTTATTTGCAGCCCGAAGGTCCCAGTTGGCCTAATCATGGATCGTCTTTAGGCGACGGTCGTCCGGTAGATGATTATTTGTGGAAAGAGGCCGAGCGTATAGTGAAGCAATATGGTAATTATCCCTCATTCTGCATGTTCGCTATTGGCAATGAACCTCGCGGACGTTGGGTGCCATGGGTAAGTAAGTTTGTCGATTATTGGAAAGAAACGGATACGAGACGTGTTTATACAGGTGCTTCGGTGGGGAATAGCTGGGCTTGGCAACCTCGCAATCAGTTTCATGTGAAAGCGGGAGCCAGAGGGCTTGCATGGGATAATCAACCGGAATCGAATTCGGATTACTTGTCGCGTATAGACACCGTAAAACAGCCCTATGTATCGCACGAAACAGGACAATGGTGCGTATTCCCCGATTTCTCGGAGATAAAAAAATATACAGGGGTGATGCGCGCCCGTAATTTTGAATTATTCCGTGAAGATTTGGCCGACAGGCATATGGGGGATTTAGCCCATGATTTCCTGATGGCTTCGGGTAAATTACAGGCATTATGTTATAAACACGAAATAGAAAAGACATTGCGTACTCCCGAATATGCAGGATTCCAATTATTGAGTCTGAATGATTATTCGGGGCAGGGTACTGCGTTGGTTGGCGTATTAAATGCTTTCTGGGAGGAGAAAGGATATATAGATGCCGCCGAATTCCGTAAGTTTTGTGCACCTACCGTCTTATTATCTCGCATGGATAAATTTACATTTAGAAATGACGAGACAATGACAGCCCGTATCGAGGTCGCTCATTTTGGAGAGGATGTATTGAGACAGCAAGCAACCAAATGGCGGATAACAGATACTTACGGAAAAATACTGACAAAAGGACAACTTTCCCCTAAAGACATTCAGATAGGCAAATGTCAGCAGTTGGGCACGGTATCTTTTGCGCTCCAATCGATAAATAAAGCACAAAAGCTAAATCTTGAAATATCGTTCGATAGTACGGATGTTTCCAACAACTGGGATTTCTGGGTATATCCGGCGCAGTTACCGGAAGTGGATACTTCGGATATATACATAACTAACCGGATAGACGAGCAAACAAAAAACGTATTGGACAAAGGCGGTAAAGTGCTTCTGCTTTTAGCCGGAGAGGTAGAACAGGGCAAAGATGTCGTACAATATATGACCCCTTCGTTTTGGAATACTTCATGGTTCAAAATGCGCCCGCCGCATACAGAGGGTTCATTAATAAATAATTATCATCCTGTTTTTAAAGATTTTCCTACCGACTTCTATACAGGAGTGCAATGGTGGGAGCTGGTGCAAAAAGGGCAGGTGATGGAGATGAATAATTTCCCTGCCGGTTTCCAGCCGATCATTCAGCCTATCGATACATGGTTTATCAACCGTAAATTAGGAACATTGTTTGAAGCCAATGTGGGAAATGGTAAAATAATGGTATGCAGTGCCGATATTATGACCGAACCAAATAAACGTATTGTGGCAAGGCAGCTATATTATTCGATAATAAACTATATGAATACAATTCATTTCGTACCCGAAAATTCAGTCCAACTATCAGTGATAGAAGACTTGTTGAGGAATGAAGGCGAACGTATTAATACACATACAACAGATGCCCCGGATGAGTTGAAAAATATTATAAGATAATAACATGAAGAAAATATTAGCGGCCGTTTTACTATTGACAACATTCATCAACTGTACTCAGGATAAAGTCATAACCGACTGGCCCGAAGTAACAAAAGAAGCAAAACCGTGGACTCGCTGGTGGTGGATGGGGAGCGATGTCGATTCTGCGAATCTGACTTACAATCTGGAGGAGATGAGCAGAGCTGGAATCGGGGGTGTGGAAATTACCCCAATCTATGGAGTTAAAGGGCGCGAAGCTCATTATATCGATTATCTGACTCCAAAATGGATGCAAATGTTAGCCTTTACCGAATCGGAAGCCAGCCGTTTGGGGATGGCGGTAGATATGAATATGGGCACGGGATGGCCATTCGGAGGGCCTGAAATTACAATGGAGGATGCCGCAACCAAAGCAATCTTTCAGCAATATGAGCTAAAAGGAGGACAGGAACTGAAAGAATCTGTTCAGATAAAGGATGAGAAACAAAAAGAAGTTGCTTATCTGAGCAAACTGATCGCTTATTCTTCGAAAGGAGATAAATTGGATATAACTGATAAAGTAGGTACTGACGGAAAACTGATGTGGATAGCGCCTGCAGGAGACGATTACAAACTGGTTGCTTTGTTTATAGGAAAAACATTCCAACAGGTAAAACGTGCCGCACCCGGCGGGCAGGGTTATGTTCTTAACCACTTCGATGCAGATGCGGTACAACGCTATTTTGGTAAGTTTGGTAAGGCTTTTACTGATAATAAGGTCTCTTTTCCGCATAGCTTCTTCAACGATTCGTATGAAGTATATGGCGCGGATTGGACTGCCGATTTACTCGATCAGTTCGAGCGCAGACGAGGATATAAACTACAGGATTATTTCCCCGAATTATTGGCAGATGGTGCGACCGATATTTCTGCACGTGTCATTTGCGATTACCGTGAAACTGTAGGTGACATGTTGCGGGAAAACTTTACTCAGGCATGGACTACCTGGGCACATTCACGCAATACGACTACTAAGAATCAGGCTCACGGGTCACCTGCGAACTTGCTGGATTTGTATGCCGCGGTGGATATTCCCGAATGTGAATCTTTCGGTATCACCGATTTTGATATTCCTTATCTGCGAAAAGATTCCATACGTAAACAGAACGATGGAGATCCTACCACACTGAAGTACGCGTCTTCGGCTGCTCATATAACAGGAAAGAAATACACTTCTTCCGAAACATTTACCTGGCTGACAGAGCATTTTCGCACAACCTTATCGCAGTGTAAGCCGGAGATCGACCAGATGTTTACATCAGGTGTAAACCATGTATACTTTCATGGCTCTACCTATTCGCCGAAAGATGCGGCATGGCCGGGCTGGAAATTTTACGCTTCGGTAGATATGTCTCCGACAAATTCCATCTGGCGCGACGCTCCTGCATTTTTTAGTTATATAACTAGGGTGCAATCGTTTTTACAGGAGGGAATTTCGGACAACGATTTCTTGTTATATTTTCCAATGTATGATATATGGGAAGAGCAACGCGGAGATTACTTTACTACCTTTGCCATACATGGAATGCGTGATCGTCTTCCTGAATTTTGCGGGGCAGTGGAACAAATAATGGCTAAAGGCTATGATCTGGACTATATTTCGGATCGTTTTATACAAACAACCACCATAGAAAACGGCTTGTTGAAAACTGAGGGCGGAGCCACTTACAAGGCTCTTATACTTCCGGCGGCAAAACTAATCCCGCTTGAAACACTGATCCGGATTCAGAAACTGGCAGAACAAGGTGCTACGGTTATTTTCGCCGAACAATATCCTTCCGATGTTCCGGGATTATCCAATCTGGAAGAGAGAAGAGCGAAGTTTACTTCGGTAATGAAATTATTTCCGGCTACAAATTCATTCGATAAAGTTTCGGTGAATACATTAGGGAAAGGGAAAATTTTTACAGGAAATGACTATGGGGAAATATTGACTGAATGCCATGTTAACAAAGAAATGTTTGTATCTGAGCTTGGCGGGCAACTTATTCGCCGCAAGAACGCTACCGGATATCACTATTTCTTTACTATGCTGAAAAATAAACCTGTAGATGGCTGGGTAACTTTAGGTGTAGATGCCGAAAGTGCTATGTTCTTTGATCCGATGACGAGACAAAAGGGCAAAGCGGCTATAAGAATGCGGGATGGAAAAACAGAAGTTTATATGCAATTGCAACCGGGTGAATCCATTATCCTGAAAACATTTACCAATACCAAAATAACAACGGATAACTGGGATTATTATCAACCGACAGGAAATCAAATGGAACTGAAAGACGGATGGGAGATGGACTTTATAGAAAGTGAGCCGGCCATTGATGAAACTTTTAAATTACAGACCCTAGACTCATGGACAGAACTCAATAATGACGAGCTTAAAAGGAATATGGGGACTGCCCGCTACACGATAAAATTCGATTTTAAGAAACTTGCAGATGAAGAGTATCGTTTGTGTTTAGGCGATGTCCGCGAAAGTGCAAGAGTACGTGTGAACGGGAAAGATGCAGGCACACTGTTCGCTGTGCCATTCGAGACAAATATCGGGCAATTGCTTATCAACGGAGAGAATACATTGGAGATCGAAGTTACTAATTTGCCTGCCAACCGCATTGCCGACTATGATAAGCGCGGCGTTGAATGGCGTATATTTCACGAGATCAACTTTGTGAGCATCACGTATAAAGATGTGCGTTTCGATACGTGGAACCCAGTTCCGTCAGGCTTATTAGGCCCTGTAATAATAAAAGAATTAAGAAAAATACAACCATGAAAAAAACATTTTTATTGACCGTCCTTTTAGCCTTTGGATTTGGGCTTACCGCCCAAAATCCTGACAGGTTTAATCCGAAAGACCTTACCATAGTAGGAACTTACTATTATCCCGAACATTGGGACGAATCGCAATGGGAGCGCGACCTGAAACAAATAAAAAAACTCGGCTTCGACTTTGTGCATTATGCCGAATTTGCATGGGCGCAGCTTGAGCCGAAGGAAGGTGTATATGATTTTGCATGGCTCGACAGAGCAGTAGATATTGCCGACAAAAACGGCTTGAAAGTGATTATGTGTACGTCTACCGCTACCCCTCCCGTATGGCTTGTACGCCAGCATCCCGATGTGCTGATAGAACATGAAGACGGTACGAAAATGGATCACGGTGCACGTCAGCACCCCTCGGTATCCAATAACTTCTATCGGGAATATTCGATGAAGATGATAGAGAAACTGGCACAGCATTACGGGAATGACAAACGTATAATGGGTTGGCAACTCGACAACGAACCACGTCCGGCACAGGATTACGGAAAAGATGCGCAGCAACGGTTCTGTGATTATGTGAAAGCTAAATATCAGACAATAGACGCCGTTAATAAGGCTTGGGGAACAGCATTCTGGAGTCAGATATATTCCGATTTTTCGGAGATAAATATTCCCCGTCTATCCCAGATGTTTATGAATACCCATCAGATACTCGACTATCATCGTTTTACAACTGACGAGATGGCAAGTTTCTTAGATGAGCAGACGGTACTTATACGCAAATATGCGAGTCCGCAACAATGGATTACTACTAACTACATCCCCGAATATAGTGACGGGCATTTAAGAAAAAGCAATGAGCTGGATTTCCACTCCTATACCCGCTATATGGTATTCGGTGAAGATTATGGTATCGGGCGCAAAGGTTATCGCTTAGGGCCGGTGGAAAGAATAGCGAAGGCGAATGACTTTTTCCGCACCATAGACGGGGTGTATGGAGTGATGGAGTTGCAACCCGGACAGGTGAACTGGGGCAAAATAAATTCGCAACCGCTACCCGGTGCAGTCAGGTTGTGGTTGTGGCATGTATTCGCAGGAGGAAGCAAGTTTACATGTACTTACCGTTACCGTCAGCCGATATATGGAACGGAACTTTACCACTATGGCATTGTTGGCCCGGATGGAGTAACACCTACAAAAAGTGGACTGGAATATTCCCAATTTATCAAAGAGATTGCACAGTTGCGCAAAGAATATAAAGGGGATACGAAAAATCCGGATAATTATGAGAAACGTCGTACCGCTATTCTTTACAACCATGAAAATGCGTGGGAGATGCAGCGTAATAGGCAGACAACGGAATGGAATACAGAAAAGCATATAGACAAGTATTACAATGCATTGAAGAACTTCGGCGCACCTGTCGATTTTATAGATGAACGAAACGACTTTTCGAAATATAATGTGATGATTGCTCCGGCATACGAGATGCTGGATAGGGAACTGGTGCAACGCTGGCGGAACTATGTGGAGCAAGGTGGAAATCTGGTATTAACGAGCCGCACAGGCCACAAAACACGCAACGGACAATTGTTTGAAGCTCCTTTTGGTGAACCTATCTATTCTTTGATAGGAGCGAAGATAGATTTTTATGATCTGTTGCAACCCCGCACTCCCGATCAGATAGCATTTAATGGTCAGAAATATGACTGGACCAGTTGGGGCGAAATATTAATACCCGAAGCAAATACTGAAACATGGGCTACATATGAGGGCGATTTTTATGAAGGAAGTCCTGCAATAATTTTTCATCGTTTGGGCAAAGGCACGGTTACTTATGTAGGTGTGGATTCTCAAAAAGGGGAGATGGAAAAGGATGTTTTGAAAAAACTGTATGGCATTCTAAATATCCCATTAGCGGATTTGCCAGAGGGATTGCATATCGAATATCGTGACGGCTTTGGAATCGCAGTGAATTACGCGGACAAGACATATTCGCTGCCTTTGCCTGCAAACACAAAATATGTGATTGGCGGTAAGGATATTCCTACGGCAGGAGTCTCTGTCTGGAAGGAATAATGCAATAATTTACTCTGAATATAAAATGGAAATATGAAAAAATATCTATTAGTCTTCTTTATTATAGTTTCAGTTTTAGGTTTTAAATCAGCGGACAGACCAATAACTATATTTATAGCGGGAGATTCTACTGCGCAGACCTATAATGAAGAGAAAGATGGCCTGATAAAAGGATGGGGACAGATGTTGCCTTTGTTTTTCTCAGAAAATGTAAGGGTTGTAAATCATGCTATGGGAGGCCGCAGCACCAAGACATTTATAAGTGAAGGCCGCTGGGACAGGTTATTGGCTGAGGTAAAAGCCGGGGATTATGTTTTTATCCAGTTTGGACATAATGATGCTTCTACCCGTCCGGATCGGCATGCATCGTATGATGACTATCGGAAGAATCTCGTTAGGATGATTGAGGATGTAAAAGCTAAGGGTGGAAATCCTGTATTGCTGACATCGGTTGTAATGCGTACTTTTAAAGACGGCTCGCTGATTGATGACCGATTGAAAGGATATCCTGTGATTACACGTCGTATAGCTAAAGAATATGATGTGCCGATGATAGATATAAATCTCAAGACACGTGATTTTGTTACGATGCTGGGAGATGAGGAATCTAAATCTTATTATCGTTGGGTAGAAGCCGGAGTAGATCATGCGAAGCCTGAAGGGTTGAAGGATGATACGCATATGATGGAAAAAGGGGCGAAGCAGGTTGCCTGTTTTGTGGCAGAGGGTATAACGGAATTGAATCTGCAGGGATTGAGTGAATATGTGAGATTGAATAATGAATAAAATGATATATTTAAAGTTCTATTGTTTTAAGCATAATTACTATCTTAGTTTATTTTCGAAAATTTTAATTCATTACTGCCGCGCCCTCCCGGGCTTGTCCTTCCTTTTGGCATTGCCCAAAAGGAAGCAAAAAGCTAGCGCTAAGTCCCTCGGCGACCCACAACCGATTTGCCGGCTGAAAGGGACAAACGGGCTATAGCCCCGTCCCTTTCTACGCCGTCTGCACCGTGTGGGTACCCCGCCTGCGGAACTAATGCGCGTCCGCTGACGCACGTGGAACTAAAACCTAAAAAGGTTTTCTTGTTGTCGCATCGCGATTCCGGCCTCGTTCCGTAGGCGGGGTACCCAATCCGTAAAGCGAAGGTGTAGAGCAAAATATGGTGGCTGCTATACTTAATTGAAAGTTAAGCTATGAATGATTCCGTATTATTTTGCTCCACCGCAGCTACGGTTTTGGGTCGCCGAGGGAGGAAGCCTTGATTTTTTGTTTCGTTTTGCATCAAGGCAAAATGAAAAACAAGCTTAATGGCGCGTTAGTAAAACACTATATAAATTAATAGAACAATTTCATACAACAATTTCATACAACAATAATTTCATTAAATAATAAAAAAAGAACAAAGACAAAATGAAGAAACTAATTAACCTTATTCTATTATCAGTACTCCTTTTCTCCTGTGGAGGAAAGCAACAAACTGCAGAAGTAGAAGTAGCAAAACCTGTATATTTATTCTCGTATTTCAAGGGAAATGGAGATGGCTTACATTTGGCATATAGTAGAGACGGGTTGAAATGGAAAGCTCTGAATAACGATTCCATTTATCTGGAACCTGAGATAGGAAAAGATAAACTGATGCGTGACCCCAGTATTGTTCAGGATGAAGAAGGAACCTTCCATATGGTGTGGACTTCGGGCTGGTGGGATCAGGGCATTGGTTATGCATCGTCCAAAGACCTGAAAACGTGGTCGCAACAAATGAATATTCCGGTTATGGAAAAGTTTGAAGGAACGAGGAATACATGGGCACCGGAACTATTTTATGATAAGGAGGACGAGACTTTTTATATTTTCTGGGCTTCGACTATACCCGGTGCATTTCCGGATCTACCTACTTCTGAAAGCGAGAAGGGGTTGAACCACAGGCAATATTATGTAACGACTAAGGATTTCAAAACGTTCAGCGATACCAAGCTGTTCTTTGAACCGGGATTCAGTGTTATCGATGGTGCGATACTGGATAAGGACGGGCTTTATTATCTCTTTGTAAAGAATGAGAATTCAAGTCCGGCGGAGAAGAATATCCGTATAGTATCCAATGATAAACCTTACGGTTTTCCTGTTATGGTGTCAAAGCCTATTACGGGAGACTATTGGGCGGAAGGTCCTGCGCCGCTACAAGTTGGCGAATATATTTATGTGTATTTTGATAAATACAGGGATCATAAATATGGGGCGGTAAGGTCGAAAGATATGAAAGTATGGGAGGATGTTTCCGATTCGATTGTTTTTCCTGCAGGAGTGCGACATGGTACGGCTTTTACTGTTTCTGAAGATATACTGAATGGTTTATTAGAGTAATTATATTATATAACTTTATCTATGTTATTAGCCGATAGCCTTTTGCTGTTAGCTGATAGTTCTTTGAAAAAATTAATTAGCAGATTGGTAAATTAGTATATTAGCAAATGAGTGAAAAGGTGTAACCTTTGTTACCTTTTGTGAACTGTAGGGGCGTAAAATCTTACGCCCGATACATTGCAGACGAATATTTATTCGCCCCTACAAAAGCACATAAAAGTGTTACTTTTTATACAGAAAGAGACAACGATAAAATAGTGTGAAAAGTGTCAAGTTTGTCAACTTTTAGGATTTATAAGTTTACTCTTTTGAATTTATGGGCTGACCATATTTCGATGGTGAACATTTATATTGGGCTTTGAAACATTTGCTGAAATAGAACGGGTCGTCAAAGCCTACCTTATAAGATATTTCGGATACAGTAAGGTCTCCCTGTAGCAGCAGCTCGGCAGCGCGTTTCAACCTCTTTATCTTTATGAGTTCGTTGGGCGAAAGTCCGGTTATGCCTTTCACCTTTTTATAAAAGATAGTACGTCTTTGTTTCGCTAATTCGGCGAACTTATCTACAGAAAACTCTGTGTCGGCAAGATGTTCTTCCAGTATTTTATCTATCAGGTTGAAGAATTCTTTATCCTTGTCTGTAGATGTAATCAGGTTACCATCGAGTACATACTCATTCGAGAAACGTTTTTTCAGTTGTTCCCGTTGTTCTATGAGTTTAAACACTCTGGTTACAAGGTATTTAAGGCTGAATGGCTTCATTATATATGCATCCGCCCCGCTTTGAATCCCTTCCAGTTGATGTTCTATCGACGAATGCGCCGTTAACAGTATGATAGGAATATGGCAGGTCTGGAAATCCTCTTTCAGTCTTCGTGTCACTTCAAATCCATCCATGGCAGGCATCATCACATCGCAGATAATAAGGTCAGGGTTTATTTCTATAGCTTTCTGTAAACCTTTTTGTCCGTCTTCGGCAACTTCAACCATAAAGTATTTGCTGAATTCATCGATCAGGAAATTGCGGATATCATCGTTGTCGTCAATTATCAGCATCTTATAATTGGAGAGTGTGGAATCGTCTATATCCGGTAATTGAATGTTTTCGGTACTGTCGGATGGGTATAGTATCTTGTTGTTGTCTACAGGGAGAATGCCGGAATGAGCTTGAGTGATGAAATTCTCGCCTTTGTAAGTATCCTTGTTTGCCGATATCTCGACATTGAATATAGAGCCTTGTTCTTCATTATTTTCGTACCAGATTTTGCCCTTATGCACATCGACAAACTCTTTTACCAGAGACAGGCCTACACCTGTTCCGGACGATGAAAAGTTGATTTGCATAAAACGGCTGAAGAGCATATGCTGTTTGTCTTTGTCGACACCTATACCGTTATCTTTCACCTTGAAAAGGCATACTTGTTTTTGCTGGTCGATAGAAATTAGAAGGTCTATTTGTCCCCCGTTAGGAGTAAACTTGAATGCGTTGGATAGTAGGTTATACAAGATCTTATCTACCTTGCGGCGGTCGATAAACATCTGGTATGAGTTAGTATCACTGATGAATGAGTACTCTATTTTCTTCTGATTGGCAGCTTCCTGAAAACTGGAATATATGTCTTTGGAGAAGTCTATGATATCGGTATCTTCCAAATCGAGTGTCAATACATTGTTCTGTAGTTTCCGGAACTCTAACAACTGGTCGATAAGCCGGGTGAGTATGACGGAGTTTCTCCCCAGAATATTTATCTGTTTTATTGCATGCGGAGACACTCCTGTTTGTTCATTCAGGTTCTCCACAGCCCCTCTGATCAGTGTCAACGGGGTTCTGAACTCGTGGGATATATTGGTAAAGAAACGGAGCTTATGGTTTGTCAGCTCTTTTTCTAACTTTACGTTATTATTCAGCATATTAAACTTATAGATAAGCCTGAATGCGATGTATAAGAGGAGTATTACTAATAGACCATAAATAATATAGGCGTACCACGATTTCCAGAAAGGGGGTGCAATAATGATTTCAATCTGTGTAACCTCCTCATTCCAGATTCCGTCACTGTTCGTCCCTCTTACTTTGAATTTATATTTCCCCGGTGAAAGGTTCTTGTAGGTGGCTGTATTATAATGGCTTATTGCACTCCATTGCTTGTCATAGTTTTCCAGCATATAGACGTACCTGTTTTTTGCCGGGTCTTTTAATACTAAGGAGGCAAATTCGATGGTAAATGTATTCTGCTTATAGTTTAGGCTTATTTTGTCGGAATAGCTTATCGATTGTTTCAGGGGGGAGCCTTTCTTTCCGGCCTCAACTTTGACATCATAAATGAAAAAGTCCGTCAACGTAACAGGCGGGGTATTTTGGTCGGGCACGAACGATTCGGGATTGAAAACGATTAGTCCATCGAGGCTACCCCACAGCATATTACCGTTTTTATAGTGGATATTTGCATTCTCATTGAAATGATTGCCGTATGTTTTCTCAGAAAACTGATAGATTATGAATGTGTTTGTATGCTTATTAAACTTGGTTATCCCACTTTCTGTGCTGATCCACAGATTATGCTCTTTGTCTTCTTGTATACCTGATACAAAATCTCCGGACAAACCGTTTGCAGTAGTATAGGCTATAAAATGTTCATCATATTCTGCGGTAGCCGGAACAAACTTATTTAGTCCGCCTCCGGCAGTACCTATCCAGATGATGCCCTCCCCGTCTTCAAATATCGTCTTTATATCATTGCAGTTAATACCGTTTTTCTTATTCAGATTCATACGGTACGTTTTATAGGCTTTGGGATTCTTTATCAATTCTTCCGGATTGAATAAAATGATGCCATCACTACTTCCCGCCCATATACGGTACTTACTATCCAGATATATATACCTGATATAACTACGATTGCCGTCGTCGAAGAAGAAGCGTTTGAACTTAATACCGCCGGGTGTATCTTCGGCAAGGTTTATCCCTCCTCCGAAAGTACCTATCCACATACGGTTTTTATTGTCTTTGCATATATTGAAAATGGTATTGTAGCTTAGCGAATTGGCATCTGTTTCTATATTCGTATAGTGAGCGGTTTCTTTGTATGTGGCCAGATCTATAATATATAAGCCCTTCCCTTTAGTCCCTACCCACATTCTTTTTTTGGAGTCTTCGGTCAAAGTATAAGGATTCATGTCTTTATATATGCATTTTCCGGCTTCCAGGATGTCTTCATATACATATAAGCTGCCATTCTTTGTTCCTACCCATGTTTTGTCGAATGCGTCTGCGTATATTGTGCGCACATTGTTATTCTTCCCAATCGAAGTCTCTATCTCAGGGCGGACAACCTGTATGTCGTAATTGGGTTTAGTAACTTTGATGATACCGGCATATTCGCTTCCAATCCAGATATTACCATACCTGTCTTCCGTGATAGACAGGAGATAATCGGATGCCGGACTGTTCTTGTCGGCACTATACTTATAGTTCTGTAGAGACTCAGTTTCAGGATTGTAATAAAATAGTCCGTTCCCGTATGTTGTAATCCAGATGAAACCTTTAGAATCTATAAATACATTGTATCTCTCCAAATCGATGATTTGAGCAATGGCCGGTGGTATTAGTTCCATCTTTTTTACCTTTCGGCTGTTTTGATTATAATGCCAGACTATACCTGAATGATTATACATCCAGATACCCTGACTCTTATCGATTATAAACTCGATATTACCTGCGAGTTGCGGGTCTTTTGCCCAACCAGGCTTGTCAAATAGGTTGGTACTTATGTTATATGAAATAAGCCCTGAGGATTTTGTTGATATTAATAGTTCATTATCTGAGAGTCTGGTCACATCGGAATAAACGTCATTAAGTGAAGTATTGGCTGTTTCTTCAAAAGACTTTCGTTTAATATCGTATTCGATGATACCCGACTTTTCAGTTATGAAGTATATTCTATTATTAAGTTCTATTGCTTTAGTAAAAGAATGTTTATTGTGAAAGAGAGTGTCTGTCTTATCTCCCGATATCATGAAAAGGCCGGATTCGCCGCCAACCCATATGTTAGCTTTGGAGTCTTCGAAGAGAAACTTGCAATCTTTCTTGTTTTCTGCACTTTTCCCGGTAAGAAATGGTTTTGTTGAGAATCTATTTCCTGTTTTGCGTATTCGCAGGCAACCGTTGGTATTTCCCCATAGCCAGATAGTGCCATCCGTAGCTTCATAATAGTTTATATAATATGCGTTGCTTTCATGAGAGTGATCCTGTGGTGAATAATAGTTTATGAAGGAGTCGGAGACAGGATTGTAACAGCTAAACTCGTTCTTATATGTTTTGATCCATAGATATCCGTCTTTGTCCTGGAAAACATCTTTTATACGATGATCTATCAGCGAATTCGGATTATCTAGCTGAGGTTTGTAAGCGATAAGGTTATAGCCATCATATCTATTCAGACCGTCTAAAGTTCCTGCCCAGATGAAACCTTTTTTATCTTCAAGAATTGCACGAACAGTATTTTGGGACAGTCCGTCTTTTGTGCTGATTTGTGTAAACTGTAAGTTGTTGTCTTTTACCGAGTACAATTTTACAGGTAAAATGACGAAGAGAATAATAAAGGTTATAGATTTCAATAGATTCATATGGCTAACAATATTTGAAACTCTTTTCAAATGTACGAAAACTAATGTTTATTCGAAATCGGGTGACTAATAATCTATAAGATTGAACGATTTTACAGTCGTTGCATCTGCTCGTTCTGCGTAATGAGGATTTCTTCCGTTAAATCGTTTCCTGTAGCCAGTTTGTGAAGTTCGTTTTTATCGTGTTCTTTCTTGTTTTATCGTGACAAAAATGAATTTCCATAACTATGAACAAAAATACATTTTCCTAAAAATATGTTAATCTTAGTTTTGTCGTTGATAAATCGAATATGAAAAACATTAGTTCTGGAAATTAAAGTAAAAGAATTAAACACACGAAACTCAATTACCATTTTAAATTAATATTTATGAGGAATTACCATGGAAAACGGCTTTTAAGAGCCAGAGGTATGTTGACATTGATTCTCGTTTTTATGTCAACATTAGTTTTTGCACAGACGAAGACAGTGACCGGTACGGTTGTCGATGATCTGGGAGACGGTGTAATCGGTGCTGTAGTAACAGTAAAAGGATCAACAAAAGGAACTGTAACTGATCATGATGGAAATTTTACTGTTGTGGCAGGTGCTCAGGACGTACTCAATATAAAGCTCATCGGCTATATTGAGCAGAATATTACGGTAGGATCACAAACTCACATTAAAATTGTACTTCAGGAAGATACACAAATGCTGGATGAAGTAGTTGTAGTCGGATATGGCACAATGAAAAAAAGTGATGTGACCGGAGCAATGGCTCGTGTAGGAGAAAAAGAGATGAAAGCGATGCCTGTCAAAGATGCACTACAGGCTATGCAGGGAAAGACAGCCGGTGTGGATATTACATCAAATCAGCGTCCCGGACAAACAGGAAGTATAAGGGTGCGGGGTGTTCGTTCGTTGAATGCAGACCAAGGCCCTTTATATGTAGTAGATGGTATGGTCATTCAATCTGGAGGAATAGATAATATAAACCCAAGTGATATTGAGGCTATTGATATATTGAAAGATGCTTCAGCTACAGCAATTTATGGTTCTCGTGGAGCAAACGGGGTGATATTGGTTTCTACTAAACGAGGAAAGAGCGGTTCCCTGTCTGTAAACTATTCGGGTTCTGTAACATTTGAGAAAATGTATGATGTAACAGAAAATATGAGCGCATCTGAATGGCTCGATTATGCCCGTCTGGCAAAATACAATATGGGTACATATAAATCGGCTACACCATCTTATGAAGCCGATTATGCAACATGGGGTTCGGTTGCTGCTTCATGGGCTAATATTGCTGCCGGTTGGACAAACAATAATACCGTTTGGGATGGAAGTAAAGTTGGTAGTTACGACTGGGCTAGCCATGGCAAACAAAATGCTGTCTCTACAGAACATACAATCAGTATATCCGGTGGTGGTGAGAAGTCGCAGGGTTATGGATCGTTTGGTTATTTGAGCCAGGAAGGGACTCAGCCGGGGCAAAAATATGAACGCTTCACAGCAAAAGTAAATTTTGATGCTTCACCCACAAAATGGTTTAAGATGGGGACATCAATTAATGCTTCATGGGGAGATCAGGATTATGGCTATAATTTCGCAAAATCAGTAACAGGAGCCGGAGATTTTTATTCGGCATTACGCGGTATGTTAGCATGGACAACGCCTTACGACGAGAATGGCAGCTATATACGAAATCCTGCTGCAGGTGATGTGAATATTATTAATCCGATAAATGAGCTAAAATATACGGTAAATAATAGACAGACCTTTATTGCAAACGGAAGTTTTTACGGACAACTTGACTTTGGTGAAATGTTTGATCCATTGAAAGGCTTAAAATATCGTGTTCAATTTGGACCTGAATTTAAGTACTACCGTACGGGTTCTTTTTATGATGCAGAAGGTATAAATGGTGATGGAAACAATACAGCCTCATACAATAACTATCAGACACGTGCATGGACACTTGATAATCTCGTTTATTATGATCGCAATATCGGTATAGATCATAAACTGGGACTTACTTTGATGCAATCGGCATCTGCCTATCATTACGAATATGGTACGATGAAAGCTACAGATGTAGCATCATCTTCCGAATTGTGGTATAATCTTTATTCTGGTGGGGCGCTAAGCTCTTTTGGAACAGGTCTGACAGAGACTCAGATGACTTCTTATATGGTGCGTGGAAATTATAGTCTTAAAGATAAATATTTGCTGACAGCTTCTATCCGTTGGGACGGTGCATCTCAATTAGCAGAAGGACATAAATGGGCCTCTTTCCCTTCTATGGCGTTAGGCTGGCGTATGGAACAAGAGAAGTTTATGCAGAATCTGGATTTTATCAATGCATTGAAACTTCGTTTTGGTGTAGGAACTACCGGTAACTCAGCAATTGGGGCTTATGCTACCAAAGGAGCTATAAATCAGTTGTATTATAATTGGGGTACTACTACTTCTTCTCCGGGCTATGTGGCGTCAGACCCATCTCTCAAAGATCCATCAAAAATGGCCAATTCAGAACTGGGCTGGGAAAGAACTACTCAGTACAACTGGGGGCTGGATTATAGTTTTCTGAATAGCAGGATTAATGGTAGTATTGATATTTACTCTACTAAAACCAAAGACTTGTTGATGGCGATGTCTATCCCTTCTCTTACCGGTTATACATCAACTTATGCAAATGTCGGAGAAACTGAAGGATGGGGTATTGATCTTCAATTGAATACTATAAATGTTCAGACTAAAGATTTTACATGGGCGACTAATATTACATGGTCGAAAGATAAAAGTAAGATTAAAGCGCTTGCAAACGGTAGAATTCAGGATTTGAGCAATGCATGGTTTGTAGGAGAAGAAATCGGAGTCTATTATGACTACGTATACGATGGTATATGGAAAACATCGGAAGCCGAAGAAGCTGCTAAATATGGCCGTAAGCCGGGACAAATAAAGGTGAAGGATCTGAATGACGATGGTGCTATCGATGCTAATAACGATAGGCAGATTGTAGGTACTACACGTCCGGAATGGTCGGGAGGTATAATGAATACATTTAATTATAAAAACTTCGAATTGTCTTTCTTCGTTTATTCACGTTGGGGTTTTACATTCAGAAGCGGAGCCGTAACTCTTGATGGACGTTACCAGATGCGTAAAATAGATTATTGGGTGAAAGATACAAATGAGAATGCAAGGTATTATTCTCCGGGATCAAATGGTGAAGCCGCTGATGCTTATAATTCGTCAATGAATTATGAAGATGGTTCATTTATAAAAATGAGAAATATAAGTTTCGGATACAACTTTGCTCCAAAACATCTGAAGAAGCTGGGAATAAATAATCTGAAAGTTTATGGACAACTTATGAATCCATTTACGATATATTCTAAATGCGATTATCTGGACACAGATCTTTCCAGTTATGACAATAATACGACTTCTACAGGTTCGGCAACGACGATAAAAGGGCTTGTATTCGGTGTTAATATTGGTTTTTAATAAAAAAAGAAGAATAAAATGAAAATAAATAAGATATTAATGGCTTCAGCTATAGTAGGTACATTAGGCCTGTCAAGCCTGCCTTCATGTAGTGAAAGTTTTTTGGATGAAGAATTAACGACGCAGTATAGTACCGATTATTTCAAAACACAGGAAGGACTCGACGCATTGGTTACCGGGGCTTATTCCAAATTGAAATTCAAATTCAATTATGTTTGGGGAATTAACATGTTCAATTTAGGAGTGGACGAATTTACAGATGCGAATAACTCTATTCCTAGTTACAATTGTTATAGTTTAGACCTGAGTTCCTCGGAAGGTGAATCTCTTTCCCCATTATGGGATAATATGTATGGTGGCATAGAATCTGCTAATACAATTATTCAGAATATGCCGCTTTATTACAATCAGAGCAGCGCAACTTACAATACCCGTCTGGGCGAAGGATATTTTATGCGGGGTTATTTCTATTTACAATTAGTAGTTCAGTTTGGAGGCGTGCCATTGAAGTTGGCCCCGTCTACATCTGTTGAGACTTACTTTACTCGTGCATCTGAAGCAGATTGTTTTGCTCAGGTTATTTCCGATCTTAAAGCTGCGTACGATATATTACCTACAACCCCGTCAGAAACAGGACGCATTACAAAATGGGCTGCTGCGCACTATCTGGCAAAAGCTCATCTGACACGTGCCAGTGAATTGTATTCTTCATGGAACTCTTCTCTGGTCTCTGCGGATCTCGACGCTGTAATAAAATATGGCGGAGAAGTAGTTGCTGCTCATCCTTTGTGTAATGATTTTGTTGAATTGTGGGATTACCAGAAAGCAAACAGTGCAAACGAAAAAGCTACAGAGGTAGTTTTGGCTGCACAGTTTTCTGATGATCAGGCTACATGGGGACGTTATGGAAATCAGATGCATCTGTATTATCCATCCGTGTATCAGGATATTGCAGGTACTGCACGTGATATTTCCGGAGGACGTGAATTCTCGTATGCGCGGGCAACAAACTATGCATTGGATGTATTTGACCGAGTAAACGATTCCCGTTTCTGGAAATCTTTTATTACTAATTATGGCTGTAACACTACAGCAGCAGCGCCAACATGGACTGAAGAAAATGCTAAACTGGGCCCTGCTGGTACAGTAGCCGGTGCTAAACGTTTTGTAGGAGGTGAATTAGCAATTAAATATATTGTAAATAATGCCGGCGATACCCGTTACCAAGCTGTAGCTAATGATGCAACAGGGGTACTGAAAAATGGAGTAATGGAAAATACACATACTTTTGTTCGTTACTTTAAAGGGGAACCTCAGCAATGGGTTGGAATTCATGGTAATAATGGTTATTATGGAGTGCAAAAACGATCGGTGGCCCTATCTAAATATCGTGACGGGTACCGCATCAGCATTGCATCACAATTTGGAACACGCGATGCCATTATGGCTCGTTCGGCAGAAGATGTACTGATGATTGCAGAAGCATATATCCGTAAGGGTGAATCAAATTATTCGAATGCAATAACCTGGATAAATAAACTACGTGACCGTGCAGCATATAAGAGTGGCGAAGACCGTACAAAACATGTTGATGGTGGTCAATCTTATAAGAATAACTCTTATTGTAACGGTAAAGGTGGAGGTTATTCTGCCGATGGCGCAATTTATTGGGATAAAAATACGTATTACGAATCTAACAATATTGCGTCAACTACAGCCGAAACAAAATCAACCTTGCTTATAAACTCTGTCAGCGATATATATAATTCGACAATAGACACTCCTATTTATGAAAAATTGGGTTGTACTTCCAATGCAGATAAGATGATGTGCTTCTTATTAAATGAGCGTACTCGTGAACTTTGTGGCGAAACGTACAGATGGGAGGATCTGGCACGTACCAAGACTTTAGAAGCCCGCTGGAAAGCATTTAATGACGGATATGTCAGGGGTAATACAGCCTTTAAAGCTACAACACACTATTACCGCCCGATACCTCAATCTTTTCTGGACGGTATAACAAATGAGAGCGGAGCAGCTTTAACTTCAGAGGAGAAGCAACAAATACAAAATCCGGGCTATTAATTATAGCATAGATTCAATAATGAAAAGTCAGGTCCGGTTAATCGCTTTATTAGCCGGACTTATTTAGCCATCCTGTAAATAATTGCTGTTTATGAAATATTATATATTACTTACCTTGTTGTTACTTATTACAACATATCTTGTCTCCCAACCCAATTATGACTACTCTAAGCTTAAAAGGGAAAAGTTGGGACGAGGACTCGTTGCGGTAAAGAAGAATAATAGCACAAATTCTATAAGCTGGCGTTATCTTTCATCGGATGCTTTAGATGCATCTTTTAATATATACAGAAACGGGGAAAAGATAAATGCAGAACCTGTTTTGGGTAAAACATACTTTGAAGATAAAATACAATCAGATGCAGCCGTTACTTACCAGTTAAAACAAATACGAAAAGGGAAAGAAGTCGATGAACAATCTTACGTATTACCTGCTGATGCACCTATCGGTTGCTTAAATATTCCATTAGACATACTTTCGTCAGGCATAACTCCCGACGGACAAACATATACCTATGCACCCAACGACGCTTCGATAGGAGATGTCGATGGTGACGGAGAATATGAAATAATATTGAAGTGGGACCCTTCAAATGCCCACGACAATTCACATAACGGTTATACAGGAAATGTATATATAGACTGCTATAAATTGAGTGGCGAAAAACTATGGCGCATAGACCTCGGACGGAATATCCGTGCAGGCGCGCATTACACACAATTTATGGTCTACGATCTGGACAATGACGGCAAAGCCGAGATTGTTATGAAAACAGCAGACGGGACTATAGACGGAAAAGGAAATATCATAGGTAAGGCTGATGCCGACTACCGAAATAAATACGGTTTTATAATAGAAGGACCTGAATATCTTACAGTCTTCAACGGGCAAACCGGCGAAGCAATGTCTACAATCGACTATATCCCGCAACGCGGCGATGTAAGCGCATGGGGCGATTCCCGAGGCAATAGAGTAGACCGTTTTCTCGCTTGTGTCGCTTATCTCGATGGAGAGTATCCGAGTGTGGTTATGTGTCGCGGATATTATACACGTACTGTTCTCGCTGCCTTCGATTGGCGGAACGGTAAACTTACGAACCGCTGGATATTTGACTCCGACCAGCCCGGAAACGAAAAATATGCCGGACAGGGCAATCACAACCTCAGGGTAGGAGATGTGGACGGAGACGGGTGTGACGAAATTATATACGGTTCGTGTGCTATAGACCACGATGGGAAAGGCCTGTACAACACACAGATGGGGCATGGCGATGCAATACATATGACAGTGTTCGATCCTCGCAGAAAAGGGATGCAGGTATGGGATTGTCACGAAAATAGGCGCGATGGCTCCAGTTACCGTGATGCTGCAACAGGAGAAGTCCTTTTCCAGATAAAATCAACCGAAGATGTAGGGCGCTGTATGGCTGCTGATATTGATCCTGAGCATTTCGGAGTGGAGATGTGGTCGCATTTCAGCAATGGTATTTACAATGTGGACGGGCAATGTATTAATCCTTCTATAGAAAATGTATCGGTAAATATGGCTTGCTGGTGGGATGGCGACTTGCTGAGAGAGTTATTGGATAAAGTAAGTATTACAAAATACGATTATAAAAATAAGACATCGAATGTCATATTCTCTGCCGATGAATGTCTTTCTAACAGTGGTACAAAGGCTACTCCGTGCCTGCAAGGCGATATTATCGGGGATTGGCGCGAAGAGGTGCTTTTCAGAACTCAAGATAATAAGAATCTGAGATTATACGTGTCTACTCATGATACCGATTACAGATTCCATACATTTCTCGAAGACCCTGTTTATCGGATTAGTATCGCCACGCAGAATGTGGCTTATAACCAGCCTGCTCAACCCGGATTTTATTTCGGAGCTGATTTGGGCAAATGTTTCCCCGTAAAGGATATTATTGTAGATAAAGATTACATAGAACTGGATGCCGGAATGAACTATGACACATATAGCTGGTCGGTAGGAGGAAATGAAAGAATAAGAAAGATAACAACAAAAGATATCCCTGTAGGTAAGAAAACAAAAGTTGAACTGACTGTTACTTATCGCGGATACGAGTTTAAAGACCATATCAATATCACTTTTAAATAATGAATAGATACATCACTCTATTAATACTATTCCTTTGCTATTCACTTTTAGCTCAGGCTTCGGATATCGGCAAGCGTTTTCTTTCCGAGAAATTCGTGATGGTGGATACCCGCACAGGATATACAATCACGGCACTTACAAACGGCACGTATAGCGATGCCAAATTATACCAGACACATCCGCAATGGACATCGGACGGGAAGTATATTGTTTTCAGGTCCTCAGACCGTTCGGTGGATAAGCATTCACAGGCATTTGCCGTATCGGAAGCAACCGGAGAGATTATTCAACTGACAGACGGTGAGGGCACTGGCACAGGCAGTCTGAATGTGGCGCGCCTTTCCAATAAATTATATTATTTCAGAACAGGGAATAATGTAAAAACACTGATAGAACTAAACCTCGATTCATTACTTAACGATAGTTACAGAAATACCATAAAGCAAAAAGAAGCATACGAGCGAGCTATTACAATATTACCTTCCCACCTGGCAGAGTCGGGTGGTTTTACACTCGATGCTGATGAAACAAAAGCATATGTTGGTGTACGGCTTGTAGGTGCTAAAGCAGAAAAGATAGAAACAGATAACGAATTCCGTATAGCACAGGTACCCTCAGGTATAAGGGCTATCGATTTGAAAACAGGAGATATATCTACTGTTATAGATGTACCTTTTACAATGGGACATGTACAGGCAAATCCTTTTCTAGCAGGAGAGATCCTATATTGTCAGGAAACTGGAGGAGATGCTCCGCAACGTATGTGGATAACAAAAGCAGATGGTTCGGATAACCGTCCCCTATTTGCAGAAGATGCTAATGATTGGGTAACTCACGAAACATGGGTAGACAAGGATCATGTATATTTCAATGTCATGGGACATTTACCCCGTTTGAGAAAAAGACCAACAGGATTATTCCGCATTAATGTCCGCACAGATGAAGTTCAGCTACTCGGACAACTGGATTATGGCTCAGGGTTCTGGCATTGCGGAGGTACTTCGGATGGAAAGTGGGGCGCATCGGATAACTTCGAAGGGGAAGTTTATCTTATAAACAGTATGACCGGAAAACGGAAATTGCTGACTGCAAATCACCGGATGAAGCCGGATCATACACATCCGTCCTTCAGTCCGGACAATACCCGGATATTGATTCAATCCGGTTACCTTACCGATGGCAAGAAGCTAAGCCTTATGGTGATTAATATCTCCCAAGCCGTGAAATAAGCCGGTTAGACCGAAATTTCTATTTATTTGAATGATTTTACATATATTAATTCCATAAGAAAACCTTTATTTGTAATAAAAAAATACCATGAAGAAACAGGGAATTCTACTCACTTTAAGTTTGATCTTTTTAATCAATAATTTTAATCTCTTTGCTCAAAAGAAGCAGGAAAAAGTAAATGATTTCAATACCCCATTGCATCTCTTAACTCCCGATTATAATACTCCATATAGAGAACTCACCGAAAAGGACATAAAAGAATCCTTAGATCGGGTCTTGAAATATCTGGATGAGGCGACACCCGCACGTGTCGTAAATAAAGATAGCCATAAGGCAATTACCGATTTATCCAAAGTGGATAAGAATGCTATTCTGGAACGGGGTAACTTCCGTCTTGCAAGCTATGAATGGGGAGTAACTTATTCTGGAATGCTTGAAGTGGCAAAGGCTACCGGCGATAAAGCATATTACAAGTATGTGGACGACAGATTCAGACTTCTGTCGGACGCCGCTCCGCACTTCAAACGACTGATGAATGATTACGGGGTTATCGACCCCCAGATGAAACAAATGCTTACCCCTCATGCGCTCGACGATGCAGGTGCGATGTGTGCTGCGATGATAAAGCTGCAACAGGACAAACCTGACTATGAGCTGAGGAGCATTATAGACAATTACATGAACTACATCATGTACAAGGAATACCGCCTGAGCGATGGTACATTTGCCCGCAAACGTCCACAAATGAACACACTTTGGCTCGACGATATGTATATGAGTATCCCTGCTATAGTACAAATGGGAAAACTGACAGGAGAGGCCAAGTATTTTAATGAAGCAGCTAAGCAGGTCAAACAATTCACAGAACGTATGTTTGTAAAAGAAAAAGGATTGTATATGCATGGCTGGATAGAATCTATGACAGACCATCCTGCGTTTTTCTGGGGACGTGCCAACGGATGGGCAGTGCTGACTATGACCGAAGTACTGGATGTATTACCCGAAAACCATCCCGAAAGGCAACGCATTTTGGAACAACTGCGTGCGCATATCAAAGGGATAGCCTCGTATCAGTCGGGAGAAGGGTTCTGGCATCAGTTGCTGGACAGAAACGATTCGTATCCGGAGACTTCGGCTACAGCAATATATGTATATTGTATCGCCCGTGCTATCAACAAAGGCTGGATAGATCCATTGGCTTATGGTCCGGTGGCACAACTAGGCTGGAACGCGGTTTCTACCAAGATAAACAATATAGGTGAAGTAGAAGGTACTTGCGTAGGTACAGGTATGGCATTCGATCCGGCATTCTATTACTATCGTCCGGTGAATGTATATGCGGCGCATGGTTACGGACCAGTATTACTGGCAGGAGCAGAAATGATAAACCTGTTGAAGAATTTCTATCCGCGTATGAATGACAGTGCCATACAGTATTACACTTCTCCGCAGACAACCAAGTCCCCTATATTCGGAATAGAAGATTCTACGCGTCCCGATGCAGTTGCATCAGGTAGTTCTCGCATAAATGATAAAGCTCCTGTGATATTCCTTAT
Source organism: uncultured Dysgonomonas sp. (assembly GCF_900079725.1). Lineage (NCBI taxonomy): Bacteria > Pseudomonadati > Bacteroidota > Bacteroidia > Bacteroidales > Dysgonomonadaceae > Dysgonomonas > uncultured Dysgonomonas sp. The sequence continues at coordinate 3,886,904 of NZ_LT599032.1, forward strand.
CGGTGATTCTACCGTGAAGAACGGCAAAGGTAAAGGTGATGGCGGTCAATGGGGTTGGGGCAGCTTCTTTCAGCAATTTTTCGATACAACACGTATCTCAGTAGAAAACCATGCATTAGGCGGACGCAGTAGCCGGACATTCTTTACCGAAGACCTTTGGAATAAGGTATTGCCCGGCATCCGCAAAGGTGATTACTTGTTTATTCAGTTCGGGCATAATGATGGCGGCCCTCTGAATACAGGACGTGCGCGTGCTTCACTCAATGGTACGGGAGATGAGTCTCAGGTGGTAATAATGGAACGTAACGGCGGCCCCGAAGAGGTATTCACTTTTGGCCACTACCTGCGTATCTATATCCGTCAGGCAAAAGCGATCGGAGCCATCCCTGTTATTCTATCGCCGACACCCGGCAACAGATGGACAAACGGAAAGATGAACCGTATGTCCGAAACATATACCAAATGGGCAAAAGAAGTGGCACAGCAGGAAGGCGTAGAATTTATCGACCTGAATGATCGTGCAGCTGCTAAATGCGATGCAATGGGTGAAGAAAAAGGGAAGCAGCTGTTTGTCGACAGTGTGCATACAACATCTGACGGAGCTATCCTGAATGGGCAGTCGGTGATAGAAGGATTACAAAGTCTGAACGGTTTTTCGTTGAACCAGTATATTTTGAAGAAATGAAGGAGAATAAAGCAATTGTATTGATACTGTATTTGTTGCTATCTGCCTCCCTGTGCGGACAGGGTGGAAATATATCCGGTAAAAAGATTGCATCAAAACCTTTGTACAGAGATACCCAATATGACGGAGCTGCCGATCCTGTAGTTGTCTGGAATCAGAAAGAACAACGCTGGTTTATGTTCTATACCAACCGCCGGGCAAATATGCAACAGACAAACGGTGTAGATTGGGTGCATGGTACGCCGATAGGAATTGCCGAATCTACTGATGGGGGAGCCAGTTGGCAATACAGATGTGATGCGAATATAGGCTATGGCGAAACGGATTATACCTTCTGGGCCCCTGATGTAATTGAATATAAAGGTAAATATCATATGTACCTTACCGTGGTGCCGGGCACATTTACCGATTGGAAGCATCCACGCGATATTGTACACCTGACCAGTGATAATCTGATAGACTGGACTTTCGAATCGAAACTTAATCTGGCTTCTGATAAGGTAATAGATGCCTGTGTATTCAATGCAAAAGACGGATGGTAGTATATGTATTACAATAATGAGAAGGACAGAAAATCTATCTATGCCGCCCGCAGTACAAATCTGTACAATTGGGAAAATGTAGGCAAAGTAACTGATGACAAAGCCGGAGAAGGTCCAAAAGTTTTTTATTGGAAAAAGCAGTATTTTATGATTGTTGACAATTGGAACGGACAGGGAGTTTATTCCTCAAAAGACCTGAAAAACTGGACACGTCAGAAAGAAAATATTTTACAGATACCTGGCAAAGGGCAGGATGACGGAACAAATGGCTTACATGCCGATGTCCTGATTAATAAGGATAAAGCTTATATCTTTTATTTCACCCATCCGGGGAGGACAGACGAAAACAAACAAAATAATTCTTATGAAACGCGCCGAAGTTCCATTCAGGTGGCAGAAGTAGAATATAAGGATGGGGTAATTGTTTGCGACAGGGATAAACCTGTATATATAAACTTAAAGAAATAACATATTATGAAAACGAGCATGAATAGCAATCCTCCAAAGACGATGATAATTTAGTCATGTGAGTTTCCATACAACCTTTTAAAATAAAATTATCGTATGAAAAGACAAGCATTTAAAATGTACCTGAAACCGGGGTTCGAAGCAGAGTATGAAAAAAGGCATAATGCCATCTGGCCTGAACTGAGACAATTACTGAAAGATACGGGCGTATCCGATTATACGATTTTCTGGGATAAGGAAACAAACGTGTTGTTTGGTTATCAGGTAATTGATGGAGATAGTTCGTCTCAGGACTTAGGTGGTAATCCGATTGTGCAGAAATGGTGGGCTTATATGGCCGATATTATGGATACGAATCCGGATAACTCACCTATATCCATACCGTTGCAGGAAGTCTTTCATATGGATTAAATATAGCACCGAATGAGAAAAACGTATTACATCTTTCTGCTTCTTTTAAGTTCGATAACTGTCTTCGGACAACAGACGGCCTATAAATTCAATTTTACGGATAAACCTGAAAAAGGCTATGTTTCTGTGCCGTCGAATATTGTCTATGGCGAGAATACGGTATATGGCTATGATTTTAATACAAATCCGACAAACGGGAATCCGTTTTTCTTTTCCGTAGATGTACCGGAAGGGAATTATAAAGTAACGGTTATATTAGGCAGTGATAAAGGTGAAAGCAATACAACCGTGAAAGCCGAGTCGCGCAGGCTGATGCTTGCCAATATCAAAACCTCAAAAGGTAAATATTCGACTCATGCTTTTACTGTGAATATTCGTAATACAAAAATAGGAGATACGGATTCGGTACGAATAAAGAAACGCGAAATAGGAAAACTCATTTGGGACGATAAACTCACGTTGGAGTTTAACGGGAAGAATCCGGCAGTAGCAAAGATCGAAATAGAAAGAGCTGATAATATTCCGACCATATTTCTTGCAGGAAATTCTACAGTGGTAGATGAAGCCGAAGAACCTTGGTGCGGCTGGGGGCAGATTTTCCCTAGTTTCTTTACTTCCGATATTGCGATAGCCAATTATGCAGAATCGGGTGAAGCAGCTAACACATTCGTTGCCACGAAAAGATTTGCCAAACTCCTTTCTAAAATGAGAAAAGGTGATTACCTGTTCATCGAATTCGGGCATAACGACCAGAAACAGAAAGGAGAGGGTAAAGGCCCCTATACAAGCTATAAAAGTGATTTGAAATATCTGGCGGATAAGGCCCGCGAAAAAGGAGCGATTCCGGTATTGATAACATCCATGCACCGCCGCTTTTTTGATGATAACGGAAAAGTGAAAAATACGCATGGCGATTATCCCGACGCTGTAAGGCAACTGGCAAAAGAAGAAAATATTATACTCATCGACCTCAATAATATGAGCGCGACATTATATGAAGCATGGGGTGTGGAAGGGTCGAAACGGGCTTTTGTCCATTATCCCGCAGGTACTTTCCCGAATCAGAAAGAACCTCTGGCTGATAATACACACTTCAATCCTTATGGAGGAACAGAAATAGCCAAGTGCATACTAAAAGGCATTATCGATAATAACCTGCCTGTAAAAAAATACATAAGAAAAGATGTCCAGCCCTTCGATCCGGCTCATCCTGACGACCCTGATAAATTCGATATTTCGGCCACACCATTCTCTTCGATGGTAAAACCGGATGGTAATTAAGGTAAAACTGAATAAAAAAAATTATATGAAACGAACTGCATCAATCATTCTCGGAGCATTCTCTTTATTATCCATTTCGGTATTCGGACAACAGCGTACCGATGAAGAATGTATAAGGGCTGTAGCCGATAATATATTGAAACAACCCGTAACTCAGTTTGTAGGTGTCACCTCCGGAGTTACATACAACAGCACAAAGGAAATACCAAAAGGTGAAGACGTCAGGTTTAAAAGTCCGCTTACAGAGTGGCATTATTCCAATGGGGTGCTGGATATGAGTATGATGCATCTGGGTGAATACCTCAATGAGCCGAAATATACGGACTATGCGAAAAATCATGTCGCTTTTGGCTTTGCCAATTACGGGTATTTCAAAAATACATTCCGTAACGACCGCAAACATTGGCACTGGCCATTCGGGCAATTATGGAATACAAAGGAACTGGATGATTGTGGGGCAATGGGAGCGGCTGTGATTGATGTATATATGCTGGATAAGAAAACGGAATATAAGACATATATAGAAACGGCTGCCAATCATATAATGAACGGGCAGGTACGCTTATCGGACGGTACGCTTTGCCGGACATTTCCCCGTGAGATGACGGTCTGGGCTGACGACGTTTATATGAGTGTTTCCTTTTTGTCGCAAATGGCAAAAATGACGAGGGAAGCGAAGTATTACGATGAGGCTGCACGACAGATTATCAATATTTCCGATTACTTGTGGTGCCCCGAAAAGCAACTGTTTTACCATTGCTATTATACTGATATGAAACGCAATGGTGTGGCATTCTGGGGACGGGCAAACGGTTGGATAACTGTCTCTTTAGTAATGCTTCTGGATGTAATGCCGGAGACTCACCCGAGACGCGGGGAGTTGATCGCCCTACTCGAAAAGCAAATTATCGGCGCATCCCGTTATCAGAATGCGAATGGCATGTGGAACCAGTTACTGGATAAACCCGAATCGTATGACGAATCATCTGTTACAGCCATGTATATCTATGGTATTGCTAAGGCAGTGAACAATAAATGGATAGATCCGGCTTATACAGCTATGGCCCGGATTGCCTGGAAGGCTTTGAAGGAAACACAGATAACAGAGGAAGGACATTTCAAAAATGTATGTGTAGGAACAGGAATCACTGATGATCTGCCTTTCTATTACAACCGTCCGGTAGGCGAGAATGAAAAGCACGGGCTAGGGCTTATCATCGATACAGGTATAGAAATGATGAAACTGGAAAAGTCTCAGAGCGGGAAAAATAGTGTGATCGGGAAATAATAATTTTATCTATATAGTATTGTCAAGGTGTTGATAATGAGTGAAAGATTGCAGGATTTAAAATGTATAATATGTGTTACTTTTGTTACCTTTTAACAGTTACAAGTTACGAGTTACGAGTAAACAAGATACGAGATACAAGATACAAGTTGTTAACTGATGACTGTTCACTGTTAACTGTAAAGGTTGTTACCTTTGTTACTTTTTAACAAGTTACGAGTTACTTCGCCCTAGGGCAGTTACAAGTTACGGAAAAGGCAGCCTGTTTATTTTGTTTCACGCAAAGAGGTAAAGGCGCAAAGGTTTTTTACATCTTACGAGTTGTTCACTGTTCACTGTAAAAGTTGTTACATGTGTTACCTTTTTAGCGCTGCTCCTTTTGGGAAGCCACAAAGAGAATACAGCTGTATTAAAAGTTCCCCCTACGGGGGCTAGGGGGCTAAAAAAAATAATTATGATAAATAGTATCCGTTTTTTTATTTTAATAATCTGTTTATATGTGACTTGCATGGCTTATGCAAGCCGTATCCCCGAATTGAGCTGGGTAGAGAAAACGGGTGCGAGAAATTTACCGAAAAGTAACAGGTCGTATAATGTAGCGGACTATGGTGCGGTGGCCGATGGCGTTACCATGAATACAAAAGCGATTCAGAAGGCCATCGACGAATGTGCCGGGAATGGTGGCGGTACTGTTACCTTTTCTCCCGGGAAATACCTTACGGGCTCTGTTTATCTGAAAGATGGTGTTCATTTTATTATTCCTAAGCGCACTACTCTACTTGGCAGTACCGATCTGAAAGATTATCCCGAGATGGATACACGGGTTGCGGGGATAGAGATGCCGTGGCCATCGGCATTAATCAATGTGATGGGACAAAAGAATGTGATGGTAAGCGGCGAAGGAGTGGTACATGCACAAGGTAAAGTATTTTGGGCTTCCTACTGGGCGATGCGCAAGGATTACGAAGCTAAGGGGTTAAGGTGGATTGTGGATTACGATTGTAAACGCCCGCGTACACTTTTGGTTTCCGAATCGTCGGATATAACGGTAAAGGGACTTACTTTTCGTCAGGCGGGATTCTGGACTATACAGATTCTCTATTCGTCTTATTGCACTGTAGACGGGGTTATTATCCAAAACAACGTGGGAGGGCATGGGCCGAGTACGGATGGGGTGGATATAGATTCATCATCCTATATATTAGTAGAAAACTGCGATATAGATTGTAATGATGATAATTTTTGTCTCAAATCGGGGCGTGATGCCGATGGTCTGCGGGTAAACCGTCCTACCGAATATATCGTGATACGCAATTGTATATCGCGTGCAGGCGGAGGATTACTGACATGCGGCAGTGAGACTTCGGGCGGTATCCGTCACGTGCTTGCCGAAGGCTTGAAAGCGAAGGGGACAACGGTAGGTATCCGCCTTAAATCAGCGATGAACAGGGGTGGCACTACCGAGCATATCTATATAAGGAATGTAGAAATGGATAATGTGAGAACGGTGTTTGAAGCGACAATGAACTGGAATCCATCATATAGTTATTCTACTTTGCCCAAAGAATATGCAAACAAAGAAATACCTGAACACTGGAGGAAAATGCTTGAAGAAGTGGAACCGGACAAAGGGATGCCCTACTTCAATGATATATATCTATCCGGTTTTAAGGTACGGAATTCGAAAACGTTTATGAGTGTGGAAGGGAGTGAAACTTCTCTGATGAAGAATTTCAACTTCAGTGATATAGATGCCAATGTAGACAGGATAGGTGATGTCAGATATGCAAGAGACTGGAAATTTGACAATATAAATATAAAAGCGAAGAACCGGGAGCCTGTTGTAATCGAAAACAGTGAGAATGTTCATTTCCCGTCAGATGTTGTGGCTATAGAAACGGATTTTCCTTATGCCCTAAATGGAGTAAGTAAAGAGGCGAAAATAAAAGGCGCCGCACATCCCGAATTTTCCTTTCTTTTACCCGAAATGGCCGGAAATTTAAAGTTCGGAGTTGTGCAAGGTAAGAGCAGCAAATGGCTGAGGGATTTCAAAGTGAAAAATGTAAAGCAGTCCCGCAGGCAATTGACATACAGACTTTCCGATCCGGTATTGGAAGGAGGCGAGATTACTGTAAATGCGGTCGCGTTGAGCTCTTCGGACGGACTTATCATAGAAATCTCCGCAGTAAAGATACCGGATGATATTTCCCTGTTCTGGTCGTACGGAGGAGCTTGTGGAAAAGTGTTGGAAAAGACAGATAATGGTAGTTTAAAGCCTGTTTATTGTAAGTACAATGTGTTCAGCGTGGAGTGGACAGCCTTTACTTTGTATTACGGGCAAAGTATGAAGCTGAAAACAATCAATGCGGTTATGCCGGTTTCTTCCGAAATCCGTTTGTCGGATGCCTATATGCAACAGTCTCCACTCTCTTTCTTCGAATCGGGGAAAAAGACGGATGCTCCGGCTTTAGCGGCTGTTTTGCCTCTGAAAAGCGGACAGAAAGAGTACTTCTGTATATACAGGCAAAACGAAAAGGCTGATTATAACCATTATATGTTACCCGCACTCTTTCAGAAAGAGAAGGCAGACATAACTAAAAGTGAATGATATGAAAAAGAGTATTACTGTATTTATACTCTTCATGCAATATATGTTTATCGGTCCTCTATGGGGGCAAACCGATACGATATTCAGTGTCTTTTGTTTTCCGTCAGACAAAATTCCCCAAATAGACGGAAACACCGATGATTGGGATATTGTACCCGATAGCTATACTATCGGTATGGAATCTATGACTGAGGACGAAGGAAAGCACAGTCGTCCCGATGAGACCAATCTGGATATAAAAGTGAAAGTAGGATGGGTGCAGGGGCAGAACAGGTTATACTTCCTCTACGAAGCTTATGATGATTACTGGTCTTTTACGCGCGACGATCTTATGGTCGATATATTCGAAGTTGTAATAGACGGCGACCGGTCGGGTGGCCCCTTTATCGATAAGTTTTATCCGTTTGGGGATGTAAGTAAAGAAGATGCCTGGCAGTTGTTTCATGGGCGACATGCTCAGAATTACCATATATACACCCCGGCTAAAAACGGGGACTGGTGCATGTATTGGGGGCCGCAGCAATGGCTCAAAGAGAAACCTTATTCCGATTATGCATACAACTATAATTTCAAAGAGGGCGAAAGCGGTAAGCTTATACTTGAGTTTTATATAACCCCGTTCGATTATGCTTCATCCAAAGGAGCCAATTATTCAGTTGCATCCGAATTTTGGGAGAATAAGCTGATCGGTCTTTGCTGGGCTGTTATTGATTATGATAATAATCAGGGAAAAGAGAAAGACGGATTCTGGAATCTGTCGAGACATCATACAATGTACGGGAATGCTTCCGAGTTGCGGACATTTCGTTTAATGCCGTTAGAATGAATGTTATGAAAAATATATGTTTAGTATTGTTGGTTATCAGTTCTTTGAGCTTGAATGCGTCCGTTTTTTATAATGTAAAAGATTACGGGGCGAAGGGAGATGGGGCGCAAATAGATTCACCGGCTATAAACCGGGCTATTGAAGACGCTACAAAGAACGGAGGAGGGACAATTTTCTTTCCGGCAGGTACATACCTGAGTTATTCGGTTCGTCTGCAAAGCAATATAACGCTTTATCTGGATGCGGGGTCTGTATTATTGGCCGCTTATCCCGAAGAAGCATCAGGATATGATCTCGCAGAGGATAATGCACATAATCAGTTTCAGGATTTCGGCCATAGCCACTGGAAGAATAGCCTGATATGGGGTATAGAACTTGAGAATATAACAGTTTGCGGTCAGGGTATGATAGACGGACGCGGACTTACCCGCGAAGAAAGCCGACTGCCCGGAGTGGGGAATAAGGCGTTGAGCTTGAAACTATGCCGCAATGTAATCCTTAAAGACGTGACGATGGTCAACTGCGGACATTTTGCGCTATTGGCAACAGGCGTGGATAATATGACCATCCACAATGTAAAAGTGGATACAAACAGGGATGGCTTCGATATAGATTGCTGCCGCAATGTCCGTATATCGGATTGTTCGGTAAATTCACCGTGGGATGATGCCATCGTACTGAAGAGCAGCTATGGTTTAGGATTCTTTCGGGATACGGAGAATATAACTATAACGAACTGCTATGTAAGCGGATACGACAAGGGTTCGGTAATAGACGGTACATTCCGGCGGGATGAGCCGCAAGCCCCTGATCAGGGTTATGTAACCGGACGTATAAAGCTGGGCACGGAGTCGAGCGGAGGATTCAGGAATATCAGCATATCCAATTGTGTATTCGAACGTTGTCGTGGCCTTGCCCTCGAAACAGTAGACGGAGGTTTTCTGGAAGATATCGTTATCAGCAATATTACGATGCGGGATATAGTGAATGCTCCTATCTTTCTTCGTCTGGGTTCGCGTATGAGAAGTCCGAAGGGTACTCCTATGGGGCGTATGTCGAGGATAGCGATCAGTAATGTGAATGTATATAATGCCGATTCGCGCTATGCCTCTATTATTAGTGGCGTGCCTGATTACCATATAGAGGATGTGACCTTGTCGAATATTCGTATATTATATAAGGGTGGCGGCACGGCAGAAGATGCGAAGCTTACTCCACCCGAAAATGAAAGCATATATCCGGAGCCGTGGATGTTCGGTACCATACCCGCATCAGGATTCTTTATCCGCCATGCCCGTAATGTGGAACTGAATAACGTGCAGATAGATTTTATGACGCCGGATTACCGTCCTTCCCTTTGGTTGAAAGATGTGGATGGTTGCCGTTTGATTAACTACCGGACAAGAGTGGCAAAGGGTGTAGAGCCTTATGTATTGTCGGATGTAAAGGGTTTTAAAACTGAATTGGCTGAGATCTCGGAGTTTTAAAAGTCATTGGTTTTACTCTTGAATGTCTGATCCAGGAAGTTAACCATATAGCGTAATGTGGTGTTGAACCATGGATGGAATAGCCAGAAAGGGTGTGGGGTATCTTCCAAGGTATGTACTTCGGTATAAATATTAAGGGTAGACAGCTTCTCTATAATCTCGTCTCGTCCGCCATGAAAGCGAGGAATAGAGCTGTTGATAAAGCATACAGGAGGAGATTGATTCGTTACATGGTGAATAGGGGAGGCGGCTTCCCAGACTTCTTTATCCTCTTCATAGGTGCTTCCCAGCCATTTGACTGATGCCGGGGTCTTGTTTTTAGAAAGGGATATGCGTGATGCCGCCAGTTCATCACCTGAGAAGTCGGATATGCCGTCTATGTTTATGATAGCATGGACTTTACTTGAATATTGGTGATATTCCTTCGGATTCTCATATGCAGCCTGACCATTGGTTATTCCTGTAAGCATTGCCAGATGGCCTCCGGCCGAGCAACCAGAGATAGCTATCTTGCAAGTGTCTATGCCATATGTATCTGCGTTTGCGCGTATCCATCTGATAGCTGTTTTCAAGTCAAATAGAGCCGCCGGATAGATCGCTTCGGGGGATAACCTGTATTCTACAGGGATGGTTACATAGCCTTTTGTTGCTATCTGTTGTGCCATTGGTATTTGTAGAGACAGATCACCTGAACTCCATCCGCCACCGTGTACCATAAGTAGGACAGGGTACTTGCTGTTATCTTTCGGGCGATATATGTTGAGATGCAATTCTCTGCTTTCTGTAGGGTTGGAATATACCAGATGTTCTATTGCCTGTACGGATTCTGGTAGACTGGACAAGGCTTTTTTTATTTGAGGATATTGTTTAAGAGCCTTTGTATATGCACTATGAAGAGTGAACAACGTATCTCTGGGGATTCCATCTATCATAACCGTCTGCGCTTGCGTAATAGCAGATATACACAGGAAGAATATAAATGTACAGTAAAATCTCATAACTACTTCATTTATATCAGGAGGGAGAGGCAATGAGTAGTAGTTGCCCCACCTCCCAATAAAACCTAAAAACAATCTAAACTGAAAGTATTACTCAGTAACCCTGAACCAATCTATATCTACCCTTCCGCCATCGTTTTTCTGGATAGGACGGGTGCAAAACGTACCTATTTTGGCTCCTATCCATTTTCCTTCTTTGGCTTTAAAGTCTTTGCCTAACCTGGTATATTTCTTATCATCGGTGCTATAGCTGAACGAACTGGTTCCGTCCCGGGATAATTTAACCCGGAGGAAGATAGTTCCATCTTTTAAAGTGACCGATTCATTTATAGATTCTGTACTACCTTTTTCAGCATTAATGCATTCATTCTGCGACAATCGGAATCCGTCTTTCGTATTTTCGAAAGAAAGTAAGGCATAGTCTATTCCCATTACTACCAGTCCTGTACGTTCACCGTAGAAGCGCGCATCCGGCTTGAATGTAAGTTTCATAGTTGTGGTGAAAGCAGGCGCAGGTATTTTCTGAAGTAGTAAGTTCGGCACATCCCACAGGTTCTTATAATCGTCAGCCACGGGAACCGAATACAGGCTCAGATAACCTTTTTCCTGATTGGTGAAGTACCACCACGACAAAGGATTGGCATGCCATTGCCATTGCAAACCTAATTCATTCGTAATGAATTCATCACTTTCTACAGGAGTGACTATCGGATATGTCTTTCCTACATTCGGCTTCTTATATGTCAGTACCGGATTGCCGCAGCTGTCACCGTCTCTGTCTTCGCCAATTATAGGCCAGCCATTTTTCCATATCATCGGCTGCAAATGCATGACACGTCCCAAGGCACCTACATCCTGAAAGTGAAGAAACCAGTCTTCTCCAGTCTGCGTATCTACCCATGCTCCCTGATGAGGACCGTTTATTACAGTTTCACCCTGTTCCATAACTATCTTTCGTTCGTATGGTCCGAATATATCTCTCGAACGCATGGCTAATTGCCATCCGGTAGCAACACCTCCCGCAGGTGCGAATATGTAATAATAGCCATTTCTTTTATAGAACTTGGGACCTTCTATCGTAGGGTCTATATCGTGTCCATCGTATATTATCTTCGATTCGCCTACGGCTTTTTTACCATCGGAAGTCAGGCGTGTAACAGCTAATAGACTTTTGATCCCAGCTCTACTGCCTGCATAGCCATGAGCCAGATAAACATTGCCATCATCATCGAACAGCGGACAGGAGTCTATAAGTCCTTTGCCTTCTTTTACCAGTGTCACTGGTTCCCATTCTCCGGCAGGGTCTTTAGCTTTGGTCATAAATATACCTAAATCGGGGTCGCCATAGTAGATATAGAATTCTCCGTTGTGGAAGCGTATAGCCGGTGCCCACACACTACCGCCATGATTGACACCTTCTCCGAATGAAGCGTTTTCAGGCATCCGGTCAATGGCATAACCGATAATTGTCCAGTTTACTAAATCTTTGGAATGCAGTATAGGTAGTCCCGGTATGCAGTTGAAACTGGATGCGGTCATATAATAATCATCTCCTACACGACAAGCATCAGGGTCGGAGTAATCGGCATATAAAACGGGATTCTTATAGTTGCCATTTCCTAAATCCGATACCCATACTTTAGATACATAATCTTGCGCCGGGATGCCAAGAGGTATGATACAAAACAAAAAAACAATAATCGTTTTCTTTATTATATTCATTACTTCAATTCTTCTACTAAATCCTCTATGTTTTGTTCTTTAAGTCCTTCCACAAACAAGGCTGCCATTGCTGTGGCTCCTTTTTCGTTGAAGTGTGTATTGTCAGTATTGCCTTTCGGGAAGTTTCTGTTTTCTCCCGGTTTCAGGTGTAGGAATAATGGCTTGGAATCTTCATCTCCCAGGCCGGTGACCAATACTTTGCTCTTTTCATACATATCTATCATGGGTATTTTTTCATTCTTAGCTACACCACGAGCCAGATCGAGATATTCACCATGCGAATCCTGAAATGTTCCATTCTTTTCGAACCGCCGTCTTACTACCGAAGTACATATGATGGGCTTTGCACCTTTAGCTTTGGCTTCCTCCACAAATAGGGTAAAGTTCCTCACATATTCTTCCGGAGTTGTATAACGGTCTTTCTTTTCGATAGAAGCGTCATTATGCCCGAATTGTATAATGAGATAATCACCTTCACTAATATTATCAATAACTTGTTGCCAAAGTCCTTCTGCAATAAAAGAGCGTGAACTACGACCGTTCTTTGCATAATTCTTTATCTCAATATTATTATTGAAAAAGGTAGGCAAAAGTTGCCCCCATCCCTTCTCCGGAAAAGGTTCACAAATGGAATCGCCCGATATGCTGTCGGGTACTGTTTTGAATAAAACCTTATCAGCCATAGTCGAGTCACCGATCATAAAAATACGTTTCTGTGCATTGGACGGTAGGCTTAACAGGCACAAGGTAATTGTCAGAAGTATAAATATTTTATTCATGGTTAAATTATTCTTCAATTTTTTGAGTCTTTACATTACCTAAAAAGTTATTGCCCCAGATAATATTGCTTGCTTTCGATTTACAGAATAGATCAGCAGACGCTATTTGAAAACAGTTGTTGATAAGTATGTTATCTGTGTTATGTAGTTCTATAATGGCTTGTCCGCTCAAAGGAGCTTTCGATCTTACGTTGTCAAGGACTATATTTTTACATTCTGTGAATGAGTATGATGCACCTTTGGTTACAGCCAGATCTACATTCTGGAATTGTATATTTGTGGCTGTTTTTGCAGTGAATCCCTCCGTAGCAGTCATATTTATATTAGAGAATGAAATTTCATTAACCGGCATCTCGTTTATTCCGGTTATATAACCAACTTTTTTGATGTTACTTCCTGTAATATTGCTAAGATGGATATTCCTGAAGACAGGTGTGCGTTCACTAACCGGTTCATCTTTCGATCCTTTATCATAGAACAGATCGAAGATAAATGCATTCTTCTGAATGTTATTCATTACAATGTTGTCGACTCTTATCTCTTCGACAATACCGCCGCGTCCTCTTGAAGATTTGAGCCGGACTCCGGCATCTGTACCATCAAAAACACAGTTGGATATTGTAACTTTTTTTACACCTCCCGACATTTCACTCCCGATAACAACTCCGCCGTGCCCTGCTAACATGATGCAATTCGTTATTGTCAGGTTTTCACACGGGCGTCCGTAATTACGGCCATCTTCATCACGTCCTGACTTGATTGTTATACAATCATCTCCTACACTGATAAAGCAATCGGATATGCGAACATTACGGCATGAAGAGGGGTTGATACCGTCAGTATTGTGTCCTTTGGGATTGCCTGATGGATTATTTATTGTTACTCCGGTTATTACAACATCGTCACAACCAATAGGATTAATCGTCCAGAATGGGGAATTTACGATTGTGATTCCTTCTATCAGTATATTTTTACATTCAAGGAACTGAATGAATGGCGGGCGGAAAAACTTACGTTCCAATGTTTTTTCATAATAAGGATATACATTAACACCGTTGTTAGCATCCAGCCATTTCTGTTGCAGGTCGTTTGTCGATAATGTTTTGCCATTATCTTTTATTTCCTGTATAATGCGTCTCGATTCGGCCCACCATTTATGTCCCTGTCCATCTATCTTACCTCGCCCTTTTATTGCAATGTTTTCAGCATTTTTAGCGTAGAATAAAGGGGACAGGCTTTGCATAAAGACACCCTCCCAGCGAACTTTCACGAAGGGCAGATAATCTTCGAATTTATCGGAAAATGACAATGTAGCACCCGATTCCAGTTCTATTGTAATATTGCTCTGCAAATGTATAGCCGCCGTAAGGTAGTTTCCTGCCGGGAAATAAATAGTGCCGCCACCTTCTGCTGCGGCTTTTTTTATAGTCAGATTGATTAATTCAGTGCATGCTTGCCGGCCGGTATTATCTGCCCCCAGGTCCTGTATATTATATATTCTTGCATAAGAGGATAAGAATGCCCACGTTAGTATAGTAAATAAAATCAATCTTTTCATTGAGATATATGTTTATTGATTTGAAGGATTCCAGTTGTCGCAGCCGCTCAATACATTTGCTATTGTGTATTCTTTAGCTTCGCCGGAAGATAAAATTTTAGCCCATTTTACACGGGCTGATGTATTTGCTCCCTCGCCTTTGTTGTTGTATTCCATATAGCGGGCTGTTTTTTCATTGTCGGCATTGCGCCAGTTGTCCCAGCCTTCGGCTTTGATACCTTTCGGCAATGTACAGTTCATAAACAATGTCATGGAGTATGCGCGCCACGGGCGTCCCAGATACATTGCATCTACCTCTTTGGCTACTGTTATGTTGCAATTGTTGAATATATATCCGTATTTGATATTTTCAGGGGTATTGGCAGCTGTTATATAAGAGTTCTTTTTGCAATGGATAGTACATCCTTCGAACCAGGCAGTGGATGGGCCGAAAATGAAATCGGTAGTACCTTCTATATAACAATTCTCGAAATATTGCCTTGCTCCATCTCTACCCGCATACAGCGTATCCTGATGGCCGATCAGACGGCAATTGCGGAGTACAACACGGTCACCTTCGATGTGCAGGGCGACAGCCTGTCCGAGTTCTGCGGAAGAGTTTTCTATTGTGAGGTTTTCTAAAGTGATATCATTTCCACTCAGAAGGAAAGTATATGTTTTGAAAGTACCCATCTTGTTAATATTGGCATGATCGTCATGATTGATAACGGTTTTATCTTTGTCTTCTCCGATCAAGCGTATATTGGTGATATGCGGAGGTATGATTAATTTCTCTTTATACACTCCGTTCTTTATAAATATGGTTATTATCCCTCTGGGATCGGCTGTGCGGACAGAATTAATTGCTTCCTGTATGTTCCTGAAATCACCGTTTCCGTTGCGGTCGACGGTTATTTCGGTTTTCTCCTGAGCATAAAAGCCCGTGGAAAATAATAATAAACAGGTTAGAATTATATTTTTCATTCTTATTCTTTATTTTATTAAAAGGCTATTCAAGTAAACTTCAAGATAGGTATATCCTTCTCCATTTATATCGTTTGCCAATTTGCCCGGATGATATTTCTCCAACCACCCGTCAGGAATGCCATCTATGTTTAAATCCACGGGCACGGTTGCCGGATCATAGGTATATGTTTCCCATCCGCCCACATCATTTTGTGAATCGATCAGGCCAGGTTTGGTTCCAACGTTCCCTGAGGCCCTGACAGGAGTTAGTCCTCTGGCAGTTTCGTTCACAATTCTAGCATCTGTTTTATCGCGTTTGTAACTTGCTCCGGCATTTGCCAATACTTTTTTGTAAGCATCCTTGGCATTATCAGTTGATATATATGGTACATCGAAGGGTTTGTCTACCACGATATCCTTAATATCCTTAGATGACGGGTTGGGCTGTAAGCCTATCAGATTGTTTCTGGATACTTTTTTACTTTCAGGGAAATAATTACCGTCAATGAAAAATTTTCCCCACGTACCTTTAGTCTGCTTATTTGTTCCGTCATCGGCATTGGGAGAGAATATCCGGTCAGGATTTGAGGACGTAGGAGAGGGTTTATAGTAGTTGTTGGCAAAATTATACCTGCCGCCTTCTCCTGCATATCCGCTGTTACTTCCCCAGTTATATATTACATTATTCCTGAAATCTACCAGTTCCAGCTCAGGCTGGTTACTGTAACGGCTTCCGCACATACGCGGATTGCGGCTGTCGTGATGTGCCAGCAGATTGTGATGATACGATGCTTTTTTTCCGCCCCATATTGCTCCATAGCCATGACTTCCTTTCTGATGAACCGACCCCCGCAAACTTTCGGAGATGATACACCATTGCATGGTGAAATTCTCGTTGTCATAAAAAGATGAGCATTCATCCGTACTCCAACTCATAGAACAGTGGTCTATGATAATATCCTTGTTGCGGAAGCCATACAGTGCATCATCTTGTACTTTTTGTAAGTCACCAAGCCGGAAGCGGATATAGCGTATTATAATATTATTACCTTCTACTCTTACCGGATAATCTGCAATACAGATACCGTCACCGGGTGCGCTCTGTCCCGCGATAGTGGTGCTGTCGGATATTTGCAGCTTCGATTTTAAATGGATAATACCTGCGACTTTGAAAAGGATTGTTTTTGCCCCCGGCCTTTTCAAGCACCAGCGAAGTGTACCTTCCTGAGTTTTTTTATTACCCGTTATTGTATCTTCAAGAGAGTTAACGTAATATACTTTGCCTCCCCTGCCTCCTGATGTATACATACCTCCACCTTCTGCACCAGGGAATGCGGGTGTTTGAGAAATTAATGATATGGTGCATAATATTCCGGTTAGATACAATAATAATATTTTCATTCAAAAGTTTATTTATTGAGTAAGATACTAAGCATAATAAATGGCCCTACAGCTTTAGGGTCGTTATCCCTTACGGGTTCATTTATATAGTATTCGTAGCTTCCGTCGCGATAGTTTTTTTCTCCGCCAAGTCCGGCAACACTACAACCATCTGTGAGTGAAATAGTACCGTCTCCGTTATCCTTTATAAACCTTTTTACAAACTGGTCATAGGCAACTTCCCCTTTTTCGAAATAACTATTATCCAGATATCCTTTCTGTGCGCCTTTCACCCATGTATAGATAAACATAGCCGATGCACTCGATTCTATATAGTTACCTTTGCGCCCCATCTGGTCGGTTACCTGATACCACATTCCGGTCTTTTCATCCCTGTATTTTTCGATAGCGGATGACAAGTCTTGCAGTAATTTGATTATATCGCCACGCTTTTCATGGTTTTCAGGGAGGTAATCAAGTACATCTACTATTGCCATCATGTACCAGCCGATACTTCTCGACCAGAAATTAGGAGACAGTCCTGTTTTTTTGTCAGCCCATCGTTGCTCCCTGCTTTCATCCCAGCCATGATAATAAAGACCGGTTTTGGCATCATACATGTATTTATGTACATCCAGTATTTGAACAACAACATCGTCAAACAATTCGAGTTCATTAAAAGTTTTAGCATATTCTGCCAGAAAGGGTCCTGCCATATACAGTCCGTCCAGCCATACCTGATGGGGGTATATTTTCTTATGCCAGAAACTGCCGTCGGCAGTACGCGGATGTGTCCGCATCTGGTCTCGCATCAGATCAAGAGCTTTTCTGAAACGCTCCTGTTTGGTAAGCGCATACATAGGGAAGAGAAATTTACCGGAATTTACCCGGTCTATATTGTATTCCAGAGGTTTGTAGGTCTTGATTTGTCCATCAGGTTCTATCATGAGGTCGGCAAAACTATATACATAGTCGTAATATGTTTGATCGAAAGTTTTTTGCCATGTTTGGAATATGGCTTGCAGTTCCAATCCATGACAATAGTTCCATTTGGGAGCTTTGACAAAGTCGAGCATCCACGATTCGGGGTTTCGTTTGATTTCCGAATCCGTCAGACGGACATAATATTTTGTCTGAGCTTCCATTGCGAATATGGAAGCTATAGACAATAAAGATATAAGTAGTTTAGCCTTCATACCATCCTTTTATTTTGTTTCGTTGATAAGAGTTTTATCTATCGTTTTTGGTAAATGTATATCTTTATTGCTTCCGCTGATATTTACTACCTCTTTCAATGTCAGCGGATATTCAAATCCGGATATGTGTACATTTTCTACGTTTTTCAGAATCAATGCAGCTCCTTCTTTCGGGTTGATTTTCACATTCCTGAAGTGAATGCCTTTCGATTCTACAAGCTCTGCACCGATTATTGAAGTGATAGTAACATCTTCCACATTTATATTTTCAATTTTCATTTCCGGCAGGCCGTTAAAATACATGGCCCGGCGCGCATTTCGCGATATAAGATTTTTTACATAAATATTTTTGAATGCAGGAGTTGTTTCGTCTACAGCAGGAATAGTAGATGTAACAGGTATGGTATCACCATCTTCAAGCGACTCTACTGCCGATTTGCCACCATAATAAAGATCGAACAGGAACGACTCGGTTGCAATGTCAAACATATTTATGTCTCTAATATAAATATTTTCCACTACACCACCACGGCCTCTGCAACTTTTGAATCTCAGACCTACGTCTGTGCCCAGAAACTGACAGTTGGATACCGATATATTCCTGACGCTACCCGACATTTCACTGCCTACAACAAATCCTCCATGTCCCTGGAATACTTTGCAGTTATCTATCAATACGTTTTCGGTAGGTCGGTTGCGTCGGCGACCATCTTCATCTTTTCCCGATTTTATACAGATAGCATCGTCACCAACATCAAAAATACTATTTACTATAATCGAATTTTTGCATGACTCCAGATCCAGCCCATCTCCATTTTGGGCATATCCCGGATTGCGTACCATTACATTGTCTAAAATGACATTCTCGCACATTAGAGGGTGTATGTTCCAGCTTGGAGAATTCTCGAATAATACGTCTTCCAGTAATACGTTTTTGCACTCTATGAAGCTCACCATTACCGGGCGGAGAAAGTCTTTGATCTCCATCCATTCGGCCTCGGTCAAATCACGACGGGGAACATTCATGTCACTTATTTCAAGTCCTTTCAGAGAGCCTGCTGATGGGAACCAGTAATTACCATCTTTGACTACTCCCCCGGAGTTAATTACTTTTTTCCAATGGATTTCTGTTACTTTACTCTTTTTCAGAGGTCGCCACGCTTCACCGGAACCATTAATGGATCCTTCTCCGGTTATAGCTATATTTTCAAGGTTACGCCCTGATATAGGCGATTGGCAACGGCGTGTGTCCAGTCCTTCAAATACCGTGTTGACAAGTGGGTACAAAGAGAAATCGGCAGAGAACAATATTAAAGCACCTTTTTCTAAATGTAGATTTATATTTGATTTGAAAACAATGGGACCTGTATACCATACTCCGGAAGGTACGAGCAGAGTTCCGCCCCCATTATTCGACAGGGCGTCCATTGCTTTTGCGAATGCGGCTGTATTTAAGCTAATCCCATCGGGTATTCCGCCAAAGTCGGTAATCGATACCTTATTGTCCGGGAATATCGGACGTTGAATGACCGGCATCTCGAATGGAAGTTTTTTATAAAGATATTCATATTTGTATCCATTTCCCTGTGCATATCCATTCTGTGTCAAGAGATACAAAAATAGCATGGTAAGGTAGTGGATTGTTTTCATTTTTCTCATTGTTTAGAGTATTACAATTTGCAAGTTTTTGATCTGTTCAAATCTTTCCGGAAAATATCGATTATTCCCGGTAAAGTACAGAAGATGGGGAAATCTTCAGTTTTTCTTTGAATATTTTGAGCATTTATTTAAATTATTGCAGGGTATCGGAGACCCTGCAATAATTTTATATAGTTTATGGAAGCCAGCGAGGGTCTCCCGCATTTACCACAATGCTTTGTACGGTAAAGTCTCCATTTGCAGGGTCTTTGAACTGAGGGTCTGCTTCACTTGCCGAACATTGCGACGGATTGGTATATAGACCTACCCACAGATTCGGACAGTTGTAATAAATATTATTGTTGTAAGATGCTGTTGCTTTCATATTGCTGGCTTGTCTACACCAATTTCCTGAGGCAACATTTGTAGGGGTCGATACTCCGGTTTCATTAAATAAGCAATTGCTTACCTGGAACGTACTGCCATCTGCTATTCTGAATAAACCATGGTTGTTACTGTTATCTAAATTAGATATTTTGTAGAATGTACAGTTTGTAAATGAAATCGCCCCAGCTTTGGCTTGCATGCGCACAAATGTACGGAATCCGTTGTAGAATGTAGTATTTTCTACTTTCATAGAGCCTAATGTTCCTCCACGGAAATCAATTCCATCACCTCCACTACCTTCAATATGGTGGATAAGGCTATTAGAGATGGTAAAATTACCAATTGAGCCAGCTACATTATTGTATATTAATTGATTTAAGTAATTACTTATATCACAATCGATAATCGAGAGATTTTTTATATCACAACCCGACAATAGATTAAAGAATTGTCCTAACATAACAGCATCTCCATCTCCTCTGAATGTGAGAGACCTTAATTCCAATACATCAATAGCTGATCCACAAGTAATCTGACCATAGATGATCTGCTGGTCATTTGATTCATAACCGCTTATCTTGAGAGACTTTGTAACTTCGTATGCCCCTAAGTTGTATGTTCCCGGGAAAAGTACAAATTCATCTCCGTCTTCAGCTTCGTCCAGAATTGCTTTTAGATCATCTTCCGGATAAACGCCAGTTGCATCACCTAGATCTATTTTAGTTGTAAAAGCGAGTGTTCCACGCGTTTTAACTCCATTTTTTAACGTTGCCGTATAATCCGTTTTACCTGTAAGCTCTGTTATAGTTGCCGCGCCTGCTGCTTTTTCATCAGCAGTAATAGGATGTGTGATATCTCCCGGAGTGAGGATAATTTCAGTCACTTCCTGACCCGCAGGCCAACGAAGAGTTACTTTTGTAGCTAACAATTCTTCCGGATCGATAGGAAGGAAAATTTGTTCCGGATTGGTTTTTATAGTGCCACTCGCCCATTTTGAATCCGGAATGGAGGTTCCTACAGCCTTAATTTGTACCGAATAATCAGCCTCTCCATCCAATCCCTGTATCATGAAAGGATCGGTAAGAGTCCCATTTTTAACAATATCCTTAAAGGTCAGGATGGGTGTTCCCTCGAAATTAGAGCTACCATTAAATACTTCGATAACATAGCTGTCTGCATCCTTTACTGCATTCCACATTACTACGATACTCGTTCTGTTAGCGATTTGTAGCTTCAACTCGGTTGGAGAAAACAGACGGTCATAATTAATGTTCGTTATTTCGTCATCCTGATCCGAACAACTTGGTAAGATCATCAGAAATGATAATCCCATTAAATATATAAGGTTTTTCAACTTATTCATAATTTGTATATTGATGTTGTTGAATATTAATTGTTTGTCAGTGTTCCGTTACTATTGTCAATAAATGTTTGCCAAATAGGCCAGTATTGACTTGTATTAGGATCTTTTTGATATAATGCATTAATTAATGCATCGGTAAGTTTATCCTCTTTTATCCAGATTACACTTTCATATCCTTCGTTATCAGCAAGAGCTTGTCCTTCTACATCAGTTTCTCCGTAATTCAGGCCATAGACAATTAATGTTTCACTATCTGCAGCTGTTTTATAATAAAGTTTTTCAGGAAGATTTGCATAAGGGCCTTCGCGTCTTGCCAGTTGCGACATTTTAGCTTTGGCCTCATCCAATTTGTCTTTCAGTTTATTCCAACGTATTAGGTCGGCCTTTCTTAAACTCTCTCCTGCAAATTCCAAAGCCCGCTGGTCCATAATTGCATTGAAGAATGCAGTTTTACTGGCTGTTGCAGTAGTCATATATGCAGCAACCTTTTCAGTCGGTAATGCACGGTCGAGAATCGGTTGCAGGTAATCAGCTGCATTTCCCGGACCTTCCAATTCATTGATAGCTTCTGCTGCCATCAGATAGACATCGGCCAAACGCATATATTGCCAGTTTACACCATCGTCATTGGTTGATGTAACTATACGTTTCATCCATTCGTAACGAAGTTTCCCGAAACACCACGATTTAAGCGTACGCAGTTGTTGTTTACTTCTGGTATCTTTCGACCACTCATAAGGTACGCAGGTGATATCCCGGCGTACATCTTCTACGTCATAATCATAGAACAGATAAGGTAGAGGACCGTTTACACCACCTTTAGCCTGTTTTGTATATTGGTCTTCCGATTGATGTTGTACACCAAAGGTATAAAGAACACGTCCACGTCCGTCAGCAAATGGTATTTCCCATAGAGACTCGGCTCCGGCGGTCACCACATCCTGACAAAGATTTCTGAAGTTGCTTTCAAAAGATCCTAACTTGTTGGAACCCTTAGTAATGATTGCGACACATTCCTCTTTGGCGATTTTATACATTTCAGCCCTGCTCAATTCCGGATCATTACTAAGACGTACTCCATCGGTACGCTGGCTATATCCTCCTGCATATAATGCAATGCGTGCCCTTAGTCCTTTTATAAACGCCTTATTTACCCGTTCGGTAGTCATTGTTTGAGTCGATTCATTTGGCCAGGCAACCATAGATTCAGCTTCTTTGAGGTCGGCAAGGAGGCGTTTATAGATCACATCCCTATCGGATCTTGGTACATATACAGTTTCTGTAGTAATAGGCTCGAAGCGGGCAGGAACATCTCCCCATCCTTTTACTAAATCGAGATAAATAACTGCTCTTAGGGTGAGGGCTTCGCCGAGCAGGTGTGCCATATCTACATCATTTTCTACATTTCCGTGAGTACGCAGACCGTCTATACACATATTTGCACGTTCGATACCTTCATAAAATTTGGCCCAGGCGTTATTCGCTGTGTTCATCTCCGTATTTGTAGGTGTAGGGGCATATCCTGTAAGCGTATATTTGGGATCTGTTGCGATCTTGGTCGCATCCATGTTGTTGATCCACTCCACATCCGAATTGATTCCGTAATAAGGAAGGAACCGTCCACGATATGAATTCGTCTCTCCGAACGACTGGTGTATTCCCATCACTGCTTTTTCTGCGAGTCCGTATATGGTGAAAACGGATTCCGGTTCGGCAGCTGATTTAGGGTCCGATTCAAGATCGCAGGCAGTCATGACACCCATCAGAGACAAAGCCAATATTGATTTATATATAAATTTTTTCATTACTTATCCTATTTTATCAGTTTAGAAATTTAAGTTAACACCGAAAACAAACTGGCGGCTTTTTGGGTATGCAGAGTAGTCTACGCCCGGAGTCAGATTTGTCTTGCGTATTGTAGAAACTTCAGGATCATAACCTGAATAATTTGTTATACAGAATACATTATAAGCAGTAGCATAAAGCCGAAGGTTCTGTATCTTGGCTTTGCCCATAATGGATCTAGGGAATGTATAGCCCAGAGTCAGTGTGTTGAGGCGAAGGAAAGATCCATCTTCCACAGCCCAATCGCTGAATACCATACGGTCGGTGTATGGAGACCACATTGAGGTGTTTTTGTTCATTTCAGTCAATTCTGCACCGTCGTTCGATATTGTTCCGTCGGGACGTAGGTTTGTCCAGCGGCTTCCTCCGGCCATTTCCGTAGTCATATTACGGTATTGGTATTTACCGGTTTCGGTGAATTCTATTTTATTGGCATTGTAAATATCGTTTCCTACACTCCAGTTGAAGTTTGCTGTAAGGTCAAAGCCATATAAGCGTCCACTGATACTGAAGCCTCCTGTATGGGTAGGGTTGGCGTCTCCGATAATCTCACGGTCGTTTACGTCTATTATGCCGTCTCCGTTCAGGTCTTTCAACTTCATTGTTCCCGGACGTACTGTTCCTACAACACCTGATGCATCCGGTGCAACGCTCTTATCTATTTCCCATTTTTCTGTTGTTGAATTATAGCCGGTAAAGTCACTTACTTCGTATCTGCCGTCAGAGCGGTATCCGTACATTTTTCCGACAGCTCCACCTGTAGCAATCCAGTAGTCATATCCGATTTCGGTAGAAGCCCATTCGGTAGAAGCTCCAAAGTCATTCATTATACCAAGCGATTTAATTTTGTTCTTATTAAATCCGATATTTGCACTGAAACTCAAACCAAAATCTTTTTTATCAATAGCTATCCAATTAATTGTAGCTTCAAATCCTGAGTTCTGAGTTTTACCCATGTTTCTGTATTGGTAATCGTATCCTGTACCTGATATAGGGAACTCAATCAATAGATCGTCTGTAGTATTTATATATCCTTCAAGTGTACCGTTAAGCTTACCTCCTAGTAATGTATAGTCTATCCCCAGATTTCGGGTAATTGTTGTTTCCCATTTCAGGTCAGGATTGGCCATGTATTTGGATGGTGCCCAATAGTTACCAAAACCGTTAATCCATTCGGTAGTTTTAGATTCGTACATCTGTACAATGTTTCCTGAAGGAATATTATTGTTACCTGCTGTACCGTAGCTAATACGCAATTTCAGGTCGTCCAACCACGTTTTTGTATTTTCCATAAAAGATTCTGATGATACACGCCAAGCCAATGCCGCAGAAGGAAAATATCCCCATTTGTTACCTTCGCCGAATTTGGAAGAACCATCGGCGCGGAAAGTAGCGCTAAACAGATATCTGCTTTGAAAATCGTAATTTACACGACCGAAAAATGATAATAGCTTATCATCCGGTCTGTAGTAATTTTCTATAGAATTGGCATCACCCTCTGTAGAATATTTCCATGCTTCGTCAGCTGTAAATGTTTTAGGAAATCCGTGTACAACATTGGTCTGAATATTTGTTTTTTCGATAATATATTCGTGGCCGGCCATTGCTGTCAAATGATGATTGTCGCCTAATAGCTTCTTAAAATCATAATTCAGTGTATTGGTACTACGGAATGTTTTACGAGAAGTGTTTTCCAGTTGTATTGCCGGTTTTCCCTGGTTTGAAGATGACGGAACGTTCTTGATATAATATGTGGTCAGGCCCCAATAGCGTTTGTCATTGTTTCTGTAATCATCTAGGCCTAATTCAGCTCTAGCGGTGAAGTTATCAAATACTTCCCAGCCTGCACTTCCTGTCATATTCAGAGTCTTGCGCTCTTTCATACGAGCATTGTCTGAGATTGCAGTCAATGGGTGGTAAAGATTTCCTAAGTCGTCATCGGCACTACCAGCCTCGGCTGTCAGATTAGATAGTGGTATCGGTGTATAAAGTACCGAGTACTTTAATCGCTTATCAGAGTCGTACTTGCTGTCTACATCATTTGCTCCACCACCATTGATATCTGTATCCGAATAGCGGATAGATAAATCGAGGGTAACTCTTTTTACCGGATTTGTATTCAATTTCAGACTGAAATTATCGCGTTTGAAACTGGAATCTTCCATGATCGCTTTATCATTCATATGAGAATAGCTGAAAGCATAGCGGACTTTGTCAGAACCTCCGGTAATACTCAGACTATGGTTGAATGTATGTCCTGTACGGCCGAATGTAAGATCTTGCCAGTCGTTATTGGGGATATTGTTATACAGATCGATATCTTCATAATTACCGAAATAATCGGTATATGTATCCATCTTCTTCTTATCTTTTAGCGTTGCCAGTTCATATTGCCATGTCGCATAATCTTTTGGAGAAAGTACATCTAATGTTTTGGCTATTTTTTTCCAGCTATAATAAGCGTTGTATGATATATTTACTTTACCTTCTTTACCCGATTTTGTAGTAACCAATATAACTCCATTAGCTCCACGCGATCCATAGATTGCAGTAGAAGAAGCATCTTTCAGTACATCGATAGATTCTATATCGGATGGGGCAATATCACTGATTGATTGTACAGGGAATCCGTCTACAATAAACAGCGGACTATTATCTCCTGTAATGGAACCACCGCCACGAACACGAATCTTCATTTCGGCATCGGGTGAACCTTCTGTTGTTGTTATCTGTACGCCGGCAAGTTTACCTGTAATAGCTTCTGTTACATTTGCTACGGGAACGGCCTGGATAGCATCACCCTTAACGGAAGAAACCGAACCGGTCAGGTCTTTTCTTTTAACCGTTCCGTAACCGATAACGACTACTTCGTCTAGTTCGGAACTAAGGTCTTCCATTACAAAATCAATTACATTTCCGGTAATCGGTTTTTCGCTCGGTTTCATACCAATGTATGATGCTGAAAGGGTTTTGTCAGTATTACCGACAGAAAGAGTGTACTTGCCATCGATATCAGTCATTGTACCTTTGGTTGTACCTTTGATTGAAACTGTAACACCCACCAGAGGTTCACCCTGAGTATCGGTAACAGTACCTTTTATCTCACGTTGCTGGGCGTATACGTTTTGTCCGCATACCAGAAACATTGAGATACAAATAAGAGACAAAATTCTTTTGATTGTCTTTCGCATGGTTGTTTAGATTTATGATTTGTATTTCTTTTAATAAATTTATCCTAAAGGACGAGGTTCGTTTTGTCAGTTTAGATTTTTCTTTTTAAATTTAGTTATACTTTTCTTTACGGTAATAGATAGTTTATATGTTTTTAGTCATTAATAAATGTTTTGTTTTTTATTTAATAAATGTTATTAGATTTCGAATGCAATGTATGTATCATTTTTGATGCGTAGGGGTGTTAAAATATTTTTTTAAGGGGGATGAATTGACTAGATCCATTATCTTACAGCATTTTATTTAAACCTGATTGTATTTACAGAATACAGGATGCGCCTCATGCAAGTTCGAATAAATTCGACTCGCTTCTCAGTTTTTACTATATTTGTACAAAACCTTTTAGTACCATGATTTTGAATCGTTTCTATTGTTTTTTGTTTATTCTGGTAGTCTATATATCTGCTACCGGGCAGCAAAAATGTTTTTTTGAACATTACGGGCCTGAAGACGGATTACCGCAGCATACCATAATGAGTATTGTACAGGATAAAAAAGGTTTTATGTGGTTTTCTACATGGAATGGGCTTTGTCGTTTCGATGGGTACAATTTCTATACATACAGGATTCAGCAGGGGGATAAATATCATATGCGCAGTAATCGCATAGATAATATATACGAAGACAAATACGGGTATATATGGACGCTCCCCTATGACCGGGAGCCTCACCGATTCGACCCCCATACCGAAACTTTTATGGGAATAAGGTCGGTCAAAGGATATGAAAATCTTACTTTTATCGCTACCAAGATAGAAACAATGCAATCGGGTAAGGTCTGGCTGTTGTCTGATAACATGGGCTGTGTTTGTGTTACCGATTCAACATTTGCTATAGAGACTTTTAATAAGGAAAATGGCAAATTGAACAGCAATAAAATATATGAAGTATATGAAGATACAGACCTGAATAGCTGGATACTTACCGATAACGGGCTCTATCTCTTGTCTAAAGATAATAAGATAACCAGTTTTTTTTCGGATAAAGCTTATATAGAATCCAAACCCGCTCAGAATTTTTATTCTGTAATGGAGCTGGAGGGCAGGATATGGTTTGGCTCTGATAACGGAAAAATATGGATTTACAATAAGGGAAATGGACAATCCGATTTATTACAGACCGAAACCGATTCATATGTTAGTCATATCCGGAATATTGATAATAATCAAATACTGATTGCTACAAGGAGCGACGGTTTCTTTATTTATGACCGTACATCTAAGGATTTAAAGAAGTATGATACATCGACTTTGGCAGGGATGCCTACTAATCATATAATATCATGTTACATTGACCGGTTGAAGAATATATGGATTGAATCAGATCAGGCAGGAGTTTCTAAATTTAGCCTGGAAACGGGGATTATGAAGCACTTCCGGATGAAAATAGAAAGCGTTGTGTCGAATGTATTCCCTTCTAATTTTTTTATTTTCGAGGATATAGAAAACCGTTTATGGGTACACCCCCGGGGAGGAGGTTTCTCTAGTTACGATTCCCAAAAAGATGGACTGATCCCGTTCTTTAATGAGCCCTATTCTCCAACCTGGAGATTTTCGAATATGATGCATACCGCTTTTTCCGACAAGCAGGGAAACCTTTGGCTGAGTACGCGTTCTCACGGATTGGATAAAGTAATATTTAATGATGAAGTATTTAAGACAATTGTAGTTGATCCCAACATTCATTCGACTATAAATAATGACATTCGCAGTGTTTTTGAGGATAGTAACCGGAATTTGTGGGTATCTACAAAGGGAGGGAAAATATTTGTCTATGACCAGTCATTAGCACAACAGGGATATATATGCAGCAACGGAAAGATAGAATATGGTAAGCCTCTGGAAGGTGTGACATACTGTATGATGGAAGATGCTGCTAAGAATATCTGGATAGGAACAAAGGGCGAGGGCGTATACAAACTTACCCCGGTAAATAATACATACAAAATAACGCAATACAAACATTCCGATGATAATATATACAGCCTGAGCAACAACAGTGTATATGCTATATTTCAGGATAATAAGATGCGAATCTGGGTCGGAACGTACGGTGGCGGACTTAACTTATTGGATGAAGGAAAAAATCACTTCCTGAATCATAGGAACGACCTTAAGGATTATCCGTTTCAGTATGGTTCACAGGTCAGGGCAATGAGTGCCGATAAATACGGTAATATATGTGTGGGCACAACATTGGGACTTATTATGTTTTCATCTGATTTCGGATCGGTAAATACTATCGATTATAAGTTCTATACACGGATACCAGAGGATAATGAAAGCATTAGCGAAAACGACGTCTACGATATTTATACGACCCGGAAAGGGGAAACTTATTTCGCAACTTTCGGTGGCGGTGTAAATGAGATTAAGGCTGTAGATGAAAATGGTTTTCCTTCCAAATTCTTATCATACACAACCAAAGACGGGCTTCCCTCAGATGTCGTATTGACTCTTACAGAAGATAAGAAAGGGAATCTTTGGGTTACATCGGAGGGTAATGTCACCAAGTTCGATCCGGAAAGAAAATCGTTCGAAACCTATAGTGAGATAAACAGACAGATAGAAGGACAGAATTTTTCGGAAGGAGCAAGGTGTACCGCTCAGTCGGGAATCGTATATGTCGGTTATTCGAAGGGTGTACTGTCTGTCGATCCGGAGAATATTAATAAAAGCACATTTACTCCGTATGTTGCATTAACTAAATTCCAGATTGCCAATAAAGATGTTCCTATCGGAGAAGATTCTCCTCTGAAAGCGAATATCGATGACTTGGATTATATAAAGTTGAATCACAAACAAAATTTTATCAATATTGAGTTTGTCGCTCTCGACTATATAGAACCCAGAAGGATCAATTATGCTTACAAACTGGAAGGTTTTGATCAGGATTGGATCATTACTTCCAAACAACGCATAGCCAATTATACGAATTTGTCACCGGGAAATTATGTTTTTCGGGTGAGATCAACAAATAGCGACGGTATATGGATGGATAATGAGCATGTATTAAATATAGAAATAACGCCGTCTTTCTGGCAGACAGGCTGGGCATATCTCCTGTATGTTATTCTCATCATTGCAGTTCTGTACGCTATATTGCGCACTCTGTTTGTGTTTTACCGTTTGCGGGACAAAGTGAAGCTGGAGCACGAAGAAACCGAAATGAAGACCCGATTCTTTACCGATATTTCACATGAAATACGTACTCCGTTAACTATGATTGTATCTCCGGTGGAGAATATAATAGAGAATGAAGGTACTCCGGGCGAAATAAAATCACAATTGCAACTGGTATTAAAGAACTCCAACAGGATGTTGCGTATGGTGAATCAGATATTGGACTTCAGAAAAATACAGAAAATGAAGCTCAATATTCAGGAGACACAGTTTGGGGATTATGTATCTGATATTTGTAATAATTTCTCAAAGACGGCCGAATATCAGAATATAAGGCTGGAATTTAATAACTGGGCCGGAGATGAAAGAATCTGGATAGACCGTGATAATGTAGAAAAGCTAATATTTAATTTGTTGTCCAATGCCTTTAAATATACATCTGATGATAAAACGATAGAAGTCAATGTCTTTAGTAATAAAAAAGATAATACTGTTGCCATCCAGGTGAAAGATGAGGGAGGGGGGATGACTAAGGATGTACTGAATAAACTGTTTACCCGTTTTGCGTCCTTTAATAAGGATAAAAATAAACCGAGTACAGGTATCGGCCTGTCCATTGTTAAAGAAGTGGCAGACAAGCATCATGCTAAGATTGTAGTAGATAGCGAAGAGAATGAAGGCTCCGTCTTTACCGTTTTCTTTCCTACAGGGATTGAACATTTGAAAGATGATGCAAATGTTTCTTTTACTTTTGTTACAAAAGATGTTGTTGCTGAAAAACATGAATCCGATGTTGCCAAAGAAAAAGCTGCAGGAGAAATTATGCCCGAAAAACCCGATGGAGGGATAGAGAAAGAAAATCCGAAAGAGACTATACTGGTCGTAGAAGATGATTCCGATTTGAGACGCTTTATTGTTTCTATATTGGAGCCTCATTATAATGTATTGGATGCTGCGGATGGGAAAGACGGCTATGATAAGGCTGTGGCAAATGTTCCGGATTTTATAGTAAGTGATATTATGATGCCGGAGATGGATGGTACCGAACTCTTACAAAAGATACGTTCTACGACCGAAATAAGTCATATTCCAGTTATCCTGCTTACAGCAAAGACCGATATGGAAACTAAACTGGATAGTCTCGATTACGGTGCCGATGATTATATCACCAAACCATTCAGTGTAAAATACCTGCGTGCCAGAATCGAAAATATCATTCGCCAGCGTAAGCGCCTTTACGATGTTTATTCTGCGGGCAGGATTTTGGATGTTACCGAACCGGACAAAGAAGAAGAATCGGGACACAAGATTACTCCTCAGGACGAAGCATTTATCAGGAAGATAAAAGAAGTGGTGGAAGGGAATATCGATAACAGTGATTTTGTGGTGGATGATCTTGCAAATGCTATTGCTATGAGCCGGACAGTATTCTTTAAG
This sequence comes from uncultured Dysgonomonas sp., assembly GCF_900079725.1. Taxonomy (NCBI): domain Bacteria; kingdom Pseudomonadati; phylum Bacteroidota; class Bacteroidia; order Bacteroidales; family Dysgonomonadaceae; genus Dysgonomonas; species uncultured Dysgonomonas sp. The sequence goes on from NZ_LT599032.1 coordinate 3,918,101, forward strand.
AAATTGAAAAGCCTGACCGGACTTTCGCCTATCGAATTTATCCGTGATATAAAAATAAAGCATGCAGCTAAGTTGATAGAAACGCAGCAATATACAATAAAAGAAGTTTCGTTTATGATAGGCATATCAGACACAAAATACTTTTCGCAATGTTTCAAAAACGTTTACGGGATGACTCCAAGCGAGTATAAGAACCTGAAAAATCGTTCATAATAATGTAAATATACGGGGTGAAACTAATTAAGTCAAAAATACCCCTTTATATTTGATTCGTTACTCCTATATTTGCTATAGGTGCAGAATAATGTTTACTTTTATGCAATTTTTCCAGTCACTCTAACCTTAAAAAAAGACCAATGAACAATTATTCTATTATGTATAAAAAGTCATTTTTTATTTGTCTGTTTTTGTTCTTACAGATAAACGTTTTCTTGTCGGCACAAAGCATTTCTGTAAAAAATAATTCGGGACAAGCAGTTGTTGATTATACCTTGGAGATCCCGGCGAATGAACTTAATCTCTCCTTAGGTAATTACATGGCGACTATAAATAATACGGATGTTCCCGTTGAAATAATTACGGATGCAAAAGGAAGGCAGCTGGCAATACTGCCTGTTGATAAAATAGAGGCTAATAGTGAAATTCTGATTTCATTAAGACCGGGTACAGCTGATGCTTACCCCAAACGTAGCTATGCTGAACTATCGCATAAAATAGGCGGACAATTCGAAGGTCATAAATATGTAGGTGGTTACTCATGGGTGAAGCCCAACTATATCAGCCTCCCCGGAACATTCAGAGATCATTCTTATTATATCAAATACGAGGGTCCGGGTTGGGAGAGCGATAAAGTTGCTTTCCGGTTCTATTTGGATAATCGCAATGCAATAGACGTATTTGGAAAAAAGACTTCCGATATCGTCCTTCCTGCTGTGGGTGTTGATGGTTTTGATAACTATCACAATATGGCAGACTGGGGAATGGATAATATGAAAGTAGGAACTGCTCTGGGAATTGGAACTATCGCTGTCTGGAACGGACAAAAAGCTGTCCGTGTAGAAAAGAAAGATAGTATGACCTGTTTTATTCCTGCTGATGGTAAAATACGGTCGCAAGTAAAAACAATTTATTACGGATGGGATGCGAATGGTATAAAATGTGATCTTACTTCGCTGATATCCATTGATGCAGGTAGCCGCGCTTCACGTATGGAGTTGCTTGTGGATAAAAAGATTAATATTGCTACAGGGATTATAAAAATAAAAGAAGCGGAACTTATCGTTAGCAATAGTAAGGACCGTAAATGGTCTTACATAGCTACTTTTGGTAAGCAAAGCCTGAATAACGATATGCAGGGCCTTGTTGTGTTTGCGCACACACGGCAAATTAAGGAGATAACAAGCGATGAACTGAATCATGTATTGGTCCTTGAACCGGAGGATGGCTATGTGGAATATTATTTTATGCCTACATGGGAGCTGGATAAGGAACCGGTTGTAACCAAAGACGATTTTATGAAATGTATAGATGAAGTACTGGCTCGCTTGAATAATCCGATAACATATACTATGAAGAATTAAAGTCAACTACAATAAAAACTTATATCATGAAACAACTTAATAAAACAACAGTAGAGAAAAAAGATTTACCTGTAAAAATACTTCAATTCGGCGAAGGTAATTTCCTTCGGGCCTTTGTAGACTGGATGATCGACAAGGCAAACAACGCAGGAGTAATGAATCACGGTATCATTGCCGTACAACCGATAGGCGGTGGTGAAAATATGGTAAAGATGTTCCGGGATCAGGATAGTATGTACCACGTTTACCTTGAGGGTATAAAAGACAAAAAGCCTGTGAAAGAAGTTGCTTTGGTAAAAAGCATCATGGATATTATGAATCCTTACAATCAGTATGCGGAATACGAAAAACTGTTTCTGAGCGAAGGACTCGAGATGATAATTTCCAATACTACAGAGGCGGGTATCCGCTACGAAGAGGGTGATGACCTGAATGCACTGCCACCGAAATCATTCCCTGCAAAGATGACAGCATTATTACACAAACGCTATCAGAAATATAATGGAGCAAAAGATAAAGGTCTTCTTATTATCTGCTGCGAACTGATCGAAGATAATGGCTCCACACTTCGCGAATATGTACTAAAACATGCAATACACAATAATCTGGAAGCGGGCTTTATTGACTGGGTAAATACATCTTGTCATTTCTATGATACTTTAGTAGACCGTATTGTGCCGGGATTCCCGCGTGAAAATATCAATGAGATCAAAGCTGAGATCGGGTTTGATGATAATCTGGTAGTCAAAGGTGAATATTTTCATGTTTGGGCTATAGGTGGCGATAGTGTCATTAAGGAGAAATTCCCATTAGATAAAGCCGGTTTGAATGTTCTCTTTATGGACGATATCAAGGCTTTCCGTGCCAAGAAAGTACGCATCCTTAACGGCTCGCATACCGCTATGGTCCCTGTGGCCCTCCAGCTTGGCTGCGAAACGGTAATGGATGCATTCAATACACCCGAAGTAGAAAAGTACATCAATAAGATGGTGGCCGAAGAAGTATTGCCATGTATAGATGAAGATCCGAAAGAACTGAAAGCCTTTGCCGCTAAAATTCTAGAACGCTTCTATAATCCGTATCTGAAACATTACCTGAAAGATATTTCTTTAAATTCCATCTCAAAATGGGAGACACGCGATTACCCTACGGTATATGACTGCTGTAAGAAACTGGATAAGGATGCAAAACTGACTACTTTCTCTTTTGCCGCTTTACTGGTGCTTTACACAGGACAATCAGCGGCAAAGAACTTCACACCGAATGATACCCCTGAATTTATCGAGTTTATACAGAAAACATACAATAAGAATGATATCAAAGGCTGGGTGAGAGGCATTGTGAACAATAAAGAGATGTGGAAGGAAAACTTCTCGGAAGTACCTCAGTTTATCGATGAAGTATCTAAGGATGTGGAATCGATATTGAATAAAGGTATGTTGACAGCATTGAAAGAGGTAATGGCTTGAAAAAGAAATAACAATGAAACAAGAAATAATCCAATGTGAAGAAAAGTTTCTGCAGGCTTTTAGGTCTTCGGATTTAAAAACGCTGGAGGAAATTATGCATGATAAGCTGATTTATAACAACGCTTACGGAAAGCTTCTGAATAAAGAGATGGATTTTGAAGACTTCAGGTCTGCCAATCCTGTAATAGAAACCGTAGAGTCTCTCGAACAGGAAATAGAATTGTTTGATGATACAGCCATTGTTTCTACAGTGGTTTACCTCAAAGGCCTGTTTATGAACCATGAAGTGGAAGACAAAATAAGGTTTCTCCGCGTATGGAAAAAGTTTGGAGAAAGCTGGAAGGTTATTGGGGCAGCAAGTGTAGGTATTAAATAGTGCAGATTCCTGAAATATAGTAAAAATTAGAAACGATTATGAATAACGATTGTTTATACTGCAATAAGAATCAGACACAACACGACCTGATGATTGAAATTTGCAAACTGAATGTATCTACCGTATACCTTTTCAGGGAGCAAACCTATCTGGGACGCTGTATTGTTGCTTACGAAGGTCATGCAAAGGAGTTATACGAACTGGACGATAATGCACTTTTGTCATATATGCAGGATGTCAATAAAGTAGCAAAGGCATTGAAAGATATATTCTCCCCTGCTAAAATTAATTACGGCGCTTACTCTGACAAATTGCCGCACCTACATATGCACTTAGTGCCTAAATATACCGATGGCCCGGATTTTGGTTCTACTTTTACGATGAATCCGCAGAAGGCTTATTTATCGGATGAAGAATATATGGACATACTGGCATCTATCAGGAGCAAGTTGATGTAAAACGACAGGCTTTAACAGGAAAGATGTCAACTATCAATAGAAAAAAAAGGAGAAAACTAAAATGAACAAATATCTTAAAATAGCCCCTACAGACAATGTCTGTGTGGCAATAGAAGACCTGAACGAAGGAGACATTCTGGATATAGAAGGCAAAAAAGTCACCATCAGGAATGCTATCCCTACAGGCCATAAATTTGCGATAGACGAGATAAAAGAAAACGAAGACGTTATCAAATACGGTTATCCGATAGGACATGCTACAACTGATATTCATATCGGAGAGCATGTACATACCCAGAATGTGAAGACCAATTTGCATGATGATCTCCAATACACTTATGTCCCGGTTCATCCGAAACTGGATATAAAGAAGAGTAACCTTACTATAAACGGTTATCTGCGCTACAATGGCGAAATGGGTATCCGCAACGAACTGTGGATAGTTCCTACCGTAGGTTGTGTCAACGGACAGGCACAGGCTATCATCAACCGTATAAAAAGCGAACTCGATGTTTCCCATATAGACGATATACGTGTATATACCCATAACTATGGTTGTTCCCAGCTTGGGGACGATCATGTAAATACCCAGAAAGCATTAGCGGCACTGGCCAAACATCCTAATGCAGGAGGTGTACTGGTAATGAGTCTTGGTTGTGAAAACAATCAACAGAAGGACTTCAAGAAGGTAATGGGAGAATGGGATGATAAGCGGGTTAAATTTCTTATCGCACAAGAAGTACAGGATGAAATTGAAACAGGCTTTCAGCTGATGAAGGAACTGGTAGAGAATATGCGTAACGACAAACGCGAACCGCTTCCATTATCGAAATTGAAAGTAGGACTGAAGTGTGGTGGTAGCGACGGCTTTTCCGGCATTACAGCCAATCCGTTGGTAGGGCAGTTCTCCGACTGGCTGATAGCACAGGGAGGGACAAGCATCCTTACCGAAGTGCCCGAAATGTTCGGAGCCGAAACTATCCTGATGAACCGTGCCGAGACAAAAAAAGTCTTTGATGATACAGTATTGTTAATCAATAACTTCAAGCATTACTTCCGTAAGTTCGATCAACCTATATACGAAAATCCCTCACCGGGTAATAAAGCTGGGGGTATTACTACCCTAGAGGATAAATCGTTGGGTTGTACCCAAAAGGGTGGCAACTCAGAAGTTGTGGATGTGCTGGATTATGGCCAGCCGGTAGTAAAACATGGCCTTAACCTGCTTAATGCACCGGGTAACGACCTTGTTGCTGCATCGGCACTAGCTATGTCCGGTTGTCAGATAGTACTGTTTACAACAGGTCGCGGTACTCCATTCGGAGCTTTTGTCCCTACAATGAAAATATCTACCAACAGCAAGTTGTATAATTTCAAGCAGAACTGGATAGACTTCAATGCCGGAGCTTTACTCGAAGGAAAGAGTATGGAAACCGTACTGAATGATTTCATCAACTTTACGGTCGAAGTCTGTGATGGCAAGCACCTGAAACATGAGGAGACCGGCTTTAAGGAGATAGCCATATTTAAGTCAGGTGTGACGCTGTGAAATCTTTAAACAGCTTCTAAACAAGATGTCAAAGAACCAATAGATAGAAAGGCTTTAGTCTGACCTGTACAGGTATATGGCTAAAGCCTTTTCTGTGAGAACCCTTAAAAATAACGTTAGTTTCAATTAGTGATAACCTCCCGGTTAGTTATTAGTATATGTGACATCAAAGTCCCAGCTCCATTTATCAAAGTATAAGTTTCCTCCCTTCCATTCCAACTCGCCACGCTGAAAATCTACTGTTTCGCTTCGTGGGTAAATCTTTTCGGGAAACAGAGGTTGGGAATAATCGTTATTGACTATCCAGCGGTACGCGTCCATCCCGTTAGAATATATGTACCTGACTTTTTCATCATCCGTAAACCTGTTGATGCCGAAAGACTGGTCCATCGGTATCCATCCCATACCTTCTATATAGAATTCGCTCCAGTCGTGCAGGTTCAGTCCGTCCGGATGCATCATAAATCCGCTTTGCCAGCGTGCAGGAATGCCATTGTAGCGAGCCAGCGTTATGAATAACAATGTTACCTGCCCGCAGTCGCCATGATTGTTTGCCAGTACGTAAGCCGGTATATTGTCTATTGTCGAATATTCCCGTGCGCCCGCCCAAGGGAAATTTTCATCTATCCAGGTGAATATCTTTTTCACCTTCTGGTAAGGGTCTGTTTCATTGCCAATGATACGTTCCGATATGGCTTTGATAGAATCACTGAAAACGATATGGGGAGCACGTTCGGAAGTATATGTCTTATACAGGTCGCTGTTCGTATCAAATGGTTTGACCTCTTTGCCCTCAAGATTGAACCATTCCGCCGCCGATTTATAAGAGAACTCTATCTCGAACTTCAACGGTTCATCTTTCTTTACGGTTTTCTCCATATATAATGTACGGTGTGCATATTTTGAAGGGGATATAATATAATTATCGTCATTTACCGACAACAACTTTATTTCCGATTGTCTGCGCTCATCCTCTCTCGGGTACGGAAGCCAGCATCTTACAACTTCACCTTCGGGTACTGCATTCGGTTTCAGCGTCACTTCATATTTTACTCTCATTGCAACGAGGGGCATTTGGGTTTTTCCTGTTTTTCCCAATACAGATACTATTTCCGGCAGATGTACTTTCAGGGTCTCTTCTTTTGCGTCTGTACTTGGCTTATCCACCTCCTTCTTCTTTGCGATAGCATTTTTATCCAGACGGAACAGGTTGCTCGCTCCACGGCTGAAATATTTTTTTTGCCCATCGATGACCATATGTTCCAGTGAATTGTCAGCCTCCCATTTGGCTAACATATCATCGTTTACTTCAGGATAATATTTTTGGATATATTCCATCACTTGTTCCTTATCTTTATTGAAGTCCAGAGCTATGCGATGCATTTTATCCTTTCTCCAGTTGAGGTCATAGATTGTATCGCCAGAAGGTTTATTCTCGGCAATATACAGGTCAATCAGATAGGACGCTTTCGTAAAGTTTCCGGCCTTTTCTTCCGTATCTATTTGCTCTAGACTCACAGATTTGGGCTGTTGGGTATTGCATCCCCATATTGCCAGTGCGATTATTATAAAATATAAGTGTTTCATAGGTATTGTTTTTTTTAAATTATTTATAGTAAAAATAATGGTAATCAGCCCCCTAACCCCCGGAGGGGGAATGCTAACGCGTCAGCTAAGCCTCCACGAGGAGAGGTTGGATGGACTAAAAAGGTGACAAAGGTAACACCTTTTCAATGCTTTTTTACTTGCGTCCTTTGAGTAACTCTTTGTGTCCTTTGCGGTAAAATCCTTTTCGTTACACTGAGGACTTTGTTAAAACCTGACACATCTGACACTTTTATATTGTTTTTCATTGTTACTTTTTTACTAAAACTCCTGTTACTCTTTTTACTCTGTAGAGTTTATATCGAATAAGATTATATGCATGTTGTTATCAGTGCTTTAATCGCCTCCACTTTTAAGTGGAGGAATAATAGTAACAATTGGTGAAGGGCTTTAGCCAAAAGATATTCGACTAAAGTCGTATTCATTTTCATCCTATATCCACGACTTAAAAGTCGTGGCAATTTAAAAAACTAAGAATTAGATATCTATACTTTTATTCGATATAAACTCTGTGTTTAAATAAAAAAGGTAACAAAAGTAACAGCTTTATTCTCTTTTGTAGGGGCGAATAAATATTCGCCCATTGTTAATTCGAAGGTATGTTAAAAAGTAACAAAGGTTACACTTTTTCATTCATTTGCTAATCAGTTTTTCAAAGAGCTATAAGCAAGCAGCTAAAGCTGGTAGCTTACTATATAGATAAATTTTTCTCAAATAAATTATTTTCATTACTCATTACTTGAAACTTATTACTTACTATTTCCCTATCCCTATTCCCGGCAAATCATTCAATATCAATTTCCCATCGACAACGGTCGTCCCTTTATAAATATCGTTACTTATCAACAAGTTTCCATCCAAGTCTGCCCAATCTACAGCAGGTGATAATTGAGATGCTGCTGAGATAGCGCAGGAAGTTTCCGTCATGCAACCTATCATTACCTGCATATTGGCTGCGCGGGCTACCGTCAGTATCTTCCATGCTTCTCGCATTCCCGTACATTTCATCAGTTTGATATTTACACCCGTAAAAGCGCCTTTGAGCCGCAATACATCATTCAAACGTTGGAAAGATTCATCCGCAAAGACGGGTAGGGGACTCCTTTCTGTTACCCAGGCCGAATCGTCGAGGTTGTATTTCGGCATCGGCTGTTCTATCATTACTATCCCTTTTTCTTTCAGCCAGTATATCATATCCAGTGCATGATGTTTGTCTTTCCAGCCCTGATTGGCGTCTATGGCAATAGGCTTGTCGGTCACTGTACGGATAGCTTCTATCATCTCCTTGTCATTGTCGCGTCCCAGCTTTACTTTCAGAATATTGTAAAGCGGCGCGGCTTCCCTGGTCTTCTCTTTCACCACATCGGCGGTGTCTATGCCTATAGTGAAAGTTGTGGACGGTGCTTTCGACTTATCCAGCCCCCATATTTTATACCACGGTTGTCCCATGATCTTACCCACAAGATCATGCAGGGCTATATCCACAGATGCTTTTGCCGCCGTGTTGTTTTCCGCTATTTTATCTACATAGGTGAGTATATCATCGAGCTCGAACGGACTGGAAAACTGGCTCAGGTCTATTTTTTTTAGGAAGTCCATAACAGATGCCTGCGTTTCTCCCAGATAGGGCGGGAGAGAGGCCTCCCCGTATCCGGTAATACCGTCATATTCGATCTCCGTCAATACAACAGGGGTTGTTGTACGCGAAAAATTAGCGATAGTAAATACATGTCTCAATTGCAGGTCGAAAGGTCTGAAGCTGAATTTCATTTTTCCTTTGCTGCCTGTAACCTTGTCTTTACCTTTCTGTGCGAATATGCTCAATGGGGAGCCGGCAGCCAGACCGGCACCAAGAGAGGCCAATGCTGTCTTTCTCAGAAAATCACGTCTTGATTGTGCCATATATTATTAAATTAAAAGTGAAAAACGAAAAATAAAAAATAATTAGCAGGTTCGGATATTAGCATATTAGCAAATGATATTGCCGCTTGCGCTCCATTTGCTGATTTTCAAATATGCTAATTCGCTAATTATCTCTGCTCCTTATATAACGGACTATTATTTATACTCCAGATTCCTTTAGTATCCACAGCACCGATAACTCGCGACGCCCGTACAAACTCGCGGGTATTTAGTTCGTCATAATTTGCTTTGGTCGAATCCAGACTGTTTATCCTTATATATCCCGAAGCGTGGATAAACTCTTTATCACCTTTGTAAAAGGCAACATGGCGTATCCGTTCTTTTTTTCCCTCCTGCGCTTTTTTTCCGAAGAACATCAGGTCACCCGGACGCAGGTTTTCGTAACCATTGCTTATATCCACAGGAATGCCGGTCTTTACCTGCTGGGAAGCATCCCGCATAAGAATAATTCCATGCATCAGCATCACTGTTTTGGTAAATCCGCTGCAATCCATGCCTTTGACGGATGTTCCGCCCCACGTATATGGGATGCCTTTAAGTGAAAGAGCCTTTTCCAAAATACTTTCTTCGGTTAGTTTTACAGACGTCAACCATTCTTCGTAAGGTTTGCTCTGGCTTTTCAATACATAAGCGATACGGCCGTCAGGATAAGATACCTTATAGAAGCGTCCGTTGTCGGCTTCCAGTTTCAGCATATTGCCGAATGCAAGGTCGGATACCCTTTGCTTCTTTTCATCAGGGTTTTCATATCCGAAGCCGTAATCACCTGTGAAAATGATTTTCTTTGCAGTTATCCATTTGTTGAAATCATCTTTTGTCATCCTTACAAATGAACCGCCGGTCGTCCATGCCACATAGCCTTCCGCGCTCTTTATCCGCCACCAGTCGTCGTGTTGCAAAACCTGTACAGGCGCACCCAGTAATAACTGGGTTCCCATTTCAGCGGCATAACTTGCACCCATGCGTGCATCTGCTACCGAAACGTTAATCACTCCATATGTTTTTTCTCCGACCGTTTCATCAGGTAATACACTGATGCTGTCTATTGCCGCCGGATTACTTTTCCGGATCTGTTCCAGCAAATCGACTTTAGCTTCGTTCAAAGAAGTCACCCCTTTTATGACAGGCTTACCTTCATTCTCCACCACTTTGATATCATATACATTGTCCCGCCTATCCGGTACATATTTCATTCTGACACTGTCTACGAGAGCATTAAGCTCAGGATAAGGTGTCTTTTCTTCTTTATTCTGACAGGCAGATAAGAAAATTAATGTTGCTGTAACTAGTTTTGTTATATTGTTGATTCTCATATTAGTTATTATTAAATAAAAGCGTTTATTGATATATTTTGGCTGTGGGAGGCTGTCTCAAAAGTATTTTTCACTTTCTCTTTGTCATGTTGAACGGAGTGAAACATCTCGTTTCTCAGAGTCGAGATCCTTCGTTTCTCTCAGGATGACAAAGAGAGTAACACTTTGATCGTGTAGTTTTACTTTTGAAACACCCTCCTATAAAACAAATGCGACAATAAATATTATTCATTACTAAATCATTTCTTATTAAACATAAAATTCAGAATGTTTTTCATCAGTTGGTCACGCAAAGGTGTTTCCCTGATTGTCTCGAAAGGGAAACCCAATACGCAGGTCTTATAATTATCATCAGAAGCTATCCCCGCGCTCAGGTTATTTTCGCTATACCTGAAAACAGTAAAGCTGTTTGCATCCGCAGGCTCTATGGCGTCGGGTGATTCTACCGCGTAACAATCCGAATTCAGTTCATTGTAGAAACTGTATGTTCCTGTGAGTTGTGTGAAAGGTGAAGCCACGCTTTTTACGTTACCTGTTACTGCTGCCTGCCCTGTCCGCCACTTATATTTCAATACCTTTTGCACGAATTCTTTATCTTCATTCTTTACAAATTCATTGTCCCAAAGGTCTGTACCCACATAGGCACCACTGATAAATATGTTTCCTCCCTTGTTGCAATAATCTGTTATTTTCGACTGTAATCCGTCAGGGAAAGTTTTAAACCGTGGGGGAAATGCACCCCGCCCGATTTTTGTTTGTTTCTGCTTCCCTAATATAAGATCTGTCAGTTTATAATTGTTCATATCGGCCAGACCGTTCATTACGGCTTCCGTATTAGCAGACACGAAAGAGTAGCCTGCATTTACGATGGATGTGCCGTGTACAAACGGATAATCGAATGTGTTGCCTGCGATTACAGTCGTTTCATAATTGGAATTGCTAGCCCCGAATCCGGCTGCGTCGTCGTCCATCCACGGTATCTTACGGCGAAACTCATACTGGCTTCCTATAAGGTTATACTGGCTCTTATCGGGTACTCCGTGGTCTTTATAGCTTAAGAATCCGGCAATGCTGTCGCTGCTGGCAAAGCTGTCGGGTGCAGATATACGTTGAAACCCGTTGACAATAAAAACCGTTCCTTTCTCATTCGATTTCCTGCAAACGGATAATATTTCGGACGGAAAACTTTCACCGCCTTCGTTTACCGCCGTTACTTTAAAACTATATATCTTATCTTTCTCTATATCAATGGTCGTCTGATTCCCCTTTACTAAGACACCATTATCGAAATCGTTGTTATCCGTACGGGTATAAACGATATAACTATTTGGTGTCGCGGTCGGTTCTGACGGGTCGTTTACCGGCAGCCATTGCAGTTTCACCTGAGTATCTCCTGAAAATTCGGTGCTGAATGATTTTATCGGCAACGGCGTCACTACATAATCGAAGTTGTACTGATAAGCGATGAATTTAAGTATGCCCTTATAAATAGCTCTGCTCGCCGTAAATTGGAAAGCCGGGTCGAGTCCGTAGCGCATATCGGCAAAATTCTGATGGGAGAGCAACTCCAGCAACATAGTCGGCACCTCCGGCATGCGCGCTTCGCTGTAATTGCGGTTCCATATATGGCGGCGTGTCCAGTTCGGCTCATATTCGGTGCGTATGTCTTTCACTATTTCGTCCATGATGAGGGAAGTAAGGTCACGGGAAGCGATTCGCGGAATGCCGTTCGCGAATATCTCATCGTTTATATGCGTCATGCAGATGGTCAGCGTGCCTATAATAGAATCATTGTAGGTTGTGCCCGCATCGCTATGGAAAGCCATTGCCATATCCAGAGGGATATTCAATCCTTTCCCCTTCGGGATAACAGGAGATCCTCCCGCCATATAATTTACCCATAAGCCACGGCTCTGATAATCGTCTGTATAATCGCTTTTTCCTTTCGTCCATCTGTACACACTGTCGGGAACACCCGCCCATTGCAGCCAGTAACGCGCACCTTCCGTGTAGCGGGGGTGATTGCTGGTTTCCAGTTCGTACTTTATCGGCGGAAATTTAGAAACAGTCGTATCATCCGGTTGTTTCAGGTTTTCGGGATCGGTGGTACGTGCGATATTTCCCATACCTCCCCCTATTTTTATAGCATCGGCAGTAATTATCTGCCCGCTTTTCGCACTTTTGTTGGATAAGGTGATCTTACAATTCTCATTTTTACCTTTGTCGAAGGAAAAGAATCCGAGAAATATCCATGTACCGCCCCCCATAGTTTGATTGATGCTGAACTCCGTTTTTCCTCCGGAGTGATACACGGTATAGCGGGCATCTTCGCTGCTGTTTTTCAGGCTGGCATAAGATATATACACTCCGTATTTTCCTTTTTCCGGAATGTCGGGCAACCATTCGCAAACGCTTTCATTGCCTTTACTTATGGTTTTCACCTGCCGGTATGTACCATCCCGGAATGGATTTTCCAAGTCCAGATAAACTTCTTTCAGCTGGGCGAATCCGGCGCTATCCCCCTTTGTCCATGCTTCTTTTCCTGCTGTTTCTTTGTAAACAGAATTGTTGAGAGATTTATCGTTATCTACAATTATTTCATGTTTTTGTGTATCCCGTTCGCGTGGCAGGAAAACATTTGCTCCCGCGTTCTCGAGCATAGGAACAAGGTATGGCAAAACATAACCTTGTGTGAACAAATCCTCTACAGTCTGAAAGACCCGTGCACGCTGCCATTCCCAGCGGGATAGCTTTTGCTCGTAGTACCAGCCGTGACTTTGCCACATGGCGATATGGCGGTTCTGAAGGCCTTTGCTGCTCTTTACAGGATGAGACAGGCGTGTTATTAACGGCTTATCAACTTTGTTGGTAAATTTTTCTTTCCTGACGAGCGGAATATAGTCTTCTATTTTGTACTTGTCGGAAAAAAGTTCGACCTGATAATTTTTCATATTATCCGGCAGATATTCCTTCACTCCCGCATATATGTTGTCTACCAGTTGCCTGTCGAATCCCCCAAAGGATAGATTAACATTGGCAAACAACTGAATCTTCTTTTTCTGTATATCAACAGAGTCAATCGTTACAGGGCGTATACGCGTTTGCTGATTAATGGTCTTGGTGAGGTATTCACCGATCTTATCAGTCGCATCTTTTGTTATTTCCTGCGCCCTTATCCCGGTGGATGTAAGAGACAGGATAAAGGAGAAAAATATAAATAAGAACGTTATCTTACGGCTTCCCATAATTTTGAGTTTTATATATTATCTATTTTTCGTAACGAAGCAACCCTAGCAGCCCTTCGCCACTTGTATAAATACATTCTTTACCGTTTAACGGATAAACGGTGTTGATTATAGAATTTCCAATTTTGTGTTTCCAGAGCAGTTTGCTCGTTTTTCCTTCGATAGCGAAGATGATTCCGTTTTTGGTGCTTCCAAATACTACACCATCTTTTTCGACAGGCATAGAAGGTGCATGATCGTATCCATAACCTACATTTGTCGCCCAGATTTGTTGTGGTTTACTACTTGTAGCGGAGTAACAGACAACACTGTCCTGCATCGTTTTACTGTATAATCGCTCTTTATCTTCTGATAAGCCGATGGTTTCCCTGACTTTCCAGTCGGACATCCTCCATATAGTTTCTCCCGTATTGGCATCAACAGCGGTCATAACACGGTCGGGAGCTGTGAAGAATACTTTGTCGTGCGCAGCGACAGGCCATACTGCAGCCGGAGAATAAAGGATTCCTTTCCTGCCTTCTGCCCATTTCCAAAGCAATCGGCCTGTATGTTTGTCCAAAGCGTACATTGTTTCATCCCATGCACCGAAAAAGATTTTGTCTTTGTAGATCAACGGGCGTGTTTCAATATATCCTTTTACTTCAGGGAATTCCCATGCCAATTTTCCTGTTTTAATATCGATGGCCCTGAATGTATTATCGCTGGCTCCAATGTAAACAATGCCATTGTCGATGCCGGCAGAACCTAATACAGCTTTATCTACGCTATACTTCCACCGCAGGATTCCTTTTTTAGCATCTAGGCAATATATGTTCTTATCGGCAGAGCCAAATACGACAACATCCTTGTTAACTGCGGCAGTGCCCACGATACGGTTTACGGAAGTGAAACTCCAGTCTTTAGTACCATCTTTTACGGAATAGCATGAGAATATGCCGGAATCATCGCCGGCATACACTTTGTCTCCTGATATTACAGGAGATGTATAGAATGCGGACCCGTTCGATGTTGTCCAAATTTCTTTTACCTGTGGATATTCATTATTAACGGAGAGGTCATGACCTGAACAGGTTTTATTATCCGCCGTATAATATTCCTTTGTCAGAGAATAAGCACCCCACCTGACAGGTTCTTGTTTTATCTTTCGTTCATATACGATAATGGAATCAGAGGTGACATTGAATATAGAATATCCTCCGATATTGTCTTGTTTGTCCCGCAAATTGGAGCGACAGATAAAAGCCGGAATTCCGTCGTATGAAAATAACCTGTTGCTATGGTAATGCCCGCCGATAAAGGATTTGATGTTATAGCTACGGACAGCGTTGGTCAGGTCGCACCAGTTATCTACATCGCTGTCGAGCAAAGGATAGTGGGTGACCAGAATCACAGGCTGTCCGGATGGCATGGCAGCTAGTTCCTGTTTCAGCCAGCTAATGTCCTGTGGGGCTATGTGCCCGTCCATCATACGGATGATAGGACCTGTATTGAACCCGAAAAAACGGATACCTCCATACTCAAAATCGAAGCGTTCCGAGCCGAATATATGTCCGAAATCGGTAGCTCCCGACTCGCTCCATTTGGTTTCGTGGTTGCCGGATATGGCGTAGTATTTTACGTTTAGCCGGTCCAGTATATCTTTTGCTTTTCGCAAAGATTGGTAATCTCCCGATTCGCTGATGTCTCCCGTTACCAGAACAAACCTTATATCTTTGTTTGTATTAATATCGTTGACCGTATTTATCAGGTCCTCTTCCGGGAGCGGATTGTTGCGGTTGAGATGAATATCGGTTACTACGGCAAAACGAAAGTCCTGTCCTCTGAAAACTATGGATATTAGCAATAACAGAGAAAAGGTAATATACTTTTTTACTATGTGTGCTGAAATATTCATTTACTTAACCTTTATAATAGATGCAGCTACAACATTTGCTACTATTTCACGAAGACGTGATACAGCGCCTTTATCATCGGGATGTACCCTGTTGGTAAGCAGTATAACCGCAGTACCGGAGTCGGGGTCTATAGTAATAGATGTTCCCGTATAGCCTGTATGTCCGTATGCGGATACATCGAATAAATCTCCGTCGCTGGCATAGCCGGAATATACATCCCATCCCAGTGAGCGGCCGAATTCCTCAAACCCTTTCGGTACGGAGCGCATGGCACGGACAGTTAAAGGGCTTAATATGCGTATACCGTCAATCTCTCCGTCATTCAGCAGCATTGCGGCAAGTATGGCAATATCTTCCGCATTGGAGAATACGCCTGCATTACCCGAAACCCCACCATTCATTATATTTGCCAGCGGGTCGTGTACTTTTCCTTTCAGTACCGAACCGTCAGCCTGCTTTTCGGTCGGAGCCGTCCATTCGAGTGTTTCGCCCGTAGGATTGTAATCGGTATGTTTCATCCCCAGCGGACTGAATATATTTTGTCTGGCGAAGTTTTGCAGGCTCATGCCGGATATATTTTCTATGATACGCTGGAGGGTTATAAAGTTGAGGCAACTGTAATCAAATACTTTTGTTGGCTCATTATTACGTTTCACATTCGATATATAGGTAATTAATCCATCGGGATTCGGAACAGTATATTGTTTCTTTAATTCTTCTACGGGAGCATAGGGTGGAAGCCCTGAGGTATGGGTTAATAAATCGATAATCCTTATATTCCTTTTTCGTCCTGTTATAGTATCTGTCCATGGCTGGAATCCGGGAATATACATAGCTACCTGGTCCCTTAGCCTCAACTGTCCCCGTTCCAGCAGTATCATTGTAGATATTGCCGTAGATACAGATTTGCTTAACGATGCGAGGTCAAAAACAGTATTTGTAGTCATTGCTACTGTTTCAGGATAAACTTGTTTATTACCATAGGCTTTCAGATAGGCGAGTTTTTTATGTCTTACCACAGCTAGTACAGCTCCGGGGATATCCCCATCCTGAACAGACTGGTTGATCGTATTATCTACATATATCAATTTCGACTTATCCATACCTGCTTTTTCAGGGTTAACCAATGGCAGAGACTGGGCGAAAAGTGTGCTGCATGCCAAGGTTAATAATATGGAGAGAATTATTATTCTTTTCATTATGTCAGACTTATTTTAGTTATATGTGAGGTTGTATCAAAAGCCAATCTGCACTATCAAAGTGTTACCCTCCTTGTCATTCTGAATGTAATGAAGAATCCCGACCCTCCAGATACGAGATGTTTCACTCCGTTCAACATGACAGAAAGACCGTGAGAATTACTTCTGACACACTCTCACAACAGAAATTATGAAATATTTTTTCCATTACTTAATACAGATCTCTAAAAGTCAATCACTGATGCTCAGCTTTATAAGCATCCACTGCCTTTTTTACCGACCCGTGCAATAACAAGAGCCGTTGCGCCTGCTCGTAGTCCAGTCCCAACTCGTCTATAATCATACGGGTTCCTCTGTCTACAAGCTTGTCGTTGGATAGTTGCATGTTTACCATGCGGTTTCCTTTTACCCGTCCCAGTTTAATCATGGTAGAGGTAGTAATCATATTTAATATCATCTTTTGGCCTGTACCCGATTTCATACGCGAACTACCCGTTACAAATTCGGGGCCTACAATCATTTCTATCGGAACATCCGCCTCCTGAGACAGAGGTGAACCGGGGTTGCTGGAAATAGAGCCTGTGAGGATTCTGTTTTTCCGGGCTTCGCGCAAAGCCCCTATAACATAAGGGGTTGTACCCGATGCCGCAATGCCTATTACCGTATCTTTTTCGTTGATGTTATATGCCTGTAAGTCGCGCCATCCCGCATCCAGATTATCTTCTGCTTTTTCTACCGGATTTCGCAAAGCTGTATCTCCTCCTGCGATGAGGCCTATCACAAGTGTATTAGGCATACCGAATGTAGGCGGTATCTCTGATGCATCCAATACCCCCAGTCTTCCGCTTGTACCCGCTCCCATATAAAATATGCGTCCACCCTGTTGCATACGGGGAATGATCTGTGATACGAGTTTTTCTATCTGAGGTATGGCTCTTTCTACAGCTAAAGCAACTTTCTGGTCTTCCTTGTTTATATCTGTGAGAAGTTCGAGGACAGATTTGTTTTCCAGATTGTCGTATAATGATGGTTGTTCTGTTATTTTTATAAAGGACATTTTTAATTAAGAATTAAGAATTAAGAATTAAGAATTAAGAATTAAGAATTAAATGCACCTACCGCCTGTTGGCTACTATAATATGTGATGAGTCCTTCCATCGGGGACTGGGTAATTTTGCCGATTTTCAGACCTAAATCTTCACCCGCCTTTCTCAGTATTAGTTGATAGTGAAACGCAACTGATCCTGTGAGGTGTACATCATAATCTTTATGTTCATACTGCATTACATTTTTGATGAAGAAGTCTTTAAATGCATTATATACCAGATTATATACCGTACTGTCATTGATATTCCCGAGAATGAATGGAGACAAACTGGCCAGAAATCTGTTTGGTGTGGGCTGACGGTATACCTTTTCGAGAATAACGGCCGGAGTCAGATTGTATTGACTAAGAAAATTTTCTTTTATTCCCGGAGTCAGTTGATTTTTAAGACATGCGCCTATAAACAAACGGCCTAACACAGCACCACTTCCTTCATCACCCAGAATATAACCTAATGGCGAAACATTTGAAATAATGTTTTCCCCATCATAAAAACAAGAATTTGATCCTGTTCCAATAATGCAGGCTATACCGCTGTTGTGACCACATAATCCTCTGGCTGCGGCAAGTAAGTCACTACCTACTTCTATATTTTCCACTTTGAAATTATCGGCAATAGCAGCCCTTACTATTTCATTCTTTTCGGGGAAGGCACAGCCCGCTCCGTAAAAGTATATGGCTTCTATTTTATAGCCGGACATATCCGGAGCGAGCGAAATTCTTAGTTCTTCGCTGATTTCTTCGCGTGTGCAGAAGAATGGATTTGCTCCTTTTGTGAAAATTTGTTTTACCAGTTGACCTTTGTTTATTAAACACCAGTCAACCTTAGTCGAACCGCCATCTGCTAATAAAATCATATCTATCGTTCTTTACGTTATCGTTATCTTAATGCTCTAATTCTTTTTTACCTTTGTCTTCTTTGTTAATAATAACAAACCTATGAATGTAAATGCCGCATTCATTATCAGTAGTTCATAACTGAAGGAATATCCGTTGAGCCATTTCTCAGAGTTCAGGTCTATTATAAGACAAAGTAGTGGAGATAGGATTGCTACAAGTGGGATGTATTTATCTTTCACTGTCAGTTTGGTAAATATACCAAAAGCAAACATCCCCAATATCGGCCCGTAAGTGTAGCTTGCTAATACATAGACTGCATTTATTACCGACGTATTATTTAATAAATTAATAACAATAATAACTATTCCCATAACAATGGCCATCGCCATGTGTACTTTTTTTCTTTTGTTGGCTGTTGTGCTATCCGACCCTTTTTTAGAACTGCCTAATATGTCGACAGTGAAAGATGTGGTCAGGGAAGTCAATGCCGAGCCGGCAGCTGCGTAGGCCGCCGAAATAAGTCCGATGATAAACAGTATTCCTACTATTACAGGAAAATATCCACCTGTGGCCAGCATAGGGAATAGTTCATCGCTCTTTTCCGGAATAGCTATACTGTTGCTCGCTGCAAACATATACAAAAGTACTCCAAGCATTAAAAATAGTAAAATAATGACAATCTGAAGAATACCACTTACGATAAGATTCTTTTGGGAGTCTTTCGGATTCTTGCAACTAAGGTTTTTTTGCATAAAGTCTTGATCTAGTCCGGTCATTGCAATCACCGTAAACACTCCCGCGAGAAACTGTTTGAAGAAATATCTTTTGTCATTTATATCGTCAAAGAAAAATATTTGCGAATAATTATTGTCATTGATCGCCGACAACATACTGCCAAAACCGAAACCCATATCGGAAGCGATGTAATAGATACACATAATCACCGAAACGATGAGGCATAATGTTTTGAAAGAATCGGTCCATATCAGCGTTTTTACACCACCCTTGTATGTATATAACCAAACCAGCGCAATAGATACGGCCACATTAAGAATAAATGGTAACCCGAATGGTTCGAATACGAGAAACTGAAGTACGGCACACACTAAGAATAAACGCACTGCTGCTCCAAGCATTTTGGAGATGAAGAAGAACCATGCCCCTGTCTTATATGAGGATATCCCAAAACGGTTTTCGAGGTACTCATATATTGAAGTCAGGTTCATCTTATAGAATAAGGGAATCAGTACGAATGCGATAATGAATTGCCCTACTGCGAAACCTATAACCATTTGCAAATAAGCAAAATTGTTTACGGCTACCATACCGGGTACAGATACAAACGTAACGCCTGATATAGCTGATCCGATCATGGCAAAAGCGACGATGTACCATGATGATTTCCGGTTGCCTACAAAGAAACTTTCGTTATCGGCCTTACGGCTCGTTATATACGATATGCCGAACAGAACGATAAAGTAGGCTATAATGGTAATAAGTATTAATATTGGATCCATGTTTTTAGTTATGGGTTATGAGTTATAAGTCAGATTGCATGATTCATTCGGCATATAAAAGGTATGGCTTGCGTTGTTCCCTGAATTTTTCGACATCATCTTTCCACATTGCTTTTATTTCATCGGCCGATCGTCCTTCCATTATCATTTTCCGTATGTAAGATACTCCTACAAGCTTTTCGAAAAACGGGCGGAAGAAATGGTCGTCCAAATTTAAGTTTTTATAAGCATCTATGATGTATGACAGGTCAAAACCTTTCTTAAATATTTCTTCATCCGGTATATTTCTCAGGTCTACGCCGAAACATTCACGGTCGAGTTGAGGTGGATTTTTTGCACCCGGAATACTTCGGGGTGTGAATGAAAATGAATATCCTTTCATATTAGGATGCCCGTATACCTGAAACGGGAATTGAGTGCCTCTTCCCAAACTCACAGGTGTGGCTTCGAACAGGCATGTGGATGGGTAAAGATATATTGACTTCATATTCGGTAAATTGGGAGATGGAGGGACTGGCAACCGGTACAATGTCTGATGTGTATAGTTCTTGCATTTGATAACAGTCACATCACAGACACGGGATTGAGGCAACCATCTTTCTCCGTTTATCATCAGGGCGAGTTCGCCTAATGTCATGCCATGTACTACAGGTATAGGTAGCCATCCCACACCGGATTTATGTTTCATATCCAGAATAGGGCCATCTATATAGTGTCCGTTCGGATTGGGACGATCCAGAACGATTACTTTTTTATTATATTCGGCGCATGCATCCATAAGCCGGGCCATGGTGATATAGTATGTGTAGAATCTCAACCCTACATCCTGTATATCAATGATAAGGACATCGAAAGAGTCCATTGTTTCCGGACTTGGTTTTTGATCCTTTCCGTCATACAATGAGCGTATCGCTATGCCGGTCTTTTCATCGACAGAACTCGAAACATGTTCCCCGGCATCGGCATTTCCCCTGAACCCGTGTTCGGGAGACAGGATACATATCATATTGATCTTGTTTTTTACCAATATGTCTACTAAATGTTCTTTCCCTACCATGCCTGTATGATTGGACATTATCGCTACACGCTTGTTTTTCAGGATGGGGAAATATTCATTAGTAGATTCTGCACCTACTATAACCTTGTTGCTTTGAGAAAAGCAAGTAAGGGATAGGGATAACAGAAGAATTAATGATTTGAATACTTTCATTTTTTTGTTTGATATTCGGATTTATAATCAAAAATAATCAAGTGTTGAGTAAAAACAAGAGGTAAACATAGGCTGTTCACCCCTTGTTTTGATGTGTCATTACTAAATCTAGTAACGGGATCGTATGCTAAACAAATCTTAATCGGCAGTATCCCACCATACCGGAAGCGAATTTACTGTAGGCAACTTGGCCTCAGGGTTTGAAGCGGCATGGTTTTCGGAGTTGTAACCTGTTTCTATTGTACAATGCTGGAATCTTCGTATCCAGTAACGCTCATTCTTCGGATCGTCTGTAGGGAAATGGGTTTTGCTCGAACTGTTGAACTCATATGGGCGATCGAAATCGATATAAACAACTCCAAAATCCTTAATGTTCCCCGCACTGTAATTGAAGCGGCGCATGTCATTCCAGTTTTGTAGCGAATATGAGCAGGCAATGAACTTTTGCTGCATAATCTTAGCCATAGTCAGTTCGCCTGCACTTTGTGCAACAGCTGCACTTTTCAGAAAGTCATCGATGGCTGTGGCAGGTATCACCTGCTTGCCGAATACGGTCTGATCATAATCTTTTAATTTATCATTCATTAATTCCATATGTGCTCTGATACCGTCTTTGTAAGCTGTTAGAGCCCCTCCTTTGTCTCCTTTGCGGAAAAGAACTTCAGCTTTGATAAAGCACATTTCGGGATATGCCAGCAGATGGCCGGGAGCATCGGCACGGGTATAGAATGTACCTGTAGAGATGATCTGGGCTGTTTTTCCGTTATAGCGGTTAGCTATATAACGGTCATCTTTGGCATCGCCGGGTGAGGCTTTGATCCATGATAATAGTTCGGAATAGATAGGTGTGTATATAGAGTCACCTCTTCTGTCGACCAGTTGAGTGGCGTTGTACCAAATGTCTTTAGCCACAGGGAAAATATTCCCGTTCATATCCTGTGTTCTGGAATAAATATCAAAAGCTACAGGACCCGATTTGGTACGAATATCACTTTTTATAAAATCTACACCTGCGGCGCGTACATATTTCAATTCGTTATTTATCATATATTGTCCGTTGGGAACGAGCAGGTCGGTACGGGGGTCTACTACTCCGCTACCTCCTGTAAAGGTATTTGTCAACAGGTCGAGATACCATTTAGTAATACGCGAAGTTGTATTCGACAGGTTTGTATGTTGTAAAGCCCGTATACCGGATTCATCCTCATTTGCCGAGTTTACATAGCGCATTATTGTACTTTCACTGTTATTCTTCGGTGCTTTATCCAGAGCTGCTAATATTGCATCAGGATCATATGCATTCTTTTTTGAGAGGTTGTTTAGCCAGCGCGCTTTGAGACCGTAGGCGAGTTTCAACCATTTGTCTTTATCTCCGTTATTCCATAGGTCTCCGCTAGCGAAAGATGTCGCTGTTGAAGGCTGATCTTTCTGAAATTCGGCAATTGCCTCGTCCAGCATAGCCAGACATCCGTAGAATATAGTTTCTCCGTTATCGTACTTTGGAGTTATTACATTGGTAAGGGCTTCAGTATACGGCATTTCACCATATACATCAGTCATTGTCATAAATCCCCATGCGTGTATCAGCTTTGCTGCACCTACATATGACCATGCTCCTTCCGCTGTTGCCTTTTCAATCAGTGGTTTCAGATTGGCAGCTGTATATATGAACCATGCCTGATATGGCCATGTAGTAGAGGCTGATTGCGGATCCCATTTGATAAGATAATCATTGTATGCAGTTCCGTAAGATTTTCCGATGTTTCCGGTAAACCAGCAACCTCTGGTTCCGGATGATTCATAACTATCAACAAAATTCTGCATAATACCTCTTAACCGAAGATCGGGAGTAGGTACGGTATTGTTGGGGTTATCAGGATTATCGTTTATATCCAGATAATCATTACAGGCACTCATACCTATCAATAATAAGCCTAAACAGATATATATTATTTTTTTCATTGTATGTATTATTAAAGTATATAATAAGATGTATTCGGATATAAAATCAGAATGTTAAGTTAATACCGAAAGACATTCCTGCTGTTGCAGGTACACCATTATAGTCTATACCGACGCTGCTCGAACCGACTGCTCCGGATCCTGCTGCACTTGTTTCAGGGTCCATACCTTTATAGTTGGTAAATAGCAAGAGGTTTGTTCCTGTCACATTGATAGACATTCCTTTGATAAATTTAGTCTTATTGAGTAGCTTGCTAGGCATATAGTACGACAGAGACAATGATCTTAAACGCAACCAGTTGGTATTGGTCATGTAGTTTGCCGATTCATAGTTATAATATGTATCCCAATATTTCTGTATAATCTGATATCCACTTTCGGCTTTAGCTGTTCCACTGGAAACTTCCTGTCCTTTCAGATAGAATTTGTTTGCCTGGAAGGTGTATGTCTTTGATTCCAATTGTTGTGTGTCCGGATTTTTTGCCACACCTGATAATGTAAGTGACTCGCGATCCATACTTCTTTTGCTCATACCTATACCTGTCATGAAGTAATCTGTTCCGTTATAAATGTCTCCGCCGATTCTGAAATCGAGAAGGAAAGACAGTTCAAAATCCTTGTACCGGAATGTATTAGTAAAACCACCGGTCAGTTTAGGCTCACGGTTACCGATATCGTATATTTCTTTTCCGTCTGATGTAGGCATACCGCTTTCCCAATCGAGAATCATATTTCCGGCTTCATCTCTGTTATATTTAGATCCAGATATTCCCATGAAGTTACCACCATTGAATGAAGCTGCTTTTGCACTTCCTACCTGTACGTCAGTTACATAAAGTACGTCTATTCCCGGTAATAAATTATTTACTTTCCCTTTGTTTCTAGCTAAGTTGAGCATTGTGTTCCATGAGAAATCCCTGGTTTTTATCGGTTCGGCTTTAATAGATATTTCAAAGCCTTTATTTGTAATATCACCTGCATTTGTGGTCATAAATATATAACCTGTTGTCTGAGATGTTCTCGGACTTAGCAGCTGATTTATACTCTTGTTTGAATAATATGCCATATCAAAACCTAGTCTGCCGTTGAGAAATCCTAATTCGAGTCCAATTTCTGTCGATCTTGTTTTTTCTGGAACCAGAATATCGTTACCATGTGTCCATGCATCTTGTATCCCAGTACCACCAACGGTAGGGAATGGAGGGTCTATATATGTATTTGTTACATACGGGTCGGCATCTTTACCTACTTCGGCCCACGATGCTCTGATCTTT
Organism: uncultured Dysgonomonas sp.; assembly: GCF_900079725.1. Classification (NCBI taxonomy): domain Bacteria; kingdom Pseudomonadati; phylum Bacteroidota; class Bacteroidia; order Bacteroidales; family Dysgonomonadaceae; genus Dysgonomonas; species uncultured Dysgonomonas sp. Next base: position 3,942,621 of record NZ_LT599032.1, read on the forward strand.
CCATAAGACAGGATGTCATTCTTAGGCATCACTTCAGTGAAAAGAAAACTTCCGCTGACTGAAGGGTAGAAGTAAGATCTGTTATCTATCGGTAGGGTCGATGTCCAGTCGTTACGTCCTGTAACAGTGGCATAAAGCATGTTCTTGTATCCCGCTCTGAATTCTCCATATGCTCCAATCAGTCTTTTTCTACTGTTTCCTTGAGCTATACGGCGGTCTTCATTCGCAGTATTGTTTATGTTGTAAAAGTTTTCAGTAACAAAGTTCCACGCTCTGTATCGGTTAGTTTTTACTTTGGTGTCTTCTACAGATTGTCCCAGTAATAAATTGAGGTCAAAATCTCCGAATTTCTTTGTGAAATTCATCATGAAGTTTGATGATAAATATTCATATGTCCTGTCATTTTCAGATAACATCCCTTTCTGATATATCAGGTCTACACCGCCATTTGCGCCGATTATTCTTTTGGTGTTGGTTGTGTATCGGTCTGTGCCTGCGATATATGCAATGTTGAACCATTCGGCAATATTCAATTTTGCGTTTATAGTTCCCGTAAAGCGGGTTGTTTTTTCTGTAATAGGATTTCTGTTTATAATCCAGTACGGATTATCTACGTCAGCAGCCGGAAGTTGGAGCCCTTCAAACATACGGTATCTGCTGCCGTCTTCGTTAAGCCAGTGTTTCATATCATCACTTCTTGCCCATCTGTAAACGGAAGATATAGCACCTGTTCCACCTGATCCTGTCAGCCCTGTACTGGTCAGAGCCTTGTCTGCCGATCCTACTGAATAGGCTACATTTGCACCTGTAGTGAGTATACCATATTTTTGTTCACCATTGAAGCGGAAGGTTGTTTTTTCAAATCCGGTTTCAGGAATAATACCTGTTTGGTCGTAACGGGAAGCGGAAAGGAAATAGTTGCTGTTTTTGCTACCCCCTGATATGCTTACATTGTTGTCCCATGTGCTACCGTTCTGAAAGAAATCTTCCATATTGTTATACACTTGCTCTCCTTCTTTGAATGCAGCTCCCCATGAGTTCATGGTATAATCATCCAAAGTTCCTGATTGGTTATAGTATCCTCTTTTGTAACGGTCTTGTTGTTCAGGATAACGATTCACCCAAGAAGTACTGAATTTTGAATTTACATTCACTTTTACTTGTCCTTCCTGCCCTTTTTTTGTTGTGATCACGATAACACCTGCTGCTGCACGCGAGCCGTAGAGGGCCGATGCCGCAGGACCTTTCAATACCGATACATTCTCTATATCTTCCGGATTTATGTCCATAATACGGTTGCTATTGGTCGAGTTAACGCGTGTGGCACCATCAAAAGCACTATTACCTCCGGCATCAGTAGAGTTGTCATATATCATTCCGTCTACTACGAAAAGTGGTTGGTTGTCACGTTCGAGCGATGTTCCCCCACGAATGATTATACTGGCTCCGGCTCCGGCTGCACCACTACTTTGTGTAACATTCAATCCGGCTATTTTGCCACTAAGAGAGTTGAGGATGTTTGTACTTTTGTTTTTCATTAGTTCATCGGCATTAATATCCTGCACGGAGTATCCTAATGCCTTTCTCTCTTTCTTTATACCCATTGCTGTTACAACAACTTCATCCATCATCTGGGCATCTTCTTCCATAGTGATATCAATCACACTGTTTTTTGCCGCAACAGAAAGGGGTTTAAATCCTATGTATGAAAAATTCAGTACCTGATTGTTGTCCCGTACTGTTATGGCATATTTGCCTGATCCATCAGTCATTGTACCAGTGATTGTTCCCCTTATAGTGACGCTTACGCCAGCCAGGGGTTCTCCATTTCTATCTACAACAGTTCCTGTTATAGTTTTTACCGTTTGTTGCAAATCTGTAGGATCTTCTGATTTTCCCGTGTTTGCCTGCACATCTATACTCCCTGCGGTAGATAATACTAACCCTGCAAAGAGGATACACAAAAGTTTCTGTATAAAACTTTTTCTGGCTTGTTTTAATGCGGTCATAGTAACATAGGTTTAATTTTAAAAAATAATTGAAAGCGCTTACTTAATAAGTTTGACTAAATAGTGTTTTTTATAGCAGAATTGCCTATAAAACAAGGTTCGTGATGTCAATATTATGCGTCGTTGCGGTATATCCGCTAATAGAATTATTAATATTTAGATACTTAAATTAGAATAAATTCACATTTAAGAATAAAGAGGATTTTTACTTCATTGCTAATTGCCTTATCAATAGAAGTAATTTAGAACTAAGTACTTTCTTTGTTTTTATGTTACAATTACTATAGGATATTGCACTAACAAATATAAATTAATATATTTAAATAAAATGCGTATTGTATAAAAAGAATTCAAGAATTAACTATTATTAAATGTCTTATACAAAAATTAGGTTATTTGCTGTAGGTTTGATGAGTTCTTAAATTATAGCTGAGAGATTGTCTTTCTGGATAAAATCCGTCGGGTATTGTGTTGCGGATAGTTTTTGTTTTCTTCTAAGATTTAGGGTGATAGGTTGCCAGGCGATATGTATGGTTGTTCATTCTGTATGTTCTCGTAATAGGTTGTTGGTAGATATTTCATTAAATAGAAAAAGCACGTCCTGTGATAGAACGTGCTTTTTATTTTATAGGGATATTTACCAGCCCGGATTCTGGGTTAAAGTATATCCTTTATCTTTATAGATTGTTATTTGAGCCGCCGGTATGGAGCGCAAATAATTTCTTTCTGACTTTATGTCTCCTTTTACAAAAGATCTTAATGGTGAAGTAATGCTGAAATAACTTATGTATCCCTTGGTCGGGGTTGCTGTCGGATTTTCAGGATCGAACAGTTTTACGGCTGTGGCTATTCCCGGATAATCCGCTTTGTCTATCCACGCACCAAGTACTGTTTTGTTAGGATTGTTAGAAGTACCAGTGTTCAGATATTCAAATTTTGCCCATCTGTTGAGATCATCGCTGCGTCTGCCTTCCATTATGAGCTCGGTGCGGCGCTCTCTTCGTATTTCCCATAATACAGGATCTACAGAAGGATCACGGTCGGGGTCGTTTATAACGATGTTGTTAACGGCTATGTTGTTCCCGCTAAGAGTGACATTCGGCATTTTTCTGCTTACGGCAGGGGTTTCTCCCCATTTGGTTAAGTTTCTTTTTCTTATTTCATTGATGGATTTGTCCAGATCTGCCTGACTGAATGCTTCTCCGCCTATTTTGCTTATTTCGTATCGTGCTTCAACGTAGTTGAGGAGTACTTCGGCGTAGCGTATTATGGGTGCATCTGCCGGGCTGAGGATTCCTGTAACATACGGAGATCCTCCCAGAAGCCAATCTTCGTTAAGGAATTTCTTAGAAGCGAATCCTGTTGGAGAGGCGGCGCTGAACAAACCGGAGTTTAAGATGCGGAGAGTGTCTACGAATGTATCATATATCCTAGGGTCACGATCTTTGAAAGAGTTTTTGATGCTAGGATCTGATTGTCCCTGATAGGACGGGGACTGTCCTATCGGAAGGCCGTCAAGACATAGATAACTGTCGATAGCATCGATGGTTGCCCCTCCTAATTTTTGGTCTTCTTTAGCATTATAGGCCATTAGTGCGTTACAGGCTATGCCTGTGGTGTATTCCCTGTAGAATATTATTTCAGGGTTGTCGGCCAGACTTTCGCTTGTAAATAGTGCGTTGTATGTATTACCTATCGAATAACTGTGTGATTCTATAACACTCTCTGCTCCATCAATAGCTCCTTTAAAGAATTTTGAAAGCTCGGTGTTGCTTACTGGCTGGGATGTCGGGCCAACGGTTGTACCATGATATTTCAGCCATGTAGCATGGTAAAGCATATTACGCGACATGAATGCTCCCACAACGGATTTGTTGACCTGGCGTACTCCGTCATTTGCTCTGATGTATTGCAAGGCATAGTTGTAGTCTTCCAATATCTTATTTACAACTGTAACTTGAGGGTCGCGGTCTTTATACAGGGTGTCGTAATCCTTGGCATCTACGACAGCCAGTTCTATATATGGTACATCTCCGTATGTCTTAACCAGGGTGCTGTAGGCTGTTGCTCTAAAGAAACGGGCAATAGCCATCCAGTGATTTTTAGCTTCGTCGGAAATGGTCATACCCGGAATTTTTTCGAGCATGACATTGGCTTTGCGAACAATCTTGTATTGATCTGTCCACAAGGCAGTGACACTATTGATTCCGGTTGTATTCGTAGTAGGGAAAAATAAGCGTTGATTTGTGTCACTCACATTGTCACTAGTGAGAAGGAAGTCATCGTTGTATGAGTCTCCTGAAAAATAGCCGCCAAAAGCCCTGTAATCTTGAGCATATCCAACAAAATAGGTTGAATAGAAATCTTGGGAATAGGCTCTTAAGCTTACTTCGTCTACCCAGTACGAGTCGTTTGCCAGCTTGTCCAAAGGAGCTTTGTCTAGGAAATCATCACAGCCGGAGTTGGTTGCGAGAGCTAATAAACATCCTATATATAATAAATATTTTTTCATACGATAATTTTGTTTTTAACGGATGTATGGAAACTCGCATAACAAAGTTGCCATGTGCTTTGATGAATTGTTGTTTATGCTCGTTTTCATAATTTCCAATTTTTAGCAATCAATTATAATGTAAGTTGTAATCCGAAAGAAAGGGTTCTCTGATAAGGGTAGCTACGGCCGAAATTTCGGGAGTCGGCTGCTGTTCCTACATAGCGGACATCTATCTCGGGATCGATATCCGGTTTTACATTATCAAATTCGAATAGGTTTTCTGCCGTAAAGTAAACTCTGAGGTTGTTTATGTAAGCTTTCTTCGTTAGAGCCCGAGGGAGTGTATAACCTACAGTCAGGGTTTTGCATCGCAAGTAAGCCATATTGAGTAGGTATCTGTCGTTTACCTGATAGTTGCCGGAGGCTACCTGGGAATAGTTCATCGGACGAGGGTAGAACGCATTCGTGTTTTCGGGACTCCAGTAATCTTCTGCTCCTTTATAATAAGGTTCACCAGCAGTATAGCCCGGTAATACCTGATTGCCCATTGCCCACAGTTTACGCCTTCCAACACCCTGGAAAAACATGCTGAAATCAAATCCTTTGTAATCAGCTCCTATGCTAAATCCGTATTCGAAGCGAGGCATCGCGTTTCCTATTACAGACATGTCTTTGGCGTCATCCACTCTTACGCCTTTTCTGATGTATCCGTCGCCATCCAGATCCTTATATAATACATCGCCCGGGGCAAATTTGTAATTTGCCGGAAATACTTCGGCCTGATTTGGTATGCCTGTTACGAGATTCCCGTTTGAGTCAAAATCACTTTCCTGAAGCAATCTGTCTACCTGTAATCCCCATATATCTCCCAGGATCATACCTTCTCTGTAGACTGCTACATCTGTAGACCATCCATTTCCGTTACCTCCATAAGTTGGTATGGTTGAGTTGTTCGACCATTTTTTTACTTTGGTCTTGTAGTCTGTAATCTGTCCGCCTAGTGTAATTGTCAGGCCGCTGGAGAATTTGTGATGGAAATCGGCGGATAATTCCCAGCCCGGGGTTTCGAGTTCTCCCATATTCTGATATGGGCTTGTTGCGCCTAATGTAGCAGGAAGAGCTTGGGAAGCAAGGACATCACTGGTTGTTCTCTTATACCAATCGAATGTGATGCCTAGTTTGTCGTCTATGAATCTGGAATCGAAGCCTATATCCACGGTTTTCACCTTCTCCCATGTCAGGGATTTGGATACAACTGTAGGTGCACTTACTGATGTTTGTCTTACGCCATTTATTACCCAGCTATCCAATTGTCCATCGAGTGTAGATATGAATCGGTTCAATCCTACATCCTGATTGCCGATAGTACCATATGATGCTCTTATTTTTAGAGATGAAAGTGCCGGGTAGAGTTTCTTCATAAAATCTTCTTCCGATATCCTGTATCCGGCAGAAACCGAAGGGAAAAATGCGAACCTGTCATCTCTCGGGAATCTTGACGATCCGTCATAGCGTCCATTTACCTCTAAAAGGTAACGGTCTTTGAAGGAGTAGTTGATTCGACCGAAGAAACCTGCAACAGCCCAATGTGTGTGTTCGGAGCTGGTGGTTGCGTCTCCTACGGCAAGGTTGAGTTCAGGCTTGGAGGCGCTTAATAAACCTTTCTTCTGTGCCCAGATGTACCGGTATTGGCTTTGTTCGATATTAGATCCGGCTATTACTTTGAAGTCATGATCTTTTATTTTCTTGGAATAGGTTGCTACAATGTTGTTTGTGAGGGTCTGAGTACGTCCTCTTTCTTCGTACACATAGTCATAGCTTGAAGAGATGTAGTTACCGTACGAATTCATTAATTTCTCCAGGGAATTATGTGCTGTGAAGATATCGTATGCATATACTTTATCTCCAAATTTCTTGTAACGTGATTCGATGGTGGTGTATACAAAATCAAAATCAACAGTTAGTCCATCCATTGGCTTTAGTGTCAATCCAGCACCCAGGCGCATATAGTCTTTCTTACGCCGGGTCATCGGGGCTTGTTGCAGCTCGGTTAAGGCGCTTCGGAATGGCTTTCCGTCCAATGTGCCGTATGGGTACATCGGTTGCCATCTGTACAGGTAGTACATGTGATCATATAAATCCGAGGCGTACATAAACGGTTTGTCTAGATCGGTTTTTGTATACATCGCATTTGCCCTGACAGTCATATATTTGCTAAGCTCAGTATTTAGTGTGATGTTTGTATTGTATCTGTCATACATATCCGGATTCACTTTGGTGAGTCCTTCCTGATGGATATATCCCAGCGTTAATCCATAACTTGTTCTTCCATTGCCTCCACTTATAGAGAGGTTGTGAGATTGTTGTGGCATCCAGTCTTTGATGTACATGTCGTACCAATCCCATGTTCTGTAATAATGTGCTCCGGCGGCATCTATTTCAAAGTCGCGGCCGTAAACCATCTCCAATCCCAGTCCTTTACCATCGCCGTATTGTTCTGCCCAGGCTTTCATTCCGTCTACTGTTTTCTGGTCTACTATCATATTGGCGACCACATTGTATGAATTTGCAGGAGAAGGAGCTACCTTCATGCCGGCCAGATTGATTTCGGCTTGCTGCCAACCCGGTAGTTGTTCAGGTTTCTTGGTAGGCGTTCTCCAGGCAAAGTTGTTGGAGTAGCTTATTGATAGTTTATCGTTTTGCTGTTTTGCCTTTGTGGTGATGAGTATAACGCCAAACGCGGCTCTGGCTCCATATATGGACGATGATGCTGCGTCTTTCAATACTGAAATGGATTCGATATCATCAGGGTTTATCAGAGTTATGTCTGAAATCTCTACATTGTCTACCAGGATCAGTGGATTGGCGCTTCCGTTAGGAGAGCCTACACCTCCTCTTATCTTAATTGTAGGGGCACCTCCGATTTCGCCTGATTTTGTAGATACAGTCAAGCCCGGTACGGCTCCTTGTAATGCCCGGCCTATATCTGCAATCGGGCGGCTTTCTACGGTTTTGCCTAAATCAACGGATGCTACAGCTCCAGTCAGGTTCTCTTTTTTCTGAACTCCGTATCCGACAACGACGATTTCGCTCATTATCTGAGAATCCTCTTCCATGATTACATCGATATTGGTTTGGTCGGCAAGGATAGATACAGGTTTGAATCCTACATACGAGAAGCTAAGTGTGTGGTTGGCTGCTGCGTTGATCGAATATTTCCCATCGATATCTGTTATTGTGCCGGTGGTTGTGCCTTTGATGGCGACGCTTACTCCTATTAAGGGGGCTCCGGTGTGGTCCTTAACTGATCCTTTTACGGTTCTGGTGGCTTGCTGTAAGTCTGATGGTTCATTTGATTTATCAGGGCTTGCTTGCACATTTATACTCCCCGCGGTGGATAGTATTAATCCTGCAAAGAGGATACACAAAAGTTTTTTTATAAAACTTTTTTCTGCTTGTTTTAATGCGGTCATAGTAACATAGGTTTAATTTAAGTAATAATTGAAAGAGAATTACTGGACTATAATGATCTAAATAGTGTTTTTATAGCATAATTGCTTATAAAACAAGGTTCGTGATATCGAATCAATATATTATTGCGGTATACCGCAGAAGGATTATTAATATTTAGATACTTAAATTAATATAAATTCACATATGTAAATAAGGAGAATTTACTTCAGTGATCTATGATCTTGTTTATGAAGTAACTGAGCACTAATACTTTCTTTACTTTTATCTCAACACTACTAATAATATTATGCTAACAAATATAAATTAATATATTTGAATAAATTAAAGGAAGGTGGAAAAGTTGCTTTTGTTTAACTTTTATTAATCGTTATATACATAAATTAGTATTTTAGGCTATTCCGGTGATATTGGATTAATCCTTCGACAGGATTCTCTGTAATGCTGTCGATAACTATACCCAAATCGGTTGAGACCTGCTTCAGCATACTTGAGTATTTTTTTGCAACAGATCCGCAGAAACGTACCGGATAATTCGGACAATCATACTGTAAAACATTTCTTTCGAAGAAAATTTTAAAACTGTTATAAACTAAATCGTAGACATAGGGATGGCCGAGGTTTTCGGAAAGGTAGAAAGAAAGGACAGCCAAAAGCCTGTTAGGGAAAGGTTTGCTGTAGACATAATCCAATATTTGCTCCGGATCTATCCCGTATTTTTTGTAGAAGGGCGTAACTAGTTCGTCCGGCGCCAATCCCTTTAGGCAATCTGAAAGAAATGTTTTTCCGAGAAAGGCCCCGCTGCCTTCATCTCCGAGTATGAAGCCCAGTGGACGGACGTTTTTAGTAATCTCTTCTCCGTCATAGAAGCAGGAGTTTGAACCCGTTCCCAGGATACAGGCTATTCCGGCTTGATCATTAAACAGAGAACGTGCAGCACCTAATAAATCGCTTTCGACAAATGCAGGAGTGCGGAACTGGGATTCGAGTGATGCCTTCACCACACTCTTTTTCTCGGCAGATGAGCATCCGGCACCATAAAAGTATATGGATTGGATTTTTGTTTTGAAAAATATTTCGGGTAACTGTAACCTGATAGTGTGGCTGATTTCTTTTCTCGATTCGAAATAAGGGTTTATCCCGTCAGTGAAGGAGTGTTCGGAAACAGTCGTTTTACTAACTAAACACCATTCGGTTTTAGTGGATCCGCTTTCAGCTAAAAGTATCATCGTCGTATAGTGTTTATGTGAAAAATGGAAACCTGTATTTTATCGAAATCTTCTTATATGCAAATATATAAATAATATAAAGAATTCGAATAGCCGGGATATGGTAATATATATGTATATTTTAAATAAACTTTATCTATATAGGGAAGCCGTGGTTTAGCGTTCTTTGACATGTTTGATAAAATTGTCCGGGCAGAAAGAAGAGTAACAGAGGCTAAAGAATATTTCTTTTTTAGCCTCTGTTACTTTTAATAATAAATATGAGATCTATAGAAGAGCTGTAATTCTTTTCAGGGTTACAGTTCTTCTTTGTACATTTTATTGAATTTTGGTTTGATAAACAGGCGTAAAGACACATCGTAGTTAAGATAGCTCCATACCCAGTCTATAAAGACAGATACTTTATTTCTCATACCTACAATCGACAAGATATGTACCCATAGCCACAGCCACCAGGCGAACCATCCTCCAAAGCGGAATTTCCCTAAATCAGCAACTGCGGCGTTGCGTCCAATGGTAGCCAATGAGCCTTTATCTACGTAGGTGAATTTTTCCCAATTATTACTATTGATTGTAGTGTTAAGGTTTTTTGCGAGGCGTTTTGCCATCTGCAAAGCTACCTGTGCTACCTGCGGATGCCCTTTAGGACTTTTGTCCGATATAAGAAGGGATGTATCGCCTATCGCAAATATGTTGTCATAGCCTTGCACCTGATTGTATTCGTTAACGGCAAGCCGACCACGGTTATATGCTGTTTCAGCCAGTCCTTTCAGGCTATTGGGTTTTACGCCTGCAACCCAGAGTACGTTGCGCGTGCGAATATTGGTGCCGTCGCTGAGTTCTACAAATGGCTTGTTATAAGATTTCACAGATATATCCTGATGAATGATTACCCCTCGGTTCTTTAAGGTGTCAGCCGCTTTTTCTGATGCTTGTTCCGACATGGCAAAGAGTAATCGGGGAGAGGCGTCTACCAGATGGATTTCCATCTTTTCGAAATCTATTTCGGGATAATCTTTAGGTAAAATGGATTTCTTCATATCAGCCAAGGCTCCGGCAAGCTCCACGCCGGTAGCACCCCCCCCGACGATGGTAAATGATAGGATTTCTTTCAACTCTTCCTCGTTATCGGTACTCAAAGCTTCTTCGAAGCTAAGTAATATTCTGTTTCTGAGCAGCAAGGATTCCGAAACAGATTTCAGGGCAAAAGTACTTTCTTTAAGGCTGTCGTTTCCGAAGTAATTGGTGTCGCATCCTGTCGATATAACCAGATAGTCGTATGTAATATCTCCTATATTTGTTCGTACTACTTTCTTTTCAGGGTCCACATTCTGTGCCTCACACATACGGAAGTGAAAATTCTTGTTCTTCTGGAAATTCTTACGGTGAGGGTAGGAGATAGAACTGGGCTCTAATCCTCCGGTAGCTACCTGATAAAACAAAGGCTGGAATTGGTAATAGTTGTTTTTATCGATTAAAACAACCTGATATTGTTTCTTGTCTATCTTTTTAGCCAGTTCCAGACCTGCAAATCCACCGCCGATAATGACCAGCCTCTTTTTTGTCCCCGTGTCGGGTATGTTTGCTATATTGTTCATACAATGTTAGTTTATGGTTTATTAAATAAAAAACCACTATCACGATAGGAGTATTTAGGCTCCTATCAGTGTCAGTGGTAATAGTTTAAGATATTATTATCTTTTTATCCTTTGGCTTTTGCCGCCTTTCTTGCTTCTAATTTAGCTTTTATTACCTCATATATTGCCGGTAGAATAGATACGATCACGATAAGAATAACTACTTTGTCGAGATTCTTTTCAACCCATTCTAAACGTCCGATAAGGGCTCCCAGGGTGCAGAATATAACAACCCATGCTATACCTCCTATAACATTATAAGAGAAGAAATGTTTATAACTCATCCTGCCCATACCTGCAACAAAAGGCGCAAATGTGCGCACTATCGGTACAAAACGTGCTAGTATAATGGTTTTTCCCCCATGCTTTGCATAAAATTGGTTTGTTTTTTCCAGATACTCTTGCTTGAATATTTTGGATTTCGGGTTGCTGAAAAGTTTTTGCCCGAAGAAACGTCCTATGGTATAATTAACTGCATCGCCAATGATTGCAGCAACTATAAGTATAGCTATGAGAAAATAAATGTGGAGAGGATTATCGGGGCGTACAGCTATCGCTCCTGCCAGGAATAATAAAGAATCGCCCGGGAGAAAAGGAGTGACAACTAATCCTGTTTCACAGAAAATAATCAAAAATAATATGGCGTAGACCCATACTCCATAGTCGGTTACCAGCATGTCAAGTGTGCCGCCGGTGTCTCTTAACAGATTGAGGAAGAAGTTCCATACTTCATGTAAAAATTCCATTTTCTAAGTTTGAGTTATATTTGAAATAATGAAAATGATGGAATATGCATCCCATCATTTCCTGTTTTTATTTTACTAATAGCCCGGCAGCTACGGCATCACGCTTTTCTTTCCCGGCCAGTTGTTCTACCAGATTCAGGGCAAAGTCAATTGTAAGTCCGGGACCTCGGCCTGTTGTGATATTTCCGTCTACAACCACGGCTTTATCCGTTTGCAGGGTAGCACCTTTCAGGTATTGTTCGAAGCCCGGATAACAGGTCGCATTTTTGCCATCAAGTAATCCCAAGCCGCCTAATACCATTGGCGAGGCGCATATAGCAGCAACTTTTTCGCCTTTATTGGCAAAAGCCAACAGTTCTTTTTTCATATTCTCATGCTCGTTAAACTTTACAGTTCCACCCGGTAATATCAGTAGCTCTGCTTCGGAGAAATCTACCTGGTCGAACATTAAGTCGGCTGTAACCAGTACCTGATGGCTGGTCATCACTTGCTTACTGTCGGTCAGAGATACCGATTTTACATTCAATTCAGCCCGGCGTAGGATATCGATTGTAGCAATAGCTTCAATATCTTCAAATCCGGTTGTGAGAAATATAAATATAGTCTTCATCCCAATTTAATTTAGATTAAACTTATATGTGATTGTTCCTTTCTGATTAATGACAGAAGATACTGCATTAAACTTTGTTCTCTTTGCCGCTCTTAAGGCTTCGTTGCGCAAGTTGGTATTCGGAGTATTGGTTCCTTTACCTATATTTACTTCTACAACATCGCCCTTGGCATTAACAACTATATCGACAACTACAGTACCATAGTCGTCGACCGAATAGTTGGGCTTAACAAGACCTCCGCCGCCAAGACTGCGTCCTCCCAGATCGAAAGAACCCCAGCCTCCCACGCCGGAAGTTTTGCCATAGCTGGCATTTCCTGTAGGTACGCCTTGCGTTCCTTCTCCCGTTCCTTCACCACGGCTGCCACTGCCTGTTCCATTACCAAACAGGCCTGCCATTTGGTTGTTTATCTGGCCTTTTTTAGCAGCTTCTTGTTGGGCGACACGTTCGGCCTCGGCCTTTCTATGTTGTTCGGCAGCCTCCTGTTGTTTCTTTTCTTCGGCTTTCCGTTTGGCTTCTTTTATAGCTACTGTTTCTTCAAAGTCCTGAGTGACGGCTGTCTTCTCTGTATTGGTTACAGTTGGCTTTGCTTTGACAGTGGTATTCTCTACCATGGGGATGGGATCCTCCACTACATTCGGAGAGGTTGCTTCTGCTGCACCCTGATTTCCATTGCCCCTGCCAAAGGGCTCATCATCACCACCTGCGTCGGCTACATTACCGAACATAACGGGCACTCCACCCAATTCGTCGGAATGACGTACGACCGGCGATGGTTTCAAATAGTAAAACAATAGGAACAGGATGATCAACAGATGAAAACCTGCCGTTCCTATTATACTTATCATTTTATCTTTTTGTGCCTCCATATTTTAATCCAATAATTCGGGAGTTTCTTTTAAACAGTTTTTATAAGCCTTTATCGTTTTTTCCAATCCCAGATATAAAGCATCACTGATAAGCGCATGCCCTATAGATACTTCGTCGAGCCAGGGAATGTTCTTGTATAAAAAGTGCAGGTTTTCCAGGCTCAGATCGTGCCCGGCATTTACGCCAAGGCCTAATTTCTTTGCATATTTAGCAGCTTCTATAAAAGAAGCAATTGCAGCTTCTTTATCTTTACTATAGTCACTTGCATAAGGCTCTGTGTATAACTCGATACGGTCTGTTCCTGTTTTAGCGGCAAATTCTATAATCTTCAGATCCGTTCCTGTGAAGATGGAAGTCCGTACACCGACAGCCTTAAATTCATCGACCAAGTCGGATAGCAATTGCTGATTTTCGATGGTGTCCCATCCCGCGTTGGATGTTATGGCATCCGGTTTGTCGGGAACAAGTGTTACTTGCGTGGGTCTGATTGTTGTAATCAGGTCTACGAACTTTTGAGAGGGATAGCCTTCTATATTCAGTTCGGTTTTTATTTTGGCTTTCAGGTCATACACATCTTTAAACCGGATATGCCTTTCATCCGGACGGGGGTGTACAGTAATTCCTTGTGCACCGAATTTTTCACAATCGAGGGCTACTTTCACTACATCAGGAATATTTCCACCACGCGCATTACGTAAAGTCGCTATTTTATTTATATTTACACTCAGCTTGGTCATAAAAACTATTAAGGTCACAGACCCATTTATTATTTATTAAGTAAAATAATGACAGTAAGTTATGATGCTAAATATTTCATCAAATTTTATATTTTACTTAAAATACGATCTCTCAAACATCAAATACTAAAATCTATCATTATTAAGTTAAAACTTTTTAGCAACTTTGCACAATGATACATCATGCAAATGTAATACGAATTGATGAAATAGTGTGTATCAGTTCCATTTTATTAACAGCTTGACTGTTTATTTATTTGGTATGAGTTTAACAAAATATTTATTGTTGTATTTTAATGTTGGATTCTTTTCTACTACGCGGAATTAAAATTCCTTGTGTTCGTTTTGGGCAATGCCAAAATGAACGTTCGAACGAAACGTAGTGAAGTAGAAAAGAATCCAACATTAAAATAAGACATTAATTTTTATTGATAACTTAGAGGTAAAATTATAAGATAATGAAGATTGCCATATTCGGAAGTAAGCATCAGAAGAAAGAGCAGATAGAAAAATTGTTCAAAATTCTATTGGATAATAAGACAGAGATATATCTTCAGGAGAAATTTTACAATTATCTTAAAGATGTACTCCATCTACAATACGATATTGCCGGTATCATTACCAATGACGAGTTCGATGCCGATCTGGTAATCAGTATTGGCGGTGACGGTACATTTCTCCGTACAGCCTCCATTATAGGAAAGAAAAATATTCCGATATTAGGTATTAATGCAGGACGTCTTGGTTTTCTTGCCGATGTAGGAGAAAAAGACCTGGAAGCTACATTTGCTGATGTATTCTCCGGGAATTACCGGATAGAGCATCGCAGCCAATTGCAGCTATCGACCGAACACAAGGATTACCTCGGGTTCAATTATGCATTGAATGAAATCGCGATATTGAAACAGGATACGGCATCTATGATAACTGTACATGCTTATATCAACGAAGAATACCTGACTTCATACGAAGCGGATGGGTTGATTGTCGCGACACCGACCGGCTCCACAGCTTATTCATTGAGTGTAGGTGGTCCGGTAATGACTCCGACAGCTGCTAATATTGTGATTGCTGCCGTTGCTCCCCACAGTCTTAGCAACAGGCCATTGGTGGTGACAGACGATTGTGTTCTTACGCTGGAAGTCGAAAGCCGTAACAAGAATTTCCTTATCTCACTGGATGGACGTTCCAACATATTTACTACGGGGACTAAGTTGGTTATAAAGAAAGCTGATTTTACACTGAGGGTTATAAAGCGCAAAGAGAATACTTTTTATAACACATTACGTAATAAGCTGATGTGGGGTGTTGATCCGCGACAAAGTTAGGATTTCTCATTTATTCGATATTCAGATTGTCAAAGAACTATATATAAAGTAAATAAAATAACACTTCTTCGTATTTTTTATTTGTCATTTTTTTATAAACGATTTAATCGCAGAAAGCTATTGACCGGTAGCTTTTCTATATAGATAAACCTATTTGATAATAATGACATTTTATGTGATAAAAAAGAAGGGATATTCTATATCCCTTCTTTTTTTATAAACACTATCTGAATAAATTCCACCTGTTATCCCTATAAAGACCTTCCCTTATATACATTCGAATCGGCTTCCTGATACAATTCTCCCCTAAAGTTTATTGTATTGCTGTTAAAGTTGGGGTTTATTGTGGCATTGCATTGATTGGTGCCATTGGTGAGACGCAAGGTAACAGTGGCTGATACAGCGGCTCCCTGTACTGTCATACTAAAGGTCACATTACCTTTCTTGTCTGTTTGTATTTTTACGTTCGAAGCTCTGCCGTCTACTGTTATACCACCTATTCCATTAGGCCCGGCATAGGGCGAATTGAAAGCCATTTGGATCGTTGCTTTGTCTCCATGCATAGAGATGAAATTTGTATTGGCCGTTACATAAGCAAAACGTCCGTTTCTGAAATCGATACGCTCTGCTTCTAATACAAATTCCCTGTCATTGAGTGCCTGAACTGCCTTTTCATACCACATTTTCTGTTCCGCTTCTTCGGCTGCGGCTTTGAGCGGATCTTGCTGAGTTTTGCATCCTGCAAAGATTAGCATAATTGATGTTAATAAAAATACAATTGCTTTCATAATCTTTTCTGTTTTTAGAATATAACAAAACCTACGGAAGAATAGTTTGCTTATTTAACGGAATTTTAACTCTTTAGATAACGTATTGGTAGTCAGGTTATATAAATAAGGTTTCGTGAATGATTTCTCCCACTGTAGGATGAGGAAATACAATTTTACGGAACTCTTCAACCGTAAACTCTTTCTCTATGGCTATACCTGCGATAACAATCAGCTCCGAAGCCGGATTGCCCAGCATATGGCAACCTATGATCTTTTCATCTTCACCGATTATTAATTTGCACATTCCATTGACTAATTCGTTCTCTGCCACAAAACGGCCTGAATATGCCATAGGAAGTTTCAATACGGTATGTTTTATACCTTTTGCTGTAAGTTCTTCTTCGGTTTGTCCTACTCCGGCTATTTCAGGATTGGTATATACTACTCCGGGAATCGCTTTATAACTCATTCTGTCCGCTTTGCCGAGAATATGGTTTACGGCCACTTCACCTTCACGCACAGCAGTATGGGCAAGCAGTGAATAGCCTGTAATATCTCCGCAGGCATATATGCGGGGATGCGATGTCTTCATAAATTCGTCCACTTTTATTCCGTTGCGGTACATCTCGATATTTAGCTTGTCAATGTTCAAGTTTGCTGTAACCGGACGTCTGCCCGTGCTTAACAGTATTTGCGCTGCTTCGACAGATGATTGCTCTCCGTCTTTTTCTATAATCACCTGACCATCTTTTACCTCCACAACTTTTGTGCCGAGATAGAAGCCGATGCCTTTTTTTGCATACTCAGTACGGAGCATGGCGGATAATTCCTTATCCATAGCGCCGAGTATTTCGGGCAACATTTCTATGACGCTGACTTTCACACCCAGGCTGTTAAAGAATGAGGCAAATTCCACACCGATAACTCCTCCGCCTATAATTGCCAGCGATTGGGGAACCTCTTTGTTGTCCAGCGCTTCTTTCGATGTCCAGTAGCCACTGGCGTCTAATCCTTTGATGGGCGGCACTATTGTTTCGGAACCTGTGCAGAGCAGGATATATTTAGCTGTATATGTTTCGTTATCATTGCCCAACAGTATATTCCCGCTGTTGTCTTCTCCTATAAGATGTACTTCCGCACTGATAATTTCCACTTCGTGGGCAGTCATTTTCTGTTTGATGCCGGCTACCAGTTTGCGAACGGTCTTTTGTTTGCGGGCGATTATTTTGCTTAAATCAAAGCCCGGCTGTCCTTCGACTGACACTCCATATTTTGCCGAATTTTTTATATTGTCTAATGCCTTGGCTGAATACAGCAGGGTCTTGGTCGGGATACATCCTTCGTTCAGGCAAACACCGCCTAATGCATTTCTTTCGAATAAAATAGTTTTTAAACCGTTTGCAGCGGCTCTTTCAGCGGCAGTATATCCGGCAGGGCCTCCACCGATAATGGCAATGTCGTACAGCATAGTAATTTAGGGAGTTAAAGAGTTATTTTTATTATGTTTTTTTATTTACGGATGGCGAATGTCATAAAGTACAGGTCTGAAACATATATATCTGTTTGATGGCAGAAATATTTCAAATCTTTCGGGTCATATCCATTAGTTCTCCATTTGCTAAGTAGCGCATCGGCATCATTCAGTATTCTGTTTTCATGAGATTGAACTTTTTGCATAATGCCATTCCCATCAGCAGAAATTAGTGCTGCAAGATTTATATAATCCGTACCCTCTCCGCGTGTGATCGGGAAAAGCTGTTTTTTCAGTTGGAGCGACCAGTCGCAAAGTTTTGCATTGCCTGTTTCGTCTGCCAGAAGTACGGACGGATATATATTCTCTTTATTCAGCCATACCGGTACTGCAACGGCTGTAAGCGGTGAACCCAGTATTGTCCACATTGTAGTAAGGGCGGGCGATTCTTTATCCTTTACACCCTGTACCACCATGACAGAGGATGTGCTATAGCGGGGGATAAAATCCCTGAAGGGTACGAATATCCGTTTGTTGGCATTCTCCGGCATCTGGTCATATAGGTTTACTCCTGTCAATCCGTGTGTAAGATGGCGGGATACATCTTGCAGGAGGAATCTGTAAGAGAGAGAATTTGATAATGACGCCTTGTAAAACAACGGCTCGGCAGCCTGATAGCGGCTTATGCCTTTATCGCGTTCCCTATCGCCGGAAAAAGAGTAGTTTGTGCGGACAATATATCCAAGGGGGGCGGTATTGGTATCGTTGGCGTCGAACTTTTTATAAGTATAATCTCCTGTTTCATAATAAGCTGCGCCACCTTGCGCGTCTATCACTCCGAAGTTGGCGCTCACATACATCGGCTTTGGCAATGAATCGAGCAGGCGTTCAAAGTCGGCCAGAGTGGCACAGCGTTGCAATGCCAGTTTCATAACCACGCCTTCGAGCTCGTCTTTACCGTCTTCATCGGGGTTGAGGTTGTAAGAAGCCGAATTCATTATGGCGAATCCGGTGGAGTTATAGCCTCCCCATACTTCTTTGCCTGCCTTGTCCGAACTGTTTACAATGCCTGTGTAGCTGTACTTGCCATCGGTGAAGTACATCAGTTTGTTTTGCAGGCTGCCTGTATCCCTGTGCTTGTAGAGTAACGGTCGGCCATCGGCAGTGTATTTACCCGAAATAATAGCAGTGGTACAGGCCAGTACAGGAAAAGATATGATGAAGGATAAGAGGAATATAAACAGAGTCCGCTTCATAGTTTCAAATTTTATCCTTTAAAGATAGGCTTTATTTTATGCTTATTAATTATGTATTGTTAAAAAGTAACAAAGGTAACAGATATATCAGTAAACAGTTATCAGTAAACAGTCAACAATTAGAACTCCTTTATACTTATTACTCAATACTTACGACTTTGAACAGGTAACAAAGGTTACAGTTTTTGCATTCTTTTGTAGGGGCGGAATATTTTCCGCCCGCAGACCTTTTTCTATTTCGGGCGGAAGATATTCCGCCCCTACAGTTTTCCCAAAAAGTAACAAAGGTAACACGGAAAGCAATTAATAATTAAGAATGAAAAATTAATAATTAGCTTGTCATACCGAGTGGAGCGAAGCATCTCGTCAGTAATCAGTTAATAACTTGTACCTCGTCTACTTGCAACTTTTCTTCAAAAGGTAACAAAGGTAACACTTGTTTCAGCTATCAGTTAACCGTCAATAACTCATACCTACCTGAAGAATATCAATAACCACGCAAAAGACTCCGGTAGCGCAGAGGCCTTTCTTTCAGGATGGCAGGTGGTTGAGGGGCGGGCGTCTGTTCCATAACTTGCCCTTGTTCCGCTTGCTCTTGCCCATTTTCCACTTTTAGTTCTTCACTTTTCACTTTTACATATGTTTCGCTCCTGTGACCGTTGGTTCGTTCTCTTTCCAGCTTCCTGTCCACAGCAGCTACTACCTCCGGATTGAGCGAGCCGCCCGAACGGAAGCCGTTCTCCTGCAAGATCATCAGCTCACGTTTGGTTTCCTCATCCTGTACTTCGATAATCAGCGGACGGCGTTCCGATGCCAGTAAGCGGTCTTTGTCTTTTTTCCTTTCTTCGCGGTCGAGTACATACTTTATCGCACGGATACTCGGCGGACAGAATTTCTTTTCCACCACACGGCATTTCTCCACATCATTCAGCGGATCGTTCTTATCGGGGACATAGGTGATTTTCTCTTTTTTCTGCACGTATCCCTCGAGCAGTTGTTTCAGTCCGATACGTGCCGAGGCTACCATCACCTCTTCCCTGTGGTCGATGGCTTCTTCCACCGCTTCACCGAAATCAGGTTTTGCCTTTTTCCATTCATAAAATGTTTTCCGGCTGATTTTAAATGTTTTGCAGATTTCGGAAATGCTACACAAGTCCTGTTCTATCATCCGGATAATCTCCGAGGCCGTTTTTTCTTTATACTTCATAAGATACTTAAATATTAATGTTTAATAATTAGTTTCTTATATAGATAAAGATATTTGGTTTTGATAAAACTCTGATTACAAAGTCGTATAGACTTTTTGAATCTGGTAACATTATAAAACAAATACCCTCTTTGTCATTTTGAACAGAGTGAAAAATCTCTTGAGAAACGAGATGCTTCCTATCGTCAGCATGACAAAAAGATAAGAAAATAAAAAGTCTAGACGACTTCTACAAGTAAGCAAGATATAAGATATGTGCGGACAGCCTTGCAATCCCTATACTTTGTATTTTATTCTTCATAGATCATCTTCTTAGTCATACCTCCGTCTATAATAATATTTTGCCCGTTGATAAAATTGTTTTCAGGCTGGCAGAGGTAGATGCACATACGTGCAATATCTTCAGGGGTACCCACCCTGTTGGATGGATGCTGTTCGTGATCTATCGGACGCAATTCTCCATAGTGTCCCGTGTCTATCCATCCCGGACTGATACAGTTCACCGTTATATTATATTTACTCAGTGAAATTGCCAGCGCATGAGTGAGCGATACGATTCCTCCTTTCGATGCCGCGTATGCCTCCGAATCGGGTTCACTCATCAGATAGCGGGTAGACGACATATTGATAATGCGTCCGTAATTATTTTTCGATCTGCTTTTTGATCGGTGTTTGGCTAATAATTTAGCGGTAATGAATACTGGCCGTAGGTTTGTCTTCAAAACCTTGTCGAATCCATTGACCGACATATCCAAAATGGAAGCAAACCGACTTACGCCCGCATTATTAATGATGATATCTATATCTCCCTTTTGACTGACGATAGAGGTGATGACATTTGCCAAAGCACCTTTATCCGATATGTCGGCTTTAGCAAATGTACATTTATAATCATTCAGTTCGTCACTGAGTTGTTTTCCCTCTTTTTCGTTTATATCGCAAAAGAATACATCTGCGCCGGCCTTACAGAAAGCGGTCACTATGGCCTTGCCGATTCCCAGCGCACCTCCGGTAACGAAGGTGACTTTGTTTTCCAGTGTATTCTTCATAATGCAATCGTTTTATATCAATTTTTTAATTTCCTCTTGTAGGCAACTCCATTTATTTTCTTCTATTTTGGCTCCGATAGCTTCTATTACATTTCCGGCGAGCAGTGTTCCTATTCGTCCGCAGGCAGAAAGCGGGCTGTTGTTTATCAGGCCGTAGATAAAACCTGCCGCATACAGGTCGCCTGCTCCTGTTGTGTCCACACAATTTACTTTAAGTGCGGGAACAAATACTTTTTCATCTCCCTGCTGAATCCACGAACCTTTTTCTCCTGTTTTCACAATTGCTATATCTACCTGTTTCGCTATTTCTGATACAGCTATTTCAGGTTCCAGATCGAACAGGGCTTTGGCTTCTTCTTCATTCGCAAAAACAATGTCCACATATAGAGGGATAATTTCGAGCAGAAAATCACGATTGGCTTCCACAACATTATAGCTGGCCATATCCAGAATAATTTTTGCCCCGGCTTCTTTTGCCAGTACGATAGCTTTCTTTATCAGGTCGTGGCTTTGTACCAGATACCCTTCGATGTAGAAATAATCATATCCTTTGAAATCATTTGCGTCCAATTCGTCGGCATGGAGCAATGCCGCCGCTCCCAGATAAGTGCCGAAAGTACGTTCTCCGTCTTTGGAGATGAATGTAGATGCCACACCCGAAGCTTCATTCACTTCGGTCAGATGAGATGTTACACGATGCTTCATTAGGTCCTCCTTGTAATATGTACCATAGAAGTCGGTACCTATGCGACCGAGAAACCCTGTTTCGACATTCAGGTTGGCAAGTCCTACGATTGTATTGGAAGCAGACCCGCCGGAAACAATACTTTTGTTAAGTTTATTAATTTCTTCAGAAATTATTTCCAGCTTCGTTTCGTCGATAAGTTGCATACTTCCTTTTGGTAATTGGAGGAGTTCCAGTATCTTATCGTTTTCTATTACTGCAAGAACATCTACAAGGGCGTTACCCATTCCTAATACTTTTGTCATTCTTCTTTAATTTTTTGTGTAAAGATATTGCATAATTCAGAAATAAGGCCTATTTTTGCGTCACTTTTGAGAGAAAAATACTCTTCCTTAGCTCAGTCGGTTAGAGCATCTGACTGTTAATCAGAGGGTCCTTGGTTCAAGTCCAAGAGGAAGAGCAAATCTGAAAGGATTCTTTCCCTCAAAAGTATATTCTTCCTTAGCTCAGTCGGTTAGAGCATCTGACTGTTAATCAGAGGGTCCTTGGTTCAAGTCCAAGAGGAAGAGCAAGAAAAGAGTTACAAGAAATTGTAACTCTTTTTTTGTGTTAATATACTCAGTCTGCTTCTTCATGCATATCTAAGGTTAACCAACAAGGGTGTGACTCTAAAATCACACCCTAATTATCAATATTAAAGTTAATCGATAGGCTTCGCAGCTTTTCTTTATGTTCTTTGATTATTTCAACAGCGATTCATAATAGGCTTTTATGTCAGTCCAATTATAAAAGGGAGCCTTATCTGTTTTGATGGGCGGCACTAGTATTTCCTTTTCGTGAAGAAGGAATTTAACCAGAACATCATCCGATTTAGGTTTGCGGTAGAATATGATCTGTATATTGCCCGCCATAGGTGCTACTTTAAAATCGCTCCATGCTTTATAATACTCATCAGGATTGGATACGCTGTTGTAACATCCATCCAGATGTAAAAGCATAGCTAGCGGGATGATGTTGCCGTCGTGGGCAAAGCGCAGGTCTGCCCCTTTTCCGTTAGTTGATATAATATGGCTGGCATTTTCCAATATATCTTTCAGAAGAGGTTTGCAGTTTTCAAACATCAGACCGCCATTTATTGCCCCATTAGCATCATTGACATATAATTTGTAATTCTTGCATTGCCAGAGATCAAAAAGTTCCTGTTTCTCAAATATATCGTAGAAAGACAGATCGGTTTCTATATTTTGCATTCCTCCTGCGATATAAAAGAGTTGCCACATAGTCTCTTCCGGATTTATATTTTTGTTGATATAGTCCTTATCCGAAAAAAGAGAATTGATCAAACGAGCCGGTTTTACATGTTCCTGTTGGAATTTGCGGTGTTGTTCACGCCATGTATATTTTGCCGAACGGAATTCAATAGCCTCTTTGGTATGATGATTCAGAAAACTTTGCCACTTCATACCCGAATTGCGCCCGATCTGTATAGAAGGGTTCAATTCTTTCAGCCGCTCGCAAAAGGCATCCATACTAAGGACGCAACGAACGATGGTAGTTGCACAAGCCGTATATCTTCCATCTTTGGAAAAAACCTGAGGGTTGGCTATGTACATGCGTTCGGCGATGCCTCTGTGTTCGCGTATGCCCAAAGGTGAAAGATCGCCTCCTCTGAGTTCGGCTTCCTGCCATACTTGCTGTAAGCGGGCATAAACATCTTTACCCAGATCAGTTAATACATTATTGTTATAGGCATCTTCAAATCGATCGAGCACATCCTTATAGTCGCTGTCGCTGATAAGATAGCGCGAACCATGACGTCCGAAATGGCTTATATAAAACGGTTCGTACCCTTTGGGTGGTGCTGTATAAGGTCTGATATCCTTCGCCGGATAAGCATAGTATACACCTGCGGTTTTCTCCGGAGTAGCAAACAGTTCTTCTTTCGATGTTTGGGAAAATGCAGAGATAAAGACTGCAAATGAGAGTAATAGTAGGTAAATTCGTTTCATTCTTTTTATGATTTTAGATAAAAGGTTGTCAACTCTTGGTCAGGCTAAATTATATCCTATTAAACGATAAGCTAACAACCTTTTTCATCTCTTTATATACTTTATTTATAATCAGGATTCTGCGTCAGATAAGGATTGACGGTGAATTCTTCCTGAGGGATAGGGAATAACTTATACTTATCATCCACATCTTTTCCTACATAGTTTCCTGCTTTACCGTCGCTGCCTTTCCAGTCCCAGTTATGATCTTTTGTAAATTTATTGAAGCGGATCAAGTCTGTACGACGAATCAGTTCTGTGTATAATTCGCGTCCTCTCTCATCTAATATAAAGTCTAAATTTAGTTCAGCCTCTGTAATCCTGCCTGAAGCATCGTTTCCGTAACTCCCCGACATATATGCCCTGTCTCTGATCTCATTTACATAGCCAAGAGCTTCGCTTTTGCTCCCGCCGCCACCTCTTAATATAGCTTCTGCGGCCATCAGATAAGCATCGGCTGTCCTAAACATAGGATAGTCAATCGAAGAATAGACTGTTCCGCCCTCAACAAGTTCCGAACCGTCAGCTTTCACATTTCGCCATTTGATGCATGCATATCCGTTCGTAAATGTTCCTTGAAAATCTTTTCCATCCACCCAGGTTTCTTTTGTATGTCCTACACTAAAGAATTGAGCTCTTTTATCTTTTTTATTATTTCCCCAGATATCGTTTATGTCGAATGTCTGGTCACCGCTTTCAAACAGGTTTACTAATTGGGTGGTCACGCGTGCATTCCCCCATCCTCTGGTTCCGACCCCCGTTTTCAGATAGCTGTTTATATTTCCATTCATCAGAGCTTTCACATAGAAATTAGTTCCTGCACTGCTTTGTGCATAATCAGCATCCTGTACCAGATGCCAGATGATTTCGGAGCATGTATTATTATCGGCCAGAAAGATATGGCGATAGTCTGATGCCAACGGGTACGCCTTGCTGTCTATCACCATTTTAGCGTATTTGTATGCTTTCTCATATTCTTTTTTGCCTACATACACTTCTGAGTTCAAATAGATACGTGCGAGTAAAAACCATCCGGCTACCTGATCTATACGTCCGTATTGGTTTGTTTTCGATGTTTTTAGCAATGGTAATACAGTTTCTAATTCATTTACTGCGTAATCATAAATTTCAGTTCTGGTTTTTTGGTGAGGCAGGCTTCCCACTACCATTGTTTCTTCAATGAACGGTCCGGACCCGTACAGATCACATATCATACTATAGCAATATGCCCTTATAAACCGGGCTTCAGCCACATAATACCGGTATTCGTCCTTCAGTTCGTCGTAAACGCCTCTTTCTTTCAGTTTATCCTCGGTACATTCACGTATAAATTCGTTACAGTAGTTTATAGTCATATATAACCGATAGTAAGGATACTTGATAATTGAGGTGGATGGATTCCAGTTTACATAGAGCAGATCCCGTGAGCCCTGACTGCTGCCTGCATGTAAGATAATTTCATCAGATACTGTCGTTTGCAGATAGAATAATGCACGCGTATATCCGCTATATCCCTCGTCGATACCACCTACATCTCCGTCACCGCCATCACCGCCTTTTTGTCCGGTCTGAATAAGCGATGCATAACATTTTGCTATTACTCCTTTGTATCCTGCCGCTGTTTCGTACACATCTTTTGCTACTAACTGGTTCTTATCCAGAGGCTGTGTGTCAAGGTCTCCCAGACAGGAAGAAAGCATGCTGCAACAGGCTATCAGAATTGATATGATTAATATATTTGATTTCATACTATGATTTTGTTTTTAATGGATGTATGGAAACTCGCATGACAAAATTATCCTGTACTTTTGGTGAATCGTGATTGGCTCTGCCGATTTTGCAATTCATGCTCGTTTTCATACAATAATTTTGTTTTTATATTAAAAGTTTAGGTTTAAACTGAAAGAATACATTCTCGGACGCTGGTATGAGTTGCGGTCTATACCCGAAAATATCTCAGGGTCGATGCCCGAATAGCCTGAAAAGAGAGCAACATTCTGTACATTAAATGCCAGTCGCAAAGAAGTTTTATCATTCCATAGTTTTGAGAAAGAATATCCCAGTGTGATATTGTCTATCTTGAAGAAATCTCCTTTTTCCAGAAAATAATCTGAGAATTTACGTGATTGTGTAAATCCTGTTTTCAGGGTTGAGCTCATAATGTTACCGGATGTATTGCCATCTGCACTATAGAGTTTGTCGAATGAATCTCTTGCTGACTGATAGTTGAAGACATAGTGTCCGAATCCTCCGTGTGCATTTGCTCCCAAATCCCAGTTTTTGTATGATATACGGGTTGATAGGCCGTAGAAATATGGCATATGCGAGCTCTTACCAGTCATGTATTTATTTACGTCTGATTCGCTTGTTACGATATCCCCGTTCGGAGCCACATATTTTCCGTCCAGAGGGTTGCCGTTATCATCATATGCTTGTTTCAGTAAGAAATAAGTATAAGGAGTTTCTCCTACTTTATGTCTTTGTACATAGTCCCTGTCACCAATGCTACCTGCATTTATTGAATTATCTTCACTGTCTATTGTATTCAGTTTTGTGATTTCCGACGCATTCCATGTAAAGTTTCCTCCTATCGACCATTCCCAATCACGGGTTTTGACCGGTATTGCCGATACTGCAAGTTCTATCCCTTTGTTTTTCATGTTTCCGATATTGGTATCTATTTTGTTTGTATAGTTACTGCCGGCCGGAACATCGATGAAATTCAACAGATTCTTTGTACGGCGGGTGTAAATATCGATACTACCCGATATGCGGTTATTAAGGAAACCATAATCTATCCCCAGATTGTATGTCGTGGTCGTTTCCCATTTGATAAGGGGATCGTAGCCATTAGGTCTGTAAAGCGTTATCCATTCATTGCCGAACATATATCTGGAAGCATCGTATGACGTAGTATAGGTGCCCAGGTGCTGGTAATACGAACCTATGTCTTGTTGCCCTGTTTGTCCGTAACTAAGTCGTAGTTTAAGGTCGGATAAAGCCTTGATATCTTTTAGGAAAGATTCTTCAGACAAACGGTATGCCAGTGCTGCAGAAGGGAAATATCCCCATCTGTTATTTTTCGCAAAGCGGGAAGAAGCATCGGCACGCAGAGTAGCTGTTAGAAGTATCTTTTGAGCATAGGAATAGTTAAGACGTCCATAAAAAGATAGTAGATATAATTCGGCTTCACCTGAAGTAGGGTCACCATATACTTCGCCCTTCGAATCATAGGTTGTAGCAGCATTTCTATACCAGAAGCGTTGCCAGCCATAACCACCCATTGCGCTGATGCTATGATCCGTATGGAAGTCTTTTTTGTAATTTGCGTACAAGTCTATCAGGTAATTCCTGTTTTCATTTTTT
This sequence comes from uncultured Dysgonomonas sp., assembly GCF_900079725.1. NCBI lineage: Bacteria > Pseudomonadati > Bacteroidota > Bacteroidia > Bacteroidales > Dysgonomonadaceae > Dysgonomonas > uncultured Dysgonomonas sp. The sequence continues at coordinate 3,969,605 of NZ_LT599032.1, forward strand.
GAAGTATATGACTTTCCTGACCCGTCCTGCATATGTGAAACATACATAGATGGGGCATTATTGGGTATAGACTCGTCATAGTCATCTACACGGACATCATAACCAAGGTTTGCATGTAGAGTAAGATCTTCAAATCCATGTATTTTATAGTTTGCTGCCAGATTTCCTGTCGAACGTTTGTTTTTCTGTAATTTATCGGTCAGCATCAAATCCGCAACAGGGTTGCTGCCTGCTTTTGTAATCGGATTGCCATTCGCGTCCATCCACATGAAGTATCCCAGTCCGACATTGTTCGGGTAATTTGCATGTACAGGACGTGTAGGGTCAAATGAGGAAGCACTTCCTACTGTTCCGCTGGAAACAGGATTTTCATTTTCTATGCTGCCTTTAATGTTAATGTCGAGAGATAAGTGTTTGTTGAAAAATTGCGGGGCAAATCCTACCCCAAGACTGAGCCGTTCATAATTATTTTCTTTGATAACCCCATTCTGATTATAATAACCGAACGATATACGATAAGGGATATCAGCGACGGCTCCTGTAGCCGATAGATTATGGTCTGTACCGAAGGCTGTCCTGGATACTTCTTTCTGCCAATCTGTACTGACATCGCCAAGCATATAGCCATCAGGTACATTATTTGCATGTTCCTTGAATGCTTTTCTGTAAGTGTCGGCATCTAATACATCCAGATACTTTACTACCTGGCTGATAGTGAAACTTCCGCTATAATTCAGATTGACTTTTCCTTTTGTCTGGCTTCCTTTCTTTGTGGTAATAATAATCACTCCATTTGATGCCCGGGAACCATATATGGCAGTTGCGGAGGCATCTTTGAGTACTGTAAACGACTCTATGTCGGCCGGATTGATAGAACTGATAGATGTACTCCGTACAGGTACTCCATCTATAACCAGTAACGGATCGTTCGAGGCTGATAACGAAGCTCCCATCCGTATGCGTATAGTACCTTCGTCGCCCGGTGCACCGGAACCCGGTGTAACGCTAACTCCTGCAATTTTACCTACTAACGCATCTTTGGCCGTTAATACCTTTCCTTTGCTTAGTTCGTCCGGTTTGAATGTTGTCAGTGAACCTGTAACATCCCCTTTCTTTACTTGCCCATAGCCGATAACGACCACTTCATTGAGCATTTCCTGATTCTCGAGAAGGGTTATCGAAAAATTCTTTTGACCATTGACCGGAATTTCCTGGGCTTCGAAACCAATGAAGCTGACCGTTAAGATTGCATTCGATGGCACATTGAGCTTAAAATAACCGTCAACATCTGTAACTGTTCCGTTTGTGGTGCCCTTTACCAATATGCTTGCACCGATAACGGCTTCTCTCTGGTCATCGACCACCTTACCTTCTATAAGGATATTATTTGTTGTCTGTGCATAAATACTGGAATGAATCAGGATACTCAGGAGAAAGATGAATATCTCTTTCATCGGTTTTCTTTTAGATTTGCATTTCATGGTTCTTTAATAATAGATTTAGTTAAACATCTCAACTAAAGTATCTGTATCGATAGTATTGTTTTTAGCTGAGTTTACAAAAACAAAGCTATTATCCTTCGATCCATATTTTATATGTAGGGAGATGTGTAGAGTAGATTTTTGTGAGTTTTAATTTGTTTTGTGTCAGTATTTTAGGTCTATTTCGCGAAAGGAAAAAAGTAGATAAAAATAGAGGATAAAGGAGATTGTATTAGCCTATTTGTTGAATTAAATTAGCAAAATCGTCTTTTGATACAGCCAATTTATTATGTATTTTCAATTTGTAGTTATATACGGTTTGGGGTGAATAATGAAGGAAGCTTGCAATTTTGCTACTATCGTTAATGCCTAGTCTAATGAGAGCGAATACCCTGAGTTCGGGAGTCAGTATATCATCGCTTTTAGGGGTAATGCGCTCGTCCTCCTTCAATAGAGCATTGAATCCATCAACAAAATTAGGATAGAGGTTTAAGAAGATTATATCAAAATTACTGAAAAACTCTTTCAATTCGTCTGATACTAAAGATGTTGAGCTGGTAGTCTTTAATGCGTCATCTATTTTTCCTGTTTTTAATTTTCTGTTTACATTGATACGATAAGTTTCCATTTTGTCTATGTAACTGGAACACAGGTTGAAAACATAGCCAATATATTCTTCTTTGACCAGGTTAGATTCGGAAAGTTTTTTGTTGAGACCGTTAAGTTCTGTATTCATTTGCTTTACCTCTTCATACATATCTTTTATACGCTTTCGGGCTTGGGATAGCCTTGTTAGCTGTTTATATATGTATACCAGAGAAATGATAAGGACAACCGATAATATGGAAATAAGGACGAGATACTTCTTTAAGTTGCTTTTTTCCTGTGTTGCTTTCTTATCATATGCGGCTACTATGATTGGTAATGTTTCCGATATTTCTAATGTTCTGAAACGGGCTTTACTGAAAGTGGCATCTTCCATCGAACATTTAATGTATGAGTATGCCCTGTCCAGATCACCTTCCTTGTACAAGATTACGGCAAGTTTTCGCAACGAAATATAGCTTTTTACGGCCCTCCTAAGATCTGAAGTCGCTGAAATAATCAAATACTTTTTTTGCTGTTCGGTATTTCCTAATTTTTCATAGATGTCGGACAGTCCATAGGCCAAAGAACCCACGATTGATTCATTGTTTTTGTTCTCTTTATAACATTTTGTCATTAGCGATAAGGCTTCATCGTATCGTCCTAATTCGACCAGTTTGCCATTTTCGACCAGAAGGTATCCTATCGAATTAGGATCGTTTACCTGCAGAAGGGAATCTTTGTATTGGCTAACTAAATGTCCATAATGACTTTTTTCATTTTGTGCTAATGAATTTTCGAATAATAAAGAATAGGTAGAATGGTAAAAATGATAGTAATAAGGCATCTGATCTTCATCCAGACCATTTCTATTTATTTTATCTGCAATATTAAAAGCCTCTTTATACATACCCATAATGCCGAGAATCTCCGCGATATTCATACTTGCCGTATACTGATACTGTATATTTCCGATGCTCTGGGCTATGTCATACTTCTTAGTCGCCATAAAAAGAGCCGAATCCATATTGTAGTTCCTGTACTCTCTGTAAAGGCGGTGATAGATTTTATGAGACTCTTCGGCGTCGGACGCCTGAGCCAGCTTTGCTTTAAGGCTGTCTATTCTCAATTCCTTTATCATATTGTATTGGGGCCGGTTTTTTATGGTCAGATCCAGTTCATAGAGAAGAGAATCCAACTGGCTTTTTGCTCCGGATACAGATAAAATGGAAAAGAAGAATAATAACATTAGAAAGAAATGTCTCATGCTGTATAATTTATAGTCGTTGAATGCAAATTCGTCTATTCCGGCTCTTCATCTACCGGAATGATAAAATCGGTGTGAGTAAATGCAAAGTGTAATTTTATACAAATAATTATTTAGATCTTAGTAACTCATAAAAATAGTATTTATTCATTTTACATCAGTAAAATATTTTCATAATTTTTTATGGAGTTCTATTCTTTAATAAATTGTGATATGTTTTTATGTTATGATTTAAATTGAAAGAGAGATGATGGCAAAAAAATACCTGTTTTATCAGTTTGCTATATTACTCTGTTTATTCAAAAGATGAACAAGGTGTTAATAAATAGCAAATAAATACATTCTATGTTTAGTCTGTATAACTTTTTGTAATTTAGTGGTACAAATCGTCGTCCCCGAATAACCTGATAATCTAATAACATATGTCTAAAATAAACTCATTGATATTGTTAATAAAGTCTTTGTCCAAATCGGAAAAGAAGGCTGTTTATGTTCGATCCAATCTAAATAATGCTCCCAAAGAATATATTACACTCTTCAAATTTATAGATAAAGACAACATTAATGATACTGCAAAGCTGGCACAGTTACTGAAAGAAAAATACCCAAAAGCTTTCTTCCCGGCAATAACATCTTATCTGTATAGTTTTATATTGAAAATATTGGTTGATATAAAGCAGAACCAGGATGCTGTGTACAGTCTCTATAATAGTATTTCGGCTGCAAATATATTATACGAGAGAAATCTTTATTCCGATTATAGAGCTATGTTGGAGAAACTGATATGTAAAGCTAAGGACATAGAAAACTATTATCTGTTGCTCATATTGGAGCGAATGGAACTCAGTTTCTTTATCAAAGAGGGTTTTGACGGGCTCTCGGAAAAGGAAATATTAGACAAACAGCATAAGGTAAATGAAACATTGAAAACAATAAGGCAGATAAATGAGCAGTCGACACTATACGAACTGCTGAGGTTTTATCTTGAAAACAAGCCTACATCAAATAATCTGTCATCACGTCAGCTGTTTAATGATTTGGTAGTGAGTGAAATGAGCCTTGTGTCGAATCTGAAACATGATGTGTTTGAAATAAATAAATTGCATCAATTATTTCAGGCACACTATCTGATAAGTACAGGAGATTACAGATCGGCATTTAATTGTTTTATTGAATTGAATAATATGTTTGAACAGAACCGGCATCTGTGGAATAATCCGCCGGCATATTATATGTTTGTATTAGAAGGGGTTCTTGAGAGTTTGAGAGGTATTCGTAAATTTGATAAGATGCCTTATTTTCTGGACAAGCTAAAACAACTAACAGGCTATTCCATCTACTTTCAGGCAGAGCTGCAAAGTATCGATTTTATCTATAGTGTAGTGCCTTATACAGATACCAAAGATTATGCAAATAGTTTGTTGATAATAGAAGAGTATAAGGACTTCCTTTTCAGTAAAAGAGGGTTGCTTAATCCTCAGCGCGATTTGCAGATATCGTTGATTCTTTCTATCATTTATCTGATGACTAGAGATTATTCACTTGCAAAGAAACAATTAACCCATATCATCAGTGCCGATACTTACGAGAGTGTATGGCTTTTTCGACTGATACAATTGATCAATCTGCTTATATATTATGAATTGAATGATTTCGAATTTGTTACATCTTCTATTCGTGCGATAAAGAGACAAAATAGAATTAAAAATAGAAAATCGAAAATTGAGAAAGTTTTATTCCGTTTCCTTAATACTGATTTATTCTCATTGTCAAAGACAAAAAAGGAAGCTCTTTATAAAAAGTTTCAGGCCGAATTGGATAATATCGCATATGTAGATGATGACGCCATGTTGTTATCGAAGTTCGATTTTAAAGAGTGGATATTAGTCCATCTCAGATAAAGTATTGTTTTTAATATGTTAAATATTCGATGTTTTATCATGCTTGAATTTATTTAGAATTTTATTTTTATATCATTTTTTGTTGTTTATAATCCTTATTTGTATCTATTACTTGTAGATATGTCATTTTTGTAATTTTATTTTATAGTGTTTTATTGTTTCTTTATCTGTTAAGATATATATACATTCACAGTATCATTGTTTTTGAACCTGAATTTGAGAACTTAATTCTAGTAAGCTAACATTAAAATCTTTTATTATGAATAAAAAATTATTTCCCGGTAATTGATAATTACAATTTGTACTTTATCCTATATTCAATCAATCTTTTTTTTACTTGTATTTGGGATGTAAATAAACCTTGTATAATATATTAAGTGCCCCAAAAGTCTTTTGTTAAATGATTCATCTTCACACAAGAAAGAAGTTTTGATATAGGTATATCTGAATTTTTAGACAGTTGCTGTAAGCCTCTCTTTTAGCTACAGTATCTGCATTATGATAGCTTCTGGAAAATGGAGTAAGGCTTTTCACATGCCGAAAAATAGAAGATATTTTAATTTAACACCATAAAAAACGCCTATGAATAAATCTGATTCTGATCAAGTACTACTTAATCCAAAAAAATGTAGAACAACTACGAGTGTAATCATTTAAATCTTTTACAACTGTATGATGAAAACAACATGTTTTAGAAAGAAAAACACACAAATAAAGAAGACTTATAGAGTACTGAAACTGATAACCCTTTTATTATTGGTAGTCAGTATCTGTAGTGCAAATGATACTTTTACCGGAAAGGGAAAAAGTGAGTGGGCTCCGGACAAAACGAATCGGGCAGCAGAAAATACCGCTGACAATGAAATATCGGATAGCCAACAAAAAACTACTAAAAAGAGAATCTCAGGAACCGTAATAGATGAAAAAGGTGAACCATTGATCGGTGTAACAGTTGCAGTGAAAGGAACTACAATAGGTGTGGTTACTAATTTTGATGGAATGTACGTGATCGATGTTCCTCAAGGTGCAACTCTCACATTTTCGTATGTAGGATTTGTAAAGCAAGAGATTAAAGTAAACGGAGATCTTATAATAAACATAACCTTAATGGAAGATACCAATTCACTGAAGGAAGTGGTAGTCGTAGGTTTTGGTACTCAGAAAAAAGAGTCGATAGTAGGCTCTATTTCCACCGTTCAGCCCGAAAAACTCCGTGTGAGTTCCTCGCGTTCGGTTAGTAATGCACTGACAGGACAGATATCGGGTATAATCGGTGTGCAGCGATCAGGAGAGCCGGGGTATGACAATTCCAGTTTTTGGATTCGGGGAATCAGTACCTTTGCCGGAAACCGATCGCCGTTAGTATTAGTCGATGGGATAGAGCGTTCGTTGAATAATATCGAACCGCAGGAGATCGAATCCTTTTCTGTACTGAAAGATGCCGCCGCCAGTGCCGTTTATGGTGTGCGTGGTGCTAACGGTGTAATACTCATTAATACAAAACGCGGAAAAATAGGTAAGCCTACTGTTATGGTGAGAAGTGAATATGCAATGACTCAGCCCGTGAAGTTACCGGAATATTTAGGTGCCGCTGATTACCTGCAATTGATGGATGATATACGGATAGAAAACGGAGGTAAAGCTGTAAATACGGATCGAATACATAAAACAAGGACGGGATGGGACCCGGAACTATACCCTGATGTGGACTGGATGGATGCGATCACCAAAGATCACGCTTCTAATTTCAGAACTACAATTGATGTATCCGGTGGTAGTGAAAAGTTGCGTTATTCATTTGTTGCTGCATTCTATAATGAGAATGGGATATTGGAGAGGGATAAATCGAATGAGTGGGATTCTTCAATTAAGCTCCAACGGTACAATGTCCGTTCCAATGTAGACATGGATCTGACTCCTACAACCCTTCTGAGATTTAATATTGGTGGGTATATGCAAGATCGTAACTATCCGCCCGAGAGTATAGATAAGATATTTTCAGAAGCCTTTGTCAATCCACCGTTTGTTCATCCTACAAGATATTCGACAGGAGAAATACCCCGCATCATGGAGCGTACCAATCCTTGGGCGCTTGCAACCCAGCAGGGATACGAGCGGGGAAGCCAAAGTAAGATAGAATCCCTGTTTTCTATCGATCAGGATTTGAAAATGATATTGCCGGGACTCAGAATCAAAGGAATTTTCTCATTCGATAAATATAATACAACATCCGTCAAACGTAATAAAACACCGTATTATCATAATCCGGCATCGGGACGCGATGATGATGGAAATCTTACACTAACACTCTTATCGGGCGAAGGCCAGGACTTTCTACAATACTCTCAGGATTCGGAATGGGGCGATAAGAGTAATTACCTGGAAGGTAATATTTCATATTCCCAGACATTCAAAAAACATGCGGTGGATGCCATGTTTATGTACAATCAGCGCAACTATGACAATGGAGATAAACTACCTTTCCGTAATCAGGGAATTGCTGGTCGCTTGTCTTATATCTATAATTCGAGATATGTAGGGGAGTTCAATTTTGGATACAATGGTTCCGAAAATTTTGCTAAGGGTAAACGCTATGGATTTTTTCCTTCAATGGCATTAGGCTGGATTATTTCAGAAGAGGCATTTATGTCATCTATAAATAAGACCATGACTAAATTAAAATTGAGGGCATCGATAGGTAAAGCCGGGAACGATAGGCTTGACGGACGCCGCTTTGCATATTTGAGCACTATAGGATGGTACGAAAAAGCCTATTCGTGGGGCTCGAATAAAGAAGTATCCCGTGATGGGAGACAGGAAGGTGAAATCGGTGTTTCGGCGATGACATGGGAAACCGTAACAAAAACAAATCTCGGCTTGGAAGTAGGCCTGTGGAATAATGTTGTCGATTTTCAGGTTGATGTATTTAAAGAAAAGCGTAAAGACATTTTTATGATGCGTCGCTCATTGCCTTCAACTGTCGGCATTCCCGTTCAGCCGTGGGATAACTATGGAAAGGTGGATAACAGGGGTGTTGATATAACCTTAAACGTAAACAAGAGCATAACGAAAGACCTTTTCGTATCCTTATTGGGAACATTTACGTATGCAAAGAATGAAGTTGTAGAGATCGATGAGCCATTTACCGTTATTGGTACTAATCGTTCTCAGACAGGCCGTCCTGTAGGACAGATTTATGGATTGATAGCAGAAAGATTATTTATAGATGATGATTTCTCCGATGTGGAGAATGGCGTACTGAAGGACGGGATACCCCGTCAGAATTTTGCCAGTTCGATTCGTCCCGGTGATATAAAATATAAAGACGTAAACAATGATGGCGTAATAGATACAAATGATAATACGGCCATAGGCGGGACATTCGATCCGGAAATAGTATATGGATTCGGTCTGAATATCAAGTATAAAAGTCTCGATTTCGGTTTCCTTTTTCAGGGTAATGGTAGAACGTATCGTATTATAGGTTCAGGCAGCAGCTATTTTATTCCGGGTTCTGGTAATGGCGCTCTTGGCAATATCTTCGATAATGTAGATAGTCGATGGACGCCTGAAAATCCGAGGCAGGACGCTTTTTACCCAAGACTGCAAATGGGCTTTAATGCCAATAATAGCCAGGAGTCTACATGGTGGTTGAGAAATATGAGTATGCTGAGAATGAGGAATATAGAATTGGGATATACTTTGCCCCGCCATATTGCAAATAGTGTATATCTCAATAATGCACGCTTTTTTGTAAGGGGAAACAATTTGCTTACTTTCTCAGGATTTAAGTTATGGGACCCGGAGATAGATACTTCGACAGGTGCTAAATATCCTATGATGAAGACATTCTCATTCGGATTTGAAATCAACTTCTAAACAAGAATATTATGAATACAAGAATATTAAAATATATATTATTAAGCCTTGGACTTATATACTTTGGTTCGTGTTCCGATTATCTCGACAAGGATCCTGACGATGAACTGACTTTGGAAATGGTCTTTGGTGATAAGACCAGGACTGAAGAATGGCTGGCCAATGTCTACAACCAGGTAGAAGATCCTTATACTCTTTATGACCGGGTAGAGGCTATGGGAGACGATTTTGTTGTCAATCCCGGCTGGGAACAGTTTGGCATAACTATTATTTCCTACCAGACGGGCAACTGGAATCCGGCTAGTAACTGGACTCCGAATTATTGGAATATCTTACCTCAGAAAATCCGTGCTGCCCATATCTTTATCCAAAATGCGAAGCCGAATCCGGCACAGCTTTTCAGCCTGAAAGAAGTAAATTATATGAAGGCAGAAGCTAAATTTCTGATAGCTTATTATCATTATCTTTTACTCAGGTATTATGGTTCTATTCCTATTTTGGATAAGATAACGGATATTTATGGTTCCGAAGATGAAATAATGATAGGGCAAAGACCGTATGATGAAGTAGTGGACTGGATAGATCAACAACTCATTGATGCGGCAAAAGAATTACCTCCTATGTATGAAGAAACACAAAAGTATGGGCGTGCTACATCCATTATGTGTCATGCCATCAGAGCCAGAGTACTTCTGCTTGCTGCAAGTCCGCTTGTCAACGGAAATCAAGACCCGGCCTATCTTAATTATACAAACAATAAGGGAGAGAAAGTATTCAATTCTGTACCTCAGTTATCGAAATGGGAGAGGGCGGTAGAAGCTTACAGAACCTTGCTAAACCTTGCTCTGGATAATGGCCATAAGTTATATTACGAATATCTGAACGACGGTAGTATCGATCCGTTTATGTCTTATCAGAATGTATTTTTCAAGAAATTCAATGATGGGAATAAAGAGATTCTGTTTGCCCGTCCCGAGAATGCACATTCATTGTACGAATATGTGACACAACCTCGTGGAACCGGAGGTTCCGGCGCAGTAGGGGTAACTCAGTTGCTCGTCGACGATTTCTTTATGTCGAATGGTTTAAGGCCTATAACAGGGCATAATGCCAATGGATCACCTATTATAAACTCGGCATCGGGATATATCGAAAAAGGTTTTTCCTCAAAAACCGAATTCAGAAAAACAAAATGGATCGAGTCCAGGAATAGCACAACAGAGGGACAAGCATCGGAAGACTATAATCCCGTTACTTTAGCTGGTACTTTCAATATGTATTGTAATCGCGAGCCGCGCTTTTATATATCTGTCCTTTACAATGGATGCTGGTATAGGAGAGAGGCCAGGGAAACTAAATTCTATCTCGACTCGCCGGACGGGGGGCCTACACACGACTCACCGAGCAACGGTTATTTAGCCCGGAAGAAAGTACATCCCGATTGCGATCCACGTAATAATATAAGTCCTTATCGTCCGGCTATTCTGGTTCGCTTGGCAGAAGTTTATCTGAGTCTGGCGGAAGCTCTCAACGAAGTAAGCTATTCGGAAGAAGCCATAGGTTATCTTAATCTGATAAGGGAGAGAGCCGGAATTCCGAAATATGGAACCCAACAGGGTGAGATTACGCCTCCGGCCAATCAGGACCAGTTGCGGGAAGCTATACGCATCGAACGAAGAGTAGAACTGAACTGTGAAGCGGCACTTCGTTTCGATGATATCCGCCGCTGGAAGATAGCAGCAGGTATATTGAACAATAACTTCTGGGGAATGAATTTCTATGGAACTGAGAAAAGCGACGATGATAATAATCCGGATGCATTCTTTGTACGGAAAGTCTATCAAAAGCGTATGTTTAAAGGTTATTGGATGCCAATTCCTCAAACCGATACAGACAAAAATTCCAATTTGAGACAACTGCCAGGATGGTAAATAACGAAATTAAAAGAAGGAACATATGAAAGTCATATATCAAATAATAAAAGTAATTGTTTTAGTGGCGTTATCCGGTTGTTTCATCGCATGCGACGATGATGATAACGGAGACCTTTCCGGGGGGAATACTCTGGTCGTAGAATCTTCGGGAAGTGAAATCATGTTACTGGACGAAAAAGCGAATGATGTTGCGGTCACCTTCACTTGGAACGAAGGTAATAATCGGGGAGAAGGAACTTATCTTACCTACATGTTTAAGATGGATATAGCTGATAATAATTTTCAGTCATCCATACCTAAAGAGAAGATGGCGGAAGGTGTTTTTTCGAAGAGTTATACTCACGAAGAATTTAATGACCTTTTGCTCGATTACTGGAAAATAAAAGCCGGAGAAACGGTGGATATGGAAGCCAAGATAATTGCAGATGTAAACAACTCTTCGGTATATATGAAACCTGAAGTAGCTGTGGTTCCCTTTAGTGTAAAAACCTATGTTACTCCTTCCAAGCCCTTGTATCTGGTAGGCTCTGCTACCGAAGCAGGAATGGATCCGTCGAAAGGAATATTAATAAATGAGGTAATAAATGGCCGTACATACAACTGGAAGGGAAATCTGAAAGCAGGAGCTTTCAAACTTATTTCTTCTCAGGAAAGTATGTTGCCTTCCTTTAATAAAGGGGATGATGATAATTCTATTGTAGAGCGGTCAGACGAAAGCCAGCCGGATAATCTGTTTTCGGTAGAGGCAGACGGACTTTATGCCATGTCGTTCAATCGCAAGACAATGATATTTATCTACAAATATATGCCATACGAGAATGTATATATGGTTGGAAATGCTACACCGGCAGGATGGAATATAGGAACATCGACTACAATGGATTGGAATCCGGCAAATCCGACTGTTTTTACATATAAAGGCTGGTTGTATGCCGGAGAAATGAAGCTCCCTCTCGAAAATGGTACAGGCAACTGGAATTGCGACTATCTGATGCCACCTACCGGCAACGAATCTATCACAGGAGAATGGCAGAATGTTAAGTTTATACCGCAGGGAAATCCGGATAATAAATGGATTGTTGCTGCCGATCAGGCTGGTAATTATATTGTTACACTGGATACGGAAACTATGAAAATCAAATTCGAAAAACAGTAATAAGAGATGAGAAATATATATAAACTTGTATATGGATTCCTTTGTATAACGGTTGCAGGTCTGCTTTTCTCCTGCTCCGACGACGATAAATACAGAGTCGCTCCTGAGATAGAGGGAACATTTTCCCTCACTCTTACTTCTCCTCAGGCGAATGCAGAGGTAATACTGGATAAAGAGAAAGCGAATGAAACCGCCGTTACATTTGCTTGGAAAATGGCAAATGACAAGGGCGCTGATGCTACTACTTTCCATTATGATTTCGATATGGATATAGCCGGAAACAATTTCGAAACGGCTATAGATGTTGTAAATCTGGAGAGTAACTTATCGAAAAGCTTTACACACAAGGAACTGAGCGACCTGATAGTGAGTCATTGGGGAAAAACAACCGGCTCTGTCGTCGAATTGGAGGCACGTTTGAAGGCAACCAATACAGTTACAGGTGCAAAAACTAGGACAGTTTGGGCGACGGTTAAATTCAAGGTCTCGGATTTCGAAACCGAAGTTTTTGAAATAGTTGTTGAAAAGCCAGAAGAAGATGCACTCGTTTCTTTATCAATAATGAAAGATTTGGAAACAGCCATTGATTTTTCATGGAAGGCTGTGAATAATAAAGACGAAGAGGTTTCAGTGTTCAGTTATAGCTTTACGATGGATATTGCCGGAAATGAGTTTGCGGCAGCCATTCCGGTCGAAGATCTGGGACAAGTCGCTCAAAAGAGTTATACACATCGCCAATTAAGCGACCTTATTGGAATGCATTGGGGGAAGAATTTAGGTGATTTGGTTGAACTTGAGGCTAAAATAATAGCTACGAATAACGAGTTAATAGAAAACCCTATAGAAACAGTAATCAGATTCAACGTACAGAATAATTATCTGCTTCCCGAAAACCTCTATTTAACAGGAGAAGCCACTTCTGCCGGAAATAATCTTTCCAATGTATTAGTACTCGATAAATCAGAAGATGGAAAAGGTTTCTATTGGAGGGGGACGCTATCTACAAACGGAGGGTTTAAATTCCTTTATTCGAACGAAAGTATGTTGCCATCACTCAACAAAGGTGAAGGAGAGGCTTCTTTATCACCAAGGAGGGAAAACACCGAAGCTGATGCTCTATTCTCTGTTACAAAAAATGGAAATTATGCTATTGCGATCAATCTGGTAGAGATGAGTATAGCCTATAAGTTCGTTCCGTTAGAAAACCTTTATTTATTGGGTAATGCCGCACCAGCCGGATGGAATATCGATGATGCAGACGAAGTAGTCTGGCAACGCCAAAGCCCGAATATTTTTATATATGAAGGACAATTGAATACAGGAGAATTGAAAATGCCATCCGAGAGAGGCAATTGGTTATGCGATTTTCTGATGGCCTATGATCCTGCCGATCCGGATAAGACTTTGGTGCCTATAACCGGTGACTGGCAAGACGCTACGATTGTAAACGGAGCAGATGCCATGAATAATAACAATCTTGATAAAAAGTGGGAGATAACATCCGCCGGAGCTTACAAAGTGACGGTAGATATGAATAATATGAAGGTGAAGTTTGAAAAGAAATAATTATTAAACCAAATATAACTGAATATGGGAACAATTAAGCGACTGGTTATTATGTGTGTGGCATTTATTGGATTCTTCATTAGCATTGATGGAAAAAACAATCATGTTGACGGTGTAAAAGAGATAAAAGAAGTATTCGAAAATGTATATATGGTGGGCGACGCTTCCCCTGCCGGTTGGGATATAACAAACCCTTATCCAATGAGGAAAAGCAGCAGTGATCCGCATGTCTTTACTTATTCAGGTTTTCTGAATGCCGGTGAACTGAAGCTACCCCTCGAAAGTGGTACAGGTAATTGGGATTGTAATTATCTGATGCCTGTTCAGAATGGAGCCGGAATCAATAGTAAACATGTAATGTTCGTTTCGAAGGGGAATCCCGACAATAAGTGGGTCATTTCGAAAGCAGGTATCTATAGTGTAACCTTGAATACAGATAAGATGGAGATCAAATTTGAGAGAGGCGATCTTATTTGCGACAATATTTACATGATAGGCGATGCTACAGCTGCTGCATGGGATATTTCCAAACCTATGGCGATGAGGAAGAATCCCGCCAATCCGTATGAGTTTGTTTTTGCGGGACAATTGAATGCCGGCGAATTAAAACTGCCACTGGCTAAGGGAAACTGGGATTGCGATTATCTGATGCCAACAGAAAACGGAGCTGGTATGAAGAAAAAAGATTTAATGTATGTGTCTCAGGGTAAGATTGACAATAAGTGGATTTTGACCGAAAGCGGAGGTTATAGGATAACAGTAGACACAAAGAAAATGTCGGTAAAATTCGAAAGGGACGATTTTCCTTACGATGGAGTGTATATGATAGGAAGCGCGAGTCCTGCCGAATGGAACATTTCCAGCCCGACACCCATGGTTAAAGCTAAGACAGGTATTTATACTTACGAGGGGCATCTGAATGCCGGGGAGTTGAAATTCCCGTTAGAAACCGGGACTGCAAATTGGGATTGTGACTATCTGATGCCTATAGTAGGCGGAGCAGGTATTGAAGAAACAAGAATACAGTTGGTTGCAGGAGGAAACCCTGATAATAAATTTTGGATAAGGGAAGGCGGAGATTATAAAGTTACTCTCGATACCAAGGCGATGTCTATCAAATTTGAAAAGAAATAATTAAATAAAAGTATTATGAGAAATTTAGCACTATTAGTTATAGGAACTCTGTTCAGTATTAATTTGCTAGCTCAAATGAGTCCTGAACAAACAGAATGGTATACTCCGCAACCTCCGAAAGTAATTCCGGGAGCAGATAAGAATCAGCCGCCTTCCGATGCCGTTATTCTCTTCGATGGCACGGATCTTTCAATGTGGCAGGCCGAAAAAGGTGGAGCTGCTAAATGGAAAGTTCAGAATGGGGAAATGATCGTTGCTCCCGGTACCGGCTCTATAACAACAAAGAAATATTTTGGCGACTGCCAGCTGCATGTGGAGTTCAAGTCTCCTGCTCCGCAGCATTATAATGGACAAGATAGGGGGAATAGCGGTATTATTATCCAGACACGCTACGAAGTGCAGGTTCTCGATATCGACAATAATGAGACCTATGTTAACGGCATGACTGGCAGTATCTACAAGCAGCAGGCTCCGTTAGCCAATGCCTATACCAAAAATGGAGAATGGCAGGTGTATGATATCTATTGGAAAGCACCGAAGTTCGGGACAGGCGGGAAATTAGAGTCGCCTGCTATGATTACTGTTGTACTGAATGGCATAATGGTGCAGAATAACTATATACTGAAAGGAAATACACCATATATCGGATTCCCTGATTATAATGCTCATGGCCGTCTGCCTCTGATGTTGCAGGATCATGGAACTGAAGTAGCATTCCGCAATATCTGGATCAGGGATTTATAACCAAATATGTTGACATTATGAGTATTTCAAGACGATCGTTTCTCAAAACAGGTTCTATATTGGCTGCAGGTGCAATGATGCCATCCTTGGGACGGAGTAATTCACTCTTTAATAGTTCAGCAAATGATACGGTAAATGTAGCTCTTATAGGCTGCAAGAATATGGGGTGGGCCAATTTGTCGGACTTCTTGTTGCATAAAAATGTGCGGTGCTTAGCTCTGTGTGATGTAGATCAAAACATATTGGCGACCTGTTCCTCTCAGCTGGAAAGTAGTTTCGGGCAGAAAGCCGAACTATATAGCGACTATAGAAAAGTGCTCGGGCGTAAGGATATACACGCCGTTATTATCGGTACACCCGATCATTGGCACTGTTTGCAATTTGTAGATGCATGTGCTGCGGGAAAAGACGTATATGTAGAAAAACCGATAGCCAATAGTATCGCCGAGTGTGATGCAATGGTCAAGGCGGCAAAGAAATACAATACGGTAGTGCAGGTGGGGCAGCAGCAGCGTAGCAGCAAGCATTGGCAGCAAATGATAGAATATATACGTGCAGGGCGTTTGGGGAAAATAGGACAGGTAAAAGTATGGGGCAACTTTAATTATGCAGCTCTTCCCTCTCCTGTGACCGATAGTGCAATACCTGAGGGTGTTGATTTCGAAAGATGGTTGGGACCGATGCCTCTGTTACCTTTCAATCAGCAACGTTTTCATGGGACGTGGCGTATGTTCTGGAATTACGGTGGCGGCCTGATGACTGACTGGGGGGTGCACTTGCTGGATATGGGATTATGGGGTATGGATGTGAAAACGATGCCTGAATATACGATTGCATCGGGTGGTAAATTCTATTTTCCGGAAGGAGCACATCAGACGTTCGATTCTATGGAGGTTACGTATGGCTTCAAAGACTTCATCATGACGTGGTCTAACAGTGCTGGCGTAGAAAGTGGCCCATATGGAAAAAACTATGGAGTATTGTTTAAGGGTACAAATGGCACTTTAGTAGCCAATCGTGACGACTGGGAGGTATTTCCCGAAGGGAATAAGATTGGTAAGACCAGCATGAAAGCCGATTATCGGGATCATAAAGATCATATAACCAACTTCCTGGAATGCATGAAGACCCGAAATATGCAGACAGCATGTACTATAGAGAATGGAAGCCTGTGTGCTAAATATGCTCAATTGGGTAATATCTCGGCACGTATGGGAGGTGCAAGGCTTATCTATGACGATTATAGCAGGACATTTAATAATCCGGATGCGGACAAGTATCTGAAACCGGATTATCGCAGCCCTTGGGTATTTCCTGAACTATAGTATTTTTTAGAAGAGGATGCATCGATCATTTTTCTAAGTAGTACACCTTCGGTGCATCCTTTTGTTTATTATTCATATTTAATGAAAATGAAATAATGATAAATAGAACATCAATATTCTTACTACTGTTAATATTCTCTCATACATTTTCGTATGGTCAGGATATTTATGGCGCTAAAAGAAAATCATGGCTGGAAAAAGCCGAAGCGAATAAGCCGGTATTGATTGTAACGGAAAAGAAACCCCTGCAACAAGTAGAAATGGTGAAAGATCCGGACGCTTTTCAGGGATGGAAAGCAATGAGGATCGGGGCTATAGAAGACTTGTATAAAGAATCTTTTAAATCGAAGGTGATTGTAGACTTCGGAGAACATATTACCGGTTCGTTCAGTTTCTCGGTTGGTATACTGGCCAATACGCCCGATGCTCCTTTACGATTTAAACTGACATTCGGAGAAGTTCCGTCGGAGGTGGTAACTCCTTTCGACCCATTTCCTGCAGGAAGTCTCAGCCGGGCATGGCTACAGGATGAGGTTATGACAGTGATGACTTTTCCGGCTGTTGTTACCATTCCGCGCAGGGTATCGTTCCGTTATGTGAAGATAGAATTACTAGCCAACTCGTCTTACGATTTCAATATCTCAGGTATGAGTTGTAAAGCTGTAACTTCTGCCTCTTCTACACCCGAACCGTTGCTGAATACTACCCCTCAGATATTCAAAGATATAGACAGAGTAGGGTTGCATACACTCAAAGAATGTATGCAGACTGTATATGAGGATGGTCCGAAAAGAGATCAGCGATTGTGGCTTGGCGATTTGTACCTTGAGGCATTGGCCAACTATGAATCGTTCAGGCAAAATAATCTTACTAAACGATGCCTGTATCTGCTTGCAGCTTTGAGCCAGCCTGAGGGTTGGTTACACGGGACAGTATTTGAAGTGCCGGAACCACATCCACAGTCGGGACAAAAATTGTTGGATTATTCGTTCCTTTTTACAGTCTCGCTTAAAGATTATCTGAAAGCGACGAATGATCGGGAAACTGTGGATGATCTGTGGCCTGTAGCCAAAAAGCAGGTTGACATTGTGAAAAACTATTTACAGGACAATGGCTTGATGGACTTTAAGCGGGCAAACCGGGAATGGTGGATTTTCTTCGACTGGAAAGATAATTTTCACAGAGAGGTTTCTTTACAGGGGATTTCCATTTTTGCCCTTCGTGAGACTTATGAGCTTGCTAAGCAGTTGAACCGGGAAAGCGAAGTGGCTGAACTTCCTGCATTGATAAAGAAAATGACAAAAGCTGCCCAAAAGAATTATTATAATCCGAAGAGCGGGTTTTATACAGGTTTGCTAAACGATCAGATATCTTATGCTTCGCAGGTATGGATGGTATTGGGCGGCGTGCCAACAAAAGCACAGGCTCAACGCGCACTAAATGCTTTGCCTGTAACAGAAAATGTTTGTTATCCGGGTGGGCCATATATGTATCATTATTATGTCCAGGCATTGATAGACAGTGACCTGCCTGATGAAGCACGCAAGGTAGTTGAAAATTATTGGGGAGGTATGTTGAAAAAAGGTGCAGATACATTCTGGGAGGTATATGATCCTCAAGATGAATTCAGGTCACCCTACAATTTCTATCCAATGAATAGCTATTGCCATGCGTGGAGCTGTACCCCGGTCTATTTTATACGAAAATATCCAGAGATATTTCAGAAGTAAGATAGGTCAAAAAACAAAAACAATATTCGGTAATCTTTTAATATAATGTAGATGGACTCAAAAAAAATAGTAGTGTTAGGAAGTTGTAACACAGATATGGTCGTGAAATCGGATCGCTTGCCTGTTCCCGGAGAAACCATATTGGGTGGCACCTTCTTTATGAACCCCGGCGGAAAAGGAGCAAATCAGGCTATTGCCGCAGCACGTCTGGGAGGAAATGTGACTTTTATAGCAAAGACGGGTAACGATCTCTTCGGACGCCAATCGGTGAAGCAATACGAGGAGGAAGGACTCGATACCAGTTACATTCTTTCAGATCCCAACTTTCCGTCCGGCGTAGCTCTTATATCAGTAGACAGAAATGGTGAGAATTGCATAGTTGTGGCTTCGGGAGCAAATATGACTTTGTGTTCCGAGGATATAAACAATGCAGAGTCGGCTATAGGTTCAGCCGATATCTTATTGATGCAACTGGAAATACCAATAGAAACTGTAGAATATGTAGCAGAAATAGCTTCTGCCAAAGGTATTCGGGTTATTCTGAATCCTGCTCCGGCGCAGTCTTTGTCTAATTCTTTACTCAAGAATCTGTATATGCTTATTCCTAACAAGTCGGAGGCGGAGATACTATCGGGTATCAAAGTCGCGGATTGGGACAGTGCCCGCAAAGCTGCTCAGATAATAAGTGCTAAAGGAGTGGATAAGGTGGTGATTACACTTGGCTCGCAGGGAGCCTTACTTAAAGATGGCGATACTTTTCACGAAATACCTGCTCAGAAAGTTGATGCCGTGGATACGACTGCTGCGGGCGATACTTTCTGTGGTGCGATAACGGTAGCTATATCGGAAGGAGCCAAGCTTGTAGATGCCGTAAAGTTCGCATCGGAATGCGCCGCTATAACTGTGACAAAGATGGGCGCACAATCGTCCATACCTTTCAGAAAAGAAGTGGAATTCAAATCTAAAAATTAAAGTGATATGTTTATCGTAGATAGTTATTCTCTAGCAGTATTGTTCTGCTTTGTTACCATGCTCTGCTGGGGTTCGTGGGGTAATACCCAGAAGCTGGCAGGAAAGACATGGCGGTACGAATTGTTTTATTGGGATTATGCCATCGGTATGCTGATATTTGCGGTTGTCATGGCATTTACTTTGGGCAGCTTCGGCGACTCGGGACGAAGTTTTATAGACGACCTAAACCAGGCTGACACATCATTTCTGGTAAGTGCATTGATCGGTGGTGTTATTTTCAACGCATCTAACATCCTGTTAGCTGCGTCTACTTCCATTGCAGGATTGTCTGTTGCTTTCCCTCTGGGTGTGGGTTTGGCTTTAGTTCTGGGGGTGTTTATCAATTACTTCAGCACACCTAAAGGCGATCCTGTAACACTGTTCTTAGGGGTATTTCTTATCGTTATTGCTATTATCCTTAACGGAATAGCAGCCAGCAAGAAAACAGCAGGTAAGAAAACCGATAAGGATGCCAGGAAAGGAATCCTGTTAGCTGCACTGGCCGGAATCCTGATGTCGTTCTTTTATCGCTTTGTGGCAGCGGCAATGGATTTGGATAACTTTGACCAACCTACCGCTGGTATGATAACTCCTTATACAGCCTTCTTTATATTTGCACTAGGTGTACTTCTTAGCAATTTTGTATTTAATACGATTGTGATGAAGAAGCCGTTTGTAGGTTCTCCCGTTACTTATAAAGAGTATTTTTCCGGTTCATTCGGTACGCATATGGTTGGTATTCTGGGTGGCTGTATTTGGGCTTTAGGTACATTGTTCAGTTACATTGCAGCAGGAAAAGCCGGGGCTGCGATTTCGTATGCTCTGGGACAGGGTGCGCCTATGATTGCGGCAATATGGGGTATATTTATATGGAAAGAGTTTAAAGGTACGTCCAAAACTGTAAATACACTATTGACCCTGATGTTTATTCTCTTTATCTGTGGTTTGGGATTGATTATCCTAGCCGGACGTTCGTAATTGTCTGAATATCTTATTGAAACTTAAAATATATATTATGAAACAAACAATTCTATTCACAGCTATTATAGCATTTATCGTGGTTGGCTGTTCTGGTAAGAAAGCTGAAACATCGCAACAATCGGCCAATACAGAACCTATCAATATTATATTTGATACCGATATGGGTAACGATGTCGATGACGCTCTGGCATTAGATATGCTATATAAATACATAGAGGCGGGAAGAGTTAA
The DNA here is from genome assembly GCF_900079725.1 of uncultured Dysgonomonas sp. Classification (NCBI taxonomy): domain Bacteria; kingdom Pseudomonadati; phylum Bacteroidota; class Bacteroidia; order Bacteroidales; family Dysgonomonadaceae; genus Dysgonomonas; species uncultured Dysgonomonas sp. Next base: position 3,990,530 of record NZ_LT599032.1, read on the forward strand.
TCTACTGGCTATTCCTACAACCAAAGTTAGTCAGTATTGTGCTGAATATGTAGACGTAATGAATACATGGTATGGACATCCTGATATACCTGTTGGTACAGTTGTCAACGGAACCAGTATCGATAACGAAGACAATTTTGTGCGGGCGGTATGTCAGATGCAAGAGAATGGTAAGCCTGTATTTGAACGGACTGTAAAGGACTATGATTCATATCCTAAATCTGTAGCATTGTACCGCAAAGTACTGGCTGCTCAGCCTGATGCTTCTGTATACGTTGTTTCTGTAGGCTTTTCTACCAACCTTGCACAACTGCTTGATAGCCCTGCTGACGAGTATTCTCCGCTGACAGGGAAAGAGTTGGTGAAGAAGAAAGTGGTTCTGCTTTCTGCTATGTTGGGACATTTCACGGATCAGAACTTTCAGGAATTCAATGTGAAATGTGATATTCCGGCTGTGCAAAGAGTGATGAAAGAATGGCCAACACCTATTGTTGCTTCTCCTTACGAACTGGGTGATGCCATCCTCTATCCATCAAAGAGTATAGAGACTGATTTCAACTGGGGGATGGTAAATCCGCTAGTGGAAGGTTATAAAGCATATCTGCCAATGCCATACGACAGGCAGACTTGGGATTTGACCTCCTTACTTTATGTTGTGGAAAAAGACAAAGGCTACTTCGGTTCATCGGGACCGGGCAAGATAGAGATAGATGATAATGCAATCTCACGTTTTGTTCCGGATGCTGAAGGTATGCATAGTTATTTGACTGTAACTACTGAACAGGCTGAAGTCGTAAAGAAATATTTCATAGAACTTATAACTCAGAAACCGGCTAAGTATAGGACTAAGTAGTGAATCAAAGATGCGAAAGTATCTGTGTAAGATGAAACTGCCCGGCCGGGCAGTTTCATGTTTCATCTTTTCAGAAGTGTAACTACTCATTAAATAACTTCTACTTGTTTGCAATAGATGAAGAATATCAGTCTTTTAGATTTTTCAGGATGCGTTCCGCATCAAGTTTCCCTTTTTCCAAAATGCTTTCCATCAGTACCGGAGATCCGTTCTGCCGTTTACTTTCGTTCGATGCTTCCATGAATGTAAATATCTCGATCGTTTCTTCAGGGTCGATAGGTACTTCTTTTGTCTTAAAGAATTGCAGGATCTGATCTAGTAAAACCCCATAACCTTTATAGCCATCGGCCTGTACTACTTTTGAACTACAGAAAGCCGTACCTCCGAAGTAATTATGACCTGTGCGGATACTGCGGAATGTTCCTATCCTGCCGTCTGCCCATACACCTGTAACTACACTGAAATCCTTTGTAGATAAACGGCTGACCTCTGTGCATCCGGTTCCCATAACGGTGTACAACGTTTCCACGCCGTGGATGCCGTACCACGTGAAATCGGCATGGCTGGGTTCGTATGCATCGGGAGAATAGCAGTCCGCTCCAATTACTTTTCCGTGATTGCCTTTGCGTATTTCCTGATTTACGGGAGAATAGCGGAGGGCGGAAGAAGAAAATACAGGTACATTATATTTTTTTGCCAATTTGAATATTGCAATCGCTTCAGCCAGATTAGCGGCTACCGGCTTATCTATAAACACAGGCTTACCGGCTTTGAATACTTCAAGGGCCTGCTCCAGATGCAAATTACCATCATTGGTTTCGAGGAGTACACAGTCTACTTGTTTGAGCATTTCGGCAATCGAAGACGTTATCTTTACTCCATGATTCTCGGCCTCTTCAATATATCCGGGTATGCGTTTTGCACTGCTCTCTATCGTTTTCGATCCGTAAGGATAAGCTGCTACAATCTTGAATCCTCTGTACTGTTCAGGGGCATTTTTATCATTCAACAGTTTGATAAATGCCGGAGAGTGTGATGTATCCAGTCCTATAATTCCGAGTTTTATTACATCTTGGGAATACAATCCTGCTGATATAAACAGAAAGATGATTGATATTACTATAATTCTTGATTTCATATAGCGGTAATTATTATAAGGTTAAGGTCTGAGACCCATTTATTATTTTGGCTATCCTCACTGAACTAATAACGAGGCGCTATCCTTATCGAGATACAGGATAACATCATCCTCAGTCCTAAGTATAGATGCCGGACAAGCTTCTGAAATATCTCCGTTTATCATATTATAAACAGCCTGCGATTTGGATTTGAACGGAACTATACAGTACAGATACCGAGCTGATAACAAGGTGGGTATCGTCAATGTCAATGCTTGTTTCGGTACATCTTCTATTCTGGCAAAGCACTTGTCGTTTACCTGCTGCTGCCTGCACATTTCGTCCAGTGTAACGGCTTTAACCGTCTCTGTATCATTGAAATCTGCGACATGAGGATCATTGAATGCGATGTGTCCGTTTTCGCCTATGCCCAGACATACGATATCTGGTGGATAATTCTCCAGCAAGGCTGTATAACGTCTGCATTCTTCTTCAACCGGTTTATTTCCGTCAAGATAGTAAATATTGCGGAACGGTAATAGTCCGAATATCTCTTTTTTGAGGAAATTGCCAAATCTTTGTGGTGCATCGTCACTCAAATTAATATACTCATCGAGATGAAAAGCATTGATTCTACCCCAATCTATATCTTTATAGCTAACCAGTTCTTTTAGAAATTCAGACTGAGAAGGAGCTGCCGCAAAAATCATATTGATATGTTCTTTCTGGCTGAGAAGCTCTTTTATTTGCGTAGAAACATCCAACGCAGCATTGACTGACATTTCCTTGGTTGTGGTATATATCTTTACCGTCAACTTGTTCTTTTTAAAGATCATGATTTAAGATTATTGTTTTGTGTATAAATTACTTTACCTTTTACGATTGTTGTTTGTACCGAAATATCAGAATCGAAGATAATAATGTCGGCATCCTTTCCCGGTTCAAGTGAACCTTTTGTCTTATCCACTCCGAGGATACGGGCAGGGTTACGCGTTATCATCTTTATGGCATCGAATAAAGAAATTCCGGCAACTTCTATCATTGTGCGCACGAGCCGGTCGGCAGTAGCTACGCTTCCGGCAAAAGCACTGCGGTCGGTCAGTTTAGCCACACCGTCTTCAACGATTACCGTCTGTCCTTTGTCCTGGCTGCCTAATATATACTCCCCGTCAGGTATGCCGGCAGCTCTCATAGAATCGGTACATAATACAATATTATCGATGGACTTAAATTTACATACATACTGGAGTAGCGACTTAGGAAGGTGTATTCCGTCTGCAATAATTTCCACACTCATATCATCTATCATATAAGTGGCTTCGACGGCTCCTGCATAGCGGTAGGCGTTGCGGCGGGTGATTGTAGACATACAGGAATAGAGGTGGGTGACATGAGTGAACCCATTCTTGTATGCCTCGATAACCTCTTCATACAGTGCGTCAGTATGCCCGAGTGAGGCAAGAATACCTTTCGACCGTAACAAACGTCCCAATTCTAAAGCGCCATTCAGTTCAGGCGCCATACTCCAGCGGATAATGTGTTTCTCTCCGTGGGCTAATATCATGTTATATTCTTCCGGCTCAGGATTTCGCAGGTATTTAGGATCTTGAGCGCCCCGTTGATTATAGGCAAAATAAGGCCCTTCGAGATGCAATCCCAGTAAGTCTGCTCCATCTGTATTTTGCTCTTTTGCCTGTGCGTATACAGCAAATGTATCCAGCAATTCTTCTGTAGTGCTGGTCAGTGTAGTAGGAACAAGGCTTGTTGTTCCATACCGTGCATGTGTACGGGCCGATCCCAGATATGCCTCCACTGTATTGTCCATGAAATCATGTCCTCCTGCACCATGTGTATGCATATCTATAAATCCCGGAGAAACATAGTTACCTTTAGCATCGATAACTACATCAGAATCGCTGTATTCGTCAAAAGAACCTTCTCCTATCTGCGATATAATGCTGTCGGTGCATACGACAAAGCCGTTTTTTAGTATCCCTTCTGGTAGGATTAAAGCAGCATTTTCTATTATAGTTCTCATTTCAGGTTTTGATTTTAGTTATCGGTTAGGACTGATTAAACGATAGCTCAAAATTAAGCTTTTATATTTTCAGAATATGGTTTGTAATGCGAATGACTGTTCTCATAAGACGTCAAAGTTTCATTTGAAACATGAAATCCTGACCTTTTCACCAAACAGTATTCAGTTAAAGGGAAGGGCTTGCTGATGCATGTTATCAGCTACTATTAACTCAAAAAGGTAACAAAAGTAACAGATATATCAGCTTTTAGCTGATAGCTATTAGCCGTTAGCTTTTTAGTTCTGTAACTGCCCGCAGGGCAAAGTAACTCGCAACTGTTTTTCAAAAAGTAACAAAAATAACAGATATATCAGTCATCAGTCATCAGTGAACAACTCGTCTACTTGTGTCTTGTCTACTTGTATCTCATATTACTTTCAACTTATTACTCAATACTTACTACTTTGAAAAAGTAACAAAGGTAACACCTTTTCACTATTTCTTTACATCACAACCTGTTGCCCAATAACACGCTTGTTATCTGTGTTATATAGATAAATGTTTGAGAAAAAGTAACAGTTGTTTTTACTACTTCACGTCTTTGCGAGAGACGATCAATTTTTACTGCTTTTTATACAATTTCCTGTATTCAGCAGGCGATATGGATTTATACTTCCGGAATATCCGCGATACATTTTTGAAATCGTCGAATCCGGCTTGTATAGCAGCATCCGGTAAATGTTCGTCGGTGGTTAACAGTAGTTTGATAAAATGATTGATACGATGATCCAGTACACATTGGTATATAGATGTACCCACTAAGGCTTTAAATTTTTTCTCAAGCACCCTTCTCGACAAAGGAACAATGTCGACTATATCATTCACAGATATTTTGTTGCTGTAATTTTCACTGATATAATCCAGTATTGTCCTTATATGTTCGTCCGAAACAGCATATTTATCTGTCGACGACCTGTTTTCTATATACAGGGGTTTGACTACTATATTGAAGGCATCGTTTATCTCTCCTTTGATATATTTGTCGAGTAACCTGGCCGCCTGATAGCCGCCGTTTTCTACGTCGAGTACTATAGACGATAGAGTGGGAGTAGATAAGTTACATAATAATGTATCGTTGTCTACACCAAGGATGGCTACTTCGTCGGGTATATTGATATTATATATATTACAGGTTTCCGATATTTGCAGTGCATAATAATCATCGCAAGCGAAGAGGGCAGTAGGCTTAGGTAGCGACTGAAGCCACTTTCCCATATATTCTGTGTTGTAGAGCCATTCTTTGTTGTCGGGGTTTTTGTTTTCCAGTATCTTGCATTTATATCCGGCTTTTTCAATCCTGTCCTTATATCCTAATCCTCTCTCGCGAGACCAGATCGCATTCGGATATCCATAATATGCAAAATTACGATAGCCTTTTGCCAGAAAAAAATCCGCAGCCATAACCCCCGTTTCGTAGTAGTCTCCTGTCAGATTCGAAATGGATTTATTCCTGTCGCGATAGTTTTGTACGATAATAGGAATATCCAGAGTTTCGAATAACTCGAGATTAACGTCCCGCAATTGTGCTATTATAGCATTTGCCTTCCATTTCTTTGCAAAGTCTGCAACCCCCGCTTCCCCATACATCATTTGATAATACAGAGGCATTCGCAGGAATGACCATGGTCCTACTTCTCTCGAATAACGAATAATACCCTCCAACAGCCGACGGCTGTAGCCACTCGAAAAATCTGTCAATACAAGTATCTTTAGCATAGTTAGATAGGTTTAGTTTAAAACTTTTTTATTTAAGGTAGATAAGCTAATTGTACAATAGAACATATAAAATTTAAGCTGGTTCCAAATCTTAAAAATAATCTAAACATTGTTTAATCGCCCAAATATTCAAATTTAATTTTTATATTTCCAATCAGAAAGCTAAGTAAAGTTATTTATATACCTCAACCTGATATTTAAACTATAGTAACAAATACGAAACTATGGAACTCATCTTGACATTTTCAACACAGAGTAAAAAGAGAGAGAAAGAGTATTGTTTTATGTAAATAATGACTATTTGCTATTGATAATATATCCGTTTTTCTACATTAAAGTGAAAAACACCTTTTATTCTTTTTACTCTGTGGTAAAAAATAAAAAGTCAAGACGACTTCAGTAATAGAAAGTATTTGATGCAGCATTTTATAATCATAACTGGCTTTTGCTGTCGCAGGTAAAAAGTAATAAATAGGTCTGAGACCTGGCCTTGATATTGATACCATACTATTAATAGATTATTAACATAAAATTCAAAATACGAAAAAATAACGCTCTTAACTATTTATATATACCAACAAGTTTTGTAGTTAAATATATTGTAATTCAGGATGTTGGTAGCTTGTGGAGACAATCACCATATTTGCCGCTAAATTTAATATTATTTGTCTTAAATGCGAAAAACGGTATCCGTAATGATCAGAATATCTGGTTATATGTGGATAATAAAGGCCTTGGAGTGCTACAGGCTGATGTTGACGTTTTTTGAGCATACTAAGGCGTCATTTGAGTTCGGTTTTGGATCAAATAAGAGTTTCTTTGTATTTAGGTAACTAAGAATCAAATTTAACCTCTATAAAACACATTATCATGAGTACACGACGTGATTTCATAAAAAAAGCAATTGTGAGCACATCAGCCCTTTCATTTGGGGGAGTTTTAAACGGTTTAAGTGCAAAAAGTTATTCCAATATCAACGGGGCAAACGACAAAATACGGGTTGCCGCAATCGGAGTTAATTCGCGGGGCGGAGCTTTGGCTGCAAACTTTGCGAAACAAAAAGGTTGTGAGATAACCTATATATGTGACGTAGATAGCCGTGCTATTGCCAAATGTTCCGATGCTGTAGCTAAGATTCAGGGAAACAGACCGAAGGGTGAAAAGGACTTGCGCAAAGTCCTTGAGTCGAAGGATGTGGATGCGGTTATTATCGCTACACCCGACCACTGGCATGCTCCCGGTGCGTTGATGGCAATGCAGGCAGGCAAAGATGTGTATCTGGAAAAGCCGTGTAGCTATTGTCCCGAAGAAGGCGAAATATTGATCAATGCCGTAGCCAAATACAACCGTGTTGTGCAAATGGGTAACCAAAGACGTTCATGGCCAAACGTGCAGGAAGGTATACAGGCAATAAAAGAAGGCATTATCGGCAATGTTCACTTCGGGAAAGCATGGTATACCAACAACCGTCCGTCGATTGGTGTAGGCAAGGAAGTTGCCGTACCCGAATGGCTCGATTGGGACCTGTGGCAAGGACCTGCGCCACGTGTAGCTTATAAGGATAATATAGTACATTACAACTGGCACTGGATATGGCGCTGGGGAACAGCCGAATCGATGAATAACGGCACACATATGGTCGATATACTGCGTTGGGGTATGGAACTGGAATATCCTACGATGGTGAACTCAGCCGGAGGTCGTTATTTCTTCAAAGACGACTGGGAAACTCCGGATACTCAGGTAATAAATATGGAATTCGGCAAAAGCAAATCCATGACTTGGGAAGGCCGTAGCTGCAATGGACGTACCATAGAAGGAAGTAGTGTAGGCTCTATGTTCTACGGCGACAAGGGTAGCATGCTGATTACCGGAAGCGACGGTTACAGGATTTTCGATATGGATAACAAAGTAGTTAAACAACAGTATAGCAAGATTGAAATAGATCCGCGCAACCTGATGAATCCTGCCGAAAGCCTCGATGCACTGCATATAAACAATTTCTTTGATGGTATCAGAAAAGGAGAAAAACTAAATTCCGATATTGTTTCAGGACATAAGAGTACGGTACTGATGCAGGCAGGTAATATTGCCCAGCGCGTAGGTCGGTCGCTCAATATAGACCCGGCCAACGGGCGTATCGTACACGATGCCGATGCAATGAAATATTGGAGCCGCGATTATCAGCCGGGTTGGGAAATGAAACTGTAAACAAGCTCCTTAATCTTTAAATCCTGAAATCTTTAAATATTGAAACCCAAAAATACCCATGAGTCAAATAAACAATCAACAATTAAACAAACGTAATACAACCATTGCAATAGTTATTGTAGGTGCGATGTTCTTTATCTTCGGTTTGGTCTCATGGGTTAATGCGATCCTTATTCCATACTTTAAGATTGCGTGTGAGTTGACTCACTTCGAATCGTACTTCGTGGCTTTTGCCTTTTATATAGCTTATTTCTGTCTGTCTATTCCATCTGCCCATATATTAAATAAAGTGGGTTACAAACGGGGGATAATGTATGGCTTCTTCTGTATGGCCATAGGGGCGGCATTATTTATCCCTGCTGCTCTTACCCGTACATATGGAATATTCCTTGCCGGATTGTTTGTTATCGGCGCCGGGCTGACTATACTCCAGTCGGCAGCCAATCCGTATATAACCATTGTAGGGCCTATCGAGAGCGCAGCCAAGAGGATAAGTATGATGGGAATATTCAACAAATTTGCAGGTATAGTTTCTCCTCTTATTTTTGCCGCCGTCGTACTGAAGGTTACAGACAGTAGTTTGTTTACTCTATTAGAATCCGGCACATTGGACGAAGCATCCAAAAATATGATGCTCGATGATCTTATTCGCAGGGTAATAAAACCTTATGCTATCTTATCCGTACTATTATTCCTGTTTGGAGTGTTTGTTCGCTATTCTGTATTGCCGGAAATTGATCCGGCAGAAAATAATAAAGAAGAGGAGAATTGTACTCATAAGAGGACTTCCATCTTTCAGTTTCCATATCTTATTCTGGGTGCATTCGCTCTGTTCGTTCATGTAGGGACACAGATTATAGCCATCGACACCATTATCAGTTATGCAGGTTCAATGGGGATGAACCTTTTAGAGGCCAAGGCTTTCCCTTCCTATACTCTGACGGCGACAATAATCGGCTACATAATAGGAATTGTATTAATACCCAAATATGTTTCTCAAACGAGGGCATTGCAGGTTTGCTGTACACTCGGATTATTATTGTCTTTCGCTATTATCCTGGTAAGTAGGGAAGTGGTTATTCTCGGCCATGAAAGTACTCTTTCTATCTGGTTCTTATGTGCGCTCGGACTACCTAACGCCCTTATTTACGCAGGCATATGGCCGCTGTCGATAAAAGGATTAGGGCGGTTTACAAAGATAGGATCTTCACTGATGATTATGGGATTGAGCGGGAATGCGATCATGCCGATTGTCTATGGTACTTTTGCCGACCTCTGGGACTTGCAACATGCTTACTGGGTATTGATCCCATGCTACATATACCTGATATTCTTTGCTGTATACGGACATAAGATTCAATCATGGTCATTCAAACTCCAAAATAAGTTATAGTATGAAACAAATAAAATATATATTCTGTTTTCTTCCGGTTTTGATTCTAATGACAGCTTGTAATATGCAATCGAAAAGTAAGAAGTTTAACGGTTCGGAAGGTGAAGTACGCTTGATCACAGTAGCTCCTGCACACTTCCATGCGGCTTTATTGCAAAAATCGATGTTGAAACAACTCAACTACAACGTACAGGTATATGCTCCGAACGGGCCCGAACTGAATAGCTATGTGGATATGATTAATTCATATAACACCCGTGAGAATAATCCCACATATTGGAACCTTAAAGTATATACAGGGGATGATTTCTTCGAAAAAATGCTATCCGATAAGAGCGGGAACGTTGTAGTGCTGGCAGGAAATAACCAGTTGAAAACCGATTATATCCTGCGCTCCGTCGGTGCAGGATTGAATGTCCTTGCCGACAAACCGATGGCAATAGATAAAGCTTCTTTCGAGCAATTGAGGGATGCGTTCATCCTTTCTGCAAAGAATGATGTACTTTTGTATGATATCATGACCGAACGCTATAATTTTATCAATATTCTGAACCGTGTGCTGATGCAGGACAAAGAACTCTTTGGCGCTATTACCAAAGGTACGCCGGAAAATCCTGCCGTAGAAATGGAGAGCGTACACCATTTCTATAAAATCGTATCGGGAAATCCTCTTATCCGTCCTGCATGGTATTACGATGTGGAGCAGCAGGGCGAAGGGATTGTGGATGTTACCACGCATCTGATTGATATTGTCAACTGGAAGTGCTTCCCTGAGGTTGCGTTGGATTATAAGAAAGATGTAAAAATAACGGATGCCAGCCATTGGGCAACGCCTGTCACTTTAGAACAATTCCACCGTTCTACAAAGGCAGAGAAGTTTCCGGATTATTTGAATAAATATATAAAAGATTCTGTGTTATACGTCAATGCTAATGGTACGATCAGCTATCAGGTAAAGGGAGTGAATGTCGGAATAAAAGTAGTATGGGATTATCAGGCACCTGAAGGGACCGGAGATACGCATAAGACAATTATTAACGGGACCAAAGCGGTACTCTTAGTATTACAGGGAAAAGAGCAAGACTATAAATCCAGGCTTTATATCAAAAAAGGGGCAGAAACTACCGAAAGCGATTTCAGGAAGAATATTGAAAGAGCAATCAACGACCTGAAAAATATTTATCCCGTTTCCCTCAAAGAAGCATATGACGGCATGTTGGAGATAGAAATATCTCCGAGTATGGACGACGGGCATGAAGCACACTTTTCGAAAGTAGCGGAGAAGTATTTCAACTTTCTTATTACCCGTGAAATGCCTGATTGGGAAGTACCTAACATGTTGGTAAAATATTATATAACAACTACTGCCCTCGAACTTGCTAAAGAAAAAGATTCGGCGCATTGAGACAAAAAAGAGACGATATTAAAAAAACAATATAGACAATGAAAACACAAGATTTATCTCGCAGAGATTTCCTGAAGAATATGGGTGTAGTAGGAGGGGGAGGACTTCTGTTATCTTCTTTACCTTTCCTGCATGCATATGCCCAGAAAAAAGAAAAGGATGTGGCAGGTTCAAAAGCCCGGCTTGCAATTATCGGAACGGGTTCAAGAGGAATGTATCATATCAATCATCTATTACAGATTCCCCATGCTGAAATAGTGGCTATATGTGACATTTACCAGCCTCATCTGGATAATGCGGCAAAGCTATGCCCAAAAGCCAAGCAGTATAAAGATTACAATGAAGCCATTAATGCTGCCGATGTCGATGGTATCCTGATTTCTACTCCTCTCAATCAGCACGCTCCTATTTCCATTGCCGGACTTAAAGCAGGTAAGCACGTATTTTGCGAAAAGTCTATGGCCAGAACTCTGGACGAATGTAAGGAGATGTATGAAGTATATAAAGAGAGCGGCAAAGTATTGTATATTGGTCTGCAACGATTGTTCGACCCTAAATACCTGAAAGCTCTGGAACTCATACAAAACGGTACAATCGGCGAGATTGTAGGACTTCGTAATTTCTGGTATAGGAATAACGACTGGCGCAGGCCTGTACCTGAACCATCATTGGAGAAACAGATAAACTGGCGTTTATACAGGGAGTCTTCAGGTGGTTTGATGACTGAACTTGCATCACATCAACTACAGATGGGTACTTGGGTAAATAAATCCCTGCCTGACTATATTACAGGCTTCGGTGATATTCTTTTCTGGAAAGATGGTCGCGAAGTTTACGATAGTGTAAGCGTTATTTATCATTATTCCAACGGCTTGCGTATGACATTCGAATCCATTATCTCGAATAAGCATTACGGAATGGATGAGCAGGTACTCGGTCACAAGGGTACACTCGAACTTGCCCAGGGGTTGCTATATATGGAAAATCCAAAACCGGCTCCGGGAATACAGCAACTGATAAATCAGATAGAACATAAGGTATTCGACAGTATACCGTTTGCCGGCCCTAGCTGGGTGCCTGAAACTGCATCTAAGGCATTGGGCGAACCTATTTTAGACAACATTCAGACGCACGACGGCTCTAATACAACAGGTGCTGCTGTAGATGACGGTTCACTGGCACTCGTGTCGGCTTACTGTACCTCGGTCATCACCGGAGAATCAATGCCGATGCTTGTCGAAGAAGCATATTATGCATCTGTTTTGGCTCTGTTGGGAAATAAAGCGATGGAAGAACGTTCTGTAATTGAGTTCCCTAAAGAATACGAAATACCTTACTTATAATAGACACTAATATGAAAGATATTAAAATAAAAATAACAGCGAAAAGGCAACGGACAGAGTTAATCATATGGGGAGCCTGCTTTGTATTTGCTTTCTTATTGAATGTATATTCCATTATTGCCTTTGATACGGAGTGGAAAGAACTGTATACACAATTGTTATGGGTGTTGAGTTTGAGTATAGGCTTCTATTTCTTAATCCTGTTTTTCCGCTTGTTGTACTGGCTGATCCGTAGTATAATCCGTAAGAAATCAACTAATAAAACAGTAGAAAAATGAGACTGATATTGTTTGCATTTCTGATTTTTTCCTTTTATCCGGGTATCACATTTGCTCGGGAATCAAAGAATCTTGAAAATGGCGACAAATCCATTGTAGTCAAACCGGAAGATTTTGAAGGAAAGAATATATCCGAAAAAATTTCTAATGCGCTTGGCTTTCTGAAAGAGTGTAATGGTGGCACCATCTTGTTCAAAGATAATACTGTTTACCTTATCACGGAAGCTATCGCCCTGCCATCCAATACAACAATGGTAGTCGACGGATGTAAAATTAAACTGGCCGACCAGATTTTTGATAATATCATCCGTTCCGGTAATCTCGATATAGATGAGCAGAATCCGAATAGCTATGTAAAACAATTATTACCTGCCAAAAATATCAGGATTGTAGGTAAAAACGGAGCTGTAATCGAAGGTGCTGAGAATTTCTACGAAGGAGTCAATCCCAAAACAGGTGTTAAGGAAAAATGGCTGGGAGATTACTGGGGATGGAGAAATTTCACAATCTTGTTTTCTTATGTAGATGGTTTTGAAATATCCGGACTGAAAGTACAGAAAACCCATAGCTGGGGCATTGTATTGACCAACGGATGCAAGAATGGCCATGTCAGCAATCTCGAATTGCATACCACTGTGAAAAACGGGGACGGAGTCAGCATAATACAAGGGGGATCGGATATACTGATTGAGAACATCACAGGGGAAACATCCGACGACTCCATTATTCTGGCAGCTTTTGACGAATCGAGATGGAGCAATAACAAATATGTATTTCCTCTCTTGCCTGTCAGATATTCCGATTATTCTTATGGTGGAGACATACATGATATTACCTGCCGCAATATTGAAACATCGGGTATACACCATGTGATGATTCTCCTCCCTTCGCAACCAAAGATATATAATATTTATTGTTCCAATATCAGCGATGGACCCAAAGGCGGTAAGCGAAAAGTCATGCGTATTTACGGGAACGGACAATACGGACAAGGTTTCAAACCCGGGAATATGTATAATATCTATATGAACGATATTCTTTCTTATAAAGCAGATATAGCCCTGGAGTTTCTCGCTCCCGTTCATAATTCGCATTTTAATAAGATAACACAGCTTAAACCCGGAGGGAAAGATGTCCTGACCGACCCGGAGAATGTGAATGTAAGAATAACAAATACGGTAAAGAAGTAGACAAAAAACTGACGAATTTATGATAAACACACCACAAAATGAACGGGAGTTAAACGACTTAGTTTCTCAACCGTCCGGCCAGCTTATTGACTTTATTAAAACACTTTCCGGTGATATTTCTATATTGGGAGCAAACGGAAAGATAGGATTATCCTTATCCCTTATGGCAAAAAGAGCCATAGAAATGGCCAATGTAGATAAGAAAGTGTATGCTGTTTCCCGGTTTTTATCAGATGAGGGCAGACTGTTACTCGAAGAATATGGTATTGAAACCATTGCCTGCGACCTGAATGACAGGGAACAGGTGAAATCGTTGCCCAAAACGGAAAATGTAATATTTATGGCCGGACGGAAGTTCGGAACACAGGGTTCTGAACCATACACATGGGCCATGAATGTATTAATGCCCGCCGTTTGTGCCGAACATTACAAAGATTCGAAGATAGTCGCCTTCTCCACAGGTTGTGTCTATTCATTAGTATCTAAAGATACAGGCGGGTCTGTAGAGGCTGACCGCCCCGCCCCGGTAGGAGAATATGCCCAGTCCTGTCTGGGACGCGAACGCATATTCGAATATTATTCCCTTACAGAAAAAACGCCGGTATTGCTTTTGCGCCTCAATTATTCTACTGACCTGCGGTATGGCGTCTTATGTGATATTGCAAAGAAGATATGGAATGATGAGCCGGTAGTGACAGATTGTGCTTATTTCAATATCTCGTGGCAAGGGGATGTAAATAACTATACATTGCTTGCATTGAGTGAATGTTCGTCCCCTGCAAATTATTTAAATATAACAGGCCCTGAAATACTTTCTGTGGTAGAAGTTGCGAAGGAGATGGCAAGTATAATGGGCAAGAAGGCCATAATCAAATGTACCGAAAATGACAGGTCGTATCTGAATGATGCCGCAAAATCGTTCAGGCTCTTTGGCAAACCTTCTGTAACAGCAAAAGAACTTATCCGCATGCAAGCAGAATGGATTATGCAGGGTGGTAAAGATATAGATATACCTACTCACTTTGAAGTAGGTGACGGTAAATTTTAATTAAGTAACTAATGGTATGTTTTATGTTCTATTATTTTATACATAGCTACTATCTTAATTTAAACTTGGATGCTTTAGTTTATTGCTGCCGCGTCCTCCCGGGCTTGTCCTTCCTTTTGGCATTGCCCAAAAGGAAGCAAAAAGCTAGCGCTTCGTTCCTCGGCGACCCACAATCGGTTTGCCGGCTGAAAGTGACAAACGGGCTATCGCCCCGTCCCTTTCCACGCCGTCTGTGCCGTGTGGGTGCCCCGCCTGCGGAACTAATGCGCGTCCGCTGACGCACGAGTAAGCGAAGCCCTTCGATGATCAAATACGCGTCAGCCTCCCGTGCCTTCGTTCTTAAGGCGGGGTACCCAATCCGAAAGCGGAGGCGAAGAGCAAAATGGGGTAGCTGCTATACAAATCTGATAATCGAGCACTAGATGAGTCAGTATTATTTTGCTCCGCCGTAGCTTCGGTTTTGGGTCGCCGGGGAACGAGCACTAGCCTTTTGGTTCGTTTTGGGCAATGCCAAAATGAACAATTAAGCCAAACACAGTGGCGACTAAAATAATAAAACTTTAAAAATAACAAACATAACTAAAACACTTATCTATGAAAATCACAGATATCGATATAGACTTACTAAATACATTCCGAAAAGGAACCGTTATTCCCGCCACTCCTTTGGCCTTGACCAAAGGCCGTAAATTGGATGAACGGTATCAGAAGGCGCTTGTCCGTTATTATATCGATTGCGGGGTGGGTGGAATAGCTATAGGTGTTCATTCCACTCAATTCGAGATTCGAGAACACGGAATGTATGAAAGCCTGCTGACTCTTGTATCCAAAGAGATAGACTCTTGGTCTGACTTACAGAATAAAAAAATACTGAAAATAGCAGGCGTCTGCGGAAAAACCGAACAGGCCGTCGGTGAAGCATCCTTCGCTGTGTCGGCAGGTTATCATGCGGCACTGGTAAGCCTTTCCGCACTGAAAAATAATTGCCTTGATGATCTTATTAAACATTGTCGAAGAATTGCCCAAATAATGCCCATTATAGGTTTCTATATGCAACCTTCGGTGGGCGGAATCGTGTTACCTTTTGAGTTTTGGAAGGAGTTTGCTTCTATTCCGAATGTACTTGGGATAAAAGCAGCTCCTTTTGATAGATACAAAACTTTCGATGTAGTCAGGGCGATTTGCGAATCCGGAAAAGAGGATGACATAACTCTATACACAGGCAATGACGATAATATCATTATAGATTTGCTTACCGAATATAAAGTTGAGACTACAAAAGGGACTAAAAGTCTGAGAATAAAAGGCGGATTACTCGGGCATTGGTGCGTATGGACTCAAAAAGCTGTTGAGCTTCTGGATGAAGTCCATACTATCATTGCTTCCGGAAAAGATATTCCTGCTGAATTATTGACACGTGCCGTACAGATTACGGATTCGAACGCGGCATTTTTCGATTCCAGGAATAATTTTTCCGGCTGTATTCCCGGCTTACACGAAGTCTTGTTCAGGCAGGGGCTTATGACCAATGTATTATGCCTGAATACCGAAGAGGTATTGTCGGATGGGCAAAAAGATGAAATATCCAGAGTGTACAGGTCTTATCCGCATCTGAATGACGATGAATTTATCCGGATGAATCTTAATAAGTGGTTAATGTAAACGACGATAATGATATGAAGATAAAAAATCCTTTCTTTCAGCAACTGTTTTCATCGTTCGGTCCCGGACTAATAACGGCAGCACTCGTTTTAGGTCCGGGTACTATTACTGTTTGCAGTAATGCGGGGGCACTTACAGGTTATTCTATGCTGTGGGTAATTGTTGTTTCCAGCTTGTTTATGATCTGTATGACACGGGTTGCAGCCAAGATGGGGTGTGTATCTCCCGTATCATTATTGACTAATATCGAAAATAATTACGGCCGCATAGTGGCTATACTTGTCGGGTTCAGCGTTTGTTTCAGTTGCTCGGGATTCCAGACAGGCAATACAATCGGATTAGGCATATCATTGAATGAACTTTTTGGCGGAAGCCTTGCTTTGTGGACAGTTATATTCCTGATCGTCACCCTTATTTTTATCTGGACATCCAGCAACTTTTATTCATTACTGGAAAAGACAATGATATTTCTGGTAATGATAATGATAGTCGCTTTCGTAGGAAACCTTTTCTTCATAGATATTGACGGGGGAAGTCTTTTTAAAGGACTTATCCCGTCTATTCCGTCACCTTCGAATAAAGCCCTGTGGATAGCGGTTGCCTCTACCTCATTTAGTGTTGCCGGAGCTGCCGGGCAGGCATATATGGTACAAGGGAAAAAATGGAAAGCCGAAGATCTTAAGAAAGGACTGAGAGATGCTACTTTCGGCATTCTTATTTTGAGCGCTTTAGGAGCTATTATAATTATTACATCAGCAGCTATTATGCACCCTAAGGGCTTAACTATAAAAAATGCCGTTGATATGGCACTGCAATTGGAGCCTTTTCTTGGCTCTTTCGGTAAGTGGCTTTTCCTTATAGGCTTGTTTGCCACATCTTTTTCGTCATACGTTTCCAATGCGGCATTGGGCGGAATGTTTCTGTGTGAAGCATTACATCTGGGTAAATCTATAAATGACCGCTGGGTAAAAGTATTTGCTTCCGGCATATTAGTTCTGGGTACAATTATCGCGATCATATTTGGTTCCAACCCTATTCAGCTGATTGTTTTTGCGCAATCTATGACCATATTCGGGGCGCCGATTGTTGCTGTAGCGATTCTGTTTCTATCTAATAACAAGAAAGTGGTAGGAGACTACCGGAATTCCCATATTCTGAATATCGTTCTGACCATTGCTACGGCGTGGGCAATATTTATTTCTGTAAATCAACTTATTGCTTTAATTCAAAACTAAGTAATTATGGAAAAGATGAAGGAAGCCGTTGAAAAGGCAATAGACCGGAATGCAGCAGAGATTATCGGGCTGGTAAAAGATATAGAACAGCATCCCGAACTGGGCTTTCAGGAACATCGCACTTCTAAGCTTGTAGCCGATTTCCTTCGCGGATGCTCTTATCAAGTAGAAGATGGATTGGCTTTAACGGGATTGAAAACTTCATTAAAATCCGGAAAAAACAAATATACTGTTGCATTTATCGGAGAACTGGATGGCATCATATGTAAAGACAGTCCTAAAGCATCGCCTGCCGACGGGGCAACCCACACCTGCGGGCATAATTTGCAATTGGGTATTCTGATGCTTATAGCCAAAGCGATGAAGGAAGCCGGTATAGCAGGACAGTTGGATGGAAATGTTGCATTTATGGCTATCCCTGCCGAGGAGTATATTCAGTTGGAATACAGGCGGCAACTCAGGAAAGAGAATAAAATAAAATACCTGAGCGGAAAACAGGAGTTTATCCGTCTCGGACTATTCGATGATATAGATGCCGCTATAATGCTTCATGCCGAACCAAACAGTGAAGAAGCATCGATACATATATACGGGACAGGCAACGGATTCGAACTGAAAGATGTTCATTGCAAAGGAAAAACAGCCCATGCCGCTGCCGCCCCCCATGAAGGAATAAATGCCTTGCATGCGCTTATTCAGGGGATAAACAATATTAATGCTTTACGCGATACTTTCCGTGACGAAGATCATAGCCGCATACATTATATTATCACCAAAGGCGGGGACAATGTGAACAGTGTTCCTTCCGATACAGCCCTTCAGGGATATGTACGTTCGGCTTCCATCCGGTCGATAAAGGAACTTTCCTCAAAATTCGATAAGGCGTTCCTTTCCGCAGGGGAAAACTTCAACGCCAAAATGTCGGTCTCCACATCCGCCGGATATATGCCTCTTATCTGTAACCATTCATTGAATGAAATTTTTGTAAGCAATGCTGGAAACTTTCTGCCTGAGGATAAGATTTACAATAAAGGACATTTTATGGCTTCGACCGATCTGGGTGATTTATCCCATCTTATGCCCGTTATTCAGCCAATGATGGGAGGTATAAAGGGTGGCTTGCATTCTCCCGATTTTGAAGTGGTCGATTATAACGCTGCTATAACACTTCCGGCAAAGATAGCTGCTAATACAATTATTGATTTGCTGAGTAATAATACATTGTCTGCCATACTGCAAGATTATAAGCCGGAACTGAGTAAAAAAGAATATCTCCATCTGATGGATAAAAAATGAATAATGTGAATCAAGGGTTGAATTTAAATGTTGAATTTTTTTATGTATTTTTTTCTACGCGCAATTAAAATTGCTTGTGTTCCTTTTGGCCAAATCCCCAAAAGGAACCAAAAACGCTTTAGCGCCCTGCTTCAAAGGCCGACCCGTAACGGACTAAAAGACGAAACGGAAAAACTCGCTCCGAAGATTGCAAAATTCGAATTAGCAACTAAGCTCAAACACGTTTCCGTTTTTTCGTCTTTTCATCCTACGGGTACCCCGTCCGTGAAGCTAACGGCGCAGGCTGACGCATATCTATTCACCAAATGGCTTTGCTTACGAAGGCGTCAGCGGACGCGCATTAGTGACGCAGGCGGGGCACCCAATTCGTTGCGGACGGCGTAGAATCAAACGGGGCGATAGCCCGTTTGTTTGATTCAGCCGGCAAAACGATTTTGGGTCGCCGAGGAACTTAGCGCTAGCCTTTTGCTTCCTTTTGGGCAATGCCAAAAGGAAGGTCAAGCCCGGGAGGGCGCGGCAGGATTGAGCCGAAACTCCCAATTATATGACAAAAGATAGTAATACATAAAACCAACATTTAATTTCAACTCATAATTCATATAAATATTAAACGATGAATAGTTATAAGAAATACATATTACATTTTATTGTCTTCCTGATATTATCGATATCAGGCATAGGCGTATCTGCACAGAATTATAATATTACCTTGCTTATAGATAAAGCAAAGGTTAATAATAAGACTACAAAAATAAG
Source organism: uncultured Dysgonomonas sp. (assembly GCF_900079725.1). Classification (NCBI taxonomy): domain Bacteria; kingdom Pseudomonadati; phylum Bacteroidota; class Bacteroidia; order Bacteroidales; family Dysgonomonadaceae; genus Dysgonomonas; species uncultured Dysgonomonas sp. Next base: position 4,010,112 of record NZ_LT599032.1, read on the forward strand.
TTACAAGCCAACTTCTCCGAAAACGAAATGCGTGGCATTGAAAGCCGGAGTAGGCGAGAAGGTCAGTAATGACACCGAATCGGAACCAGATATTACATATACTATAAATGTTCCCGAAACAGGGAAGTACAGAATCTTTGCAGATGTGGTCAGAGATGAAGAAATTAAGCCGGGGATGACAGTTGAAACACGACTGGTTAAACTTAAAATAGACGATCAGCGCATAACGAGAAGAATTGCATCTAATCTTCATCAATATTCAGGCCATGATCTGGGGACATTCAATCTCAAACCAGGGCAGGAATTGAAAATATGGCTTCCGGAAAAAATCTTTTTCGAAGCGGTCAGAATAGAATCTTATATTCCGGAAGAGGTTCCTGTCGAGGCTGCAACTTACACGCCAACTATCACACCTCCTGCGAACCATCCAAGACTATGGGTTAACAAAGATAATTTGCCCGAAGTCAAAGAACGATTGACCAAAGGAGAGAACCTTGCTATATGGCAGGACGTGGAGAAAATGGCTAAAAAACCATTCCCTTTTGAGTTTGATATACGGAAAGAAATATTTCATAATAATGAACTGGAAGACGTAGCAATTATCAAAGCATTTTATTATCTCATGACGGGTGACCGCACTGTTGGCTATGAAGTGGTTCGCCTGATGACCGATTACTTATCAGTCCTTGAGTACGGCAATGTCAGGCATGGTGATATCACCAGGGAGATAGGTAAATCTATCTATACGGCAGCGCTTACGTATGATTGGTGTTACGACTTGCTGAACGAGAAAGATAAGCAAGCCCTCTATGAGAATATGATGCGGCTTGCCCCCGAAATGGAAATCGGATGGCCTCCCTTCAAAGAAAATATTGTAAACGGACATGCCAGCGAAGCACAGGTTAACAGGGATTTACTGGCAATGAGCATAGCTATATATGAAAAGAATCCGGAACCCTATAAATATACATCTTACCTGATGCTTGAAAAGGTTATTCCGATGCGGGCATTCGAATATCAGTCGCCCCGCCACAATCAAGGATTCGACTATGGTGCATACAGGCATGGATGGGAAATGCATGCGGCGTGGATGTTTTACCGGATGACGGGAATCCGTATATTCAATGATAACATTTCCGATCTTAGAAAATACTGGGTGTATATGCAGTTACCAAACGGAAACAGGCTTTCGGACGGAGATAAATTCTCAAAGACTCATGTATCTTATCCCGAGACATTATTACTGGATTACGCTTATGCAAACGATCCTGTAACCAAAGGAGAATTTGAACGCCGTGGCGGACTATCCAGAGCTAAAGATAACCCGGTTCTTTTTCTTTTGGTAAACAATCCGGATCTAAAAGCGAATCCAAGTCTGGAGTCACTCCCTCTGACGATAGACTTTGGACCTGTTTTGGGTAGTATGATTACCCGTACAGGATGGGATATGAGTAAAGAAAGCAATGATGTAGTTGCCGAAATAAGGGGTGGTGGCTACCACTTCGGGAATCATCAGCATGCCAATGCCGGATCTTTTCAGATATATTATCGCGGACATCAGGTGTCAGACCTCGGTATTTACAGGGCTTATGGCACACCCTATGACTTTAATTTCTATAAAAGGTCGGTGGCTCACAGTATGATGTTGGTTAAAGACCCGGATGAAAAACTGGAACACAGGACAACCATTAATGACGGAGGCAGCCGATTCAATCAAAGGACACCAAGAACTCCCCTTGAAACGAAAACAGACCCGTGGTTCGATTATGGAACTGTGCTTTCTACAGACTTTGAAGCCAATACTCAAAAACCGTCATACAGTTATTTCAAAGCAGACCTTACTGCTGCCTATTATAGCAAAGTGAGTAATTATACCCGTAGTTTCTGCTTTCTAAACCTGAATAGGGCTGATATCCCGGCTGTTATAATAGTTGCAGATGATCTGACAACATCGAAGGATAGTTTCGAAAAATATTGGAAAATTAATACACTCAATAAGCCTGATCATTCGGAAAACGGCGCCATATTACACAATAGTGTAAACGGTCTTGTAGGCAAAACTCATATGAATATGTTACTTCCCTTACCGGAAGAACGGAAAATAGAAATATCGAGCCTGAAAGATTCTTCAAGCGTATTAGGCCCGCAGTATCAGATAAAGTCGGCTTTGCCCGAAACGAATGGATATCAGGTTGTTGTGTATCCCAAAGAGAATGGACGGAATAATCGTTTTCTTACAGTTCTTCAAATGGCGGCAGATAATACCGAACCATTACCTGTAGGCTTCAGGGAAGAAGACAATAGATATATTATCTCCCTGCAAGATCGGATAGTATGTATGAGCGCAGATTACAAGCAGATACAAAAACCATTTACTTTGATCGTAAATCAGGACGCGGAGTTTCAGATTCTGATTGCTGATCTAAAGCCCGGTTTCTGGCATGTTTGTGACAAAGCAAAAAATACAGAACTCAATTTTAAGGTTCAACCGGGGAAAAATACAATTTTCTTCAAAGGAAGAAAAGGTGAATACTATATTGCTCCGGGACGAAAGTATAAGTTTACGAAATAGAATCATAATTTCTTTATTATACAAAAAAGCAATCTCAGTAAATATTCCTTTAATGCATTGTATGTCAGGCGTGACATGAACTCAGTGTTCTTATATTCCTATACAGTTTTGCGATCATTGAATAGCTTGTCCTGATATCCCTAATGCAGATTCAAGCATAAATTCAGAATGACGTAATATGAGGATTCTTTAACTCGAATGTGACATTATGAAAATGAAAGAATAGATATTTTTGTTTATAGTGCAAAGGGATATGTAGGTCTAGCTGTAGTTCTTGAAGAAATCGTGATTTTCATGAATTAAACTCGTCAAAATATGAATATCAATATTGAAAGATAGATGATAATATACTGCTTTTTCATCCATCATTAAATTGACATTCGTATTTAATAGTAAATAAAATGTTACTATAAACTCTGATAATTATGAAATAAGAAAGATGTTTGAGAATGATGGCATCATTAGATAATACAGAATTATTGACTGTAAAAGATGTCATTCTAGTTTGAAAAACCAACGTATAATTGAAAAACCTTATAAAATGAAAAACCGAAAGAAACTTATTTTATGGGCATTTATTTGCTCTGTGATGTTGGGATTGTCCAATATTACTGCATATGCATATACTCATGATGGAGTGGAAAATGGTAGTAATACACAAGAGTTACCACCCGCTTCGGCACAACAGAAAAAAATACAAGGTATTGTTAAGGATGGGCAGGGAGAGCCGCTTATAGGAGCGAGTGTCACCGTAAAAGGTACAACGAATGCCACGATGACCGACACTGACGGTAAATTCTCGTTAACGGTAAATTCCGGCTCAGTAATAGTGGTTACATATCTTGGTTACCATTCGAAGGAAATTACTGTGGGATCAAGTAATGACTATGATATTGAACTGATAGAAAACTCACATGTGATTGATGACGTGATCGTTGTCGGCTATGGTACAATGAAAAAACAAAATCTTACCGGCGCTGTATCGGCAGTTAAGTTTGACGAAGCCTTGTCGAGCCGCCCGTCATTGAGTCTTTCTTCTGCACTGACAGGCCTTAGTGCCGGTCTTAATATCTCTCAGTTATCGGGAACGCCCGGTGCAGAGGATGTCAATATATTGGTGAGAGGTAGAGGTACTATGAACGATGCTTCGCCATTGGTTATTATTGATGGAGTTCCGGGAGCATTGAACGATATTAATCCGAACGATGTAGAGAGTGTATCGGTACTGAAAGATGCTGCATCTTCGGCTATCTATGGTTCCAGGGCAGCTAATGGTGTGATATTAGTAACCACAAAGAGAGGAAGTGAGGGTAAGGTTAATGTTACTTACAGTGGTTATGTAGGGTGGCAAAAAGCCGCAAAAACAGTTGATTTTATTAATGATATGGCCACTCATATGGAGTTGGTCAATGAATCGGAGGGCCGTGAAAAATATCCGGTTAGCCTGATCAATGACTGGAGAACAAAATCTGCAGCAGGCGACCCTCTTTATCCGAATACCGACTGGTATGACGAGATGCTGAACACATCCGTATTAACAGAACATAACCTGACAGTAAGAGGTGGAGGTAAAAATACGAACTTCTCCCTGTCTCTCGGTTATCTTGATAATAAAGGTATTATTGATAACTCAGGCTACAAGAAGTACTCTTTCCGTATCAATGTTGATTCGAAAGTTACAAAATGGCTCGATATGGGTGCAAATGTTTATGGTTCCTGGTCAGACAGGGATCCTATCAATGTGACCAGCTTTTATGATAATATCAGAAATACTACACCCGGCGTTATTCCTCAGTATGAAGATGGACGTTACGGTGGAACAATGTTTGAGAACTTCCCGCGTGTAGGGAATCCCAGAGCATATATTGATAATGTAAGAGGTAATTATGAAAGACAAAAGTTAGGATTAAAAGCTTATGCAAAAATAAAGTTCCTGAAATATCTTGAGTGGGAAAATAGCTTTGGCTTTAATTACGATAACAGAAATAATTGGGAATATACAAGGCCATATTCGTTATGGAATTTTCAGACAGGTTATGAATATCAGGCAAGTTCCAATATAGATAAGCTTTTTAATGGTACACGCAGAGATTATACAACTGTACTGAATTCACTCTTACGCTTCAATTATTCTTTGAATAAAGAGCACAACTTTGCAGTAATGCTTGGTTTCGACCAGCAGTACAACCGCATGGATAAATTCGACGCAAGAAAGGGTGATATACTGGGTGATGATGCTATTTATATCATGGACGCAGGTGTTGAGAACGAGTCGATCACGGGTTCCGGAACAGATGATGCACTCCGTTCGTATTTCGGACGTATCAACTACGATTACAAAGGTAAATATCTGTTCGAAGCAAATGCGCGATACGATGGTTCTTCACGGTTTCACAAAGATAACAGATGGGGATTCTTCCCTTCTTTCTCCGGAGGCTGGAGAGTAACCGAGGAATCGTTCGCCCAACCGTTAAAGAATATTTTCGATGATGTGAAGATAAGAGGTTCATGGGGGAAACTCGGAAACAACAGGATTGGCGATTATGGTTACCAAGTGGTATATGGTTCTCTTCTTTATCCGTTTGGTGGGACTTTACAGCAAGGTGTAGCTCCTAAAGATTTGGCAAATAGTAAGATCAAATGGGAAACCACCACTATGACTAATATCGGTCTGGATCTGGTTCTGTTGAAGAACAGATTGTCTCTGAGCGCTGAGTATTATAATAAAAAGACAACCGACTTATTGACTACAATTCCAATACCTCTCGTATTTGGTAATTTCACCCCGCCTTGGCAAAATATAGCAGAGATGTCGAATAAAGGTATGGAATTTCAGGCGACTTATCATGGAAATGTAGGTAAAGACTTTACTTATAGTGTCAGTGGAAATTTATCGACAATCAGTAATGAAGTGACAAAATATAACGGGGATAAGTCAATCAGCGGAGCGACTATAACACAGGAAGGCAGCCCATATCAAAGTTTTTATGTACTCGAGTTTGACAGGATTCTACAGAGTCAGGAAGAGATAGACCAGCTAATAGCCGATGGATATACATTCGCTACTTATGTGGGTGGAAAACCCAGTCCCGGAGATATGCTATATAAAGATACGAACGGAGATAAAATATTTGATGATAAAGACCGCGTAGTTAAGGATTATTCCTCACTACCTAAAATAACCTACGGAATTAATATCAGTGCGGCTTATAAAGGTATTGATGTCAATATAGTAGGGCAAGGAGTAGGTGGAGTTAAAGGCTACTGGGGAAATGACGGATTTAACACGTTCAATATAAATGAAGGATTCCTGCAAAGGGCCGAAATCCTGAACCGTTGGACAGAAGATAATCCTTCGACTAAATATCCGCGTATACGTACATCAGGGTCTGCGCTGAATACAGTGAATAGTGATTACTGGCTATATAATACATCCTATTTCAGAATAAAATCGATACAGCTGGGATACACTTTGCCTAAAAATTTAACCTCTAAGTTTATGGTTGAAAGATTGAGAGTATATACAAACCTCGAAAATTACTTCACATTTACGAGTTTTGATGGCTACAATCCGGAAAATCCAAGTATGGCATACCCTCTGATGAAGCAATGGGTTATTGGTTTAAATGTAACATTTTAAATAAAAGAGACATGAAAAACAAAATAATATTAATCTTACTATCTGTTTGTCTTTTATCTTCTTGCAGCGATAGTTTCCTCGATCGTAACTCACTTGTCGGATTGTCGGAAGGAGATTACTGGAAATCGCAGGAAGATGCGATACAGGGCGTAAATCCGTTATATCATGCTAACCGTGAGTTTGTCAATAGCATAGTTATATATGGCATGATGGATGACTTTACCGATATTTCTTATCAGTCATGGGCTACAGGTCTGACTACCGGTGTGAATCCTACGAATGCAGGTATCTATTCTACTTCATGGGGTATATTCTATAAGGGTATTTACAGGGCAAATACAGCCTTGAAATATATTCCCGATATTCCCGGGATGGATACAAAGATAAAAAACCGTTGTCTGGGCGAAGCTAAGTTTTTCAGGGGATACTTCTATTTCAAGTTATGGGATTATTTCGGAGGCGTTCCTATCTATGATTATCCGATGAATATCGATGAAGGATATAAAGCCCGTGATACAGAAGATGATGTATATAAATTTATTGTACAGGATATGACGGATGCTATTTCATTATTGCCGGAGAGTTATGAACTGGCAGATAAAGGACGAGCGACTAAATGGGCGGCTTTAGCAATGCGAGGAAAAGCTCACCTGTGGGCCAAACAATATGACAAAGCCGCTGCGGACTTTAAGGAGGTAATGGAAAAAAGCGACAGGAAACTTCTTGGCGACTACCATACCTTGTTCAGGGTAGCAGGTAATAATAATAGCGAAGTTATTTTTGATGTTCAGTATGTAGCCGAATCAGGGCATGGGTTAGCTACAGATCTTAATTATGGTAATCAGTCGGGGATAACAAAGGGTTCGCAGCGTACCCGTCCGACACCTAAATTAGTAAATGAATATGAAATGATAGATGGTACTCCGTTCGATTTTAATAATTACAAAAATGCTAATGGAGAAACATTTAACCCAAATCGTGTAACTGATTGGCATGATGAGGCTTCTGTCAGGAAATTGTTTGAAAACAGAGATCCACGTCTACATGCGGGAATTATAGTGCCTTGGTCCGAATTCGTTGGAAAGGCTGGTGCCCCGTTACTTTACCGATTTCCTGTAGATAAGGTGACCCCGAATACGTATGTACCGGTATGGGAAAATGGTAGTTATTCGTGGCGTAAATTTGTAGAAACAGGATCAACATACACATTAGCTTCTAATATGCCTCAGAATTTTCCTCTTATTCGTTTAGCCGATGTGATGCTGATGTATGCAGAAGCTCAGAATGAGACTCTTGCCGCTCCAGACCAGTCTGTTTACGATGCTGTCAATGACGTGAGGGATAGGGTTGGTATGCCGGATCTCCCTTCAGGCTTAAGTAAAGAACAGATGCGTGAAAAAATACGGCATGAAAGAATGGTCGAACTCTGTGGAGAAGGACAAAGATATTCCGATATTCGCAGGTGGAGAATAGGCAAAGATGTGGTGGACGGAGTGTGGATGACAGAATTTACAGGCGTAAACATTCGCCAGAGAGGATTTCCTGACCATTACTATCTGTGGCCGATACCACAAGCAGAGATGGATTTGAATCCAAATCTCGTACAAAATCCGGGATGGAATTGATATAAGTATATAAGTGAAGCGTTCAATTACATTAGTCGTTTTTCGTGACTTGGCATAATCAAAATAAATTTTGCTTCTGCTCTCGCTACTTAAAACGTTCAATTATCATGATTGATGAAGCCTGAATAAGGCTCTGGAGAAGTGGTGAAAGGGGAATGAATGATTAAAAATTCATATCCTCTTTCATTGTTCAGATAGTTTAAGCAATTGTGTACAGTAAAAGCTAAAAGTTATCTGTATTTTTGTTTTATAAGCTAAACCTGTAATATTAATAAATATGTCCGATTCTTATTCAAATTTTTATGAATCCTCCAATCTGTTTCATGGGGCTATGATGCATGTGATGGGTACCCGGCTGGATGCTCTGATTCTGCATCCGGACAAAAATGTATCGATGCAATGCTGGATAGAAATTGAGAATGAGATTGCCCGGTTGAGCAAGTTATTCAATAAATTTGATAAAGAAAGCGAATTGTATGCGGTTAACCGTCAGGCAGCTCATTCGCAGGTTTCGGTAAAAGATGAATTATGGTCGGTACTTGTAGATTGCAGGCAATATCATGCAATGACTCTGGGTTATTTCGACATCAGCCTGAAAGACTTCAATCAGGTTCTTTTGGATAGCAAAAAGCGTACTGTCTTTTTTCAGGATCAAGATATTCAATTGGATCTGGGCGCTTATGCCAAAGGATACGCATTAGAGAAGATCAGAGATATTTTACAGCCCAAAGGTATCAGTTGTGCATTGATAAATTTCGGTAATAGCTCCGTACTGGCACTGGGCTCACATCCCTTTGGGGATAATTGGTCTATTGGAATAGAAGATCCCTATAATTCTCAGAATACGCTGGGAATAGTCGAATTGAAAGATAATACATTATCCACTTCAGGGAACATGCCTAGCCATACGAAGCATATTTTAGATCCTCATACAGGAACTTATAGCGAGGTGCGGAAGATTGTATCCGTTAAGGCGATAAATGCGATTGATGCAGAAGTTCTTTCCACTTCCCTGATGATAGCGCCGGACGAAGCAGCTAAGGAGATAACCTCTAATTTTGTGATAGACGAATATTTATCATTTAGTCTTTGATATCTGTATCTGTTAATGTCTTACTTCTACCATACATTGACGGATACCACACCTACAACAATAGCCCAGTCTGAGATTTCGGAAAGGGATAAGTCGTATGCTGTATATCCTTTCTCTTCGTTAAAAGATATGCAGGTTATTTTTCCTTTCGTATCAGATGGCACTACTTTCTTTATGATATATCCTTGCTTCGTAGCCAGAGCATACACTTCTCCCCAACGTATATGTGAGCCATTTTCCCAAAATCTACAGGCCACGATATCCTGATCATGTATACTTTTCTTTAAATCAGATCTATTAACCATACTGTCGCCATGGTTTCGTAATGAAAAGTCGTAATCATCTATAAATGGGATTATTATAGCCTTGCAGTTTCCGGTACTGATAGCTTGGCTAAAACTCTCTTTGATAAGAGAGGCCGATTCGATAAAAGGTTTTTCTGTATGATTTGATTTCAGTCCATAATAAGGTTTATCCTCCGAAACTGTAGCTGTAATATCATTTACTTGTGATGTCCCTGTTTTAAGCATAGAACCTTTTCCGGTCAGCAACCATTCAGTATTGATATTCTCAATTGCGGATGCGATTTTACTGGTCACTTCAAACGAAGGATTAGTACCTCTTGTTCCTACAATATTCTCTGTGACAGTTGCCGCAATTCCGACAGCAATAGAGAAGGCTCTTTTGTTGCCTGAAAACAGTTTATCTATTATTTCCTGAATTCTTTGATTGATAGACATGGAATAATTATATTCTCATGTGAGAATTTTTAGTTAAATTTTATTTGCATTTATATACTCAAATGAGTATATTTGCATTTGTGAATATTCACAAAGCCATAAAGATATGAATTTTTTAAAATAAAACGTATGGCAAAAACGACTATAATACATAAAGCAGAATTGCCGGATTTTTTACCTCATGGATGGAAAAAGGAAGTCTCTGTTGCCTTAGGTATCCATGTAAATACAGTGACAAATGCACTAAAGACCAGAAAAGGAGATACATATGAGCGGATTAAACAGGTCGCTATTGTAAAATGGGGCGAAGAGAAATAAAAAATATGAAAGTAATATTTTATATAATATTGTTTCCGTTGTTTCTCTGGGGTGTGTATTCTTGTTCAACTGACAAGAAAACAAGAATTTCAGTTAAATACAAGGTGTTTATCGATTCTAAACAGCCATGCTGTGTTTTTGTCTCTTATAAAGATTCTACAGGTTATGTTACATTGTATGTAGATGATAACTGGTCGAAAGAAGTCTTTTTGCCACAGGGTGAGGTCGCTTCATTATTGATGATATGCCAGTATGATATTGAGGATGGTCTGCAAACAGGCGTATTCTTTCATTCATTAACCGGACAGATAGATAACGGGAAAGAAGTGGTTACTGATTCCGGCGAAAATATTGTGTCCATTTCTACTATAACCAGAGATACCTGAAACACTATTAATTTATTTGAGTGAAAGCCGCAAACGGAATTTCTGTTGCGGCTTTTTTATTAGTAATACGGCTCTGTGTTTGGATTGGTAATCGTAAGTAGGGATATCTGTGTGAAATAGTTCTATTGTTTTAATCGCCACTGCGTTCGGCTTAATTATTCCTTTTGGCATTGCCCCAAACGAACCAAAAGGCACGGGAGGCTGACACATATTTAATCATCGAAGGGCTTCGCTTACTCGTGCGCCAGCAGATGCGCATTAGTTCCGCAGGCGGGCACCTGTCCGGAGCAGCCGGCGTGGAAAGGAACTGGGCGATAGCCCGTTTGTCACTTTCAGCCGGCAAACCGTTGACAGGTCGCCGAGGAACGAAGCGCTAGCCTTTTGGTTCGTTTTGGGCAATGCCAGAATGAACATTCAGACGCAACGAAGTGTAGTCGATAAGAATTGAACATCTCTAATTAACTGTAAAAATTCTTACTGCTATTTATCTAAAAAAACTATTTAGCTTTGCGTTTTTCCCCATAAATATGATGTATAATGCCATCTACCAGTCCCACTTTAGGCACATATATCTCACCTATTTTACACACTTTACTCACTATAAGGAATATTTTAAGGGCAGGGATGATAACGTCGGCACGGTAAGTATTCAATTTGAAATTCTGAATCCTTTCTTCATAGCTCATATCCTTCAAGGTGTCGTACAATACTTTTAACTCGGGATAAGTAAGATATTCTTTTTCCCTTTTGCCAAGCATCTTATGTACCTTATTGATATTTCCGCCGGAAGCAATTATGCTGAGAGGAGCATATTTCTTATATATTTCTTTCAACCACGATTTGAATCGTTGTTCCTCGTCTTCTTTTACCGCATCCACTAGCATACGTACAGTTCCCAACTGGAAAGAATTCGACGTAATTTTTTGCTGGTTGCCGAATACCACTACTTCCGTACTGCCACCCCCTACATCAACATACAGATAACTGCGGTTTTTGTCCATCAGGTTATTAAGGCCTCCGGCTTCATATATTATATCTGCTTCCTCCTGTCCGCTAATGATTTCAATATCGATACCGCTTTTTTCGAGGATAGTGTCTGTTATATCTTTTCCGTTCCTGGCATCACGCATAGCACTGGTTGCACACGCTCTGTAATCGGTAACACCATAGGCTTTCATTATATGGGAAAAGCCTTGCATGGCATCGATCAGGCGTTGTTTCTTATCCTCGCTTATCTCATTTTTTGTGAATACATCTTCTCCTAAGCGGATGGGCACACGCAGAAAGGCAACTTTCTTAAAGTCGGCACCTGTCCCGGAAGTTTCTATGTTGTTTATCAATAGGCGGATAGCATTAGAGCCTATATCTATACCCGCAAATATATCGGTGTTCATTTAGTTTCTTTATTGAGGTTTTTATAAAAATCATATAGGGCCATTTGGGAACGGCACGGCGGATCATCACCTTTCTCTACATATTCGTTACTTCCAAATATGGTAAGATCCCGTGCTTTTTCATTATCAGACCACTGTATATTAAAGAATTCTTTTAGAGTTTCTTTTATCTTTTTATCAAGGATAGGGGTACCTACTTCTACCCTGCGGTCAAGATTGCGGGTCATCCAGTCGGCACTCATAATATACATTTTTTCATCGCCATTGTTGTGAAAAATGGCGAGGCGGGCATGTTCCAGATATTTGTCGACAATACTGATGATGCTGATATTTTCGCTTTGCCCTTTTACCTGAGGCTGCAGGCAGCAGGCTCCCCTTACTATCAGGCGTATTTCTACTCCGGCCTGACTAGCTTTATACAACAAGCTTATCATGTCTTCATCGGTAAGACTATTGAATTTAGCATGAATATATGCTTTTTTACCACTCTGGGCATTCTTTATTTCCTGCTTTATTAATGTTTCAAATTGCTCCCTCATGTAATAAGGAGAAATCATCAACTGCTTAAATGAAAAGTGCTTATGCGTATTGAGTAAAAAATCAAAAACTGCGGCAGCATCAGCTACAATTTGCGTATTGGATGTAAACAAGCCGAAATCTCCATATATCTGCGCAGTAGATTCATTAAAATTACCTGTTCCTATATAGGCATATCCTCTGTCTTTACGCTGTACCAGTACCAGTTTGCTGTGTACTTTCAGGCCATTTGCGCCATGTATGACTTTTATTCCTTCTTTTTGCAGCAACTCGGAGTATTCAACATTCTGTTCTTCATCGAAGCGCGCAAGTAGTTCGAGCAACACGACAACTTTCTTTCCGTTCTTAGCCGCATTTATCAGCGCGTTTATCACTTTCGAACGTTCTGCCACACGATAAAGCGTTATGTATATGCTCTCTACTTTGGGATCGATAGCCGCTTCACGGAGAAAATCGATAAAATGGTTGAACGTATGATAAGGATAATTAAGTAGAATGTCTTTTCTGCTTATAACTTTTAATATACTCGAAAATACTTTTATATCAGGATGCTGTAAGGGCTCAGGACTTTTACTCTCCAGATCGGGGCGGACTTTCGGAAATTTCATCAGGTCGCGCATCAGATGGTATCTGCCGCCGGCATCCAGTCCCTCATTGCCTTTCAGTCTTAATTTTGTCGCGATTATATCCAATAAGTCATCCGGCATTTCCTTGTCGTAGATCAGGCGTACCGGTTGCCCGTGCAGACGGTTTTGCAATCCGTCCTCCATCTTTTCTATCAGGCTTTTCGATATATCGTCGTCCAGAGTCAGCTGTGCATCACGCATCAGTTTGAATGTATAGGCCGATATATATTTGTAATTGAACATGAAAAATATCTCATCAAGGCACAGCCGGATAATATCGTCCAGAAAAATGATGTCATTCCTGTCTTTCACCGAAGGCAGTACGATGAAGCGGGGACATGAACTGCTTACCGGTATCTGAATAATAGCATACCGTGGGTTTTTACAGTTCTTGCCTGAGGTCATCTTTACGGCATGATAGATATTGTTATCCTGCAAAAATGGTATCTGAGTTGTTTTTTTTAAAATGAGAGGAACCAGTCGCTGGCTGACAACAGATGAAAAGTAGTCGCGGCAGAATTGTTTTTGCTTCCTGCTCAATTGCTTTTCATTGATAACATATATTCCCTGTTGCTCCATTTCGTCGAGAACCTCGGTATAGGTATGTACAAACTTTTTTTGTCCTGCGTATACTCCTGCATTAACAAGGGGTAGTAGTTCCTTGCCTGTATATCCTCCCGAAAACCGGGGCGTTTTTTTCCCTTTTATCTGGCTCAGTCGTACAATATTGGCTACCCGGACTTTGATAAATTCATCCTGATTGTTCGAAAATATCCCCAGAAAGCGAAGCCGTTGCATCAGAGGTACGCTCTTATCCTGAGCCTCCTGCAATACACGTTCATTAAAAGCTAGCCAACTTAAATCTCTATTGTTTATCATTACACAAGTGTTGTAAGGTGTCTGAGAAAGGTTTCTTCAGCCGAATCTACCCATTTGCGGAATTTATCGCCCGAATTTTCTTTCGTTTCCATATAATTCAATAACACACTTATATTAAAATTGTTCCCGATAACTCCTCCTCCGAAAGATGCGGTATCAGCAGCATTTACTTCTTGTTCTATATGCGCCGGTATCATCATTATAGGTTTATCGAGGTAAAGGGCTTCACATACCGACTCAAATCCGGCTGTGGTAACATATCCCCGGCATCCGCTCATAAAGTTAAGGAATTTTTCATCATCAATCGTGTGAAGTGTTAAATTTTTATCGATGCGTTGTTCTTTATCAGCATCTTTTTTGTCCCAAAAGAAATGCAGATTAATATCGGGATGCTTTGCATGCCATGTCCTGACTTCGGCTTCATAACCGTGGTTCAGCATATAACCCAGTATGTAGTCTCCCTTTGTGGGTTTAAGGTTCAGTACCTCTTTTCTTAATAATGGAGGTACTACCGCAATGCGTTCGGGTATATAATCCTTCATGGGATAGAATGACAAGGCTAGAGTTTTGGTAGCTCCTACGCCGCATAGCAGGCTGTGCAGGCGGAGAAACATCATTCCCTGCCCGTCTCCTTTACCATGTGCGTATCCCGGATGTTTTAGGAGATATTGATGACCTATGTTGATAATAGGGACATCTAAGCTGAAACGTAAATGGGTGAAGCCTGTCAGTATTTCATAGAAATTGATTACGACATCCGGCTCGTTTTTCTTTATGCGCCTATGTATTTTTTCTATGCTTTTCTTATACTTTCTGAGCCTTTTAGGTGTAATGTTGTATAGTATTGTTTTTAGCAGGTGTATATGTTTTTTATCTTTTTTGAAACTAAAAGACAGTGTGTCGAAAACCCGGACTTTCGCCCCTATTTTTTCATAAAAGAAATCCGGTATCTCCCTTACTTTACTTTTCCCTATCAGTACTTCAACTACTTCGTGTCCGTTGCGGCGCAGTATTTCGGATAGTGCTATGGCTTGTGTCATATGCCCGCGGCCGTCTCCCTGAACGATGAATAGGTATCTCATACGGCTAATTTTACTTTTTCGGGAACTTTGTCTTCTTTCATAACTTCCTCCACTTTTTCTTCCTGAGCATACATCACTACTTCCCAATTTCCTTCGTAGTCTTCGGTCAGCGCAGATAGGGACTCCACCCAGTCACCCGAGTTGAGATATAGTATTTCATCGTAATAAGCCTTTTCCGGGTGGTGGATGTGCCCGCAGATAACGCCATCACATTTTTTCTTCCGCGCTATTTCTACAATGTGCTTCTCGTAGTCGCTGATATAGGAAACGGATGCTTTTACCCTTTTCTTTACCTCACGTGAAAGTGAATAATAAGGCAAGCCTTTCTTCAGGCGTCTGTTGTTATAATATTTATTTACCCACATCAGGAGTGTATAACCTACATCGCCGATTTTCGACAGCCAGCTGTAACGGCTGGTAACCATATCGAATACGTCGCCGTGTATTACATAGAAACGCTTGCCATTGCTTGTATGTATGTAATCTTTTACAATCTTTATATTCTGGAACTGGAGAGGCAGGATACGATCGAGAAAGTCATCGTGATTTCCTCTCAGGTAGATGATTTTCGTATCGTGTTGAATATCCAGTAATAGTTTTATAAAGTTGCTGTGGCGTTTCTTCCATTTAGCTTTCTTTCCGCGCATGAGCTGCCATCCGTCTATGATGTCCCCGCACAGGATGAGCGTGTCACATGTATTTTCTTTCAAATACTTTGTTGCTTCTTTTGCTTTCGACCATTTCGAACCTAAATGTATGTCCGATAAAACGATGGTCTTGTGATGTTTTTTTTGATTCATATCTATTCTTTTTTATCGTTAACAAAAGAATAAATATATTGTGACAGCTATGTTAAGGTCTTATGAATAAACCGTTAAGCGGGTTGTTTTCCTGTTATTTAGGGTTGCGATACTTTGTCCGCTTCGGGAACTGATACAGGCATATAGTTTCTCAGGTATAAATCTTTGATTATACCGTCGGCTACACCGATTATCGGGGTTTCTATAACCAGGGCCCGTGCCAGTTTCATTATACGCAGGTATATATCGATGGCTGGAAGCAGAACGTCAGCCCGGTTGAGGTTTATATTATATTTAAGGAGACGTTCCTCATAAGTCATCTTTCTCAGCTTACACGAAAAACTAACGAGTTCTTCACGTCTTATACGTCCACAGCGGCGAAGCAGGGAATCGAGTTTATTGATGTTCCCTCCTGAACCAATCAGAGATACTTTTACAAAATCTTTGCAGTATTCGGCAAGCCAGTCTTTCATTCTTTCCCATTCGGCTCTTTCCTCTTCTTGAGATAAATTGCGTAAGGTCCCCAGTCTGAATCCCTCTGTGGCTATCTCTTTATTCTGATGGAATATAACCATTTCTGTACTGCCGCCACCTACATCTGTGTATATATACGCCCTGTTTTCTTCCAAAAGTTCGTCTATACTGTTGGTCAGGATAAAACGGGCTTCTTCTTTGCTGTCCACTATCTCGATTTCTATACCCGATTTGGCATATACATAATCGAGTACTTCATTTGCATTTGTAGCTTCCCTGATGGCCGATGTAGCGCAGATACGCCACTTTTCCACATCGTTTACCTGAATCAGACCATGGAAAGCCTGCATGAGTATAGCGAGTTTTTCTTTTTTCTGTTCACTGATCAGTCCGGTAGAGAATGTGTCTTCTCCTAGTTTTAGGGGTATGCGTATCAGGGAATCTTTTTTGAAGATTGCTTTGCCGTGATAGTCGAGTACATCCGTAATCAGCAGACGTACCGAGTTGGAGCCTATGTCGATGGCTCCCAATCGTTTTATATCCATCTCTATACATTTTTTGTTTCGTCAAAAGTATGAGAAGGTGATTACGAAACGATTAAGTCACGGTTAAGTTTGGGGTGGGGAAACTAAAATTCGTTAAACAGTTATTAAACAATCTTTTCAATGAAGATCTCTTCAAACAGCTTCTTCGCTTTTACCTTTACTTCTTCCATGTTTACTTTGTATCCCAGCTCTTTTTCCATTGAGGTAACTCCTTTATCAATAAAACCACAGGGATTAATGAGTGAGAAAAAAGATAAATCGGTATTTACATTCAGTGCAAATCCGTGCATAGTCACAAAGCGGCTGCTGCGTACTCCAATAGCGGCTATCTTCCTCGTTTTTGAAGGCGTGGTTGTATCCAGCCATACACCTGCGGCACCATTAAGGCGTTCGGATTGAATATTATAAGATTGAAGAAGCCGGATAATAATTTCTTCTACGTTAAAGATATATTGGCGAAGACCGATACCATAAGACTCCAGATCGAATATCGGATAACCTACAAGTTGTCCCGGACCATGATAGGTGATGTCACCACCCCTGTCTATTTGGAAAAGTGATACTCCTTTTTCTTTTAGGTAACTTTCCTGAAAGAGTAAATTCTCCTGTTTGCCATGTTTGCCAATTGTGATAGTATGGGGATGTTCGCAAAACAGTAGATGATTATTAGTCTGAATTCCTTTATCCTTGCAGTTTAAAGCCTCTGCGAATAGTTGTTGCTGGTAATCCCATGCAACGCCGTATTCTATTGTTTTCAGGTCTTCGTATATCATATGAGTTGTCTATTTTTTTACTTTTGACGGATTTTTATTTATATAATCTTTCCAACTTGTAAATTTTACTTCCTGAGAAGGGTTGTTTGTTTGAAAAAAATGGCAAACAGCAGCGGCTAATCCGTCGGTAGCATCCATCTGCGGTAGCATATTCTCATTGGGGATTTTCAAAAAGTTTTGTAACATATAGGCAACCTGCTCTTTAGCTGCCCTTCCGTTTCCGGTAATCGACATCTTTATTTTCAATGGGGCATATTCAAAAATAGGAATATCACGGGATAAGGCAGCAGCCATAGCTACACCCTGCGCACGGCCGAGCTTGAGCATACTTTGCACATTCTTTCCAAAAAAGGGAGCCTCGATAGCCAGCTCGTCAGGCAGAAATTCATCAATCAGGCCGATTATCCGTTCAAAGATACGGCGAAGTTTGAGATAGTGGTCATCATACTTGCTTAATTGGAGTATACCCATTGCCAGCATTTCGGGCTTGTTATTCACCACCCTTAAAACACCATATCCCATTACCTGAGTCCCGGGGTCAATACCCAGAATGATCCGTTCCTTTTCTATCATTATAGTTCTATTTCTTCGAGTAATGTAACAAATCCCAGAGTTTTATTCCCGAAGCGTATCGTAATTTCTTTTTGCAAAGCCAGGCCTTCAGTTTCGAACCAGTGGTTGAGTGTGTCTACATTTTTTACTTTGAATTGCAAGGAATAACTGCTGCCGCTTTCTTCATGTTGTGCATGAATACGGGCGAATCGCGGTTCATGGAGGAATCCGCTGGTAGCAGCTTTCGGGATATATGTTTCTTTCATGTAGCTAATGTAATCGCCGCAAACATCGTCTTCTACATGAAAAGTGGTATTGAATATTATCATTTGTAAGTTTATTATATTTATAACAAAAGTACGAAAAGTTTATCTATATATAGATGATAGCTCTTTGAAGTATTGATAGACCCCCACCATTGACTACACTTCGTTCTGTCGAACGTTGTTTCTCCCCAAGGGGTAGGGCTGGAAAGTTTTAATTTTTTTAGTTAAATGATGGGTACAAATAAAATTATTACACTGAGTTTCTCTGAGAAGACACTGAGATATATTGAGAGAATATACCCGCTCGCGCAGACGTCCTGTGTTGTTAAGAAAGGTATTTGTTACACTGAGAAACGAGATGTTTCACTCCGTTCAACATGACAAAGAGGATATAAGAATTCAGAACTTAACAGCCTACCCCTTGGGGAGGCTACAGGGAGGGTAGAAATAATAAGTAAAAAAGTGTAACCTTTGTTACCTTTTAATTAAAAATGGTCAACGAATACTAAAATAATAAGATGAAAATGATGAAAATTCTGTCAGATGTGTCAGGTTTTGGCTAAACGTAGTTAATAAATGTGAATTCGGTAATAAGTTATGAGTTATAAATCATGAATTGGACTTTACACCTTAACATCTCTCGTGAAAATACTGTTTGTTGCTAACTGTAAATCACTTATGCGATAGCCAACGCTAACGGCTAATAGCTAAAAGCTGAAATATGTGTAACCTTTGTTACCTTTTAGTAATGTTATCCTTTTATTTCTGAAATTATCCTTATTTTTATAAACATATAAATCAAATACCATATGGATTCCTCTCTTATAGCAAAACCTGTACGGGTAGCCTCGATAGATATATTCAGGGCTTTGACGATGTTTTTTATGATTTTTGTCAACGATTTCTGGTCTGTATCGGGTGTTCCCCATTGGCTGGAACATGCGGCGGCTTCGGAAGATATGCTGGGCTTTTCGGATGTCGTATTTCCTTCTTTCCTTTTTATATTGGGTATGTCTATACCTCTGGCTATGGAGAGCCGGATGAAGAAAGGTGAGACGAAAAAACAGATCTTATGGCATATAGTCGTGCGCTCGGTGGCATTGTTGGCTATGGGACTCTTTACCGTA
Source organism: uncultured Dysgonomonas sp. (assembly GCF_900079725.1). Taxonomy (NCBI): domain Bacteria; kingdom Pseudomonadati; phylum Bacteroidota; class Bacteroidia; order Bacteroidales; family Dysgonomonadaceae; genus Dysgonomonas; species uncultured Dysgonomonas sp. Next base: position 4,029,541 of record NZ_LT599032.1, read on the forward strand.
AATCTGGAATCGGGTGTAGCGGATGAGACGGGTATAAGTAAACCTGTCTTTACGATATTAACATTGTTTGGTTTCTTTCTTATTTGGAACGTTTATCCAAAACAGGGAGGCGGTAAAAAGCATCTGTTTACAGCCTTGAAAGTTTTGGGGGTTATTATACTTGGTGTATTGGCAGTAATCTACAGAGATGGAGAGGGTGGATTGTTCCAGATCCGCTGGTGGGGGATTTTAGGGCTTATCGGCTGGACATATTTACTGTGTGCAATCATTTACCTGTTTTTATACAAGAACCGAATGTATTTGTGGATTGCAGGTGTGTTGTTTATATTGTTATGTGTGGCCGGATCTAATCACTGGTTAGGATTCTTCCATGAGATAATCCCGGGGAATGGTTGTTTCCATGCATTTACAATGGGAGGTGTGTTACTTATGTTACTTTTTAAACGTCCTGAAACAGAAGTTAGCGGGAACCGTAAGTTAGTCATAACTTTCGTCGCAGGTATTGGGACTCTGTTGCTTGGATTCCTATCGCATTCATTCTGGATTATATCTAAGATACAGGCTACGCCGACATGGTTGTTTTTGTGTTTGGGAATATCCCTTCTGACATATGCTTTTATATACTGGCTCACCGATATGCAAGGGAAAGCATCGTGGTTTGATATTATAAAGCCTGCAGGAACAGCTACCTTGACCTGTTATTTGCTGCCATATTTATTATATTCGATTTTTACATTGATAAATCTGCAATTACCGGAAGCCTTGTTGGTTAGTCCGGTCGGATTATTGAAGTGTGCTGTATTTTCATTGCTGACTATCGGGCTTACTGCATTGCTGGTGAAGGTTGGAGTGAAACTGAAAATATAGGATTCTTTTTGTGGATTTTTGTATTGTAGTTTATCTATATAGAGTAACTCATATTAGATAAGCTATGAAGAGAGCATTATTATTTTTTCTTTTATCAGTAACCATCTTTTCTAATGCGCAGGAGGGGAGTTTGGGTAAAGACAATATATATATTGCTGTGGATATTATGCCCCGGTTTCCCGGAGGGGAGCAAGAGATGTATAAATTTATGAAGGAAAGACAGAAGTATCCGGAATCGGCTATAAAGGCTAATATTGAAGGCCGGATTATTGCCAGATTTACAATAAAAACTGATGGTAGTATAACGAATATACATATTGTCAGAGGTATTCATCCCGACTGTGACAGTTTAGTTGTGGATATAATAAAGGCGATGCCTAAATGGGAATGGGGAAAAGATGTAAAAAATATTAAGGATACAGATTTTACACTTCCTGTTATTTTTCGTCTGCCAATAGAAGGTATTGCAGATGGTGAGTCCATACTATTTATAGCAGATCAAATGCCGTCTTATCCCGGAGGGGAACAGGCAATGTTTGAGTTTATAAGAGATAATCTGAAATGGTTGGATGATGGAACTGATTTTCAAGGTCGGGTAGTAATCCGTTTCATCGTTACTAAAGAAGGAAAGATTGTAAAGCCTGTAGTAATAAAAGGTCTTACATCTGCTGCGGATAAAGAAGCTCTCAGAGTAATAAATTTAATGCCGGACTGGATACCGGGAAAACATAAAGGAGAACTAGTGAATGTATATTATACTATACCGATTGTGTTTCGGCTGAGGTAAAAAAAAGCCTGCTGTAATTAATTATGAAGTGAGCCCCAAAGTTTGGACAAAAAACTTTGGGGTTTATTTATGAATAAAACACATTCCTTTTCCGACCGTCTCATGTATATGCATCTGCTTGAAGACGGTTACAGTATCAATTACGTAAGTACAAAGTATGGGATCGGTTTTAAGCTCTTAACTTGTTTGTGGATTCAGTATAAGCAGCATGGTTTAGAAGCCTTACGCAAAAAGAAGAATATTTGTGCAAGTGGAGAGCTAAAGCGTACAATAGTCTCCGATATTGAAAATAATCATTTATCTTTGGTTGAAGCTTCGTTAAAATATGGAGCAAGCGACAGCCGTATATCCACTTGGCTACGGATAGCCAGAACTGACGGTTTGAATGCGCTTGATATTACAAAAAAACGAGGCCGCGCAAAAGGTATGGGAAGACCTAAGAAGAAAGCACCTGAGACGGAACTCGAAAAGCTCCGTGAAGAGAATCTTAAGCTCAAAATAGAGAATGAGCTATTAAAAAAAGTGAAAGCCTTAGTCGAAGAAAAGGAAGCCCGTCTACGCAAGATTGGGCGCAAGCCATCCAAGGACTAAGGCAGAAAGGTCATGATCTTCAAACAATACTGAGGATCCATGGGATGGCTCGCTCAACCTTCTATTATCATATATCCCGTATTAACAGCACAGACAAATATGCTGATATAAGAAAACGTATAGTTGATATTTTTGAAGCTCACCACAAACGTTATGGGTATCGTCGGGTGTATATGCAGCTCCTAAATGAGGGATATTTGATTAATCATAAGACGGTGCAAAAACTTATGGCAGAAATGCATCTGAAATCAAAAGTCCGTAAGGTAAAATATAAGTCATATAAAGGAGAAGTTGGCAGGATTGCTCCTAACGTACTTAATCGTGACTTTAAAGCTGAAAAGCCATACCGAAAATGGGCTACAGATGTTACTGAATTTAAAATTGAGGGTAAGAAGGCATATCTTTCTCCTATTATTGATATGTTCAATGGGGAAATCATATCTTATACCATATCCGACAGTCCTGATTTAAAGATGGTTATGGATATGATAAAAAAGGCTCAAAATAAAGTGAACATAACCGGCGAACTTATTTTGCACTCAGATCAGGGATATCATTATCAACATAAGCAATATCAGATGACACTTAAAAAGAATGGAATTATACAAAGCATGTCTCGCAAAGGTAATTGTTTGGATAACGCTGTTATGGAGAATTTCTTTGGCATTATGAAGTCTGAATTACTATATTTGAAGAAATTTAAGAGCATCAGTGAGTTTAAAAAGGAACTGACAGAATACATCGAGTATTATAATAATGAGAGAATCAAACTTAAATTAAAAGGAAAGAGCCCGGTAAAATACCGAACTCTATACACTTGAATTTTTTATTAATCCGTCCAACTTTTTGGGGTCAGATCATTATGCAGGCTTTTTAAGGATTATTATTTTGTTTATTTAAAAACAATCTGTCGGTCTTTGATGTATTTTTCTATTGCATTTTGTAATTCTGTTTTCTTCAGTTCATCTGTTACAAGCTCATATATAGGAATAAGTTTGTCTAAATTCAAGTCTACAAGGGCAGCATTATCTTCAGTTAAAGATTGAAACCATTTGTTGATATTTAATTGTGGATATTGTTTCTGTAGATTGTAGACTCCGGATGGTATTAGGCTATTGTCACCTCCATGGTTTTCAATATAGAGGATAGGGATACCATTTAGTTTTACATTGTTTTCATCTGGCGGATTACCCGGCCCATTAGGCCAATAGCCAATACTCCTGAGAGTGTGTCTTATCCCATCTTCAATATACTCTTCGGTGTAGGATATGCCATCATATTCAGGAGTTGTATACCCCGATTTATCTATTTTAGACTTGTATATTAAATCCAGACGCATACCTTTGATATACTCGCCGATAACATGTGTACCGTATTTTTCAATGATTTTGTTTGCAGATAAAGAGGTGATATCATTCCTGAAATCGACTGTCAAATAATCAAAAAGATCGTCAGGTCTAGCATTTAATGCGTACTTACCATTATGAAAGTAATAATGGATGCTGGCGAATGAATAATCCTTTGCATTTTTATCGTCTTTGTTATAGAGCATTTCATTGTCTAGAATAAAGCCTGAAAAAGCGTTAATATTATCGGGTATCGGATTCCAGTAGCTATCATTGGATATATTTGTAAGGTGTTTTGTATAACGCCATGCATTAGCTCCGGAAACGGTAAAATTTGAACTTTGGGTGGATTCCATTTTATCGTAACGTTCCGGTTTTTCATTTAGAAATTTATCTATATCAAGTACATTTTCTCTGACTGAAATATCGCTTGCATATGAACCAGTATAATCATAACCCTTTCCTAATAAATCTTTTTTGTTTGTAATTGGTTTTGATTTAAGGGGGGTAAATGCGTCCATCGGGTTTACTTCTTCCTGCTTTTCTTCAGGTACATCTACTGTAAAATCATCGCTATTGGAACATCCTGTGAAGGATAAGAATAGGCAACATAAGATCAGGGCATTAATTTTTTTCTTCATGGTCTGATTGTTTAGATTGTATCAAAGTTAAAAAATAAATTGAGAATGAAATAAAAAAGTCCGCACATTACTGCACGGACTTTGTATATTGAGGTTGAAATATTAATATCCTCTGATAGCTTTAATTCCCGGAAGAACTTTTCCTTCTATGAATTCAAGCAAAGCACCACCGCCAGTAGATACATAAGATACCTGATCGGCTAGGTTGAACTTGTTAACCGCAGCAACAGAGTCACCACCACCTACAAGGGAGAATGCTCCGGCTTTAGTTGCAGTAGCAATTGCTTTAGCAACAGTTTCTGTACCGTGAGCGAAGTTGTCGAATTCGAATACGCCCACAGGACCATTCCAAAGGATAGTTTTAGAAGCCATGATTACATCAGTGAATTCTTTTTCACCTTTAGGGCCTATGTCGAAACCAGACCATCCGTCAGGGATATTGTCGGCATCTGTAAATTGTGTATTTGCATCGTTTGCAAACTTGTCGCCAAGCTTGGCATCGCTGGCGATAACCAGGTTTACTCCGTTAGCCTTAGCTTTAGCCATAATGTCTTTAGCCAGTTCCAGTTTGTCGTCTTCGCAAAGAGAATTACCGATCTTGCCGCCATTCGCTTTTTCGAATGTGAAAGCCATACCACCACCGATGATAAGGTTGTTCACTTTGTCTAGCAGGTTTTCGATGATATCTATTTTAGAAGATACTTTCGATCCACCGATGATTGCAGTGAACGGACGTGCAGTTTCTTTCATTACTTTCTCTACAGCGTCTATTTCTTTCTGCATCAGATAACCGAACATTTTGTGTTCAGCATCGAAGTAATCCGCGATAAGCGCAGTAGAAGCATGTGCACGGTGAGCCGTTCCGAAAGCGTCATTTACATATACATCTGCATAAGATGCAAGTGTCTTTGTAAATTCTTTCTGGCTTTCTTTGATAGCTTTCTTTGCAGCAGCTTTTACGTCATCGCTTGCATCATCGGCCAATCCGCGAGGTTTGCCTTCTTCTTCAGCATAGAAGCGGAGGTTTTCAAGCAAAAGAGCTTCGCCCGGTTGAAGAGCAGCAGCTTTTATTCCGGCTTCTTCACCTACACAGTCGTTAGCGAATTGCACGTCAACTCCCAGAAGTTTAGATACGTGAGCAAGGATATGTTTCAGCGAATATTTTTCTTCTACACCTTTAGGACGTCCAAGGTGAGATGCAATGATCGGGCTACCACCGTCGGCTATGATTTTTTTTAGTGTAGGCATAGCTGCACGGATACGAGTGTCGTCTGTGATGTTGAAATCTGCATCTAGAGGCACATTGAAGTCAACTCTGACGAACGCTTTCTTTCCTGAAAAATTGAATTTGTCAATTGTAATCATGATTGTCTGTAATTAAATATAATTAATATAATTGATTATCAGTGTATTGTTTGCTTGGATTTCCTATCCTTAAAAGCGGTACAAATATACTAAATTCTATGGAAGATTTTTTGCTTCAAAATGAAATTATCGTGAAATTTGCCTGAATCTATATATTATGTTGTTATTTGTGAGTCAGACTTGACAAAAGTAATATCTTTGCTGAAAAAAGAATATGACCGAATTGTTAGCCTACGGATTATTGGTTTTCACATCTTTCTTTACTCTTATAAACCCTATCAGCGCTATGCCTGTTTTTCTCGGGCTTACTTCCGATATGGAACCGAAAGACAGGGTTGCTGTGGCAAAACGGGCAGTGGTGGTTTCGCTGATTATCGTGTTGGTCTTTGCTTTTTCCGGGCAGTTTTTGTTCAGAGTATTTGGTATATCTGTCAACAGTTTCCGGATAGTAGGCGGCGCCATTTTCTTCGTTGTCGGTTTCGATATGCTTAATGCCCGGTTGTCGCCGATTAAGGCAAAGGGATCAGAGATAAAGCAGACAATCAAAGATATCGCTATTACACCACTAGCCATACCGATGCTTTGCGGCCCAGGGGCAATAACGAATGCTATCGTCTTGATGGAAGATGCGGATAGTATATTGCTAAAAGTAACTTTTGTAGTAGCACTATGTCTTATGTTGCTGGTTACTTATCTCATTCTTATCAGTTCATCAAAACTGATAAAACGGTTTGGCGAAACCGGTATCAATGTAATGATGCGTCTGATGGGACTTATAGTGATGGTAATAGCAGTTGAGTTTTTCCTGGCAGGGATAAGGCCATTTTTAGAGAGCCTTTTCAATTAAGGAGTCTTCTTTTTCTTCTGTTTCGAAAAGAAGCTTTTCTGCTTTATTATAATCTTCAATAATTATAATAGTGATTATACAGAGTGTGGTTTCTATTGCTGAATTTATTACTGACAGGAATAAATTGGAACCGGTGTCAATGGATGAAAAACTCCATTCGATTCTGAATGATATGCTTCCGAATATGAGGCTGAATATCCATATTGTCCACCATCCTTTAACATAATCTGTTTTCAGCCGTTCTGTATATGGCTCCTTACTATTGAACAAAAGATACTGGTCTGTTTTTATATATAGTTCTTTCATAATCCTGTATGGAACAAACAGATTTATGATTGGAATAAACCAAGCTCCGGCTGCCCATCCATTAGAATATTCGAGTTTATTCATCTTCTTTTCAAGATTGTAATAAGCTCTTCTGAACCACTGAATGAATGTTATAGCCGATGCTATTACCGCCAGAAATGTCAATATCGCTGTATAGCCCTCAACTGATGCTATTATAAAAAAAGTGTTTTCAGAAATGTATTCTTTGGGTATAATTTCATAACTAACCATTAATTGGATAATCTCCAAAATAAGTGTTATTGCGCATGTTATCATTACAATCCATATTAAAGCGATGGCGTTTTTTGCTCTTTGGGAGTTAGACCTTAATTCATCCATATGTGTATTTCTTATATTAGATTTGATTATGACATAAAACTATAAAAATAAGTGATATAATGCATACACTATACTCTATTTAATTTATCGGCTTAAATACTTCGTTCCGCTTAATTTTTTTTAACTCCGAATTATCGGTTTTCAGATTTAACATTTCTATTTTTGTCGTGCTTAGTAAAATAGGAGTGATATGCCCGTAAAATATCGGGGGCTAATCTGAGTTTACTAATTATAATTGAGGAAAATCAAACAATAAATATAAACGCAAAATAGTATAACAGTATGGCGCAAGTTGACATTCGAGAACTTACCGAAAGGATACAGAGTAAAAGCTCATTTGTAGAATCTCTCACAATGGGTATGGATAAAGTGATTGTGGGACAAAAACATCTCGTAGAATCACTTTTGATAGGTCTTTTAGCTGATGGGCATATCCTGCTTGAAGGGGTGCCGGGTTTGGCAAAGACTCTGGCAATAAAATCTTTGGCTTCGCTCATCGATGCTAAGTATAGTCGTATACAGTTTACTCCCGACCTATTGCCTGCCGATGTTATCGGAACAATGATCTACAGCCAGAAAAACGAAGAGTTCTTCGTAAAACACGGACCTGTATTTTCAAATTTTGTATTGGCAGATGAAATAAACCGTGCTCCTGCCAAAGTACAGAGTGCATTACTCGAAGCCATGCAGGAACGCCAGGTGACAATTGGAGAAAAGACATATAAATTACCGTCCCCATTCCTGGTAATGGCAACTCAGAACCCTATTGAGCAGGAAGGTACTTATCCGCTTCCGGAAGCACAGGTAGACCGTTTCATGCTGAAAGTAGTGATAAATTACCCGAAGAAAGAAGAGGAAAAATTAATCCTGAGAAACAACCTGACAGGAGACTATGGTAAATTAACTCCGGTAATGAAAGCGGATGAAATCATTGGAGCCCGCGAAGTAGTGAAAGATGTTTATCTGGACGAAAAGATAGAGAAATATATTGTCGATATTGTATTTGCTACACGTTTCCCTGAGGAAAACGGATTGACATCGCTAAAAGGAATGATCGGTTTCGGAGCATCACCGCGTGCATCTATCAGTCTGGCTTTGGCTTCGCGTGCATATGCATTTATCAAACGCAGAGGTTACGTTATCCCTGAGGATATTCGTGCAGTATGCCACGACGTATTGCGCCACCGTATCGGACTGACATATGAAGCGGAAGCTAATAATACGAACTCCGATGAGATTATTAGCGAAATTTTGAATAAAATCGAAGTGCCTTGATCAGTAAATAGTTGACAGTAAACAGTAATCAGTACAAAGATGATTCAAAAAGATAGTATAGTTTATGAGAAGGCTTATTCATTTGCAATAAAAATTGTAGGATTGCATAAATCCTTAAACGGAAAGAATGAATATATCTTGTCGAAACAAATACTTAGATGCGGAACATCTGGTGCAAATATTGCTGAAGCTAATGGTGCAATATCGCATGCCGATTTTTCGGCAAAAATGAGTATTGCATACAAAGAAGTGCTGGAAACTAAATACTGGTAATCCTTACTTAAGGATACTAATTACTTGGAATTTGATACTTTCACAGAGATATATAAAGATGTGGATGAAATCGCAAGAATATTATTTTCGATACTAAAAACAACCAGAATAAAGTGACGGAAAATATAGTGTACGATACTGTTTACTGTTTACTGTTTACTGTTTACTGAATTTATGGAAACAAGCGAATTATTAAAAAAAGTACGTCAGATTGAAATAAAGACCCGTGGTTTGTCCCGCAATATATTTGCAGGACAATACCATTCAGCTTTTAAAGGCAGGGGGATGGCTTTTTCAGAGGTACGTGAATACCAGTATGGAGATGATATCCGTGACATAGACTGGAATGTGACGGCCCGCTACAACAAACCTTTTATTAAGGTATTTGAAGAGGAGCGGGAACTGACGGTTATGCTTCTTGTGGATGTGTCTGCCAGTCAGGATTTCGGAACAAGGGATTCACTAAAGCGCGATATGGTTACGGAAATTGCAGCAACTCTCGCATTTTCTGCCATACAGAACAATGATAAAATCGGGGTGATTTTCTTTTCCGACAAGATAGAAAAATTCATTCCTCCCAAGAAGGGGAAGAAGCATATACTATATATTATCCGGGAGTTGATAAACTTTCAGGCAGACAGTGCTAAAACCGATGTGGGAATGGCTCTTAAATATCTGACGAATGTTATCAAAAAACGCTGCACAACATTTATGATATCCGACTTTATAGATATACAGGATTATAATAATGCCCTGACTATAGCCAATCGTAAACACGACATAGTTGCTTTGCAGGTTTATGATAATCTCGAAACCCAACTTCCGAGTGTGGGGCTTATGAAAGTAATGGATGCAGAGACCGGGACAGAACGTTGGGTGGATACTTCGTCCAAGAGAGTACGTCAGGTATATCAGGACTGGTGGAAAAAGCAGCAGGAGAATATGCAGACGTCGTTTAACCGGAGTAAAGTAGATAATGTATCAGTGCGTACTGATGAGGATTATGTAAAGGCATTAATGGCCTTGTTTAAGAAGAGAAGCTAACAGAATTTACTAATGAGTCAATTTGCCAATAAAAGAATTGGCATATCGGCACATTAAAAAATTGGCACATTATAACATATGTTGAAACTAAAAAATATACTATTGCTTGGCTTGCTTTGCTGCCTGAGTTTTTCGCTATCGGCGCAGAAGTCGACAGTAAGGGCAACAATACAGCCGTCGGATATCCTGATCGGGGAACAGGCAATCATTAATGTAGAGGTTATTGCACCAAAAGGGCGGGATATCATTTTCCCTCTTTATCCGGATACCCTTATAACAGGTATCGAGGTATTGAAGATGCTGAAACCGGATACGGTAATGACAGAGGTGATGACTATCAGTCAGAAATATGTTGTGACTTCATTCGATTCCACGCTATACCATGTACCTTACATGCAGGTGATAGATGGTGTGGATACGCTTCGTACAAACGATTTTGGGCTGAAAGTTTCCGCGCCGCAATTATCGGAGCAATCTTTGGCATATCTCGAGCAATTGAAGAATCATCAGACTGATTCCATAGACTTCGAAAAGCTTCAGATATCGGATATAAAAACAGTGCAAGATCCGCCATTTGTATGGCAGGACTATCTTGAATATTTGTATATACCTCTGATTATACTATTAATCCTTGCACTTATAGGGCTTGCTGTTTACTTCTATATACGGAAGAGGAATAAAGGATATTTCTTTACCCCGAAAATTGTTTTGCCTCCTCATGTGGTCGCATTACAGGGACTGGATAAGCTGAAAACGTCTAAACTATGGCAGAAAGGGCAGGAGAAGGAATATTATACCGAGCTTACAGATATTCTTCGTGAATATATAGATAAACGCTTCAGCATAGATGCACCGGAAATGATCTCGGATGATATTATTGCTTCGGTACATTTGGCTACAGATACAAAATCGGCTACAGATGGCTTGTCGCAGATACTGAAACTAGCTGATCTGGTTAAGTTTGCCAAATACACTCCGTTTGCCGACGAGAACGACCTGAGTTTGGTAAATGCTTACCTGTTCGTCAATCAGACTAAGATAGAAGAGCGCCAGACACTGGAAGAGCAAAAGGATAGCTTGACGGAGAGTCAGGCACCGAAAGAAAAAGAAAACAAAGAAGATAAAAAACAAAGCTAAAGATATGATGGATATAGTATATGCCAATCCGAAATACTTATACTTACTCTTATTGCTGATACCGCTGATTGTGTGGTACATCATTAAGTTGAGGAAGATGCAGGCTACATTTAAGATGTCTTCAGGCTTTGCCTTTGAGAAAGCACCTTCTACAATTAGAGTTTATTTGCGACACTTTCCGTTTTTGCTACGGGTGATTGCGATTGCACTGGTTATAATCGTTCTGGCGCGTCCGCAGAGTGTCAATTCTTCGGATGTTTCAAATTCTGAGGGAATTGATATTGTGATGGCTCTCGATATTTCGGGTACGATGATGGCGCAGGATTTTTCGCCTACACGCCTCGAAGCGGCAAAGAAGGTTGCCGCAGAATTTATAAATGACAGGCCTAACGACAGGATCGGTCTGGTCATATTCGGAGGAGAAAGTTTTACTCAATGCCCGCTGACAACGGATCACAAGGTATTGTTGAACTTACTCACAGAGGTTAAATTCGGAATGATAGAAGATGGTACTGCCATCGGTCTGGGTTTAGCTAATTCTGTAAACCGCTTGAAAGACAGTAAGTCCAAATCGCGGGTTGTAATACTTTTAACTGATGGTTCCAATAATGCCGGACAAATTGCACCTTTAACGGCAGCCGAACTGGCGGCGTCTTATGATATACGTGTTTATACCATAGGGATTGGTTCCAGAGGGACGTCTACAGCAAGGATAATGACACCTTACGGCTTGCAGAGTATGCAGGTGTCAGGCGACTTTGACGAGCGCACTCTGACGGAGATAGCAGCCATTACCAAAGGGCAATACTTCCGTGCGACGGACAATACCAGTCTGAGTGCAATATACGACGAAATAGACCAAATGGAAAAAACTCATATAAGTGTAAACACTGTAACCAAGCGTAAAGAACTTTACATGCCATTTGCCATTTTTGCTTTGGCTCTGGTAGGACTGGAATTGGTTCTTCGTCGGACTTGGTTGAGGAATATACCTTAAAAAGTGAAAAGTGAAAAATTAAGAATTAAGAGTTAAGAATTAAGAATGGCGCGAGGCGACAAAGCTCATAACTTATAATTTATAACTCATAACTTGTATAAGAAATATGTTTAAGTTTGCGAATCCTGAATATCTGTATTTATTCTTTGCGATACCTGTTTTTGTAATAGGTTTTATCTTTCTGAATATAAGAAAGAGAAAAAGTGTGGAGAAACTGGGAACACTTGCCTTGGTAAAAAGAATGATGCCTGAACTTTCATTGAAACGATCGTATCTGAAATTCTGGCTTATACTTGTCGCCATAGGTTTCGGCATAGTTGTCCTTGCACGCCCGCAGTTTGGAACAAAAGTGGAGAAGGTAGACAAGAAAGGGATAGAACTGGTTATTGCCATCGACGTATCTAATTCGATGATGGCTGAAGATATAAAACCGAGCAGATTAGCTAAAGCAAAGCAAATGCTGACCCGTATTATCGATGAACGCAGGGATGATAAAGTGGCTATCGTTGTATTTGCCGGAGAGGCTTTTATTCAATTGCCACTTACTCCTGATAACCAGTCTGCGAAATTGTTTTTGGAAACGATCGACCCCAGTCTTGTGCCTGTTCAGGGAACAGCGATCGGCAGCGCAATAGATATCAGCATGAGTTGTTTTTCTAACGATACGGATATAGATAAAGCTATTGTCCTGATTACCGATGGAGAAGGGCATGAAGGTGATGCAGAAGGAGCAGCCGCGCGCGCAGCCGATCAGGGAGTGCATGTGAATGTTGTGGGTATAGGTACAACGGAAGGTGCGATGATTCCGGTTTCACCGGGTTCTAACAATATGAAACGTGACACACAAGGGCAACCGGTTGTGACAAAGCTGAATGAAGAGATGTGCCGCCAGATAGCAAAAGCCGGAAAAGGGCTTTATGCACATGCTGATAATTCGAATAGTGCACTGAAAAGCCTGCAAGCAGAGTTGGAAAAATTGCAGAAAAAAGAAATAGATGGAATAGCATATTCCGAATATGACGAAAAATATCAGATTTTCGCCTGGGTTATGCTGGCTCTGCTTCTACTTGAGATATGTGTGTTTGAGAAGAAGAACAGGATATTCCGTAATATCAGGTTGTTTAAATAAAGTGAATCTGTATTTAAATCCGGGTGTTACTTTCTTTATATAACTTTATCTATATATACAGATAACAAGCGTGTTATCGATAAAAAGTAACAGTGCGTAAAAGTATAAAAATGTGTAACCTTTGTTACTTTTTAACAAGTAGTAAGTTTTAAGTAATAAGTGGGAGGTATAAGTAGACGAGATACGAGATACAAGTTGTTCACTGATGACTGTTTACTGTTAACTGATATATCTGTTACCTTTGTTACCTTTTCAACTACTAATTGGCATAAATAAGTAAAAAAGTATTCTTAATTGAGACTGTGAACGAGATGATGAAAAAGATTATATTCATAACATTATTAGCATTAGTAACTATCAGCCTATCCGCCCAAAAGGGAGTTAGAAAGGCTGTGCGGACGGGTAATAAGGCATATAATGAACAACGATATGGTGCTGCTGAAACCGAATACACCAATGCGCTGAAAGAAAATGCAAGTTCGAAAGAAGCTTCTTTCAATCTGGCTAACACATATTATAAGCAGCAGAGGTGGGATGATGCACTGAAAGAATATCAGCATTATCTGACTTTGGAGAGTGAAGATCAAACAAAGATGAGTTCGGCCTGGAGTAATATGGGTAATACATTCCTGAAAAAGAAAGGAAATGAAAAAGGACAGCAAATGCAGATGGCTCAGGGAGGACAACCTCAGCAGGGTGGGGGACAGCAAGCGGATAATCTGAAGCAGTCGATGGAAGCCTATAAGAATGCCTTACGCCTGAATCCTAAAGATGAAGAAACCCGCTACAATCTGGCAGTGGTTCAGAAAATGATAAAAGATAAAGAAGACCAGAATAAAGATAATAAGCAAGACCAGAATAAGGATCAAAAACAAGATCCGAAACAAGACCCTAAGCAAGATCCGAAACAGGATCCTAAGCAGGATAAGCAAGACCAGAAGCAGGATCAGAATCAAATGTCGCAGCAAAATATGCAACAGATACTTCAGGCTTTGGAACAAGACGAGAAAGAAACACAAGAACGTGTAAAACAGGCTAAAGCTCAGGAGCGAAAACAAAAGAACGAAAATAACAGAAAGCAAAATAAAGACTGGTAATGAAGAGAAAAGGATATAGCTATTCAATTTGTCGGTTTTGCTTGTCAGTTGTATTACTATTCCCCTTTCTGTCGGTGGCTGTTGGCCAAAGTGTTAAGGTAAACGTCAAAGCTCCCGAGACAGTATTTATCGGGGAACAGTTCAGAGTGGACTATGTAGTTGAAAGTGATGATGATGTAAGAGAGCCGGTAATAATAAAGAATATGGAAGGTTTCTCCATATTATATGGCCCGTCTGTATCATCGACAAGGGCAGTCCGTTTTAATAACGGCAAACGAATAACGGTCTACACCACTACATCTTCCTATTATCTGGAAGCCTCCAGAGAAGGTAAATACACTTTACCCCGCGCTGAAATAACGGTAAATAGCAAGAAATATAAAGCGGAGTCCGTTAAAGTAGAAGTGAAATCGCCGAAAGATGCGGCGGACGAGGTCGATGCTTTTGTAAAAACAACTGTATCCCGAACAAGTGTAAGCCTGTCAGATACATTGACGCTTACATACAGATTATATACAACTAAAGAAATTAAGCGTATAATAAGTGCGGATTTTCCTGTTATCAAAGATTTTTATACCACTAACATAACACGTTCTCGTCAAACCTTTAGAGATGAGGAGGTGAATGGCAAAACCTATAAGGTTGTCGAACTTAGGCGCTTAATCCTTCAGCCGCGTAATCAGGGACAGATGACTATTCCCGAAGGGCAGGTATCGGTAGAATATTCTACCCCGACAGGCAGAAGGGTACGTGATATGTGGGGAGATGTGTATGATGAGACAATAAGAAGTGAAAAATCTTTAATACTAGAACCCGTAATAATACGGGTACAAGACCTGAAAGCAATATAAATAAACGTTGATATTCAATATTACACTTTAAAGTTATGATTTTCGATGAATGTTATACTGGAATGGACGAACTATGTTTGATGGCACAAAGTGTAGTCAATAAGTAGGTCTGTGACCTTAAAGTTATTATTTTTGTATTCTGAATAAATATAGACCTAACGAAAAAGAGTAAATAGAGTAATGAAAAAGTATCTGATTTTATTGACATTATTACTCATAAGCATTTCAAAGATATGTGCTGATAACATCACCTTTGTTATTAGTGCCCCTGCTACTACAGTGAAGGGTGCGCAAATACAGCTGCAGTATGTGTTGAAAGGTGGCGAAGGCAGGGAAATCCATGTGCCGGATGAAATAAAGGGCTTTGACGTGCTTTATGGGCCATCTGTTTCACAAATGTATAGTTCTTCAAACATCAACGGGAAAGTGACCTCGGAGAGTAATATAACCTATACGTACCTATTGTTGGCTAAAGAAGAAGGCACCTTTACCTTACCTTCAGCATCAGTAAAAGTAGGTGGTAGTAATTATAAATCGAATACTGCCCAAATAAAGGTCTTACCTCCCGATAAGAATGCCCAGCCACAACAGCCCGGGCAGCAGGTGAAAGCGACAACGTCTTCTTCTACAGCCGGAAATGTCAATCCGAATGATGCTTTTGTAAGGGCGATATTCTCTAAAACTAAGGTGAAAGAACAGGAAGCGGTGACTGTAACATTCCGTTTCTACACAGTACTGAATATAAGAGATGTAGGGAAGATACAATTTCCTGAATTTGAAGGCTTCATGACCGAGGATTTCGAACTTCCGGCAAATCGCCAGATGGCTTTGGAGCATTATAACGGACGTAACTATTATACTGTAGATGTAAAGAAAACGCTCTTGTTTCCTCAACGGTCGGGTAAAATGACGATACCGTCGGGTACAATGGAAATCGTATTCGAAGTGGCTTCAGGTAAAAAGGTGCAGACGTTTTTCGGCCCTCAGGAAGTAATGACCGAGTCTAAAAAAACACTGAAGACAACACCTGTTACAGTCGATGTATCCGCACTTCCGATACAAAACAAGCCTGCTAATTTTTCAGGAGGAGTGGGCGACTTTTCCTTCAAACCGTCCATATCTGCAGAAAAGATTAAGGCAAACGACGCTGTTACTATCAAGCTGGATATAACAGGGACAGGGAATCTGAAGCTTATAAAGAACCCTGAAGTCAAGTTCCCGAAAGATTTCGAAACTTATGATCCGAATGTAAAGAATGATTTTAAGTTAACCGAGAATGGGCTGTCGGGTACAAAATCGATAGAGTATATGTTTATTCCCCGTTAT
Source organism: uncultured Dysgonomonas sp. (assembly GCF_900079725.1). Taxonomy (NCBI): domain Bacteria; kingdom Pseudomonadati; phylum Bacteroidota; class Bacteroidia; order Bacteroidales; family Dysgonomonadaceae; genus Dysgonomonas; species uncultured Dysgonomonas sp. The sequence continues at coordinate 4,045,780 of NZ_LT599032.1, forward strand.
CCGGGTAAATTTACAATACCGGCTATTGAATTTTCCTACTTCGATACCAGAAGCGGTTCTTATAAGACCGTTTCGTCCCCTTCATATACGCTGGATGTAGATAAGGATCCGAATGCGGGAAAGAATGTGTCTACCAGTTATTCGAGTCAGAAAGAACTTGAAATGGAGCAGGATATCCGTTATCTTAAAATAGGAAATTATTCATTTACAGACCCTCAGAGTTTCTTTGTAGGTTCCCTTTCATATCTTCTGTGGTATCTGATTCCGTTAGTACTGTTTATTGCGTTTACAATAGCATACAGGAAACAGATAAAGGCGAATGCCGATATAGCGATGATGCGTACCAAGAAAGCGAATAAGGTGGCGACCAAGCGCCTTAAGCTGGCTAAGAAATATTTGCAGATGCAGCAGAAAGATAGTTTCTATGAAGAAATCCTGCGTGCTGTATGGGGTTATCTGAGTGATAAATTGACGATCCCGGTTGCAGACCTGAATAGGGAGAATATTGAAATTGAATTGTTGAAATACGGTGTGGGTGATGATCTTATAAGCCAGTTTATAGATATATTGGATACAGGGGAATTTGCCCGTTATGCGCCGTCCGAATCGGGGCATGCAATGGATGATCTCTACAATAATACAGTAGATGCTATCGGTAAAATGGAAAGTACAATTAAGAAAATAAAATAAGGTCTGATGAAACGAATCATATTATCTTGCCTGTTCATATTCGCTATATATTCTGTTGCTTATGCACAGGACTCAATCCCCGCTGTGAGTGATTCGCTGGCAACTGCAAAAGGAAGCCGGAATCAAACCGAAACGTCTTCCGACCCGGCCACAACAGCTTACAATGAAGGCGATTTCCGTAAGGCAATTGAAATACTGGAAGCTCAGAAGAACGAACAATTGGAAAACGGGTTGGAGTCAGCCCAATTGTATTATAACTTAGGTAATGCTTATTTCAGGGTGAATGACTTGGCTCATGCCCGCCTGAACTATGAAAAAGCCATGTTGCTTGATCCGGGAGACCGGGATACACGCCACAATATTGAATATCTGTCTACCAAAATAGAGGATAAGATATTGGTAGCCGATACATTCTTTCTCAGCATATGGTTCAGGGCTGTTCAGAATTTATTCAGTTCGAATACTTGGGCCGTCATAGCAGTGGTTTCGTTTCTTCTGTTGATGGGATGCTTATCGGTCTTCTTCTTTAGTCGTTATGTTTCCATGAAGAAAACTGCCTTCTATATAGGACTCGCTGCATTGGTTATTGTTATACTTGCAAACGTATTCTCTTTCGGTCAGAAGAATAAGATCGAGCATAGGGATACAGCCGTTATCATGGCTGGTTCGGCATCTGTGGTCAGCTCTCCCGATATTAACAGTAAAGAACTCTTCATATTACACTCAGGAACAAAAGTATATATAACAAAAGAGGACCGTAACTGGCTTGAGATTGAAATAGATAACGGCAGTGTAGGCTGGATTCAGCGCGACAAACTGGAAATAATATAATCCCTTAAAACCTGAAAAACACATAGATGAGTCTTGTAGAAAAAATATTGCCATATGAGCGTAACCTGTTTCTGTGGCTGAATGATCACCATACTGACTATTGGGACACATTTATGTGGATATATAGTGGTAAACTTATCTGGTTACCTTTGGCTATTACCGGCCTTGTAGTATTTGTATATAAGATAAAATGGAAAGAGGCTCTTTTGTTATTGCTCTGTGCTACATTAGTTGGACTTCTTTGTGACTTTGTCTCGGCAAATCTTATCAAGCCCTATTTTGAGCGATTGCGACCTACACATCATCCCGATTTTGAGGCCTTTGTGGAAGTAGTAAAAGGATATCGCGGAGGACGTTACGGGTTTATTTCCAATCATGCGGCCAACGGCTTTGGAGTCGTGGCTTTCACATCCCTGCTATTCCGCTATAGATATCTCACTCTTACGATGATATTATGGGCTGCAACAACGGCATATTCACGTATTTATCTGGGCGTTCATTTTATCTCTGATGTTGTCGGAGGGGCTATTTGGGGCACTTTAATAGGCTTTTTGGTGTATTATATATATTTAACCTCTCGCCGGTATATTCTGAAAGTTCCTAAAGAGGAGGTTAGAATGCCAGTCTATAGCAAAGAAAGAGCAAAGATATTAGTCGGCGCAATATTACTTACGGTAGTATCAATTGCTATATATAGTGCAATATTTGATATTCCTTCATAAAATCCATTGTTTTTCAAAAAAGAATTTTATAACTTTAGAACATATTCCTAATCATTTACCATTTAAAACTTAGAGAGTATGACTAGAGTTATTACATTTTCAGAGCTTCGCAAAATCAAGGATAGTTTACCGGATGGAAGCATACATCAGATAGCTGATACTTTACAAATTCCTGTAGAAACAGTCTGGAACTACTTCGGAGGATACAGTTACGAAAAAGGGCAAAGTTGTGGAGTACATATAGAACCCGGGCCGGACGGAGGTTATGTTTCACTCGATGATACTACTATTTTGGATATGGCTTTAGAAATGATGGAAGCGAAGGAAGCTTAAGAAAAAATACAGAGATGAATGCCAAAAGTGTTCATCTCTTTTAAAATAAGTACAACAACAATAAATATATACAGCAATGGGAGATAAACTGGTAACACTTGCGATTCACACAAACGAAAAAGCCCAGATATTGAAAGGCGTACTGGAAAGTGAGAATATTGAAGTCCATATCAATGATGTGGATTTGGATAATCCGGGAGTATCGCCCGGCGTTCGTATCCGTATCAAAGAATCCGATCTGCCCAAAGCCCTGAGTGTAGTGGAGAGCCGACACCTATTTAGCTACGATGAGGAAGAAACATATAGGACTGATGACGGGCGTAAACGCATTCTTATACCAGTCGATTTTTCCGATTACTCACTTAAAGCATGCAAAATAGCCTTTAATCTGGCTCGTGATCTCAACGCGAAAGTAAAGATACTTCATGTATATTTCAATCCATACTATCCCACAGCCTTGCCCATGGCCGAAGCATTTGCCTATCAGGGAAAGGAAGAGAAGGAATTCCAGAATATTATAGAGAAAGTAAAGGAAAATATCCAGAAATTATGTAATACGATAGACCAAAAGGTTTCGGAAGGAGAATTTCCTTCTGTAAACTATTCCTATGTATTACGTGAGGGTTTGCCGGAGGAAGAAATAGTGACCTTTACCAAGGAGTATAAACCGACACTGATAATTATGGGGACCAGAGGTAAGGATCAGAAAGATGCCGATCTCATCGGTAGCGTAACTGCTGAGGTAATAGAAATGACTCACGTTCCATTAGTTGCCATTCCGGAAAATACACCTTTTGCCGATTTGAGGGAAGTGAAGAAGATGGCATTTCTTACAAACTTCAGCCAGAGGGACTTGATCTCATTCGATTTGCTGGCAAAACTCTTACAACCATATAGCGATGTACAGATCGTACTTACCCATATAGCCGTAAAGAAGGGTGACCGATGGGACGAAATAAAACTTGCAGGAATCAAAGACTATTTCAGTAAGCAATATCCGGGGTTAAACCTCGACTATAAGTTGATCGACACCAATGATATGCTCAAGAGTCTGGACGAATATATAAAGAATGACAAAATACAGATATTATCTCTGACCACCAGTAAGCGGAATATCTTTGCCCGTATGTTTAGTCCGAGTATCTCGCGTAAGATGCTGTTTCACTCCGATACACCTTTGTTGGTACTAAGAGGATAAAATGCTAGACATATCATATAATATCGTATAAATCTATTCGTTATCTTTGAAGTTAACGAATAGATTTTACACTTAATACCTAGCCTTATAAAATGATACATCTACTTATCCCCTATGATTACGTTCCACACGGATTTTTTTCTCAGTAAATAAACCTCCTTTATGAGACTATCGGCTTTCTTAGTCTGCATACTATCTTTGTGTTCGGTAAAAGCTTCTGTATATAGTGCCGATTCTGTTCCGGATGTAATACCTAAAGGTGCAATTTCTTTCCATAGTTTCAAGAATAATATCATTCTGGATGGTTTTGTTAACGACTCCATACCGATGAAAGCTCTTCTCGATATAGGGGCATGGGGATTGGCTGTGCCCGAATATTTAAGAGCAGATAAAGTAGCCGGGAAAAAATCTGAGCGCATTCGTTTCAATGTGGGTGACTGGACAAAGACTATGGATGTTATATTTATGAGCCCGGGTAGCCAGTTCCTGCATTGGTATGGTGAGGATTGCGTATTGCTGGGCTGGGATTTTTTCAACAGGCGCATACTCGAGATATCCTATAAAGACCAATATATAAGGGAACTGAAACCTATTGAACTGGATAGCCTGAAAGGGTATGACTGTATAAAATTTCAGAACCGCGGGCGCAGGCTGCTTATTCCTGCTAGAGTAACCATTGGAGGAAAGATCATAGAAGGGAACTGCTGGATAGATACAGGCCTGAACGGAACGTTGTTCTTTGCTCACAACGTACTATCCAAATACGGTCTGGATATAGGCAAAACCAAAGAAGGGCGGGCTAAGAATCTGGACAGCGATCGTACGAAAGTAAATATAATGAAGGCAGACACTATCAGCGTGGGTAATAGTATACTTACAGGTAAAGATGTGATTTTTACTAATTCCGAATGGTTTGTCTTCAAAGAGAATGATATGTATATTGGTCTTTTGGGGAATCAGTTTTTCAAATATTTTTCGGTGATATTCGATTTTCGAGAAAATAACCTATACCTTAAATCTTCAGCTTCCGATTGATGGTAAATCTGATAATATACAAAAGGTAATACGGAAAGCAATTGATAATTAAGAATGAAAAATTAATAATTAGCTTTTATCAATCAGCGGAGACCCATGACTTACTATCTAAAACTCTTTATTTGCTAAAAAGGTAACAAAGGTAACAGATATATCAGTTAACAGTAAACAGTCATCAGTGAACAACTCGTATCTCGTATCTCGTCTACTTGTACCTCTTACTTATTACTTAAAACTTACTACTTGTTAAAAGGTAACAAAGGTTACACTTTTTCATTCATTTGCTAATATGCTAATTCTCAAATCTGCGAATCAATACATCAAAGAACTCAAGGCTAATAACCTTCAATCATCAGCCTACTACTTATAGATAAAGTTTGCGAAAAGTCTTTATCTTAATTAAAAGCAAATCATTACATCAAACTCCAAAAAAACAGTAATTTTACAGTTACTTAAAAAATAATCATTAATCGTAATGGAAACATCACCAAATACAGATTTCTCAATTGTCATTGATGGTATCAGCCAGGTAATACGAGAGTGGGAGAATAAGCTGTTAAATCTTCCTGCAGAAGCGATATCTGAGAGACGGAATGTCCAAAACAGAACAATAAAGCAACTGATAGGACACCTGATAGATTCAGCGTCTAACAATCAGCAGAGAATGGTGCGTTTACAATACAATTCCGAACTGGTATTTCCCGATTATACACAGGACAATGATCTATGGATAGCTATACAGAACTATCAGGAATCCGACTGGGTAGGATTGGTTAATCTGTGGAAATACTATAATTTGCATATCATTCAGGTTATAAAGAATGTAGATAGATCTAAGTTGGGAAATATATGGACCGATTTTGAAGGCAATGTGGTAACATTGGAAGATATGATTAACGGCTATCTCGGGCATTTACACTTACATATGGGTGAGATAGAAGAGCTAGCCGACAAGAAATAGATAAGAATTTAAATTATATAATTAAATGAAGAAAACAATATTAATAACTATGACCGGATTATCAATGATGCTTGCCGGATGCGGAGGGGGGCAAAAAGCTCCGGAGAAGCAGGCTGAAGCAGACACTGTCCCTGCTGATTTCAAATATGAGGTAGATGCCTTTGCCGACCTCGAAATCCTGCGTTATTATGTTCCCGGATTCAATAATCTGACTTTGGAGCAAAAAGAATTGGTTTATTATCTCTCTATGGCAGCTGTCGAAGGACGGGATATTCTTTTCGACCAGAATAATCGGTACAACCTCGCCATTCGCCGCACGCTGGAGGCTATCTATGGAAATTACAAAGGAGATAAGAATTCGGTTGATTACAAGGAGTTTGAAGTATATCTCAAGCGTGTGTGGTTCTCCAATGGGATACACCATCACTACGGCGAGGAAAAATTCTTGCCAGGCTTCTCTAAAGAATTTTTTGCGGAGCAGGTAAAAAACTTACCGGCGGAACTTGTACCGGTAAAGGAAGGTCAGTCTGTAGATGATTTTATAAAGATGCTTACCCCTGTCATGTTCGATGCCAAGGTAATGGCAAAGAAAGTGAACCAGTCGGGAGGAGACCTTATTCTCACTTCTGCCAATAATTATTATGGAGAAGGAGTTACCCAAAAAGAAGTTCAGGACTTTTACGGGGCAATGAAAGATACGACCGACCTTACGCCTATATCTTACGGGCTAAATAGCCGTTTGGTAAAACAAGACGGGAAACTGATCGAAAAGGTTTGGAAAGTAGGAGGCTTGTATTCGCCTGCAATTGAGAAAATTGTTTTCTGGCTCGAAAAAGCGCAGGCTGTAGCCGAGAATGACGCGCAGAAGAATGTGATCTCTAAACTTATATCATATTATAAGTCCGGTGATTTGAATACGTTCGATCAATATGCGGTGGCATGGGTTGAAGATTTAAATTCTCAGGTCGATTTTGTAAATGGTTTCACAGAAGTTTATGGAGATGCTCTTGGTATTAAAGCCAGTTGGGAATCTATTGTAAATTTCAAAAATGTAGAGGCGACAAAACGCACCGAGATCATCAGTTCAAACGCGCAATGGTTCGAGGATCATTCGCCTGTGGACAAGAGCTTCAAAAAGGAGAAAGTAAAAGGTGTTTCGGCCAAAGTAATCACCGTTGCGCAACTTGGTGGAGACTGCTATCCTGCAACGCCTATCGGCATTAATCTGCCGAATGCGGACTGGATACGTAAAGATCACGGTTCAAAATCGGTGACTATAGAGAATATAATGGAAGCATACGACGCTGCAGGTGCGCATACCGGATTCGGTAAAGAGTTTATGTGGTCGGATGTTGAAGTGAATTCTATAAAAGAATATGGCTTCATTACCGATGTGTTGCATACCGACCTCCACGAATGCCTGGGACATGGTTCGGGGAAATTACTCCCTGAGGTTGACCCTAATGCATTGGGTGAATTTAGTTCTACCATCGAAGAAGCCCGTGCCGACCTGTTCGGACTGTACTTCCTTGCCGATGCCAAACTTGTAGAACTGGGGATTATCCCAAATGCGGATGCATACAAGGCTGAATACTATAAGTTTATGATGAATGGACTGATGACGCAACTTGTGCGTATCGAACCCGGTAAAGACATCGAAGAGGCACATATGCGCAACCGTCAATTGATAGCCAAATGGGTTTATGAAAAAGGAAAAGCGGATAATGTAGTCGAATATAAGGTAAGAGATGGCAAAACATATGTTGTAGTAAACGATTATGCCAAACTGCGTACATTATTTGGCGATTTACTTGCCGAAATACAGCGCATCAAATCGGAAGGTGATTTCAATGGAGCAAAAGCTATTGTAGCGAATTATGCGGTAAAAGTTGATCAAAAATTGCATAAAGAGGTGCTGGAGCGTTACAAGACTTTGAATATGAAACCATACAAAGGATTTGTTAATCCGGTATTCCAATTGGTACAAGATAAAGATGGTAAGATTACCGACGTGAAAATCTCTTATACCGAAGGATATGCCGAACAGATGCTACGCTATTCGAAAGAGTTTTCGACATTACCTACCTATAACGATTGAATCGGAATCCGGAATTAAGGAAATAAATATAAAAAAGTCCTGACAAGTTGATCTGACCCCAAAAAGTTGGACGGATTAATAAAAAATTCAAGTGTATAGAGTTCGGTATTTTACCGGGCTCTTTCCTTTTAATTTAAGTTTGATTCTCTCATTATTATAATACTCGATGTATTCTGTCAGTTCCTTTTTAAACTCACTGATGCTCTTAAATTTCTTCAAATATAGTAATTCAGACTTCATAATGCCAAAGAAATTCTCCATAACAGCGTTATCCAAACAATTACCTTTGCGAGACATGCTTTGTATAATTCCATTCTTTTTAAGTGTCATCTGATATTGCTTATGTTGATAATGATATCCCTGATCTGAGTGCAAAATAAGTTCGCCGGTTATGTTCACTTTATTTTGAGCCTTTTTTATCATATCCATAACCATCTTTAAATCAGGACTGTCGGATATGGTATAAGATATGATTTCCCCATTGAACATATCAATAATAGGAGAAAGATATGCCTTCTTACCCTCAATTTTAAATTCAGTAACATCTGTAGCCCATTTTCGGTATGGCTTTTCAGCTTTAAAGTCACGATTAAGTACGTTAGGAGCAATCCTGCCAACTTCTCCTTTATATGACTTATATTTTACCTTACGGACTTTTGATTTCAGATGCATTTCTGCCATAAGTTTTTGCACCGTCTTATGATTAATCAAATATCCCTCATTTAGGAGCTGCATATACACCCGACGATACCCATAACGTTTGTGGTGAGCTTCAAAAATATCAACTATACGTTTTCTTATATCAGCATATTTGTCTGTGCTGTTAATACGGGATATATGATAATAGAAGGTTGAGCGAGCCATCCCATGGATCCTCAGTATTGTTTGAAGATCATGACCTTTCTGCCTTAGTCCTTGGATGGCTTGCGCCCAATCTTGCGTAGACGGGCTTCCTTTTCTTCGACTAAGGCTTTCACTTTTTTTAATAGCTCATTCTCTATTTTGAGCTTAAGATTCTCTTCACGGAGCTTTTCGAGTTCCGTCTCAGGTGCTTTCTTCTTAGGTCTTCCCATACCTTTTGCGCGGCCTCGTTTTTTTGTAATATCAAGCGCATTCAAACCGTCAGTTCTGGCTATCCGTAGCCAAGTGGATATACGGCTGTCGCTTGCTCCATATTTTAACGAAGCTTCAACCAAAGATAAATGATTATTTTCAATATCGGAGACTATTGTACGCTTTAGCTCTCCACTTGCACAAATATTCTTCTTTTTGCGTAAGGCTTCTAAACCATGCTGCTTATACTGAATCCACAAACAAGTTAAGAGCTTAAAACCGATCCCATACTTTGTACTTACGTAATTGATACTGTAACCGTCTTCAAGCAGATGCATATACATGAGACGGTCGGAAAAGGAATGTGTTTTATTCATAAATAAACCCCAAAGTTTTTTGTCCAAACTTTGGGGCTCACTTCAAAGTTTATCTGTCAGGATTTTTTGTATCAGAACATCAGCATTTTCAACCCGAAGGATAATCTTAAATATTCTTTCGGGCCCAGATAACTGTTGGTGAAAGCACTGGCGATATACAGGTCATTACTGCTTATCTCATAGAACAGTGTGAGTGACTTGGCAAAGAAGCGTTTGTCCGGAGGGATATTATACGTTATACGTTGTCCCAGATAGATATTGAAACGCATCTTTGTCGAAAACGAATAATAACTGCTGGGATATTTATCGGGTTCACTTACCCAGAAATCCCCGTCGAAGATAGTATTTACATACAGTCCGGTAGCCAGGGGATCTATTGAGAAATGTCTGTTCAAATCTTTTTTCCACGGGATAAAGTTCTGCTTCAGAGTAAATGTTATCTTGGAACGCTTGGTTGAATATTTTGGCAGATATCCGAAGAATATATCCGTTTCCCACTGATTGTTTTTTCCGTAATCCCATCCCAAACCTAATGATATCAGCCCCATTCCGCCGGCATACTGCACTTTGGTATAATTGGGGATAAGGTTTTCCCATTGCGATTTATATTTCTCAATGCGTCTGTCATAGCCGTTCTGGGCCGCAAGTGTGTTTGTAATAAGAAGCATTGCAAGAATGCTCAGATATAATTTATATTTAAAATTCAATAACTTCATAATCGTATGTATCGTCAGGCTTAATTGTCAGCAGTAAATATTGGCGTCTTGCCACATTTGGGGTACCATAGTACATCACCCCGTCGTTGAACAGGTCATCTACCTGTGCCCAGTGGTCATGTGCATTCAGGCAAAACTGCAATTTCCGGAATTCTTTTATATATCGTTGAAAAACATTGGCTACATTATTGTTGAACTGTTCCGAATAAGGACGCACATGCATTGCAAATATCGTCTTTTCATACTCTTCCCTTTCGTCCTTATATTCCTGTTCGATGAACTGAAAATCCGGAACCGGATGCGAATAGTCAAATTCAAGGGCATTTGTATTCAGACATATGAATTTAGTGTTGCCTGCTAAAAACGAAAAGTTCACCTCGCCGAATACTTCATGGAACACATCTATGCCATTAGCCAGGCAATCATGGTTTCCCAGAAGCACCACATATGGTACATTCAGTTTGTTCATAATGTCCCTCTGCCACAGAAATTCTTTAGTGAGGCCGAAATCCGAAATATCTCCACCATGAATAACGAAATCCACATCGTTCCGTTTATTTATAGTTTTCACAAAATCTTCTGTTTCGTCATAGGCGCGTTGTGTATCTCCTGTCATTACAAAGCGGATCGATTTCTTACCTTTGCAAGCCTCTTCTATACGTGCAATATTTTTTGCATTAATTCCTGTTTCCCCTTTTATACGCCCGTCGTACGGGTGATATTCTATCATCTCACATGCTGTGAAGGTTAGAAGAGCAAACAAGAATATGTATGTTTTCTTCATAAAAATTAATAATAAGTAAAGTAGGTGCAAGTTTACGTGTAAAAATGGGTTTTAGTATCCAATAAGTATAAAATGTGCTTTATTCAGTTCTTTTTTATACTTATTTTAACAAAAAGGCGACTTTGTTAACGCATTAATGAAGGGAGACTCTCACTTTAGGGGACATATGAGAGATCACATGATGCGGAAAACAAATATATTTTTCGTAGAGGGTAAGGAGAAACAAAACATTATATAATTAAAATACCTATCTTTATTCTCAAATAATAAGAAATGAAATTTAAAGAAGAACAAAAAAATAAATCGGTATTAACTACCAGCTATGTGCTGACCAACGGTTCACCGGTTACCTTCGTTCTATATGATGAAGACGGCGATTGGCAACTTTTTGGTGATGAAGAAGTGGCTGATGAAGAAGATGCCTATCTTGTATCTGTAGATGAAATGCTGGAGATGGAGCCTGCCCTCCGTAAATTACCTGATTTACAGCCGGGACAAGCAGCTACCCGAGAGAAGGATAGCACCCGCTGGTTTATAGTAGAAGAGGAGGAGTAGATATTTAACATAGCTTGGACGGGATACTTATGCGGTGTTCCGTTTTTTTTGTACTTTTGCCTGACTGAAACGATTTGAGATAAATCGTTTTTATTTTATTATTTATTAAAATTTTATTTCTATGAACAACGAAAAAGGACTGGACTTTAAATCCACGACTGAAACCGGAGAGAAAAAACTGTTCATCGAAACCTATGGCTGCCAGATGAATGTGGCAGACAGCGAGGTTGTCGCATCTGTGATGCAGATGGATGGTTATACCATGACAGATAAGCTCGAAGATGCCGATGCTGTATTTGTAAACACATGTTCGATTCGTGATAATGCCGAACAACGGGTTATCCAGCGACTCGACTATTTTAATGCCCTGAAGAAAAAGAAGAAGTCCAATATGATTATCGGAGTTCTCGGGTGTATGGCAGAAAGGGTGAAAGAAGAACTGCACGACAAACATCATGTCGATGTGGTAGTAGGCCCCGATGCTTACCTAGACCTGCCTAATCTGGTGGGTGCCGCCGAAAGTGGCGAAAAAGCAATCAATGTCGTTTTATCAAAAACTGAAACATATAAGGATGTAATACCTTTGCGTATCGGAGGAAATCATATTTCGGGCTTTATATCCATTATGCGCGGATGCGATAAGGTTTGTTCGTACTGCATTGTGCCTTATACCAGAGGACGCGAACGCAGCCGCCTGCCTCAGAGTATATTGAACGAAGTTGCCGATTTACGCGATAAAGGTTTTAAGGAAGTAACTCTGCTGGGACAAAATGTAAATTCGTACCGCTATGAGAACGAAGATGGTACGGTGGTAGACTTTTCCCGTTTACTCGAAATTGTAGCACTCGAAGCTCCTAAAATGCGCATCCGGTTTACCACCTCATATCCTACCGATATGACTGATGAAACGCTGGAAGTGATAGCGAAGTATGACAATCTTTGCAAATTTATCCACCTACCTGTACAATCGGGAAGCAGCCGTATGCTGAATGTGATGAAACGTAAGTATGACAGGGAATGGTATCTGAACCGTATAGAGGCTATCAAACGGATTATTCCGGGATGCGGACTCTCTACCGATATAATGTGCGGATTCCATTCCGAAACGGAAGAAGACCAGAAGGAGACTCTATCTCTGATGCGTGAAGTATGTTTCGATTCGGCTTTTATGTTTAAATATTCGGAACGTCCGGGAACATTTGCTGCCAAGAAGTTGGAAGACGATGTGCCCGAAGATCTTAAAATAAAGCGTTTGCAGGAAATTATAGAATTACAGAACGACTGTTCCCTCGAAAGTAATAAAAGGGATATCGGCAAAGTATTTGAAGTATTAGTAGAAGGATTCTCTAAACGTTCTAAGGAACAACTGTTTGGGCGTACTTCTCAGAATAAAGTTGTTATCTTTGATAAGGGCAGTCATCGTATCGGGGATTTTGTAACTGTCAGAATTACAGGGAACACTTCGGCTACATTATTTGGCGAGGCCATTTAAGTTATAGATAGAATAAATATTGCATCTTTAAATTCTAACTTGTTTTCATTGTTTTACTTATCTGAGTACTAAATAGCTCTATGACGGTAAAATATATACATAGTTTAGTTATTTTTATTAAAGATTTTTCCTGCTTTTTCAAAAAGTAACTATATTAGATGTCCATTTTGGAAAACATAGAAAGGAAATATTTGTTATAGAAAAAAGGATTAATTTAAAAATTTAAAGAATTATGAATAAAACTGGCTCTAATTTATTATTTTTAGCCATAGGTGCAGCATTAGGTGCTGCTGTAGGCTATGTTGCAGCTTCTGATAAGAAAGAAGAATGGTTAAAAGACATAAACAGCCTTGTGGATAAAGTAAAAGGCAATGTAAAACATGCAGCAGGCAGAGGCCGGGAAAAAATAGATGAGTTGAGGAACGATGTTGAATGACCAGAAAACAGACAAAAGCTTAAATACTCTGGTTGAAGAAATCAAATTAGAACTATTAAGCTATATCAACAAAAGAATCCGGCTGTTTAAACTGGATGCTTTTGAGAAGTTGAGTCTCTCGGCTTCTGCAGTAGGATATGGCTTAATAGTTCTGTCTATTATCGCTGTACTCATGTTCTTCCTGCTCATCGGGCTGGCATTTTTTATAGGTGAACTTTTAAGTAGTCTGGCAGCCGGATTCGGTATTATGGCTCTGTTTTCTTTATTCGTACTATTGATTGTTTTTCTGCTTAGGAGAAAGATAAAAGAATCGATTCTGAATAGTACTATAAACTTTTTCAGAGGAATGGAGGATGATGATGAAAAATAAATTAACACCATTAGAAGAACTCCGTCAGGAAAAAGCAATAGCAAGGCGTGAGTGCGCTGAAAGCGAAGAGCGACTGGGAGAACACTGGACATATCTTTCCGATAATGCAGGCCCGCTCCTCTTTCAGAGTGCGATGAATACGATACTTCGCCAATTCGGATTCGGACCCGGAGAGAAATCTAAAGATGCCGAAGATGGTGGAGGAGTAGCACACAGTGGCTTGTTGGGTAGCCTGATGGCATATTATCCTATTGTATGGGAAATAGTACAACCGATGCTGCTGCGTTTTGTTGTCAAAAAGATAAAGTCTATTTTCTCGGGAAAGAAAAAGAAAAGACGGAGAGACTCTGACGAAGACGACGATTAATTCAACCGAAAAAGAAATAACAGGGAACAAGGGAGTGGTGTAGAGCCGTTTTCTTGTTTTTTGTTCTTAGATAACCCATTTTAGTACCTGTTTAAATCTTTCTTTCCTGTAGTATAAGTAAAATGCTTACAAAAAGAGTTGAAGATATACAGCACAAGATGAATGTGTATGGTAAAGAGAAACGGCCATTTCTCTTTACTGTTAACTTTGATCTGACCGAAGGCTTTTTTTTAGAAAATCCTCTCGGGCAGACAGAGGTATTATTCGATGTAAGAGGACGGGGTAATTCTTCTGTGAAAAAAGCAATTGAAAACGATATACAATTTAGTACGAACCCTCTTACTTATGCTGCTTATAAAGCGAAATTCGATATTGTCCACCAAGGTTTGCTAAAAGGTTATTCCTATCTTACTAATCTGACAATAAAGACACCCATATCTACCAATCTATCATTCCCTGATATTTTCGCATATAGTAATGCTCCTTATAAACTGCTATTGCCCGGACGCTTCGTCTGTTTTTCACCTGAACGGTTTGTGAAAATATCGGGTCGGATTATATCTACCAATCCGATGAAAGGGACAATAGACGCTTCTATTCCTAATGCCGAGCAAATTATCTTGAATGACTATAAAGAAACCGCAGAACACAATACAATTGTAGACCTGTTGCGCAACGACCTGAGTATTGTAGCCGATTATGTGCAAGTCAGCAGATTCAGGTATATAGACCGGATAAAAACCAACAGAACCGATATTTTGCAGGTAAGCTCTGAAATCACAGGACGGTTACAGGATGATTACGCTGATAATTTCGGAGATATCATTTTCGGAATGCTTCCCGCCGGGTCTATATCAGGCGCACCAAAACCGGCAACCTTAGATATTATCAGAGAGGCAGAGAATGAACCCCGTGGATACTATACCGGAATATTCGGCTACTATGACGGTAAAGAACTCGATACGGCGGTAATGATACGTTTCATAGAAGAGGACGATGGCCGGTACTATTTCCGAAGTGGAGGAGGAATAACTGCCTATAGCGATTGTGAGAGCGAATATAAAGAGGTACTGAGTAAAATCTATTTACCGATAATATGACGCAACTTGTTTTTACCGAAGCATTAAAAATACTGGACGGTAAGTTCTGCAACCTGCCTTTTCATCAGGAACGCATTCTTCGTACGTCAAAGACCTTTTTCACAAAACCGACTTTGGTTGACTTGTCGGAAGGCGATATTCCGCCCGAATACAGGAGTGGGATAGTAAAATGCCGTATACTATATTCCGACCATGTGATAGGCGTTGAATACCAATGTTATAAGTTCAGAGCTATCCGGAAACTCAAGTTAGTGGTTGATGATAGCATCGACTACTCTTTTAAATATGCGGACAGGCACAATATAGATAACCTTTTCTCCCAAAAAGAAGATTGTGATGATATCTTAATAGTAAAGAATGGCTGTATAACCGACACATCATTCAGTAATGTCGTATTCAGAAATGAATCGGGCTTATACACACCCGCTTCTTATCTGCTGGCGGGAACTAAGCGCCGATTATTGCTAGAACAGGGCGTTATACAAGAAAAAGAGATAAAGGCGGAGGACATAAAAGAGTATTCAAGGCTATACATAATCAATGCCATGATAGACCTTGAAGACGATGTAAGCCTCGAAACTTCCGACCTTATATAGAGCCTATTTCAAGAAGTTACTTTTTACAATAGTCTCTACTCTGGTTTTAGTCGAATCTGTCGAAATAGCAGTTACGTCTCCCGTACAGTTAGTAAAATACACATAGTTACCCCGGTCATAAAATCGATATACTTTACACCCTTCATGTTCGAAAAGGTATTCCACCTTATAAGTCTGATTATTATCAGAGGCTCTACTGGCAACAGGCCGCTGCGAATAACATGAAGATAAATTAATGACCACTATGCTGGTCAAAAGTAAGGTAAAGAGTGCTTTCATATCCTTATTCTTTATTTTGTTAGACTTCAGTCCTTATTCTTCATCTTTTCTTTTCGAATCGTACTTCTTTCCTGCAAATATATCATACTTGCGGAACTCACATTGCAATGAACCATTAACAAGTTGTATTTTTTTAGATGGTTTCAGCCCGATTTTATCAAAGCATTCTTTCTTATAACTGAGTACCCATGCCGAATAACCCATAAATACATGCTTGAAGCGTTCCCCTATCATTTCATACAATCCGTTCAGGTCTTCCGGTTTTATACGTTCGCCATATGGTGGATTCGTAATCAATATTCCTTTCTCCGCGGGAGCCTGTGTGTATTTTTCGAAAGGCTTCGCTTCGAGATTGATATGACGTTCCAAACCTGCACCCTTAACATTTTTTGCGGCTATATCGATAGCTTCCTGAGAAATATCCGATCCATAAATCTTATAATTGAATTCCCGTTCTCCGCTATCATCGTTGTATATGGTTTCGAAAAGGTCGGCATTAAAATTCTTCCACTTTTCGAAAGCGAAATTCTGACGGTATATCCCCGGCGGTACATTCATAGCTATCATAGCAGCTTCGATAAGCAGTGTCCCTGAACCGCACATCGGATCCACAAAGTCGGATTCGCCCCGCCATCCTGTTTTAAGGATCATTCCTGCTGCCAGCACTTCGTTCAAAGGTGCTTCTGTTTGGGCTACACGGTATCCTCTTTTATGCAATGATTCGCCCGAGCTGTCAAACGACAAAGTACATTTGTCATGCGCGACGTGAAAATTGATAAGCAGGTCGGGATTTTTTGTATCCACAGACGGACGTTTGCCCGTTTTTTGCATAAAGTAGTCGGCAATAGCATCCTTTACACGGTAAGCCACAAATTTAGAGTGGGTGAAATAGTCTGAAAAAGTGATAGCGTCAATGGCGAAAGTACTATCCTCTGTCAGATGTTCATACCAGTTCATAGCCTTTACCTTCTTATATATTTCGTCTGTATTTTTAGCCTTAAATTCAAATACGGGACGAAGTATGCGTAAGGCTGTCCGGCTGTGTATATTTGCTTTATAGAGCATTGCCAGATCTCCTTCGAAGGAAACCATACGCTTACCGATCTCCAGATTATTTGCTCCAAGTCCGATAAGCTCTTCAGCCAAAACATCTTCTAGGCCGGCCATCGTTTTGGCTATCATTGTAAATTCTTTCTTTATCATCGTTTGCTTATCAGCTTATAATTTTATTTTTTTCGATTTCCCTTTCGATTCGTTGTGGAAAGCGTCTACTGCGGTGACTACATATTTATACTCCTTATTACCACCTTCGTAAGGCAATACAAGGCTGTTGTCCCGTGTTATGGCTACAATATACTGAGGGTTGTCCAGATTCTCTTTCTCTCCTTTCGCAAAACGGTAAACCACATAGTATTGGGCTGTTTCAGGATCATATTTGTCCGAATTGCTTTTCCAATTCAATGTATGAGAGGTTGCTGTATAGGATTCCTCCACCTTATTTACCTTCTTAGGACTTTTGTTGTGCATATGCTTATATGCCGGAATAAGGGCAGGGTATTTGTGATAATTATTTTTCAATTGGGTAGCGATACCCTTGTAGTTATCCAATAATTCGTATGCCGGCCAGAAACAGTTGCCATGTACAGTTGTAAAACTACGCGATAGCACCATCTTTTCATTCAGCTGATTATCACCCGAAGGCTGTGTATTAGCATCCATTGTCCGTTTTACATCCTGACCGATATAAAGATGCTGGTCGTAATTATTGAACGCCCACCATTTGATCAGGGTTTTATAATCGGCGGCTTTGTGGCCTATCTCCCAATATACCTGAGGCATATTGTAATCTATCCAGCCATTTTTTACCCATAACTTTACATCGGCATACAGGTCATCGTAATTTTGCAGACCATTAGTATCACTTCCCGAACCGTCAGGGGTGCTTTTCTTATTGCGGTAAATACCAAACGGGCTGATTCCAAATCTTACCCATGGTTTTGATGTCATCAGGGTATGTTTTATCTCTTGTATCAGCAAATTCACATTGTTGCGCCGCCAGTCGGTCAGTTGATTCTGAGAGAAACCCTGTTGTTTTGCATATGTCCTAAAACTGTTATCATCAGGGAATCCTTCTCCGGCAATAGGGTAAGGATAGAAGTAATCATCCATATGTATAGCATCTACTTCGTAACGCATTACAATATCTTTTACCACATCGCAGATAAATTTACGGTTGGCAGGAATGCCCGGGTCGAAATAGATTTTACCCCCGTATTTTAGAAACCGTTCAGGGTATCTACGGTATATATGGTTTTTTGCGAACATATCATTCTCGCTGGCTGATACGCGGTAAGGATTGAGCCAGGCATGAAGTTCCATATTGCGTTTGTGACATTCTTCTACAAGGAATGCCAAAGGGTCGAATCCTCCTTCGGGAGCTACCCCCTGCGTTCCGGTAAGAAAAGCGCTCCAAGGCTCCAGTTCCGATTTATAGAATGCATCAGCATAAGGACGTGCCTGAAAAATAACGGCATTGATACCTTCGGCATGAAGTTCATCCAGTGTTTTTATGAAATATGTTTTCAACTGCGATACTGTCATAGTCCTATACCTTGTTTGCCAGGCTGTACTTAGCCATGCCCCGCGGAATTCTCTTTTGGGGTGGGCTATATCGGTAAATGTAACACGTTGTTGCTGGGTTTTACAGGACGACAGTATAGATAGAACTATAACTGTCAGGAGCAGATGAAGGGCTTTATTTTTATTCATGGAGTCTGTTTAAAATATGTATTTATTTTTTATAGTGTAAATAAACTTTCACCGGATAATGGTCTGATGGCAAACGGGTTTCTGCTTCAGTTGAGAACACTTCTTTCGGGAAATCCCCGACATGCAGTTCTTCGCTGTTTTCTATCGGAACACGGTATGTATCAGTGAGTACACCATAGCGATCAACTTCAAATCTGCCGCTTACGAATATATGGTCGATACGGCTGTTAGTCATCAGGTTAGGCTTGAATGCGTTGAATGTACCATTCAGTGCATAGCGAACTCCGGCTTTCTCATACGAATCGAACAGGATATTCGAATTTGCCAATAGTTTATAACTTTCGTGAGTCTGGTCTACATTGAAGTCGCCTGTCAGTATTACAGCATCTTTACCGCACATTTCCTCTATCTTTTTCAGTACCAGTTGTGCGCTGTGCCTGCGCGCTTCTACACCTACATGGTCCATGTGCAGATTGAAGAACCAAATTTTTTTCTTCTTTTTCCTATCTTTAAATTCGGCCCATGTACAGATGCGCGGCAGGGCTGCATCCCAGCCTTTATTCGGAAAGTCTGTTTGTTCGGCCATCCAGAAATGCCCTGATTTCAGCAGTTCAAACCTGTCCTTTTTGTAAAATATAGGAGCATATTCTCCTGCGGTTTTCCCATCGTCACGGCCAACCCCTACATATCCGTACTGAGGTAATTCACGTTGCAGGTCTTCCAGTTGATTGTGAAGCACTTCCTGCGTGCCCAGAATGTCAAAATCGTTGAACGAGATCAACTTTGTGATTACAGGATAACGGCGCTCCCATCCGTTGCCTTTCTGCGCATCACCCTGATTATTGTAACGGATGTTATAACTGCCTACTACTAAATCCTGCGCATAGATAAAACTCACACATAGGAATACAAAAACCGATAAAGAAATAGTTTTTTTCATAAGGAAAAATATATCAGAAGTAATAATCGTTAATATGTACTTACAAAAGTAGGAATAATAACTAAGATGTCTTTTATATAAAGTAAAGTAAACGCATGATTATATAAAATTTGAGTTCAAATCAGCTATTTATTAAAAAGGTAACAAAGGTAACACATGTTTCAGTTAACAGTCAACAGTTAGCAGTTAACAGAAATACAGTTTTCCAACTTATTGCTTATTGTTTAAGACTCATTACTTGTTGAAAAGGTAACAAAAGTAACAGATATATCATTAAATAGTCAACAATTAGAACTCCTTTATACTTATTACTCAATACTTACTACTTTGAAAAGGTAACAAAGGTTACACTTTTTTACTTATTATTTCTACCCTCTCTGTAAGTCCCCCAAGGGGCAGGGCTGTTAAGTTCTATTTTTTTTACCCTCTGTGTCATGTTGAACGGAGTGAAACATCTCGTTTTTCAGGGTCGGGATCCTTCGTTTCACTCAGGATGACAGCAGAAAATAACAGAACAAAGTAGAGAACTAAACAACCCTGCCCCTTGGGGGATTTAGGGGGCTGTTCATTCTTTCAAAGAACTATAGCTAATAGTCTTTAGCTATCAGCTCTAATTATATAGATAAACTTTCCTAAAACTTATTACACGTTTGCCCTGTTTACATAAATACCTTATTTTTGTTATAGCTAAAAAGATACCCATGAAACAGATTTTACCGTATATATTATTTCTCCTTTTTGCGACTTCAATATTCGCCGGTGAACCGATAAGGATAGGTGTGATAACTGATACGCATTACCTTTCGGAAAAGCTGATGGATGATGGTTATGCATTACAGGATTATATACAGGTGAGCGGGAAAAATATAAAAGATGCCCCCGCAGTATTGGATAAAGTATTAGATGATTATCTGCATAGCGATATACAAGTATTGCTGGTAAGCGGTGATATGACAAAAGACGGCGAAAAACAGAGCCATCTTGATTTTGTAAATAAATTGAAACCCTTACAGGATAAGGGAGTAAAAGTATTCGTTATACCCGGCAACCACGATATAAATATGCCTAACTCTGTAGAGTTTAAAGGAAATAAGACGCTGCCTGTATCGAATGTTACTCCCAAAGAATTCACGGATATTTATGCTTCATGCGGATACAATAATGCTTTACTGAGAGATACGGCGTCGTTGAGCTATGTGGCTCTACTCGATGCTCATACCTGGCTTGTGGCCATAGATGCGGCAAGGTATAAAGAATATAAGACCCGGAGTATTTCGGGCGGAAAGATCTCTTCTGATACCGAAAAGTGGCTTGTTGAAGTTTTGGATGAAGCCAGGTTGCAGAATGTAACTGTAATAGGTATGATGCACTGGGGGCTAACAGAGCACATCGTATACCAGTCTATGTTCTTCAAAGATTATCTGGTAGATGACTGGAAGCGTCTTGCAAATCTTTTTGCCGATAAAGGTATGAAAGCCGTTTTTACCGGTCATTTCCATTCCAATGATATATCGGCCTTTACCTCTGATAAAGGAAATACGATTTATGATATTGAGACCGGGACATTATCCGGCTATCCCTTTTCTTATCGCTTTATAGAATTGAGTGAAAAAGGGATGGATATAAAAACAAAAAATGTAACTTCGTTACCGGATAATCCGGCATTGGCAGAAGAGGATAAACAGCGTATGCAGTCTTTATCTAATAAATTAGCTGTTCAAAAGCTGAAAGGGATGGGTTATAATTTACCCGATGATGTATCGAAGCAATTCGCAGACGTGTTGTCCCAGATATTTGTATTACATCTGTACGGAGATGAAAAGCCGGATGAGAAATTGAAACAATCGATGCTCAGATTATCCAAAGCAATGGAAACCCCGATGGATATGGAAGATTTGCAGATCGACTTTCCTCCTGCCGATAATAATGTACAGATCGCTTTTTGATGAAATTATATAGAAAACACAATAAACTACTATCTATGATTAAAAGATTGATTATTTCTCTACTCATTTTTATTCCTTTGGTATCTTTTTCCCAAAATGTAAATAATTCCGATAAATTAATACCTTTTCCTGATAGCCGGACAGGTAAGGTCGGATATGGAAATGCCAAACTGGGTGTTGTTGTAAAACCTCAGTTTACATCAGGAGGTTATGATATAAACGGTTATTATGTGGTTTCGAAAGGGAAGGCTTTGGAGCCCGATGAAAAGTTTGCAGTGATAGACCGAGCAGGGAATTACTATATCAATTTTAAAGAAGGATATGAATTTAT
Source organism: uncultured Dysgonomonas sp. (assembly GCF_900079725.1). Classification (NCBI taxonomy): domain Bacteria; kingdom Pseudomonadati; phylum Bacteroidota; class Bacteroidia; order Bacteroidales; family Dysgonomonadaceae; genus Dysgonomonas; species uncultured Dysgonomonas sp. Next base: position 4,067,759 of record NZ_LT599032.1, read on the forward strand.
TGCTCTTGGCAACGAAGAGAATAAAGATCTCATAATGGTAAAGAAAAAAGGTAAATATGGTTATATCGACTATAATAAAGTAGTTGTTATACCTTTGATTTATGATAATCTGGGCGATTTTCATGCAGGGTTGGCCTATGCCGAGCAGGGAGGAAAATATGGATTCATTAATAAAAAAGGAGAAGCAGCCATTGACTTCGCATATGAAGGTGCTGGTGATTTCAGGACGTTGAAGTCCGGTGAATATTATGCACGGGTGGAGACAAATGATAAATATGGCTGTATAAATCTAAAAGGGGAGTTTATCATCCCTTGCGAATACGACTTTATAGAAACAAGCCAGGTAAATACGATTGCTGCGACGAAGGGCGACGAAATATATCATTTCGATATAAACGGCAAACTGGAGAAGAAAGAAAAAGCGCAGAACAATATAAAATAAATAATATCCGCAATGCTACAATTATCATTATATCCGGATCAGATAGAAGCCGGATGCGACGAAGCTGGGAGAGGATGTCTGGCTGGGCCTGTATTTGCTGCTGCTGTGATACTACCGAAGGATTTTGAATGTGAGAAACTAAACGATTCTAAGCAGCTGACCGAAAAAGAACGATATAACCTGCGTCCTCTTATCGAGGAGAAAGCTTTAGCCTGGGCTGTAGGAATTGTGGATCATAAGGAGATAGATAAGATAAATATACTGAATGCATCTTTTCTGGCTATGCAGCGGGCTGTAGCTTCATTGAAGATCAGGCCGCAGCATTTATTGATCGACGGCAACAGGTTTAAGAAATATGAGGATATACCCCATACATGTGTGGTGAAGGGGGATGGTAAGTTACTGCCTATTGCAGCAGCATCTATTCTTGCCAAGACATATAGGGACGATTATATGGAGAAACTGCATGGAGAGTATCCCTTGTATGACTGGGATCATAATAAGGGCTATCCTACGAAGAAGCATCGTCTTGCTATAAAGGCGCATGGGGTGACTCCCTATCACCGGCTTACATTTAATCTTACAGAAAGGCAGCTGAAACTTGAATTTTAATAGAAAAAAATAATACTTAATATCGAGGTCTTAGTGGCCGAATTTTCCTTCGAAATCTTTTGAAATTTCATTCAGAAAATATAGTGTACTTTTACGTGTATTTACTCTGAATTCCTGTATATTATCATTAAGTTCGAGAGCATTGTCGGTAATGAAGTCTTCAGCTCTGATTATGCGTGGCAGCAGTTTATTGTTTGCATGGTTCTCATATAAATAAGATATATCGGTAACCTCCAATATGCATTTATCCTGAAACAGGAATCCGTTTATACGGTATCTCATAATCATTTTTTCGCGTACACCTTTCGAATTTGCGGGCAGAAGTAGTTCTATCCTAGATTTAGCAATAAACTCATTGTTCTTCGTATCGTGACGTACACTTGATATGAAAGGGTCTTTGCCATAATTAATGATAGCCCACTCCTTTAGTATCTTATAGTTGGCATCTTTAGAAATATCTTTTTGGGCCGAAATCTCTTTCAGAAATGTAACTTTTCCTTCAATAACGGGAACGTTAATGAAACTCTCACCCGATCTGACAACCTGAGAGAAACATACGGCAGAGAGCATGAAACAAATAGTATAGAGTATTAGTTTTTTCATAGTTTGAGTCATTTGTGTGCTGCAAATATAGGAATATATTTGAAAACTCAAAGAACGAGAAGACTCTATTTCATTTTACGATTGTATGGCTTCCAGGTGATTTTTTAATGTATTAGAATACATTTCCAGCATCTTATCCCACACAAAGTCATAGTCGATATAATCGAGATCTATTTTCTGTATTTGCTTATCCAGATAAGATTTAAAGCTTTCCAACTGCTCGGATGTATACTTATCATTGAACTTACTTACTTTGTAAAACATGTCATAGGCCATGTAATTACATGGGAATATTTCATAGTTGGAGTGTATCTCCTTATCAATGATTTTTGCAGCCAGTTCGGGCTGTAAACGTTTGTCGGGCTCAGTAATCTTATCCAGTTCAGGATTGATACAGTTTCCGAAGCGGAATATTACATTCCCTTTTTGTCCCAGTATGCCGATTTCCATATTCAGAAGATCGTCTCGTTGAGATTTTTTGAAGTCAGGATCATCGCGTTTTTGTTGAAATTCTTTGGCTTTCAGATAATCACACGGGTCATATTCATATGAAATAGACAGTGGTATAAGATTCAGTTCTTTCAGACTTTCAATGAACGGCTTATCTTCCGGATATAATGCCAACATTTTCAACAGGCTGTCCTGTGTTCTGTCATCTGAATTTTTAGCCCGGCCTTCACGCTGTGCGATCCATACCGATTCACCTTTCGATGATATTACATGATGGATATATTCAGATAGGTGCTTGGATGCGGTGAGTCTTTCTTTTATAGAAAGGCCGCGCCTTACTATAAAGCTCTTATTGAGTCTCACCAGCTTATCTATCCAGGGATGGATAAGCAGATTGTCGCCAATGGCGATTTCTGTTGTTTTGAATCCTTCCTTGTGACGGAGTATATTCAACAATCCGGCATCCAGTACAATATCCCTATGGTTGGATAGAAAGAGGTGTTGTACCGATTTGTCGATGGTTTCCCATTTATCACCTTTGATACTGGTTGCTACTTTCATGCCCAGCATTGTTACCACCGGGTATATCATCTCTGCCTGAAACTGTTCTTTGGATTTATATCTCAGCATTTCGGCCGAAAATTCATCCCAGTCTATATTCGGTATTATATATTTTACAGCGTGCTGGAATCCCGGATCTACCAGTATATCCTGAATGGCTTGTTCCACCTCATGGTCGTATAGAGGTGCTATGTCGTCAAATTTATTACTCATAACCGTAGGTAATCGTAAGTATTAATGATATATTCTAAAGTTATAACTGCTCATTGTATTTATACTTAACAAAGCAATAAAAAGGTCTGTGACCTAAAATTCAATTCGCGTTAAATTCGTTTTCTATAATTTCTGTCAGCACATCAGTTATATTTAATCCTGCTGCAGCTACCTGCTGAGGAATAAAACTGGTCTGTGTCATGCCGGGAACGGTATTTACTTCCAGTAAGTACGGCATATTGTCGGAGATGATAAAATCTACTCTGATAATACCTTTGGCTCCTACCATATCATATATGTTGCGAGTTAATCGCTGTATCTCATTTGTCATTTCATCCGGTATGCGGGCAGGGGTAATTTCCTCTACCTGGCCCTCATATTTAGCTTCATAGTTAAAGAATTCATTCGGAGTGACTACTTCCGTAATAGGAAAGACCACTTCTTTACCCTTTATTTTATAACAGCCGCAGGTGACTTCTTGTCCACTGATAAAGCTCTCGATAATTACTTCGGGTGTTTCGCCGAACGCAATGTCTATAGCTTTTTGCAGTTGTTCTATCGATTTTACTTTCGTTGTAGCAAAACTCGAACCTCCTGTGTTTGGTTTTACAAACATAGGAAATCCCAGCTTTGCAGCAATGTCATCTATGCTGCAACTTGTATCTTTATTCAAATATAACGAATCTGCGACTCTTATCCCAAAGTTTTTAAGAAAATTATTGCAGACAAATTTGTTCATGGTCAAAGAAGAAGCCATCATGCCGCAGGTAGAGTAGGGGATGTTGAGCATATCGAAGTAGCCTTGCAAGCGGCCATCTTCGCCTGGTGTACCATGTATAATAATGAACGCAAAGTCAAATTTTATTTTCCCGCCCTTTTCCGGACATGTATAGCTAAAATCGTTTTTATCGACAGCATATGTCACACCGTCTGCTTCGACAGTCCAGCTTTCCCTAACTATTCTAACTTTGTGAATATTGTATTTTTCTTTATCCAAAAAGGAATAAACGCCGGACATACTTTTTTCCGATACTACTATTTCGGAAGAATATCCTCCCCATACTATGGCGATGTTTCGTTTCATTGGTCGATTAAACTTGATAGTTAAGGTCACAGACCTGATTTATTATTTTTATATGTAAAACAATAACTGATCGTTATGTTTATAAATCCTTTTCAATTCCTTCTTATATTTCCCTGTTGGCTATATATCCCCGCCATTTCTCTAGCAGTTGGCCCATATCATCCGGTATAGGCGCTTCGAACATAAGTTCTTCGCCCGTACGTGGTTGTATGAAGCCCAGTGTCTGCGCATGTAGCGCCTGGCGTGGACATATGTTGAAGCAATTCTGAACGAACTGCTTGTATTTTGCAAAATGAGTTCCTTTCAGTACCTCGTTGCCTCCGTACCGTTCGTCGTTGAACAATGTATGTCCTATATATTTCATATGCACACGTATCTGATGTGTACGGCCTGTTTCTAAGCGGCATTGTACCAATGTTACGTAACCAAGGCGTTCAAGTACCTTGTAATGTGTGACCGCAGATTTACCGTGTTCCCCGTCTTTGAAAACGGTCATTAACATACGGTCTTTCAGATCGCGGCCGATATTGCCTTCTATACGTCCTTCATCCTCTTCGATTGCACCCCAGACGAGCGCTACATATTGGCGCTTTGTGGTTTTGTTGAAAAACTGAGCGGATAGATGTGCTTTCGCATAAGCATTTTTTGCCACTACAATCAGTCCTGAGGTATCTTTGTCGATGCGGTGGACAATCCCCAAACGTGGGTCCTTGGCATCATATTCGGGAGTGTCTTTCAGTAGGTACGCTACAGCATTTACCAGGGTCCCCTGATAATTTCCGAATCCCGGATGTACAACAAGCCCCGGAGGTTTGTTAATCACCATCAGGTCGTCATCTTCATAAACTACATCCAGAGGGATATCTTCCGGTATTATTTCCAGTTCGCGTGGGGGGCGGTTCATCACTACGGATATAACGTCGAGCGGTTTTATCTTATAGTTTGATTTTACAGGATTATCATTTACCAGAATACAATTTGCTTCTGCAGCTTGCTGGATTCTGTTGCGTGATACACCCACGATATGCATTGCCAGATATTTGTCGATGCGTATCATACCCTGTCCCTTGTCGGCTACAAACCGGTAATGTTCGTATAGGCCCGAATCTTCCTGTCCTTCGGTTAATTCATCTTCCGGAAGGTCTTCTATGTTGTCAAAAGAATCGTTCATCATTATTGAAAGAAAGATTCATCTACATTGGTATCTGCATCGGGGATGCTGTCTTCGAGAGCTTCTCCTCCCGCACCCACAGTCATTCTCAGAGTAGAACCTTTCGGTATTTTTTGATTTGGAGACAGTGTTTGTCCTTTATATGAAACTGAGATAACGATACCGGCATATGCTGACGGCACCTCTTCTATTATGATCTTGTCAAATCCGAGCGAATTTAGCTGGGCTTCAGCCTGACGGCGCGAATAATCTTTTAGTTCGGGTATAGCCACCATCTGAATGCCTTTAGCCTGAATGGTAAGGAAAATGGTACGTCCTTCTTTTACTTTCGATTGCTCTTTGGGTGTTTGTTCTGTAATAGCTCCGGGAACACCTCCTGTTGTAAAAATAGAGTCCACAACTTCATATTGAAGGTTTGCAGCTTTGAGTATTCCTTCTGCATCTTCTACTTGTAAGCCTTTTACTGCAGGCACAACAACGGATTCGTCGTGTTTGGTATATATGCTCAAAAAGAATAATACGATAATTACCAGGACGAATCCGGCGGCAATCATCAACAATATATTCTTAACGTAAATATTGGTCAGAAATTTCGAAACAAAGCTTTTTTTCTCCATGTAAACAAATTAAGTAAGGTCATAGACCTATTCCATATTGAACGTGATGCAAAAATATTAAAAAATTACGGGTTTTGCTCCTTTTACATTACATATTTATGTTATTATAAGTAAAGATATCCCTAAAGAAAAAGGATAGCCAAAAATGACTATCCTTTTATATTAAGAATGAGTTATATCTTATTCCGATTTAGATATTGGTATCTGGCGTTTAACTCCCTGACTAAGAGAAATCATAGTCTCGGTAGCTACAACACCCGGTATATCCTGTATCTTATTATTCAACAAATCCATCAGATGCTCGTTATCGCGGGCATACAATTTGATAAGGATAGTGTATGGTCCTGTGGTAAAATGAGATTCAACGATTTCAGGAATCTTGTCCAGTTCAGGAATCACAGTCTTATACATGGAGCCTCTTTCCAGTTTTACCCCGATATATGTACACGTGTTATACCCCAATACTTTTGGATTTACAAAATAACCGGAACCTACTATCACATCCATCTCAATCATGCGTTGTACACGCTGATGAATGGCAGCACGGGAGACACCACACTCAAGAGCAACATCTTTGAATGGAATCCTCGCATTCTGAGATATAATCTCCAGTATCTTCTTATCAAGTTTGTCAATTTTCTGCATAATATGAGCGTTTTATCGTTATTTTAATCCAAATATAGGATATTTTTTATAAAAACAAGGCTTTTTGCTCGAAAATTTACATTGGATGTGCCAAAATAGTATCTAAATCTTACTTTTTGACTTATTTCTTTTCAATGTCCAATAGTTCGATATCGAAGATCAAAGTAGAGAAAGGTTTGATAGTTCCTCTGTCTTGTGCGCCATAAGCCAGATCGTAAGGGATATAAACTTGCCATTTAGATCCTACAGGCATCAATTGAAGTACTTCAGTCCATCCTTTGATAACGGCACTTACATTAAATGTAGCTGGTTCTTTTCTGTCTACAGAACTGTCGAATACAGTACCATCAAGAAGGGTACCGTGGTAGTGTACTTTCACTACATCGGTAGCTGTTGGTTTTGCACCTGTACCTTCTTTTACTATTTTGTATTGAAGTCCGTCAGGAAGAGTCACAACGCCTTCTTTGGCTTTGTTTTCATCAAGGAACTTTTGACCTGCTTCTATTTGAGGAGTATATTGTTTCTTCAACTCTTCTTCTTGTCTTGCCTGAGCTTTAGCTTGTACTTCCTGCATTTTTACCTGGAAAAGAGAAGCCGGATCGTTTACGGCAAATTTACCTTTTTTCATTGCAGTAGCCATTGCTGCTATAAAAGCGCTGGAGTTGATTTTTTCTTTCGAGTCCGGTCCGTACATTTGATTGATCAAATTAGGGAACATTTGTTTCGAAATTTGTCCTCCGACAGAAATACCGGCATAATATGCAGATTTAGAATCAGGAGCATCGATGCTTTCTTTCAGCCCTTTCAGGAATTCTGCTATATTTCTTTCGTTTACTTTTACAGTAGAGTCAAGCTTGTGTTTCATTACTTTTTGTAATGAATCTTTTTTGAAAGAATCTTGCTCTGCTTCAATTTGTCTTTTGTAAAAAGCAGTAAGACCGGTAGTATCGCTAACTACACCTAGCTGTTGTAAGTGCATAGAAAGCCCTTGGTCATACAGGCTTGCTCCAAAAGCATAAGAAATAGTATCGTTTTCGGTTTTCAATGAAGCATCTGACGAAACGCTTCCTCCACAAGATGTAAACAACGCTCCTACGGCTACGAAAGCACCAAGGGCAACAACTTGAATTTTTTTCATGTTTTAACTAAATAATTATTATTAAACAATATCTAAAATTTCTACTTCAAATATCAGGGTAGAGTTAGGTTCGATAGATTGTCCTGCTCCCGCTTTTCCATAAGCAAGATTAGAAGGAATGAATAGTTTCCATTTTGAGCCTGCAGGCATTAATTGAAGGGCTTCGACCCAACCCGGGATGACTTGGTTTACACCAAATGTGGCAGGTTGTCCGCGTTCTACCGAACTATCGAATACAGTGCCATCGATAAGAGTTCCGTGATAGTGGCATTTTACCTGGTCTGTAGCTTTCGGCTTAGAGCCGTTTCCTTCTTTCAGTATTTCGTATTGAAGACCACTTGGCAGAGTTACAACACCCGGTCTGTTTTTGTTGATTGCTAAAAACTCTTCTCCGGCTTTTAGGTTTACTTCAAGTCTTTCATCTTGCAGTTTGGTGAAATAATCGTTCATTACTTCCTTAGCCTCATCATATGACATGGCAAGCGGAGCTTCGTTTATTACATCCTGCATCCCTTTCAAGAAAGCTTCAAAATCTACTTTTTTGATACCGGAACTTAAGAAGTTATTACCAATACTTAATCCCAGAGCGTAACTGATTTTATCCATATGTATTTTTATTTTTAATTAATATTGTAAATCAGAATGATAGATAACTGATAACAAAGATTAATTGTTTATTTTAATTAGCCAACAAAAGTAATTCTTTTCGCGATACATTGGTGAAATTTATAGGCGAAAAAACTATATTTGTATGTCATACTTACATTTTTTTAATATTTATGAAACATATTGTTGTTTTATCAGGTGCCGGAATGAGTGCAGAGAGTGGTATATCCACATTCAGGGATTCTGGAGGATTGTGGGAGCAGCATTCGATAGAAGATGTAGCTACTCCTGAAGGATTCAGGCGTAATCCGCAGCTTGTTCTTGATTTTTATAATGCAAGGCGGAAAGCGGCTTTTGAAGCTAAACCCAACAAAGGGCATATCGGGTTGGCGGATATGGAAAAAGAGTATAAAGTATCGATAATCACTCAAAATGTGGATAGCCTTCATGAACGAGCGGGTAGTACCAATGTAATACATCTGCATGGCGAACTGGATAAGGTACGTTCTACGGCCGATCCTTCCATCATCTATACGCTTACTCCCGATAATGCAGAGGTTAAAGTGGGGGATAAATGTGAGAAAGGTTCACAGCTCCGACCACATATTGTCTGGTTCGGAGAGGCTGTGCCAATGATAGAAAAGGCTATAGAGGTGGTGCAGACAGCCGATATACTGGTAGTGATAGGTACGTCGTTGAATGTATATCCGGCTGCTGGGTTATTGAATTATACTCATCGGGGAACCCCCGTTTTCCTGATAGACCCGAATGAAGTAAAGGTTTACCAGCAAGATATTCATTTTATAAAGAAAGGGGCATCGGAAGGTGTAGAAGAATTAAGGGAATTGCTGAAAAAAATGATATAATAGAAAACGGCGGGAACTAATTCCCGCCGTCTCTTTTTATTTAATGTTTTCGAGAGTCTTTACCAGATAATCATAGAACTTGGTTACTGTATCTATTTCTACAAACTCGTCAGGAGAGTGGGCGTTGAGAATTGTAGGGCCAAAGGAAACAATATCCAGTCCCGGTGTACTGCCCAGGATGATACCACATTCCAGTCCGGCGTGTACAACCACTACGTGCGCTTTCTCCTTATACATGGTTTCGTATAGTTTAGCCATCATATTCAGTGTGTCCGATTGGGCATTAGGCTGCCATCCCGGATAACCGTTTTCGATGGAAACTTTCGCACCGGCAAGTGCAAATACGCTTTCCAGACTTGAGCAAATTTCGTCTTTACGGGATTCCGAAGAACTGCGGGCAAGGATCTTAGCTGCAATATGCCCTGATTCTGATTTGATGGATGCAAGGTTGGTGGAAGTTTCCACGATGCCTTCAAAATCGGTAAGCATGCTGATTACACCATTTTGGCAACCAACTACAGCATTAATCAGGCTATCCTGTATTTCTTCAGGTATGAGCGTCTTCGGTAAGTCTGCTTTTGCAGCTTTGAAGGATAAGTTTTGCTCTACGGCTTTGTATTCTTCTTTGAAAATCTTTTCGTACGATTTCACTAGTTTCAGGAAGTCTTTTTCATCCTCTTCGGGAAGTGTCACGATGGCAACGGCTTCGCGAGGGATCGCATTGCGCAGCGAACCTCCGTCGATTGCCGAAAGACGTACTTCATAACTGCTTACAGCTTCTTTGAGGAAGTAGAACATAAGTTTGTTGGCATTGGCTCTGCCCAGATGTATTTCTGTTCCTGAGTGACCTCCTCTCAGGCCTTTCAGCGTGATTTTATAAGCTATATCACCTTTTGGCACTTTTGCATCTTTGAATTCCCAGTCTGCATTTACATCTGCACCTCCGGCACAACCAACACAAAGTTCACCGATTTCTTCAGTGTCGAGGTTTAGTAAGATGCTACCCGAAAGAAATCCTTTCTTCAATCCCATAGCGCCTACCATGCCTACTTCTTCGTCGACGGTAAATAAAGCCTCGATTTTTCCGTGCTTTAGTTTTTTGTCTTCCAGAACGGCCATCATAGCTGCTGCACCGATACCGTTGTCAGAACCTAAAGTGGTTGATTTGGCTTTTACTTTGTTTCCGTCTATAACAGTTTCTATAGGGTCTTTAGTGAAATCATGCTTTACGTCAGAATTTTTCTGAGGAACCATATCCAGATGGGATTGCAGGATTACAACAGGAGCCTTCTCCATACCTTTTGTTGCAGGTTTGGTAATCAGTATATTACCCGTCTTGTCTTGCTTTACGTCCAGCCCGAGCGATTTACCAAAGTCGATGACAAATTTAGTAACCTCTTTCATCTGGCCCGTAGGGCGTGGGATTTGAGTTAAATCGTAGAAGTGCTTCCACAATTGTTGCGGTTTTAGTTTAAGTATTTCTTTCGACATACGATTATGTTTTAAAATTTACGAATAGTAACAAAGATAGAAAAATATCAGTGCAGATAATCAGTATGATCGATATTTTTAGATTATTTCTGAACAGATTGTTGACAATCTGTTTTCTCTGTTGTGGTAAATTATTCTATTTCTGTTTCTTTAAAGCCAGAGCCGCTATTCCGAATAATCCGCAAAGAATAACCCATATGATGGATTGTAACGCAAACACCCCCGTCGCAAAGGCTGTGGCATTTAATTCGCTGACTCCATATAGCATCAATGAAGCTACTACTGCTATCTGCCAGGGGCCCAAGCCGCCGTTGGAGGGAATAATCATACTGAGACTACTCAGAGCAAAGGTTATCAGTCCGGCTGTAATGCCCAGATCTGCGGTGAAATCGAAGGCGTAGAACGTAATGTAAAAGTAAAAGAAATAGGAAGTCCAGATAGCAATTGAGCAAAGCAGCAGGCGTCCTTTGGTTTTCATTCTCCATATGGTTTTCATGTCATTGGCCATGTTGGAGATGAAGCTTTTCACCTTCTTTACTATTATATTTTCTTTGAAGAACTTGAAAACTATATAGGTGGTGATAACTGCTGCAACAAGTGCTATATATAGAACAGGCGATTTTACAATCATCAGAATGATGTCCAGTGTTGATTTGCTTTGTTCCAGTTGAGTGATAAAAAATTGCATGTTTATCAGGAATGCGGCAAGGCAAATAACAATAACTGTTATCATATCGAATATACGGTCGAGGATCATAGTTCCGAATAACTTAGTGAACGGAATCTTCTCTTCTTTAGCCACCATACCGCATTTCCAGATTTCCCCGGCTCTGGGTATCGCAAAGTTTACAGCATATCCTCCGAGAATGGCGTATATAAGGGTCGATAATTTGGGCGTATATCCAAGTGGCTGAATAAATAATTCCCAACGGTAGCCTCTTATAATGTTGCCTAATAAGCCAAATATGAGAGAGGATAGAAGAATCAGCCAATTGGCATTTTTGAGGACAATCCACAATTCGGCTGGGTCTATTTTGCTGATAAGGTAATAAACGATGGCAATGCCCAGCAATAAAGGCAGTACTATCTTTACGAAAGTATTGAGTAATGATTTTTTCTTAGGGGTCGTTACTTCTGTCGATTCTTCCATTCGAATTGTAAAATTGTATTATCTTTATATAACAGTAGAAGTAAGGTCGCAGACCTATTTATTACTTTCATATCTAAAACAACAATAGTCAGTTATAATTAAATAATGTTGCATAAGACACCTTCTTTTACTTATAAGCAAATTTTCAGTAATAAAACACTACCTTTGCGCCTGCAAAGATAATCATAATTGTTAAGCATGGCAGTAGTTAAAGCAAAGAAATTCTTAGGACAGCACTTTTTGAAAGACCTGGATATCGCCCGTCGTATTGCGGATACATTGGACGATTTTCCGGATGTACCTGTAATAGAAGTGGGCCCGGGGATGGGAGTGCTTACCCAATATCTGATAGAAAAGGAAAAGGAGCTTACTGTAGTGGAGCTGGATCGCGATTCGGTTCCATACCTTAATGAGCATTACCCGGCCTTGCGGGGACATATTATTGAAGATGATTTTCTTAAACTGGACTTGTTGAAAATATATGATAACCAGTTTTGTGTAATTGGTAATTATCCATATAATATTTCTTCCCAGATATTTTTTAAAGTACTTGATTATAAAAACCATATACCATGTTGTTCGGGAATGCTCCAGAAAGAAGTCGCCGAACGTATTGCCGCCAAACCCGGCGGGAAGATATACGGTATATTAAGTGTACTGCTTCAGGCATGGTACGATATTGAATATCTTTTCACGGTCAGTGAGAAGGTGTTCGACCCTCCTCCGAAGGTGAAGTCGGCGGTGATTAAGCTTGTCAGGAATAAACGCCAGAGTTTGGACTGTGATGAAAAATTGTTCAAAACAGTTGTAAAAACAGGATTTAATCAACGTCGTAAAACATTGAGGAACTCAATGAAGCCATTGCTCGGAAAAGATTGTGATGCTTATACCGATCCGATTTTTAATGAGCGACCCGAAAGGCTCTCGGTTGCAGATTTCGAAAAGCTGACAAATATTGTTGCCGCTTTTCTGCCCGGGAGACAAGAGGAGAGGAAATAGAGTACACACCCTTTAAAAGAAAGCGCTCATGTCGGAAGTAAAATTATTTTACCATAAAGACAATGCTATAAGAATGAGCCGTAGCATTGAATTCCTGAAAACTACACCCATTAAAAACTTCCTTTGGATCGACCTGAACAATGTAGATGAAGAAATAGAGAACGAACTGGAAGACTATCTGAAAATCTATATACAGGAAGAGGAAGAGATGGTCGAAATTGAGATGTCGTCGCGCTATATGGAGACTACAGACTCTTTGGTAGTCAATTCGAATTTTTTGTTAAGCAATTTCGAAAGAGAACCGGTTTCTTTCATCCTCAAAAATAATATCCTGATTACCGTCCGTGGCGAAGACCTGACTTCTTTCCATGAAACGATAAAGAAGATATCTGCTAATCCAAAAATGTATCCGACAGGTTATCATGTTTTTGTGGCTATATTGGAGACACGGGTAGAAATAGACGCAGATATGGTGGAGGATATGACACAGGAGATTACAACCCTCAGTAATAGTATCAGTATTCAGGAAGCCGATGAAGAGCTTTTGATGGAGATAAAGAACCTTCAGGAAAAGACAATGATGTTGCGTGAGAATATTATAGACAAACAGCGTGCTGTATCCAGTATGTTGAAAAGTGAACTGATGCCAAAGGAACTGCATGGCAGGATTACCATTCTTATTAAAGATATAAACTCCCTGCTCGAACATATCCGTTTCAGTTTCGACCGTCTGGATTACTTACAGGATACTTTCCTCGGGTTTGTGAACATCGAGCAAAATAAGATTATCAAGATGTTTACCGTGATTTCCGTTATATTTATGCCGCCTACACTTATTGCCAGTATATACGGGATGAACTTTGGCGATATGCCGGAACTGAGCTGGGAATTCGGGTATGCATTCTCAATCGGGCTGATGATATTCGCTGTGGCTGTTATTCTGATTTATTTCAAGAAAAAGAAATGGCTTTGATTATAGCATAGGTCATGTGATATAAAAACGCATAAAAGACGGTCTTTTATGCGTTTTTCTTATTTTCTGAATTCTCTATTCTGTTCCTCTACGACTTTCTTATCTTTCTGTCGGATTTGGCGGCTTGCTTATCTTTTATTGTTTTTATTTTCGCAGCCTTTGGGGGTCTCGGCGAAGTTTTGGGCTTTTCCGCTTCAGTGTTTTGGGGTGCCAGAATTTTTTTTGCTGCTTCTAATTCTTGCTTAGCAGTCTCTGTTAATACAGGATAATGTAATTTCAGATCGTTGATCCTGTCACAGATAATTTCTCCTACTGCATATCGCATAAACCATTTGTTATCGGCCGGGATTACATACCATGGGGCATCTTCGGTAGATGTATGGGTGAGCATATCGGAATATGCTTTCATATAATCGTCCCAGTGTTCGCGCTCTTTGAGGTCCGATGCAGAGAATTTCCAGTTTTTTGATTCATCGTCAAGCCTTGCCAGAAAACGCTTCTCTTGCTCTTCGTGTGATACATTGAGGAAGAATTTAAGTATTATGGTTCCGTTTTCGGTCAGGTGGCGTTCAAGGTCGTTGATCTGCTTGTAACGCTTTTTCCAGAACTTGTCGTCAATATCTTCTATTTTGTTGATTTTTGGTAATTTTCCGTTCAATACTATTGATGGGTGCACTTTGGCAACCAATACATCTTCATAGTGCGAACGATTGAATATACCGATCCTTCCGCGCTCGGGCAAGCATTTATAGATTCTCCACAGATAATCATGGTCGAGTTCTTCTGCCGATGGTTGTTTAAAAGAATATACCTGGCATCCCTGCGGATTAATACCCGACATTACATGCTTTACTGTACCATCTTTTCCGGCGGCATCCATCGCCTGAAAAATAACAAGGACGGAATAGCGATCCTGAGCATAGAGTTTATCCTGGAGCTTTGCCAGTTTTTCTGTATTTTCGGTCAGTAATCTTTCTGCTTCGTCTTTTTTTAATCCGGCAGTGTAGCCTGTTTGATAATCGGAGACTTTGTGTTTTTCTCCGGGCTTAGCGATTATTTTCTTCAGAACATCTTTTTTCATAATGGCGCTTTTTTACAATGTAATATATATTCCAATAAACATACAAATGGAGAATATTGTTGCATTTATCAGTAACCCATGTCTGAATTTCAGCCTTTTGTATATAATAGCTACTCCTAATAAAATACCAATTATACTACAAATACTTTTAAGGACAAGAAACCAATCGGGATACATGAAGAAGTATAGTATTCCACCAAAGTGTTGAGAATATAATCTGCTTACAGCAAGATACAGCCAACCGGAATTGAATCCAATCATTAATACACCCAACTGTTTATTGTATTTGGCAGGACTTATTGTCTGGTATTTTTTCTTGATATCCAATACCATCAAATAATCATGTTCTCTTTCCTGTATGATTTCAAATCCCAGTTTCAGATACATTCCCGCAGCATAATTATTCTTGTCTACACTCAGGGATGTTTGTTTGTAACCTTCTTTGCGAAGGTGTTCTATCATCCTTGACATTAACAGTGTACCGTAGCCCTGATTCCTGTATTCTTTGAGTAATGAGATCGCAAATTCAGGAGTTTCATTATCTATATTTCCAAAGCCTTTTACTTCTCCTGCCAGAATGCGAGTCCATACTGCACCTATTATCTTGCCGTTGAGTACGGCTACCAGGCAATAGTCATCTTTCAGTTTGCCAAAATCGTGTATATAAGCGTCTATTTCCGGTCTCTTGATTATATCGTATGGTAGAGGCGCGGAGCCTTCGTCCTGATAAATTGCTTCATATAGCATACTTTCAAGAACAAAGAACTCCTCTCTTTTTATTTCCCTTACCGATATTCTTTCCAAGTTATTCTTCTTCTTTGAACCAGCCCGAATACATCAGGTAATTCTTTGCAATCTTCTGATTCATTTCCTTAGCCTGTTCCGGATCTACTTTTTTTACAAATTTGGCAGGTACACCGGCATAAATACTACCCGGTTCTACCTGTGTACCGCTAAGCACAACTGAGCCTGCCGCTATTATTGCACCTTCGCCGATGACTGCATGATCGAGAATGATAGCTCCCATACCTATTAACGCGCCATTTTCTATTTTAGCTCCATGTATGACTACATTGTGTCCTACAGAAACATCATCGCCAATCTCTACTACCGACTTTTGATATAATGTATGCAGTACACTGCCATCCTGGATATTTACACGGTCTCCGATACGGATGGAATTTACATCACCACGCAGTACGGTGCTGAACCATACACTGCAATCGTCTCCTATAACTACATCGCCGATGATTGTTGCATTCTCGGCCAGATATGTATTTTTTCCTATTTCGGGTGTGAACCCTCTAACTTCTTTAATTAATGCCATTGTTATTTATATAATAATCGAAAAGTTTTTCCAAGTTTTGTTCGCTTACTTTTTTTGCTATGATTGTTTTGTTTTTATTTAAAACGAAGACAGCCGGAATACCTGATGTGTCATAATAAATCCAGTATTGGGATTTATATTCAGGGTCGGCACAATTTATCCAATCGCCGATGTTTTTGCTTTTTACAAACTTTTCCCATTCTTGTTTATCATGGCTCAAATTGATAGTTACTACCTTAAGCCCTTTATCTTTATATTTTGCATACAGTTTGTCGTGAAGCTCGGGTGTGGCTGTTTGACAATGTCCACAACTTGGACTATAAAAATATAAGAGTAAATATTCCGCATCAATATCATTTGTATTGATAGTATCGCCATCAAGGCTTTGCAAAGTCAGATTATGAGCTTTCATCCCGATACGGTTGTTTTTAATTAGCTCGTATTGTCTCCGCAATTCCGAATTCTGGGCACTATCGATCCAAGCTATATCTCTGTCGAAAATATAATCTTCAGCCAGACGAGCCCAGATATTTTCATCACCCATGCGCAGGCTCTTTAGTGATTCGTTTGTTAGTTTCGACAGCATCTCTTTAAAACAAAATTCATTTCCTTTTGTTTTGGCTACAAGTCTGCTAGCAGCACTGGCAACCGAATCGGGCACCTGATCTACCCAATGTTGCAGATATGTATCTATATGGCTGTCCATATAGTTGGTCGACCATAGACGGGGATCGGTAAGGTCTATATTGTCAAAGAAATGCAGTTTACCATATTCTCTGTTTTCTTGGAATTCTTTCCCGTCTTTTGGCTGCTTGTAAGGTAATGTAACAGCTTCCGTACCTTTAAGAAAAATTCCGAACCAGTTATCTTTATTATCTTCTATAGTTTTCCGGATATAAGCCTGTGTATTTTCATCCAACTTTAGTATTTCTGTATCAAGGTCTTTTCTTTTTTGAGCTGCAATAGAGGTGTCTTCAAGCTGTTTCTCCAGTTTGCTTCGTTCTATATCTCTTTTTTGGATGTTATCCAAGTATGCCCACAATAGTTTGGTGCTGTTGCTGCCCGTTACAGTACTTTTTGTAAAGTCTTCTTCGTTTATATATAGATGGATATCATCTTCTCCTTTATCGAGAAGGAGGTCTATGCGAAAGTCTGGCTTGATGAAAATGAAATATTGCCCCGCAGTTAATCCTTCCGGAATGCTAATCTTGGCTTTTCCCTCGCTGGAGAGCTGTACCGAATCGCGTGCATAGGTAGTACCTTTCCAATAGTAGCCTAGGTACAGCATGTTGTTTTTTTGAGATGGAATGTTTGCATCAAGGTGAAAGCTCGCTTCGTCTTTGTTTGTGTTTTTTTGAGCCTCCGCTTTGAATACAAAGAGGAGGCTTATAAGGATCAATATATTATATTTCATTCGTTTTTTCTTTTAACCAGCCTTTTTCTTCCTCAGTTAGCAGAGGTGAAAGACGATCATATACAAATTTGTGGTATTCGTTGAGCCATATGATTTCTTCCTTGGCCAGCATTTCTTTCACTACCGGTGTTGTGTCTATCGGACAAAGTGTAAGTGTTTTGAACGAATAGAAATCACCGAACTCTGTAGTCGTCTCATGCTGTGTAAGTATAAGGTTTTCTGTGCGGATACCATATTTCCCGGCTCTGTATAGCCCCGGTTCATTGGATGTAACCATACCAATCTGTAGTGTGGTAGGATTCTCATTCATACGGATGCTTTGCGGGCCTTCGTGTACATTGAGGAAATGGCCTATGCCATGTCCTGTTCCGTGCAAATAATTTATACCGTTGTCCCACATGGATTTTCGTGCGAGGATGTCCAGCTGGCTACCGCGTGTTCCCTGCGGATAAATGGCGGTGGCAAGGCTGATGTGTCCCTTCAAAACCATTGTGTAATCTTTTTTCATTTGCTCGGTAAGCGAGCCTACAGCTACAGTACGGGTGATGTCGGTAGTGCCGTCAAAGTATTGTGCGCCGGAATCTACCAGGAGGAAGCCTTCGGGCTTGATTTCAACCGAACTTTCAGGTGATACATGGTAATGTACGATAGCTCCATTAGGGCCGTAACCTGAGATGGTGTCAAAACTTTCCCCTACAAAATTATCTTGCCGGCTTCTGTATTCTACCAGCTTTTCAGGAATCATAATTTCTGTAACTCCACCTTTCGGTACAGCTTTTTCGAGCCACATGAAGAAATGCACTAAGGCGACCCCATCGCGTTCCATCGCGTTGTTGAATCCTTGTATTTCGGCTTCATTTTTTATGCTTTTCATCAAATCGGCAGGGGATGGGATATCTACGATCCTGTTCTCTGTCGGGATTGTATTGTATAGGCTGAAAGTTATTTTGCTACTGTCGAGGCAAACAGATGTTTTTATATTTGATACGTAATCATATACTTTAGAATATTCAGCAACTGTTACTCCTTCTGCTTTCAGATAATCTGTCGTTTCCTCAGAAAGTTTTTTCGGATCAATAAATAATACTGTTTCATTGCGTGAAATATAAGCATAACTTACGGTCACCGGATTGCATTTTACATCATTTCCTCTGATGTTGAATATCCATGCAATGGTATCTAATGATGCTACAAGTAAAGATTCGGCTCCGTTTTTTTCGACAGAGTCGCATATGCGTGCTATTTTCTTGCGAGCCGGTTCGCCTGTATACTTTTCAGGAAGTACAAAGAACGGATTCTTTGGGATTTCAGGCCTGTCGTGCCAAATGGTATCGAAAGGGTCATAATCGCTGATCAGATGCAGCCCTTTTATATTCAGCTTATGAGTCAGGCTGAATGCTTCTTTAGCGGCATACACATTGCCGTCTATACCCACATAGTCGCCTTTTCCGAGTTCGGAAGCCAGCCATTCATCAATGGCGGGAGTCTGAGGCAAACCATCTTTGAAGAGGTCTATCCCCGTACCATCCAGTTCACTCGCCGCCTGAAGGAAGTAGCGCGAATCAGTCCATAATCCGGCTTTTTCGCGGGTTACAACCACTGTTCCGGCCGACCCGGTAAAGCCGCTTATCCATTCCCTCGAAGCCCAGTGTAACGCAGGGTATTCGCTCAGGTGAGAGTCTGTACTGGGAATAATAAAGGCATGCAACCCTTTCTCTTCCATGAACCTGCGTAGAGCATTCAGTCTTTTATGAATTGTATTACTCATATATTGTATATTTATATAAAATGTATTATTCTTTATACATCGAACAGCTACCATCAAATTTAGCACCCGGTTCGATTTCTATTGTTGCCATTCTTATATTCCCTTTCAGGAATGAGGAAGCCCTGAGTATAACATTTTCGACACATGAGATATCTCCATTCACGGTTCCCCATATTTCTATGTTGGAACAGTTTATGTCGCCCGTAATTTTACTGTTGTTTCCTACTATAATTTTTCCTTTACAATTTACATTTCCTTCTATTGTGCCATCTATCCGAAAATCTTCTTCAGCACTGATATCGCCTGTTATTTGTGTACCTGAGGCGAGGATGTTGTGAGTGTTGGCTGTTGTTATAACCTCTTTGATTTTTGCCATGCTACTAATTTGTTCGGTTTTATTAGAAAACAAACTTAGTTAAAAATCATCAGAACTATAGGAATCTTCATCAAAAATAGCAATGGTTTTAATAGTTTATAACATGTTTTCTGCATGACCGGTAAATCATTGGAAATGCATCTTTTTACCTATCTTTGCTTGTCGAATAATCAAAATACAACATAATTGTGAAAAGTTTTATATTATTAGAGAACCTGACCTTTTATGCCAATCATGGCGTTTTTGGTCAAGAGACTGTGGTCGGTAATGTTTATATCATTAATCTGAAGATCGGGGTAGACCTCACGAAAGCATCTGTGTCAGACGATTTGAATGATACTATAAGCTATGCGGATGTTTATGAGGATATTAAAATAGAGATGATGGTGCCGTCAAAATTATTGGAGCATGCAGCGAAACGTATCATCGATCGTCTAAAGAGTAAATACACTCAAATAGAAAGTGTTGAGCTTAAACTGTCGAAACGTAATCCGCCTATTGGTGCGCAGTTGGATTGTGCAAGTGTAATTCTGATTGATTAGAAGCTATGAGGGTTAAAAAAATTACGGAACTTAACAGGATTTCGATAGATGAATTTAAGGCTGCAGAAAAAACTCCGTTGGTTGTTATTTTAGATAACGTAAGGAGTTTGAATAATATAGGATCGGTTTTTCGTACTTCAGATGCATTTTTGATAGAATCTGTTTGTCTATGCGGGATAACAGCTTGTCCACCAAATGCAGAAATACACAAAACGGCTTTAGGGGCTGAGGATTCTGTAGATTGGGCGTATTATAAAGATACGAGAGAAGCTGTCAGGGAATTGAAAAACAGAGGTTTTACTATTTGTGCTATAGAGCAGGCTGAGCGCAGTATTAAGCTCGATGAACTGGTGTTGGATAAGGCTAAAGGATATGCTGTCGTTTTAGGAAACGAAGTGAAAGGTGTCCGGCAGGAGGTTGTGGATTTATGTGATTGTTGTATCGAAATTCCTCAGTATGGAACAAAACATTCATTGAATGTTTCCGTTGCAGCAGGTATTGTTATGTGGGAATTTTTTAAACAGTTGGGGTAACTTTGCGATATTTTTGTTAGTTTTGCAGTTGGACTTTAATAATATAGATGTATAACGTAAGGCTATGATCACAGAATCAGATAAACTTTATCTTGAGGAAAAAGGTATTTCCCCGGAAGAATTTCAAAAACAAATCGACAGTTTCAAAAAAGGATTTCCATTTTTGGAAATATCAGCTCCTGCTTCGGTCGAAAAAGGAATAATGGTAGTTTCAGATAATGAGGAACAAAAATATTTGGATGCATGGAGTAAATATGCATCTTCGGGTCGTAAGATAATGAAGTTTGTTCCAGCCTCAGGTGCTGCCAGCAGAATGTTTAAGGATTTGTTTGAATTCCTGGATGCGCCCTACAATGTACCCACTTCTGCATTTGAAAAAGCTTTCTTTGAAGGACTCGAAAAGTTCGCTTTTTATGAAGAATTAGATGCAGTTTGTATCAAAAATGAAGGTAAAGATATCGAGACTTTGTTAGCAGGAGGTGACTATAAATCCGTAGTGAAGAATCTACTGAAAGTGGAAGGGCTTAATTATGGAAGTTTGCCAAAAGGGTTACTTCGGTTTCACCGCTACGACGGTTTTTCCCGCACTCCGGCCGAAGAGCACTTGCAGGAAGGTTATCTGTATGCCCGAAATGACAAAGGAGAGATAAATCTTCATTTTACAGTGTCTCCGGAACATCGAAGCTTGTTTGAAAAGTTGATTAGCTCGGAAAAAGAAAAAGCTGAAAAAGAATTGTCGGTTAGTTATAATATAAGTTTTAGCGAGCAAAAGTCCAGCACAGATACTGTAGCTGTGGATGCAGATAACGAGCCATTCAGGGATGATGATAAGATCGTATTCAGACCTGGAGGACATGGAGCACTGATTGAGAATCTGAATGATTTGGATGCGGATATTATCTTTGTGAAAAATATAGATAATACAGTGCCTGATAAATACAAAGAAATTGAGACTAAATATAAGAAGATACTGGCAGGTGTGCTGGTGGAAACTCAGGGGAAAGTTTTCGATTATTTGAAGCTTTTGGATAGTGGAAAATATACCCATGACGAATTGTTGGAGATTCTACATTTTGTGCAGAGTGTGCTGAATGTAAAGAATCCTGATACAAAATTCCTGGAAGATGCAGAGCTTGTTCTTTATCTAAAACGTAAACTGGACAGACCATGTCGTGCCTGCGGTATGGTAAGGAATGTCGGGGAGCCCGGCGGAGGACCGTTTTTGGCGGTGAATTCGGATAAAACGGTTTCTCTTCAGATTCTGGAAAGTTCACAGATAGATATGTCAGATGAGGCAAAAAAAGAGATGTTTAAAAGTGGGACACACTTTAATCCTGTAGATATTGTGTGTAGTGTAAAAGATTACAGAGGATACCATTTCAATCTGAAAGATTATGTGGATTACAATACAGGGTTTATATCTATCAAGTCGAAAAATGGAAAGGAGCTAAAGGCTTTGGAGCTACCCGGATTATGGAATGGGGCTATGTCTGATTGGAATACAATATTTGTAGAAGTTCCTATTGAGACTTTTAATCCTGTGAAAACTGTAAATGATTTATTGAGAGGACGCCATTTGTGATTGTATACCAGTTGATTGACGTTTTCTCTTGTGTGTGATGGAAAACGGATCATTTTTAACTAAAAAATGGCTTAAAATGTTCATTAATAAGAAAAAAAAATTATCTTTGTAGGGAATTTTGAAGATACATGAAACTTTATAAACTTGTCTTCCTTATGGTATTTTTAGGATAACATTTTGATTTTGACTGACTTTAATAAAACTACAATAATGAAACTTCGATTAGTATTAGTCGTATTACTTCTTCTGCCCTTATTTCTTAAAGGGCAATCTGATGTGATATTTTACTCCAAAGGTAAGATGTATGTCAAATATAAAGATGCTACAGCACCTGAAGTGAAAGGCGAAAGTTCGTCTACTACTTTGTATATCAGTGGTTCTGCTAAATTTGTTACAGGCGCATCAATTAAACAAAAAGGACGTACGGAAATAACAAAAGATTTTATTAATGCTAAAGATCCCAGTAAAAAGGATGATACTGACGAGTCTCCACAGCTTTTTGTAGGAAAAGATGATTCCACGGAAGATGATGGTGTTATTGCTTTTGTGGGTAAGCCTCTTTGGAATGCTACTTTAGGAAGGAATGTGGCTACATTGCAACGTATATATGGTAACAATCTGGATGTTGCAACTGCGACATGGGATAGAAGCCTGCAGAAGCAGTATAATTGGGTGAATTTTCCTACTATTAGTGTAGAGAAAGGGGAACCTGTAAGCATATCAGAAGGAGGAAAGACTAAATATACTGATGACTGGCGCAATTTAGGTTACCTTGTGGTTGATACATCAGCTGCGATTTCTGTTGATTATATTCGTGCTGATAAGCATAACCGTTTTGCGGTTAACGCTTCCTATGATAAAAACGATGTGGATCGTATAAATAGTGGACATGCGAGAATTAATCATGTTCACTCTAAGACGCTGGCCGATCCTTTGGCTTTGGCCAGATACAGTCAGGTGAATCTGAAAATGTATGATTATGAAACCGGTTCATCACCTGTTGATGATGGTGCTTTCGAGGCAGGTTCTATAGCTAACAGACCTGTTCCGTCTTCAAGCACATTTGGTAAAACGTTAAGAACCGGTGTGCCACATCCTCAGGGCGAAGGCTGGAATTATTTGACAGGATTTACTCCTCCTTTCGAGCAATTGGGGGCTGATTATATGTTTTATCATACATTGACTAAACCAAATGGAAGTAGTATTACTTCTTATGAGGGACCTATTGTAGACCCTTTCTTCAGGATGCAGGCCGGACGCGGATACTTTATCAGTATGGAAGTTTCGCATGCAGACCATACTTCAGGGGAAGGTAATATTAATGGAAGATGGGATTTCTTTGGAAGCAACAGAGGTATATTTAATGAAAGACGTGCAAGGGGTGGATATGTTTTTAATCGTAGTGTTTTTCAGGATTATCTGTCTGTTCCGGAAGATCAGTTGTTAGCCGGAGAACAAAGAATGGATAACTTTAGCCGTTTCCTGTATGATAATACAACAGTAGCGGGGATATTCGATCAGGCAACTAAACTTCCGCTTTCCACAACATATAATGTATATGGAGAAACCGATAGACCATTGAAAGGATTGAACCTTCCTCAATGGATGGAGGAAGTTAATGGAGTAAATAAAGATAGATCGAGGTACGAGTTGATGGATCAGGAAAAGTTTAATGTTGGGCCGGTAACAGTAGATTTGGTACCAGGTTTAAACTTCTTGGGAAATCCGTTCATGGCTCCGATAAGTTTAAATCCATTGTTAGGCTTTAATGCCAATCCTGAAAATGATGGTACTTATGCTGAGCTTGGAGAGGCTTCGGGTATTGCAAATGGATTTGAATCCACAATGTTTACACCAGCCGGGGCATCTTCTAAAGTAACTATATCTTCTGTTTCTCCAACTGCTGATGTGAGGGCTAAATATTGGCTGATAAATCAGGCTTTGGTTAAATATTATCCAACTGAAAATATATTCCGTTATCGGACAACTTACGACTTTGTGAGCCGGGTAGGAGCTTCAGCTATATCTGATGTTCAACCGGGTAGGACGTCTGCTCCGGGTACAGGTATTCCTTCTACAGAAGGCGGAGCAAACTGGAATCCATTGACCCATGTTATTTCTCCTATGCAAATGTTTTGTTTGCAAGCGAGCAAGTCTGTAACTATAAAGATAGATTCTGCATTGCAGGTTTTTGGATTGCCTCGTTTTGCTAAAAGTGCAGAGGCGACTAAGGCTTCAGTCAGTGGAGATAACACCTCAATAATGAAAGACTGGTTTATTGTAGAAGCTAAAAGTAATAATGGGCTTGCTGCAGATAGAGCTACGGTTATTTTCAATGATAATGCCAAACCCCAGTATAAGGAAGATTCGTACGATACGCGAAAAGGTGTATCAGAAGCGTTTGAAACGTATGAGGATGTGATAAACGGTAAACCAACCAAAACCTCATTTGAGCAAAGTAAAGCAATCGTTTATACAAAATCCAGTGATCAAGAAAATCTCTTAGGAAATGCAATTCCTACGCAGACAAAAGAGTTAGCTCTGTATTTTATGACACCTTCTTCAACACAGGAGATGACCTTAAGATTTTATGGTTTGGAAAATATAGAATCTGTTCCCGGTGTATGGCTTATTGATAGATATTTAGATAATAAAACAGTGAAGATTACTCCTGAAACTGAGTATACATTTGTATCAGAGGCTGCATCGAACTCTACTAGTGAAGTAAATGATAATCGTTTTATTCTTCGCTTCTATGATGCCGGAGGATCTGTTATAGAGAAAGAACAGATGGCAATATCTTGCTATTATAACTCATCTACATTGTATATATCCGGTTTAATTGAAGATGATGTGAATAGCGATGTCGTTATCTATGATATGCAAGGACGTCTGATGGGACGCACAAAGATTACAGAATTACAGCAACCGTGGTCATATGTGAAGCCACTGAATATTGGTACATACATTGCAAAAATTACAGGAAAAAGAAATCATACAGTTAAATTTGTGAATTTACAGAACTAAATACAACGACGTAAGCTAAGTTAAGTTACACAGACACGCACGCACGTAAAATAAAGATAGATGAAAACGAAACTACGAATATTGATGTTTTTGACGTTATTCTTTTGTTTAACGATTCCTTCGGTATCCATCCAGGCTGAGGAGATTCTTGATGCCCCGGTTATAACAAATGATTTACCTTCAACTTCATATCTGAAAAAAGAGAAGAGATCCATAGCCAGCGATAACCAAACTTCAGCATTGGCTGCGCCAGCACGGGGGTTTTTGGCTAAATCGAGTTCTTGGGAAGATCCATTCTTGCCAGGTGAGGATGAATGGTCTAATCCGGGTAATGTCGGTGCACCGATTGGTGATGTTTCATTACCTATCATTTTGTCTATATTATTCTTATATATGGTATATAGAGGAGTGACTACATCGAGGCGACGAAATAATCTTTAGAATTATAATTATATAGACATATAAATATAAGAAAGAGGGTATCTGCATATATTGCGGATACCCTCTTGCATTTGTTTTTGTCTATAGGATGGGTTCTTACAAAAAGTAAGATTATGGCCGGAATGAATTCGATAATGTTTTTGTCTCTGTTTTATCTAGCTCTATTTTTTTTGATGGCTTTTAAAAACTTCTGATATATAATAGACAATTAAGTATTTATTTTTGTTCAATCCATTTTACTATTTTATCGCAAAACGGATCTTCACGTGGCGGGACGAAATCAACCAGATGGCCGTTTTCATCAATCATAAATTTTTGAAAATTCCATTGTACCTCAGTATCCAATTTGCCATTTTCTGCTTTTTCGGTAAGCCATTTATAGATTGGAGCTTTGTTTTCTCCAACTACATCTATTTTGCTCATCATCGGGAAGGATACATTATAATTTAGTGTACAGAATGTTTTGATTTCTTCGTCTGTTCCTGGCTCCTGTCCATTGAAGTTGTTGGCAGGAAAGCCTATGACAACAAAATTACTATCTTTATATTTTTCATATAATTCTTGTAGCTTTGTATATTGAGGTGTTAAGCCGCATTTGGAAGCTACATTTACAACCAGAACTTTTTTCCCTTTCAAAGAAGAGAAGTCGAATTCTTTTCCATTAATATCCTTTACTTTGAAATCATACAAAGTCTTATCTTCCTGAACCATGGATATCATTATTAAGCTAAAAAATAAAGCAAGTGTCAGCTGTTTCATACCTTTTGTATTTGATTAACTAATAAATAAAACAATTAAGTACTGATAAAGTTTAAGAGCAGTTGGTTGTTTACCTTATTTATTTTCTAAAATAGTTTCGATATGTTTCAAATAGTTTTGAAAATATTTTGAAATGTTCCGATAATTTCTTTTTTTTGTATAGTGAAACTGAAAAAACTAATGTATGAGTACCAATCAGCCTAATTCAGCAAAGTTGTTCGATGTTATCATCATCGGAGGAGGTGCTACCGGAGCCGGAGTAGCCCGCGATTGTTCTCGTCGGGGGTTGCATGTATTGTTATTGGAAAGATTTGATATAGCGACAGGTGCTACCGGACGCAATCATGGCTTGCTTCACAGTGGTGCGCGTTATGCGGTCACAGATAGGGAGTCGGCAGAAGAATGTATAAAAGAGAACATGATTCTGAAAAGAATAGCCAGTCATTGTGTCGAGGAAACAGATGGATTATTTCTCACCTTGCCTGAAGATGACATAACTTACCAGTCGAAATTTGTGGAGGCCTGTACCATAGCGGGTATCAATGCACAAATAATAGATCCGAGGGAGGCGTTGGCAATAGAGCCTTCTGCTAATAAGGATATCATAGGTGCAGTAAAAGTGCCCGATGGATCGGTCGATCCTTTTCGTCTTACTGCTTCCAATATGATAGATGCGAAGAATTATGGAGCTGTGGTTTATACATATAATGAAGTAATTGGCTTGATTCGTGAGCAAAACAGGATTATAGGAGTAAAGGCTTTTGATCATAAAACGAAAGAAACAAAAGAACTGTATGCCTCTGTTGTAGTAAACGCAGGGGGTATTTGGGGACAACATATATCCGAGTTTGCAGATGTGAAAGTAAATATGCTTCCGGCCAAAGGGGCTTTATTGATTTTTGGCCACCGGATAAACAATATGGTGTTGAATAGGTGTAGAAAGCCTGCTGATGCCGATATACTTGTTCCCGGAGATACAATATCGCTGATAGGTACTACGTCGAGTAATATTCCGTACGACCAGATAGATAATATGATTGTGACCCCGGAAGAAGTGGATACGCTTATCCGCGAAGGGGAAAAGTTAGCTCCGATACTCAACCGGACGCGTATATTACGGGCTTATGCAGGAGTACGGCCCTTAGTTGCTTCTGATAATGACCCTACAGGGCGTAGTGTAAGCCGGGGTATTGTTCTGCTCGATCATGCCAGGCGGGACGGATTGGAAGGATACATTACTATTACAGGAGGTAAATTAATGACTTACCGCCTGATGGCAGAATGGGCCACCGATCTTGTATGTCAAAAACTGAATGTGACAAATAAATGTACTACTGCCGAAGAGAATCTGCCGGGTTCGCGGGAGAAAATGGAAGATATAAGCAAAAAAATAATATCACTTCCCACAGCACAACGTAAATCGGCTATTTACCGTCATGGAGATATGGCCGGTAATTTGTCGGGAAATACAGGGGGTGATAACAGTTTGGTCTGCGAATGTGAAGAGGTGTCGGTAGGTGAGGTAAAATATGCGCTGGAAGAACTGAATGTGACCAATCTGGTTGACCTTCGTCGCCGTACACGAGTAGGGATGGGAACATGTCAGGGGGAACTGTGTGCCTGCCGTGCTGCCGGTATTATGAGTGATGTGGATAAGTTGTGCACAAAGAGTGCCAAAGAAGACTTGGCTTACTTTCTGAACGAACGCTGGAAAGGTATTTATCCCATAGCATGGGGCGATACATTGCGTGAAAGTGAATATACAAACTGGGTATACGAAAGTGTGTGCGGATTGAAGTTGTCACAAAAACAAGAAGGAAAAGATGAAGTTTGATACTGTAATTATAGGAGGAGGCTTATCCGGCCTTGTATGTGGAATACGTTTGTTGCAGCAAGGACACCGTTGTGCGATTGTTTCTTCGGGGCAGAGCGCGTTGCATTTCTCATCAGGTTCGTTCGACCTGTTGAATGTATTGCCTGATGGCGAAGTGGTGACTAATCCGCAGAAGTCAGTAAAGGATTTGATCCGGATGTCGCCTTGCCATCCATATGCAAAATTAGGTGGAGATAAATTTTGTGAATTGGCGGGTGAATCAGAAGCTTTTCTCAGAGGAATAGGCCTCTCTTTTCAAGGTGATTCTATGGGAAATCATTACCGGATAACTCCTATGGGAACATTGAAACCTACCTGGTTGTCGACATCTGATTTTGCTGTCAGTAAATCGGAACGGGAATTACCGTGGAAGAAAGTTTCGATTTTTAATATTGCCGGATTCCTTGATTTCTATCCTCAGTTTATAGCGGACGAATTTGCTAAAGTAGGAACGAGGAGCGATATTCATCTGTTTAGCCTGCCCGGTCTGGATTATCTCCGCCGCAATCCGAGTGAGTTGCGTTCGACAAATATCGCACGGATACTCGATAAGGAATCTAATAAAGATGAATTGATAAGGATATTGGGTAAGGCGGCGCCGGATAGCGATGCTATCATCTTTCCGGCGTGTTTGGGATTGGAAAATGCAAATATGCTTGCCGCCTTGAGGAAGGCCACAGGTAAGCCGATATACCTGATTCCGACATTGCCGCCATCTATAATAGGAATACACACGCAACAGTATATGCACGACTATTTTATTCATCTGGGAGGTGTATATATGTTGGGAGATACGGTGAAGCGGGCTGATATGCAGGATAACAGGGTGACGAAGGTTTATTCCTATAATCACGGTAATATCCCTTTCAATGCTAATAATATAGTTCTGGCAACAGGAAGCTATTTCAGTCAGGGGTTGATCGCTACCCGTTCACGGGTTTACGAGCCTGTGTTCGATCTGGATGTGTCTTACAGTCCCGAGAGGAAAGACTGGTACAACCGGAATATGTTCGATAGCCAGAATTATCAGGAATTTGGTGTAAAGACAAATGAATCATTCAATGCTTTGTGTAAAGGTGAGGTTATAGAGAATCTATATGTTTCCGGTGCCGTCTTAGAAGGATTCAATCCTATAAAAGAGGGCAGTGGGGCAGGGGTTTCCATACTTAGCGCCCTGTTTATAGCGGATGAAATAATTAGTAAAAAAGGAGGACGGTTATGAATCTTCAACAACATAACATAAGTGACAATAATTTCGAACAATGTATCAAATGCACCATCTGTACGGTGTATTGTCCGGTGGCAGCTGTAAATCCCGATTATCCCGGACCAAAACAAGCTGGTCCTGACGGGGAGCGTCTGCGACTGAAAAAGTCGAACTTTTACGACGAAGCATTGAAATATTGCATCAATTGCAAGAGGTGTGAAGTGGCATGCCCTTCTAATGTGAAGATTGGCGACATTATTCAGTCGGCACGGATAAAATACAGTAAGAAAAAACCGAAACTGAGGGATTATATTTTGGCCAATACGGATATTGTAGGCTCGCTAGCTACTCCCTTTGCACCCATCGTGAATCTGGCTTTAGGATTGAAGCCGATGAAGTCAGTACTGGATGTTGCTTTGAAGATAGATCATCACCGTACCTTTCCGAAATATTCGTTCGGTACATTCGAAAGCTGGTATAAGAAGCAGGCGGATAAGCAAAAGAAATTTAAAGAGCAGGTCAGCTATTTTCATGGTTGCTATGCTAATTATAATAATCCACAGTTGGGAAAAGATATGGTAAAGGTGTTTAATGCACTCGGTATAGGCGTTCAGTTGCTTAGAAAAGAGAAGTGCTGTGGAGTGGCGTTGATTTCCAATGGACTTATAGATCAGGCGAAGAAACAAGCGAAAGTGAACATGACTTCTATCAGGGAATCGGTATTGGAAAAGAATATACCTGTAGTGGCAACCTCTTCGACCTGTACTTTTACCATACGAGACGAATATCCTCATTTGTTGGATATCGATACATCTGATGTGAGGGATAATGTAGAGCTTGCAACACGTTATATATATCGCCTGTTAAGTACAACCGATGTAAAGTTGCCGTTCGGTAAAGAAAAAATAAAGGTAGCCTATCATACACCCTGTCATATGGAAAAACTGGGATGGTCGTACTATTCGATAGAATTATTGAAACTGATCCCGAATATAGAACTGAAAGTTCTTGATTCGCAATGCTGTGGTATTGCGGGAACCTATGGGTTTAAAAAAGAGAATTATAAAACATCCCAGGATATTGGCGCACCTTTGTTCGGGCAGATAGAAGCAAGTGATATAGATTATGTAGTAACCGATTGCGAAACATGTAAATGGCAGATAGAAATGTCCACAACAAAGCGTTGTGAGCATCCTATTTCGATTTTAGCAAAAGCTTTGGGTTAATTTAGGTTTCGAATAAAGTTTCGATGAAATTCTATTAAAGTTTCTTTTCGAAATTATAAAAGTTTTGATTTGGAATATAATTTTATCTTTTATAGTTATCTATTTCGAAATTTAGTAAAAGATTAAATTTTGTAAATTGTTTATATATAGTGTTTTATTGTTCTATTGTGAATGCATGTAAATCAATGATGTTAAAAATGAATTTTTACGAAACAAAAGTTTGCAAAAATATGTTATTATCGTTATATTTGTTTATACAGTGAAATAAGATAAGGTATTAATGGATTTTTATATTTCAAAATTAGTTATGCTGCTGTTTTATTTTCTCTAAAAAAAAATCAAGTTATGGAAAGAATTTACAACATTGGAAGTAGCCATGAGGCCAAAATTAACGAATGTCGTCCGTTCGGCGTTCAGAGTTTTGAAGTAGAAGCTGAATATTCTTCTACCTACAATGAAATCTTGAAGATTTTCAGGGAAGCTTTCAGCCTTGTTGATGTTACTCAGATAGTAAAGAAACTGTAAGAAACTCGGTTGGGAAGTCAGTCTTTTTACAGATGATTATATGAATAGATTATACCTGTTTTTATAATCAGGTATTTCGTTCACAAAAAAGATGTATTCATTGGATACATCTTTTTTGTTTCTATAAAAACGAAAAAATGAAGTTTTCTTCTATGATGGGAATGGAGTAATTTTATCTATATAATAAGAGCCGATAGTCTTTAGCTATTAGCTGATAGCTCTTTGATGTATTGAATGGCATATTAGTAAATGACTGAAAAGACAGTTATGTTTGTTACATTTTAACGTTCGTTTTTTTACTACGCGCAATCAAAGATTGCTTGTGTTCCTTTTGCCCAAAGCCGCAAAAGGAACCAAAAACGCTTTAGCACCCCACTTCAAAGGCCGACCCGTTAGCAGAAGAGACGGCTAAACGAAAAAACTCGCTCTGAGGTTTGTATAGCCCGAATCGCCGGATAAGCTCAAACACGTTTTCGTTTTTTAGCCTTTCTCTCCTGACGGGTGCCCGTCCGTGAAGCATACGGCGCCTGCTGACGCGTATTTATTCTTCAAAGGGCTTTGCCTTACTAAGGCGTCAGCGGATGCGCATTAGTGACGCAGGCGGGCACCTGTCCGGTGCAGTCGGCGTAGAAAGGGACGGGGCGATAGCCCGTTTGTCCCCTTCAGCCGGCAAACCGTTGACAGGTCGCCGAGGAACGAAGCGCTAGCCTTTTGGTTCGTTTTGGGCAATGCCAAAATGAACATTCTGACGAAACGAAGTGAAGTCGATAAGAATAGAACATTTTTATATTACAATATACTGTCTCAATTACTGATTGGCTTTAATTCTTAATTGCTTTCCCTGTTACCTTTGTTACTTTTTAACCATATATAGTTAGCAGATGCAAAAATGACAAGATAAAAACAATAAAAAAACTGTCAGATGTGTCAGGTTTTAACTAAATATAGTTAATAAACGTGAATTAGGCAATAAGTTATGAATTATGAGTTGTAAATCATGAATTGGACTTTGCACCTTAGCATCTGTGCGTGAAAATACTGTTTGCTGCTAACTGTAAATCACTTATGCGATAGCTAACGGCTAAAAGCTATCAGCTAAAAGCTGAAGTATCTGTTACCTTTTAACTAAATACAGTTAATATATGAATCGTTTATGACGGTTAAGCAGGTACTATCTTAGGTTTATGTCAACATAAATAAAGCTGACTTGTTTACTAGAAAGGATTTGCAGATTTTATATTTGATAATATTACCGTTTGCTTTCCCTGTTTCCCTTGTGAAATAGTATCTTTACATTCGTAAAAAAATAAATGAAATGGACTTAAATTTAGAAGTATTCTCCATCATCCTATTTTTCGGTGCTTGCTTTGCCGGATTTATCGGTTCACTGACAGGATTGGGTGGGGGAGTTGTGGTAATCCCCTTACTTACTTTGGGGTTTGGCGTAGACATGCGCTATGCGATAGGCGCGGCTTTGGTAACATCGATTGCTACATCGTCGGGCGCGGCGGCGGCTTATATCAAAGAAGGAATAACCAATGTGCGTATAGGGATGTTCCTCGAGATAGCGACTACCACCGGAGCCGTGATAGGCGCTATAGTGGCTATGTATCTCGATAAAGTGTATATTGCTATTATATTCGGCTGTGTATTGATTTTTTCGGCAGTACGCTCTATCAGCAAGAAGGAAGAGAATATAGATTATGCTGCCCCGGGTGATAAGCTGGGCGAAAAATTAAAGCTTAACGGTTCTTATCCCACAAAAGACGGGAAAATAGAAAAATATAATGTACACAATGTCGTGGGTGGTTATTCACTGATGACATTGGCGGGAGTTTTGTCCGGACTGTTAGGCATCGGTTCGGGAGCTTTAAAAGTGCTGGCAATGGATACAGCTATGAAGATACCTTTTAAAGTATCTACCACAACGAGTAACTTCATGGTGGGTGTAACAGCTGCTGCGAGTGCGGTTATTTACCTGCAACGCGGATACATAGACCCCGGACTGGCAATGCCTATCGTTGTGGGAGTATTATTGGGAGCGTTCTTCGGCTCTAAAATACTGCCTAAGACCAATGTGAAAAAATTACGCTTGCTTTTCAGTGTCGTGATTTTCTTCCTAGCTGTTTCGATGATATATAATGGTATAACAGGTAAACTATAAAGGGTATGAATATATTTACAAAAGAATTTTGGGCCGAAAGGGATATGGAGCTCTTTATAGGAAAACTGCTTCGCTATGGAGTTACCCTTGCCTGTGGTATTACACTTCTGGGAGGTATTATTTACCTTTTCCAGAATCATGGGGTGTCTATGGAGCATTACAAACCGATTCCGGACGGGCAGCCATTTCCCGGAGTAGAACATTATCTGAGAGAATTGTCTACTATAATTCCCCGTGTTTTATCTTTCGATGGCGCTGCTATTATACAATTTGGGGTATGTGTGCTGATTGCGACACCTATATTGCGGGTTGCTTTTTCTGTAATTGGCTTTCTGATCGAAAAAGACTACATGTATGTGGTGATAACCTTAATTGTTTTATGTATTATTGTAGCTAATATGCTTTTAGGATTACATTAGGACTTGTTTATTACTTTGTTTAGTACAGATATAACCAATAGATAGATGGATAAAATATTTCTTATAACCGTTTTTTTTATATCTCTGTCTGTTCTCGGGCAGTCGGGAAAAGATACAGGCCTCGGCAGTATCAACAAGGAAAGCGCCGAAGCTTATATCGGTTTCCTTGCCAGTGATGCTTTACAGGGACGTGAAGCGGGTAAGAATGGCAGTTGTATTGCTGCAGAGTATATCAAATCTCTGTTGCAGGATATGGGTGTTAAGCCCCTGAATGCCGGTTCTTATTTCCAGCCGTTCGAAGCATATAGCCGCGCGCGTCAGACACGGGCGCGATTTTCCGTACATCCCGATTCTATAGCTAAATATAAGCAGGAAAGGGCCTACAGAAAGCTGGATCTGAAAAACGTTCTGGGATATATCGAAGGTAAAAGGAAAGATGAATATGTGATTGTCGGCGCTCATTATGACCATCTGGGAATGGATGAGAGTCTGGCCGGAGATAAAATATATAACGGTGCTGATGATAATGCTTCCGGGGTATCAGCTGTATTGCAGATAGCAAAAGCTTTTGTCGTTTCAGGTCAGCAGCCTGAGAGAACGGTTATATTTGCGTTCTGGGACGGGGAAGAATTGGGTTTGCTGGGTTCGGAATATTTTGTGGCTGAGTGCCCTTTTGTATCATCTGTCAAAGGATACCTTAACTTTGATATGATAGGACGTAATAAGGATGAAGCAAAACCTGAACACGTCGTTTACTTTTATACCGAATCGCATTCTGCGTTCGGAGAATGGCTCAAGGATGATATAAAAGCATACAAACTGAATCTGAAACCCGACTACAGGCCGTGGGATAAACCTATAGGAGGAAGTGATAATGCTTCTTTTGCAAAACGGGATATTCCTTTGATCTGGTATCATACCGACGGACACCCCGATTACCATCAGCCTACCGACCACACAGATAAAATAAACTGGGATAAACTGGTCGATATCACCAAGGCTTCTTTCCTTAATCTGTGGAATATGGCAAACCTGAAAAACTTTTAAAAACATGAAACATATACTTACTTCTACACTACTCTTACTCTCTATCTGTTGCTTTTCTCAACCCCCCGAGGAAAAGGGTTTGTCTGCTATTACCCGTCACGATGCCGTTACTTATATAGGGGTTCTGGCCAGTGACAGCCTCGAAGGGCGAAAGGGAGGCGAACCGGGAGCAGTTAAGGCTGCCGGATATTTAAAGGATATGCTGGATAGCATAGGTGTAAAACCTTGGCGCGGGAAATATTTTCAGCCTTTTACCCCATCTCGTTTTCAAGGTTTATCGGGTAAGAAACTATCGTTATGCAATGTACTGGGATATATTCCGGGAAAAAATAGTGATGAAATAGTTATGGTAGGTGCTCATTATGATCATCTAGGGATAAGGGCAAATGAAACAAACGATAGCATATATAACGGAGCTGACGATAATGCTTCGGGCGTATCGGCTGTATTGCAGATAGCTAAGGCTTTCGTTGCTTCGGGGCAGAAACCGGAACGAACCGTTGTTTTTGCACTCTGGGATGGTGAGGAAATGGGGCTTTTAGGCTCCTCCCATTTTGTGGAAGAACATTCCTCATACATACCTATTCCGTTGCTTTCACCTATCCCTATAAAAGGATATATCAATTGTGATATGATAGGGCGCAACAAAAACGGAGACGGTGCTCATGTGTCTGTTTTTTATAGCGATAGTAAGCCGGTATTCGGAGAATGGATAAAGTCCGATATAGAAAGATACAGCCTCAAGCTTACACCTGACTTTCCGTCTTTAAACAGTTCGCCGGGAGGGAGTGACCATATGCCGTTTATGCAGAAAGGTGTTCCTGTGATTTTTTATAATACCGATCTGCATCCCGATTATCATAAGCCTAGTGATGAAGCCGATAAGATAAATTACGATAAGGTGGTGGATATAGCTAAACTAGCATTCTTGAATCTTTGGAATATGGCTAATCTGGAGAGTTTCTGAACAGAGTGCCGGATAAAAAATATGCCAACTCTGAATTAGATGTTGGCATATAGCTTATTGATGATGTGGCGTTATTATTCGATAGGATCTCCCGGGACTTGTTTGCCGGGATCATAAATGGCAACCCCAACTTTAGAATCGGCACAACCATAGTATAGGAACCATTTGTTATTGAGATAGGCCAGTCCTTCTATAAAAACAGTCCCGTCGGTATATTGGCCGCTCTTTTCAAATTCGGCCATTGGGCGAAAGAAAGGAGTATCGAGCCGTCCGATGACTTTATATGGGTTCTGCAAATCGAATAATATCTGTCCGGCGCTGTATGTTCCTGCATTGAAGCGCTCGTCACGCTTATCATCGGTTCTGTTCTTTCCATTATAGAGAAGCAGAATGCCTTTATCGGTCATTATCGCCGGAGGGCCGCACTCGGTAAGGGCGCTGTCGAAATACTTATAGCGTGGATAGATAAGGCCTTTCAGCTCGTTCTTTTCATTGAGGAGAGGAGTCCAGTTTATCAGGTCGGTCGATGTAGCGGCATTGATCATGTGTTCGCCCCAGTACATCAGATATGTCCCGTTTACTTTGGTAATTACGAGTTTATCGTCTACTACCTTGGTGACAATCGATGCTGATTTGCTCGCCAGGTCTTTGAAGCGGCCGTCATATGCTTTAGCGAAAGCCGGGCCGTGTTTCTCCCATGTGATGAGGTCTTTGGATGTGGCTACACATAGGCGGGGAATTTGCCGGTTCCATGCGGTGTACATCATTACAAATGTTCCGTCTTCGGTCATGGCAACACGCGGGTCTTCGCAGCCGCCTTCCCATTCATATTCCTTATTGTTATCTTCAGCGGGATATAGCACAGGGGTATTGCGTAATTGCATAGTTATACCATCTGCACTTTCAGCTAAGCCTATACGGGATGTACGTTTGCCTATGCCTGTGGCGGAATTGTCTTCGGCACGGTATAAGACATAGATTTTCCCGTCTTTTACGACTGCTGCCGGATTGAATGTATCACTTTCTTCCCATCCGACTGAATCTTTCCGCATAGGACAGAAGAATTTTGTAGCCGGATTAGGTTCTATTAGTGGATTGACTCCGTCCGGACGGATAAATCCGCCAAAAGCCCATTCCGGAAGGTTGTTAGAGTTATCTGATACAGATGCTTTACTTTCTTTCTTACTACTGCAGGAAAGTATACTAAAACAGATGATCAGAATGAAAAGCGCTCCTAAGTGTTTCATGTTCAGTTGATTTTTGTTATCGTTTCTATTCTAAGGTTCTCATACTTATATTAAGGGATAAAGATAAATAATAAAGGCCATAAAACAGTGAAAGAGAGCTGCAAACTCTCTTTCACAAGATAACCAATAAAATTTACCAATCTGGATTTTGTACCAGATTCACAGCCTTCTGTAACTCGGTTTGCATAATCGGCCAATAATAATGCTTAGGAGCCTCGAATACCCGTGTTTCCTTACAGAAACGTTCCATTCTGTATTTCTTGCCTCCAACTTCGATTTTACCATTAGGATCTTCAACAGGCATCATCCCGTTGATCATGCGTTGGCATTTAGGATATGCTTGATGGTATTGAGCCCAGTAGTTTTTAGACCTTTCGTTGTTTGTAGAACCAGCCGCCAGCCATTGTTGCTCTTTCTTTAACTCCGATTCGGATGTCGGTTCCAGATACAAACGGCTATAGAATGTTCGCTTATTCTCATAGTAGAATTCCACACGACGCTCACGCTTTATGTATTCTCGCATCAGGTCTTTGTTTGTTTTACAGGCTACTGGCATAGGTACCATAAAAGAGCGGGCCCTAACGGTATTCACCAGATCGTATATTGCCTGATTAGGTCCCGATACCTCATTTACAGCTTCAGCGTAGATATAGATGAATTCCGGTAATCGCCATACTGCAGGGGCACTAATGGAAACACTACCACTCCTGTTCCAGCCTTCTTGCAGATATTTGCGGTGATAATAACCGGTGGTGGTGGCATTACTTGCCCCGATTTTGTCACTGCCTGAGGCTGTATTTGTAACAGACGGATTATTCCCTCCATCGCGGAATGCCGCTCCGTGAAATATAATATCACGGTAGAAACGAGGGTCGCGTCTGACTGACATATATGGATTAGTGTCATCATATCCGTCTGCTACGGCTTTACTGTCATAGATAGGATAACCGTATCCATCAGGAGATATATATTCATATTCATCTACTTGTTCCTGTACAGGTTGCTGACGGGATCCACCTCCACGGCTAGGAGGATACATATCACCAAACCAACCTTCATGCTTGTCCTTTGTTACAAACCAGACGGCTTCGTTCTTGAATGCTTCTTCGTCGTAGAACATTTGCCAAAGACGGGTATATACAGTAGATCCGTTATAGTCTTTACCACCGCTGTCATTGAAATCAGCATTAGTATATTTGGTATAAAGGGAATAGCGTGGTTTGCCGTCTGCCTGAAAATCAAGCACAGCTTTAGCTGCATCGCGGGCAGCTTCCCAACGTTTGATATCGTAAGCGTACTCAGATTCAAATTCGCGTTTCCCTGTGTAACCGTAACTGGCAGCTCCGTTGTACATAGGTGCAGCAGCAGTCCATTTTGCGATAGCAATCAGCCCTAAACAAGCACCTTTGTCGGCACGGGCAAAATCTATCCCTGTCTGATTTGCAGGCAGTCGGTTCGCAGCTTCATTGGCATCGGCTGTAATCTTATCAACGATCGTATGTACAGATTCTTTCTTGAAGTCCATAGGTTGGTTGGCATCTACTACATAATCGATATACGGTACTTCACCGTACATACGTACTAGCAGATAATGCAAATAGCCTCTGATGAAATATGCTTCTCCGACTCTTTTGTGCAAGTCGCCCGGATTGATCGGATTGTCGGGAGTATTATACTTGGAAACTCCGGCAATGATTACATTAGCACGGCGTATAGTATTATAGATACCTTTCCAGAACATATCGTTGTTAGGCTGAGGTACAGCCGTAGGACTCCAGTCTCCGCTATTGTAACGGTTCGTGATGTTTCCCTCCACATTAGTTGCCTCAGCCTCATCGGTCAAGCCCGCAGAGGAAAAATGGGATAACCATGTCATTGGCGCATTACATCTTTTGGTTCTCAGGTACAAGTCCGTTACAAGCTGGTTTACCTTCTCATAACTGGCAAAGGTTTTTTCTTCAGGAATCTGATCATCGGGTTGCTTGTCCAGATATTCGCTACATGCAGCAAGAGATACCAACATGACTGCCAGCAGACCTCTTAATATATATTTGAAACTTTTCATATTCTTGTTATTTTATTAAAATGTAATATCCACACCAAAATTAAATACCTTCAATATAGGATACCAGTCTCCTCCTCCATTACGCATTTCAGGGTCTACATCTACATCTCCAAGTTTGTCCCATGTAGCCAGATTTTGAGCCTGAGCATATACTCTGACATTGCTTAGTCCTGCTACTCTTATTATTTTTCGAGGCAGTGTATAACCAAGTTCTATATTCTTTAATCTTACATACGAACCATCGTACATGAATAGAGAACTGCTTTCATTCTTATTGTTAGAGTGCGTACCAATATGCAGAGCCGGATATTTGGCTGTCGCAGCAGTTTCTGGAGTCCATCTGTCGAGGTGCATAGGCCTTACGCGTCCTATCTTATCTTGGTCGAAATTAGGAAAATCGAATACTGCAGCATCTTTTAGCATGATGGTAGAGTTTGTCGCACCCTGGAAGAGTACACTAAAATCGAATCCCTTATATTGTAATGTAATAGGTAATCCGAATTGGATCTCAGGGCTGCGGGGATATCCCATCGCCATGCGGTCATTCTGGTCGGTAATAACACCATCGCCATCCAGATCTTTGTAAACAGCATCTCCCGGTATCAAGGTTCCCCATGGCTGGTAACCATCAGCATTCAATCTGTCTGCTTCGGCTTGATCTGCTACAAAGTGATCGAACACATAAAGCATATTTACATCCAGAGCTTGCCCTGTCTTCCGTCTCCATGCATATTCATAGACAACTTCATTCATGTAATCCACTCTATTGCGGGCAAATGTAAAATTGGGTTTGATAAAATATCTGAAATCTTTGCCTATCTTGTCAGACCATGTTACCTCAAATTCGAGACCATGATTTTTGACTTTACCTGAGTTTATACGAGGGGCGTCTTTTCCTACTATATCAGGGAAACCAAGTTTGTCTCCTGTCAGTTCGGTGAGGATGTCATACCTGTTTTCGTAGAAATAGTCAAATGAGAATCGTAATCTTTGTTTTAGAAAATTAGCATCTAGTCCAATGTTTAATTTTTTTGCTTTTTCCCATGTCAGTATTCTATTAGCCAAGCCACCTTCTCTCCATCCGCCGGGATTTGTATTGAAGCCACCTTCTCCAAAATTATAGCCTTCGCCTCCTTCGAAGAATTGTAGATAACCAAACCTTCCGCCCGGGAGTTTATCGCTACCAACTAATCCGTATGAACCTCTGATCTTTAAGAAGTCCATCCATGATTTAGTGTTATTCATGAATGATTCATTGGAAATTACCCATCCCACAGATCCGGCAGGGAAAAATCCATAACGTTTTTCTTTAGCAAAATTCTCAGAACCATTGTATCCAAAGTTAAATTCCGCGAAATAACGGTCAGAGAAATTATAAGTAAACTGTCCTGTCAGGCCCTGATATCTGTGGTCGGCACGAACTTTGTCTCCATCATATTGACCTTCTGTAGAGCGATTGAACAGAAACATTCCGGTCACATTATGATTTTGTGCGAATGAGTTCTGATACATTAATTTTGCCTGATAGTATGTCCTGTTAGAAGGGTTACTCTGAGTGAAGTTATTACCTACCGTCTGGTCTGTGTTGTATTTATTACCGGTGGAATATACTCCGTCGTAATGACCGGGAGTCCTGTAAATGTCAATGCCATCTTTAGGCTTGAATGTAGCATAAGAAGGATATTGGCGATACCCTTCACTATAAGTGTTGACCTCTCTTCTGGTCCATTGCTCTTCACGGGCATCATATGAGAAAGTTCCTTCGATTTTTAATCCTTTTGTAATGAAGTCCAGGTCATATCCCATAGAGAAGCTACCTTCCAGATAAGTATATTTTTGAGTGTGATAACCCGAACGGGATAGTTCTCCCAATAGATTGAAACGATAAATCTGGTCTCCGAACAGCATTCCTTTAGGATTGCTGACAAAATAGCTTTGATTGGCCGGATTATCGTTCTGTTCCAGTACAATCGGCAGATAAGGAGGCTGGGTCATTGCAATATTCACCAGACGGCTGGCTGCCGAACCAATATTTGTACGGTCTGTAATGCGTGCGCCCAAGTCGAGTTTCACCCAGAACTTATCTGTAATGTCTACATCTATATTAGACCGGAAGTTATATTTCTTGAAATTAGGTGATGCATCATAATCGGATAGGTCTACATGTCTGTAATTGGTTCCCTGATTCATATGTCCGGCCATAACAAAGTATCTGACCTTATCTGTACCTCCGCGAACCGACAGATTATAATCTTGCTGAGCGGCAGATTTGAACATATAATCGAAATAGTCCCAGTTGTATCCTAAACCATCAGAGTTGTCGCCTCTAGCCATTCTGAAATTGGCGATGGCCTCATCTGTAAATGGTTTTTTATAATTTTCCAGAGTTCCGTTCATCATCGCATCGTTTCGCGATGCTTCATTATATAGAGTGGCATAATCGGCAGAGCCTAATAAATTAGGGGTCTTACCTACTTTATTAAATCCAAAAGAAGCCTTGAAGTTCACAGAAGCCTTTTCCGAAGCTTTACCGCGCTTGGTGGTAACAACTATAACTCCATTGGCTCCACGGATACCATAAGGTGCAGTAGAAGCAGCATCTTTCAATATGGTGAATGTTTCGATCTCGTCTGCTGCAAGGTAGGACATGTCGCGTTCTACTCCGTCAACGATTACGATGGGTGATTGATCCCCATAAGTGGACTTTCCACGAATAAACAATTCGGATTTATCCACGCCCGGTTCTCCTCCGCTAAACTGGTTAACGATCAAACCCGGGAGTCTTCCCGCTAGCGCATTATTGATGTTTGCAGTAGGACTTTGTACAAGGTCTTTTGTGGTAATAGTTGCTACCGCACCAGTGATGTTTTCCCTTTTTTGAGTGGTGTATCCCACGACGACAACTTCATCCAGCGCCTTGATGTCCTCTACTAAATCAACATTTAATGTTGTTCTGCCTTTCAGTTCTATCTGTTGTGGCTGGAATCCGATATATGAAAAAACAAGAGTTGCTTCGGCATACGGAACTTTTATGGAGAAATTACCATCTGCATCTGTCATAGTGGCAATGTTTGTCCCCTTTACAGAAACGCTGACACCGGGCAATGTCTCTTTGCTGGAGCTATCGAAAACTTTCCCTGTCACTTCTTTTTGGGCTTGTTCGGTTTTGTGTACTGAAGCCGAGATGTATTGCGGGCTTCCTATTGCTAATAATGTTATTATAAGCAATCCCGTTCTTATGCGCATAAATACTTTTTTAGTAAAAATGTCTTTCATAATAGGTTAATTAAAGTTAGTAATTTGTGGTTCTTTACTATTTAATCGTGTCTCAGAGGGGCGTTTTATAACTCTTAGACACACAGGAATGTCCAGTCGATAGGAGTTTTTTGTTATTTTCATTGTTATAATAATTACGAATAAGGTTAGTTGTTAAAAATCTCTGATCTACTGTTCTCTTTTTTGTTTTCCCATAGGCTATAAATTTTAGATGTTAATAATTGGATTTTTTAATATGAATGGATGTTTTCCCTTCTCCAAACTATAATTTTAACAGATGTATATAAACACGGAAAACCTTCTTTCGAAGAACTGGTCAGTTCTTCGAAAGAAGGTTTTCTTAATAGAAAAGAATAGTCGGATTTTATCTGTTATATCCGGCCTATTGTTTTTTTGTCTTTTTTTAGTTAATGTGTGCTCTCTCTCTCTCTCTCTCTCTCTCTCTCTCTCTCTCTCTCTCTCTAGTAAAATACAGCTAACCGCCAAATTTTCAGTCGAAAAAATGCCTTTCATTGTTATTGTATTTTGTATTATATAGAGCATATATATGAGCTTAAATTAAAGGTCAATTCTTTGTTAATTGCAATCTTTTATATAATTGATTTTTTTTAGGTTTCTTTGGGATTAAAGCAGGAAAACAGTATGCAATATTAATTAATATTAAAATATCTTCTGCTATCCGCTTTACCAAAAGAAGTCTATAATTCGGCCATTGGCGTATATATATACTTCTTTGGTAATTTGGGATACCTGGGTATCAGG
The DNA here is from genome assembly GCF_900079725.1 of uncultured Dysgonomonas sp. Lineage (NCBI taxonomy): Bacteria > Pseudomonadati > Bacteroidota > Bacteroidia > Bacteroidales > Dysgonomonadaceae > Dysgonomonas > uncultured Dysgonomonas sp. Next base: position 4,111,008 of record NZ_LT599032.1, read on the forward strand.
GTTGTTTTTGATTAATACAGAAATTTATTTTTTGTTATTTCTCATTAGAGAATGAATAGGGATAATCTGCAGCATTTGTACCTCTTTTTATATTAGGGGTAGCAGCCATTTTGTAATTGATATTAGCCCCTTTCAGTAAGGTATCGTGAGTCAGGTAATTTTTACTATGAGCTTTACCATTGATAGCCATGGATGATATATACCTGTTCGCTTTATTGTTGTTTTCAGCCTTGATAACTACTTTCTTTCCGTTTTCGAGATTCAGAGTGACCGAGTTGAATAATGGCGATCCCAGTATATACTCATCAGAACCTGGGCATACTGGGTAGAACCCAAGTGCAGAAAAGACATACCAGGCCGATGTTTGTCCGTTATCTTCATCGCCGCAATACCCATCAGGATTGGGGTTGTAGAGTTTGTCCATTATTTCGCGTGCCCAGTATTGAGCTTTCCAGGGTTCGCCTGAGTAATTGTACAGGTAAACCATATGTTGTATCGGCTGGTTTCCATGTGCATACTGCCCCATGTCCATCACCTGCATTTCTCGCATTTCGTGAATCATGCCGCGGCTTTCCATCCCTTTACTTCCAGGTACTATGAATACGGAATCCATCATTGTATTGAATTCTTTTTTTCCTCCCATGAGGTCTATCAGACCTTGCGGATCGTGGAATACGCAGAAACTCCAGTGCCAGCTGTTACCTTCACAGAATGCGCGGCTCCAGTCTTCGGCTACAAATGTTTTATCAAATTCACCGTTCTCATTGCGGCCTGTCATCAATTTGAACTTCGGATTGTAGAGATTCTTATAGTTCATGGCACGCTCTTTATATATGCTGGTTTCACTTTCGGGTTTACCCAATGCTTTACCCAATCGGTAGATAGTCCAGTCGTCATATGCATATTCCAATGTACGTGCTGCGCTTTGCCCTATTCTGACATCATCCGGCACATAGCCTAGTTTGTTGTAATATTCATATCCCAGACGTCCTGATGCCGAAACTTTAGGATGTACATTATTTGCTCCGTGTTTCAGGGCTTCCCATAGCGTTTCAATGTCGTAGCCTCTTAGTCCTTTCAGGTATGCATCAGCAACAACGGATGCAGAGTTGTTCCCTACCATAATATTGCGATGACCCGGGCTGGCCCATTCCGGTAAGAATCCGCTTTCCTTGTATGCGTTGACCAGACCTTCCTGCATTTTTTCGTTCATCGACGGATATACCAGATTCAGGAATGGGAATAAGCATCGGAATGTATCCCAAAAGCCAGTATCGGTAAACATATATCCCGGAAGGACTTCGCCATTATAAGGGCTGTAGTGAACAACTTCTCCTTTGGCGTCTATCTCATAGAAACTGCGAGGGAATAGTACCGAACGGTAAAAACAGGAATAGAATGTACGAAGGTTGTCGATGTTGTCGTCTTTTACTTCTATCCGTCCTAATGTTTCGTTCCAGACCTTGCGGCCTTTGTCGGCTATCTGGTCGAAGTTGTCACTGCCGAGTTCTTTGAGGTTTAGTTCGGCTTGTTCGGGACTTATAAATGATGATGCCACACGTGCGTGAACAGCTTCACCTCTCTTTGTAGCGAAGCCGATAATAGCGCCTGTATGGTTTTCTTTAGCTTCAAGTTCGTTCTTACGGATTTCGCTGTCTCCTACAGTTGCCTGATAGGTAAACGGCTTGTCGAAAACAATGACAAAATAGTTTTTGAAATTATCGGGTACGCCGCCGCTATTGCGTGTTGTGTAACCTATTATTTTGTTTTGTTCCGGAATAATTTTCACATAAGATCCCCGGTCGAAAGCATCTATAACAACATAGGAATTATCTTTCTCCGGGAAAGTGAAACGGAATATTGCCGCGCGGTCGGTTGGCGTTATTTCGGTTGTTATATCCGAATCGGCAAGATATACCTTATAGTAATATGGTTTTGCTACTTCCGATTTGTGCGAGAACCAGCTGGCCCGTTTGTCCTGATTGAAAACAGGTTTGTCTACAATCGGCATGATGGAGAATTGTCCGTAGTCGTTCATCCATGGGCTGGGTTGATGTGTTTGTTTGAATCCTCTGATTTTGTCGGCAGTATATACATACGACCAACCATTACCCATTTCCCCGGTCTGAGGCATCCAGAAATTCATCCCCCAAGGACGGGCTATGGCCGGATACGTATTACCTGTCGATAGCTCAAATTTAGATAATGTCCCTGTCAGGATACTTACATAGTCTACCGGATCTGTCTTAATTTGTGCAACAGTAATAATTGCAAATAAGAAGAATATACCAGAAGTAATTGCTTTCTTAATCGTGTTTTTGATATTCATAGTCGTGATAGTATAGTAATTGAAATTTATTTATTCATACTGAATGATGGCGGTACAGCGTTATCGTCTGAGGCCCATTTTTTATTCGGATGTTTTCCCATAACCAGTTCTAACTTTCCGCCTTGCATCAGTTCTTCATGTGAGAACCATGATTTATTCCAATCTTTACCATTTAATTTCGCGGATTGAATGTATTTATTTTCAGGAGAGTAGTTAATTGCCACCACTTCAAATGATTTGCCGTTGCCGATATTCAGTTTTGCACTCTCGAAAGTCGGACTTCCTATTACATACATCGGTAATCCGGGGGTAACGGGATAAAATCCGATCTGCGAAAATACGACAAATGCGGTGAGGCCACCTCCGTCTTCATCGCCGGGAATACCCATCACATCGTTTCTGAACCATTGATTCAGCAGTGTGTGTACACGCTTTTGAGTACGCCAGGGCTGTCCTGCATAATTGTATAAATACGGAATGTGCATTGCAGGTTCGTTCCCCATCGAGAATTGCCCGACATTACCGCTATGATCGGCATAAATATGATAAAAATCGGGTTTTCCTTTCCCCAGAGGGGTGCTGTACATATCTTCAAGTTCTTTTACAAAAGCGTCTTTTCCTCCGAGCATGCTTACTAAGTCTGCAATATTGTGTGGCACGTCCCAGCGATATACATATCCGGTATTTTCATCGTAAGCATCGCGTCCGCCAATACCCGGTGGAAAACGGTAATCAAGGTCTTCCATAAATTTGCCTGATGCATCTTTAGGATGGAAAAACTTAGTCTCGGGATTAAATACCTTATGGTAGTTTAGGCTACGTTTCGAGAAATAATCGGCTTCGTCATTCTTGCCTAATTGCTTTGCAATAAGCGACAGGCACCATTCATCGTAGACAGTACCCAGGGTAACAGCGATAGGCTGGCGTCTTTCCCACCCGTGAACTTCCGGAGCTGTTTCCTTTTCTCCCTTTGCCAGGGAAGGGAAGTATCCGTGTTCTTTGTAGAACCGGTCTAATACTCCGGCGGGCTTGGATGACCAGGGAGCCAGTGTTTTTTCGGTGATTGCCGCTTTGCTCACATTGTATGCCTCTTCAAGATTGAATCCTCTCAATCCTTTTATGTAGGCATCGGCAACCATAGCTGCCCCGTGATTCGAATTCATACGGCGGCTGTCACCCGTCACTTCGGGGAAGTTTGGCATCCACGGATTTTTCATCTGGCGGGTCATTACTATGTATGAGTTGACCATATCATCTTCCATCTCAGGCTCGATAATTATGCGCAACGGGTGTGTTGCACGGTAAGTATCCCAGATCCAGTCGTCGGTATAGAATGGACGGCCTTCGTCATTGTGGACTTTTCCATCATAGGCGCTAAAGTAATTCCCGTCTTCCGAAATGCAGATCATACGTTCGTAAGTACGGTAAAGAGAGGTGTAGAAAACTGTCTTGGCATTGTCATCGATACCCGAAACCTGTATCTTTCCCAGTGTTGAATTCCAGATGTCGCGGCCTTTTTGCGCCAGGTTTTCCAGATTATAGTCTTTTATTTCTCTCCTTAGATTATTTTTAGCCTGTTCGGAACTTATAAATGAGACTCCGTAACGCACCTTTATTTGTTTGGTTCCGGCAGGATATTTCATCACATAAAAAGCGTTCCGGCCTTGTGTGGTTTTTTCGTTGCTATTTATAGTATTTCCTTTGTGAGTTCCAACTTCTGAAGGTTGTATATCAGTTTCGAAGTAAATGTATACTTTTGTATTGTTGCTAAGATTCTGATATCCGTATACTGTATTTTTATCCGAATTGAGTTCCCCGTCCCGGGTATTGAGGATCAGATAAGCGGATTGATTACTATTTTCGAAATCGATGTAATAGATTCCTGCCTGATGTGACGGTGCATATTGGGCATGTATATTATAATCGTCGAGATCGACACTGTAATAATATGGTTTTATGATTTCGTTGTCGTATCCGAAGTTGATTGTACTTTTTATATCTTCTACTGCTCCCTGATACGGGCTCAGATTAAAGGCAGAGCTTCCCCTATGGCTTGTGACGATCAGGGGAAGTCCTGCAATAGTATTGCCTGTATAATTTTCGCGTTCGGGATATACCCTGAGCATACTATTAGGTAAATGTACAGTCGGATAGGTTGGCACCAAAAGGTGGCTTATATTACCGATGTATGGATTTACATAGTCGACAGGCTGACTATTATTCTGGGCATTTATATTGCTTGTTAGTAAAAAGAGTAAAATTAAGGAGTAAGAGACGAATATACTTTTCTTCATATTTTGTAGGAATGTTATATTCAAATAAGGGCCTATTCGATTTTAGGGTTAATATAAGCTGGAAATGTTTATACAAACATATATCTATACTATTAACCGGGGTATTAATTAATTATTAATTGGCGCAAAAAGGAACACTTTTGTCTTGTTTGTATACCTCTAAGCTATCCGTTAAAGTATACAATAAGGTAGATCATTTGCGCTGACGTGAAATGTAATTGTGTTGAGGGATAGCTTGTTAGAATCTACTTAGTTTAAGAGACCTTTTTAGTGGGTTTGTTTTCAATGAATAATTAAAATTTTGTATCTGATTATGAATAACTAATTTTATATAATTTTGTACTGTGTGCGATACCTTAAAAGAAATAAGATGAAAATTACCATACTTTTTGTTTTTATTTTTTGTCCTTTCCTTACTATTATCTCACAATCCAAAGATATGGATAAAAGCTTTTCATATGGATTGAACTTTAAGTCTCATGAGGTAAATAAGGATGATAGGACTTCTCTTGATTTACTCCCCGATAAACCGCTAAAGTTAACCAAAGGATATACACTCGAATTTGATCTTAAACTTACAAACAGTAACCATACATACGGATATATATTAAGGATTATCGCAAATGATACTACAAGCCTGGATATGACGTCTTACCTGGGGAATAATCGCATCAATGTTATACTTAACGGCATACATAATACAAAAGCCTCATCGGAATATAAATACGAACGCAAACAACTGGAAGACAAATGGGTGAAAGTAAAGATCGAGGTTCGTACAGGTTCAGTGACATTTTCCATAGATGGAAAAGAAATATTGATTGATACACCGGATAATTCGCTGGGAATATCTACGATCGAAAAGATATACTTTGGGGCTAACAGGCATAAGTTTTTTTATACATCTGATGTTCCTCCTATGTCGGTAAAAAATATAGAAATCAAAGATGATAAAGGAAAAATTGTCCGTAGGTGGGATATGGGCAGGCATAATGTAGCTGCCGTATATGACGATACCAATGGATACAGGGCCATAGTATCGAATGGCATATGGGAAATAGACAGGCATACAAACTGGAATAAGGACATGAGTTTGATTACCAGGAATATTTATCCCCAGATTGCGACGGATTCTATTAATAACAGAGTGTTTGTAGCTACAAATGATAGTTTATATATAATGCATCTGAAAAATAAGTCGGTACAACGTATAAAGGTCGATGGAGGGAGACCTTATCAGGGTGCATCCAGTTATCTTATTTACGACTATATAGCGGATAGGTTAGTCTCATACAGTATAAGCCATCCCGAGCTGATATTATATAACTTTGATACCAACATGTGGTCGGGTAGCCCGTCGGATATGTCTTTGTATGTTCAGCACCACAACAAGTTTATAAATCCGGATACAGATCAATTGGTGGTATTTGGCGGTTATGGGCTGTATAGGTATAGCGCCGCTTTATCAACCTATAATTTGAATACAGGAGGGTGGGAGACAAAAGACCTTATAGACCAGTTAAGCCCCCGCTATTTGTCTTCGTTGGGTTATTTAGGTGACGGGCAGATTCTGGTGTTTGGCGGATATGGGAGTAAGACCGGATCGCAGGAGGCTTCATCGTATAACCTTTATGATCTTCATTTGGTCGATACCAAGGCTAAAACCAGTAAGGGACTGGGTACACTCGACGGGATGCAGGAACCTTATGTTTTTGGCAATTCGATGATAGTTAATATAAAGGAAAATAAATTCTATGTTCTGGCTAACAGGAGCGATGTGTATAAATCTTCGATACGCCTGATGGAAGTGAATATGAATGACTTTTCTTACCGGTTCCTGTCCGATTCCATACCATACAATTTTCAGGATACCGAGTCTTTTTGCGATATGTTCAGGTATAAGAATTCCACGATATATGCGGTTATATTACAAAGGACAGAAGGGGGAACATTTGAAATCGGTATATATTCATTGCTTTATCCGCCATTATCACAAACTGATATTTTGCAGGTACCTGGTGCAAGGAGTACATTCGGTAATTCTCCGGTAACTTATATAATTATAGGACTGTTCGTTATTGTAATTCTTGTGGTGATTTATCTGTTAAGAAGGAATAGAACGGAGAGAACAGGATCGTCCTCTGTTGTGGATGATAAAGCGTTCGTTTCTGCACCTGTATTGCCTCAGGTACCCCATATACATAAAGAAAAGAAACGCTCAAAAATATCGTTACTGGGTGGCTTTCAAATTTTCGATAGGGGAGGGAATGATATAACAGGCTTCTTCACTCCGGTAATCAGGCAGATGTTTTTAATGTGCTTGCTTGAATATATTGCTACGGGAAAAGGGGTGACATCTGAGCGTTTGGATGAGGAGTTTTGGTTTGATATGGATAAAAATAAGGCGACCAACAACCGAAATGTAAATATCCGTAAACTGCGACTCCTTCTTCAGGAAATAGGAGATGTAACTTTTCAGAAAGATAACAGCTACTGGCATGTAAGTATTGGGGACGATACTTTTTGCGATTATGTGACGGTAATGAATCTGTTACATGAAATATCATCTGCTGATAGAGTAATAGAAAAGCCGGTGATAGAGAAAATTATTGGAATTGCATCAGCTGGTTTGTTGTTGCCGAATATAGATAAGAGGTGGGTCGATAGATATCAGTCCGGTTATTCGGATCTGCTTATCACTACCTTACTGAAAGCGGCAAAAACAGCAGAAATAAGGAACGATTTCCGTTTATTGGTAAAGTTGGCCGATGTAATACTTATCCATGATAGTATAGACGAAGATTCTGTGCAGATCAAATGCCGGAGTTTATATAAGTTGGGGCAAAAGGGTTTATCTAAGCAATGCTATGATAAATTTTGTCTGGATTATAAGAGTATCCTGAACGAAGAACCACAACTTAAATACGACTCTATTATCTCGGAATAAAAAAGCCGATATACCTTCTAAATTGGTATACCGGCACATTATCTCATTAAATTATTATCCTATCTGGCTACCCGGAGTTACGTCTTTAGGCGGCTGAATCAATGATAGAGTGCCATCACTGTCTTCCACAGACAACAACATTCCCTGCGATTCCACACCTTTCAGTTTACGTGGTTCAAGGTTAGCCACAAAGCATACCTGTTTGCCTACAAGGTCTTCGGGTTTGTACCATGCTGCGATACCCGATATGATTGTACGTTTGCCCATTCCGTCATCTATAAGGAACTGGAGCAGTTTATCAGCTTTCGGCACTTTTATGCATTCCAATACTTTGCCTACACGAAGGTCGAGTTTTGCAAAATCATCGAACGCTATATTTGCTTTCTGAGGAGCAACCTTTATCTCCACAGCCTGCTCATTTGCTTTTTTTGTATCAAGCAGCTTTTGTATTTGTTTCTCTATTGTTTCGTCTTCTATTTTGGCGAATAATAGTTCCGATGGGTTTAGTTGATGGCCTGCCGGTAATAAATCTATTCTACCCAGTTGTTCCCATGTCAGATTATCTTTATTGATAAACTGTCGGATCTTCTGTACACTGAATGGTAGGAATGGTTCGAAAGCAATAGACAGGTTCGCTGTCAGTTGCAACGAAATGTTCATAATAGTTTCCACGCGTGCCATATCTGTTTTAGCCACTTTCCACGGCTCGGTGTCTGCCAGGTACTTATTCCCGATACGGGCCAGGTTCATTGCTTCTTTCAGCGCGTCGCGGAAACGGAATGTTTCGAGATACGACTCCACCACTTCCTTTACGTCGGCAAACTCCTTCAGGGTTTCTTTGTCGTAGTCAGTTAACTCGTGTATCTGTGGGACTTTGTTGTCGAAATATTTTTGAGTAAGTACCAGCGCACGGTTGATAAAGTTTCCGAGTATGGCAACCAGCTCATTGTTATTGCGAGCCTGGAAGTCTTTCCATGTAAAATCATTGTCTTTAGTTTCAGGAGCATTCGCTGTAAGTACATAGCGCAGGATATCCTGTTGTCCCGGAAAATCTTCGAGGTATTCATGCAGCCATACAGCCCAGTTGCGCGATGTGGATATTTTATCTCCTTCGAGATTCAGGAATTCGTTTGCCGGAACGTTTTCAGGTAAGATAAACGAGCCTTCTGCTTTCAGCATAGCAGGGAATACGATGCAATGGAATACGATATTGTCTTTACCGATGAAGTGAAGTAATTTTGTATCTTCCGATTTCCACCATTTCTCCCAGCTGTCAGGTAACAATTCTTTTGTATTCGATATATAGCCGATAGGTGCATCGAACCATACATAAAGCACTTTTCCCTTGGCATCCGGCAGAGGAATAGGTACCCCCCAGTCGAGGTCGCGGCTTACGGCACGGGGTTGTAATCCCATATCCAGCCATGATTTGCATTGTCCGTATACATTCGATTTCCATTCCTTATGATCTTCGAGTATCCACTGGCGAAGCCATGACTCGTGTTTATCGAGAGGCAGGTACCAGTGTTTTGTTTCGCGCATTACAGGCGTTGAACCGGAAATTGTGGAACGGGGATTCTTCAGGTCGGTAGGACTTAAAGATGTTCCGCACGATTCGCACTGGTCTCCGTATGCGTTCGGATTGCCGCAATGCGGACATTCACCCATTATATAGCGGTCGGCAAGGAACATTTGCGCCTCTTGGTCGAAATATTGTTCGCTTGTTTTTTCTTCAAAATCTCCGTTTTGGTATAGTTTGAGGAAAAAGTCAGAAGCTGTTTGCTTATGTATCTCCGAGCTTGTACGTGAATAGATATCGAAAGATATGCCGAAGTCTTCAAACGACTTTTTGATTATGGCGTGATATTTATCTACGATATCCTGTGGCGTCACGCCTTCTTTCTTGGCGCGTATGGTAATAGGTACGCCATGTTCGTCAGAACCTCCGATGTGTATTACTTCCTGGCCTTTCAGCCTGAGGTAACGCACATAAATGTCGGCAGGGATATAAACGCCTGCCAGATGTCCGATATGGACAGGCCCGTTGGCATAGGGGAGGGCCGATGTAACGAGGGTTCTTTTGAATTTCTTAGTCATATAGTATATTGTTTTATATTTTTTCAGAATATCAGGATGCAAAGATAGAAACTAAAAAGGAAAAGATATTTTTTTTATAAATTAATTCGTTCCTATTTTCCATGTTAAGAAGATTATATAAACAAATAGGTCTGTCCGGATGTTAACTAACCGGAGATATAGATGCAGCTTTTTAACATTTTATTCATCTATATAGTATAAGTGATTAAATATAGGTATTAATTAAAAGTAAGGAAAAATGAAGAACTTAACAAAAACAATGCTGACACTATTTTCGGTAGCCGTATTATTATCATTCACAACATCAATGAATGCGCAGAATCAAAAAGTAGATTTAGATAAAGAACTGGCTGCCTTTCCTAAAGCGGAGGGTGATATGGTAAGGCACGTAATAGAAATGAAAAAGAAATCTGACGAATCATTGTACAAAGTAGAAATAATCCCGGGAAAAGTGATGAGTGTAGACTGTAATCATCACTCGCTTATGGGTAAACTGGAGGAAAAAGACCTGCAAGGTTGGGGATATACTTATTATGAGTTTACTTCCGACGGGCAAACCCGTTCTACAATGATGGCTTGTAACAAACCGAATGAAAACAGGTTTGTGAGCGGTCAGACTCTTATCGTAAGATACAACAGCAAATTGCCGATTGTAGTATATGCGCCAAAGGGGTATGAAGTGAAATACAGGATATGGAAAGCCGATAAAGAAAAAAGTTCGGTAGAGAAGTAAGTATTGCAATATAAAAGAAAGAGCCTGAATCAATGCAGATGAAGTGAGCCCCAAAGTTTGGACAAAAAACTTTGGGGTTTATTTATGAATAAAACACATTCCTTTTCCGACCGTCTCATGTATATGCATCTGCTTGAAGACGGTTACAGTATCAATTACGTAAGTACAAAGTATGGGATCGGTTTTAAGCTCTTAACTTGTTTGTGGATTCAGTATAAGCAGCATGGTTTAGAAGCCTTACGCAAAAAGAAGAATATTTGTGCAAGTGGAGAGCTAAAGCGTACAATAGTCTCCGATATTGAAAATAATCATTTATCTTTGGTTGAAGCTTCGTTAAAATATGGAGCAAGCGACAGCCGTATATCCACTTGGCTACGGATAGCCAGAACTGACGGTTTGAATGCGCTTGATATTACAAAAAAACGAGGCCGCGCAAAAGGTATGGGAAGACCTAAGAAGAAAGCACCTGAGACGGAACTCGAAAAGCTCCGTGAAGAGAATCTTAAGCTCAAAATAGAGAATGAGCTATTAAAAAAAGTGAAAGCCTTAGTCGAAGAAAAGGAAGCCCGTCTACGCAAGATTGGGCGCAAGCCATCCAAGGACTAAGGCAGAAAGGTCATGATCTTCAAACAATACTGAGGATCCATGGGATGGCTCGCTCAACCTTCTATTATCATATATCCCGTATTAACAGCACAGACAAATATGCTGATATAAGAAAACGTATAGTTGATATTTTTGAAGCTCACCACAAACGTTATGGGTATCGTCGGGTGTATATGCAGCTCCTAAATGAGGGATATTTGATTAATCATAAGACGGTGCAAAAACTTATGGCAGAAATGCATCTGAAATCAAAAGTCCGTAAGGTAAAATATAAGTCATATAAAGGAGAAGTTGGCAGGATTGCTCCTAACGTACTTAATCGTGACTTTAAAGCTGAAAAGCCATACCGAAAATGGGCTACAGATGTTACTGAATTTAAAATTGAGGGTAAGAAGGCATATCTTTCTCCTATTATTGATATGTTCAATGGGGAAATCATATCTTATACCATATCCGACAGTCCTGATTTAAAGATGGTTATGGATATGATAAAAAAGGCTCAAAATAAAGTGAACATAACCGGCGAACTTATTTTGCACTCAGATCAGGGATATCATTATCAACATAAGCAATATCAGATGACACTTAAAAAGAATGGAATTATACAAAGCATGTCTCGCAAAGGTAATTGTTTGGATAACGCTGTTATGGAGAATTTCTTTGGCATTATGAAGTCTGAATTACTATATTTGAAGAAATTTAAGAGCATCAGTGAGTTTAAAAAGGAACTGACAGAATACATCGAGTATTATAATAATGAGAGAATCAAACTTAAATTAAAAGGAAAGAGCCCGGTAAAATACCGAACTCTATACACTTGAATTTTTTATTAATCCGTCCAACTTTTTGGGGTCAGATCACAGATTCAGGCTCTTTTATTTTTTACAAACCCAGCGTCTTTTTCAAAGCCTTATACCCACTCAGGCTTATGCGCACCTGTCCTCCGTTTTTCAGTTTCAGTAACTGGCTTTGCTTGTCATAGAGTTCTATCTGCGATATAAACTCTATATTGACTATGCTGGAACGGTGTACCCTTACAAATTTATCTTGTGGCAACCCGCTTTCGAACGATTTCATGGTTTGCTCTTTCAGGAATTTCCCCTTTGTAGAGTGTATCATTACATAATCGCCTTCGGCCTGTAGGTGTATGATTTCGGATACCAGCACTACATCTATCTTTTGCCCGTTTTTTACGGCAATACGTTCCAGTGTTTCATTATTTTCAGTTTCAATCACAGGCTCTTGTATATTGTCCGGGAGTTCCTTGTCCTCTTTCTCTTCCCCAATCGTTATACCGGCAACCTTTTCCTCCGATGTGTACAATCGTGTAAATATTGTTATTGTAAGACTGTATACGAGTAATGCCAGTACCGTACGTATAGGAACCGTGTGTAACAGGGGTGTCCATTCTTCTTCGGGAAATACCAGGTATAGAATCAGGTACTGGATACAGAGCCAGCAAGCTACAAAGAGAATGGCCAATGCACTGTAATTGATAAGTTGTTGCCTTACCGGAAAAGATGAAATATGACTGTATTGAGCTATATTCCTCAATAATAGGAGCAATCCCGAAAGAACAATTCCCGATATGGCTGAATCAGTAGTCAATACAGATTCTGATACATCCACCAGCGATTTCATACATATGTATAAAATAATGGCCGCTGACAATGCAATGAGAATATGTATGTAAATCAGTTTGCGGTTTTCCATTTCACAGAGTTTTAAGTGAAAGAAGTATTTGATGCAACGTTGTTTAATAGTAACCGGCTATTACTGTTGCAGATACAAAATTAAATAAATGGGCCTGGGACCTTAGCTTCTTATTTCACCACTTCCGAACATGGCACTCCCTTTTATAATAAGGCGTGGCGCACTGCTTTCTGATATTTTATTGCTGATATGATAGCGTTTGTCTTCGAACGAACCAAGAAAGGAACTGCTTTTTAATTCTACAGTCCAGTCGGACGGTGTATATATGACAATACTGCCAAACATCACATTAGCCTCGAGTATACCGGGGTATTCGCTTAGGTTTGCCCTGCGCAAATCTATAATCAGCTCACCAAACATCACATTGGCTTCTCCTCCCTTGAAGTTTTGCGAGAGAACTATTTGTTCAGAGCTTCCGAACATCAGATTTTTATCAACATAGTCAGCACTGTTTTGTTCTGCCGGATTATAATTGTCATTTGTTGATTCATATCTGTATTCTTTACGATGGCCTCTTTTCGAAGAAGGGAATGAGCGGCTTATTACTAAAAGAATACCTCCGGCAATAAGCAGAACCGGCCAATATGTTTTAATATCGACATCGAATCTTACAAAGTGTTCAGGAAATACGCTGCACAAAACAGGATAAATGAAAAAACATCCGATAGCTATGAGAAAGAAAGCTCCGACAAATTGTTTTTTTAATAAGTTCCAAATACCTAATACGATCAGGAGCATCTGCCAGGATATAAGTATCCGTTTATATTCTATAGGTATAATACCAAGATTGAGGAATAGGTATATTCCACCAAAAAGAATAAGAAAAAGAGCAAATCCGATTCCATTTCCCCGGTTTCTCTTAAATAGGTATTTATCTTTAAAATCTCTTTCCATAAGAATAAGTTTTGGGTTTCTGATGTAAAAGTACATTTGTTGAAGTTAACAGGCAATGATAAATCGACAAACAAATACTATTTCCCGATGAGCGAGGAATAAATAACTGCAAATATTATTTCATTTGTTTCACTCGGAATCCATCCTGCAGGCTGTTCCCTCTGGCTTCCACTGTGTTTATATCCTGCATTTTCCATTCTTCGGCAATAGCCGCATCTCCTGTACACGGGAATATGCCAAAGCATGAACCCGTCCTTTGAGTGGTTATATAGATAGTGATACTATCGCTGATTTTATGGGGGATTATTTCGAAGGTCAGGTTATGCGATGTCTTTTCAAACAGGGCCGAATCCTCCATTTTATATTCTGCCGGATAAGGGCGATAAAGCATTACCAAAACATAATCCTTTATATTTCTTTCTTTTAAAGCGTGGTAATACTGACTGCCGGCTTTGGCAAAAGATATGAAAATGAGTATGGTAAAACCTGCAATAATAATGTTTCCCGTTTTTGCTCCCACTCTTTTATTGTCTTTCAGTATCAAGGAAATGGCAAAAAACAGCATGGCGAATATTACTCCCGCGCAAAACCTGAAATCGCGAGCAGTCAAAAGCCAATATATCATATTTATACTTAATACAACGAATATGAAATACATATATGCCGGGGTGTTCCCTTTCTTTCGGATATACCAAAAGCCTGTAATAAAGACAGCGATAACCGACAGGAAGAAATAAGTTGTCCATGACAGGAAAAAAGTAGAGAACGTCAGGTTTTCCAGATAATGGGGTATAGCATAGCCGAAACCTCCGTTGCCGATTTCACTGATGTATTCACGTTGTTTGATAAGGACATATTGCGGCACTTTCCAGTCGAAGGAAAACAAATCTATTTCTCCTAACGGATACACCAGATAGCCTGTAATGATTACATTCCGTATGAGCCAAAGTATGATGACAGCCATAGCACTGAGACACGGAAACAGCATTTCTTTATATTTCTTTTCTTTGACCAGTTGATATATTACATACAAGCTAATCAGGCAGAGCGGAGCGAAGAGTAGTTTATACGTTACCAGACTGATGATGACGAATATATACAACAGCGGCTTTTTTCTCAGATTGTCCGGATATAATATCAGGCTCGATATAAGATAGAAGACGGCCAGATTAGGAATTGTATCGGTAGAAGTATCTGCAATGCCTTCTTTCGAAAAATAAAATAAGAGAAAGTATAAAACGAGCAGAATCAGGCGCTTAATTTCGAATCTGCTACTTATTGTTTCATATAATATCCATATGGCCAGCAATATAGCTAATGCGCTCTGCAAACCATAAACAGGTTGCCCAAACAGGAAACGTAATGTAAATATGGAGCTAAGCAGCAGGTAATTGGAGTTGAATCCCAATCTGTCTTCGAAATTCCCCAATCCGGGAATAACAGCAAAATCTTCATTCCACCGGATATTTTGGTAATGGTAATAATTGGGGTCGAAACTGAGGAAGGACGAATAGAGGCACAGGATGCAGAACGAAAACAAAGCCAGGGCTATAATTAATAACCGGATAATAGAAAGTCCCTGTATCTTTTTTAGAATGCCATTAACCGTTTTTTGTAAGTGCTCTTTCCTGAAAATCCAATATATAATCAATAAACCTAAAAATGTAAATAATACAAATTGATTAGACGGGACAAATAGCGATGATAATGATAAGGGAATCAGAATGGCGCACAATCCGATAAGGAAGCGGTCTGTCAAAGAATAATTTGATTTACTTCGACATAAAGCTTGATATAAGTATGTGAAAAAATCCCCTGTGGAAAACAGGACGAATAAAATAATAAGCCAGGATACGAGTATTGCAATCATTATTTAGCCGGAATCGTTAAGGCCGTGAACCTATTTGTTACTTCGAAAAATAAAAACGGAAGTATATTATAATTTTATTATTTCATAATAGGCAAATATATAAAATATTTATTGATGTATTGTTGGCCGTATAGGGCAAAAAATAGTAAAGATGTTGCTATGCAATACCCGGACACGGGATGTCTGTGCGAGCAGGTGAAATTTTCACCCTTCGGAAGAAGATTTATTAGATGAATTATCGTCTGGGATTTGATTTTCAGGATAATATTCTTTACTCAACCATGTTTTATTGCATTTTGTACACGTAATAACATGGTCAACAAAATCATAGAGTAAATCATGAGTATCTCCTTTATAACAAGGCTCTTTTAGTATTTCATCAGCATTTTCCATAGAATAATAAACCTTTAATAATCTGTACAAAGATACGAAAAATCATAGTGTCTTTGCCTCCTGCTGGTGCGGACATCTTGTCCGTGTCTTACTCATAGAGCAAATTTTTTACTGCGCAAGACACAGACGGGATATTCGCGCGAACTTCAAATTTATCAAAAAAACTTTATCTATATAAGAAACTAATTATTAAACATTAATATTTAAGCCTTATGAAGTATAAAGAAAAAATAGCCACAGAAATTATCCGGATGATAGAACAGGACTTGTACAGCATTTCTGAAATCTGCAAAACATTTAAAATCAGCCGTAAAACATTTTATGAATGGAAAAAGATTAAACCTGATTTTAAAGAAGCGGTAGAAGAAGCCATCGACCACCGCGAAGATGTAATGATAGCCTCGGCTCGGATAGGGCTAAAACAACTGCTCGAAGGTTATGTGCAGAAAAAGGAGAAGATCACTTATGTCCCCGACAAAAACGATCCGGTAAACGATGTGGAGAAATGCCGCATAGTGGAAAAGAAATTCTGCCCACCGAGTATCCGTGCCATAAAGTATGTGCTTGACCGCGAAGAAAGGAAAAAGGATAGAGACCGCTTACTGGCATCGGAGCGCCGTCCGCTGATCATCGAAGTGCAGGACGAGGAAACCAAACGTGAGCTGATGGTCTTGCAAGAGAACGGTTTCCGTCCGGGCGGCTCACTCAATCCGGAGGTAGTTACTGCTGTAGATAGGAAACTGGAAGAAGAACTAAAAGTGAAAAGTGAAGAACGAAAAATTGGAAATGGGCAAGTTGTGGAACAGACTCCTGTCGCTCAACCACCTGCCGTCCCGGTAGAGAAACCCAAGCCGAAGAATCCCTATCCGTTTTTGCCTCCGGGATATACGTCGAGGACGGATTGAGGAAGTTTATAAGAGAAAAACGAAAAATTATACGAGATGCAAACTGTTACCTTTGTTACTTTTTTGGTAAACTGTAGGGGGCAAAAGCCAAAGTTGCCTGTCAAATTGTTTCCCTCTTTGTCATTGGCTCCGCTTTGCTCTGCCGAACGTTGTATCTGAATGCAATGAAGAATCTCGACCCTTCAGACAAGAGATGTTTCACTCCGTTCAACATGACAACCAACGGTCACAGGAGCGTAGCGTATGTAAATAGATAGTGAAAATAACTTTTGACACACCCTCGTTGGTCATTGCGGGTGAAAGATATTTCGCCCCTACAAGAATGCTGAATGTGTTACCTTAATTATTCATTGTTTTCAGTGTTACTTTTGTTACTTTTTGCTATCTATGGTCTTTTCTTTCGGGATTAAGGGCTGTTAATATAGAATGCTCCCTGTAAAAAGAATCTGAAACAATGGGCGGGATTTAAAATATTTTTAACTTTGTAACTGGAATATTGTTATTAAACATACAGAAATAATAAAATAGGTCTGTGACCTAAAAAAACAGATAGAATGTTGACGCTGAAAACCATTAGTGAGAATCCGGAGCTGGTTATTAAAAAACTGGCTAAGAAACATTTCGACGGAAAAGAAATAATAGGAAAAGTGCTGGATATAGACCAGACCAGAAAAAAGACGCAAACAACACTTGATGCAAGCCTCGCCGAATCCAATAGCTTATCCAAACATATCGGGCAACTGATGAAGGAAGGGAAAAAAGCTGAAGCCGAAGCCGCAAAAAACAGGGTGTCGGAATTGAAAGGCGAAAATAAAATACTTGAAGATGCTTTGCGTCAGGCCGAACAGGATTTGCAGGATTTATTGGTACTTATCCCCAATCTTCCCGCCGATGAGGTGCCCGAAGGCCGCACACCTGAAGATAATGTAGTGGAACGTACCGGAGGTGCTATTCCCGAATTGGGGGAAGATGCGCTGCCTCACTGGGATCTGGCGAAGAAGTATGATTTGATAGATTTTGAACTTGGTGTAAAGATATCGGGTGCAGGTTTTCCTGTTTATAAAGGAAAGGGTGCCCGCCTGCAACGTGCATTGATTAATTATTTCCTGGATAAGGCTCGCGAAGCCGGATATCTCGAAGTGCAACCGCCTTATGTCGTGAATGCAACTTCGGGTTACGGTACAGGTAATCTACCGGACAAAGAAGGTCAGATGTATCACGCTACTATAGATGATTTATATTTGATACCGACGGCAGAAGTTCCGGTAACTAATATTTATCGTGATGTAATTTTGGAAGAGAGGGACTTTCCTGTAATGAATACTGCATACTCTGCTTGTTTTCGTCGCGAAGCAGGTTCATATGGAAAAGACGTAAGAGGACTGAACCGTTTACATCAGTTCGATAAGGTAGAGATTGTACGTATCGATAAACCGGAGCATTCCTATCAATCGCTGAAAGAAATGGTGGCTCATGTTCAGTCACTGGTAGAAGAGTTGGGTTTGCCTTGGCGTATTCTTCGTCTGTGTGGCGGAGATATGAGTTTCACTTCAGCTCTTACATTCGACTTCGAAGTATTCTCTGCGGCACAACAACGATGGCTGGAAGTAAGTTCTGTATCTAACTTCGAAAGCTATCAGGCCAACCGTTTGAAATGCCGTTACCGTGACGCCGATAAAAAAATACAGTTGGTGCATACCCTGAACGGAAGTGCTTTAGCCTTGCCGCGTATAGTTGCCGCTTTATTGGAAAATAATCAAACGCCCGAAGGTATTCGTATACCGGACGCATTGGTACCGTATACCGGTTTTGAATTTATTAATTAAAGTGAAAAAGGAACTATTTGAGTCAAGAAACTGTTATTTTAAATAGTTAATGTATTATTTTTGTGCTAATTGTTAAAACTAAGATAATTATAAAAAGTTATGAATAAAAAATTAATTGGAATCGGATTGGCTATTGCCTTTGTTATAGGTTTTGGTTCATGTAAGCCAAAGCAAAGTGCCTATAAATCGGTGTATGAGGCAGCTAAAGAAAGGGACGTGGAAGATAATACAACATCGGCTGCTGTTTCTAAACCGGCAGAAACCACGCCAACATATACTGCAAGTACAAATGAATCGGTAAGAAAAGAAAAAGTTACTCCGGTATATGAAAGTGATGCAGCAGGATTGAAAGCATATAGTGTTGTAGTTGCTGCTATGGCTATGAAACCCGGAGCAGAATCATTGAAAGAAAGATTCGGAAACGATGGTTACAATATTATTCTGGCTCGTAACGAACAAGGTATGTACCGTGTGATTATCGCAAGCTACGATTCTAAAGAACAAGCTGTAGCAAAGAAAAACGAAATTTTAGCAAAATATGCAGAATTGGGTGAGCCTTCTACATTGAAAGCTAAATATGGTATCCCATTCAATGACTGGTGGATACTTCAGAGAGAATACTAATTCAACAGATAAATAGTATAAGGCAGGGGGAGCAATTAATGTTTTCCCTGTTTTTTTGTTATCTTATTCAAAAAAAATTATCTATATGTGAAGGGTTAAGAGAAACCCTTTCAGAACTCCTTAATTTGTTATGTAATTATAAATAATCAAAAGTTTAAAGAAGCGGTTAATCTTACCACGTTAAAAGTGGTCGAGTTTTGTAACTTTCTTTGTATAAGAATATTGTTTCCTTTTGTTTTTTTCTATCTTTGTATATCAAACAGCAATAAAGGTTTACTATTTCATTCGCAAAACACATAGATTTTATGAAAATATCGGTACACACAACTTTACTTTTAGCTTTTATCTTTCTTGCTTTACCATGTAAATCTCAGAAAAATCAGGATAAAAAATATAAAAGTTTTTATCATTCGGTGAATAAAGCACATGGAGAAATGCCGGTGCAAACCAGCCGGGTTGCAGACTCGGATATTATAATCGAAAAAATAACAGTGGCAGAGTTAGATTCTGTGATGAAAAATCTAACAGGTGTAACAGATATCATGCAGGGCGGAAAATCGTTATTGCATCCGGTTGTTACATTGGAATTAGATCCTTATTCTTCTGCTTCTCAGGCTCTGTTTGGCTGTGTTGAAGGTTTGGACAGGATTCCTGAGGTCGGGAAAAGTACTCCTGAGCCGAAAATTCAGAGCTTCCCGATGGTGAAGAAGACCCGTATAATTGCGGCTGTAACTCCTACTTCTACAAAAAAAACAACAGAGACAGAGCGTACAACTATGGTGCCATCGGGTACAACAACTCCGGTAAGAACTGCACCAAAAGCTACTACAGTTGCTCCGAAAACAGAAACAGCAGCACCAGCTTCAAAACCATCGACGTCATTTCGTTCGTTCAATGATTCCGACTGGAAATTGTTTCGTTCTGTGGATGTGAAATTGGTAGATCAGGCAGATAATGGATATATGAAGAAATATGCTATTGTGCTGGGGACTTTCAAGAGCCTTAACAATGCAGAATTCATAAAGCGGACATTTAATGGATTAGGAGAACGCTCCATTGTAGTGAAGAGTAATCAGGGAATATATTATGCCTTGCTAGGTAGTTATGATTCAGAGGCAGATGCTATCCAAAAACTAGAAGAAGTAACAAAAAAATATACAGAAGGAGTTTCAAAGACAAGGCGCATAAGCCGTTTTGGAATACCTCTCGACGATTTGTGGATTTTGATACTTAAATAAGTGAATTAGAATAAATTGAAAGAATGAGGATTAAATTCTTGGGGACAGGGACGTCTACAGGAGTACCTGAAATAGGATGTCGATGCGAGGTGTGTACCTCCGATAATATAAAAGACAGACGCTTACGAGCGTCTGTCTTGGTGAGTATAGATGGCACAAGATTGTTGATTGATTGCGGCCCCGATTTCAGAGAGCAAATTATGTATGAAGAATTTGCTCCTATCGATGGCGTATTACTTACGCATGAGCACTACGACCATGTTGGA
Source organism: uncultured Dysgonomonas sp. (assembly GCF_900079725.1). Lineage (NCBI taxonomy): Bacteria > Pseudomonadati > Bacteroidota > Bacteroidia > Bacteroidales > Dysgonomonadaceae > Dysgonomonas > uncultured Dysgonomonas sp. Next base: position 4,131,743 of record NZ_LT599032.1, read on the forward strand.
GGATTGGATGATTTGCGGCCGTTTTGCAAATTTGCGGATGTTGATATTTACGCCAATGATATTACGTTAGATGCGCTAAGGAAGCGCACTCCTTATTTTTTTCTGGAACATAAGTATCCGGGGGTTCCCGCATTATTATTACATGAAGTAGATAAGGATAGATCTTTCACTATTAAGAATGTGGAAGTGCAGCCCATAGGCGTAATGCATTATAAACTTCCTATTCTGGGTTATCGTATCGGTAAATTTGCATATCTGACAGATGTAAAGTCTATTCCGGAAGAAGAGTATTCCAAATTGGAGGGCTTGGAGGTATTGGTCATAAATGCTTTGCGCCTGGGAGAACATATATCACATCTGAGTCTGTCGCAAGCATTGGAGGAAGTAGAGAAGATAGCACCTAAGAAGGCTTACCTTATCCATATGTCGCATGGTATCGGTTTGCATGATATAGTGCAGCAGACTCTGCCTGAGAATGTGTTCTTGTCCTATGATGGGCTGGAGGTATCTATATCGTGATACGATATTTATAATTCCTCGTCTTTCTTCTTTCTGACGGTCCAGCCGAATCCTCCGATTTTATTGCCCAGTTCGTAATACTGGCCGTGCGAATAAGCTATGGGATTTGCGTCTTCGAGACTGAATTTGCCTGTTGAGCTGTCGATGTATTTCTCGTCTGCTTTCACGTTTACTACGTCGGCAATAAACATATCGTGTGAACCGAGACTGAGTATTTCCTTTACCCGGCACTCTATATTTAACGGTGATTCTTCAATGATTGGGGCCTGTACTACAGAAGCTTTTCCTACAGTCAGTTTCATTTCTTCAAACTTATTGAAGTCTTTCCCTGATTTCACACCGCACCAATCGGTTGCATAAGCCAGTTCTTCGGTGGTGATGTTTATCACAAACTCCATATCACGTTTGATGATATTGTAGGAATGACGTTCGGGGCGAACTGATATATAGCACATTGGCGGATTGGTGCATATAGTTCCCAGCCAACTGAGGGTAATGATATTATACTCATCCGGATGGCTTCCGCAACTAATCATGGCGGCAGGCAAGGGATATATAAGTGTTCCCGGTTTCCAGTCTTGTTTCATTTCAGGATAATCTCGTCTTTCTTTATTTTTACACTGCAATAATGGCATTGCAACTCAATATTCTCTCTGTCGATAACATCAAATTTTGTAGCCATGGGTTCATTGTTGGTAATACATTTGGGGTTGTTACACTTCATTATGCCCTTTATTTTTTGAGGAAGGATAACTCTTTTCTTCTCCACTACAGTATAGTCTTTGATGATGTTTAATACAACATTAGGAGCTATTAAGGCTATCTTGTTAATAACTTCTTCTTCAAAGAATTTGTCGGAAATCTTGATGATACCTTTGGTATTCATCTTTTTGCTTTCCAGATTATTACCTATGGTGATAGGATTGCTTAGCTTTTCTAGTTCAAGTAGTGAGACTACTTTGAAAACTACATTTGAAGGTATATGATCTATTGCCGTACCATTGCAGAGAGCAGCTACTTGTAATTCTTTCCTTTGTTCTTTCATGTCTTTTAAATGCAATTATTCTACATTAATATTCAACGCATCACATATAACGGCTTCGCGGGTGAATACTCCGTTCTTAGCCTGCTCAAAATAATAAGCCTTAGGGCTGTCGTCCACATCCTGTTGTATTTCATTGACACGAGGAAGAGGATGTAATATTCTCAGGTTCTCTTTAGTATCTGCTATCATATCTTTTTTGAGGATATATACATTCTTCACTTTTTCATACTCCATCAGGTCTGTGAAGCGTTCGCGTTGTACACGGGTCATGTAGAGTATGTCTGCATTGTTTATTACTTCGGGAGAGAAGTCTGTGTATTCTTTATATCTGATACCATGCGTATCGCAGAAATTTTTGTATGTCTCAGGTAGTCTTAATTCTTCAGGGGCTACAAAGTTGAATGTAGGATTGAAGTGGGACATCCCGATTATAAGAGAGTGCACGGTACGTCCGTATTTCAAATCTCCGACCACTGTTAGTTCGAGATTCTCCAGAGTTCCCTGTGTTTTAAATATAGAGTAGAGATCGAGCATTGTTTGTGTTGGATGCTGGTTGGCTCCGTCTCCTGCATTAATGATCGGTATAGAAGATACTTCCGATGCGTAGCGTGCAGCCCCTTCCAGATGATGGCGCATAATAATGATATCGGCATAATTATTTACCATGGCAATCGTATCTTTGAGTGTTTCCCCTTTCGAAGAACTGGTAGTTGCTGCATCGGAAAAACCAATGATGCGTCCTCCCAGTCTGTTTACTGCAGTCTCAAAGCTAAGACGTGTACGCGTAGAGGGTTCGAAGAAGAGGGTGGCGCAGACTTTTCCTTCCAGTAATCTTCGGTTAGGATTTTCATCGAACTTTTTAGTCAGGTTGATTATTCTCAGAATATCTTCTTTAGAATAATCAGTAATGGATACCAGGCTTTTGTTGCACATATATTTAATCCGGTTTTAAGGTTGCAGACCTATTTATTACTTTATTAAATTTAACTGCGATAACTAATTCTATCGAGATAATATATCATTAAGAACTTTATTTATATCAAAAAAATCCTCGAAAAAGAGAACTTTTTCGAGGATAAATTATCTATATATTAAAATCGTTATTACAAATAAATAGATTGTCTTCGGGTATAAAATGATGATTTCGCATATATTTTCTCATGACAATCTTTATTATATTATTGTTCAAAGATAGATACTTTTTTTGAGATAATTGGTTTGTTCTATAGAAAAAAAAGAAGCCTCAAAATAGAGGCTTCTGATTATATCTGATTACATTTCAAGATCTATATCGAACAATTCGTGCCAAGGCAACCCTTGTTTATTCAACTGTTCCATAAACGGATCTGGATTAAATTCTTCTACATTGTATACTCCCGGTTTATGCCAAAGGCCTTTCATAAACATGATGGCTCCTATGGTTGCCGGCACACCTGTCGTATAACTCACCCCTTGTGCGCCAGTCTCTTTGTAGGCTGCTTCGTGGGAGCAATTGTTATAGACATAATATGTACGTTCTTTTCCATCTTTAATACCTTTGATACGGCATCCGATAGATGTTTCGCCCGTGTAATTTTCTCCAAGTTCTCCCGGGTCAGGCAATACGGCTTTCAGAAACTGAATAGGGACGATTTCCACCCCGTTATAAATAATAGGATCGATACGTGCCATCCCTATGTTCTGTATAACGCGTAAATGTGTGAGATACTCTTGTCCGAATGTCATCCAGAAACGGGCACGTTTCAGAGTTGGGAAGTTTTTTACGAGTGACTCCAATTCTTCGTGATAGATCACGTATGATTCCTTTGGTCCGATATTTGGGTAATCCAATGGTTTATGTATGGCATGAGGCTCTGTCTCCACCCATTCGCCGTCTTCCCAGTATTTACCTTTCTGGGTAACTTCACGTATATTAATTTCCGGATTGAAGTTCGTTGCAAAAGCTTTTCCATGATCACCTGCGTTACAATCTACGATGTCGAGGTAATGTATCTCGTCGAAATGGTGTTTGGCAGCGTACGCTGTGAATACACTGGTTACTCCGGGGTCGAACCCGCAACCAAGTATTGCTGTTAGTCCGGCTTCTTTAAATCTTTCCTGATAAGCCCATTGCCAGCTGTATTCATATTTAGCTTCTTCTTTCGGCTCATAATTAGCTGTGTCCAGATAATTCACTCCGCATGCAAGACAGGCATCCATAATTGTAAGATCCTGATAAGGCAATGCGACATTGATAACCAGTTCCGGCTTGAAAGAATTAAATAGCCTCTTCAAATCTTCGACATTGTCGGCATCAACCTGTGCTGTCTTTATTTTATTCCCACCTATGGCTTCAGCAATAGCATCACATTTCGATTTTGTACGGCTGGCCAGCATTATTTCGGTGAAGACATCCATATTCTGGGCAACTTTGTGTGCCACAACTGTGCCAACACCTCCGGCTCCGATAATTAAAACTTTTCCCATTTCTTTATTTTAAGACGATTATTTTATAATGAATAAATTCGCTTTACAAAAATACGATTAAAAATGATAAATAGAAAGTATCTGTTTTCAGATTTAAAAACAGGTTTATTTATTATCGAGATATCCTTCCGGATACTTCTTTCGATGCTCGATAAGGTATTGCTCTATATATTTTCCGGCATTTTCATTCAGTGTATCTATATACTCTTTCTTTGTCCTGAATCCATCCTGTAAAGTTTTGCCCCTGAGTTCTATAGTTTCTATACTCTGCATCTTATTTCCTGTATAAGGGTAAAACGGTAAACCTTGCGGATTTGTAGAGGGTAGCTTATCATAAGTAGCGGCATACGGATTTTTTGTAAGGTAGATAGTCGTGCTTCCCATTTTGTACTCATCAAATGTATCTTCTTTAAGATTAGCAGGAAGAAGCATGAGGCCTTTCAATCTATCTGCTTTGTAAGCAGAAATTAAATTCTGTTGCTTTATCCATACACAAAAAAAGAATAATCCCAGTACCATAAGTGGTGTAATAATCCTGGCTGCATTCGTAAATAATACATTTGGCTTTTGTATCACAGATAAGAATATACATATTAAAAGGAATGCGCAACCGAATATATACCCATTCATAAATCTGAAATCGGGAGCTGATATTAACCCGAAAATGATACATGAAACAGATATTCCATATATAAAGTACAAGTTCTTGTTGATACTCTTCTTATGAAATAAGCAGTATAGTATGAAAGCAGGAGAGATGAGCACGATTGCAAATAAGAGGAGGTTTATGCAGAGGCCGCCAAAGATAACGATATTGCCTCTCAGTCCTACATCAAATACCATCCCTATTGTCTCTATATCAAAGACATATTTTGCCCACTCATATATATGGATCTTCTGTAGAACAAGTGCGGTTTGGGGCATCTTCCAGTCAAAATTGAATAAATCGATCTGATATACCGGAAAAACGAGATACCCTGTTATTATTACATTCCTTATACACCAGAATGATATTATCAGGAAAGAGGCTGTAAGAAGAAATGTTATTGTACGGTTTTTATGCTGCTTGATCAATCCCAAAAGTATGATAAGGCATACCAGACAAAATATAGCTGACGATAATTTATATGTGATAAGTGTAATTGGCAGTATAAAGGCAAGCAAAGGCTTTTCGTTTAACCATCCGGGATTCATAGACGTTTTCGCTATATAATAGAATATGCAGAGAAACGGGATAATGTCGGTACTGGTATCTGATAACATATATCCATCTATTGGAACTATAGAAAGGAATAATATTAATAATATGAGGTATTTCAGATTACCTTTCGATACGGATATGTTAAACAGTATCCAACATAGCATGAGCGCATATAATAAGGACTGCACCGTATAGACAGCTTCTCCAAAAATGAAACGAAAGGAGAAAATGGCAGATAATAGCAAATAATTCGAATTGAATCCGAATCTGTCTTCCAGATTTCCCAGGCCGGGAACAACACTGTATTCTTCATTCCACCTTATATTTTGTTGATGATAAAGAATGAAGTCGAAGAAGCCTGATGGGAAAAGTATGTATATCAGGATAGCTACAAAGACTATGACGAATAGTATTTTGTGTCCGGGTTTAAGGCTCTCTACCATGTTCGTAAAGGTAATAACGTATGATTTGAGCCTATTACGTTGAATCAGCCAGTATATAATGGTGTTAATGCCATAAACGAACAGTATATAATGATTGGACGGTAACCAGATCGAAGTGAAGGATAATACAGCAGAAACAAAGCAAATACCCAGAATGAAAACGTCCGGAAAGCCATAACGTTCATCAGTCCGGCATATCTTATTATACAGGAAGATTAGTATATCTCCTGCTGAAAATAAAATATAGAATATTATAATCCACGATAGTAAGACTGCAAGCATTATATCATCTTATTAATCACTCATGTAAAATATCTCTAAACTCAAAATTGCAGATAGGGTATTTTTAACTATTTAAAACATTGTAGTTAACTAAAGTTTAAAAGTGATAAGTGTACTTATTTTTTTTGTTGGCAAAATTACTATTAAAAATTAATATATCTATATTTGTCTTCGACATTTATAGAGGAGTCTGGTGCCACAAATTATACAGAAAGATCTTCAATATTTACTGATTCTTCAAAAGTTTTATTAATTTTAGAACTTTTATAAAAAGTGGTAGGGAGTTGCTGAGGCAATTCTTCGAGGCTTGCATAGTGCATATTTTAAGCAGACGGAAATAATAAAAAATAAATAATAAATAGAAAGCTTATGTCACAAATTGTTGGGCATGTATCTCAAATAATCGGACCAGTGGTGGACGTGTTTTTCGACACAGCCAACCCTGCATTGAACTTGCCGAATATTAACGATGCCCTTGAAATTAAAAGGCCTGATGGTCGTTCTTTGATTCTCGAAGTTAAACAACACATAGGCGAAGACACTGTACGTGCCGTAGCTATGGATAGTACCGACGGTTTGAGCCGGGGACTGGATGTGATACCTTTAGGTTCACCTATCAGAATGCCTGCCGGAGATCAGGTAAAAGGCCGTCTGATGAATGTTGTAGGTGATGCCATTGATGGTATGAGTATTTTGGATAAGGCGAATGGGAATCCTATCCATCGGGAACCTCCGAAATTTGAAGAACTACAGACTACACGCGAAGTTCTTTTCACCGGGATCAAAGTAGTAGACTTACTGGCGCCGTATGCAAAAGGAGGTAAAGTAGGTTTGTTCGGTGGAGCCGGGGTGGGCAAGACCGTACTGATCATGGAACTTATTAATAATATTGCAAAAAAACACAACGGTTATTCCGTATTTGCAGGGGTAGGGGAACGTACCCGTGAAGGAAATGACCTGTTGCGTGAAATGATAGAGTCGAAAGTTGTACGTTACGGAGAAGAGTTTGAAAAAAGCATGGAAGAGGGCCATTGGGATTTGTCGAAAGTAGATCCTAAAGAACTTGAAAAATCTCAGATATCACTTGTGTTCGGACAGATGAACGAACCTCCCGGAGCACGTGCCGACGTAGCCCTTTCGGGACTGACCATAGCAGAATCCTTCCGCGATGCAAAATCAGACGGGCCAAAAGATATCCTTTTATTTATTGATAATATATTCCGTTTTACACAAGCTGGTTCGGAAGTTTCGGCCCTTTTGGGACGTATGCCTTCGGCAGTAGGTTATCAGCCAACATTGGCAACGGAAATGGGGGCGATGCAGGAACGTATTACTTCTACTAAGAATGGGTCTATTACCTCGGTACAGGCTGTATATGTACCTGCCGATGACTTGACCGACCCTGCGCCTGCGACAACATTTTCCCACTTGGATGCTACAACGGTTCTCGATCGTAAGATTACCGAAATGGGTATTTATCCGGCTGTGGACCCGCTGGGTTCAACTTCCCGGAGCCTTGACCCTATCGTTGTAGGACAGGAGCATTACGATACAGCCCAACGGGTGAAAGAAATACTTCAACGCAATAAGGAATTACAGGATATTATTGCCATTCTGGGTATGGAAGAGCTTTCCGATGAGGACAGGCAAACTGTAAACCGCGCAAGACGTATTCAACGCTTCTTGTCTCAGCCGTTCAATGTGGCAGAGCAATTTACCGGGGTACCGGGTGTGATCGTCGATATTCAGGATACTATCAAAGGCTTTCAGCGAATATTGGACGGAGAAGTGGATTACTTACCTGAACAGGCATTTTTGAATGTAGGAACAATCGAAGATGCTATAGAAAAGGGTAAGAAAATACTGGCTCAGGCTGCTGAATAAAATTTTAGGATATGAAAAAAACAGAACTCCAACTTAATATTATATCAGCCGAAAAGAAACTGTTTTCGGGTGCTGTAGCTTCGGTGGTCATACCCGGTATTTCGGGTAGCTTCGGAGTTTATCCCGACCATGCACCGTTGATTTCACCATTGAAAGAAGGTGTAATAATTTATACGGTCGGCGGATCGGAAAAAACAGTAGAAGTGAATGGCGGTATAGCAGAAGTGAACAACGGAGTTGTGACAATTTGTGTAGCTTAAAGAATGGACTTTTTTAAAGCCAAATTAATTACTTCGTTACTGGCATTCGGCCTTATTGCAGGGGCTTTGATCGGTGCTTTGCTGTACTATCAGTTTCCGCAGTATTATCCGCACTGGTACGAAGGCATTTTGCTCTTTCTCCTGTTGTTGGAATCTTTGATTCTCGTCTATGTAGAATCGGCAAGCCGGAAGGCAACTTCGCGGCAGATGCTGAATACATATATGCTGACAAAGGTGATAAAGATATTTGCAGCACTCATTTTTGTTGGGGCATATGCAATTATCGTCAAGGAAAATATAAAGAGTTTCGTTCTTATTTTTATGATTTTCTATCTTTTGTTTCTGGCTTTTGAAGCCTATTTGTTCACTAAGATAGAAAAACGGATAAAGAAAAAACAACAATAGTATATGAAACACTATTTGAAATATGTTATAGCCTTGGCTTTTCTGTTTGCTATTGCAGGTATACAGCCTGTAGCCGCAGAGGAAGGACATGAAGCTAAGGTAGAGCAAGGGGAAGGCGAATTGAATGTAAAAGAATTGATTCTCGACCACTTGGCCGACTCCTATGAATGGCATATGGCTACTTTTGGCGATTTCCATCTGACTATACCTTTACCAATCATTGTAAAGGGTGAAACAAGCGGGTGGCATATATTTATGTCGACTAAGTTCCATCATGGGCACGAAGCATACGAAGGTTTTTATATTGCCCCCGATGGCAACTATAAAGGCAAGATAGTAGAAAAGAATGCCGCCGGAGAAGAAGTACGTCCGTGGGATTTATCACTTACAAAGAATGCAACCAGCCTGATTATCAGTTCTATCTTGTTGCTTGTTATAGTGATGAGCGTAGCCAACTGGTATAAAAAACAGGAGAAAAGCGGGGAAAAGAAAGCTCCGAAAGGATTTGTTGGTTTCATGGAAATGTTCATAATGAGCGTTCAGGATGATATTATCAAACCTTGTGTGGGTAAGAATTACAGAAAGTTTTCACCTTATCTGCTTACCGTATTCTTTTTCATCTTCTTCAACAATATCATGGGGTTGATCCCTATATTTCCGGGAGGAGCGAATGTAACAGGTAATATTGCAATCACACTGATACTGGCATTGTTTACATTCTTCACGGTAAATCTTTTCGGAACAAAGGAATATTGGAAAGAAGTATTCTGGCCCGATGTGCCTACATGGCTCAAAGTCCCTATCCCGATTATGCCTGCTATCGAGTTGGTAGGTGTCTTTACCAAGCCGTTTGCATTGATGATTCGTCTTTTTGCAAATATCCTTGCCGGACACTCCATTGTATTAGGTTTGACATGTCTGATATTTGTTACAGCGAATCTGGGAACTGTGGTAAATGGTTCTATGACTGTCGTATCGGTATTGCTGACTATTTTTATCAGTTTTGTAGAAATATTGGTGGCCTACATTCAGGCTTATGTATTTACTATGTTGTCGGCGGTATTTATTGGTCTGGCACAGGCGGAACCACATCATCATGCAGAAGAAAAACATTGATTAGAAAAACATTGAATCAAAAATAAATAAACAATTAAATAATTTAAAATTAGAGCATTATGTTACTATCAACTTTATTACAAGCAGCAGAAGCTGCAAGCTTAACAGGTTTTGGTGCTGCACTTGGAGCAGGATTAGCTGTAATCGGAGCAGGCATCGGTATCGGCAAAATCGGTAGTTCTGCTATGGAAGGTATTGCCCGTCAGCCGGATGCAGCCGGAGATATCCGTACATCTATGATTATTGCGGCAGCGTTAGTAGAGGGGGTTGCCTTATTTGCTGTTGTTGTATGCGGATTTATCCTTTAATAAATATTTAAGGATTTAAGATTTAGAGATTTAAGACCAAATGAAAATAAAGGCACGGTCTTTAAATATTAAATTTTTAAACATTAAATTAATAAAAATATGAATTTACTATTACCTGAATCTGGGCTTCTCTTTTGGATGCTCCTTTCGTTCGGTATCGTTTTCTTCATTCTTGCTAAATTTGGTTTCCCTGTGATTACCAAAATGGTGGATGAACGCAAAAACTATATACAGGACTCATTGGATGCAGCCCATAAAGCGAATGAGCAGTTGGCCAAGATAAAAGAAAAAAGTGATGAACTTCTTAACTCGGCCAAAGCAGAACAGGTGAAGATCTTGAAAGATGCTGCCGACACCCGCGACCGTATTGTAAACGAAGCGCGTGAACAAGCAAAAGTGGCAGGGGCTAAAGAACTCGAAGAAATAAGGAAACAGATACAAGCGGAAAAAGAGCAGGCTATCCGCGACATTCGTCGTCAGGTAGCCGAGCTTTCCGTCGATGTGGCCGAAAAAGTTCTTCGTGAATCTCTGAAAGACCCTAAAGCTCAGATGTCAATGATTGATCGCCTGGTTGATGAGGCTATGGTATCTAAATCTTAACTGTTATGAATGAAGGGATGATCTCTAAGCGATATGCTAAAGCGTTGTTGCAATTTGCTATCGACAATAAATCCGAAGATATTATCTTTTCGGAGATGAAGGCGCTTGCAGCTGCATTTGCAGCCGAGCCCCGGTTGCGTATGGCAATGGATAATCCTACGTTGAACGCTGATGATAAGCTCGCGCTGATTAAAGCCTCTATAGGTGGAAAAGGCAGCGATGTGTTTGTCCGGTTTGTCGATCTTGTTGTGAAAAATAAAAGGGAAGTATATCTTCGTAATATAGCATTGAGTTATGTAGACTTGTATTGTGAGTCGAAACATATCAATACGGGAAAGCTGGTGACAGCCACGCCTGTAGATACTGCTGTAATAGAGAAGATGAAGAGTTTGCTGCAAACAATCAAACCCGGAACTCTTGATTTTGAAACAAGTGTAGACCCTGATATTGAAGGAGGATTTGTCCTTTATGTCGATACATACCGGCTCGATGCCAGTGTGAAGACTCAGCTGAAGCGGATTAAACAACAGTTTGTCGCCGAAAACAGTAAGATGAATTAATGTGCCAGTATGCCAATATGAAAATGAGTGAATGAAACTCATAATTCATAATTTATAACTTATAACTAAATTGATTTATGTCTGAAAATATAAAAGCAAGTGAAGTCTCTGAAGTGCTGAAAATGCAGCTTGAGAACATTAGCAACCGCGTACAATTCGACGAGGTGGGTACTGTTCTTGAAGTAGGGGACGGTGTTGTTCGCATATATGGACTAAAGAATGCGGAAGCCAACGAGCTTCTTGAGTTCGACAATGGCATTATGGCTGTTGTGATGAACCTCGAGGAAGACAATGTGGGTGCTGTATTACTTGGCCCGTCCGATCAGATCAAAGAAGGTTTTTCGGTAAAACGTACAAAGAGAATCGCCTCCATCAATGTGGGGGATGGAATGCTCGGACGTGTTATCACCCCGCTTGGTCAGCCGTTGGATGGAAAAGGTCCTATTACGGGCGAACTACTCGAAATGCCACTGGAGCGCAAAGCCCCGGGGGTTATTTATCGTCAGCCTGTTGCGCAGCCGTTGCAAACAGGTCTGAAAGCAGTGGATGCTATGATTCCGATAGGTAGAGGCCAGCGTGAGCTTATCATCGGTGACCGCCAGACCGGAAAAACAGCAATCGCTATCGATACGATTATCAATCAGAAATCGAATTATGAAGCCGGAGACCCTGTATATTGTATCTATGTAGCTATCGGTCAGAAAGCTTCGACAGTAGCCAATATCGTTGAAACGCTTCGAGAAAAAGGCGCGATGAAATATACCGTTGTTGTTTCTGCTACAGCAGCCGAACCTGCAGCCTTGCAGTATTTCGGTGCATTTGCGGGAGCTGCTATCGGAGAATACTTCCGCGACACAGGCCGTCACGCACTGGTGGTTTATGATGACTTGTCGAAGCAAGCGGTGGCTTATCGTGAAGTATCCCTGATCCTTCGCCGTCCTCCGGGCCGTGAAGCTTATCCGGGAGACGTATTCTACTTGCACTCACGTTTGTTGGAGCGTGCGGCTAAGATTATCAGCCAGCAGGAAGTTGCCGAGCAAATGAACGACTTGCCCGAAAGCCTTAAAGGAAAAGTAAAAGCGGGAGGTTCGCTTACTGCATTGCCTATTATCGAGACTCAGGCGGGTGACGTGTCGGCATATATCCCTACCAATGTGATTTCTATTACCGATGGCCAGATCTTCCTCGATGTTGACTTGTTTAACTCAGGTTTGCGTCCGGCTATTAACGTTGGTATATCAGTATCGCGTGTGGGTGGTTCGGCTCAGGTGAAGGCGATGAAAAAAGTGGCCGGAACATTGAAAATCGACCAGGCTCAATATCGCGAACTGGAAGCATTTACCCAATTTGGCGGTGACTTGGATGCTGTAACGGCAATGACCATTGATAAAGGTAAGAAGAATACCCAGTTGCTTGTTCAGCCGCAATATGCACCAATGCCAGTAGAACGCCAGATTGCAATACTATATTGTGGAACAAACGGGCTGTTGAGACATGTACCTGAGGATAAAGTTCATGACTTTGAAACTGAATTTCTGAGAACATTGGAAATGCAGCATCAGGCAGATGTATTGGACCAACTGAAAAAAGGTGTTATCAACGCAGATATAGAGAATATTATTAAGCAGGTTGCCAAAGATACAGCCGCTCAATATAGAAAATGATTGAATTATGGCATCTCTTAAAGAAATAAAAACCAGGATTACTTCGGTAAAAAGCACAAAGAAGATTACTTCTGCGATGAAGATGATAGCGTCGTCCAAGCTTCACAAAGCTCAGTCCGCTATCGGTAATTTTTTACCATATCAGGCAAAGCTGGATGCCATTCTGACTAATCTGCTTTCTTCGGATACAAGTTACGATTCACCTTTTACTCAGACGAGGGATGTAAAAAGGGTTGCAATAGTAGCTTTTGCTTCCAACTCTTCGTTGTGCGGAGCCTATAATGCCAATGTAGTGAAGGAGTTTAATGCTACATACAATAAGTATAAAGCGTTGGGAAAGGACAATATCCTCATATATCCTATAGGTAAAAAAATAGCTGATGCAGTGAAAAAGCAGGGGCTGGTATCTCAGGGAGATTATAAGGAAATGGCAGATAAACCATCATACCTGATGGTGCAGGATCTGGCAAAAGATTTGATAAAGAAGTATATTGATAAGGAGATAGACGAGGTGGTTTTGATATACCATCATTTTATATCTACAGGTTCCCAGAAACTGATGAATGTACTTTTTCTTCCTTTCAACCTTAGTCATGCACAGGCGGACGAAGCAGCAGATAAAAATGCTGTTCAGACCGATTACATCTTGGAACCGTCGAAAGATGAGATTTTGGAGAGTCTCATTCCTACCGTGTTATATTCACGCTTGTATGCAGCCTTGCTGGATGCTAATGCGTCGGAACACGCTGCCCGTACGATGGCTATGCAGATAGCTTCGGATAATGCGGATGAACTTGTTCAGGATCTGATAATCCAATACAACAAGTCTCGTCAGCAGGCAGTGACTAACCAGTTGCTGGATATTATCGGCGGAGCTTCGGCATTGCAGGGATAAAATATTCTAAATACAAAAGAAGGGATTGTTTCAGATGAAGCAATCCCTTCTTGTTTTTTAGTATTGGTTCTATGCTTCTCTCTTTCTCCTAATTGGCTTTTTCGGAGCAAAGTGCAGATCAAACAATAAATTGCTTATTTTTGTGTTTTATTATATGTAATAATCAGCCGTCGAAATTATACGTGTCACAAAATAAAACGGTATGTGCACTATGTCTCGGACTAAGTGTACTGTTAGTATTCTTTTTTATGTCGTGTTCTAACCAGAAGAACACCGCTTTGACACGCTTCTACCATTCGGTAAATACCCGGTATAATATCCATTTCAATGCGAATGAAGCATATAAGGAGACCCTGAAGACCAGAAGTGAGGGGCAGGAAGATAATTTTTCTCAGATGTTGTATATTTTTCCCGACAATTCGGATTCTGCTACTATGCAGGCTCCCGGCGGAAGTTTTACAACTACGATAGACAAAACGACGAAGGCTATAAAGTTACATTCTATAAAAGCCAAACCCCGCCGCGACCCTAAACGCAGGAATGACGCGAAATATCAGGCATGGCTTCAGCAAAAGGAATATACTCCTTTTATGGATCAGGTATGGCTTCTGCTGGCTAAAGCCGAATTTCATGAAGCCAATTACCTGCGGGCTATAACCACTTTCATGTATATCACCAAGATATACAGTTCTGATCCCGATATCGTAGCCGAATGCCAATTATGGATCAGTAGAGCGTACACCGAAATGGGTTGGATGTACGAGGCCGGCAATATATTGCATAAGATGGAAATTGCAGGAGGAGCTCCCGAAAGCCAGAAAGCATTGTATTCGGCTGTAAAAGCCAATTACCTGATAAGAAATAAAGAATACACGGATGCGATACCACATTTGGAATATGCTATAAAGAAAGAAAAAGATAAGAATCAAAAGCTTCGCCTGAAATATCTGTTGGGACAATTATATATAGAAACGGGAAATAGAACTGCCGCCGCTAAGGCTTTCTCGAATGTATACGGGATGAATACTCCTTATAAGTTTACATTTAATTCCAAATTGCAGGAGTTACAGCTCGATACGTCCAAGAAGGCTTCCGATGTGATATCTTCTCTTAGAGGTATGGCTAAAAGTTCGAAGAATAAGGATTATAAGGATCAGGTATACAATACCATCGGGAATATATACCTGCAACAGCAAGATACAGCTAAAGCAATAGAAAATTACCGTATTGCGATAAAAGAAAGTGTCCGTAACGGATACGACAAAGCTATGGCACAGGTATCGCTGGGGGATATTTATTTCGGCAGGAGAGATTTTATTCCTGCTCAGCCATGCTATTCCGAGGCTTTACCTCAGTTGAAAAAAAACGATGCAAGTTATCCGCGTGTTTCTTTTCGTTCCGAGGTTTTGGATGAGTTGGTTGTACATGCGATCGTTGTGTATGAACAGGATAGCTTGCAGCATTTGGCAAGCCTCCCCGAAGAACAACGTCTTGAGATTATTCATAAAAAAATAGACGAACTAAAAAAAGAAGAGGAGGAACGCCTCAGGGAAGAGGAAAGGCTAAAGCAGGCAGAAGAGCAAGGTAATAGAATCACGAGTTGGGATCAACTGGAAACAAGTTTATCTCATAATATTCCTCAAAATCAGACATCTCAGACAGGAACTGCTGGTCAGCAAGGAACAGATCCTCAATTCTATTTCTATAATGAACAGACTGTAGCCCAGGGAAAAGTCGCTTTTCAGAAGCAATGGGGCAACCGCAAACTCGAAGATGACTGGCGAAGACGTAGCAAGTCGGGTATATCCTCTTTTGATCGACTGGATGAAATAAGCCTGTCGGATTCGATCAGTTCGGGACAAACGGGTTTAGGACAAGGAAATGTAACCGATCCGGGAGAGATGAGCGCTACAGAGGATAAATATTCTGTCGAATATTATTTGCAGCAATTACCCCTTACAGAGGAGGCTGTGAAAGAGTCGAACGAATTAATAGAGAATGCCCTGTTCAATATGGGGAAAATATATAAAGACAAGCTTGAAGACTTGCCACTGGCCATAGAGACTTTTAATACCGATATAAGCCGTTTCCCTGCTACACCTAATCTTGAAGAAATATATTACCAGTTATTGCTGATTTATATGCAGCTTGGCGATCAGAATATGTTGGCTGTTTACCGGAATAAATTGTTGACTGAATTTCCTCAGGGGCAATATGCTACACCATTATCCGAACCTGATTTTGAGTGGAATTTCAGGCATATGCCACTATTGCAGGATTCGTTGTATAATGAGGCCTACACTGCTTATCAAAGGGCAGATGTACAAATTGTAAGAAACAATTATCAGTCCATGAAAGCCAAATATCCATTTACGGATATGATGCCTAAGTTTGCTTTCCTGAATGCACTGTCTTATGCCCAGACCCGCGATGTAAAAGCATTGGGTGATAATTTGTCCGAAGTAGTGCAAAAGTATCCGAAAGCTGATGTCACCCCACTGGCAACAGAGATTCTGGAAAGAATAAAAGAAGGCCGGATTATATTGTCGGATGGTACGCCTATTACGGAATTTGACTGGAGCAAGGCTTATCTGGGGGATAGTGCTATGGTGGGTGAAAACGGGAAGGTTTTAGCGTATAGCGACAGCCTGGATACAGAGTATTTACTTCTGTTGATGTATAAATCGAATACGATAGACAGGAATGAATTACTCTATCAGGTAGCTGATTATAATTTTTCCAATTATGTAATTCAAACATTTGACCTGAACTTCGATACCGAACCGCCTTATGATATGTTGCAAATAAAGGGATTCGAATCGTTTGCCAATATCAGGTCATATATGAATAAGGCCTTTGGCGAAGACGGTTTGATGCACAAGGTGGACACATCTATTCTGGTATTACCTATTTCTGTAGATAACTATACCGGTATGCTTCCTCGCCTGGGATTGGAGCAATATATGACTTTCTTTGCTGAACATTACGAAAAACAATTGCCTCAGCTAGTTGCATACTGGAATAATAAAGGAATAATTGACAGCCTGACAGTACAACCGGCTGCCGATGATCCGGATGTGACATTGCCGGAGTTGCCAGAACCACCTGAGGATGATGTTATCCGCCCGGAAACAGAAAAAGAAATTCCACCTGTTGAAATAAAGAGGGATGATGAGGTTACTAAACAACCCGAAAAACCTGTAAATGATAAGCAAATAAATGCAGACGATCTGCTAACTAAAGAACAATTGGAGAAAGCCGGAAAAGTAAATGACGCAATAGAATCTGTAGAAGATATTGTGAATAATCCGGTGGATGGCATTAAGAATCTGTTTAATAAATATAAAAACAGGGAAAGCCTGACTAAAGAAGAAAAGGTGGAACAGAAAGAACAGCAACGTCAGGAGAAACAACGTCAGAAAGAACAGAAAGCAATAGAAAAAGTACGACAGGATTCTATCACCAAGACTGAAAAGGCCAAAGCCGATGCTATTGCCAAAGCCGAAAAGGCGACCAAGGATTCTATAAAAACTGTAGAAAAACAACGTCTGCAGCAAGTACAACTGGAACAGCAACAGAAGAAAGATGCTGAGCGTGCGGCGATTAAGGCCAGAGAGGACGAGCGTAAAAAGAAAGAGGACGAGCGTAAAGAGCGGATTCGTCAACAGGAAGAACGGCAACGACAACAGGAACGAGAACGAAAAGAAAAGGAGAAATCTCGCGAAGAAGAACGTAAGGAGAAAGAACGCCTACAGAAAGAACGTCTTCGTCAACGAGAAAAAGAGCGCGATGAAAAAGAAAAAGCCCGCGAAGCTGAACGTAAAGAAAAGGAAAAGCAAGCTGAAGAAAAACGTAAACAACAGGAAAAAGATAGATGATAATACCCTATTTTAGCTACGTTAGTTAAAAAACTTTATATTATTAGTTGATATGACAAAAAAAAATGATTAATTTGCCGAGCGAAAAACATAAGGTATTACCTTCATCCATTAAAAACTAACTATATGAACGAGAACCTAGAGCCCAAATTGCCTGTGGGAGACCCTTCTGACGAGAACAAAGCCGAAGAAACAAAGCCTGTGGAAGCTGATGTTGAAGCGGTAGCGAATGAATCTGCTGAAAAAGAAACCCCGGCTGAAAATGTTGAGCCAGTAAAAGAGGAAGAAACAGTTGAAGAACCGGAGTCAGCAAAAGAAGCTGAGCCTGTAGAAGAGCCTGTGGTTTCTGATGTTACTGAGCCGGCAGAAGAAGCTGCTCCAGAAGTAGAGGCAGCACCTGAAGTCGTGGAAGACCCGGAAGAGTCAACTGTGGCAGCAGAAAATAATGAGTCGGAAGACGATATAGAGCAACCTGAGGCAACTACAGAGGCTCATGTGACAAAGCACGCATCTTTGACAAAGGATGAGATAATAGAGAATTTAAAAAATCTGGCATCGCAATCCGAATTACCTTCGCGTGCAGAGGTGGAGGCATTGAAACAGGCTTATTATAAACTTCGTTCTGCAAGTGTGGAAGCGGAGAAAGCAGCATTTGTCGAAGCAGGCAATGATGCTGAAACTTTCACGCCTACACCTGACCCTAGTGAGGATGTGGTAAAAACTTTCTTAAATGAAATAAAAGAGAAGCGAGCTAGTAACGCCATTGCAGAAGAAAGACTTAAGGAAGATAATTATAATAAAAAACTTCAGATAATAGATTCGATTAAGAATCTGACTGAAAGTTCAGACGACTTTAATAAGTTATATAAAGAGTTCAAAGATTTGCAGCAACAATGGAACGATATAGCATTAGTCCCTCAGGCTAAAGTTAAGGAGTTGTGGAAATCATATCAGATTTATACGGAAAAATTCTATGACCTGATTAAGATAAACAACGAGTTCCGTGATTATGACTTTAAGAAGAATCTGGAACTGAAAACATCTATAATTGATGCTGTGGAAAAACTGATAGATGACGCGGATGCAGTGTCAGCATTCCATCAGCTTCAGAATTTCCATCAACAATGGCGTGAGATAGGTCCTGTAGCCAGAGAACTCAGAGAAGAAACCTGGACACGCTTCAAAGATGCATCTACTGCTATAAATAAAAAATATCAGACACATTTCGAATCTCTGAAAGGAAAAGAAGAGGAGAATCTGGCAGAGAAGACTGCAATTTGCGAAACACTGAAAACGATTGATTATTCTACGCTTAATTCATTCAAAGATTGGGATGAAAAGAGTAAAGAAGTAATTGAATTACAGGCAAAGTGGAAAACCATCGGTTTCGTACCTAAAAAGGTAAATACACAGATCTTTGAGGAATTCAGAGCTTTATGCGATACTTTCTTCGAACGGAAAAGTGAATTTTTCAGAGGGGTTAGAGATGAGATGGACATCAACCTTGAGAAAAAACGCTCTTTGTGCGAGCAGGCAAAAATGTTGAAAGACAGTACCGAATGGAAATCTACGGCTGATAAATTGATTTCTATTCAGAAAGAATGGAAAACTATTGGTCCGGTACCCCGTAAATATTCGGATGCTATCTGGAAAGAATTTGTTACAGCATGTGATTATTTCTTCGAGCAGAAAAAGAAGAACGAATCTTCACAAAAAGGTGAAGAACTGGAAAATCTTGCAGCAAAGAAAGAAATTATAGAGAAGATAAATAATATAGACCAATCTTTAGAAGCATCGGAAGCAATCGCTCAGGTGCGTGCCTTGGCGGATGAATTCCATAAAATAGGATTTGTTCCGTTTAAAGAAAAAGACAGGATTTATAAAGAACTCCATCAGGCTGTAGATGCTCATTACGATCGCTTGAAAGTGGATAAGACCGAACGTCGTTTCGAAGCTTTCAAATCGAATATGAGGGATATGTCGAAACAAGACAATCCAAAGCGGGTATTATACAAAGAAAGGGATCATCTGATGCACCAGTATAATAAGGTGAAAACAGATCTTCAGACTTACGAGAATAATATGAATTTCCTTTCCGTTTCATCGAAGGGTGGTGGCGGCCTTTTGAAAGACATAACTCATAAGATAGAGAATCTGAAAAATGAGATGGACTTACTTGTTAAGAAAATAGAGGCCATTGATGAAAGCCTCAATGAGCTAGAAAAATAGAGAGTCTCTTATAGAATATGAAGAAAGGATATCTTGAGCAAGATATCCTTTCTTATTTTTATAGATTGTATTCAATTTGTCTTCTTGTAACTTATTACTGCCCATATATTAAAGAACAATGCAAATCCGATGAGGACAACCATATGTGTCGTCATATCTGTTAATGCGCTTCCTTTCAGAAATACCATACGCATTACCTCTATGAAATACCTCAGAGGATTAGCCATCGTAATGACCTTTGCCCACTCTGGCATACTGTTTATGGGAGTAAACATACCACTCATCAGAATCAGTATAATAAGGAAAAAGAACATGACAAACATGGCTTGCTGCGTTGTATTCGAATAATTTGATATAACCAGTCCCAAGCCTGAAACTACAAGTGTATAAACCCCGGCAAAGAGGGCGATAGTGAGAAGGCTGCCCGAAGGAGCCAAGCCATACACTAAAGCGGAAAGCAAGAAGCAAACCGTAAGTACAATACCTCCGATAATCCAGTATGGAATCAATTTTGCCAGAATAAAGGTGAATTTATTAACCGGAGTTACATTCATCTGCTCGATAGTTCCGGCCTCTTTTTCTCCAACTATGTTCAATGCGGGTAGGAATCCGGCAAGTAAGGTAAGCAACATAACCATCAGTGCCGGTACCATAAATACTTTGTAATCGAGATGTGGATTGAATTTATTCTGAGGTACTATATTGATAACAGGCAGAATAGTTTTAGTGCTTGTTTGTACCCATTCTCCTCGTATTTCATTTCCGAAATCGCTAAGAATAGAGGTCATATAAGAAGAACTCAACCCTCCTTTGACTCCATTCACCGCATTGGCTGAAACCATTACATTGGCCCGGCCATCCCGTACTAGATTTTTTTCAAAGTCAGGTTGTATTTCCAGAATGATATCCGCTTTGCCGGATTCTATACTCTCCAAGGCTTTATTATTCGATTCAGATACGTCTGTAAGAAGAAAATATCCGGAAGAAGTTATTTTATTTACAAGACGCTCTGAATAAGAACTATGGTCGTTGTCGACAATGCTCAGGCTGATATCTTTTATCTCCTGATTCGCTGCCCAGGGCATGATAAGCATCATCATAACAGGCCATACCATTATCAATTTCGGAAGGAATTTATTCCTCAGAATCTGTTTAAATTCTTTTTCGACAAGAAACTTTATCATATTGTTAGCTTTTAGCTACTTGCTTATAACCTTTTCGCTATTTTCTCTAATCACTAATGGCTATAAGCTAATAGCTTATTAAGTGAGCCTTGTTTTGAACTTCTTTAAACTTACCACTATCAGGGATACTGCCATAACTAATAGTATTATCATCTCTTTTAATACAAATACTACATCCACCCCCTCTATCATAAGCTTTCTTACGGATGATACATACCATTTTGCCGGTATGATATCAGAAAACCATTGGAGAACCGCAGGCATGCTTTCTATAGGGAATATCATTCCCGAAAGCAGCATCACAGGCATCATCAATCCCATACCTGAGACCAGCATGGCTGCGACCTGTGTATCTACAATAGTAGAGATAAGCAAGCCTAAAGCCAATGCCACCATAATGAACAGAACGGAAACGATTGTCAGCCAGAAGAGACTTCCCGCCACAGGTACCTGTAATACAAAGA
Organism: uncultured Dysgonomonas sp.; assembly: GCF_900079725.1. Taxonomy (NCBI): domain Bacteria; kingdom Pseudomonadati; phylum Bacteroidota; class Bacteroidia; order Bacteroidales; family Dysgonomonadaceae; genus Dysgonomonas; species uncultured Dysgonomonas sp. The sequence goes on from NZ_LT599032.1 coordinate 4,153,146, forward strand.
CCGACAAAAGGAGTATTGTAGACAGATTGACAAAAGATAAGGTGAAATATGGAACCATCTTTGCGAGAATGATGTATATCGGCCTAATCGGCGATGCTAATAGTATTTCCATAGTACCCTGTTCTTTTTCGCGTACAATAGCTATGGATGTCATCATGGCGCATATCAGCATCAGTATAAGCCCCATTACTCCGGGAACGAAGTTATAGGCGCTTTTAAGCTGAGGATTGTATAGCATTCTTATCTCGGGTATAATCTGAAACGGAACTTTATATTCCTGCATTAGTTCCTGCTGATAGGAGGTGATAATACTGGTTGCGTAACCAGATAGCATACTAGCCTGATTTGGGTCGGTAGCATCGGTTATAAGTTGTACAGACGCTTCCCCGGTATGTAGCAGGTTATCACTGAAATTTTCTCCAAATACGATTACCAGATTAACTTTCCCTTCTTTGAATATTCTGTCCATATCATCGGGATTATTTAGTACTTCCGTAACAGTAAAATATTCGCTAGCCTGTAATTGTTCCGTGATGCGCTGTGTTGAAATATCTTTTGAGGGGTCGAATATCGCAATCTGCGTATTTTTCACTTCGGTTGTAATTGCAAACCCGAAAAGTATAATCTGCACTATGGGCATGCCAAGCAGGATAAGCATAGTACGCCTGTCGCGAAATATGTGGAAGAATTCTTTTTTTACGAAGCTTATGAATTGTTTCATCTAATTAATAGTTGACAGTTGATAATGGACAGTTGACAATGGACAGTTGACAATGGATATTTCAAAGTTTATGATTATTTTCGTTAATTATTAATTTACCAATGGTTGCTGAAAAATCGTATAACTTTGCTCTAAGAATAATAAATCTGTATAAGTGGCTTGTGGCAGAACATAACGAATATGTTTTGTCAAAACAATTACTTCGTAGTGGAATAGCTATTGGGGCCTTGATAAAAGAAGGTGAACATGCCCAGTCTAAAGCTGATTTTCTAAACAAAATGAATATCGCTTTAAAAGAAGCCAACGAAACCGAATATTGGCTTATGCTTTTGAAAGATGCAGCTTTTTTATCGGAGAAAGAATTTGTTTCCATTCATTTAGATTGTCAAGAATTAATAAAACTTCTTATAAGTATTGTAAAAACAACAAAAGAACGATTAAACAGAAGTTAGTAGTAAATAGGTTTTGCTATTCACTGTCAATTGTCCATTTTCAATTGTCAACTCTAAGAGCTTTTCTCGCCAACTGCTGAAATACTCCGTCCATGCTATCCGCATTGAACCGGTGGCGAAGATTGGCAGGGGTGTCCAAAGCTTCTATCCTGCCGTCGACCATGATAGATACCCTGCGGCAATATTCAGCTTCATCCATATAATGAGTAGTTACAAATACGGTGATCCCTCTGTCCGAAGCCTGATATATCAGCTCCCAAAACTGACGGCGGGTAGCCGGGTCGACACCACCGGTAGGTTCATCGAGAAAAACAACTTTAGGTTTGTGAAAGATAGAGACGGAGAAAGCCAGTTTCTGTTTCCAGCCGAGAGGTAATTCTTTTACGAGCGTATTTCGTTCATTTATAAAACCCAGTTCGGTCAGTATTTCATCCGTTTTGGCTGATATCTCTTTGTCTTTCATTCCGTATATTCCTCCAAACAGGCGCATGTTTTCCCATACCTTCAGGTCTTCGTATAATGAGAATTTCTGGCTCATATAGCCTATGTTTCTCTTTACGTCTTCCTGTTGTCGGGCAATATCGAATCCTGCAACCATGCCTTTTCCTGAGCTTGGGTAACTCAATCCGCAGAGCATGCGCATAGCAGTTGTTTTTCCCGCGCCGTTTGCCCCCAGAAAGCCGAATATCTCACCTCTGTCTACACTGAAGGAAATATTATCTACGGCCGTGAAATTGCCGAATTTCTTTGTGAGATTTTCCGTATGTATTACTTTTTCTGTCATTATTCGTTATTTTGAGCCAATTGCATGTAACAATCTTCGATAGTTGCCTGAATGGTATGTATTTCTATATCCTTATGTTGTTTATCGGCAAGGAAGGCTTTCAGCTCGGCCTCAGTCAGATTATTGTTGACAGTGATATGATGTGTTTCTCCAAACGTGAAACAGGTCTTCACCTTATCGTATTGCCGTAAATCTTTTAATAACTGATACATCTGATCACTCTTTACCGACCATAACGGCTCCGAAAACCGGTCTATAATATTTTGCGGTGTATCTACCTGCAAAAAACTGCCTTGCTGAATAAGTGCAATACGGTCGCAAAGCGTAGCCTCGTCCATATAAGGAGTAGATACAAGAATGGTGATATTCTGTTCTTTCAGTTTCCTGAGCATCTCCCAGAATTCCTTTCGAGAAACCGGGTCTACTCCTGTAGTCGGTTCATCAAGGAACAATACGGTGGGTTTATGTATAAGGGCGCAACTCAGTGCCAGCTTTTGTTTCATACCACCCGATAACTTGCCTGCTCTCCTGTTTTTGAATGGTTCTATTTGTTGGTAAATATCTTTTATCAGATGGTAGTTTTCCTGAATGGTCGTATTGAATACGGTAGCGAAGAATTCGAGATTCTCTTCCACCGTCAAATCCTGATAAAGTGAAAATCTACCCGGCATGTAGCCGATATGATTGCGTATCTCCTTATAGTCCCTCACTACATCAAGTCCGTCGACTGTAGCTGTGCCGCCATCAGCCAGAAGCAAAGTGGTAAGGATACGGAAAAGGCTTGTCTTTCCGGCTCCGTCGGGGCCGATAATACCGTATATCTCGCCTTGTTCCACGTCGAAACTGATATCGTTCAGGGCCTGAATATCACGGTACTTTTTACTTATATTTTGTACAGAGATAGCTTTCATTTGTTTAAGTAACTGTTTAGAAGCTGTTTGAATTATATTATTTATCTGTTTTTGTTAAAACCTGACACATCTGACAGTTTTCTTAATTTTTTCGGTTGTCATATTTTTCTTCTTTTTGTGTTCGCCCTTTCTTTTCTGTGAAGAAGTAAGTACCTGCATATCCTTTTTTGTATGTTCGTTTTTCGGGGGGAACTCGATGATGGCCTCCGCGCAGGTTTCCAATATTTCTTCCGCCGGTTTTTGATCTATACTATTATCTGCTTCTTCTATTTTTTCCAGAGTTTCGGCTTCATCCTTCATTGTGCATGCTTTAGCGGCTTTCTCCTCCCCCTGGGGAAATCGGGAGAGGCTATCCTTCTTATCCTTTCTGTCCAGCAGCATCTTTATCGTGCGAAGGTCGGGCGGGCATTCCTTTTTTGTAACTGTCTTCTGCTTGAAAACAAGTTCGCCTGTATGTCCATCGGGGACATAGATGTCTTTTTCTACCGTGGTGTAATAGCCTTCAAGTTTCTTTTTCAGTGAAGCATGGATCATCGTCATCAGTTCCGCTTCGCGGCGCACTACCGCCTGTTCCACTTCGCTGCGGAAATCGCCTCTGGTATTCATCCAGCAATAATATGTCTCACGGCTGATGCCTGTTGCCTTACATACCTGTGATACGGTGAAAAACTCGTCTTCAAGCAGGCTTACAATCTTTTCTGTCAATTCTGTACTGTACTTTGCCATAATGTTTTTGCAATATAGATAAACAGTATTTCTATTCATACAAAATTTTAACATTTTAGAGGTTAGTGGCAGAAGCTTCGTGTTATGGCCCTCCTTCCCTCGGCTACACCGAAACACTAGGCTTACAATAGTCAAAATTACTCTGTTATAACTCAAACAGCTTCTAATAAGCTATCTCAAAATAATACATAGTAGAATACCAATAATATTTAAACAGTTACTAACTCGACATATAAAATGTCATTCTTTTCCAGATAATGAATCTTATTCTCCCTCGAAAGCCAGCCGAGGGTGAGATATACATACATCTGCCTGTAACCTGTTATTTTTTCTATGTCATCAATTGTCATCATACCCCTTTCGCTGAGTAATTGCCATACTAATCCGGCATCAGCACCAATAAGATTATTCAACATATGTAATAAAATTTCAAGATTTCACAACTTCTTCTTTTAAACGGATACTTATCTTTAAAGCATCTTTCCGTAAGAATATGTTTTATTAGTTCCCGATATAAAAATATGTCCGCTATAGTTTACAGGCAATGAAAAATCGACAAACAAATGCTATTTCCCGATGAAACCGGTATCCTTATATGCCAATTCAGGATCTCAGGATTATGCTGGTTTTAGTTCAGTTTCAACTCCCCATACATCCCTTTTTTGAGGTAGCCATCGTTCTTTACGGCTATTTTTACCGCATAGACCAGATTGGCGCGTTCGTCCCGGGTCTGAATGGTTTTTGGAGTGAATTCCGATTTATCCGATATCCATGTAATCGTGCCTGTATATTCTTTCATGTCTTTTTCTCCGAAGTCGGCGAATACCCTGACCTGTTGTCCTATTTTTACTTCGGTAAGCTGACCGGAAGTAATATATGCCCGCAGAAACATATTGTCCATATCGGCAATCTTGAATAGGACTCTGCCTTGGGTTGCCAGTTCTCCCTGTTCTGCGTATTTGGATAGCACAGTTCCTTTTATCGGGCTTGTAATAATTGATTTTTGTAATTGGTCATTCAATTGGGCAACCTGTATATCCAGCCCTGTACTTTCTTCGGATACTCCTCTGTTAGAGTTTTCCAAAGTCTCGGTTTGTGCAGCCAGCTGCCTTTCCAATACCAGTATCTGAGCATTGATTTCATCTACTTGCTTCTGATTGGCGGCATTGGCCTTTACCAGATTCTCGAAACGTCTGAGTTCATTCCTTTGAGTAGCTATTTGTTGTTTCGTGGCTGCTATCTGGCGGGGTACATCTGTATAGCGGGTTTTTACCGATTTCATATTGGCCAGCAGCTGCATCTTTTTCAGATATAGCTGTACAGTGTCTATATAACCTATTTCCCTTCCTGCATCAAGGAGCTGGCCTTCTGTAATATCAAATTGCATTATCTTTCCATTGGCTTCGGCAGAGACAATTACTTCGGTTGTTTCAAATACGCCCGATGCATCATAATCGCCATTACCCCTGCCACAAGATGATAAAAGGATGGCAAAACTGAAGTAAAGTATATTTTTTATTGTATTCATGCGATTAGTTATTTGTTGTATATTTCAGATTATATATAGATAACAGCAGTTCTATTTCGTGTTGTATTTTATCCTGCTTAGCCAGATCCTCATTATTTATTTCGCGCATCAGGTCGGTTACAGTCTGTGTCCCATTAGCTACTTTTGCCTCTGCTGCACGTTTTACACTGTTGCGGAGCGAGATTATTTCATCATCGTACTTCAATAAGTCCCGGTTCTTTTCTATCTCTTGTTGTTCTTGGGTAGTTTCCAGATTTGTATTGAAAAGAAAAGTCTCACGCTGAGTAAGAACGTTATCCTGATTAATTTCTATCAGCTTTTTATCGTTTTTTTGAGTGTAAAGACTACCAAAGTTCCATGACAAACGGACTCCCCCGATATAATAGGGAGAGAAATCATTATCCAGCATATTCAATCCCGGTTTGCCATAACCTCCCGTAAGGAACAAACCCAGCTTTGGCATATAGCTTGTTTTGATCGATCTTTTTTGTGTTTCAAGGCTGTTGAGTTGTGCGTCGAAAAGTTCCAATTCGGGGCGGTTCACTTGTGATGAAATTATCAGGTCTTCCCCTTCCGGCTTTTGCAATGTGGTCCTTTTATCCAGATTCTCTCCTATTAACAGCGCTAGCATATCCAGATAGGATTTTCTGTTAGATAACAATTGTGTTTTGTTTTGCGCGGTTTTCAACTGCTCTACTTTAATAGCATCCAGATCGGCCTGATTGGCTATTCCATTTTGAATATAGGACGAAATCAGGTTGTAATTACGCTGCAATTCATCCTGTAAAAGATCATTTTGCTTTATTTTGGCATCGAGTAATAAAATGCCGAAATACAATTGATTGACCCTGTCGTTTATTGTATAGAGGTCTACATCCAATTGCTTTTTCTCTACATCGGCATTTGCATTGGTTATCTCTTTTTTTGAGCCGATTGCACCTCCATCCCAGATAGTCTGAGTGATGTCTATCGTTGCAGAATACTGGTCTTTGCTTAGTCCTTTGATATCTATCCCCGGAACGGAAATTGGTATTTTGGTTACTTCCGACTGATAAGATGCTTTTGCCGACAAAGAGAACTGAGGCAAATATCCTTTTCCTGCATTCGACAGATTATACTCTTTCGATTTCTCTATCAGCTCGTACCGTCTGATAAGCGGATAGTTCGCTTTTGCTTTCCGGTGACAAGCCTCAAGCAGGAGAGTTGCCTGAGAAAAAGCCAGGGATGGGATTGAAAACAAAAAAAGTAACAAGTATTTTTTCATAATTCCAGCGGTTATTCATCTATTTTCAACATCATTTTTATCCATTGTGGAACAAGTTTCCGACGCTCATTAATGAAGTTGGTATAATCATCTTCAGTCATCGGACTATGTATGCTTATCAATAAGGGTTTACCTACAATAGGGAACACAGTCATTGATACGATATTTATAAAGATTTGAAGTGGGGCAATTCCTTTTATTCCTTTTTTATCCATCTGTTCCTGTATCTGCTTGTAGAAGTAATTATTCTTTATGAGATTTTCTGAAATCCCGATTTTTTCTATCAGCTTCTTTGGATTGGCTTGTATTTCACTTAATACAAATAATGGTAAATTGGGATTTTCTAAAAGAGAATCTACATAACGGTTTGCAATTAAATCTATTTTTTTTGACAATTCTGTGTTTTCATCATTGACGATCCCAACTATCAGTCCGAACATTTGTTGCATACTTTCTTCCATTATTATATCGAACAGCTTTTCTTTACTGCGGAAATAATAATTAAGTAATGCCAGATTTATACCCGCTTCGTCGGCTATATCACGTGTTCGGGCTTGTCCGTATCCTTTTTCCTGAAACACTTTTCGGGCAGCTTCCTTTATTTTTTCTTCTGTCGATATATCTTTTTCCATAAGTAAATCATTATTGTTGTGATGCAAATGTAGATTGAATTTTTGATTTAATCAAATGATTAAATAATTATTTTAAAAAATATTTTTAATTATTGTATCTAATAATAGCGGTTTTTTCTATGTTTCTTCAGGGCAAATGGAATTTAATCTTTTAGAAAAAGTTTATCTATATAGTAAGCTATTAGTTTTCTGCTGTTAGCTTATAGCTCTTTGAAATATTGATAGGCCCCTTCAATCCCGTAAGGGTCAGAGCTGTTAAGTTCTAATTTTTCATACCCTCTGTGTCATGTTGAACGGAGTGAAACATCTCGTTTCGCAGGGGCGGGATCCTTCGTTCCACTCAGGATGACAGCAGAAAATAACAGAACAAAGTAGAGAACTTAACAGCCCGGACCCAAAGGGGCACTTACAGAGAGGGGAAAAGGTAACAGATAGAAAATAGTGGAAAAAGTGTAACCTTTGTTACCTTTTAAAGAAGAAAATCGGCTCGAAAAGTAGTTGTTTGTATTGATTTTCATTATTTTATCTTAAATGATAGTAAGTGAAGACATGGAAACTGTATGAAGAATAGATATTTTTTAACATGTTAGCATATTTAGCCTCCTAAAAATGATAATTTCCTCAAAACATTTCACTAATTTTGGAAATGTCGCCTCTAAATGAGGCTATTTTGGTAAAAGGTATAATAATATTAACCATGTAAAACATTTTTAGCCATGAGAACTTACCAAACACAAGAAATCAAGAACATAGCTATTCTTGGTAGTTCGGGAGCGGGCAAAACCACTCTCGCCGAAGCCATGCTCTACGAAGCGGGTGTCATAAAACGCAGAGGAAGTGTTAAGGACGGAAATACTGTCTCGGACTATTTCCCCGTGGAAAAAGAATACGGATATTCCGTTTTTTCCAGCATTTTCTCTGTGGAATGGATGAATAGAAAACTTAACTTTATTGATTGTCCGGGATCTGATGATTTTGTCGGAAATGTCGTTACCTCGTTGAATGTGACAGATACGGCTCTGATGGTGCTGAATGCCCAGTATGGTATGGAAGTGGGTACCATAAACCAATTGAGATATACTCAAAAATTTAAGAAACCGGTGATTTTTATTGTCAACCAATTAGATCATCCAAAGGCAGACTTTGATAATGTGGTTTCTCAACTTAAAGCCGATTATGGCGAAAAGGCAGTATTGGTACAATACCCGATCAATTGCGGAGAGGGCTTCAATGCTGTTGTCGATGTTTTGAAATTTAAAATGTTCCGATGGAAACCAGAAGGCGGTGTTCCTGAGGTTCTTGATATACCTGCCGAAGAATTAGATAAGGCAGCCGAATTGCAGCAAAAACTGATAGAGGCAGCTGCTGAGAATGAAGAATCCCTGATGGAGAAATTCTTCGAACAGGGTACACTGACCGAAGACGAGATGCGTATGGGTATCCGTTGGGGGTTGGTAAACAGGGATTTATTTCCTGTATTCTGCGTATCTGCCGAAAAAGATATGTGTGTGCGCCGTACAATGGAATTCCTTGGCAATGTAGTTCCTTACGTGCGCGATCAGCCTGCACCTGTGAATACCGAAGGAGTGGAAGTGAAGCCCGATTCGGATGCGCCAACCAGCCTGTTCTTCTTTAAAACAATGGTTGAACCGCATGTAGGTGAAGTTTCTTACTTTAAGGTAATGAGCGGTAAGGTTCATGAAGGAGATGATCTGATAAATGCCGACAGAGGCTCGAAAGAACGTATCGGTCAGATTTTCTGTCCTGCAGGACAACAGCGTTCAAAAATAGAGGAACTGGTAGCCGGAGATATCGGAGCAGCGGTAAAACTCAAAGATGTACGTACAGGGAACACTTTAAATGCAAAAGGTACTGATAACAAGTTCAATTTTATAAAATATCCGGATCCTAAATATCGCCGTGCTATAAAGGCCGAAAATGAGAAGGATACGGAAAAAATGAACGAGATTTTGCAGCGTATGCACGAGGAAGACCCTACATGGGTAATAGAAAATTCGAAGGAGCTGAAACAACTTATTGTATCCGGGCAAGGTGAATTCCACCTGAAAACATTGAAATGGAGAATAGAAAATAACGATAAGATCGCCATTGTATATTCCGAGCCTAAGATTCCATATCGTGAAACAATTACAAAGGCTGCCCGCGCAGATTACCGCCACAAGAAACAATCGGGAGGTGCCGGACAGTTTGGTGAGGTGCATCTGGTCGTAGAGCCTTATATTGAAGGTATGCCATTGCCGGAAACATACAAGTTTAACGGTCAGGAATTTAAGGTGCAGTCACGTGACGTTCAAACTTATGATCTCGATTGGGGAGGAAAACTTGTCTTTGTCAGCAGTATAGTCGGAGGTGCTATCGACGCGCGCTTCCTTCCGGCAATATTGAAAGGGGTGATGTCGCGTCTGGAACAGGGGCCTCTTACAGGTTCATATGCACGTGATGTTCGTGTGGTTGTTTATGATGGCAAGATGCACCCGGTAGACTCTAATGAAATCTCATTTATGCTAGCCGGACGTAATGCATTTAGCGAAGCATTTAAGAATGCCGGCCCTAAAATCCTTGAGCCGATTTATGATGTAACAGTATCCGTACCATCGGATAGGATGGGGGATGTGATGGGAGACCTCCAGAACCGCCGTGCCATGATAATGGGTATGGAAAGCGACAGGGGAATAGAGATACTGAATGCCAAAGTGCCGTTGAAAGAAATGGCGAACTATTCTATCTCGCTTAGTTCACTGACCGGAGGCCGTGCTTCGTTTACAATGAAGTTTGCAAGTTATGAACTTGTGCCGTCCGATGTTCAGGACAAGCTATTGAAAGAGTACGAGGCAAGTCAGAAAGAGGAAGATTGATACTGACAAATTGATTATAAGAAAAGGAAAGTTCCGCATAATACCGGGGCTTTCCTGTTTTTTTCGGCAAATGAATTATCTATATCTAAAAAAATATTATGAAAAAAAGTTTTATCCTGATTGTTCTATTTCTATTGATAAAAGTATCCTATTCTTTCGGGCAAGGATATAATATTATAAACCATGTTTTGACAGATGATAACAGATATTACTATATGGGTTCATTGAAGGAAAGTGGTCCAACCACATACCAAAAATTAAAAATAGAGATTTTTGGAGGCGATTTCTCAAACTCCATAGCAACTGACACCTATTCCATAAATACACGTGGAACCAATTTTATAAATATAGAAAGGCGGGGAGGTACGCCATCTAATAGTTACGAATTAAGAGTGTATAAGAATGGAACGCAATTCGATTTTGTAATTAAGATGAAATATAACTACGTTTCTATTTTTGTTCAGTCATGGATTGTGGATGGACTTATAAATCAGATAAGCTCTATAGCTCCTGTTAGTATTACAAAATACGATCCTTCAGGAAAAACTGATGTAACAGATACCTTTCCACGAAAGATTATAAGTGCTACTGATGAGTCTGGCAATATCGGTATAGGCACTCTATCACCACAAGCGAAACTGGATGTAAAAGGGACAATCCGCGCTAAAGAAGTAAAAATAGAAATGAATGCCGGTGAAGGAGCCGATTTTGTTTTCGATCCGGACTATAATCTCAGATCTTTAGCCGAAGTGGAAGCTTTTATCAATGGAAATAAACATTTGCCGGAAATCCCGTCAGAGAAACAAATGACTGAGGATGGATTGGATATGAGTAAAATGCAGATAAAACTTTTACAAAAAATAGAAGAGTTGACTTTATACATTATTCAACAGCAAAAGCAACTTAATGAGCAAAGTAAGAAAAATGCAGAGTTAGAGGAAATGATAAAGAAAATACATCAGGACTTAAAAGATAAATAAATACTATATGTAAAAGGGTAGGTGAAAATAAGTTGGTATATCCTCTTCCTTTGTATTGATGTTAAAATGCTATCTTTGCATATATTTAATTGATATAGAATATGAAATACTTTATACGGATAATGGTTGTTGCCGCACTCGGATTTTATTCATGTAGTAATAATAAGCCGTTGCAGAATAACGTATCTGCACAGCAGACGGAAGTAGAGGAGAGAACGGCACTGGAGCTACCCGAGGTGCCGAAAGAACTTACAACCCCAGTCGACAGAGCCAACTTCTTGATTACCCATTACTGGGATAACTTCGATTTTTCAGATACAACATATATTCATCTTCCTGACATTACCGAACAGGCTCTGGCAAACTACGTCCAGATTCTTCCGATAGCAGATAAGAATATTGCCGAACAATCTATAGCGGCTTTATTGAATAAGGCAGAGCAGCAGAAAACACCGGAGATGTATTTTTTCTTTACTAAGAATTTCGAGAAATATCTGTATGACCCAAACTCTTTCATGCGTAATGAAGAGTATTATATTCCGGTGGCTAAATACGTACTAGCTGATTCGGAAACAGGGGATGTGGAAAAAGAGAAAGTCAGATTCAAACTGGAAATGATGGAGAAAAACAGGCCCGGACAAATAGCTGCTGATATTACCTACACCCTGAGTTCAGGAAAAACGGGGACACTTCACGGGTTAAATGCAGGATATACCTTGCTGATGTTCTACAATCCCGATTGCCATACCTGTGCAGAGAATATAGCCTATTTGAAGCAATCCCCCATTATAAATAAGATACACGAATCGGGTGGGCTTAAAGTGTTGACTTTCTATCCCGATGCAGACTTAAGTATCTGGCAAAGTCATCTGAAAGATATTCCCGCATCGTGGGTAAACGGTTATGATAAGAACCAGACCGTATTGAACAAAAAGGTTTATGACTTGAAAGCTATTCCCACACTTTATCTTTTAGACAAGGAAAAGCGGGTATTGCTGAAAGATGCTACAGCTCAGAAAATCGAATTTTATCTGAGAGATCATAATCCGATGCTATTTTCCGATTAATGAAGTGGATAAGTGTCAGACTTTTTAAGAAAAAATCATATCTTTGTGATATGAAAAAGGTAAAACGACTGGTCACTCTGACTTTATTGATGCTTGCCAATATATTTTTATTGGCACATACGGTTTTACCTCATTCTCATCATGATGGTGCTGTTTGTTTCTCTCTGGAGGAAATAGTTCATCAACATCATTGTTCGGGTCAACATGATGATTCCGGAGATTGTTGTTGTGAACACGATAAGCATCATCACCATTCAGGATCGGAAGATTGTAATCTGAAGGAAATTGTCCTTCGACAGAATAATGACCTTCATGAAGATATACTGCCTTGTGCTAATTGTCTGTCCTTACTGTTTACAATAAATCCCCTGAGTGAGCTTTATCTGGAAGCTCCCGAATTCGGACAGCGATTAGAACAAAAACCTTATTTAGAAAACTATATTCCACCTTTCGTAGGCTCAGTAAAAAGTCTGCGAGCACCTCCCGTATCTTATTTTTTAGGCTAATTTTTTATAGAAACTTTATCTATGTCATTGAGAAGAGGATGGTATTCCCTCACTCTTTGTTATGGCAAAAATCTAAGAAATAAGAATAATGAAAAAATATATTATTTATTTCGCCTGTCTGTTGGCGATATTGTGGAGTTGTAATTCCAAACCAAAAACAGACGATCACGCGGGACATAATCATACATCCGAATCGCAAGAAGGTCATAGTCATGCAGAAGGCGAGGAGTGCGATCACGATCATGAAGATGAAGCAGAGCACAATCATGCGGAGGGTGAAGAATGCGATCATGATCATGGTAAAGAAGGGCATTCTCATGAAAAAGAAGAACAAGCTCATGGTGATGAAATTTTATTTACCCCCGAACAGGCTAAGCAGGCCGGCTTGGAAGTGTCTAACGTAAAGCCTGATAAGTTTCATCAGGTGATAAAAACCAGTGGTCAGATATTATCGGCACAGGGCGATGAAGTAACTGTTTCCGCTACTTCGAGTGGTATCGTATCTTTTAATAAAGCGTCGTTGAATGAGGGCGCAGCTGTAAAAGGAGGCGAATCTCTGGTTAGTATCTCATCGAAGAACCTAGTCGATGGAGACCCTTCCATAAAAGCGAAAACAGCATACGATATAGCTCAACGCGAGTATCAACGCGCAGAATCTCTGATCGGGGATAAGCTGATTTCGCAAAAAGAATACAACGAAATAAAGCTGAATTATGAGAATGCAAAAGTCTCATATCAGGCCATAGGTCAGCGCTCGACTGCAAGAGGCATCAGTATTTCCGCTCCTATCAGCGGGTTTGTAAAAAGCAAACTGGTATCAGAAGGTCAATATGTGGACGTGGGCCAGCCTTTAATGACTGTGACACAGAACAGGAAGTTGCAGCTTCGGGCCGATGTGTCGGAACGCTATTATAAAGATCTGGGAAGCATTACATCCGCTAACTTCAAAACTTCGTATGATAATACGGTTTACCGTCTTTCAGACCTGAACGGTCGTATTGTCTCGTATGGTCGCTCCACAAACAGTCAGGAGTATTATCTACCTGCTAATTTTGAGTTTGATAACGTAGGACAGGTTGTTTCCGGATCTTATGTGGAAGTTTATCTGCTGGGACAGCCGAGGGAAAATGTTCTGGCAATCCCGGTTTCCTCTCTAACAGAGGAACAAGGTATTTATTTCGTCTATTTGCAGACTCATCCCGATGCCTACAAAAAACAGGAAGTAAGGATAGGAACAAATGACGGTAGCCTAGTAGAAATACTTTCGGGATTAAAGGCGGGAGACAGGGTTGTAAGTAAAGGTGCATATTATATCAAACTGGCATCGGCTTCAGCTGCTATTCCTCATGCTCACGAACACTAAAAATGGGAGGAATAGATAATGCTTAATAAAATAATACAATTCTCTCTCAACAACCGTCTTGTGGTGTTGATTGGCGCGGTGCTCTTGCTTATAGGTGGGTTCTATACCGCAAAGAATATGGAAATAGATGTATTTCCCGATCTGAATGCACCTACCGTGGTGATAATGACCGAAGCAAACGGAATGGCTCCCGAAGAAGTGGAACGCCTGGTTTCTTTTCCTATAGAAACGGCTGTAAACGGAGCTACAGATGTGCGTCGTGTACGGTCGTCTTCTACTACCGGATTTTCAGTGGTCTGGGTTGAGTTTGATTGGGGGACCGATATATATAAGGCCCGACAGATCGTTACCGAAAAACTAACAGCTCTGGGCGATGCCCTGCCCGAAAATATTGGCCAACCTACTTTGGGACCACAGTCATCAATCCTTGGGGAAGTAATGATTATCGGTCTGACTTCAGATTCCACTACAATGCTCGACTTACGTACTATTGCCGACTGGACAATCCGCCCGCGGCTTTTATCTACAGGTGGTGTGGCTCAGGTTACAGTAATAGGTGGAGATATAGAAGAATATCAGATACTCATCGATCCGGGACGTATGAAGCACTATGGCGTAACACTGGATGAAGTATTGCAGGTAACACGCAATATGAATCAGAATGCGTCCGGCGGTATCTTATACGAATATGGAAATGAATATATTGTAAGAGGCGTGCTTCAAAGCGCAGATGTAGGGGAATTAGGGAAGGCTGTTGTGAAAAAAGTAGGTGAAAGTCCTATTCTACTTAGTGATGTAGCTGAGATAAAGATAGGAGCAAAGACCCCAAAGTTAGGGATAGCTTCGGAGAAGACAAAACCTGCCGTATTGATAACTGTCACGAAACAACCAAATACCAATACAATAGAACTGTCTGAAAAACTGGATGTTTCACTAGCCGAATTGCAGAAGAATATTCCGGCTGATATAAAGATATCCACAGATATATTTCGTCAGGAACGATTTATAAACAACTCGATAAATAATGTGCAGAAATCACTGTATGAAGGAGCGATATTTGTAGTTATTATTTTGTTTATATTCCTGATGAACGGGCGTACTACATTCATCTCCCTGATGGCTTTGCCTTTGTCGCTACTCACGTCTATCCTTGCACTGAAACTAATGGGGTTGACAATTAATACGATGAGTTTGGGAGGGATGGCTATCGCAATCGGGTCATTGGTAGATGATGCTATTATCGATGTGGAAAATGTTTTCAAACATCTGCGCGAAAACAGGCAAAAGCCGAAAGAAGAACAACTTTCTGTGCTAACGGTTGTTTTCGAGGCCTCGAAGGAAGTACGCATGCCGATATTGAATTCCACACTGATTATTGTTACCAGTTTTATCCCGTTGTTTTTCCTTAGCGGGATGGAAGGGCGTATGCTTGTTCCACTGGGTATTGCCTTTATTGTGGCCTTGTTTGCCTCTACCGTTGTCGCCCTTACAGTGACTCCCGTATTATGCAGTTATCTATTGGGTAACAACAAGAAGAATAAGGAAGAAAAAGAACCTGTCTTTGTGGTTAAATTAAAAGCTGTTTATGAAAAAAGCCTGCATTGGGCATTGGAAAAACAGAAAATTGTGCTGGGAGTGACAGGAGTATTGCTAGTGTCTGCTATTATTATATTCTTTACATTCGGACGTAACTTTTTACCTCCATTCAATGAAGGTTCATTTACTGTGACGATAAATACCCTACCCGGTATTTCGCTGGAAGAATCAAACAAAGTAGGAATCATGGCTGAACAGGCTATGCTTAGCGTACCCGAGATACAGACCGTAGGCCGCAAGACTGGCCGTGCCGAACTTGACGAACATTCGTTCGGAGTGAATACGTCCGAGATAGAAGCTCCGTTTATGCTCAAAGATCGTTCTCAGGAAGATATGCTGGCCGAACTTCGCGAAAGGCTGAATGCTATTCCGGGTATCAGTGTCGAAATCGGGCAACCGATATCGCACCGTATAGATCATATGCTTTCGGGGACTAAAGCCAATATTGCGATTAAGTTGTTTGGTACGGACCTGAATAAGTTGTATTCGTTAGGCAATGAAATCAAATCTTCGATAGAAAGTATCGAGGGGGTTGCCGACCTGAATGTTGAACAACAGGTAGAGCGTCCGCAATTGAAGATAACTCCAAAGCGTGAGATGTTGGCTAAATATGGCATTACTTTACCACAGTTCTCCGATTTTGTAACAGTAATGTTGTCCGGTGAAGTTGTATCGCAAGTTTACAGGGATGGTAAAAGCTTTGACCTTACATTAAAGGGATCGGACGATTACAAGGACCAGGCGGACAAAATCCGCAACCTGATGATAGATGCCGGTGATAAGAAAATACCTTTCGAGTATATTGCGGAGATAACTTCATCCACAGGGCCCAATACGGTAAACCGTGAAAATGCCCAGCGTAAGATTGTTGTTTCTGCCAATGTTGCCGATCGTGATTTGCGCAGTGTAGTGAATGATATCAGGGAAAAGATCGACGGAGAAATTACGTTGCCGGAGGGTTATCATATAGAGTACGGCGGACAGTTTGAGAGTGAGCAGGCTGCATCGAGGATATTGCTTATTGTCTCTGTCTTTGCTATTATGATTATATTCTTATTGTTGTTCAATCAGTTCCGGAATATCACTCAATCGGCTGTAATACTTCTAAATCTTCCGTTGGCCCTTATCGGGGGAGTATATGCTATTTTGTTCACTTCGGGAGAAATCAGTATTCCTGCTATTATCGGATTTATAGCCCTGTTCGGAATTGCCACCCGAAATGGCATTCTGCTGATGGCGCATTACAATGACTTGGGTAATCACGGATATTCTGTGAATAAGAGTATCCTGCAAGGATCTCTCGATCGTTTGAACCCAATATTGATGACTGCTTTATGTTCGGGGTTAGCCCTTATTCCATTGGCTATTCAGGGAGACCTTCCCGGAAATGAGATACAAAGCCCAATGGCAAAAGTTATACTAGGGGGACTACTTACATCAACTTTATTGAATATGTATGTCGTACCTATTATCTACAGGATGTTGAAGAACCGTAAAGAGGTAAAACAAGAGATTGTTTGACAAGTAAATGAAAACAATTGATAGGACATTCTAAGAAGATGACTCAGTAGGGGCGAAATATTTTTCGCCCGTTAGCTATTGCGGGCGAAAGATATTTCGCCCCTACATTTCAAGATGTTGTATTAATTTATTGACTATTTAAATGAATTGTTGAATTATGAGAACAGTAATATACATACTTTTATTATCACTCCTGTCTGTTGTTAGCGTTGAGGCACAGGATGATACATTCAGTAAGGTGTTGGAAAGCATAGAAACGAACAATACAACACTGAAGGCGTACCGGGAACAAGCCACAGCCGATAAGATCGGCAACAAGACCGGAATAAACATGGCTAACCCGGAAGTTGAGTTTGGTTATCTTTGGGGGAGTCCTGCCGGAGAAGGCAACCGTACCGATCTGAATGTAACGCAATCTTTCGATTTTCCTACTGCTTACCGTTACAAATCACAGTTAGCGGCAGGTAAGAATAAGCAGGTCGATTTGACCTATAACCAGCAGCGCAGGGAAATTATGCAACAGGCGCGCGCTTTGTGTGTGGAACTTACTTACCAGACAAAATTGAATGAGCAACTAGCCCAACGTCTGGAATCTGCACGGGAGTTATCTGATGCTTACCAGAAACGTTTCAACCAGGGAGATATAGATATTCTGGAGAGGAATAAAACCAAACTGGATTTACTCAATACAGAAAAGCTGTATCAGATAAATATGGTTGAAATAAATACGCTGAACGCCGAATTACAACGGTTGAATGGCGGAGAACCTCTTGCATATCCGTTTGATAATTATCCGGACTATCTTTTTCCGCTTAATTTTACAGAATGGTTCGAAAGAGTAAAAGAAAATAATCCCTCGTTGCGTCTGGCCGAACAGGAAGTTGAACTAAGCAAAAAACAGGAGCAACTGACCCGTGCTCTGAATCTGCCGAAGATTACAGCCGGATATACAAGCGAACGCATTCTCGGTACTACATTGCAAGGTTTTACAGTAGGTGTTTCCATCCCTTTGTGGGAAGGAAAGAATACCGTAAAACACCAGAAAGCACAGACTGTAGCTTTGCAGATGCAGCACGCTGATACCAAAATACAATTTCAGAATGTATTAAAGAATCAATATGATAAAGCTTCTAAACTTTCCGTATTACTGAATGAATATCAGGAGACGCTGAAGGTTACGAATAATCGCGACTTGTTGAAGAAGGCATTGGATAAAGGCCAGTTGTCTCTCATCAACTATCTGCTGGAACTTTCGGTATATTATGAAACAATAGACAGGTATTATGAAACGGAACGGGATTATCAGCTTGCTGTGAATGAATTGCAGCAGTGGGAAAGATAGTTTCTTAAATTATTAATTATATATGGAAGGCATCCGCTATTGTCAGCAGATGCCTTCACTTTGTCTGTTTCATATGAACCAAGATGCTATAAGAATGTTATTTTAATAAAATTGTGTTATTTTTGAGTGTCGAAATTGAACGTTTTAAGTAGCGAGAGCAGAAGCAAAGTTTATTTTGATTATGCCGAGTCACCAAAAACGACTAATGTAATTGAACCCTCCTTAAAAAACTGTAGATCTTATGAAGCGATTATCCGGATATATTATCTTAATCATTCTGCTACTAACTACCATCTCAGCTTTTTCTAATAAGCCGCATATTATAAACCTGTATAGGGAGAAATATCAGGCTGATAATAAAAACTGGGCAATAGGGCAGGATGAACGAGGAACTATGTATTTTGGTAATGATATAGGGCTTCTCGAATTCGATGGTATAGAATGGAATCTTAACCGTATACCAAACTCATTGGTGGTCAGGTCTGTCGCAGTATTGTCGCACAAAACTATATTTACGGGTAGCTATGAAGAGTTTGGCCGTTGGGACAGAGATATTTCGGGAAAGCTCGTTTACACGTCCCTGAGCGATAGTTTGGATAAAGCTCTTTTCAAAAATGACGATTTCTGGAAAATCTGGATTACAAACGATTGCGTCTATTTTCAGTCGTTTAATTCTATATATATTTATGATTATAATACGATAAAACGAATACCGTCAGATAAAGCCTTCTTATTTCTTACAAAAGTCAGGGATGAATTTCTTGTGCAGCAAATGCTGGGGTCGCTTTTCCGCCTTAAAGAAGATAAACTTGAACGAATAGAAGGCAGTGAGATTTTTCAAGGTACAGATGTTCGTGTTATTCTTCCTTACAAGGAAGATCAATATCTTATCGGTACTACATCAAAAGGTATTTATATTTATGATGGGACAGCTTTTAAGGAGTGGAGTCCTGTACTTTCAGGCATAATGAACTTGAAGGAGTTGAACTGTGGAGTATTTTCTTCAAAAGGATCATATTATCTGGGTACTATTTTAGATGGAATTTATGAGGTTGATATTAACGGTCGGATTATAGATCATATATCTTCTGAAAGCACACTACAGAATAATACAATACTTTCTTTATATGAAGATAATCTGGGGAATATCTGGGCTGCTTTGGACCGGGGGATCGCATATATTCAATATATCGAAAATATGAGTTGCTATACCGATCCGGGAGGAAACACCGGCGCTGTGTATTGTGGTGTGCTTTGGGACGACAAGCTATTTATCGGAACCAATCAGGGGGTATTTTATATCGCAAAAGAGGGGTTGAACAAACCTAATGCACTTTCAGATATGAAACTGATAGATGGAACACAGGGGCAGGTATGGGCACTCAAAGTTGTTGATGATGTCCTTTATTGTTGCCATAACAAAGGTTTGAAAGAAATTCATAAAAACTTATCAGTTAGTAATGCTTTTGCTATAGGTACAGGTGTATATAATTTGTCTGAGGCTAAAGTGAGGGACCGTGATCTATTGGTACTTTCCACATACAGTTCAATACGGATCGTAGATAAGAAGACCGGCCGGGTTTATACTCCCGGTCAGATATCCGAACCGATTATAAATGCGGAGTTTGATCATTTAGGAAATATATGGCTCGAGCATTTCAACAGGGGAGTGTACCGTTGTAAACTGGAAGATGATTTCTCGGGTTTCAGGTCTTTTTCCTATTATGGAGGTAATAATAAGGATGGACTACCCTACAAGATGAAAATATTTAAAGTCGGCGGACGTATTGTCTTGCTAGGGAACAATCAGTTTTATACATATGACGATATAGAGAATAAGATCGTGCCCAGTTCTTTGCTAAATGAATGTTTCAGCACTGTACATAATATAAGGAAGGTAATTCCGATAAGAGAAAATCAGTTTTGGGCATTGACAGAGGCTGCTATTTATAAATTTTTCTACGATGGTTATGAAATAGCTATAACGGAGAATTATAATTTAGGAATGAACTTGTCTTTAGTCAATGCATATGAAAATGTTTCCATACTAAATGAAAGTACTAATCTCATATGTCTTGATAATGGTTTTTTATTATATGATAAAAAGGAAGAAGCAACAAAGAAACTTTATAAAGAATTACCTGCTCCATATATTGAATTTATGCGGACTGTAAATATGGAAGGCCAATCAGAATATAAGGATTTAACCGAAGATGCCGAAGTCTCTTATAACTTCAATACAGTTACATTTGGTTTTTCATCCAATAATGCATTTGCTTCTAATCTATCATTTCAGTATATGCTGGAGGATGTGGACAAGGATTGGTCTACACCTCAAAAAGTAAATACAGTTTCTTATGCCCGTCTTCCCGAAGGAAAATATAAGTTTCTGATACGTGCAATAGATAGTTTGGGAAATTATTCCGAACCAATATCGTACGAGTTTGAAATACTTTCACCCTGGTATCAGACTATCTGGGCTTATATTATTTATGCGCTGATAATAGTCGGAATATTATATATTACATGGTTGCTTATCCTTCGCCGATATCGCAATCTTCATTTACAAAAGATCAGATATAGAGAAACCAGACGTTTGAGGGTGTTAGCCGGAGAATTGCAACAAGAAGTGGAGCAGAAGAGCGCAGAATTGCTTACTCAAACATCTTTTATAATACAGAAGAATGAATTGATTCTTAGAATAAAAGATATCGTGGATGATTTTTATACAAAAAATAAGACGAATGCCTTATTGCCTTTATATCAAAAAATAAATTCTCTTCTCAATAATAATATGAATTCAGAAGATGACTGGAAAATGTTTCTTATAAAATTTGAAGAGAAACATACCGGATTCTTCAAAAAAATGAAAGCCTTATATCCTCAATTGACGAATAATGACCTTCGGCTTTGTGCTTGTCTTAAACTAAATTTGGAAACAAAAGAAATAGCTTCGTTGATGAATCTTTCTATAAGAGCCGTAGAAAATAGCCGTTACAGGCTGCGAAAAAAGTTAAATATTCAGCCGTCTCAGAATTTAAATGAGTTTTTTCTAGAGATAGATTGATATTTTTAATCTGTTGTTTATTAGTTGTTTATTTTTATTTGAGAGGTAATAGTGAGGTGGTGGTACTGTTAAAAACGAAAGGTAAGTAACTACGGTGTATTAACTATTCAAAACACTTTTGTCAGATTATCTACATTTGACATAAAATCTAATATCACGACCCAGATACGATATGGTAATCTAGTATCTCTTTCGCAACCAGAATTAATGCCTTAAAAAATATATTAAGAATAATTACCATTTCCTTTTCAGTCGTTCATAGTAGATTTTTGTTTGATAATGTGTGTTTAAATAAAAAGTAAAACTATGAAAATTAAACCTAAAAGAACATTTATTACGTCTGGAGCCAGTTCCTTCTTTATGAGGGGTCTTATGTTCCTTACTTGCCTTTTATTGGTGAGTACAGTAAGTATCTATGCTCAGACAAAAACTATCACCGGTAAAGTGACGGATGTAACCAGCGAACCTCTCATTGGTGTGAGCATTAAGATACAGGGAACTACCACTGGTACTGTTACAGATGTAGACGGTATTTATTCCCTGGCTGCCAAATCAGGAGATGTATTGGAATTCTCTTATGTGGGAATGAAGACGCAATTGGTTACAGTAAGTGCTCAGTCTACCATAAATATAACATTGGAAGACGATGCCCAACTGCTTACCGAAACGGTTGTGATTGGATATGGTTCAGCGAAAAAACGTGATTTGACAGGCTCTATTGTTAGCATTAAGGCTGGTGAAATAGCGAACAGGCCATCTGCTAACCCATTGGCTAGTTTGCAAGGTAAAGTCGCAGGGGTGCAGATTGTGAATACTGGGCGTGCCGGACAAGATCCGGAGATCCGTGTTCGCGGAACAAACTCTCTTAATGGCTATACACCTTTGTATATCGTAGATGGATTATTCTCTGATAACATTAATTACTTGAATCCGGCCGATATCGAGTCTATGGAAATTCTTAAAGACCCGTCTTCATTGGCTATATTTGGTGTACGAGGGGCAAATGGTGTTATTATAATTACTACAAAGAGAGCTAAAGACGGACAAACAATAGTTAATATAAACGCTTCGGTAGGATTTAAGCATATCGCCGACAGGATAAATGTGACTAATGCAGCCCAATTTAAAGAGTTGTATAATGAGCAAAGACTTAATCAGGGTGTAACCACACCATTTGATTATACTGCATGGCAAGCAGATACAGACTGGCAGGATGAGATTTTCCAAACAGGATTTGTGACTAATAATAACGTTAGTATTACCGGTTCCAGCGAGAAGAATAAATTCTATTTAGGATTAGGATATACTTCGGAAGAGGGATCTATCAAGTCAGAGAAATATACTAAAGCAACTGTTAATCTGAGCAGTGATTACAACGTTACTAATTTCTTGAGATTCGGATTTCAGGTTAATGGATCCAGATCTTTACCACCCGATGCAAAAGGCGTGGCAGGAGCAGTCAGAGCAGCACCTATAGCTCCTATCTATGGTGTATATACTGATCCGCTTACAGGCAAAGAGGAAACTCTATTACATACAATGCCCGATTTTCAACGTTCACAGGTTTGGAATCCTTTGATTGCCACACAGTTGCAAGGTGATCATAATAAAGCGACTAACTATCGGATTGCAGGGAATATATATGGGGAGGTTGATCTTATGAAATCTCTGACATTTAAAGCAACATTCTCTTTAGATTATTCTACAGGCGACTCGAGAAGTTATTCTCCTCTAGTAAACGTATATAATCCGGATATAAAGAATAAGGAGATGATAAGCGAATATGAATCTATCAATCAAAGTAAGAATCATAGTTTGGTTGCTCAACAGGATTATATTCTGACTTATAGCAATCAATTTAATAAACATGGCGTGACAGCGACAGCTGGTATTACAACTAATTATAGGGAATCTTCCAGTTTAGGAGGTGGTCGCAGTCAAAAATATGGAGATTTTGATTTCTCTATACCAAACAATGATCCGGACAAGTGGTGGTTGACTTCAATATCCAATTCATCAATGACCAATAATGGTAGCCAGTTTAGAAGATTTACAATGTCTTATTTATTGAGAGGTCTTTACAATTATGATAATCGTTACTTATTTAATGCATCGTACAGAAGAGATGGATCTTCGGTATTCCGTAATGTAGGAAATACATGGGATGACTTTTACTCTTTTGGTGGAGGTTGGATCGTGAGTAGCGAATCTTTTATGGAGAATCAGAGTGCTATTGATTATCTGAAAGTGAAAGGTTCTTGGGGTGTTTTGGGATCTGAAAATACAGGAGGCCGTAATTATCCTTCTTATCCGGGGTTAAACTCTTCAGGAAGTGCTGTTTTCGGAGACAATATATTGACTGGATATAGTACAGCCTATCTTCTTCAGAATGTTGGTTGGGAAAAAACATATTCATGGGAAGCCGGATTTGAAGCTCAGTTTTTGAATAACCGTTTGAGAATAGAGCCGGTTTATTATAGCAAGAACACAAAAGATATTCTTGTAGTAACAGAAGCTATTGCAGGGATACAAAATGAGATGCAAAACTTGGGTGAGGTACAAAACAGAGGAGTTGAGTTAGCTGGTTCCTGGTCTGATAAAATAGGAGAGTCGGGTTTCAATTATACCATTGCAGGTAATCTCACTACTATAAGCAATAAGGTGAATAAAATAGATGTTGAAGATACTGCGGCTAAATTGGAGAACGGTGTATCGCGTACTATCAAAGGAGAGCCGATCGGTTATTTTTACGGATATAAGGTAATCGGGGTGTACCAAAACTATGAACATATAAAAAATTCTACGCCTAATTCCCTTGGTACTGTTAGACCCGGTGATTTGATATTTGCAGATATTGACGGGGATGGTAAAATTACAGACAAGGACAGAACCAAAATTGGTAATCCAACACCTGATTTTACTTATGGTATCAATCTAAACTTATCATATAAGAATTTTGATCTTGGTATAGACATGATGGGTGTTTATGGAAATGATATTTACCGCAATTGGGATGCTTCTTCCTTCGCTCAGTTCAATTACAGAACAGAACGAATGAACAGATGGCATGGTGAAGGTACTTCAAACTGGGAACCGATATTGGATCCATCCAGAGCAATAAATCAAATGGCTTCAAGCTATTATATCGAAGATGGAAGCTTCTTCCGTATTAGGAATGTTCAGTTGGGTTATACTTTTCCTAAGTCTATCCTGGATAAGATATATATGAAGTCTCTTCGCATCTATGGAAATATTCAGAATCTCAAGACATGGTCAAAAAATTCAGGATATACTCCCGAAATCGGAGGTAGTGCTCTTTCGTTCGGTATAGATAGCGGTAGTTACCCTATGCCGGTGATTTATACTTTCGGTGCAAATCTTACATTTTAATCCTAACAGAGAAATAATATGAAAAAATATATATTAAAAGCAATTAGTACATCTGCATTAATAGTGTTTGCATTTGTATTGACCGGATGCGGAGACCTCTTAGATCAAGCTCCACAAGGTCAATGGACAGAAGACGATAATAAAGGAGGATCTTATCAGACAGATATATTTACATTATATGCTAAGATGAGAGGTTTTAATGTTACATCAGGTTCTCCGGCTTTAGCTATTCATAACTTTAGAAGTGAAGACGTTGAAACAGGAACGACAGCTTCTGACGGTTCTCTTCAAAGACCAATGTACGACGATTTTGAGTACAATGCATCAAATGGACTTATCCAAAGTTATTATGCAAGTAATTTTGATATGATCCATATTGTAAACCGTGTACTGGACAAGATGAATACAGCCGAAAAAAATGGAGAAACTCTTACCGAAGGGGATATTATCTGTAGAGGAGAAGCACATTTCTTCAGGGCGTTTGCTTACTTCAATCTTGTCAGAGCCTTTGGTGAAGTTCCATATATTGATTTCAAAATAGAAGATGCGGCAGAAGCTATTCTACCTAAGTCTCCTGCATCTAAAATTTATGAGCTTATCGATAAAGATTTGACCGAAGCCGAAAATAGTCTTCCTCCTATGTGGGAAAGCAGATTTGTAGGACGTCTTACTTGGGGGGCAGCTAAATCCTTACATGCCAAAACATATTTGATGCGAAATGATTGGGCTAATACTTACAGCTCAGCTATGGAAGTAATTAATTCAAATATATATAATTTGGATACACCTTACGATCAAATATTCAGGGAAACTGGCGAGAATTGTAGTGAATCTATACTGGAGTTGCAATGTACAGCTACATCGGCATTGCCCGGATCTAATGATATTGGTAGCCAATTTTGCCAGGTTCAGGGAGTAAGAGGTGCAGGTGACTGGAATATGGGTTGGGGATGGCATACGCCAACACAACTACTTGCAGATGCTTTTGAACCGGGAGACCCACGTAAAGATGAAACATTATTATATTTTGTAAAAACAGGAGAAGATCCGGCTACTATTCCGGCAAATAAACCGTGGGGAGAGAAACCTGTGGCAAATGGAGATGTTTTAAATAAATATTATAATAAAAAAGCGTATACAAACCCTGCATTAAGAACTCTCTATACAAAGGGTGGCTTCTGGTTTAATATTCGCCTTATCAGATTATCGGACGTCATATTGATGGCTGCCGAGTCTGCAAATGAAATGGGAGGAAAAGCTGATGAGGCTATCGAACTGCTCGAAAGGGTACGTGCCCGTGCAAGAGCTGGAAACAGTGCTATACTACCAAAGGTTACCACAACAGATCAGGTTGCATTTAGAAACGCTGTAAGACATGAAAGACGCGTAGAATTGGGTATGGAATGGGATCGTTTCTATGATCTTGTACGCTGGGGAACAGCACAACAGGTACTTCATGCAGCAGGTAAAACCAATTACCAAAACAGGCATGCTTTACTGCCTCTGCCTCAAGCTGAGATCGATAAATCGAATGGGGTTTTAGTTCAGAATCCAAATTATTCCAACTAAAAAAAATAATGACTATGAAAATTAAAAAATATATATCAGCAATAATAGTTTCAACTGTATTATTGTTTGGTGCTCAATCTTGCTTTCAGGATTTAGAGAATGATCCGGCATTCGATTATCCTCAGGGATTTCCTGATCCGACAGGTGAATATAAACCTGAAAAACTAAATCTTCCTTTCGAAGGTGATGTTTATGACCAGGGTACCTATCAGTTTGTAAATAGTGGGGTAGGTGTATACTCATTTGTAGATGGAGTAAAAGGTAAGGCTTATAAAGGAGATGCAGATACCACTTATGTTCTAATAAATAACCATCCTGCAATATCTAAAATTGTAGAAAGTGAAATTACAAATCTTGGTAGCTTTACCGTTTCGTTTTGGATGAAATCTTCCCGGAATACATCTGCAACAGGTTTGTTCTCAATCACAAATACCAAAACATTCTGGTCTAATCTTGATATTTTTCTGGAAAATACCGGTAGCGAGACTCAAGCCTTTTTCAAGGTACATATCTACAATGAACGTACCGGAAGCAGGGTAGAGAAATGGGTGGAAGCTAGAGTTGATAATGTATTTGGAGACTGGGTACATATGGCTTTTGTTTATGATGGTACTACCTCTACAATGAATATATATAAAGATGGAAATAGCGTATTTCAATCGGTTATAACCGGTTTGGGAGAATTACAATTTAAAGATGTTGGCCCAATGATAATCGGAACTTTTCCATATCAGGCTAACCCTAGTTTAACTAGTGGGGCAACTAATCAGAGTTGGGCAGGATGGTATAAAGGCGCTATGGACCAGTTCCATTTTTATAGTGAGCCATTGAGCGCAAACGAAGTAAAGGAGCTTTATGATAGTAAGAATTAGTGGAATTCCACTAATGAAGTTCGTTGAATAATTACCTGATCAGATAAGTAATGAGAGGGAGCAACTCCCTCTCATTATTAAATTAATACATTATGAAAATTTTACTCAATTCTTTATTCTTTATATTTTTTCTTTCATCTGTCTCATGTAGTAGTGATAGTGAAGATGCGGTTCCAATTCAAGAGTTTAAGTTGGACGCGGTTACTATAGATGGGAAAACAAATCAAGACTTGTATGTAGATGTAAATCCAACCTCTTCTATTTTTCTTAAGTTTTCGGATCAGATAGATCAGGCTACAATAATTGAAAATATAAAAATAAAAGAACAATCGGGACAATTTTTGACAATCACTCCGGTCTATGACGGACATTATACTATTGAAATAAAAGGTGAATCGGTTTTAAAATCATATACTAAGTATGAACTTCTTATATATCCTAATTTAAAATCAAAATCAGGAAACAAAATTTTGACAGGCAAGACATATTCCATTTCTACAACAATTGATCTGACTGATAAATTTCCGCGCATATCAGATGAAGAACTATTAGATAAAGTACAAAGTCAGACATTCAAATATTTCTGGGATTTTGGACATCCGGTATCGGGCATGGCTCGTGAAAGGACAACATCCGGAGATGTGGTAACCACCGGTGGAACCGGATTTGGTGTAATGGCTATGATAGCGGCAGCCGAAAGAGGGTTTATATCTAAAAATGATGCATTATCCCGTATTCAGAAGATTGTAACATTCTTAGATACTAAATGTACAAGTTACCATGGAGCATTTGCTCATTGGGTAAACGGAACTACAGGTGCTACGTATCCTTTTAGTCAATATGATAATGGGGCCGATTTGGTAGAAACCGCACTTTTGTTTCAGGGATTACTTACCGCAAGACAATATTTTAAGTCGAGTGATGCCGGAGAAGCACAATTAAGGTCTGACATAACCCGTCTTTGGGAAGCTATAGAATGGACCTGGTTTCAAAAAGGAGGGGAGAATGTCCTGTACTGGCATTGGAGTCCTGATTACGGATGGCAGATGAATCTGAAGATAGCAGGCTGGAATGAATCATTAATAGTGTACGCTTTAGCTGCAGCTTCTCCTACTTATCCCATTTCAGCAGAAGTATATAAACAAGGATGGGAGAGGAATGGAGCCTTTGCTAATAGCAAATCATACTATGGGTACACTTTACCTTTGGGTACTGAGTATGGAGGCCCGTTATTTTTCAGCCATTATTCATTTTTAGGGATTAATCCTAAGGATTTGAAAGACCAATATACAGATTACTGGACTCAGAACAGGAATCATACATTGATAAATTACAATTATTGTCTTACCAACCCGAAAGGGTACGGAGGATATAGCGCAGATTGCTGGGGACTTACTGCCAGCGATGGTAATAATGGCTATAGTGCGCATTCGCCTACAAATGATAAAGGCGTCATTGCTCCTACTGCTGCACTATCATCCATGCCGTATACACCAGAGGAGTCGATGAGAGCCCTACACTTCTTTTATTACAAACTGGGAGATAAACTCTGGTCCGATTATGGATTTGTGGATGCATTTAATCTTTCGGAACAGTGGTACGATAATCAGCATATCGCAATAGACCAGGGGCCAATCGTTGTGATGATAGAAAATCACAGAACGGGCTTATTGTGGTCTCTGTTTATGGCAGACACTGAAATAAAGGACGGGCTGAAAAAACTGGGTTTTCAAAGCCCTGATATATAAGAGATTTTAGGTAAAAGGTTTAGGTTATAATTAATATATTAAGGAAAATGAAGACGAGACAACTATTTAAGGTGTTTCTGGCGTGTATGGCTGTTGTGGGTTGCATACAGGCGCAGACTAAGGATCCTAAGATGGATAAGTTTATAAATGACTTGATGGGCAAGATGACGCTGGAAGAAAAGATCGGACAGCTCAATCTGCCAAGTTCGGGAGACATTACTACCGGACAGGCAAAAAGCAGCAACATTGCCGAGAAGATCAAGAAAGGAGAAGTCGGAGGTTTGTTCAATATAAAAGGTGTTGAAAAAATCAGGGATGTACAACGTATAGCCATAGAAGAAAGCCGCCTTAAAATCCCTTTGATTTTTGGGATGGATGTTATTCATGGATACGAGACTGTATTTCCTATTCCGTTAGGTCTTGCTGCTACATGGAATATGGCGGCTATAGAGCAATCTGCACGTATTGCGGCAATTGAGGCCAGTGCAGATGGTATTAGCTGGACTTTCAGCCCTATGGTGGATATTTCCCGTGATCCTCGCTGGGGACGTTTTTCGGAAGGAAGCGGCGAAGACCCTTACTTGGGTGGACAGATAGCAAAAGCGATGATCCATGGTTATCAGGGAGTGGGAGATAAAGCTTATACGCTTAATTCCAATATTATGGCTTGTGTGAAGCACTATGCTTTGTATGGTGCCGGCGAAGCTGGTCGCGATTATAATACAGTGGATATGAGCGGCATTCGTATGTTCAATGAATATATGTATCCTTATCAGGCTGCTGTAGATGCAGGTGTAGGTAGTGTGATGGCTTCATTTAACGAAGTAGACGGTGTTCCTGCTACTGCAAATAAATGGTTGATGACAGATGTCTTGCGCGACAAATGGGGATTCAAAGGATTTGTAGTGACCGACTATACCGGTATCAGCGAAATGATAGATCACGGTATCGGTGATTTGCAAACAGTCTCTGCTCGCGCATTGAAGGCTGGTATAGATATGGATATGGTGAGTGAAGGTCTGGCTACAGTAGGTAAATCGCTCAAAGAAGGTAAAGTTACTCAGGCAGAGATAGATCAGGCTTGCCGTCGTGTACTAGAAGCTAAATATAAACTGGGTTTATTTGCCAATCCTTACAAATACTGTGACGTAAATCGTGCTAAAACAGAGATATATACACCGGAACATCGTGCAGTTGCCCGTAAAATAGCATCTGAAAGTTTCGTATTGCTTAAAAACGCCAACAGTACACTACCGTTGAAAAAACAAGGCACTATTGCTGTAGTAGGTCCATTGGCAAACACCCGTTCAAATATGCCGGGTACATGGAGTGTGGCAGTGAATCTGGATACAGCCAAAACTGTTGTAGAAGGTGTACAAGCTGTTGCCGGAGAGAATGCGAAAGTGGTTTATGCTAAAGGTAGCCATCTTATAAGCGATCCTGTGTACGAGAATAATGCTACCATGTTTGGCCGTACTTTACATAGAGATAAAGAAACACGCTCGGATGAAGAGATGCTGAAAGAGGCATTAGATATAGCTAAGAGTGCAGATGTAATTGTTGCTGCTCTGGGCGAATCGTCGGAAATGAGTGGAGAGGCAAGCAGCCGTACCAATCTGGATATTCCGGATGTGCAAAAAACGCTTTTGAAGGAATTATTAAAAACAGGAAAACCGGTCGTACTGGTATTATTTACAGGACGTCCTTTGACCCTGACATGGGAAAATGAAAATGTACCTGCTATACTGAATGTTTGGTTTGGAGGAACTGAAGCAGCGGAAGCTATCGGCGATGTATTATTCGGTGATGCTAATCCGAGTGGAAAACTAGTAGCTACTTTCCCTAAAAATGTAGGACAAATACCACTATTCTATAATCATAAGAATACAGGCCGTCCACTTCAGGAAGGCAAATGGTTTGAAAAATTCCGTAGCAATTATCTGGATGTAGATAATGAACCGCTTTATCCGTTCGGATATGGCCTTAGTTATACAACATTTGAGTATAGCGATGTGAAATTAAGTTCTACATCTATTGATGCCAAAGGGGAACTGACAGCCAGCGTAACAGTAACCAATAAAGGAAAAGCAGATGGAGCGGAAGTTGTACAGTTGTATATCCGCGACCTCGTTGGTAGTGTTACCCGTCCGGTAAAAGAACTGAAAGGATTCGAAAAAGTATTTATCAAGGCCGGAGAGTCTAAAACGGTAAGTTTTAAGATCACTCCCGAATTGCTGAAGTTCTACAATTACGACCTTGATTATGTATTCGAATCCGGAGATTTCGATGTAATGATAGGTGGAAATAGCCATGATGTTAAATCTGCAAGATTCACTTTGAATTAAGTCATTAAACTGAGAAAATATGAAAAAGATACATCTTCCTTTTATCTTGTTTACCCTTTTATTAGGAATTGTTAGTTGTAAGCAGAAGCCCTCGACGAATCAAACTGCTAATGGCAGTGATACGACAGAGATATCAGATGAGGCATTATTAGATAGTGTTCAACGCAGAACATTCCTTTATTTCTGGGATGGAGCTGAACCGAACAGCGGTATGGCACGTGAGCGTTTCCATGTCGACGGAGATTATGGAAAACACGATAAAGATGTTGTAACATCAGGAGGTAGCGGCTTTGGCATAATGGCTATGATTGCCGGAATTGACCGGGGTTATGTTACTCGCGAACAAGGTCTGGAGCGAATGACCCGGATTGTAAACTTTCTGGAAAAAGCAGATTCTTTCCACGGGGTGTATCCCCATTGGTGGAATGGTAAGACCGGAAAAGTTCAGGGATTTAGTGATAAGGACAATGGAGGTGATTTAGTAGAGACATCTTTCCTGTTACAAGGGCTGCTAGCCTTGCATCAATACTATGTTGACGGATCGGATGCCGAAAGGGCATTGGCCGCACGTATTGATAAAATATGGAAGAATGTAGACTGGAACTGGCACCGCAATAGTAAAAATGTATTATACTGGCATTGGAGTCCCAATCATTCATGGGAAATGAACTTTCCTATACGTGGATATAACGAATGTCTGATTACATATGTACTGGCTGCTTGTTCGCCAACGCATGGCGTACCTGCCGAAGTGTATCATGAAGGTTGGGCCGAAGGCGGTAAAATCATCGGGCCGCACGAACTGGAAGGTTATACATTAAACATGCGTTATCAAAGCAATAGTGGGGTGGGACCTTTGTTCTGGGCACATTATTCTTTTCTCGGTCTTAATCCTACCGGATTGAAAGATGGATACGCTGATTACTTTCAGGAAATGAAGAATTACACACTGATAAACCGGGCTTACTGTATTCGTAATCCGAAAGGATATAAGGGATACGGAGAGAATTCCTGGGGACTGACCGCCAGTTATTCTGTAAAAGGATATGCGGCACACGAACCGGATGAAGCCGGTGACCATGGGGTAATATCTCCTACTGCAGCATTATCTTCTATTGTTTACACACCGGAAGAATCGATGAAGGTGATGAGGAATTTATATAATATGGGAGATAAAATGTGGGGACAATATGGATTTTATGATGCATATAGTGAAACTGATGATTGGTATCCACAGCGTTATCTGGCTATCGACCAGGGGCCTATAGCGGTTATGATTGAGAACTATCGTTCACAATTGTTATGGAATCTCTTTATGAGTCATCCGGATGTACAAAGAGGACTGAAAAAATTAAAATTTGAATCGTCCGCATTAAAATAAATACTCTTTCTTGACTAATAGGCTGTATCCAGGTACGGCCTTTTAGTCTTTCTTACGAAAAAGAAAAGACATGAATGTAAACAGATCCACTATCATATCTTTTATCCCCTAATGGAGAAGACGAAGCCTTATTATTTCATGATCGAAGCGATTAATGAGAGCGGGACTTCGGAATGGATGAGGGCAGGTGCATTATAGTTATCTTTGTGAGTCTAATATTAAATATCTAAATATGAAAAGAAGTATCTTCATTTTTATCTTGTTTGTATGTACTGTGTATAGCTTTGCCCAGTTCAAGAATGCGTCGTATATGGTAAACGGATATGCCTTACCTTATCTGGTAATGTATCCGGAAAATTATGATGCAACTAAGCAATATCCATTGGTAGTAATGTTGCATGGCGCAGGTGAACGGGGTGATGATAATCAAAAGCAGCTGACGCATGGCAAGCAGTTTTTATCAGAACATTTTCAGTCTGCCTATCCGGCTATCGTTATTGTACCGCAATGTCCTGCAAATAATTATTGGTCTAATGTAGCCCGGCATCAGATCGATGATAAGATGACTCTTACTTTCGGGTTGTCAGACGAGCCTACACAATCAATGAAGACAGCGATGTGGCTTATTCAGGATTGGTTGTCGTCCGGCAAGGTGGACTTGAGCAGAGTATATATCGGAGGCCTTTCTATGGGTGGTATGGGTACGCTGGAGATGTTGTGGCGTATGCCGCAGACCTTTGCTGCAGCATTCCCTATATGTGGAGGTACTGATTTGAGTAAGTTACCGTTATATGCGAAGCATACAGCAGTGTGGCTTTTTCACGGGGATGACGATTCGGTGGTTCCGGTAGATAATTCCAGAAATATCTATGCACGACTGAAAATATTGGGTTGTGATGTCGAATATACTGAATATAAAGGAGTAAATCATGGCAGTTGGGTGAATGCTTTCGCTGAAGATGGATTGGTTCCCTGGCTGTTTAAACATAAAAAATAAAAGATTGGTTTGGTTATTTTTTAAGGTAAGGTTGTTTTAGGTTGGGCTGTCTATTAATATAATATTCAGTTCTGTATGTAAGTGGTTAGATAGGCTGTATAGTGATTATATCATTATGCAGCCTATCCTTTATCTATGACAAAAATGAATGGAGATATGCAAGAATACAGATAAAACTATTTAAGTTTGTGATTCTGTCGGGGCAACTGCGACTTATCTAAATAAGAACAAGTAAACTAAAAAGTCTGTATATTATGAAACATCTTGAAAGTGCATTAAACAAAAGGAATAGTTTTTGGAAATATATTGTTGTTCTGTTTATTTCCTTTATACTCGCTAGTTTTGTTGGTGTTGTACCCTTAATGATTGTTGCAGTAGTCAAAATAATTCAGAACGGAGGGGATATGGTTTCGGGGATGGCTATGATGTCTGATCCCACAGCTTTGGGGATATCATCCAACTTTGCATTTGTATTACTGCTATTTCCGCTGGTATTAGGATTCTTTATTCTATTGTTTTTCATAAAACTATTAAACGGTCAAAGTTTTCAGGAAGTTGTAAACGGAACAAAGAAAGTTCGTTGGCCCCGCTTTTTTACAGGAGCTGCTTGTTGGTCATTATTGATGTTAATACCTTTGGCCATTCAGTATTTTATATATCCGTCGATTTTTACCTTTCAATTGGATATAACTTCATTTATACCGTTAGTGTTTATATCGCTTATATTGATCCCTTTTCAGATTAGTTTCGAAGAACTAGCCTTTCGTGGATATCTGGCTCAGGGATTGGGCAATTTGACTAAAAACCGTTGGGCAGTGCTGATTATCCCTTCTTTAATCTTTGCTTTACTTCATGTCGCTAACCCCGAAGTAAAGGAGTTTGGCTTTTTCATCATGATGGCTAATTATTTATCTATGGGTTTGATACTAGGTCTGGTAAGTATTCTCGATGATGGTATTGAAGTGGCTATGGGAATACACGCTGCGAATAATATATTTGCCAGCCTGTTTGTAACGCATGCTTCGTCAGCTTTTCAGACGGATGCGATATTCAGTATAAAAGAGGTTGATCCGGTTGGCGGGCTTATCGAAGTGGTTATTGCCGGTACTTTGCTTATATTATTTCTCTATAAAAGATACGGCTGGAGCTTTTCTACAATGAATAAGAAAATACAGATCAGTCCTATCGAAGAGGAAGGAGCTTAATCTTATATTGGAGAATCTATTTCAGAGTTATTTTCATACTTTTCTTATTGCGTATATTAGCTCATCAATGAATACTCCGTTTTTGAATAGAGTTTTTTCAGATCTGGCTTCAAGTGTAAATCCGGCTTTTTCCAATACGCGTTGAGATTGTGGATTGGTACCGAATGGCCCTGCAAAAATGCGCGTTATATCAAATGTTTGAAACCCGTAATCTACGATTTGCTTTATTGCCTGAGGCATTATCCCATTTCCCCAATATTCCTCTGAAAGCCAGTAACCCATTTCTGCATTCTTGGCATGGATATCAGTTTGAGGGAATAGTCCGATAGAACCTACAGCTTCTCCGTTGACAGAGATGGCAAATATTTGGGTGGGGTATTGTTGAGAGACAGAGGTTAGATATTTTATCCCGTCATCTTTAGTATAGGGATGAGGAAATCCGTTTGTGAGGAATTTGGCGATGTTATAATTGTTGGCATGTTTAACCAGGCTATCCAAATCATCATTATGCCATTCTCTTAATATAAAGTCCATGATATTATAAATGTTTATCTTGTCAAAGATAATTTTATTTTTCCAAATCGCTTATTTAGCCTTGTTTCTATTTAGCTATCAACAAAATTCCCTACTTTTGCATAGATTTAAAATATATTAATTGTGATTTCAGTAGAAGGACTTACGGTAGAATTCGGAGGATTTACCCTCTTTGATGATATATCGTTCGTAGTGAATAAAAAAGACAGGATTGCCCTTGTAGGGAAAAATGGGGCTGGTAAATCTACCATGCTCAAAATATTTGCAGGATTGCAACCACCTACACGAGGCAATATCTCGTATCCTAAAGATATAACAATCGGCTACTTGCCGCAACATATGACCCTCAAAGAAGGGAATACGGTTTTTGAAGAAGCTTCTTTGGCTTTCGAACATATTCAGAAAATGGAGGCCGAACTGGAGTATGTTAATCAACAACTTGCCGAAAGAACCGATTATGAATCGGAAGCATACCACAACCTGATAGAGAAATCAGCCCATCTGAACGAACAGTTTCTGATGTCGGGCGGAAATAACTTTCAGGCTGAAATAGAGAAAACTCTCATAGGCTTAGGTTTTACTCGTACAGATTTTATCCGTCCCACCAGCGAATTCAGCGGAGGATGGCGTATGCGTATAGAATTGGCTAAAATACTGCTTTTGCGTCCCGATGTTTTACTTCTTGATGAGCCGACCAACCATCTGGATATAGAATCTATCCAATGGCTCGAAAATTTTCTGGCAACCCGAGCCAATGCAGTAATCCTTGTTTCGCACGACAGGGCTTTTCTGGATGCGGTTACTTTGCGGACTGTTGAAATATCCCTTGGTAGGATTTATGATTATAAAGCACCTTATTCTAAGTATGTAGAATTACGAAAAGAACACCGTGAACATCAGATGCGCGCTTTCGAAAATCAGCAGAAACAGATACAGAAGACCGAAGAGTTTATCGAACGTTTCCGTTATAAGGCAACAAAAGCGGTGCAGGTACAATCGCGAATCAAGCAGCTAGATAAAATAGAGCGGCTCGAGGTGGATGATGAAGATAATGCTATGCTGAATCTGAAGTTTCCCCCAGCCCCACGTTCCGGTTCATATCCCGTGATAACTGAAACTGTGGAGAAAAGCTATGGCAACCATCTTATATTCAAGGATGTGACCTTTACTATCAACAGGGGAGACAAAGTCGCTTTTGTAGGTAAGAACGGTGAAGGTAAATCTACACTGGTAAAGTGTATCATGGGGGAAACTGACTTTAAAGGAAAATTGGAGTTGGGGCATAATGTAAAGATTGGATACTTCGCACAGAATCAGGCGCAATTGCTGGATGAGGAAAGAACAGTGTTTGAAACAATAGACTATGTTGCTGTGGGCGATATTCGTACTAAGATACGGGATATACTCGGCGCTTTTATGTTTGGCGGCGAGGCCTCTGATAAGAAAGTGAAAGTTCTTTCAGGAGGGGAACGAAGTCGTTTGGCAATGATCCGCTTGCTGCTCGAACCTGTAAACCTGCTAATTCTGGATGAGCCTACCAACCACCTCGATATGAAATCGAAAGATGTACTGAAAGACGCATTGAGGGAATTTGAGGGCACTGTGATTGTTGTATCGCACGACCGTGATTTCCTGAATGGTTTGGTGGATAAGGTATATGAGTTTGGCAACCAACAGGTGAAAGAGCATCTTGGAGGAATTTATGAATTCCTCCAACGAAAAAAGATGGATAGCCTTAAAGAACTCGAAGTGTCAACCACTGTCTCGTCAACTGCAAAGACAGAAAGTGTGCCAGAGCCTGAACCTGTCAATAAACTATCTTATGAAGAACGTAAGGAACTGAGCCGGCAGATTAAGCGCGTGGAGAAACAGATATCGGAGTTAGAGCAACTTATCGAAAAAAAGGAAAGCCATATAGCTGAAATAGAAGTTAAGTTAACCACTCCGGAAGGCGCTGCCGATGCATCGCTATTCGAGAAGCACGGGCAACTGACAAAGGAGTTGCAGGATGATATGAAACACTGGGAGGAGCTGACAATGGAGCTTGAAAATATGAATAATAACTAACTCTATACAAATCCTCCAAAGATGAGAACCATATTACTGACATCCTTGTTATTACTTTCGTTCCACGCTATGGGACAGGAAATAAAAGAGAATATTTTGGATAATCAGATTTATATCGACCGGATGGCTGTGTTTAAGGCGAATCCCCTGAAAGAAGGACAGATTGTTTTTCTTGGTAATAGCCTTACCCAAGCTGGGAAATGGGAAGAATACTTTCCCGGAATGAATATTGCAAACCGGGGTATCGCAGGGGATAATGTATTCGGTATGCTAGGCCGCCTGCGCGAGATAATCGATGCCAAACCCATGAAACTCTTTCTAATGGCGGGTATCAATGATATTTCGTTAGGCCGCCCAAATGAAAAGATAATGGTTGGCATCAAATCCCTCATTTATCAGGTAAAAAGCGGAAGTCCCGATACACAGATGTTTATGCAGAGTGTGCTGCCGATGAATAAGGATGTGTGCATATATGAACGGATGAAGGGAAAGGAAAAACAAATCGAAGACCTGAATAAAGAGATACGCAGGTTTTGCAAAGAGGAATCCATTCCATTTATAGACCTGTACCCCTTTTTCCTTGCAAAGAAACGATTGCTGAATGCCGGATATACGGGCGACGGGCTTCATCTGAATGATGCAGGCTATGCCGTTTGGAAAGAACAATTAGAATCATATATCTATTAATTTATAACAAATGAGAACAATCTACTATTTACCAATTGCTGTTCTCGCCTTTGCTTCCGTCAGTTGCAAAGACAAGACAAATACTCAGACGAACGTGGAAGTGAAAAACTTTGACATTGCCAATCTGGATACTACAGCTATCCCCGGCAACGATTTTTATCAGTATGCTACAGGCGGGTGGGCAAAAGCCAATCCGATGAAAGATGAATATGCCCGTTACGGCTCTTTCGACCAACTGGCAGAAGAGAACCAGAAACAAGTAAAAGGTCTGATTGAAGACCTGGGAAAGACAGAACATAAACAAGGTTCTGTAGAGCAAAAGATCGGGGACTTGTTCGCTATCGGGATGGATAGTGCAAAACTCAATGCCGATGGGGCAAAACCGATCCAACAGCAGCTTGATGCGATTAACAAAGCAGCCAGCACAGCGGATATCATTAAGTTATCCGGGGAATTGAGAAAATATGCAAGTTCTCCTTTCCTATCCCTTTATGTTGGTGCTGACGATAAGAACAGTGCGATGAATATCGTTCAGCTATATCAGGGTGGACTTGGACTTGGCGAACGTGAATATTATGTTGCTACCGATTCTACTTCTGTTGCTATCCGTAAAGGATATAGCGATCTGATCAAGACACAGTTTATAAATGCAGGCTATGCAGAAGCCGATGCAGCAAAAGCTGCCAATGCAGTCCTGAAAATAGAAACAGCCTTGGCTCAGGATCACTTCAAGAAAGAAGATACCAGAAAGCCTGAACTGAACTATCATAAGATGAAAGTTGAGGAACTGAACAAATCCGTAGCCGACTTCGACTGGAAAGCATTCTTCGACGCTGCCGACGCGAAAGACTTTACTGAGATCAATGTGGCTCAGGTAAAACCGGTTGCTACAGCCGTAAAACTTATTCAGACACTTCCTCTTGAAGAATCGAAAGCATATCTTTCTTGGTGTGTGATCGATGCTGCGGCTTCGTATCTGAGCGATAACTTTGTTAATGCCAATTTTGACTTCTATGGTAAGCAACTAAGCGGCCGCAAGGCATTACAACCTCGTTGGAAACGTACGGTAAGTACTGTCGACGGTGCATTGAGCGAAGCTGTAGGACAGATGTATGTGGCGAAGTATTTCCCTGCCGAAGCCAAAGAGAGAATGGTGAAACTGGTGAAAAACCTGCAAGTGACTTTGGGTGAGCGTATCAACAACCTGACATGGATGAGTCCCGAAACCAAGGAGAAAGCTCAGGAAAAACTGAATGCCTTCAATGTGAAGATCGGCTATCCTGACAAATGGAAGGATTATACATCCCTCGAAATCAGGAAAGACGAAAGCTATTGGGCCAATATGCTCAGGGCTGAACAGTTTTCTTATAACGAGATGATTAAGAAGATCAACAAGCCTGTGGATAAGGAAGAATGGCATATGCCGCCGCAAATGGTCAATGCATACTATAATCCTACAACTAACGAAATCTGTTTCCCTGCGGGTATCCTGCAACCACCGTTCTTCTATCTGGGTGCTGATGATGCGGTAAACTACGGGGCAATCGGTGTTGTTATCGGTCACGAGATGTCCCATGGCTTCGACGATCAGGGTAGCCAGTACGATAAAGTCGGTAATCTCGCTAACTGGTGGACTGCAGACGACTCCAAGAAGTTTACTGAAAGAGCACAAGTGCTTGTTCAGCATTTCAATAAGATAGAAGTTCTACCGGGTGTATTTGCCAATGGAGAATTTACTCTGGGTGAAAATATCGGTGACTTCGGTGGCTTGCAAATATCCTACAATGCATTTGAAAAGACAGATGAAGCTAAAGCAGGTAATAAGATTGACGGCTTTACTCCGGCTCAGCGATTCTTCTTGTCCTATTCGGGTGTGTGGGCCGGTAATATCCGTGACGAGGAAGTTCTCCGCCGCACCAAAATGGATCCTCACTCATTAGGGAAATGGCGTGTAAACGGTACTCTTCCTCATATCAATGCATGGTATGATGCATTCGGTATCACAGAGAAAGATTCGTTGTTTATACCAAAAGAAAAACGTGCGGATATCTGGTAATTCCGGTATGAAATATATAAGAGAGAGGATGCTTCCATGTGGTTGCATCCTCTCTTGCTTTCAGTTAGTAATAAGTAGTTTAGCGAGGACATCCTCCTCCTTAATTTCTAGTTAAGCCTTTTGCAGTTTCCATCAGCCGCACAAATTCCCGCCTATACCCTTGCGAATCCTTTCCATAGCCAGATTGTGCTAATTCAATGGCTTTGTCAAATGTTCCTTCTCCTTTATATTCCGAGCCTTTCATTACCTGCCCGAACATCGCAACAGCCGCCGCAAAACGGAAATCATCCGATACTTCATTTGTATTACTATCTATTAGCGGTACCTCAATCTTCTTACTGGTACTGCCGCTCGGTTGTTTGTATCTCAGTTTTACAGTCAGCAAATCGGGATGCATACTTTCTCCAAGCCGTTTCTGTATCGGATTTTTCGCTTCGGTTTGATATTTCAACGGGTCTACGTTTCCCTGCATATTCATTTTTACACCTACCGGTACCACTTCGTAGAAAGCCGTTACGGTATGTCCCGCACCCATTTCTCCTGCATCCTTTGTGTCATCGTTGAAATCCTCTTTGTTCAGCATCCGGGTTTCATAGCCAACAAGACGGTATGCCTGCACTCTGTTCGGGTTGAATTCGATTTGTAGTTTTACGTCTTTGGCTACAGTGTACATTGTTGCCCCGAACTCATTTACCAATACTTTGTTAGCTTCCTGTAGATTGTCAATATAAGCGTGATTCCCATTCCCGGCCTGTGCCAGTGTCTGCATTTTGCTGTCTTTATAGTTACCCATGCCATAACCGAGGATAGAAAGGAATACACCCGTTTTTCGTTCGTTCTCTATCAAGGCTTTCAATCCTTCGTTACTGGATACACCTACATTGAAGTCGCCGTCGGTACAAAGGATAATGCGATTGTTCCCTCCTTTTATAAAATTCTGCTTTGCTATTTTATATGCAAGCTGAATACCTGCGCCTCCGGCGGTAGAGCCTCCTGCCGAAAGGTTATTAAGCGCTTCTTTTATCTTTTGCTTATTCTCTCCCGATGTGGATGGCAGTACTTCGCCCGTAGAACTTGCGTAGACAACAATAGCTACACGGTCTTTCTTCCGGAGGTTATTCACCAACAGCTTCAGGGACGATTTCACCAGGTCGAGGCGGGTAGGGCCATTCATAGAGCCAGAAACATCTATCAAGAATACAAAGTTGGATGCAGGTAGATTATCCGAAGCCAGACTCTTAGCTTTCAGCCCCACCTTTACCAATCGGTTTTGAGAATTCCACGGACAAGAGCCCACTTCTGTTGCAATTCTTACAGGATCATCTCCGGTAGGTTCAGCATAATCGTAGCTAAAATAGTTGATAAGTTCCTCGATGCGTACTGCATCTTTATAAGGCAATTCTCCCCTGTTTATAAACCGCCGCATATTACTGTACGATGCAGCATCTACATCTACCGAGAAGGTAGAGAGCGGTTCTTCCCTTGCCATCTTAAACTTATTTTCTGCAAACTGGCTGTATTCTTCGTTGCGCTGTCTGTCGTAGCGAGGTGATTCAGCCATGATAAAGGGTTTTGCAACCGGAGCCTCTGCAACGATAACTTTGTGTTCCCTTAGTTCGGCAATATCAACAGCCTGCTTATCATGAGAGCCTTTTACATCGGCTACTGAAATTTGCATTTGAGATTCCTGAATTTCGTTTTGGCTAAGCATATAATCATTACTTCCCGCCTCATCCTTACTTATCGTGGGAGGGACAAACTTTTGTTGGACTGCCATTGGTGGTGGAGGTGGTGTTGTTGATTCCGTAAACTGTTCGGGGTGAGATTCCATTACAGCGTATTGGTCATTTGGAGCTTCCGTTTTAGTCTTCGTATTACACGAGAACATAAATATACCTGATAAGATAATCAATCCGATTGCTGATGTTTTCATAATCTATCTCTATTGAGTTAATAATTTGTGTTTATTGGATAGATATATTTTTGTTGGCGATTCCATAAATTCAGCGTGTATATTTTTCTGGAATTTTTATGTAGCAAATCGAATCCGGATAAAAAAGGTAACAAAGGTAACACAGAAAACAATTAATAATTAAGAATGAATAATTAATAATTATCTTGTCCCCTCGCTCGCGCAGACTTCCCTTTTCAGTTGTGCGACAGACACCGGAAGTCCGCGCTAGCGGGGGTATTTAGTTAAAACCTGACACTTCTGACAGTTTTTTCATTATTTATACCTTGTCATTTTTGCATCTGTTAATCATATATAGATGAAAAGTAACAGAGGTAACAGATATATAAGTTAGCAGTTAACCAACTTGTAACCTGTAACTACCCGCAGGGCGAAGTAACTTGTAACTGTTAAAAGGTAACAAAGGTAACACTCTTTCTGTCTTCTCAACTATAACCTTTTCCCTTCTTCCTTAACAATAATCATTTCAAAGACCGCTTGCTATTAACCTATATTTGCAATTTATAGTTAAAAGGTAACAAACGTAACAAGAAACTAATTAATAATTATGAATGAACAATTAATAATTATTTTCTTATACCTCTTGAAGAAACGTTACAAACCTTACAACTATCTACACTATTCTTATCACTTCCCATTCATTGGCACATTAAAACAGTATAGATAAACATTTGGGTATTTCATAACAAAAAGAGGTGCTTTAGCAATTACTAAAGCACCTCTCTGTGCAAGATATGTATTCTGTCTTTATTCTGTAGTTGCAGCCGTTTCGCCTTCAATCTTTTTGATTTGCTCTTCAGCTTTATTCCTTAGGTTTTGAGCCTGTTTTTCGGCTTCGTCTACCAGTTTCTTACCGGCACCTTTCGCTGCTGCTTTTGCCAATGCATTGCTGCCGGCTTTAGCTACCAGATTGTCTGATTGCTTTTGTGCTTCTTCAACAAGCTTTTTAGCCGCATTATCTGCTTCTGTCCTTATTTTTTCTATTTGTGCAGTTTTATCACCCGATAGAGCAGATGTTGCACCATCACTTTTTCCGCCAAGTAATCCGCTAACGATCGAGGATGCAGCATCCGAAACCAGCGACTTAGTATCGACACCAATCTTAGGACTGGAGAAGGTACCGCCGATAGTAATAGGCACATTGTTGATATAATTATTAGCCAATGATTTGGGCAGGGTTACGGTTCCTTTATAATTGATACTTTGGTCGAGTCCGGTAGAACCTTCCAGTTTCATCATGCCTCCGTTTCCGATATTGATATTGAATGGCTTAGTAGTGATCTGTCCGTTATCGATATTGAACGGCAGATTCAGGTCTTTCGGGGATATAGTTTTCAATGCGTCGGTTTTCAGCGCAGATGAAAGAGCTGTAAGTGCAGCTACATTCTCTACCTTTACATCGCTTGTCTGCAATGCGCCGCTACCGGTAAGGCCTGCAAGGGTTTGCATGATGGATTGCCCCAGTGATGTATTGAATTTCAGATTCATGGAATATGTACCTATCAGGCTTTCGAAGATAGGGGCGAATTTCTGGATTGATTCCACTGATTTGAATGTTTCTGCAAATGATACTTTCGATAATGCGATGTCAAAGTCTACCTTTGGTGTTTTAGGATCGGACGTGTTATATGACCCGCTTACTTTTGCGGAACCGCCCAACGCGTTGGCGCTGACATTGTTCAGTGTCAGTATACCGTTCCTGACAGTCATATTGCCCGCCATGTTTGTAATGTTCATTTT
Organism: uncultured Dysgonomonas sp.; assembly: GCF_900079725.1. Classification (NCBI taxonomy): domain Bacteria; kingdom Pseudomonadati; phylum Bacteroidota; class Bacteroidia; order Bacteroidales; family Dysgonomonadaceae; genus Dysgonomonas; species uncultured Dysgonomonas sp. The sequence goes on from NZ_LT599032.1 coordinate 4,197,045, forward strand.
ACCATATACGATCTGGTTAAGGACAGCGCTCAGCGTGAAATCTATATTCTTAGGGATAATGATGTCTTCCGACGTCGCCGATGTGGTATCGGATGCGGCTGTGCCGGACGTTTCACTGCTGATGAAATCATTAGCATTCAGATAATTCGATTTTATATTCAACTGGCCTTTCAGTGTCTGGTCTTTCAAGGCATAAGCGATAAAGTTTTCCAGACGGCCGTTTGCCGAGATGTCGTTCTTGCCGATTTTTACTTCCAGCGAAGGTAGATTTACATAACGCGGGGTAAATTCGAGGGATGCATTGTTGATTAATACTTCCGGCATATCGGTAGCTTTGTATGCCATATTATTTAATTCCAGTTTACCGGTCGCCGAAACATTTTCATATTGTTCTTTTTCTATAGCAGACATTCTTGTGGCCAGATTGATGTTAGCTGTGATTATACCATTCAGTTCCGTACCTTTTTCCAGAGGATATACTTCCTTTATCATCCCCAGATTGATTGTACCATTGGCATGCGCTTTCAGGTTAGGGTCGCTCATCGGGGTGGTAATGTTCAGGTTTCCGCTGAATGGATTTCCTCCCAGGTTGAAGCTGAATTTGCTGATGTCGATAATCATATTATCTAGCGAACCGCCTTTACTGTTTATATCCACTGCTAAATTGATGTCGTTCACCGATTTTGGCAATGACGGATATTGGAACATGGCATTATTTACACCTACCTTTACATTAAAAGCAGGGTAATTTTCTCCTTGCCAAAGCCCTTTGATATAGGCGTCGAGAGTTGCTGTCCCCGATGTTTTCACATCTTTGAAGTCGGCTGTGTACATGGCCGGAACAAGGGAAAGTATATCTTTGAATTGTGTGTCGGGAGCATTCAGTTTCAGGTCGAAGTCCATATCCTCATAGTTTTTGCCCTGCATTGTAAACCATCCGTCGATAGAGGCTTTCAACTCATTTATCCTGATTTCGCTTTTGTCGAATGTGAACTTCATATTATCGAAATTCGCGTTAATGGTAGCATCCGCATTTCCTTTTACTTTGTTCAGATAAGGGATACCATCCATATAGAAGGAAATCTCACTGATTTCGGAGGTGGTTTTTATCGTTGTTTCGCTGGCAGAAAAATCACCGGATATTTCACCGCTCCATTTATTGAGCACGAGTTTCATTTTTGTGGAATCGTTCTGATAAACGATGTTGCAGTCATTCACTGTAATTTTTTTCAGATTCAGGTTAAACGGAGTACTGTTTTCAGTTTCGGAGTCAGTTGCAGTAGAATCCGTTTTCATTATATCATAATTGGTACGGCCGTCGGCCAGCACTTTCGCATATACGGAAGCCCTGTCCAGATTGATTCTGGAAATATTGTAATTGCTTCCGAACAGGCTCATCAGATCTATTGTTACACTACCCGATTTAGCCTGCACCAATGTGTCTTTCTCGAAGTCACCGACACCTGTAATGCTGGCATCTTCGAGAGATAATGTGGCATTGGGGAAATTTGAAAACAAATTGAGACCGAAGTCTTTAATGTCTACTTTGGCATTCAGTTGTTCGTTGGCAGCATTGAGTACCGCGGTTTTAATTTTATCCTTAAACAAAAAAGGTATCGATATCATTGCTATTATAATGACTATCAATACTACGCCAATAATGGTTAATACTTTCTTCATAATTTATTGATTTTCGTAATTTGTTCTGTTTGTATATCTATATATAACGGAAAGTTTGTGTGTTTGTTTTATTTTTCCATAAAATCAAGCCGAAGTTACTACTTTTTTTAACATGAAATGAAAAAACGCAGAGGTCGCCGATACTTTTCCTTCTTTCCGCTATCATTTCACCTTCTTTATTAATCTATTCAGATGGGGCGAAATCATATTGTTATAAAATACACTGACAACAAATGATATAGCTATTGTTATCAACAAATGGATAAGCGCCAGTAATAATATTTCAGGCTGTTCCTTTCTGTACATATATCGGATGTTATAGGAGCGCAGGGGTCCGTTGATAAGGAACATAAACATACTGATGGCTCCAACAAATAAGAGCGGCTTCTGTATAATTTTCCAGGAGCAATTATATATAGGATAGCAAAAATAGATTATCAGAATGGCTGCCGATACAAAACTTAGAGGGTAAAAGTATCCAGAAAACCATGAGAGTATAAATATACAGAGAGCAGGTAGTACTGTTTTATAATCGATGTACCAGTCTTTATACATGGCAAAACCGATAGCAAGAATAAATTCGGGTAAATGCCCTATGAAATTGGCAAAGAGAGGTATATTTAATTTATTGCAAACAGGTAGCAGAGCATATATCAGAATACAACAGATACCAAACATAATATATAATCCCCTTTTTTTATATTTATCTATAATGAAGTAGAGTAGGGGAAAGATCAGATACAATTGAATAATAAAACTGAAATACCACCATGGTCCGATAGACGGGTATGCAAAAATAGTATCGAAAGAAAAGTTATTGTATAGTAACAAAGATGATATGGCGAACTCAAAAAAACGGTCTGCTGTTATCAGATTTATACGATACATCAACATGAAGTAGCAGACGAGGCCTATTATAATCAGACCGTATATCTTTATCAACTTCGGTAGGATGTAGGATTTGTATGATGCCGGTTTTTTCTTCAGAAATTGCTTAGTCAAACCATAAGCACTGGCAAAGATGAATATTTCAATACCCAGAAATCCCCAGAAAGAAAAGCTACCTCCTATAATTAACCACGGATCGTAATTAATTACGGCATCTATAAACCTGAATATACGACCGGGATCGAAAGAGAATTCATTCTCGCCTACTTCGTTTGTCCAGTGCAGAAAATTGTGTAGAACTATGATTATCATACCAAGTCCTTTTAGCACGGTAATCTGGTTCTTAGAAAGATCATGGATAGATATTTTCATCACTTACTTCTTAAATCGGGCATATACACTAAGTGGAAGGTTTTTACCCGATTTTTCCGGCACAATAAGTTCTCCGAACTGGCAATCTTTTACATCCGGAAAATAATCCTTTATCAGATTTTCAGCAATAACGGCCGAGAATCCCATAGAATAGAGATTGAGAATAAGAAATGAATTTTTATCGGACAATAGTTCACGGCATAGCTCCATTAGTTCAGCGATATTTTCTTCCAGTATCCATTTTTCACCGTCAGGCCCGCGACCATATGCCGGAGGATCAAGTATTATACCGTTATATTTCTTTTCGCGCTTTACTTCCCTGCGGCAGAATTTCAGAGCATCTTCCACTATCCAGCGGATATTGTCCAGTCCCGATGCTTCCATATTCTCACGCGACCATGTAATCACCTGACGCACCGAATCTACATGTGTAACATCTGCTCCTGCACTTTTAGCGGCGATAGAGGCTCCGCCCGTGTATGCGAAGAGATTGAGGATTTTAGGCTCCTCTGCTTTTATTTCTTTGATCGTATCGTAAATGAAATTCCAGTTTTCGGCCTGTTCGGGAAATATGCCGACATGCTTGAATGAGGTCAGTCCCAAACGAAACTTAAGGTTCATTTCCTTATACTTATAATTGATAAACCACTGATCAGGCATTCCTTTTTTTTGAGTCCATACACCCTTATCGTTACCATCCTGAGAAGTTTTTCCTTTCTCCCTTTTGAATATGGCATCCGGCATATTTTCCCATTCTTTTTCCGGTAATGATTTGCGCCATACGGCTTGCGGCTCGGGGCGGCGTATAATATATTTGCCGAATCTCTCCAACTTTTCATATTCTCCCGAGTCGATCAGCTCGTAATCGATCCAGTGCTGAGGTTGTAATAATTGCATCAATCTGTTTTTTATCTTTTCTTTGAACTTTTGAAGAAAGCATTAATAACCTGCTTTGCCAATGGAACTACAACCGTAGTTGCTATTGCTCCCCAGAATTTCTTTTTTTGCACTGCTTCCTGACGTTCTATTTTTGCTTGTTCTTTCTGTATTTTTTCCTGTTCTTTTTGAGCTTTGGCATCGGCTTTTTCTTGTGCTGCCTGTTCCTTTTCGCTCAATGTGCCTTGCAGACGTTCGGTAAGGATTTCATAAGCCGATTGCCTGTCCTGTACCTGTGCATAATGCCTGTAAAGCAATGAACCGGCTATCATCTTCTTCCTGATATCGGCATCGAGCGGTCCTATCTGCCCTTCGGGAGGCAATATATAGGCTCTTTCCACCTGATTTGGCCGTCCCTTTTCATCGAGGAAAGAGACTAATGCTTCTCCCGTTCCCAGTTCGGAGATAGCGCTTTCCGTATCGAATTCCGGATTGGCGCGGAAAGTCTGTGCTGCTACCTTTACGGCTTTCTGGTCTTTCGGCGTATATGCCCTGAGTGCATGCTGTACACGGTTACCTAATTGTCCCAAAACCGAATCGGGTATATCGGCAGGCGTTTGGGAAATGAAATATATACCTATCCCTTTCGAGCGAATAAGCCGTACCACCTGTTCTATCTTTTCCAATAGCGCTTTTGGCGCATCAGTGAATAGTAAATGGGCTTCATCAAAGAAGAAAACCATTTTTGGTTTATCAGGGTCTCCTACTTCAGGCATTACTTCAAACAGCTTTGTCATCAGCCACATCAGGAAGGTTGTATACACCCTCGGAGAATTCATCAGCTTGTCTGACGCAAGGATATTGATTACACCTTTTTCTCCCTCTGTTTGTATCAGATCGTCGATATTCAGGTTAGGCTCACCGAAAAACTGATCTGCTCCGTCATGCTCTAGTGTAATCAATCCACGCTGTATAGCTCCGATACTGGCTGTCGATATATTTCCGTATGCAGTTGTATATTTATTGGAATTATCGCCTACATATTGGAGTAGTTTCTGCAAATCTTTGAGATCGATTATTTCCAGAGATTCGTCCTTTGCTATCTTGAATATAATAGTCAGAACGGCAGATTGAGTGTCGTTCAGCGAAAGCAAGCGGCTAAGCAGCAATGGTCCCATATCGGCAACTGTAGCTCTGATAGGAGTTCCCTGTTCACCGAATACATCCCAGAACTGTACGGGAAATGCCTGAAATTTAAATCCTTTGTCAGCCAGATGGTACGACTCTACACGCTGTACTACGCTATCCTTGTTTCCTCCAATGGCGGCTACACCCGACAGGTCACCTTTTACATCGGCAGCAAAAACAGGTACACCCATTTTGCTGAATGTTTCCGCCAATGTTTGCAGGGTAACGGTTTTCCCTGTTCCGGTGGCTCCGGTAATAAGCCCATGACGGTTTGCCATTTTAGAAACCAGACAAACCTCCGCATCTTGTGATATGGCGATAAAAGCCCTTTTTTCGTTGTCGAACATCAGATTATTGATTTAGATTTCAGACTGAGGTCGCAGACCTATTTATTACTTATATAAAAACTCAAAGCGTAAAAAGTTCTTGAAATTTAAGACAAAAATAATCATTTATTCATGCTAACCCGTAGATAAAAAGAATAAATAATTTCTCGCAAAGACGCTAAGGTGCAATGAAACCTTTAATAAAAAATAGAAATAGTAAGGCTTATTTTATTATTCATATTTTTCTGAACCTAAAGTCACGCCTTAGCCTCCCGTGATTTGCTTATTCTTTGCGTCTTTGTGTCTTTGTGAAAATATTTTAACTACTAATTCCCATTATTAATAGATCCTCCTTTCGTTCTGAACCCATCTTTTATTGAATTTCCTCTAGCTTCTATCCACCTGATGTCCGGGATTGTCCAAAAATCCGGCGTACCTTCCTTATTGGCTATACAAGGTATGCTGTCACCATACCATCCGCTGGGGTAGGCACTGATACCGATGGATACCGAATTATTCAGTTTATATTGTTTGATAGAAAAGTATTCATCCGCAGCTTCGTTTTCCTTTAACGCGGCCATTTTATCTTTGGCTGAGTAGGGATGTAATAATATTCTTGTTATACGCCCGCTCTTTTCAGTCATATGCAACTGATCCTTCAGACATTCATTGTAATAGGAAGCTGAACGAAAAGAAAACGCAGCCATCCATGCCATTAATAGAGAAATACCGAGAATGCTTAATCGGGGAAATGAATATTTCTTTTTACCCAATATGCACGCCACTCCCATGAATATGGTTGCAAACACATAGCCGCTGCCAAAACGGAAATCGTGTGCAAAAAAGAACCAGTAGCACAGGCAAAGGATCAGGGTTGCCAGTACATATTTGTATATTGTATTCTTGCTTTTGAAGGTTGCGTATAAGGAAACGACAAGAGATGAAGCGGTAAGCAAATAGATAAATGAAAGGATTATATAATATTTGTTGCGCACTGCTATCCCGTTTCGGAAGGCCTCTGCCATATATTCGTTTGCATAATAGCCGATAAGGAAACGTTGCTTAGCAGCAGTCTCCACAGGTACTTGCCAGTCGAAAGCGAAAAGGTTGATTTCGTGAAGAGGGTATATAAGGTAACCCGATATAATTACGGTCCGTGTCATCCATAAGACAAAATACAAGAACAGGAGGGAGGTAGTAAAGATTAGCGGCTTGTATTCCTTTTGACGGATAACAGCAATAGCAAGGAAAATACTGAGCAGGGCAACCGGTGCGGCGGATAATTTGAATCCGGCCAGAGCAATAGGAACGAATATGTACAGTAAATAGTTTTGCCTGAAAGATTCAGGATATAAAATGATTTTGGCAACAAGGTAAAATGTGATCAGTCCGGGAATTATATCAGTCGATGTATCACTTATCCCCCTATGCTCATAATAGAAATAAACGACAGATATGATAAAGAGGATTACACGTTTCAATTCAAATTTTGACCTGAAAACCTCTAAGAGTATCCATGAGAATATGATTATGGCTATTAATGACTGGACAGTATAGACCGGATAGCCGAGGAAAAGCCTGAATGTGAAAATGGCATCCAGCAAAAACAGGTTGGAATTGAATCCGAAGCGGTCTTCAAGGTTTGCTATGCCCGGTGTTACCGGATATTCTTCATTCCAGCGAATATTCGCATAGTGGTATGACATGGCATCGAATCCGTTTGGTGCCCACACTGCGATTAAGATAAAGGATAAAAAGAGAAATGCTAGCAACACTTTTTGGTAGAATGTAAGAGTATATAACAATCCTTTTATTTTCTGTAATAACAGAATTATTCTCTCTCTTTTCCAAATCCAATATCCTGTACATAATATAATAAAGACGAATAAGATATAATGATTGGAAGGAATAAAGAAAGAGGAAACAGAAAGAGGAATGATTGTAAAAAACAGGCCAAGTAGAGTTGTATCGGGAATCGAATATACTTCTTTTCGCTTGCAAATGAGATTGTATGTGGAAATAAAAAAATCTCCGGAAGTGAATAATACAAAGAAAATTATGAGCCAAGATATAACTATTACTGCCATGTTTGTAAAATTTGTGTCTGTAAAGATATAAAGTATTAGAGTTTTAATGGGAATGTTTTAACAAAATATTGATATCTTGGCGAACATAATCAGTCCCTGTAAGTTATAATCATACCGGTCTGTTATTTAAAGTCAGATAATTTGGAACCAACAACTAAAATATGGCTGTGGTGTATCAATCACCCCGTAAAAGTGATTGTTATTGTTGCGGTATTTGTCCGTTTATTAATAGCTATCCTTTACGGGCATATTACATTATATCCTGACAGCGAAGATTACAAGGTATTGGCAGAACGTATTCTAAATTTAAATCTCACCGGATACGAAGGAGAGAGGCCTCCCGGTTATCCCATGCTGCTTTGTCTTTCCGGTTTGTCTGATCTGATAACGGTTATATTCCAACTGGTAATGGGTGTATGTACACTTGTCGTCGGCTATAAGACCCTATTGCTGATGGATGTGGAGAAAAGGATTGCATTGGTGATGACCCTCTTCGGAGCAGCTTATCTGCCTACGGTTTTCTTCGAATTCACTATACTTACCGAGACTTTTACATTATTGGTTGTAACGCTTATATTTTATGTCTTTTTGGGTATTATAAAAGATAGAGAAAGCAGTTCAAAAAGCTATTTATGGTTGTCCATGCTCTGTGGCTACCTTGTGCTGATAAAGATGTTTTATATCTATTTGGCTATCCTCCTGTTTATAATGCTGGTATTGCACAATCATAGTTCTCTGAAGATTATAATCCGTAAATATGGTTTGACGTTGCTCATACCTTTATTGGTATTTTTAGGATGGTCTTATGTAAATAAACTGAACACAGGTCTTTTCGTTTCTTCCACTTTCTATGGTTACAATATTGCTCAGAATTGTGTATGGTTTGCAGATAATACAACTGAAGAATACAGGGAAATCGGAAATGTATATGTGAGATACAGATACGAAAGCCCTAAAGATAAAGAAATCGCTATGACTATCTGGGAGGCCTATCCCGAACTGAAAGCCCGCACAGGTTTATCCTTCCCCGATTTATCAAAAAAAATGTATGATTACAGCATTGCTACTATTCAGAAAAATCCGGGGCTTTATCTTGAACAGGTACTAGTTTCGTGGCGCGATTTTTGGAAGACCTCGCTTTATTGGGAGGTTTATAGTTTCTCTGTACCCGAGTCGCATATTGCAGTTATGTATGTATGTTATGCGAGCCGTATTGTCCTGCAACTGATAAAAATACTTTTTGTATTACTTATTCCTTACAATATTATAGTTGCTATACGCAGAAGGAGGCTGACGCCCCAAGCGATTATATCCTTGACTGTATTATTTGCGTCTCTTCTTCAGGCTTTTGCTACATACGGGACAAATTCACGGTTCAGCTATCCGTTCGAAATCCTGATGGTTACATCAGTATTATTGAATGCACTGCAATATTACCGGTATAGATTGAAACGAAAAACTGCACCCTGATTTCTCAAGATGCAGTTCATGATGTTTTCTCTTTAATTATTCCTTTTCTGCTATATTCTTTCTAGCCTTGGTAAGGAAGTCGAGCATGGCCGTGCTATCTTTCTTTTCTATTATTTCCAGAAGGTTCTTCAATTCCTTACGGATGCCTTCGACCTGTGCTGGTGTGTATGGGTTGAAGAGAATTTCTGTAAGCAAATAATCATCTTCCGACAGCAAACCTTTAGCGATATCCATATGTCGTTTGAATGTCGTACCCGGTGCTTCCTGATGTTTCATTACCGATGTGAAAACAAGGGTGGATGCAAAAGGTATGGACAAAGAGTAAGCAATTGTTTCGTCATGTTCTTCAAATGTATATTCAAATACTCTTAAATTCAGACTTTTATATAGGTCAAGGAAAAATTTCTTTCCTACCTCGCTCGATTCCGAGATCACGATTGCACTTTGTGTACTCAGGTTGCGCAGGTCGGCAAATGTAGGGCCGAACATAGGGTGAGATGAAGCAAAAGGCTGCTCCACAGTTGCATAAAACTCTTTCAATCCTGTTTTTACGGATGCTATGTCCGAGATGATGCAATTTTTGCTGATATATGGTAGCACCGTTTTGAATGCGTCTATCGTATATTTAACTGTAGCAGCATTAATAACAAGTTCGGGATCGAAATCCGCAATTTCTTTCGGATCACTCATTCTCACGGTATTGTATATAAATCTCAGCTTTTGCGGATCAACATCAAATACAGCAAGCTCGTGGTCGAAGCTAAGCACATCGCCGAAGAAAGAACCCATCTTTCCGGCTCCAAGTATCAAAATTCTCATTTCCTGTATTATTATTTAAAATTGGTGCAAAGATACAAGATTCGGTACAATCTGTATCAAATCGCTGCTTTTTAATTATAACAATGTACTTGCCACTTCAGATAACTTACTTCTTTCACCCTTCACCAGATTTACATGAGCAAACAGGTCCTGTCCGTTCATCTTGTCTATCATATAGGCAAGTCCGTTCGACTGGGCGTCGAGGTATGGGGAATCTATCTGCTGCAAGTCTCCTGAGAATATCATTTTAGTACCTTCTCCTGCACGGGTAATAATCGTTTTTATCTCATGGGGGGTCAGGTTTTGCGCTTCATCTATGATGCATATCATTTCCGACAGGCTTCGTCCGCGGATATACGCAAGGGCTTCTATTTCGAGTTTCTTACTCTTCTGCATTTCTTCAATGTTGCGGTATTCTGCACCTCCGTATGCGATGTGATTTTTTATTACCGAAAGATTGTCGAACAAAGGCTGCATATATGGTGCTATCTTTTGCTTTTCGTCTCCTGGCAGGAATCCCAATTCTTTATTGCCAAGGGCTACAATAGGGCGGGCTAGCAATATCTGATCGAAACTCTCATTTTGTTTCAAGGCCGAAGCTAATGCCAGCAAGGTTTTACCTGTACCGGCTTTCCCTGTCAGGGCTACCAGCTTTATATCCGGATCCATCAATACTTCCAGCGCAAATGTTTGTTCGGCATTGCGTGGCTGTATGCCGTACGCTATTTGTTTTTCAATCTTCTTTATCTTATTGGTGAAAGGATTGTAGCGGGCCAAAACGCTCTTTTTCCCGTTTTTCATAACAAAACATTCGTTTGCGATAACAGGATTTTCCAGATCAAATTCATCGAGGTCGATACCATCCGGATTGGCATACAGATTATCAATGACCGAAGAGTCCATGTCTTTGAATGTTTTATGCTGTTTTTCAAACATAAATACATCCACTACTTTGTCGTTGATATAATCTTCTGCCAGCACACCGATGGCGCGCGCCTTCATCCGCAGATTAATATCTTTGGTAACCAGTATTGTTTTTGTTTTCGGATCGCGCTCTGTTATCTCTACTACAGCGGACAAGATACGATGATCGGGGATTCTTTCGGGAAATATTTCATATACCTGGCTTTGTGCTTTGATGCCTGTTTCTACAAAGAGATTACCCATTCCGCTTCCTAAGGGAGTACCTTTCGAGAATAGATTGTCGTCGGTGATGGCATCCAGTTGGCGGAGAAATTCGCGGGCATTGTAATTTATCTGGTCATTTCCTTTTTTGAATTTGTCCAACTCTTCCAGCACTACGATAGGAAGATATATATCGTTTTCTTCAAAATTATCTAAACATCTGAAATCATGTAGTATTACATTTGTATCTAATACAAAGTTCTTCTTTTTTTTTCTTGCCATATTTTTTACAATTACTTTATCTGTGATATATAACAATAAATATAGCTGATTTGATTTATACAAAGTAAATTTTTGAAATATTTTTATTACCTTTCGGACATAAAACTAGGTCGGAATATTAGACAACTGAATATTAGCATGTACAAAGAATATCTTTAATGATGTTCTGTTTTTATTTTGCCCGATTATGGGTGGAGACTTTATAGAAGGTGTGGATAAATACCTATAACACTAATATATAAATATGAAAAAGATTTTTATCGTTTTTCTGATGGTGGCATTCATTTGTTATCACCAGAAAGTCTGTGCACAACAAAGTAATAATGCTAAATACAAAAACATTGAATTTGAATACGACAAGGAAAATGTATTTGTAAGCATTTATTTTAATTTGCAAGACTACTATGTTGAATCAGGTGATTCCCTGACATTGACACCTCTGATAAGGGCAAACTCTAAAGCATTGGAACTTCCCAATGTAATACTGATAGGGCAAGGGCAACAAGGTTTCTATTTGCAAAACAGAAGCCTGTCAGATCCTAGTTCATATAGGTTTCCTAAAGCTTCCAGTCAAAAAAACGAATTATATCAGACTAAAGTACCTTACGAACCGTGGATGAATAGTTCGAGGTTGGATATGAAGATTGATTTGAATCAGATAGGAGGATTTCCATTATACAGTTATGCCGAAGCTTTGAAAAATGGTATTAAAGCAAAGGTTTCTAAGATACAAATGCCTTTGCCTGTAGCAAGACAGGAATTCATAGGCAGTGCACCGTCATCTACAAATGAGATTTTTTCTATTCCGGCAGACCCTTCACGCGAAAGCGTTACTTTCGATTTGCGCCTTTCGGGCAAAAAATCGTTCGCTGTAGCTAATCAGGAGGAAGTAGATAAGATAAAAGCGTTGATCGACTGGGCTATGACCAACGAGAATATTACTCTTATCGGTGTATATATTACTGCTTATACGTCTGTGGACGGGATTTATATGGATAATGATGAACTTACCAAGCAGCAGTCTTTGGCGTTCAAAAGAACTTTGCAAGCCGGGAATAGCTATCCGGATCCGTTGTTTTTTACAGAGTTTAAAGGAGAGGACTGGCCGGGATTGACCGAGCTTGTCAAGCAATCAAATATGCCGTATCAGCAAGAAGTCCTCAATATCATAAACAATACAGGTATTTTTACCGGTCGAGAACTAAAGCTTATGCAGTTGGCTCAAGGTAATCCATACAGATATATGCGGGATAATTTGTTCCCTCAGCAATGGCGGATAGAATGCCGGGTCGTATATAAAAATAAATAGCAGAAAAGAGGCTTTCATTTGAAAGTCTCTTTTTTTATTACCGGACCGGACAGATATATCTTTATACCTATGCTCTTCGATCAGCTTTTATCGAAAAAAAGGTCTTTTCTTAAAATATGCATTTGAGTTATTCGTCTACAATGATAGGGGGATAATCTACCCTGCTATATTTAACCCATATAAACAGTATAAGAATGGATTTCAATAAAAGTATAAAGAACCTTTTTATTCATATCATAGTTCGCCTGTTGGAAGAGTTTGATTTGGAGTGGACTTTAAATTCTACAACTTATAAATCTTATATAGGACACGGGCATTCTGAAGAAAAGTTAGAAATGGACTCTTACGAATTTCACGGTTGTTATTAACTTTTAAACATGCCGTTAAAAAATAAAACCGACCAATCCGGCCGGTTTTTGTAAGTATTATGAATTTTAGGAATAATGATGAACGGGGGAATTAGAATCCGAAATCATCAACCTTAACGTCTTCTTTTTCTTCAACCTCGAACGCTTTCCGGTTCTGATGAACTACATTACCTTCTACAAAAATTGCACGATTAGGCCTTACAGGACAGATAAATTCACATCCGCCACACCCTACGCAAATGTCAGGGGTGATATGTGGTATAGTAAGTCCTTCGTGACCCTCGTAGGGGACCATCGTTACAGCTTGTGTGGGACAATGCTCGGCGCAAGCTCCGCAATTAGTTCCGTCTACGTGCACCACACAAATATCTTCGACAAAATGTACCCGCCCTATTTGTGTCATATGTTTTTCTTCCATTGTCAGAGGCAGTAATGCCCGGTTGGGGCACACGTCGGTACATACTGTACAGTTATAGTTGCAGAATCCCTTCTCATACGTCATTACAGGTTGCATGATGCCTCCGATACCGTATTCCATAAAAGCAGGCTTTATAACCCTTGACGGACAACGGCTTATACAAAGGTGGCACGATGTGCAATGGTGTAGTAAATGTTCGGCACTTTTTGCTCCCGGCGGACATATCGGATTTTGCCGTGTAGGAACTTTTTCTCCTGTTATAATCTCGACTATCTTTTCCTGAGCAAATACCGCAGGTACAGATACGGCTGTTGTTATTGCCGTAGCCAGAAATTGCCTTTTTCCTGAGTCGGTCGTATTTTCTATATTGATATTGGTCGCTTGCTTCCTGTACGGGGTAAACTTCAATGCATTACGTGAGCAGCTGTCGAGGCAATTGAAGCAATCTACACAGCGACTGTGGTCTACTGTATGGTTTTTGCTGTCGATGCATGACGCTTTACACTTCATAGCACACGAACCACAGCTGTTGCACAGGCTGTCGTCTATCCGGATTTTGAATAGTGAAAACTTACTGATGAAGCCCAATACAGTTCCTCCAGGACACACTGTATTGCAAAATGTACGCCCGTATTTCCATGCAAAGAAGCCTATGCCGAGGAATGTGATAATAGCAATGAAAAAAGAAAACATACTGAGTATCACTACTTCCATTTTATAGAATGTATAATTGCCGAAACTGGTGAAAATAGATTCCAGAACATTATTTCCGGCCAGATAAACTGGTCTGAATAGATTGGCAATAATACGTCCGTATGCACTATAAGGGTCCACTAATCCTAATAAAACAGGATAACCTGCAAAGAACGTTATCAGGACGATTGCAATTACCGACCATCTGAGTATATTCTTGGCTTTACTGTACTTATATCTCTTTTTCTTTTTGGCAGTTTTCTTTGAAACCCATGCCACTATGTCCTGATAGATACCCATCGGACAAATTGAGGAACAGTATACACGTCCGAACAGTAGAGTCAATACAATAAGGACAGTCAGTATAATAAAGCTACTTCCCAATATTGCCGGAATAAACTGTATGTGTGCCAATGCATGAAACTGGTCAGGCATCAGTGCTGCAAAATCAAGGAAATAGAACGTTATCAGGGCGAATAAAATAAGAGATACTCCCACCCGAAGTTTTTTTAGCATAGTTGATAGTTGATCTTTGTGAAATTATATTTTTATCCTCTTGATATTCAGTTTATCTATGTCCATTGTGCCAAGTTTATGAGCCTGTCCGCCTGCTATATGACCTATGTGATCGAGGGGCATTGTGCGCACCTGATTGAAAAACTTGGCTGCAGCTGTATCTACAGCTACTATATCCTGTGAAATAAAGAGTCCTTTCGGATTTGCCACATCGGCAGTCGAACGGCCTTGCGGACCGTTTGTTTTTACCACTCTGTATGCATCTACGATATTGAGAACAGGCTTTTTGGGATATGTACATATATCTGCTATGCATTGCTGCAGATCGGTACGGTGGAATATGCGCCTGTCCCAGACGATACCCATATAGTTTTTCATCGATATGGTAAGATTAGTCCCTCCATGATGCTTCAAAACAGGAAGATTTATCCATGCATCGCAATCGATGATGGCTTCGTGTATCTTTGCACTTTTCAGTTTCTTCCCCATTGGTAGAGTAACTTCACGGTAATATGATTCTTCGTGTGCAGGTACTACTTTTGCCCCTGCGGCTTTAGCTGCCGCCTCGATGCCGCTGTTTTTGTAACACTTCAGCCAGTCGTCGCAGGTATGGTCGAATACCACAACTTCTTTTGCTCCGGCAGACAAACATTGGCGGATAACTTCAGTTACCAGCTTCGGGTTGGTATTGCCCGATTGTTCAGGAGTCTTATCCCATCCTATATTCGGTTTTACTACTACTTTCCACCCTTTTTTTATGAATTTGCTCATGCCGCCCATTTCAGTCATGGCACGCCTGAACATAACCTCGGGTTCACCACCCATGACGGCAACCATATCTACTGCGGCTGCAGATTCGGAGCTGATAAATTTCTCAGACAGTATATCTATATTGCCGCTTGCTTTAATTGTAGCTGCGGCTCCTGTAAGTGCTATTGCTCTTAAAAAATTACGTCTATCCATAACCAACTGTTTTTTCTTTATTTGTTTTACCTTTTACCCTTCATTATAATAACCATGGAAATTTAAAGCAAGTTTCATCGTAGAGACTATAATCTGCTTTTCCGTTCACCGCAAATGTTTTTATCAGTTTAGCGTCTTTCAGCAGTTCACAGGCTTTCGTAAGAGATGCCCCTGTTTTAACCCTGTCTTCTACAAGCAGTATTGTTTTACCTTTAAAATCAAAATCGATGGGAGCCATTAGCTGTGGGCTGTCGTAAATTGGCCTCTGGTTGCTGTCTCTCAGATTGATTTTTAAAAGTTGTATTTCAATGCCGAAACGCTGATTTAGGATCGCCGCAGGGATTATGCCTCCGTTAGCGATGGCCACAATCATATCGAACTGTTCGGAAAAAGATATTGCGCGAAACCGCTCCAATACTTCTTCGAATGTTTTATCATACATGATAATTATGATTTCAAGATTTCAAGATTTCAGGTTTCAAGATAAAGATGTAGTTATATTGTGAATAACATATTTTGAAATCTTGAAACCTGAAATTCCGAAATTATTTTTTAGAGTTTAGCCATAGCCTTTAATACGGCAAAGCCTCCAAATATCTGGATTAGCATACCCGGTATGCCAATGCGGAAGTCCTGAACAGCTACAAACAGATCTTTTTCTATAGCCCATTCTACTGGTATTCCTATGATCTGATAAGCCAGTACCACGCCAACTAATGCAAGAAGAGACACTTTTTCGAAACGGTGGGCGGCATACGCAGCAGCACCGGCCAATAAAGATGATTTGATGAGGATTATAGGCAATACATCAGCCGGGGGCATGCCAAATAAGATATTGTTAGCCAAAGGGGATAATATGGCTGTCAGCAGTCCTACACGGAAGCCATATTTATATGCGGCAATCAGTGTGAAGAAATAGATGGGCAGCCATGTGAGCCCTCCACCCGGTATGAGATGGCAAAGTTGAGGAAGTGCTATGTTGCCGGCAATAAACAAAAGGGCAAACATATATGTTTTAGCCTCTTTGTAGTTGAGAGAATAAAGTTTTACTGTTGTTGTTTCCATAATTTCAAAACGAATTAAATCAGTGTTTTATGTTCCTATTTCGTATGGGCAGAGGATCTGCCTTCCTTTTCTAGTTGCTGCTTTGTTTGGAATGAATAGTTGTTTTTAGTGGAAAAAGATTTAAACTGTTAATACCGGTCTCTTCAATAGTGTTGTACATGATATATTAACAGATGCAATTTTAGTCAATATTCTTGTTATGAGCAAGAAAAGGTATGTTTTTTTAGTTTCATTAAGATTCGTCTGCACTGTTGGATTTAGTAATAATTATAGATATCTGGGCGTTTTATCATAAGAGATAATATTTGTACCTTTGATAAAGTTTTTAATACATTCTAATCAAACGAATAAAATGAATATTACAAATCTGAAAAATGATAATTTCTTCCTGCTTGCGGGACCATGTGTTATTGAGGGGGAAGAGATGGCATTGCGCATTGCCGAAAAAATAATAGAAATCACATCAAAACTTGATATACCCTACGTTTTCAAGGGTTCGTATAAAAAAGCAAATCGTTCGCGAGTCGATTCTTTTACCGGTATCGGTGATGAGAAAGCACTGAAAATATTGCGTAAGGTAAACGAAACATTTGGTGTGCCTACGGTGACAGATATCCATGAGACGCATGAAGCAGCGATGGCTGCCGAATATGTCGATGTATTGCAGATTCCTGCATTTCTTTGCCGTCAGACAGATCTGCTTATTGCTGCGGCTAAGACAGGGAAAATAGTAAATATCAAAAAAGGCCAGTTTCTTGCACCGGGCGGGATGAAATTTGCCGCGCAAAAGGTTGTGGATTCGGGGAACGATAATGTGATTATAACAGATAGAGGAACGTCTTTCGGATACTCTGATTTAGTAGTCGATTTTCGCGGGATACCCGAAATGAAAGAATTCGGCTTTCCTGTCGTTCTGGATGCTACCCATAGCCTTCAAAAACCAAATCAGGCATCGGGTGTTACCGGAGGGCAGCCACAGTTGATAGAAACAATGTGTAAAGCGGGTATTGCAACAGGTGTCGACGGATTATTCTTAGAAACACATTTCGATCCGGCCAATGCCTTGTCGGATGGCGCAAATATGTTGCCACTCGATCAGTTGGAAGGCTTATTGATAAAACTTACACGGATTAAAGCAGCATTAAAAGAATGAAAGTAGAAGTGTGTTTTTCTCCGGCTCTTTATCCATATTATGCTAGTGATAATAACCATATTACGGTTGTAGTAGATATTTTCAGGGCAACCACTACGATGTGCGCAGCCTTGAAGAACGGAGCGAGTTCTATTATATCTGTAGCTTCGATTGAAGAAGCGCAGGACTATAAGGCAAAGGGATATCTTGTAGGGGCAGAGCGTAATGTGAAGCGTTGCGATTTTGCAGATTTTGGCAATTCCCCATTTGACTATACAGCCGACAAAGTGAGAGGTAAGGATGTTGTATTCACTACCACTAACGGAACGCAGGCCATTGATATGGCGAAAGATTCGGATATACTGACCGTTGGTGCTTTTTCCAACATTAGCGCTTTGGCGGACTTCTGCGCAGATAAAGAGAAGGATGTAATAGTGCTTTGTGCCGGATGGAATAACCGTTTCAATATGGAGGATTCCCTTTTTGGCGGTGCTTTGGCTCAGAAGTTGATTGATAGAGGCTATGCTCCCGCCTCGGATGCAACGCAGGTAGCTTTGTCGATGTGGAAAGAGGCATTGCCCGATGTTCGCAGTTATATTGACCGTACAGAGCATATTAAGCGGTTGGAAGCTCATAATCTGCAAGATTCTGTAGAATACTGTTTAACAGAGGATACCGTGAATTTGGTTCCTGTTTACAGTAAAGAAACCAAGAAAATAACAATCGGCTGATTTTGCCTTATGGCCGAGCATAACGATCTGGGGAAAAAGGGTGAGGATGCAGCGGAGCATTATCTCAGGCAGAAGAATTATGAAATAATAGAGCGTAACTGGCTATATGAAAAATATGAAATAGATATAATTGCCCGGAATGAGGAATATATTGTTTTTGTAGAAGTAAAGACCCGTAGTTCGAGCCAATGGGGAAACCCGGAGGAGGCAGTATCGAAGGGAAAGATAAAACGGATTGTTGAAGCTGCCGATTTTTACCTTAGGGAGTACGATATAGATCAGCCTGCCCGTTTCGATGTGGTTGCGGCTATATGGAATGGCAAAAAGTTTGAGATAGAACATATAGACGATGCATTTCTGGCACCTGTAAATTAGAGAAAATGAATATAGAAGAAGTTCGTGAAGCATGTATATCGATAAAAGGGGCGACAGAAAGCTTTCCTTTCGGAGATGATACGCTGGTCTATAAAGTAATGGACAAAATGTTTGCCTATATGGGCCTGGAGTCAAGAGACGGTGAATTCTGGCTGAATGTGAAATGTGATCCGGAGAAAGCGATTGAACTGAGGGAGCATTACAACGGTATCAGGCCGGGTTATCATTCAAACAAAAAGTATTGGAATACTATTGTTATTGAGAGTGATGTATCTGATGCTTTGATCAAAGAACTTATCCAACACTCGGTGGATGAGGTGATAAAGAAATTGCCAAAAGTGAAGCAAACCGAATATAATAATTTGTCTAATATCTAAATAATCGAACATACTATGCCTCTGATTATCCACCTTGTCGACGAAATTGATTCTACAAACAATTATATGAAAAGCCTGTTGCTGAAACAGAAAGTAAAGGAAGGAACCATTATCTCGGCCGATTTTCAGACCGGAGGCAGGGGGCAGCGCGGCAACGGCTGGATGTCGGAGAACGGAAAGAATCTGTTGTTCAGTATTGTATTGTATCCCGATGCGGTAAAAGCAAATGAGCAGTTCCTTATATCGCAGGTTGTATCGTTGGCTGTAGCCGATTTTCTCCGGAAATATGCAGATGGTATTACAATAAAATGGCCTAATGATATTTACTGGCGAGAGAAGAAGATATGCGGAATACTGATTGAGAATGCCATAGAAGGAGATGAAATAAAAGAGTCTGTTTGTGGGATAGGAGTCAATCTTAATCAGGAGAGTTTTGATAGCAGTCTGCCTAATCCTGTTTCTTTGAAGCAAATAACAGGAGAGTATTATGAGCAGAGTATCATGCTCGAAGAAGTCAGAGAACTCCTTTTTTCTTATTACGAGAAGTTGAGGAGGGGAGAGATGCAGATTATTGCAGAGGAGTATAGAGATTCTCTGTTCAGAAAAACAGGTTATCATTTATTTAATGACAACACAAACGATTTTATAGCCAGGATAAAAAATGTAGCTTCCGATGGAACGCTTATTTTGCAAACGGAAAGCGGAGATGAGAGACGCTTTGCGTTTAAAGAAGTAAGATATGTTCTGTGAACTTGACCTGTTTAAATCAGGATGTTATATATAGTATAAGAATGTGTTTCAACACCCTCATTTGTGCGTTCATAGTGTTTGTCGATATCTATTTTTATACATTTCCGAATATTCAGAAGAAGAAAAATCTCATCGTTAGTCAAATCCTCCTTTTCATATACTACAATGCGTGCAAAAGAGTCATCAATGGTGACTTTTGTCGCTTTTTTAGCTGGAGCATCTGATCGCAAGACAGATATTATCGGTTGCTTTTTCTCTGGTTCATCCATTCAAATTCAAAATATTAAGTTTTATTTCCAGACATAATGTGTCCTGAAGTGTGAATACGCAAATATAGAAGAAGCCGAGAGTATAGTCAACGTTTCTTTTAATTACGCCGAGGCGCATCCTATATTTTGCAAATATAGAAAAATAAATTAAAAAAAGGAATGTTTAACTTTTTGTCGGAGTGCTATTTATATAATAATATTTTTTATGCATTAAATATTTTAGAATATGCATAAATATGTGTAAATTTGCATTATTATTTGCATATTTATACGTAATGACTAAGAAATACAGACATAAAATAATAAGAGAAGTGTTGCAGACGAATGATATAAATAGTCAGGATATGCTTCTTAAACTGTTGATGGATAAAGGGTTTGAACTTACACAGGCTACTTTGTCCCGCGATATAAAAGAACTGAAAATAGTGAAGGTGCCCACGGCAAAAGGTAATTATGTATATCAGTTTTCGGAGTCGATGCAGAATATGGAAGAGGAAATGCCGTTGTCTTCTTTCGGATTTGTTAATATTGAATTTTCGGGACAACTGGCTGTGATAAAGACCCGTCCGGGTTATGCTATGGCCATAGCGGGAGAAATAGACCGCAGGGCTACACGTTATATACTGGGTACAGTTGCAGGTGACGATACTATACTTCTGATACCGAGAGAGAATATAAGCAGGGAGGAGGTAATAGCTTCACTTTCTGAATTTATACCGAATATTGAATGATAAGACAACAATGAACAACATAGAAGAACTTGTGGTAGAAAAGCCGATGGAGCAACAACAACTTACTATACAGATAGCCAACGAAAGCCATGTCGGATATGTGCAAACGATATTGGATACAATTGAGGCTGCGGCTAAGGTGCGGGGCACGGGAATTGCAAAACGTACACCGGAATATGTGGAACTTAAAATAAAGGAAGGTAAAGCTATCATTGCTCTGATGGGAGATGAGTTTGCCGGATTTTGCTATATAGAATCATGGGGGAATAAGCAGTTTGTTGCCAATTCCGGGTTAATTGTAGTTGAAAAATTCAGACAGCACGGGCTGGCAAAAAAAATCAAACAGCATGCCTTTTCTCTGGCTAGAGCTATGTTTCCGACAGCCAAAGTATTTGGTCTTACATCGGGTGCTGCGGTAATGAAAATAAATACAGAACTGGGGTATGTGCCTGTGACTTTTGCACAACTGACTGATGATGAGTCTTTCTGGCGTGGCTGTCAGGGATGTGTCAATTATGATATCCTTACCCGTACCGACAGGAAATACTGTATCTGTACTGCGATGCTCTTCGATCCCGAAAAGCAGAAAGACAAGAAGGAGATAAAAGAGATAATCAAAGACCTCAAAAAGCAATTGAAATAACATAACATATATGAAAAAGAAAGTCGTTTTAGCATTCAGTGGAGGATTAGACACATCGTTCTGTGCAAAATATCTGTCCGCTGATATGGGATATGATGTATATACAGCCATAGCCAACACCGGAGGTTTCACGCCCGAAGAACTGAAAGTTATAGAAGAGAAAGCCTATAAATTAGGTGCTGTAAAACATGTAAGTCTCGACATAACACAGGAATACTACGAAAAGAGCATTAAATATATGATTTTCGGAAATGTATTGCGTAATGGTACATACCCGATTTCGGTGAGTTCGGAGCGTATATTTCAGGCGATAGCCATTATCAACTATGCAAAGGAAATAGGTGCTGACGCTGTTGCTCATGGCAGCACAGGAGCAGGAAACGATCAGGTTCGCTTCGACCTGACATTTGATGTGCTTGCTCCCGGCATTGAGATTATTACACCCACCCGCGACATGATCCTTACCCGTGAGTATGAAATCAATTATCTGAAAGAACATGGATATGAAGCCGATTTTACGAAGATGGTATATTCCATTAATAAAGGGCTTTGGGGTACAAGTATAGGTGGCAAAGAAACGCTGAAGTCAGAACAGACTTTGCCGGAAGAAGCCTATCCGTCCCAATTGCAGAAACAAGGACAGGAAGTTCTTACGATTGATTTCGAAGAAGGCGAAATAGCAGCAGTAAACGGTGAAAAATATGCTGATAAGGTAAAAGCTATCCAGAAGATAGAAGAGATTACATCGGCTTATGCTATCGGCCGCGATATGCATATAGGTGATACTATTATCGGCATAAAGGGACGTGTGGGCTTTGAAGCCGCGGCTCCGCTGGTGATTATCAATGCGCACAAAATGCTGGAAAAGCATACACTAACCAAATGGCAACAGTATTGGAAAGAGCAGGTAGGTAACTGGTACGGAATGTTTCTTCACGAAGCACAATATCTGGAACCTGTGATGCGTGATATTGAAGCAATGCTATCAAGTTCGCAGCAAAATGTAACTGGTAGGGTGAGCATTAAACTGCAACCATATCATTATGTGCTGATTGGAGTGGAAAGTGACTTCGATTTGATGAAAGCTGATTTTGGTGAGTACGGCGAAGTGAATAAGGCGTGGACATCGGATGATGCGAAAGGCTTTACTAAGATTTATGCTATGACAAATAAGATATATCATAGTGTACAGAAAAAGAACGGGAAAGAGTTATAAATTCATTATTCGTTTATCTATATAGTAGACCATAAGCGTATGGAACGGAGCAAAAGTAACAAGTATTTGAATTTGTAAATATTGTTAACTTTGTTACCTTTGTTACCTTTTAACAAATGGTAAGTTTTAAGTAGTGAGTTGTTCTGTATTCACTGTTTACTGATATATCTGTTACTTTTGTTACCTTTCTCCCTGTGTTTACTCCGTGTATCTGAGTATAACAAAAATATTTTACCACTAAGCATACAAAGAAAATCACGAAGGTCACAATGAATATAAAAGTAGCATAGAAAAAGATGTAAAAAGTGTCAGAAGTGTAACCTTTTTTTAACAGTTACAGGATAGCTGTTCATTTCTCATTGTATTAAATATATTACTTTTATGGAAAAAGGCAGAGAGCCGACTCTATAACATAGAGCCATAGAGATATCTTAAAAAAGTTTCTGAAATAATAAATGACTATGATAAAAGCAGGAATTATAGGGGGAGCCGGCTATACTGCCGGAGAACTGATAAGGATATTAATCAATCATCCGCAGGTGGAACTGGTATTTGTAAACAGTACAAGTAACGCGGGCAATAAACTAACGGATGTACATAGTGGATTGTTAGGCGATACGGAGATGAGTTTTACCGACCAGTTGCCTTACGATACAATAGATGTATTGTTTTTTTGTACGGCACATGGTGATACAAAGAAGTTTTTGGAAGCGAATGAGATTCCCGAACATCTGAAAATTATAGACCTGTCTACCGATTACAGGCACAAAGCCGATGAAAATAAATTTATTTATGGCTTACCCGAACTGAATAAAGAAGAGATACGGAAATCATCTTATATCGCCAATCCCGGATGTTTTGCCACGGCTATACAGTTAGGCCTGTTGCCACTGGCGAAGGCCGGATTGCTGAATACGGAAATCCATGTGAATGCTATCACAGGCTCCACCGGGGCGGGAGTAAAGCCGTCGGCAACCTCCCATTTCAGCTGGCGGGAGAATAATATCTCTGTTTATAAGGCTTTCGAACATCAGCACCTGACAGAGATTCGCCAGTCATTAGCTCAGTTACAGACCGGTTTTACAGAAGATATTAACTTTATTCCTGTCCGTGGAAATTTCACCAGAGGTATATTTGTTTCTACTTATCTGAAATTTGACGGAACTATTGAAGAGGCTGTGAAATTATATCAGGATTTTTACAAAGAAAGTCCTTTTGTGGTTGTCTCCGATAAAAATATAGATCTCAAGCAGGTGGTAAATACAAATAAATGTATCTTGCATCTGGAAAAACACGGAAGTAAGCTGCTTATCCTTTCCTGCATAGACAATCTGGTAAAAGGTGCGTCGGGACAGGCTGTACATAATATGAACCTGATATTCGGGTTGGAAGAGACAATCGGATTAAAGCTAAAGGCTTCGGCTTTTTAAAGATGTGAATTATGGATTTATATGATAAGATTTTTACAGAGTCAAAGAAAAGTAAAAAGCTTTTGTATTTTAAAAAATATACAGGAGAGACTAGCTTTTGTGGATATGTTTTAAGTTTTAATTCGAATACCGTTCAAATACAACATTTTACTCGAAATGGTAAATCTGATGGAGTTATTACCCTGAGGTATTCAGATGTAAATTATATAACTGTCGATAATGATTATCTGAAATCGATCCAGTATATTATAGATAATAACGCTCTTATAGATAGTGAGCAAAGTAGTACTTTACCCTTAGATTCTTCTTCCAATTGGGTTTTTAATACATTAAATGAATATAAAAAAGACAAATCAACATTGTTAGGAATTGAAGCAAATGGAGACTGGTATGTTGGTTTTGTTAATGATGTGGATGATATTTTCTTTTCTTTTACAGAGATAGATAGAAACGGTTTTGTATTAGATACCAGCATCTATAAATTGGAAGATGTCAGTTCTATTCACATTAATGAATTGGAAAGTAGAAGACGATTGCTTTTATATAATTGGCATAAATCAATAAATTGAATCGCATGAAATTTGAAGTAGACTCCCAAACCCTGAAAGACCTTGAAATCTTTGACACAGTCAAAGACGGTACGTCTGTATTCAGCCTGTTTAATCACACTCAGTGTTATGGTGGCAGGAGGATACTTTATAACTTTTTGTCCAATCCTCTGACCGATCTGGAAAAGATAACTGAACGGACAGACACAATCGCGTTCTTTCAGAAATATTTGCCCGAAGGCCTGAGTGTAGATAAAGATTCTCTTGATTTTACCGAATATTATATCCGGCATGGTGATTATCCAACACGTATTCCTACATGGTTTACAGCCTTGGAGAGGATGATAATGGACAGGATAAGTACGAATACCGAGTACTATTTGGTAAAGAAAGGAGTTGGCTCTACTGTCGACCTGTTGAAGACGATATATGCTTTTTCTCATGTTCTGGCTGATAAGTTTAAGGGAAATAATTATCCGAAATTGTTGGAAAAGAATAACGAAAAGGTTTTGGAAATATTTTCTTCGGCTGAATATGTTGATGTAATGAAATTAGGACTAAAAATCCCTTCTTATGAGACCTCCAGGCTCGATTATATGTTTCGTTATACCCACAAGAAGGATATTCTTTTCTTTCTTGACCTTATATATGAGTATGATGCTTTTCTGTCCATTGCGAAAGCGGCGGATAAATACGGACTATCATATGCAGAAATGCTTCCGGCCGATGATAACCAGCTGGAGATAGATGGTTTATACCATCCCTTTGTAGAAGGGGCTATTCCGAATGATATGCGCTTTGAACAGCCCTCGAACCTGTTATTTATTTCGGGACCGAATATGGCAGGGAAATCCACTTTCCTGAAAGCGCTGGGATTGTCCGCATATCTGGCGCATGTGGGATTCCCTGTTCCCGCAAAGAGGATGACTTTGAGTATATTGTCGGGATTGTGTACTACAATTAATATTTCCGACAACCTGAGTTCCGGTTACAGCCATTTTTATGCAGAAGTGATGCGTATCAAGGATGTTGCCCGCCAGTTGAAAACACACCGGAATATGTTGGTGATCTTCGATGAATTATTCAGGGGTACGAATGTGAAAGATGCCTATGACGGGACATTGGCTGTGGTGAATGCATTTACCGAGGTGAAAAGTTCGTTCTTTGTCATATCTTCCCATATTGTAGAAGTGACCAAAGAGCTGGAAGCCAATAAGAATATAGAATTTTCTTATTTCGAGATTCTCGAGCAGGATGGGCATCCTGTGTACACATATAAGCTGAAAGACGGAATTTCGCAGGTCAGGTTAGGAATGTACATTATCCGGAAAGAGAACTTAATAGAAACAATTAAAGAAATAAATAATATATAAAATGAAATTATTCGATGTATTTCCACTATTCGATATCAATGTCGTGGAAGGTAAAGGATGTTATGTGTATGACGATAAGGGTAATGAATACTTAGACCTTTACGGAGGCCATGCTGTAATATCGGTGGGGCATACACATCCTTACTATGTAGCTAAGCTTACAGAACAGTTGAATAAACTCGGGTTCTATTCCAATTCTGTAGTGAATAAGCTGCAACAGGAGCTGGCGCAAAAGATGGGAGAACAATGCGGTTACCCTGACTATTTTCTGTTCCTTGTAAACTCAGGCGCAGAAGCAAACGAGAATGCTATAAAACTGGCTTCGTTCCACAATGGACGCAAGAAAGTACTCTCATTTAAGAAAGCGTTTCACGGACGTACTTCGGTTACCGTTGCCACAACAGATATCCCTGCATATTCAGCTCCGGTAAACCAATCGGATAATGTAGTGTTCGCTCCGTTTAATGATATTGAATTTGTAAAGAAGGAATTGGCCACAAAAGAATATTGCTCTGTTATTATAGAAGGTATTCAGGGTGTTGCAGGCATACAGATACCATACGATGATTTTCTGAAAGAACTTCGCGATGTTTGTACCGAAACAGGAACTATCCTGATTCTGGACGAGATACAATCGGGCTATGGCCGCAGCGGTAAATTTTTCGCCCATGAGTATGCCAATATAGAAGCAGATTTGATAACAGTAGCTAAAGGTATAGGTAATGGTTTCCCAATGTCGGGAGTCCTGATTAATCCGATGTTTAAGGCTGTATACGGACAATTGGGAACTACATTCGGGGGGAATCATCTGGCTTGTGCGGCAGCTATCGCTGTACTTGATATAATGAAGAATGAGAAGCTTGTAGAAAACGCTTACAATGTCGGCGAATT